>JACKHS010000034.1 GCA_020638875.1 Planctomycetota bacterium
CGCTGCTCGCGGAGGGCCGCGTGGGCTTCCTGCTCGTCGCGGGCGGTCAGGCCTCGCGCCTGGGGTACGAGGGGCCCAAGGGCGCGTTCCCCGTCGGCCCCGTCTCCGGCCGGACGCTGTTCGAGCTGCACGCGCGGCGCCTGCGCGCGGCCGCGGCGCGCTACGGCGTGCGCGTGCCCTGGTACGTGATGACGTCGCCCGCGAACGACGCCGCGACGCGCGCCTTCTTCGCCGAGCACGCGCACTTCGGGCTGGACCCCGCCGACGTGCGCTTCTTCGCGCAGGACATGCTGCCGGCGCTCGACCTCGAGGGGCGCATCCTGATGAGCTCGCGCAGCTCGCTGTTCCTCGCGCCCAACGGCCACGGCGGCGTGCTGGCCGCGTTCGCGTCGTCGGGCGCGTTGGCCGACGCGCGCGCGCGCGGCGTCGAGCAGCTGTCGTACTTCCAGGTCGACAACCCGCTGGTGCGGCCGGCCGACCCGCTCTTCCTCGGCCTGCACGCGCGCGCCGGGGCGCGCATGTCGAGCAAGGTCGTGCGGAAGCGCGACGCCGCCGAGAAGGTCGGCGTCATCGGGCGCGTCGACGGCGCGCTCGGGTGCATCGAGTACTCCGACCTGCCGGCCGAGCTGCGCGAGGCGCGCGACGCCGCGGGCGGGCTGCTGTTCGGCGCGGGCAACATCGCGGCGCACGCGCTCGAGCTCGACTTCCTGGCCGAGCTCACCGCGGGCGGCGGGCTCGAGCTGCCGTGGCACGTGGCGCGCAAGCGCATGAGCGTCGTCGGCGCGAGCGGCGCGCCGGCCGAGGTCGAGGGCGCCAAGTTCGAGACCTTCGTGTTCGACGCGCTGGCGAAGAGCCCGCGCAGCGTGACGCTCGAGGTCGCGCGCCACGAGGAGTTCAGCCCGGTCAAGAACGCCGAGGGCGAGGACTCGCCGGCCACCGCGACGCGGCACCTGTGCGCGCTGCACGGCGCGTGGGTCGCGGCCGCCGGGCTGGACCTGCCGGCGCCCGACGCGAGCGGCCTGGTGCGCGTGGAGGTCGATCCGCTGCTGGCCGAGAGCCAGGAGGCGTTCGCCGCCGCGGCGCCGCGGGCGCCGCGGGCTTTCGAGGGCGGACACCTGTACGATGCCTGAGCCCGACGCGCGCACGCGGCGACGCGTGCCCACCGGCGCGCCGGGCGAGGAGCCGCCTGCATGAATTCGAGCGCACTTCGTCGCGTGGCCGTGATCGGCGCGCCGGGCCGCATGGGCCGCATGGCTTGCGCGCTGCTCGAGGCCCAGACGGACCTCGCCGTGGTCGCGCGCGTCGGGCGCGGCGAGGACCTGGGCGACGCGCTGGTGCGCAGCGAGGCCGAGCTCGGGCTCGACCTCACGGTGGCCGGGGCGGGCGCGGCGCACGGAGAGCGCATGCTCGAGCTCGGCGTGCGGCCGGTGATCGGCACGAGCGGCGTCAGCCTCGACGAGAACCGCGCGCTCGACGAGCTCGCCCGCGAGCGCGGGCTGGGCGGCCTCGTCGTGCCCAACTTCAGCCTCGGCGTGTGGCTGCTGCAGCGCGCCTGCGAGGAGGCCGCGCGCTTCTTCCCCGACGCCGAGATCGTCGAGATGCACGGCAAGCACAAGAAGGACAAGCCCTCGGGCACGGCGCTCGACACCGCCGAGCGCATGGCCGCGGCGCGCGACGCCGAGGTCGAGGGCAGCGTGCCGATCCACTCGGTGCGCTTGCCCGGGCTCTACTCGAACCAGGAGGTCATGTTCGGCGGCCTGGGCGAGGTGCTGCGCCTGCGGCACGAGACCTACTCGATGCAGTGCTTCGAGGCCGGCATCCTGGCCGCGCTGCGCTACGCCTCGCGCGCGCTGGGCGTCGGCCGCGGCATCGGCGCGGCCTTCGAGGATCTGGGCGTGCGCTGACGCGCGCAGAGCCTTGAACTCGGGCGCGCGCGACCTACGCTGGGCGTGCTTGCCAGGGTGGCGGAATTGGTAGACGCGGTGGATTCAAAATCCACTTCCCTCACGGGAGTAGGGGTTCGAGTCCCCTCCTTGGTACCAGCCTCAGCGGCCCGCGGGCCTCGACTCGCAACGACCTCAGAAGCGCATCGGCGAACGCCTTGGTCCAGCAACGCACTCCAGCTCCGGGCCTCGCGCCAGGCTCCGCGACGTCCGCGGCACGCGAGGTGAACGGCGCGCTCGCGCGACACCTGCTGCCGGTGCTCCTGCACCGCGCGAACAACGCCGCGCAGCTCATGACGGCGCTCTCGAGCTTGGCGCGTTGCGGCCCGGCGCCGAGCGGCCTCTCCTGGCTCGAGGAGCGCGCGAACGACCTCGCGCAGGCGTCGCACGACGTGGACGAGCTGGGCTACCTGCTCGCGGTGCTGGCCTCGGCCTCGGGCGCGGACCTCATGCTCGAGCGGCGCGAGCCGCGCGGCCTCGCGTGGACGACGCACGCGGTGGGGGAGGCGTTGCGGCGCGACGAGCGCGTGCTGGCGCCGGCCTCGCACCCCGTTCCCGACCAGCTCCCGGTGCACGGCGGCTGGGAGCTGTGCTGGGCGGCGGGCTCGCTGCTGCTCGTGGCCGGGAGGGCTGGGGCGCCGGGCGACGTGCTCGAGTGGCAGTGGCTCGACGAAGGGACGAGCTGGGTGCTCGTCGGCGCGTGCGCCGCGCCGCAGGCGGTCGAGCCGCTGCGCGCCGCGCTCGCCGAACGTTGCCCCGAGAGCGTGCTCGACGTGCGCGGCGGCGGTTGGAGTTGGCGCGTGCCCGCGGCGTGGTTGCGCGCGCGCGCCTGAGACGCGCGCCGCCCGCGTCGTGCGCGAGCGGCGCCGTCCCGCGTCGGCTCAGTTGAGTGCGGCCGAGCTGCTGCCGATGAAGCCGCCCTGCTCGTCGGTCACGAGCGCCTGGAAGACGAGCGTGCCGGCGAGGTGCTGCAGGTCGAAGTACGAGAACGTCGCGTCGCCGTTCGCGTCGACCGGCAGGTACCAGTTCAGACGGCGCACCTGACCGAGCGGGATGCCGGTGTGGTACTGGAAGTCGAAACCGAGCGTGTAGCTCGTCTCGTTCGGGTTCCAGGTGCCGCTCGAGCCCCACGTGACGAGCACGGCGCCGTTGGGCTTCGCGCCGCTGACGTGGAAGCTCACCGCGTTGCCGTTGTAGACCACGCTGCCCGTCGGGCGCGCGGCGTCGACCACGGCGAGGTTGCCGTTGTCGTAGCGCAGGTAGGTGCCGGTGTCGGGCTGGTAGGCGTGGAAGTGCCCGTTGCCGCCACGGTCGCCGATCTCGAGCTGGTTGAGCCAGTTGGAGCTCTCCACGACGACGTCGATCACGCCGCCACCCTGCGGGTCGAGCTCGAGCACGCGGCTCGTGCCGCCGAAGATCGACTCGGCCAGGAAGACGTAGCCGAACTTCGGCTCGACGCACAGCGACGCGGCGCCGTCGAAGCCCGCGGCGACGACGGACGCGTCGAGCTCGGAGAGCTGCGCGCCGCCGGAGACCTGCGCCGCGCTCCAGCGCAACACGCTCGTGTAGCCGGGCGTCGCCGGGAAGGCGTTGTCGATCGTCGCGTAGTAGACGTCGCCGTTCGGCGCGACGTCGAGCGGGCCCGAGGCCCCGGGCACGTTGGCGACGACGCTCCACGCGCCGGTCCCCACGTCGACCCGCACGACGTCGTTGCCGCAGTTGCCGGTGCAGGTCACCGCGCTCACCAGCAGGTGGCCGGCGTCCTCGAAGGCCGCGTCGTAGTTCAGCGGCAAGGTGCACAGCGTCGTGTAGCCCGTACCGTCGAGCGCGACGCGGAACAGGTCGCCGTTGAGACTCTCGCCGCAGATCGCGTACGTCTCGCCGGGGTCGACGCACACGAACGAGTTGAAGACGAAGCCCGGCAGCGTGGCCAGGTTGACCGCGAAGACGCCGTTCGCGTCGTAGAGGTCGACCGTGAAGCCGTCGAAGACGACGAGGTCGCCCGTCGACAGCGTGGCGTGCGACGAGAAGGCCGCCGGCACGACCTGGGTGGAGGTCGCGGCGAAGCCGTCGCCGATCACGTCCTGCGCGGCGGCAGGCGTCAGGAGGAGCAGGGCGCAGGCGAGCGGCGCCAGGGCGCCGCGGAGCTCGGAGGGTCGGATCATCCGTTCGATTCTCGAGTCGAGACCGATCGGGACGGAGCCGAACGCGGGCGCAGGCTGCGCGCGCAGAACAAGGATCCGGACCCAGTCCACGAGGTCGGTCGTCCAGCGAGCACCGGAGGTCTCCTGACTCGTCGCTCTCTCCGCGGCGCCAGGCCTTCCCGAGGCGCTTCGAACGTCCTCAGTGACCGACCTCCGCGTCGGAGGTCACGGCGTCGCGGCGCACGACACACAGTGGCGGGACCGTGCAGGACTCTCACCTGCTTCCCCGTCGGCGCTCGCGTCCAGTTGTGAGCCGCCGAGGCTACGCGCACCCCGCGCGCGCTGTCAAGCGCCGGCGCCTACTTGACCTTCGACCCGGCGGCGCCCGAACCGAGGCTCGAGCCGCCGCCCGTCGCGCCGGCGCCGAGCCACTGGTGCAGGAGCTCGGTGGACTCGGTCTGCCCTTTGGCCAGCACGTTGTGACGCGTCGTCACGAACTGCAGCAGCGCGCGGCTGTGCGTGCCCTCGAGCGTCTGGTCGACCCAGGCTTGCGGCGCCAGGTAGGCCAGCGCCAGCAGGAAGGCCACGTGCAGGAGGAGCCCGGTCGCCGCGCCCGCGACGGCGCCGCCGGCGCGGTCCACCAGGCCGAGCTGGATGGCCTCCAGGCTCTTCTTGCCGAGCGTCCCGATCAGCGCCGTGACGACGATGCCCAGCACGAACAGGCCGACCCAGACGATGCCGACCGCGACCTCGTTGGAGACGTCGAGCCAGCCCTGCACGTGCGCCCCCCACGAGTCGGCGAAGGTGCGCGCGAGCGCGGCCGAGGCCACCAGGCCGACCAGGCGCACCACCTGCCACCAGAGGCCGCGCAGGAGCCCGAGCAGCAGGAACAGGCCGGCCAGGCCGAGGGCGACCCAGTCGATCCAGGCGAGGTGGAAGCCGCCGGGCGCGGCGGCGTCTTGGAAGAGGGCGAGGTCGAGCATGGCGAGGGCGCGCGTTGGAGCGGGCCCGACCATGCTAGCTCGATCCCTTCCCGAACGCGCACGCCGGGCTCCGCAAACGCCCCGCGTGGCGGGATCCGCGAGGCATCGAAAGGCACCGCGTCGTTGCGCTCGACGCACGCGTCCGGGCACGAATCGATGGCGCCCGGGGTCTACGCGCGAGCGCGACCCAGGCCGCGCCACACGGACCGGCCGCGCCGCGCACCGGGCTCCTCGTGCGGGCTGCATGGAGTACACTGCGCGGTCACCGGAGACCGCCACGACCCTCGCCATGCCCCTGACTCCCGAACGCTTCGAGGCCGGCTTCGAGCTCTTCCGCGAGCTCGCCGAGCGCGGCGTGCCCGCGCTGGCCGCGCGCCTGGCCGCGAGCCGCGCGCGCTTCTTCGGCGCGGCCGGCCCCGCCGTGCAGGACGAGGCCGGCCGCGCGACCGAGCGCCGCCACCTCGAGCGTTTCCTGTTCGAGGAGAGCGCCGGCACCGGCGGCGGGCTCGCCGTCGACGAGCTGCTCGAGGCCTGGGCTGCGCGCGCGCCGCGCGACCTGCGCGACGAGCACGCGGCCTACCTGCAGTCGGTGCCGGGCATCTTCGAGGTCGTCGCCAGCGCGGCGGGCGCCGCGCCGCGGCTGCGCGAGCTCGCCGGCCTGGCGGACTACGACCTCGGCGAGGCCGAGCTCGGGGCCGTGTTCGCGGCGGGGGACTTGGTGGTGGGGCGCCTGTACCCGCTCGGCGACGGCAGCCACCACGTCTCGCCCGGCGCGGGCGTGTTCCGCGACCCGCGCCTCGTACGCGCGCTCGAGCACGACCTCGCGCGCCTGCGCGAGGAGCGCGGCCACGGCGTGCTGCGCCTCAGCCAGACCGAGCTCGAGGCGATGTTCTGGGAGCGCGCGGTCGCCGCGGTGCCGCGCGACGACGACGACCAGGCGCCGACGCGCCTCGCGGAGTTCCTGGCCGCCGGCGGCGTCGCGCCGGCGCAGATCGCGACGTGGCTGGACGCGTTGCGCCGTCAACCGTTCCCCAGCGAGAGCCTCGCGCCGGGGTCCGAGGACCTGTGCGGCCGCATCCTCGAGGTGCTGGCCTTCGAGACCGAGCTCGACCTCGAGCGCGCGCGCTCGCTCGTGCTGGCCGCGTGGCGCGCCGGCGCCGCGGTGCCCGCACCCGCGCCCGAGCGCGTGCCCGCGGAGCGCGCCGCCGGCACGACGCCGGTCGCCGAGGCGGTGGCGGACTTCGCGCGCGACCGTGCGTTGGGCCTCGATCTCGAGGCGTCGCTGCGCGAGCTCGAGCGCAAGCTCGGCCTCGAGGACGACGAGGACGAGGGCGACGGCCCCGCGCCCGACTTCCCCGGCGTCGTCGGCGCGATGGTCGAGGAGTACCTGTGGGAGCTCGGCGCGACCGAGGGCGCCGAGGCCGTACAGCGCCAGGCGTCGCTGCGGCTCTTCGGCGAGTTCGCGCGCGGCCTGGGCGTGTTCGAGAACCTCTCGGCGCGCGACGTCCTGACCTTCGTCACGTTCTGGTTGCCCGAGAGCCGCCGGCTCGCGAGCGGCGCGCAGGCCGAGCCCTTGGTGGGGGCCTTGCAGGGCTTCGCCGCGTGGGCGCGCGAAGCGCAGGGCGTCGACGCGCTCGACGCCGAGCTCGACGCGCAGCTCGCGGCGCTGCGCGAGAGCCTGCCGCGCGCGATCGACGCGAACGCGCTGCTGCCGCGCGCCGGCGACGAGGAGGGCGAGCTCTTCCACCTGCTCGCGTGCGACGCGCGCGGCCGCGCGCGCGTGGCGGGCGTCGAAGGCGAGCCGCGCGAGGTCGAGCTCGACCCGCGCCTCGCCGCGCTGCTGCGCCCGGGCGATCCCTTCCGCGGCTACACGCGCGTCGACGGCGCCTTCGTCGTCGCGTGTTGCTACCCGCCGCAGGCCGAGGCGCTGCGCCGCGGACGCGTCTAGCCCGCTGCACCGGGCCTCCGGCGCCAGGACGACGCCCTCGGCCTCCGTGCTTCGCCTGAAAGGCTCGCCGAGTCCAGCGCCTGGCCTGCGTCTCTGGACGCCACGCCCGAGCGGATGCCGTCGTCCGGGCCGCCGAAGCACGCCGGCAACGGGCGGCTCGCCCGCTCGACTCCTGCACGGGTCCGCCGACCCGCGCGCGAACGCAGGCGGCGCGCGAACGCAGGCGGCGCGCCACCGGGGGGGCGCGCCGCGCGGAGGGCGCCCGGAGCGCCGGACGCCTAAATGGGCGTTCCTAGAGCCTACGGCGCGAAGGTCACCGGGATCTGCACCTCGGTCACCAGCTCGTCGAAGCTCTGCACGGTGTCGGGCGCCACGAGGTACGCCTCGCGCACCGGTCCGGCCTCGCTCCAGCCCATGGAGCGCATGTAGCCGTAGAGGCCCGGGTAGGCGCGACCGACCTCGGGGTAGGCGCCGCCGACGAAGGCGTACACGACCGTCGTGCTGGGCAGCACGTCGTAGGACAGGCCGGCGCCCGGCGTCGTGGGCGCATCGATCGGCACACAGGCGCGCGAGCGCAGCTGGTCGGCCGGGACGCGGCCGGGGTCGTCGTAGTACAGCGCGAACGGCGGCCCGGACGGCTGCAGACCTTGCTCGAGCATGGCCTGCTGGACCATCGGCAGCAGCCGCCCGGTCTGCACGTACGAGCCCGTGTACGGGACGTACACGTAGGGCTGATCGAGGCGCTGCTTCCAGTTGGCGTGGACCTGGCGGAACGGCGGCTGGCTGACCGGCAGGTCGGGCGTGACCGTGGTCCAGGTCTGCAGCACCGCGGCGGTGTCGGGGGACGCGTCGGCCTGGGAGGCGTCGCGGCGCGCGGCGCTCGGCGGGACGATGCAGGCGCCGAGGACGAGGACGGGCACGAGGAGGAACGGGCGGCTTCGCATGGGAGCGCTTCGTGGAGGGCTCGGGACTGGGGACCGTGGGATCATCGGTCCGGGCGGTGCGGAGCTTGCGACGTCGAGGCCGCCGAGTCGAACCTCTGGCCGGGTCCTGGGACGAATCGGCCGTCCCGGCGGGCCGTTCGAGGCGCGGAGCGCGGCGCGCGCCGGCCCGAGGCCAGCCGCGAGCTGGGGCACAGCTCCCCCGTCTAGCGCTTCCGATAATGTACGTTATGTTGCATCGCCAAGGGGCCGTACCGGAGCGGCTGGGCCCCCAGGCCACCCTCGGCCGACCCCGACCTGCCCCGGGCGCTTCGCGCGCGGCAGGCGTCGCGGCGCCGCGCGACCGCGCGGCGTGCGCCCCGCGTCTCACGCGCCGCACGCGCCGGCGCCGACCGGACGCGGCGTCCTCACCACCGGGCACCTCCGCGCGACCCGCGCGGGTCCGGCCCGAGGCGCGTGCCTGGCGCGTGCGCGCTCGCTAGGATCCGCGCATGGCCGACAAGTACTGCTTCATGAACCGCGAGCGGGTCTGCGACCTGACCTGCAAGGCGGCCTTCGAGGTCGACGACCCGATCGAGAACGTCGACTGCTACTTCATCTGGTTGGCCTATCACTTCGGCGAGGGCTTCTACGAGATCAAGCGCTCGCTCGAGGGCGCCGGCGGGATCGACACGGACGGCTTCGGACCGCTCGGCGGCCCCGGACCCGCGCCCGGCCCGGGCGGCGGCGGCCCCAAGAAGCCCAAGGGCTTCCCGAACAACTGAGCGGCGGTCGCGGCGGCGCGCGGCCGCCGCCTCGAGGCGCCCGACCTCGCCCTCGTCCGTAGGTCCGGCGGAGATTGGCGGCAGGCGCCAAAAAGGCCCTCCGCGCCGTTGGACTCGCCCTCGCTACGAAGTAGCTTCCCGCCGTGGCTCGCTCGCGCCCGCGCGGCCCCCGTGAGCCCTCCCGCCCGCGCGGCGGGCCCCTCGTCGAGCCCCGCGGCCCCCCGGAGCGCGCCTCCCGGACCGCCGGCTCGGGTCCCCCCAACGCTCACCACCTCTCCAAGGCGAACCGCATGCTCTCCTGGCTCTCGCGGACGGCCAGCTCGTCCATCGGCAAGAAGGTGCTCATGGCGCTCACCGGGTTGTGCCTGATCGGCTTCCTGGTGGTCCACCTGCTGGGCAACCTGTCCTTCTACGCCGACGCCGACGGCGCGGCCTTCGACCACTACGCGGAGACGCTCGACTCGAATCCGCTGCTGCCGATCGCCGAGATCGGTCTCCTGGTGCTCTTCGTGGCCCACATCGCGCTCGCGCTGCGCGTCACCGCGCAGAACCGCGACGCGCGCAAGAAGGGCTACGCGGTGCGCACCGACCACGGCGCGCGCACGCCCGGCTCCGCGACGATGATGCTGACCGGGCTCGTGATCCTGGTCTTCCTCGTCGTGCACCTGGCGCACTTCCGGCTGCAGAAGGCCGAGGGCGTCAGCATGGCGGGCCTCGTGCGTCACGAGCTCGGCAAGCCGCTCGGCGCCGGCGTGTACGTGGTGGGCATGATCGCGCTCGCGATGCACGTGAGCCACGCCTTCCAGAGCGCGCTGCAGACGCTCGGCATCAACCACCCGAAGTACACGCCGCTCGCGCGCAAGTTCAGCCTCGTGCTGGGCGTCGTGCTGGGGCTCGGCTTCGCGACCTTCCCGCTCTACGTCTTCTTCCTCGGAGGGAACGCCTGATGGTCCCCCAGCTCGACTCCAAGTGCCCGAGCGGCCCCATCGAGGACCGCTGGAGGAAGCACAAGTTCGCGCTCCCGCTGGTGAACCCGGCGAACCGGCGCAAGTACAACGTGATCGTCGTAGGCAGCGGCCTCGCCGGCGCGTCCGCGGCGGCCTCGCTCGGCGAGATGGGCTACAACGTGCAGTGCTTCTGCATCCAAGACAGCCCGCGCCGCGCGCACTCGATCGCCGCACAAGGCGGCATCAACGCCGCCAAGAACTACCCGAACGACGGCGACAGCGTCTACCGCCTGTTCTACGACACGGTGAAGGGCGGCGACTTCCGCGCGCGGGAGTCCAACGTCTACCGCCTCGCCGAGGTCTCGAACAACATCATCGACCAGTGCGTCGCGCAAGGCGTGCCCTTCGCGCGCGAGTACGGCGGTCTGCTCGACAACCGCTCCTTCGGCGGCGCCCAGGTGGAGCGCACGTTCTACGCGCGCGGCCAGACGGGCCAGCAGCTCTTGCTCGGCGCGTACGGCTCGCTGATGCGCCAGGTCAGCACCGGTCGCGTGCAGATGTTCTCGCGCCGCGAGATGGTCGAGCTCGTGATCGTCGAGGGCCAGGCGCGCGGCATCGTCGTGCGCGACGTCGTGACCGGCGAGTACGAGCGCTACGCGGGTGACGCGGTGCTGCTCTGCACCGGCGGCTACGGCAACGTGTTCTACCTGTCGACGAACGCCAAGGCGTCGAACGCCTCGGCCGCGTGGCGCTGCCACAAGAAGGGCGCGTACTTCGCCAACCCCTGCTTCACGCAGATCCACCCGACGTGCATCCCCGTCAGCGGCGACTACCAGTCGAAGCTGACGCTGATGAGCGAGTCGTTGCGCAACGACGGCCGTGTGTGGGTGACCAAGAAGGTCGGCGACACGCGCCGGCCCTCGGACATCCCCGAGGCGGAGCGCGACTACTACCTCGAGCGCCGCTACCCCGGCTTCGGCAACCTCGTGCCGCGCGACGTCGCCTCGCGCGCCGCGAAGATCGAGTGCGACGGCGGCCACGGCGTCGGCGCCACGGGCCAAGCCGTCTGCCTCGACTTCCGCGACGCGATCGCGCGCGACGGCCGCAACGTGATCGAGGCCAAGTACGGCAACCTCTTCCAGATGTACGAGATGATCACCGGAGAGGACCCGTACCAGGTGCCGATGCGCATCTACCCGGCGGTGCACTACACCATGGGCGGCCTCTGGGTGGACTACAACCTGGAGTCGACCGTCCCGGGCCTGTTCGTGCTCGGCGAGGCCAACTTCTCCGACCACGGCGCGAACCGCCTGGGCGCCTCCGCGCTCATGCAGGGCCTGGCCGACGGCTACTTCGTCATCCCGGCCACCATCACGGCGCAGATCGCCGGCCGCAAGCGCGAGCCGATCACGACCGAGCACGCGGCGTTCGCCGAGGCCGAGGCGGCCGCGCGCGCGCGCAACCAGAAGATCCTCGACGTGCGCGGCTCGAAGAGCAGCGAGCACATCCACCGCGAGCTCGGCAAGATCATGTGGGACAAGGTCGGCATGGGCCGCAACGCCCAAGGCCTGGCCGAGGCGCAGAAGGAGATCTCCGCGCTGCGCGAGGAGTTCTGGAGCGACGTGCGCGTGCCCGGCACGGCCGACCACATGAACCCGGGCCTCGAGCACGCCGCCCGCCTGGCGGACTTCCTCGAGCTCGCCGAGTTCTTCGCGATGGACGCGTTGCACCGCGAGGAATCGTGCGGCGGCCACTTCCGCGAGGAGTACCAGACTCCCGAGGGCGAGGCGCTGCGCCGCGACGACGAGTTCGCCTACGTCGCGGCCTGGGAGTTCCAGGGCGTCGGCAAGCCCGCCACGCTCCACAAGGAGGACCTCTCCTTCGAGTACGTCAAGCTGGCCACGAGGAGCTACAAATGAGCGCGCACGGATCCTCCGACTCCATCAACCTCACGCTCCACGTCTGGCGCCAGTCGGGCCCGGAGGACAAGGGCGGCTTCGAGGTGCGTCGGCTCAACGGCGTCTCGACGCACATGTCCTTCCTCGAGATGCTCGACGTGATGAACGAGCAGCTCGTCGCGGAGGGCCGCGAGCCCGTCGCGTTCGACCACGACTGCCGCGAGGGCATCTGCGGGATGTGCAGCCTCGTGATCAACGGGCAGGTCCACGGACCGATCCCCGAGATCACGACCTGCCAGCTCCACATGCGCCACTTCAAGGACGGCGACTCGATCTACATCGAGCCCTTCCGCGCGGGCGCGTTCCCCGTGCTGCGCGACCTCGTCGTCGACCGCTCGGCCTTCGACCGCATCATCGCGGCCGGCGGCTACGTCTCGGTCGCGACCGGCAACCCGCAGGACGCGAACGCCCTGCCGATCCCCAAGCGCAACGCCGACCTCGCGATGGACGCGGCGGCCTGCATCGGGTGCGGCGGCTGCGTGGCGGCCTGCCCCAACGCCGCGGCCATGCTCTTCACGAGCGCGAAGGTTTCGCAGATGGCGCTGCTCCCGCAGGGCCAGCCCGAGCGCGACCGCCGCGTGCTGGCCATGGTCCAGCAGATGGACGCCGAGGGCTTCGGCAACTGCACCAACGAGTTCGAGTGCATGGCGGCGTGCCCCAAGGGCATCGACGTCAGCAACATCGCGCGCATGAACCGCGAGTACCTGCGCGCCTCGATGTGCAGCGCCGAGGGTGCCTGAGCCTACGCGTCGCGACTCCCCCACTGCCACGCCCCGCCGCGGTCCGACCGCGGCGGGGCGTGCTCGTGTCAGCGCCAGCCGCCGCCGCGGGCCTCCTCGGCGAGCTCGAGGTCGAAGCGCGCGTGCAGGCCGGAGCCGTCCTCGTCCGCGGCGAAGAGCGAGACGCGCAGGACGCCTTCGGCGGACTCGATGCCGGCCGTCCCCTCGAGGCCCCGGCTCACGTCGCGAGCCTCGAGCGTGGCGACGAGGTCCGGCGCGTCGAGGGTGCGGAACTCCACGCGCGGGGGCGTCGTGCCCCGGAACGTCACGAGGTACGTCCCCGCGGCGAGTCGCGGCTCCTGCAGCGGGACCGTGGAGACCAGGAGCGCGCTGAAGCTCAGCGAGCCGAGGTCCTTCCCGGAGCGCTGCGGGAGGAGCCACACCTCGTCGTAGGCATCGATGACGCGGTAGCCCGGGAGCTGCAGGTCACTGTCGCGCGTACTCCAACGTCGGAGGCCGATCGCGCGCGCGGGGTCCAGGCACGTCCGCGCCTCGCGCCCGAACTCGATCGCGACCTGCGCGTGCCACCGCCAGTCCTCCGTGTCGCTGCTCGTCGAGCGCGGGGACACCGCTTCGGCCCGCTCCACGAGCCGCTCGATTCGCGACAGCACACGCTCCCGCAGCCCGTCGACCGAGGCCGCGCAGCGGAAGCCCAGGGCGCTCGCCCGCATCGCGCGGTCGCAGCCGCCGCGCGTCGTGCAGCGCGCGTACAGCGCGCTGTTCTGCGCCGAACCGCCGCGCACCACGCGGCGCTCCGCGCTCCAGGCCGGCGGCGTGTCGATCTCCTTCCTGCCGTCGCCCGCGCCGAGCGCGATCTTCCGGTGCTTCCAGCCGGGATACGCGACGTAGGGCGAGTCCGTCCACTCCCACACGTTGCCCGTGAGGTCCATCACGCCCTCGGCGCTCGCGCCCGCCGGGAAGCTGCCCGACGCGTGGACGTCGACCGCTCCTCCGAGCTCGTTCGTCGCGGCCCGCGCGCGCTCGTCGATGGCATCGCCCCAGGGGTAGCGCCGCGCGGTGTCGCCGCGGCAGGCGCGCTCGTACTCCTGCTCGCTCATCAGGCGCAGGCCCGCCCACTCCGCGTAGGCTCGCGCGTCCTGGTGATCGACGTAGGTGACGGGCATCGTCGCGTCGTGCGCGGGCATCTCCCACGCGGCCTCGTTCCAGTGCTGCGCCCACCACGCGTCCGGCTCGAAGACCTGGCGCTCGCCGGGATCGCGGCCTTCCGCTCGCGCCGCGCGCCGGCGCTCGGCGTCGGCCGTGAGGAACTCGGCGCGCGCCGCGTCGATCGCCGGCTGGCCCCACGGGAGCGGCGGACGCGCGCCGGTGGCCACGACGTAGGCGCGGTACTGCTCGTTCGTGACCTCGCTGACCATCAGGTAGAAGTCCGCGACGTCGACGACGTGCCGCGGCGTCTCGGCGAGGAACCCGCCGGCGCTCTTGACGAGCTCGGCATGCTCCTCGAGGAGTCGCACGATCTCCTCGAACGGCGTCCCGACCTGCGTGCGGCCGCCGCGGACGAGGACGGTGCCGGGCGGGGCGGGGTCGTCGCTCGGCGCGCCGGCGCGCCGAGCCGCGCCCGTGGACGCGCGCGCGGTCGAGCCCGTCGCCCCGTCCGCCACGGCGCGACCGTTCACGACGTCCTGCGGGGCCTCCGGCGCGACTCGCGCGCTCGCCACTCCCGCCGCGTCGGGGAGGACCGGCAGCGGCTCGCGCCGCGAGACCTCGGAGGTCGGCGGGCCTCCCGCGACAGCCTCCGTCCGCGCGCTCGCTCCCCCATCGTGCAGCGACCACCACGCGCCGCCCGCGACGACGAGCACGGCGACGGCCGCCGCGGCCGCGAGCCCGCCGCCCGCGCTCGGTTGCGCCGGCAGCGCGAAGCGCGCCAACGCGAGGCACCACGATGCGCGCCCGTCCTGCGTCCCCGCGAGCTTGCCGCGCAGCTGCGCGAGCCCGCGCGCGAGGCGCGACTTCACCGTCGGCACGGGCGCGCCCTGACGGCGCGCGATCTCGCGCGGCGGGAGGCTCGCCCAGTAGCGCAGCACCACCGCCTCGCGCACCGGCGGCTCGAGCTCCATCACCGCGTCGAGCAGACGGCGCTGCACCTCGAGGTCGGCCACGACGTCGTCCGTCGCGGCGCGCGGCTCGGCGCGTGCGGCGTGCTCCTCGCGCGCGTGCCGGCGCGCGTCGCCGCGACGCTCGTCGTGCGCCACGCGGCGGAGCACCGTCGCGAGCCACCCGCGCGCGCCTCGCACGTCCGTGGGGCGCGCTCGCAGCACGCGTAGCCAGGTCTCCTGCAGCAGGTCGTCGGCGCGGCTCTCGTCGCGCACCAGCCTCAGCGCGAGGCGACGCAGCCAGGCGTGGTCGTGCCCGAGGGCGGCTTCGAGGTCGTGGCTCCAGGCGTCGAGGGTCATGCGGGCTCCGGGGTTCGGGTCTACCCCCGGACACGCCGCGCGTCGCCGATCGAACGCGAGATTCCGGGCGAGCCCGCTCCGCGGCGGCTCAGCGCCGCGGCCAGCGCACCGTCACCCGCGTGCCCGCGCGCGGTCGCGAGTCCACCTCGAGCACCCCGCCGAGGCGCGCGACCCCGTCGCGCACCGAGCTCGTGCCGAAGCCCGTACCGTCGAGCGACTCGCCGGGACGGAAGAGGCGCTCGCGCTCGGCGCGGCCCATGCCGCGGCCGGTGTCGACGACCTCGAGCGCGAGCGTCGCGCCTTCGTCCTCCTCGCGCAGCTCGACGCGCACCTCGCCGCCCGCCGGCGACGCGTGCAACGCGTTGAGCACGAGGTTCTGCAGCACGCGGCGCAACGCGCTCTCCTCGGCGCGCGCTTCGGGCGCGATGGCGCAGCGCGTCAGCACGCGCACGTCGTCGCCGCGGCCCGCGAGGCGCAGCGCGCCGTGGACTTCGGCCCGCACCAGCGTCGCGAGCTCGCTCGCGAGCGGCGCGGCGCCGCGCCGCAGGAAGTCCTCGCAGAGCTCGCGCGCGCGCCGCAGCGCGGCGTCGGCCGCGTCGCGTTCGACGAGCTCGAGGGTGCGCGCGCGCTCGTGCTCCAGCAGTGCGAGCGCGAGCTGGTTGCGCAGGTCGTGCGCGACGCCGGCGGCGAGCTCGCCGCGCCGCTCGAGCTCGCGCCGCCGGTCGGCGCGGGCGCGCTCCTCGGCCAGGCCGGCCAAGCCCTCGAAGGCCTCGAAGAAGCTCGCGCCGCCCAGCGCCTCGCGCACGAGTCGACCGCGCGCCTCGAGCCAAAGCACGCCGCCGCGCCCGCGGCGCACCAGCGCGTGGCCCAGTCCCGTGGCGCGGGCGCGCGGGGCGCGGGCGAGCTCGTGGGCGCCGAGCTCCGTCCAGACGCCCGCGCCGGCGCTCGTCAGCCAGCGCCGCGGGACCTCGGTGGGCAGCTCGCGCGAGCGCCGCGGGCGCCGGCCGTCGGCGATCCAGACGCCTTCGTGCGCCGTGCACCAGAGCGCGCGCAACGCGCCGCCGCGGCGACGCAGGGCCTCCAGCGCGGCCAGCAGCGGCTCCTCCCCCGCCGCGAGCGCCGCCAGGCCGGCTTCGAGCGGCGTGGACGGAGCGGGGCGCGGCGGCGCTTTCGGGAGCAGGGCGTCGGGCACGCGGGCAGTGTGCCGGTGTGGTCCGCGCGAAGGAAGCGCGAGCGCGGGCGCGGACCCCCATTCGGGCGGGCGCAGGCCCCCATTCGGGAGGCGCGCGTCGCCGCGTGCGGCCCTGCGAACGGGTCTCGCGGCGCGCGGGAGTGACCTGCGGGGGACGGGGTGCTACGAGGTGGGAACGCGAGCGGGCCGAGGCCCGCCGACCTCCGCGCGAGCCTCGCCGGCCCGCGACGCCGGCCGCCTCCCGCGCACGCGCAGCCCTCCGGGGCCGGACAAACCCCGCTTCAGGGGCGCCGGGCTTGGACGGGAACGGCTCGCGAGCCTACTCTAGGCGCCGCGTTCCGAAGCTGGCACGTACCTTGCTCAACGGACCCCTGCGGGCATTCGCCTGTGGGTTCTCCGCATCAACGCTCACACCCCTCAAACCCGACCATGAAGAAGCTGCTCCTGCTCGGCGCCCTGCTCGCCGGCGGCGCCCTCTGCCTCCAGGACGTCTCCGTCGGCCACGGTGGTACCTACCGCGGCCCCGGGGACACCGTCCCGCCCGGCGGCGGTGGCGGTGGCGGCGGCGGCGGTCCGTCGACGCCCGGCCCCTCCGGTCCCTCCGCTCCCGGCCCCTCCGGCCCTTCGACGCCCGGCCCCTCCGGCCCCGCGGCCCCCGGCCCCGGCTCGAACCAGCCCAAGGCGCCCACCACGCAAGGCGGCGACTCCGGCCCGGACCTCACGCTCTGGCAGTTCTGGTGGGGCTTCAACAAGGACCCGTACCTGAACCTGAAGTCGCACATCCACAGCGGCTCGACGCTGACGGGTTCGGACGACTTCTTCCTCGGCCACGGCCAGCAGACGCAGTCGAAGGACAGCCTGAAGCCCTCCGAGGAGACGATCCGCAGCAAGATCGTCCCGGCGCTGAAGAAGGCGCTCGAGAACGAGACGAACAACGACATCGTCACGGGCGCCATGGTCGCGCTCGCCAAGATCGGTGACGTGCCCGACGAGAACGGCAAGTCGGAGTTCATGGAGATCATCGAGCCGTTCCTGAAGGACCCGAACCAGGAGATCGCGGAGACCGCCGCGGTCGCGCTCGGCATCCTCGGCAACCCCGCCGCGGTGACCGACCTCAAGTTCCTGGTGACCGACGAGCCGTCGGAGCGCATGCGCCTCGTCGGCAGCGAAGCTGGCGTGAACTACCGCACGCGCGCCTTCGCCTGCTACGGCCTGGGTCAGATCGGCTTCCGCACGGAGGACCCGGCCGTCCGTCAGGACATCGTCGACGCCCTCTGGAAGATCTGCGAGTCGCCGCGCATGTCCACGCGCGACGTCAAGGTCGCGGCCATCATCGCGATGGGCCTCGTCCCGCTGGACGTGGCCGCCGAAGTGCCGGACCCGGCAGCGGCGGGCAAGAACGGTGAGAAGGCCAGCGGCCCGCCCACCGATCGCCGCGCGCAGATCGAGTACCTGCTCGAGTTCTTCCAGGACGAGAAGAACGACAACCGTCACTACCTCGTCCGCGCCCACGCGCCGCGCGCCATCGCCAACCTGATGGCCGACATCGACGATCCGATGTTGAAGAAGGACGTGGCCGAAGCGCTGCTGCCGTACATCGGCGACCGCAAGAAGGGCGAGAAGGAGCTCAACCAGAGCGCCTCGCTGGCCCTCGGTCAGCTCGGCGACCTCGACCTCAAGGACAAGTCGGACGGGTTCATCGACGACAAGATCCGCCAGGGTCTGATGGAGGCCACCGGTACGGCCGGCGACCAACAGTCGAAGTTCTTCGCGCTGATCGCGCTCGGCCAGGTCGGCGGGCGTCCGGGCAGCAGCGAGGATCCGATGGGCGGCGCGGAGGAGATCCGCAAGTTCCTCAAGACGCAACTCGCCAAGGGCAAGACCACGTCCAAGCCGTGGGCCGGCCTCGCGATCGGCGTGATGGAACGCGCGCTGCTCGACGCCAACCAGAACCAGTCGCCCGACTCGCTGCGGGCGCTGCGCATGTCGCTGAAGGACACCAAGACGAAGCTCGAGGTCGGCGCCTACGCGATCGCCCTCGGCATCGCCGGTGACCTCGAGTCCGAGTCGATCCTGCTCGAGAAGCTGGACTCGATGGCGGACGACGAGGTGCGCGGGCACCTGGCGATCGGCCTCGGCCTGATGAACTCCGTGGGCTCGATGGAGACCATCCAAGAGGTGGTCACCAAGTCGAAGCACCGTGGCGACCTGCTCAAGCAGGCGGCCATCGCGCTGGGTCTGCTCGGCGACAAGAACGTGGTGACGACGCTGGTGACGCAGCTCGAGGAAGCCAAGACGCTCTCCACCCAGGCGGCCATCGCCTCGGCGCTGGGCTTCATCGGCGACTCGCGCTCGGTCGACCCGCTGATCGCCATGCTCGAGAACAAGGAGCTGACCGACGCGGCGCGCGGCTTCGCGGCCGTGGCCCTCGGCATCGTCGCGGACAAGGAGCTGCTCCCCTGGAACGCCAAGTTCTCGGTGAACATCAACTACCGCGCGAACACCACCACGCTCACGGGCGAGAACGGCACCGGCCTGCTCGACATCCTGTGACGCGTTGATGCGTCCGGTCTCGAGCGGCCGGACGGAACCCGGAGCCGCCCGCTTCCTCACGGAGGCGGGCGGCTCTCGTTCCAGGCGAGCTCGTGGGGTCCGCGGGACACGCGAGCCCGTCGTGTTCGTAACGAGGTGCGACGCTCGCGCGGCGTGAGGGCGTGCCGCGGCGCGGTACGGCGCTTGCTCTGCGCCAGGCGAGGCACGTGCCTGTGGGTCGGTCACTCCCTCGGACTTCGACCCCGGGCTCCATGAAGACGCTGACGCTCCTCGCCGCGCTGCTCGGTGCGGCTTGCCTCCTCCCCCTCGATCTCGCGCGCTCGCACGGCGGCACCTACCGCGGCCCCGGCGACACCGTCCCGCCCGGCGGCGGAGGCGGTGGCGGCGGCGGGGGCCCCTCCACCGGCCCGGGCCCCGCGCAGCCCGGCGGTCCCTCGCAGCCGGGTCCCAGCAGGCCCGGCACCGGCGGCAGCGGGCCCGTCCCGGCGCCCGGCCCGAACCCGTCGCAACCCGTCACGCCGGGCTCGGGCGACGGCGGCGACCCCACCGCGTGGCAGTACTGGTGGGGCTTCAACAAGGACCCCTTCCTCGACCTCAAGACGCGGCTGTACGGCCCGGGCGTCGTGACGGGCTCGGACGTGTTCTTCCTCGGTCACGGCCAGAAGCCGCAGGCCAAGGACGTCTTCGTCCCCTCGCGCGAGCTCGTGCGCGGCCGCATCGTGCCCGCGCTCCTGCGCGTGCTCGAGGACGACGCCTCCGGGAACGACCTGCAGACCGGCGCGCTGCTGGCGCTGGCGAAGATCGGCGACGAGCCGGGCGAGGACGGCAGCTCCGGCTTCCACGCCGTGTTCCTGCGCTTCCTGAAGGACCCGACGCAGGACGTGGCCGAGACGGCGGCGGTCGCGCTGGGCGTGCTCGGCAACCCCGCGTCGATCGACGACCTCGAGCACCTCGCGCTCGACACGCCCTCCGAGCGCATGCGCCTGGTCGGCGCCGAGAGCGGCGTTGCCCAGCGCACCCGCGCGTTCGCGACGTTCGGCCTAGGGCAGATCGGCGGCGCGTGCGACGACCTCGCGGTGCGTCGGCGCATCGTCGAGGTGCTCTGGCGCCTGGGCGAGTCGACGCGCTCGGCCGACCGCGACCTGCAGGTGGCGGCCGTGCTGGCGCTCGGGCTCGTGCCGCTCGACCGCGAGCCGATCGACGCCGCGGTGCAGCGCGACGAGGCCGCGCCGCTCACCGGTCCGCCGCGCTGGCGCGACGAGCAGGTGCGCTACCTGCTGGCGGTGCTCGCGGACGGGAAGCGGGACGTCTACGCGCGTGCCCACGCGCCGCGCTCCCTGGCGACGTTGCTCGAGGGGGTCGACGACGCGGCGCTGCAGGACGAGGTCGTCTCCGCGCTGCTGCCCCTGCTCGACGAGCGCGCGCGCTCCGTCCCGAAGGAGCTGCGCCAGAGCGTCGCGCTCGCGCTGGGCCAACTGGGCGACCTCGACCTCGACGCGCGCGACGTCGCGTTGCGCGCGGCGCTGCAGGGCGCCGTGACGAACGCCGACCAGCAGGTGCGGCGCTTCTGCTTGATGGCGCTCGGGGACGTCGGCGGGCGCCCGGGCAGCGGCGCGGACGCGTGCGCCGCCGAAGTCGAGGTGCAGCGCTTCCTGCTGCAGCAGCTCGCGCGCGGCAAGTCGGGCGTGAAGCCGTGGGCCGGGCTCGCGCTCGGCGTCATGCAGCGCGGGCTGCAGGATCGTCGCTGCGACCCCTCCGCAGACGTCCTCGCCGCGTTGCGAGCGGCGCTGGCCGACGCGCGCGAGAAGGACGAGGTCGGCGCCTACGCCGTGGCCTGCGGCGTCGCACGCGACGGCGAGGCGAGCGAGCTGCTGCTCGAGAAGCTGCACGACCTGTCCGACGACGAGGCGCGCGGTTTCCTCGCCCTGGGCCTGGGGCTCGTGCCCAGCCCCGAGGCGAAGGAGACCATCGAAGCGCTCGTGCGCGATTCGCGGCACCGCCCCGAGTTGCTCAAGCAGGCGGCGATCGCGCTCGGCCTGCTGGGCGACAAGCAGGTGGCGCTGGTGCTGGCCGAGGAGCTGGCGCAGGCCCGCACGCTGTCGACGCAGGCGGCGCTGGCCGCAGCGCTCGGCACCATCGGCGACGCCCGCTCCGCGGACCCGCTGCTCGAGCTGCTCGAGGACGAGACGAAGTCGGGTGCGGCGCGCGGCTTCGCGGCCGTCGCGCTGGGCATCGTGGCGGACCGCGCCTCGCTGCCGTGGAACACGCGCTACTCGCTGCGCATCAACTACCGCGCGCGGACCGAGACGCTGCTGGGCGGCGGCTCGGGGCTGCTCGATCTCTTCTGAGAGCCCGGCGCGTCCCCCTGCGCGCGTCTTCACGAAACGAGGCGTGCGCTCGGGGCGCGAGGCCGGTAGGATGGCCTCGGCACACCATCGTATTCCCGCGCACACCATCTGCTGTCCCACCACGGGCGTTGAGGCCTAGGCCGAAACCCAGGTGACGAGACCGCCCACGAGGACACCGCACCTCGTGGGCGGTTTCTTTTGGCAGCGCACCGCACCTCGTGGGCGGTTTCTCTAGGCAGCGCACCGCACCCCGTGAGCGGTTTCTTTTTGCGCCGCACCGCACCTCGTGGGCGGTTGCTGCAGGCGCCGCACCGCGCGCCTCGCGGCGTAGCTCTAGCGCGACGCCGGGCGGCGCGCCCCGAGCAGCAGCGCCACGAGCGCGGCGAGGCCGACCGCTGCGCTCACGGCGCGAGCCCGCGTCAGCGCGGCGCGCTCGGAGGCGCGCTGGCGGACCAGGTCGTCGGCCTCGGCGCGCATCCACGCGTGCGCGGTGAACTCCTCGGCGGGCAGCGCGCGCTCCAGCTCCCCCACCAGCCGCTGGGCCTCGTCGCCGGCGCCCAGGCTGAGCGCGACGTACGCCGAGTTCTGGAGCAGCCACGCGTCCGCGGGCGCGACGGCGAGCCCGCGTCGGCCCGCGGCGAGGGCCTGGTCGAGCGCGCCCGCGTGGTGCCAGACGTACAGCTCGGCCTGCGCGCGCGCGAGCGGCTCGGGTGCGCTGCGGGCGCGCGCGAGCGCTTCGACGAACCGACCCTCCTGCGCGAGGCGCACCGCGGCCGCCAGCGCCGACTCCTGCGCGCTCGCCGAGGTCGCCAGGCTCGCCCCCAGGACGAGCGCGAGCGCGGCGGCACCTCTCACGGCAGGCGCTCCTCACGCGCCGCCGCGGCGCGCCGCAGCGACGCGCGCTGCAAGCGCTCGATCGCGTTCGCGTCGTCGGTCAGCACGCCCGCCGCTCCGGGCGAGACGAGCGCCCAGCGCCCCTCCAGCTCGAGCGGCCCGAGCAGCTCGGCCACCGGACCGGGCGGCAGGCGCCAGGCCTCGCTGCCGGGCAGCGGTGGGCGCGCGTCGCGGCGCAGGTACACGGTCGCGTTGCGCGAGAACGGCACCAGCACGACGAGCGCCGGCGCCTCGAAGGCGGTCGCGGCCGTCGAAGCCACCGCGCGCACGACCGGGTCGTCGAGGTCGAAGCCGCCGACGTTGATCGCGAGCCACCCGCCGGGCGCCAGCGCGGCGCGCACCTCGCGGAAGAACTCCACGCTCGAGAGGTGCGCCGGGATCTCGACCTGGTTCGCGTAGGCGTCCAGCACGACCTCGTCGTAGTCGCCGTCCAGCACGCGCAAGGCCGCGCGCGCGTCCCAGTCGGCCAGCACGCGGCGGCCATCGCCGTCGGGCGCGAGGTCCATCCAACGCCGCGCCAGCGCGACCACGACCGGGTCGATCTCGACGCCCGTCGCGTCGAGCGCGGTACCCGCGGGCAGCGCGCCCTCGAGCACGCGCCAGGCGGTGCCGGCGCCGAGGCCGAGCACGAGCACGCGCCAGCGCTCGCGCGGCGCCGACCACCACGCGGGGAGCACGAACGAGTCGTAGTAGTAGCCCGGCGGCAGGAGTCCGGGCTCGGGCTGCCAGACCGACTGGAACGAGTCGGTGCCCTCGTTCACCTGGAGTTGTCGGCGCACGCCTTCACCCTCGGGGAGCTCGACGACGCGCACGGTCTGGTACGGCGACTCGGCCGCCTCCAGCAGCGTCCCGCGCGTCGCGGGGGCGCGCGGCGTGAAGGGCAGCGCGAGGCCGATCAGCGCGAGCAGCGCCGCGCCGCGCGCGCGACCGCTCCAGACCCAGCAGCTCACCGCGAGCAGCGCCAGCACGCCCGCCGCGACGAGGAACGTCACGCGCACGCCGAGCAGCGGCAGCGCGTAGTGCGTCGTCCCGAACGTGCCGGCGAGGCTCCCCAGCGTCGACGCGCACAGCACGCGCCCGCCCGCGGTGCCGGCGTGCTCGGCGCCGCGCGCGGCCTCGAGCTCGACGGCGAGCGGTCCGACGCAGCCCAGCGCCAGCGCCGCCGGCGTGAAGAGCAGCGCGGCCGCGGCCAGGCTCCCCCACAGGAACAGGCTCGCTGCGCGATCGAGCGTCACGCCGGCGGGCAGGAAGAGCTCGGCGACCAGCGGCGCGAGCACGGGCAACGCCGCGGTCGCGAGCGCCGCGAGGCTCAGGGCCCACGCCAGCGCGCGCAGCGGCGCCGGCCGCGCGGCGAGGCGCGAGCCGAGCAGGTACCCCAGCGCGAGCGCGAGCAGCACCACGCCGATGACGTTGGTCCAGACCGCCGAGGAGGTCCCGAACCACGGCGCCAGCACGCGCACGGCCGCGAGCTCCACGACCATGGTGCCCGAGCCCGCGAGGGCGACGACGCTGAGCAGCGCGGCGCCGGAGCCGCCCTTGGGCGCGCTCACTTGCCGTCGACGGTCTCCTTCGCCTCTTCCTTGCTCTCCGGGATGTCGAAGTCCTTGAGGGCCGTGAAGACCTTCCCGGGATCGCTGCCGCTCTTGTAGATCTGCTGCATCAGCGAGCTGAAGTTGCGCGGGATCTCGACCATCGACTCGCGGCCGTTGAGCATCACCTTCACGGGCTGGTCGAGGTCGAGCATCAAGTCGTTGAAGTACACGGTGACGTTCGTGACGCCCTTGGCTTCGATCGTCAGCGTGTTGCTGGCGCGGTCGACCTTGGCGTCGATGCGCGACGTCGAGCCCTCACCGCGCGGCGGCATCTCGAGCCAGTAGGCCTTGTTCGGGAAGGGCGTGCCGGCGAGCAGCACGACGCGCTCGGGGAAGTCGCGCCGCGGGTGCGCCTGCATCCAGCCCCAGATGTCCTCTTCCTTCGCGCCCGGGCTGAGCTGCACGGTCTGGTACTCGGCGGCCTTCGCCGCCTCGTCGAACGCCGTCGCCTTGGCGCCGCCGCCGGCGAGCAGCACCGGCAGGTTGGCGAAGTTGTCGACCGCGAGCTCGGGCGCGTCCCCGGCGATGCCGACGATGCCCGCGAAGCGATCGGGGAAGCTGTTCGCGATGCGCATCGCGGCGTCCACACCGCCCGCGCCCTCGCCCACGAGGAACACGCGGTCGTTGTCGATCGCGTAGCGATCGCGCACGTCGCCGAAGACCGAGAGCAGCAGCCCGATGCCGCCGACCTTGTCGGGCTCGCCCTTGACGCCGAGGCCCGCCCAGAGCGCCTCGTTGGACGGCATGTGCATCGACACGATGATGGCCGACTCGCGCACGGCGGAGCTGCCCCAGCGCTTCTCGATGTGCTCCGCCGGCGACTCGGACGCGCCCGGGATGCAGATCAGCAGCGGGTACGGACCGTCCTTCGCGGCGTACTTGTTCGGCGCCCAGAGCTCGTACTTGGCCGTGTACTTGCCGTAGTACGGGAGCTCGAGCTCGAACTCGTTGACCTTGCCCTTCTTGACGCCCTTGGCCTTCGAGTAGTTGCGCGAGTAGTACACGGAGGCCTGCAGGTCCTCGACGAGCGAGAGCACGTCGCGGTCCTTCGCCGGCTTCTTCCACTTCTTGTCGAGGGTGTCGCGCAGCTCGGCCTCGGCCTCGCGCAGCCCGCTACGGTTCACGAACGCCTGGATGCAGTCGTCGATGAGCTTCCCGGCCTTCTGGTGATCGGCGTCCTTCAGCGCCGTCTCGGCGACCCGGGCGGGCGTCGGGCGGGCGGCGTCGGCCAGGGGCAGGACCGCGAAGAGGGCGAGGAGGGCGAAGAGAGGTCGCATCGGCATGCCGGTCATAGCAGGGGTCTTGGGCTCGGTGACACGGTGAGGGGGCGCCGGGTGTCTGCGGGGGGCTCAGGGACCCGTGGCGGGCCGCGAGTCCCCGGGCAACATGCTAAGGCCCCAGCCGCGCCAGGCCCAGGACCGGCCCTCCGGGCGCTCGAGCTGGGCCCGAAAGAGGGCCCGCGCCTCGTCGCGGCGGCCGTCGCGCAGGGCGAGCAGGCCCAGCACGACGCCCGCGTTGGACGACCCGCGCGCCAGCGAGGCGCCCAGCTCGCGGCGCGCGAGCGGCTCGTCGCCGGCGCCCAGGGAGACCAGCCCGAGCTCCTCGAGCAGCGCGTAGCGCTCGGGGCCGTCGGGGACGCCCGCCGCGGCCTCGGCGAGCACCGCGTGCGCGCGCGCCGGTGCGCCGGCCTTGCGCGCCGCGATGCCCAGGCACGCCGCGCTCCAGGGCGCGCCGGCGCGCGCGTGCAGCGCTTCGGCGAGCGGGAGCGCGACGTCCATGTGGAAGGCGCGCGTCTGGTTGCCGAGCTCCTCCACGCCGAGCTTGTAGGTGGCGAGGAGCTCGGCCTCGGGCGCCGTCGCGAGCGCGTCGATCAGGGTCTCGGCGCGCGCGGTGCCGGGCGCGAGCTCGCGCGCGCGCTTCCACGCGGGCGCCGCGGGCGTGGTGACGTCCTGCGCCAGGCAGACGACGAGTGCGAGAGCGGCGAGCGACATGGCGACCTCAGGCCCAGACGACGCCGCTGCCGGCCTCGTCCACCGCGCCGAGCTCGTGCACCGGTTCGCCCTGCGCCGCGAGCGCGGCGCGGATCGGCGCGACCTGGTCGGGCTCGACGAGCAGCACCATGCCGATGCCCATGTTGAACACGCGGTACGCTTCGTCGCGCGCGACGCCGCCGCGCTCGACGAGGTAGCGGAACAGCGGCGGGACCTCCCACGCCGCGAGGTCGATCCGCGCGCGGCGCCCGCCGAGCACGCGCGGCAGGTTGTCGACGAGGCCGCCGCCGGTGATGTGGCTCATCGCGGCGATGCGACCCTCCTCGAGCAGCGGCCAGAGGAGCTGGTAGTACGAGCGGTGCGGCGCGAGCAGCGCCTCCTGCACGCTGGCGCCGCCGAGCTCCGCGGGGCGGTCGCCGAGCTCGTGCCCGCAGCGCTCGAAGAGGATCTTGCGCGCCAGCGAGTAGCCGTTGGTGTGCAGGCCGGCGCTCTCCAGGCCGAGCAGCTTCTGGCCCGCGCGCACGCGGCCGCCGTCGAGCAGCTTGTCGGGGTGCACCGCGCCGACGATGAAGCCGACGAGGTCGAAGTCCCCCGCCGCGTAGAGCCCCGGCATCTCCGCGGTCTCGCCGCCGAGCAGCGCCAGGCCGTTGTCGCGGCAGCCCTCGGCGCACCCGCGGATGAGGTCGCTCACGACGACCGGGTCGAGCTTGCCCGTGCCGACGTAGTCCATGAAGAAGAGCGGTCGCGCGCCCTGCACCAGGATGTCGTTGATGCAGTGCTGCACGAGGTCGCGGCCGACCGTGTCGTGGATGCCGGCGCGCTTGGCGACGTCGAGCTTGGTGCCGACGCCGTCGGCGCTCGCGACGAGCACGTGGCCGCCGCAGCCCACGCGCGCCATGTCGAAGAGCCCGCCGAACAGGCCCACGTCGCCGAGCACGCCGGGCGTGAAGCTCTGGCGGATCGCGCCCTTGGCGCGCGCCAGCGCCTCGTCCTGGGCGCCGATGTCGACGCCGGCGTCGCGGTAGGAGAGAGGGGCGTCGTGGTCCACGTCGGTCATGGCGTCAGGGGGTGCGGTGGCGAGGAGCGGCGACTGTAGCCGCTGGCCGGGCGCTTTCCTACCGCCGGGGGGCCGCGGCCCCGCCGCGGACAGACTCCTAGCGCCCCAGCCGTCGCGCCAGAGGCTGCAGCACGACCTCGCGGTTGTGGAAGCCGATCTCCGCCGGCAGCGCGTCGAGGGCGAACCACGCCGCCTCGAGCGCGTCGTCCCCGGCGCGCAGCTCGCCGCTCACGACGCGGCACAGGTAGATCGCGAGGTTGGCCGGCTTGCGCGGGTCGTCGGGCACGTGCAGGAGGTCGAAGAGCTCGTCCACGGCGATGTCGAGACCGGTCTCCTCGCGCACCTCGCGCACGACCGTCTCGTGCGGGTGCTCGTCGATCTCCTGGTAGCCCGCGGGCAGCGCCCACGCGCCGAGGAACGGCTCGATGCCGCGGCGCACGAGCAGCACGCGCTGCGCGTCGTCGAGCACCACCGCGGCCGCGGCCGAGGCGGGGTTCTCGTACAGCACGACGCCGCAGGCCGGGCAGGCCTTGCGCACGCGGCCGTGCACCGGCGAGCTGACCAGCTCGCCCGCGCAGACCGGGCAGAAGCGCGCGCGTCCCATCCACATGGCGGCAAGGTACTCGATGCGCGCACGCCTTGGCGCGCTCGCTTCGCAGGACCGCCGCCTCCGCTGGGCCCGCGCGGATTCCATGCGGGGGCTCTCGGTCGGGCTCGGCGCGGCCTAGACTCAGGAGCCGCCCAGGCGCCCCTCCCCCATGACCCACCTCCTGCTCCTCGGCTCCACCGGTTCCATCGGGACCCAGACGCTGGACCTGGTGCGCTCCTCGGGCGGCGCGCTGACCGTCGCGGGCCTCGCGGCGGGCCGCTCCTGGGAGGCCCTGCGCGACCAGGCGCGCGAGTTCCGGCCGCGCTTCGTGGCCCTGGCCGACGAGGCCGCCGCCGTGCGCCTCGCGCCCGAGCTGCCGCGCGGCACCGAGCTGCTGGCCGGGCCCGACGCGGCCGCGCGGTTGGCGCGCGAGGCGAGCTACGACACGTGCGTGCACGGCATGGTCGGCGCGGCCGGGCTGCTGCCCTCGGTGGCGGTGCTCGAGCGCGGCAAGACGCTGGCGCTCGCGAACAAGGAGTCGCTCGTCGCCGCCGGCGAGCTGCTCATGCGCCTCGCGGCCGAGCACGGCGCCACGCTGGTGCCCGTGGACAGCGAGCACAGCGCCGTCTTCCAGTGTCTGCGCGGCGAGGACCTCGGCCGCGTGCGCAAGGTCTGGCTGACCGCGAGCGGCGGGCCGTTCCGCACGCTGCCGGCCGCCGCGCTCGAGGCGGTCACGCCGGCGATGGCGCTCGCCCACCCGAACTGGGAGATGGGCCCGCGCATCACCGTCGGCTCGGCCACGCTGATGAACAAGGCCCTCGAGGTGATCGAGGTGCACCACATCTTCGGCCTCGAGCGCGAGCGCATCGACGTGGTGATCCACCCGCAGTCGATCGTGCACTCGATGGTCGAGTTCGTCGACGGCTCGGTGATCGCGCAGCTCGGTCCGCCCGACATGCGCGGGCCGATCTGGTACGCGTTGAACCACCCCGACCGCGCGCCGGCGAACCTCGTCGGCTTCGACCTCGCGCGCTTCTCCACGCTCACCTTCGAGGCGCCCGACCTCGAGCGCTTCCCCGCGCTCGCGCTCGGCTTCCGCTGCGTCGAGGAGGGCGCCGACGCGGGCTGCGTGCTCAACGCGGCCGACGAGGTGGCGGTGGCCGCCTTCCTCGCCGGTGAGCTCGACTTCCGCGACATCCAGCGCGTCAACGCGCGCGTGCTCGACCAGCGCCCCGGGCGCGCCGGCAGCCTCGCGGAGCTGCTCGCCGCCGACGCCCGCGCGCGCGAGCTCGCGCGCGCCGAGGTGAGCGCCGCCGCGGCCTCCTGAACCGTCCATGGACCTCTCGAACCTCCCGCAGTACCTCATGGCCGTGCTCGGCATCGGCCTGGTCATCTTCGTGCACGAGGCGGGGCACTTCCTCGCCGCGCGCTGGTGCAAGGTGCGCGTGCACGTCTTCAGCCTCGGCTTCGGGCCGCGCTTGTTCGGCTGGCGCCGCGGGCACACGACCTACCAGATCGCGGCCATCCCGCTCGGCGGCTACGTGCGCATGGCCGGCGACGAGGGCGCCGCGCAGGGCCGCGCGCCCGAGCCGTGGGAGCTGCAGGCGAAGAGCGTCCCGCAGCGCTTCCTGATCTACTCGGGCGGCGTGCTGATGAACGTCGCCTTCGGCATCCTCGTGTTCCCGGCGCTGTACCTCGCCGGCATCCCGTCGATCGAGCCGGTCATCGGCGCCGTCGAGGGCGGCTCGCCCGCGTGGATGGCGGGCGTCGAGCCGGGCACGCGCGTGCTCGAGGTCAACGGGCGCGAGATCTACGACCTCGACATGCTGCCGCAGGAGGTCGCGTACAACGGCGACGCGCCGGTGGAGCTCGTCGTGGTGGCGCCCGGCGCGCAGGCGCCTTCGACGCTCGTGCTCGAGCCCGAGAAGGACGAGCGCCAGGGCATCTACTCGATCGGTCGCGTCGGCCCGACCCACGCGCAGGGCCACCCGCTCGGCATAGCGCCCGATGGCGCCGCGGCCGCGGCGGGCCTGCGCGACGGCGATCACCTGCTGGGCGTCGTCGGTCAACCGGCCGAGCTCGCGCCCGAGCGCCAGC
>JACKHS010000035.1 GCA_020638875.1 Planctomycetota bacterium
TGCGCGAGACGCTCGTCGTCGCGCTCGGCGTGAAGGGCCTCGACGGCGCGGCGAGCGCGCTCGCGGGCGTGCTCGACGACGCGCACGAGGGCACGGCGGTGTGCGCGGCGGTGTCGCTGGGCCGGACGCGCGCCGAGCTGGCGGTGAGCACGCTCGCGCCGCGCGTGAAGGGCGCGGGCTCGTGGAGCCGGCGCGGCGCGGCGCTGGTCGGGTTGTGCGCGACGATGAACAACGCCGCCGTGCCGACCGTGATCGAGGCGCTCGGCGACGCGGAGCCGCTCGTCGCGCGCACCGCGCTCGGCTGGCTCGCGGGCGTCTCGAAGCGCCGCGACCTCGCGGCCGACCCGGAGGTGTGGCGCGCGTGGTGGAAGGAGAACGAGAAGCGCGTGCGCCTCGAGGACCCGGCCGAGCTCGAGGAGCGGCGCCGGCGCCTGGGCTACGCCGCGCCGCCGAGCGAGGTCTACCAGGGCCAGGACGTGCTCGTGCTCGAGAGCCGCGGCGACCACATCCAGACCGTGCTCGGCGAGCTGGGCATCCAGCACCGCCTGACGAGCTCGAGCCGCGTGCCGGCCGACGGCGTCGACGCCGCGGGCGTGTTCGTGGCGAACTGCACGGGCGAGTGCGAGCCGGCCGACCTCGAGCGCCTGAGCTGGTTCGTGCGCGTCGGCGGCTACCTGTTCGGCTCGTGCTGGGCGCTGCACGAGACCATCGAGCGCGTCGCGCCGGGGCGCGTGCGCAAGCTCGAGACGCGCGACGAGGTGCTCGACAAGGTCGTCGCCGCGCCCTGGGCCACCGACAGCCCGTACCTCGAGGGCGTCTTCGACGGCGCCGTGCGCCCGATCTACAGCCTGGTGGGCGCGCACCTGATCGAGGTCGTCGAGCCCGAGCGCGTCGAGGTGCTCGTCGACAGCCCCGAGTGCGCCGAGCGCTGGGGCGGCGGCAACCTCGCGTGCTGGTTCCCGGTCGGTCACGGCAAGGTGCTCGACTCGGTGAACCACTTCGACCTGCAGGGCCTCGAGGAGGCGAGCTGGCTGAAGAAGCCCGAGGAGCGCATGGCCTACGCGGTGGACCACATGGGCACGAGCTACGCGCGCATCCGCGAGACGCGCAAGGAGAAGTTCTGGTCGAGCAACCAGAAGGCGTCGAAGGAAGTGCGCGACCTCTCGGTGTTCAAGCTCGTGACGAACTTCGTGCGCTTGCGGCGCCTCGGAGGCCAGTGACCGAGGCGGCGCGCAAGCTGCGGATCGGCACGTCGAGCTGGTCCGAGTCGAGCTGGGTCGGGAGCTTCTACCCCGCGGGCACCAAGCCGGCCGACTTCTTGACGCGCTACGCCTCGGTGTTCGACACGGTCGAGGCCGACGTCACGTACTACCGCATCCCGAGCCGCGACATGGTGCGCGGCTGGGACCGCAAGACCCCCGCGGGCTTCACGCTGGCGGCCAAGTTCCCGCGCTCGATCGTGCACGGCGGCGACGGGCCGCGGCCCGACGGCGCGCGCGTGCTCGTGCCCGAGATCGTCGCCGACGACACGCAGCGCTTCCTCGAGGTCATGGGCCTGCTCGGGCCCAAGTGCGGGCCGCTGGTGCTGCAGTTCCCGTACTTCAACCGCGAGGCCTTCGCCTCGGCCGCGCCGTTCCTCGAGCGGCTCGACGCCTACCTCGGCGAGCTGCCGCAGGGCTTCCGCTACGCGGTCGAGGTGCGCAACAAGGGCTGGCTCGGCGCGCCGCTGCTCGACGTCCTGCGCCGCCACGGCGCCGCGCTGGTGCTGGTCGACCTGCTCTACATGCCGCACCCCGCCGAGCTGGCCGACACGCTCAACCTCGTCACGGCCGACTTCGTCTACGCGCGCCTGATCGGCGACCGCAAGCAGACCGACGAGCTCTCGGGCAAGGTCTTCGACCACGTCGTGATCGACCAGCGCCCGCGCCTCGTGCGCTGGGCCGAGCTGCTGCAGGCGCTCGCGCCCGAGGTCTCCGAGATGTTCGCCTACGCCAACAACCACTACGCGGGCCACGGGCCGGCCACCGCGGCCGAGCTCCTCGCGCTGGTGAAGGGCGAGGCTCCGCCCGCCGCGCCGCCGCGCGTCGCCTCGGGCGAGCTGCCCTTCTGAGCCGCCCGCGGCCGACTCCCAGCTTCTCCCAAGAACCGCGGCGCCCGCGCCGTAGGGCCGGCGTCCGCCCTCGCCGCGACCCGCAACGCCTGCTTCGATGAAGAGCCTCCTCGCCTGCCTGCTCGTCCTGTCCGCCTCCCTGTTCGCCGTCGCGCGCCCGCTGCAGGCGCCCGACTACGAGGCCGTGGTGGCCGAGGCCGAAGCCGCCCGGGCCGAGGGCTCGTTCACGCTCGCGCACCGCGCGTACGAGCGGCTGCGCGGCGCGGAGCTCGACGAGGCGCGCGCGAACTGGGTGGCCTTCCGCCTGGCCGACACGCGCTGGCGCGCCGCCGCGGCGTCGCGCGACAGCGACCGCAGCGAGCTCGACGCCGCCTGGGAGGAGCTCGAGGCCGTCGCGAAGCGCTGGCGGCGCGAGGAGCTGCACGACGAGACCTGGGCGCTGACGCAGGTGTCGATGGGCGACTTCCTGTGGTTCCAGCCGGGGCGTTACGACTGGGGGCGGGCGTTCGAGCACTACCGCGCGGCGCTGGACCACTGGGCCGAGTCCACCGATCTGGCGACGGCGCGACCGCGCTACCTGGACACGGTGCGCAAGATCGTCGGCGAGCCGAGCGAGAGCTGGCGCCGCCACCAGGCGCTCTACGGCGTGCCCGAGGACGTGCTGGTCGGCGCCGCCTCGCTCGCCGTCACGCCCGACGAGGTTTGCGACACGAACACCTGGCTCGCGAAGCGGCTGGCGAACGGCGACGGACGCGCGCGCACGCACGCGCGCACGCGCGCGGCGTGGGAGGCGGCGGTCGCGGCCGGGCCCGGGGCGGCGCGCTACGAGGACGCGCTCTACGAGTGGGGGGTGTGGCTCGAGGAGCGCGGCGTGATGCACTCCGACCTCGAGCGCGGCGACTGGACCGAGCCCGACTACGTCGCGGCGCTGGCCGTCTACCGCCGGCTCGTCGAGGAGTTCCGCGAGGGCGAGGGCGCGCACGTGCGCCAGGCCGAGGGCCGCATCAAGAACATCACCTCCGAGGAGGTCGCGCTGAGCGTGGGCAACGCCTTCCTGCCCGGCTCGGAGGTGCTCGCGCACCTGCGCTGGCGCAACGTCGGCGAGGTGCGCCTGTCGCTCTACGCGCTGGACCTGGTGCGCGACGTGCGCCTGCTCGAGAAGGAGGACCGCGTCGACCTCTGGCTGAAGGACGTCGACGCCGGAGCGCTGGAGCTCGCGCGTCGCTGGACGCACGCGACCGAGGACGACGGTCTGCACCGCTGGGGCGAGACGGAGCTCGAGCTCGGCGCCGACGTGGCGCCCGGCGCGTACCTGCTCGAGGCGACCGCCGGCCGCGGGCGCTCGCGCGAGCTCGTGCTCGTCAGCGACGCGGCGTTGACCGTCAAGACGGCCGGCGACGACGTGCTGGCCTGGCTCGCGCACGCCGACGACGGCGCGCCGGTGGCCGACGCGCCGGTGCGGCTGTTCCACCGCACGCGCACCGACCTGCCCTGGCAGGCGGTCAGCGGCACGACCGACGCGGAGGGGCTCGCGCGCTTCGAGTTCCCGCCGACGAGCGTGCGCAGCTCGTACCTGCTGCTCGCCGGTGCGGGCGGAAGCCAGGCCTTCAGCGCGGCGGCCGAGCCGTGGCGCGCCGGCCCGCAGAACGACTGGCGCGTGCACGTGGCGAGCGACCGCTCGGCTTACCGCCCGGGCCAGCTCGTGCAGTGGAAGTTCACGGCGCGCCGCCGCGCGGACGGCCGCTACCTCACGCCGTCCGGCGCCGCGCTCGCCTGGCAGCTCGTCTCGCAGACCGGCGAGACGAAGGCCGAGGGCACGGCGACGCTCAACGAGTTCGGCAGCGCGTGGGCGAGCGTCACGCCCGACGCGGCCTGGCCGCTGGGCCTCTACTCGCTCGTGCTGAACGAGTCGAAGAACGGCAAGCCCGGCGCGCGCGTCGCGAGCGAGACGTTCTTCCGCCTGGAGGAGTACGAGCTGCCCGAGTTCCTCGTGAAGGTCGACGTCGCGCGCGGCGCGGACGGCGCGGCGCTGCGCTACCACCCGGGCGACGAGGTGCGCGCGACGGTCCAGGCCGACTACTACTTCGGCGGCGGCGTGGCGGACGCGACGGTCACGGTGGACGTGACGCGCCGCTCGTTCTGGCCGCGCTTCACGCACGAGCGCGAGTTCCCCTGGTTCTACGAGGACGACCAGCCGTCCTGGGGCTGGTGGGGCGGACCCGGCGAGGTGGTGACCCAGCAGACGCTGCGCACCGACGCGCAGGGCCGCTGCGAGGTGGTCTTCCCGGCGCAGGACGACGACGGTCAGGACGACGAGTACACCTTGACGGCGCGCGTGACCGACTCGTCGCGCCGCGAGGTGGCCGGCAGCGGCACGGTGCGCGTCACGCGTCAGAGCTGGTTCGCCGAGCTCGAGAGCGCGCACGCGCTCCACCGCCCCGGCGACGCCGGTGAGGTGACGGTGCGCGTGCAGGACGCCAACGCGCGACCTGCGGCGGTCGCGGGCGAGCTGGCGCTCGTGCGGCGCATCTGGCGCGAGCGCTGGATCACGCCGCGCGGCGAGGTGCTGCAGGGCCACGACCTGCTCGTCGCCCGCCACCTGCACGCGAGCTTCCCGCCCGCGCCGCTGCCCGGCGAGCCGGCCTGGCGCTGCGAGCAGCGCGGCTACGTCGAGGAGGTCGTGACGACCACGAGCGTCACCACCGACGCCGAAGGGCGCGCCGCATGGGCGCCGCGCCTGCCGCGCGAGGGGCAGTACCTGGTGCGCTTCCTGGGCAAGGACGAGCGCGGGATCGAGGTGCGCGCCGAGGTCGCGCTGTGGGCGCTGGACGACGCGACGCGCGAGCTCGACACCCCGCACGAGGGCTTCCAGCTCGTCGTCGACCGCGACACGCTGCGCGAGGGCCAGCGCGCGGCGCTGATGATCACCGCGCCCGCGAGCGGGCGCACCGTGCTCGTGACCGTGGAGAGCGATGCGCTGCTCGAGACGCGCGTCGTGCACCTGACCGGGACCGCGCAGCTCCTGTCCTTCGAGGTCGACGAGCGCTGGCTGCCGAACGCGTGGATCCAGGTCGTGGGCCTCGACGGCGGCGAGGTCGCGTTCCTCAGCGAGCGCGTCGTCGTGCCGCCCGCGCGGCACTTCCTCGACGTCGAGGTGGCGGTCGATCCGCCCGAGTGCGAGCCGGGCGCCGAAGCGGCGCTGACCGTGCGCGTGCGCGACGACGCCGGCCGGCCGGTGGTCGGCGAGGTCGGCGTCGCGCTGGTCGACGAGTCGGTCGCCGCGATCCAGGAGGACCTCGCGCAGGACCCGCGCCGCTTCTTCTACGGCGAGACGCGGCAGTTGCAGGTGCAGACGCAGAGCTCCTGCTGGAACCTGGGTTTCACGCGGCTCGGTCGCGACGCCGAGGGCCGGCTGGTCGAGACGCGCACGGCGTGGCTCGGCGAGGACGTCGACGAGGAGGAGCGGGACTTCGCGCCGGCGGCCGAGCTCGCGGCGCTGGGCTACGGCGGCGGGGCGCCGCGCGCGGGCGGCGGCGGCCGCATGAGCAAGGGCGCGGCGCCGAGCGGCCCCGGGGCCGCGGGCAGCGACGACTTCTTCCTCGGGCTGGCCGACGAGGGCGGCACCTTCCGCGGTCCCGGCGACAGCGTGCCGCAGGGCGGCGTGCTCGTCGTCGAGGTGCGTCGCGACTTCCGCGAGACGGCGCTCTGGCTGCCGGACCTCGTCACGGACGCGGAGGGCACGGCGCGCGCGACGTTCCGCTACCCCGACAGCCTGACGCGCTGGCGCGCGGTCGGTCGCGCGCTGACCACCGGCGCGGAGTTCGGCGAGGGGCGCGGGCTCGGCAAGACGCGCCTGCCGCTCTCGGTGCGCCTGCAGGCGCCGCGCTTCTTCGTCGTGGGCGACGAGGGGCTCGTGAGCGTCAACCTCGACAACCGCACGGACGCCGTGCAGGCGCTGCGCGTCGAGTTCGCGGTCGAGGGCCTCGAGGTCGTGAGCTTCGTCGACGCGGTGGGGCGCGACGCGACGCTGCCCGCATCGGTGGACGTGCCCGCTCAGGACGGCCTGCGGCTCGACTGGCGCGTGCGCGCCGTCGCGAGCGGCACGGCGACCTTCCGCGTCGCGGCGCGCGGAGCCGAGGCGGGGGACGCGCTCGAGCGCAGCCTGCCCGTGCACGCGCACGGCGTCCCCGTGCTCGAGGCGCGCTCCGGCCGCTGCGACGGTGACGGCGTGGACGTGCTGCTGCCGCTGCCGGCCGCGCGCTCGGCCGAGGACACCGAGGTCGTCGTGCAGGTCACGCCGAGCCTCGCCGTGACGATGCTCGACGCGCTGCCGTACCTCGTCGACTACCCGTACGGCTGCACGGAGCAGACGCTGTCGCGCTTCGTGCCGACCGTGGTCGTGAAGCGCACGCTCGCGCAGCTCGGCCTCGACCCCGAGGTGGCGCTCACGCGCGCCTTCGGCGGCATCGAGGAGGAGCACGTCGTGCGCACGCAGCGCAAGACGAAGGGCTCGCTCGAGCGCCTCGACGAGGTGACCGCGGCCGGGCTCGAGCGCCTGTGGAAGCTGCAGCACGGCGACGGGAGCTGGAGCTGGTGGGAGCACGGCGAGGGCGACCCCTTCATGACGGCCTACGCGGTCTGGACGCTGTCGCTGGCGCGCGACGCGGGCGTCGAGCTCGACGCGGCGCGGCTCGACGCCGGCGGCCGCTGGCTGGGCGAGCGCCTGGTCGAGGCGAAGGACCGCCCCGACCTGGCGGCGTGGATGCTGCAGGCGCACGCCGCCTGGCTGCGCGCGCAGGACGACGAGCGCCAGCGCGACTTCGCCGTCCAGGCGCTGGAGCGCGGCCTCGCGCAACGCGGCGCGCTCAACGCCTACGGCAAGGCGCTGCTCTGCCTGGCGGCCAGCGACCTCGGCCGGGCCGACGCCGCGGCGCTCCTGACGCGCAACCTGATCGACGGCGTGCAGCGCGACGAGGCGCCCGACGCGTCGATCGTCGCGGTGGGGCACCTCGCCGGCGGCACGCAGCGTCCGCGCGCCCACTGGGGCGAGGACGGCACCGGCTACCGCTGGTCGGACGGCGGCGTCGAGGCCACGGCCTTCGCGCTGATGGCGCTCGTGCGCGTCGACCCGCACCACGAGCTCGTCGAGCCCGCGGCCGACTGGCTCGTCGCCAACCGCCGCGGCGCGCAGTGGTCGAACACGAAGACCACCGCGATCGTCGTGCTGGCGCTCGAGCGCTACCTCGCCGCGACCGCGCAGCTCGACCGCGAGGTCGGCTACCGCGTGGTCGTGAACGGGACCGAGGTCGCGAGCGTCGCGCTCGGCAAGGACGATCTGCTGCGCGCGCCGGCGCGCCACGTCGTGCCGCGCGAGCTGCTGCGCGACGGCGAGAACCGCGTCGAGCTGCGCCGCACGCGCGGCGCGGGCCCGCTGTACTTCAGCGTCGAGGCGCGCTTCACGAGCCTCGAGGAGCCCGTGGCGCCGCGCGGCCACGAGCTGTTCGTGCGGCGGCAGTACTTCCGCCTCGTGGCGCGTCCGACGCTGCTGCGCGGCGTGCAGTACGAGCGCGTGCCGCTCGCCGACGGCGACGAGCTCGTCAGCGGCGAGCGCGTCGAGGTCGTCGTGACCGTCGAGGCGAAGAACCACCTCGAGTACCTCGTCTTCGAGGACCAGAAGCCGGCCGGCCTGGAGGCCGTGCAGGTGAAGAGCGGCGAGGCGCTGTGGGCGCGCGAGCTGCGCGCGGACGAGGCGGGCTACCGCTTCGGCGAGGCGGCCGCGACGCGCCTGGCGTCGGCGCGCGCGGGCCGGCGGGCCGGGCGGCGCGACGAACGGCGGCACCGGGCGCACGCGCCAGGTGCACCAGGAGCTGCGCGACCGCTACGTGGCGCTCTTCCTCGACCAGTGCCCCGAGGGCTACTGGGAGCTGCGCTACGACCTGCGAGCCGAGACGCCCGGGCGCTTCCACGCGCTGCCGCTGCTCGGCGAGGCGATGTACGTGCCCGAGGTGCGCGCGAACGGCGCGGAGCTGCGCCTGACCGTGCACGATCGCGACGACGTGTGAACGAGGGCGCGCGCGCGCGCGGCGCGGTCGGGTAGGGTGCCGCCATGCGACACCTCCACCTCGCCGCCGCGCGCGCGGCGCTCGCCCTGTGCCTCGCGGCCCCGACGGCGCGCGCGCAGTACCTGCACGGCTACCTCGGCGTCCCGAACGAGGCGCCGGGGCTCGAGTTCGGCGGCGGCTACTCGATGTACGTGGCCGCGTGGCCGTTGCTCGAGGAGTGGCCGGGCAGTCGCTTCCAGACCGGGCTGTTCGGCACGTGGATGCACGCGCAGAAGCCCGAGCCCGCGCCGGAGGGCGAGCTCTACTCGGACATCGAGGGCGGGCTCGGCTGGTGGCGCGACACGCGCTTCGCGACGGCGACGCCCAAGTTCATCATGGGCGGCGTCGGCCTGAACTTCGCCGCGTGGGCCAACGGTCCGGGCGCCGGCAAGGGGCGCGACTGGGACCGACCGCAGGGCAAGTACGGCATCGCGCAGCTCAGCCCGTGGGTGGTGTGGCCGCCCGACGGCTTGAACCTCGCGCAGGGCACGTGCGGCGAGCTCTTCGGCTACGGCTACCTGCCGCTGCCGCTCACCGAGCCCAAGGACGTCACCGCCGGCCACGACGTGCCGACCGGCAACCAGTGCTGGACGCTCTTCCTCGCGACCGCGAACTTCAAGGGACCGGTCGCCTTCTTCACGCCGTACTTCTTCTCGCGCCACACCGTCGAACGCCCCGACCTGGCCGGGCTGTTCCTCGACGCGCGGCCGGCCGACCCGCGGCGCGCGCTGCAGATGGAGACGCAGTACGTCCCGGCGGCGCTGGCGTCCGGCGCGGCCGGCGAGACGTGGGCGCGTTGCGCGCCGACGCGCTTCCCGGCGAACGCGCCCGACGGCTCGCTGCTCGTGCACGCGATCACGAGCTACCGCCGCGCGGCGCTGTGGGACGCGGTGCGCGCCTGGTTCGACGGCGGCGCGCCGGCGAGCGGGCGCGTGGACCCGGACGCGGGGCACGTGCACCGCATCCCGGGCCACGGGTGGTCGACGTGGCAGTTCGCGCCCGAGGGCGGCGCGACGCGCGCGGACGAGCGCGAGCTCGACTGGGCCGCCTTCGCCGCGCCGTGCGCCCTCGACGCGGCGACCTTCGGGTACCGCTGGGACGCGGCGTGGGTGACGGCGCCGGCAGAAGCGGGGCCGCGGCTGTTCACGTTGCCCGACACGTACGCGCTGCCGCCTGCGCGCGAGGGCGCGGCGGCGCTGCGCTGGGCGCCGCGCGCGGCGCCGGAGACGCTGGCCGCGCGCGGGCTCGCGCAGGTCGCCTTCGGTCGCCCGCGCGACCACCGGCCCGAGCCGTACGTGACGCCGGACGACGGCTGCTGGGCGACGCCCGGGCCCGCCGCGGGACCCTTCCGCGCCGTGCTCGGCGACGGCAGCACGATCACCTACTGCTGGTACCGCTTCGCCGACCAGCCCGCGTTGCTCAACGCCGACCTCGGCGACGCCGAGCGCGAGGAGCTGCAGCGGCGCGTCGAGCTCCTGCACCGCGCGTGGACGCGCGAGCGCGAGTACCTGCCGCCGCCGGCGCGCGGCGCGCTCGCCTCGCTGGACCCCGCGCTGCTCGTCGAGCCGCCCGCGGGCCTGGAGGTCGGCTACGTGCCGATCTGCACGCGCCAGGGCCGCGACTGAGCTCGACGAGGAGTGCGTCCGAGGCGTGCTGCGGACGCCGCGCCGGAGCGGAGGACGCCGCGGCGGCGCCGGGGGACGTCTCGGGCGGGCGCTAGAGGTCGAGCCGCTCGAGCAAGCCCGCCAGCACGCGCGGGCCCTCGGCGCGCAGGCCGTTGTGTTCCAGCTCGCTCGTCACCCACGTCTCGCAGCCGCGGATGCGGTCGGCGGTCTCGAGCGAGAGGCGGCGCGGCACGTACGCGTCGTCGTGGTAGACGAGCGCGGCGACCGGGACCTCGTTGCGCGCGAGGCGCTCGGCGTCGTAGAGCCGCGGCCAGTCGTCGCGCGCGGCGAGCCGCTCGGCCGCGCCGCGCACGGGCGCGAGCGGCGTGCCCTCGGCGAAGACCCACGGGTAGACCATCTCGCCGGTGAAGTGCAGCGGACCGCCGCGCGCGGGGTCGAAGGCCGGGAACTCGGCGCGCACGCGCTCGGCCGCCCAGCGCGAGGCCGCGCCCTGCGTGTAGCACATCTCGTGCAGCAGCGCGTAGATCGGGTTCGTGTCGAAGGCGGCGTGGTGCTGCACGCCCTTGAGGAAGAGCTGCGAGAGGCGCGGCGCGCGGGCGCCGTGCTCGAACGCGAGCTCCAACAGGTCGGCCACCGGCGCGAGGCCGTCGCTCATGCCGAAGGAGAGGCCGAGCGCCTGCAGGACGCCCGCGTGGAAGGGCGCGCCGTCGGGCAGGCGCAGCGCGTGCTCGGCGAGGTGCGCCGCGACGCGCTCGGCGGTCTCGAGCGCCTGCGGGTAGAGCTTCGCGAAGCGCGCGTTCTTGCGCGCCATCAGCGCGTACGTCTCGCGGTAGACCTCGTCCGCGTCGGCGTCGAGCCCCGGCAGACCGCCGGTGATCATCGCGCCGGCGAGCGACTCGGGGTGGCGCGAGAGGTAGGTGACGCTGCAGAAGCCGCCGTAGCTCTGCCCGAGCAGCACCCAGCGCCCGGCGTCGCCGAGCAGCGCGCGGCGCAGGAGCTCGGCGTCGGCGACGATCGAGTCGGCGCGGAAGTGGCGCAGGTAGTCGGCCTGCGCGTCGGCGTCGCCGCGCTCCACGAGGCCCGCGACGCCGACCGGCGTGCTGCGCCCGGTGCCGCGCTGGTCGAGCAGCACCACGCGAAAGCGCTCGAGCGCCGCGCCGACCCAGCCGCTGCGCGCGTGCGCGCGCGTCGCGGCGAAGCCGGGGCCGCCTTGCAGGAAGAGCAGCGCCGGCAGGTCCTCGGCGCGGCGGTCGCTGCGCACGACCTCGCGCGCGAAGACCTCGAGCGTCTCGCCATCGGGCGCGGCGTGGTCGAGCGGGACGGAGAGGACGTGCTCGCGCAGGCGCAGACCGGGCAGACGGCGCGCGGTGGTGCGCAGGGGGGAGGCGCTCATCGCGCCATTGCACGCCTTCGCGAGGCGCGACGCCAGCGCGCGGTGCACCTGTGCGCGACGGCGTCGCGCGGCGCCGCTAGCTCAGGAAGCGGCGCGAGGCCTCGGGGCGGCCGAGCTCCTCGTAGAGCTCGCTGACCGCTTCGAGCGCGGCGGCGCGGCGCTCGTCGGCGCCTTCGCCGTCGGCGGGCGCGCACAGGCGCTGGAAGGCGGCGTCGACCACGCGATCGCTGCCGGCCTGGTCGCGCGCCTCGTGCAGCACGCGGGCGAGCAGGCGCGAGGCGCTCCAGAAGCCCGGATCGTGCTCGAGCGCCGCGCGCAGCGTGCGGGCGGCGTCCTCGTGCCGCGCCAGGCGGCGCTGCGCGGCGGCGAGGTCCATGTAGAGCCACAGGCGCGGCTCCATCTGCACCAGGTGCCCCGACGAGTCGAGCGCCTCGGGCACCGGGTTGTTCGCGATGGCGCGCTCGAGCGCCTCGAGCTCGCGCTCCGGCACGCCGAGGTGCTGCCACGCGCGGGCCAGGCCCTTGTAGGCGCCGAGCAGCGTCGGGTCGAGCTGGACCGCCGCCTCGAGGCAGTGGCGCGCGTCGTCGTAGGCGCCCGAGCCCAGGTGGGCGCGGCCCTCCTCGTACCAGCGCGCCGCGGCCGCCAGGCGGCTGTCGAGCGCGAGCTGGGTCTCCTCGACCGGCGCGGCGCCGGGGGCCGCCGGCTCCTCCGCCGCGAGGGCGGGAGCGCACAGGGCCAGGGCGAGGAGCGGGAGCGAGAGGGCGCGCATGCCGGGATCAGGGTAGCGGGTCGGGGGCGATCGCGCTCGCGAACTCCGCCTCGGACACCTTCGGCAGGGGAACGCAGGCGGCCCGTCGAGCGTTGGCCCGAAGGCCCGAAAAGCCCGGCCCGCGCCCCAGCCGTGGGACCGCGGGCGCGCGGACGGGGGCGCGGCGCGGCCGCCGGAGGCCTGCGGGCCGTGCGCCGGCCGAGCGGGCGGGAGCGGCGCGGCGCCTCCCCGCGGGCCGTCCTCAGCCGTCGCCGCGCGCCTCGCCGCCCTCCTCGGGCAGCGCGTAGCGCTTCATCAGGCCGACCTGGAACAGGATGAAGACGAAGGTCAGCGGCAGGATGCCGAAGACCTTGAAGCTCACCCAGGTGTCGTCGGAGCAGGTGCGCCAGACGGCCTCGTTGAGCGCCGCGACCACGAGGAAGAACAGCGCGTAGCGCACCGTGAAGCGCCGCCAGCCCTCCTCGGTCAGGCGCAGGCTGGCGCCGAAGAGGTCGACCAGGAACAGCCGGCCGCAGGCCAGCCCGCCCAGCAGCACCAGGGCGAGACCGGCGCTGAACACGGTCGGCTTGATCTTGATGAAGAAGTCGTCGTCGAGCCACCACGTCAGCCCGCCGAAGACGCCGATCGCGACCGTGCCCAGCGCGAGCATGGCGGGCAGCTTGCGCTCGACCCACCAGGCCAGCGGGAAGGCCACCACGGCCGCCACCAGGAACCACTTGGTCGCCACGACGATGCCGCTGTGGCCGGGCACGCCGGCGGCCTCGTCGGCGGGCACCGTGTTGAGCTTGTTGAGCACGAAGAACAGCACCAGCGGGCCGAACTCGAGCAGGAACTTGAGCAGGGCCTTGCCGGGGCGCGGGGCCTCGGCGCTGGCGGGGGGGGCGGCTTGGTCGGTCATGGGCGCTGGGGGCGGGCGCGGAGTGTAGCGCCTCGCGGCCCCGGGCGATTCCCGCAGCAGCCCCTGGCAAGCGCGCCGCGCGCCGCTACACTGCTCGGCTCAACACGCCAGGAGCTCCCCGCCATGCACGTCAAGATTCGGAACAGCAACTCGAAGAAGGCCAAGAAGACCGGCTACCGCACCCGTCAGAAGACGGCCGGCGGCCGCAAGGTGAACCGCCGCCAGCGCGCGCGCCACGGCTCCTTCTAGATCCTCGCGCCGCCCGTCCGGGCCCGCAGGAGGCCCCGCGGCGGCGGACGCCATGAGCACGGCCCGGGCAGCCGAGCGGCGGGCTTTCCTGCCGCGCACCCGCCGCGACCTCGAGGAGCGCGGCTGGGACGCGCTCGACGTGGTGCTCGTCACGGGCGACGGGTACGTCGACCACCCTTCCTTCGGTGCCGCCGTGATCGGGCGCGTGCTGGAGGCCGCCGGCTGGCGCGTGGGCATCCTCGACGTGCCCGAGGAGCCGGGCGCCTGGGAGCGCCTGCCCGCGCCGCGCCTGTTCGTGGGCGTGACCGCCGGGACCATCGACTCGATGGTGACCAACTACACGGCCGCGCGGCACAAGCGCCAGCGCGACGTGTACCGCCCGGGCGGCCGCGTCGGCCGCCCCAACCGCGCGACGATCGCCTACACCGCCGGCGCGCGCCACGCCTTCCCCGGCGTGCCCGTGGTCGTGGGCGGGCTCGAGGCCGGACCGCGGCGCCTCGCGCACTACGACTACTGGTCGGACTCGTGGCGGCGCTCGATCCTCGTCGACGCCAAGGCCGACCTGCTCGTGTGGGGCATGGGCGAGCGCGCGGCGCTCGAGATCGCGCGGCGCCTGGACGCCGGCGAGTCGCTGCGCGGGCTGCGCGGCACGTGCGAGGTCGTGCGCGAGGAGGACCTGCCCGCCGACGCGCGGCGCGTGCCGAGCTACGAGGCGCTCGTCGCCGACGGCGACCTGGCGGCCGACCTGTTCCACGCGGTGCGCGAGGAGAACTCGCCCAGCTCGCGCGCGCTCGCGCAGGCGCACGGGGCGCGCTGGGTCCTGCAGCACCCGCCGCTCGCGCCCGCGAGCCAGGCCGAGGTCGACTCGTTCTACGACCTGCCGTACCAGCGCGCGGCGCACCCCGACCACCAGGCGGCGGGCGGCGTCCCGGCGCTCGAGACCGTGCGCTGGAGCGTGAACACGCACCGCGGCTGCATGGCCGACTGCTCGTTCTGCTCGATCACCTTCCACCAGGGCCGCAGCATCCAGAGCCGCAGCGAGGCCTCGATCCTGCGCGAGGTGCGCGACCTTGTCGGGCACGCGGACTTCCGCGGCACGATCACCGACGTCGGCGGCCCGACGGCGAACATGTACGGCCTGGGCTGCAAGCGGCTCGAGGCCGGCGAGGCGTGCCTCGACCGCGACTGCCTGACGCCCGACGTGTGCCCGGCGCTGCGCATCGACAAGGAGTCCGAGGGCTACCGCCGCCTGCTCGCGCAGGTGCGCGACAACGCGGGCGTGAAGCACGCCTTCGTCAGCTCGGGCATCCGCTACGACATGCTGCGCGACAAGCGCGGCGCGCTGCTGCCGCTGCACCGCGACCTCGTCGAGCACCACACGTCGGGGCGCATGAAGCTCGCGCCCGAGCACGCCGCGCCGGCCGCGCTGCGCGCGATGAACAAGCCGGGCTTCGAGGTCTACGAGGACTACGAGCGCGACTACAAGCAGGACTGCGCCGAGCTCGGCCGCGACCAGCACCTCGTCAACTACTTCATCGTCGGCCACCCCGGCACCGACCTGGCGTCGGCGATCGAGCTGTTCGAGCAGCTCCTCGCGCGCAACTACTCGCCGGAGCAGGTGCAGGAGTTCCTGCCGCTGCCCATGACGCGCGCCTGCGTGCAGTACACGACCGGCCACGACCCGCTGACCGGCGACGCGCTGCACGTCCCGCGCGGCGAGCACGAGCGACGCCTCCAGAAGGCGCTCGTGCGCTGGAAGGCGCCCGAGTCGAAGAAGCTCGTCGAGGAGGCGCTGACCGCGGCCGGGCGCGAGGACCTGCTCGGCAAGTGGCGCCACGCCCTCGGGCGCGGCGGCAAGGCGCGCGGGAAGGGCGGCACGACGTACTCCGCGCCGCTGGACGACTTGGACGCGCAGGGCTGAGGCGCCCGACACGCCGGGCCGCGCGGGCGCGGCGGACGCCTAGAGCGCCATCACGCCGGTCGCGTCGCCGAGCCCCGCCGCCGCGACGCCCATGCGCTGCAGCAGCGCGAGGTGGAAGTTGCCCATCGGGACCTCCTCGGCCGGCACGAGGTGGCGGCCGCCGCGCAACGTGCCCGCGCCGCCGCCGAGCAGCAGCGTGGGCAGGTCGTGGTGCGTGTGCGCGTTGCCGTCGGCGATGCACGAGCCGTAGCACAGCAGCACCGCGTCGAGCAGCGAGCCCGGCCCGTCCTCCGTGGCGGCCAGCGCGCCGACGAAGCGCGCGAGCTCTTCGCTGTGGAAGCGGTTGATCGCGCGGATCTGCTGCTGCTTGGCGGCCTCGCCCTTGTGGTGCGAGATCGAGTGGTGGCCCTCGTGGATGTCGAGGTTCGGGTAGCTGCGGTTCGAGCCCTCGTTGGCCGCCATGAACGTCACGACGCGCGTGCGGTCGGTGCGCAGCGCGAGCACGATCAGGTCGTAGAACGCGCGCAGGTGCTCGGTGTAGCTCTCCGGGCTGCGCGGCGGGCACTCCGCGTCGGCGACCTCGTCGACGCGCTCGGCCTCGAGGCGCGCGACGCGGCGCTCGAGCTCGCGCACGCCCGAGAGGTACTCGTCCAGCTTCGCGCGGTCGGCCGCGTCGGCCTCGGCACCCGCGCGGCGCGCCTCGTCGCGCACGTAGTCGAGCACGCTGCGGCGGCGCGCGCGCAGGCGCCGCAGCTCGGCCAGGTCCTCGTTGCGGTGCCCGCCGCGGAAGAGCAGGTCGAACACGTCGCCGGGCCGCACCAGCTTGCCGGCCGGCGTGGTCTCGTTCTGCCACGCCACGTGGCAGGAGTAGGCGCAGGCGTAGCCCGTGTCGCACTGCCCGGCCAGCGTGCCGTCCTCGCAGCCGAGCTGCAGCGACTTGAACGGCGTGACGTTCGCGAAGTGCTCGGCGGCGAGCTGGTCGGCCGACACGCCCAGCCGCACCGTCGTCGCGGACTTCAGCGGCTGCACGCCGGTCAGCCAGGCGGCCGCGGCGCGCGCGTGGTCGCCGCCGCCGTCGCCGTTGGCGCGCGCCTTGTCCTGCACGAGCTTGCGCACGACGGTCAGGCGGTCGCGCCACGGCGCGAGCGGCTCGAGCAGGTAGGGCAGCGCGAAGTCCGGGCCCTCCTCGGTCGGCCGCCAGTCGGGCAGGTGCACGCCGTTGGGCACGTACGCGTAGACGAGCCGCGGGACCTGGCGCGCCTGCCACGCCGCCGGCGCGAGGCTCTCGAGCGTCGGCACGGCCAGCAGCGCCCCCAGGGCGCGCAGCATGTCGCGGCGGTGGTAGCGGGTCCGGGTCATCGCGGGTCCTCGCGCAGCAAGCGGAAGGCGGGGGACTGGACGATAGCGTGGATCGCGTCGTACAGGGTGGGCCGTTCGGGGTCGAGGCGCGCCAGCACCTCGTCGAGCAGCGGCCGGTCGCCGCGCTCGAGCCCGCGGCCGAGCGCGTAGACGTACAGGCGCGTCACCACGGCGCGCACGAAGGCCGGATCGGCGACGAGCAGCGCGCGCAGGTCGTCGGGTCCGGCGAGCTCGCGCCCGTCGGGCAGGCGGCCGCGCGTGTCGACCGGCTCCCCGGCGTCCTCGCGGCGCAGGCGCCCGGTGGGGCCGAAGCCCTCCAGCACGAGCCCGAGCGGGTCGAGCGCGTCGTGGCACACGGCGCAGTCGGGGCGCGCGCGGTGCTGCGCGAGTTCTTCGCGCACGGTCGCGGCCGACGCGCCGCTGCCGCCGCCGGGCAGCGGCCCCGCGTCGGGCGGCGGCGGCGGCACGGGCGCGTCGAGCAACACCTCGAGCAGCCACTTGCCGCGCCGCACGGGCGAGGTGCGCGTGGGCTCGGAGGTCAGCGCGAGCACCGACGCCTGCCCGAGCAGGCCGCGCCGCTCGGGCGGCAGCTCGACGGTCACCCAGGCGCCCTGCGCGGGCCGCTCGTCGAGGCCGTAGAGGCGCGCGAGCGCGCGGTCGACCTCGCTGGTGGAGCTCGTGAGCAGCTCGCGCACGTCGCGCCGCTCGAACAGGTTCGCGCTCACGAAGCGCAGCGTCTCCGCGCGCATCGACGCGCGCAGCCGCGGGTCGAACTCGGGGAAGCGCTCGGTGTCGACGACGAGGCGCTCGAGCAGACCGAGGTGCAGCCACTGCGCGGCGAAGTCCTCGACGAGCGCCGACGCGCGCGGGTCGGCGAGCAGCCGCTCGGCTTGCGCGCGCAGGCCCGCGTCGGTGACGAGCGTGCCGTCGTGCGCGGCCCGCAGCAGCTCGGTGTCGGGCGCGCTGCTCCACAGGAAGTACGCGAGGCGCGTGGCGAGTTCGTAACCGTCGAGCGCGACGACGCCCGCGCGCAACGGCCGCGCGCCCGCGAGCGCGGCGGCGCGCGCGCCGCGCTCGGGGTCGGGCCGGCGGCCCTCGAAGCGGTACAGAAAGTCGGGCGAGGCGAGCAGCAGCGCGAGCGCCGCCTGCGCCCAGTCGTCGTCGCCGACCGCGTCGGGGTCGGGCAACGCGGCGGCGAGGCGTGCGAGCTCGGCGGGCGTCGCCGGGCGGCGCCACAGGCGGCCGGCGAGGTGCGCGAGCAGCGCCGGGCGGCGCGCGCCGGCCAGCTCGCGCTGCAACGCGGTCACCGCGGGCGGCTCGTGCGGGCCCTCGACCTCGACCGACCAGACGTGCAGGTTGCGGTCGCGCTGGGCGGGGTCCTCGGCCTCGGGGCGGTAGTAGTCGTTCAGGAACGCCGCGCCGATGCGGTGCGCGCCGCCGGCGAGCTCGACCTCGCACTCGAAGAGCGCGGGCGCGTCGCGCGTCTGCGGCACGTCGAAGCGCGCGACGGCGCGGCCGTCGACGACCGCCGCCATGCGCGCCGGTTCGGGCCCGGCCTGGTCCCCGGCGGCGCGCACGCGCAGCGTGTAGGTGCCCGCGTACGCGAGCTCGAAGGGCGCGTCGGTCGTGCCGTTCGTGGTCAGCACGATGCGCCCGCTGCGCGCGGAGCCCTCGAGCTGCGTCGCGTCGGCGCGCCGCGGCGCCAGGTCCTCGACGTGCACGGAGGTCCACGCCCGCGCGGCGACCTGCTCGGCCAGGTCGACGTAGAGCACGAAGAGCTCCTCGGAGAGCGACTGCGTCTCGCCGAGGTGGTCGAAGCCGCCGCCGGCGGTCTCGGCCGGGAAGCGCTCGTAGAGCTCGCCCAGCTCGACGCCCAGGAGGTCGCGCACCGTGTTCGCGTACTCGCGGTGCGCTAGGCGCCGCAGTACCGGCCGGCCCGGGTCGAGCGGCCGCGCAGCGGGCGGCGGCACGTCCCAGCGCTGCTCGAGCCAGGCGAGGAAGCGCGCCGCGTCCTGCGCGCGCGGCGCGGGGCGCGAGCGCGGCGGCATCTCGCCCAGGTCGACGCGCTCGTGCACGAGCTCGAGGTCGAGCGCGCCGCGCGCGCCGTCGGCGAGCGGCGCCAGGTCGAGGTCGCCCTCGGGCGCGTCGCCCGCGTGGCACGCCAGGCAGTGCGCCTCGAGGAACGCGCGCGCCTGGGCGTCGGCGCCGTCGAGGGCGAGCGCGGCGAGCAGGAGGGCGGCCGGGAGCGGCATCGAGGCAGGATAGCAGCCGCGGGCGAATCTGCCGGCGCTGGACCGCGCCGCGCGAGACGGTAGCTTGCTGCGCGTGATCCGCGTCGAGCTCTCCGCAGACGGCCTGCGCGCCTCCGTCGTGCTCGAGGAGCCGGTCGAGCTCGCGGAGCTGCGCGCCGCCCTCGAGGAGGCCGGCGTCGTGTACGGCGTGCACGAGGAGCGCTTGCAGGGCGCGGCCGACCTCTCGCGGCGGCCCGAGGGCCTCGGGCGGGCGCTCGCGGTGGCCCACGGCCTCGCGCCGCGCACCGCGCAGCCGGCCACCGTCGAGCTCGTCGTCGACCTGGGCCTCGCCGCCGGACGGATGGACGCGCGCTCGCTGCGCATGGACTACCGCGAGCGCGGGCTCGTCTGCAACGTGCACGTGGGCGACGTGGTCGCGCTGCTGCACCCGCCGGTGCCGGCCGAGCACGGCCGCGCGGTCGACGGCCGGCTGCTCGAGGCGCCCGCCGCCGATCGCCCCGACGCGCGCGTCGGCGAGCACCTCGAGCTGCGCGCGCACGCCGATCAGCCGGGCGTGCTGGAGCTCGTCGCCACGCTCGACGGCGTCGTGCGCATCGACGACGGCGGGACCGTGTCGATCGGCCTGCTGTACGAGGTGCCGGGCGACGTGGGCCTCGCGGTGGGCAACGTGACCGTCGAGGGCAGCGTCTTCATCGCCGGCAACGTGCAGGCCGGCTTCCGCGTGCAGGCGCGCGACGCCTTGCGCGTCGCCGGCTCCGTCGAGGACGCGATCCTCGAGGCCGGCGGGCTGGTCGAGGTGCAGGGCGGCATCCTGGGCGGCGACTGGGGCCACGTGCACGGCGGCGCCGGCGTGCGCGCCAGCTTCGCGCAGAACGCGCACATCGAGAGCGGCGGCGACGTCGTGCTCGGTTCGGACACGCGCAGCACCATCCGCTGCAGCGGCGCGCTGCGCACCGAGGGCGGCGCCGGCTACCTGCGCGGCGGCGAGTACTGGGCCGCGCGCGGGCTGCACGCCCGCGAGCTCGGCTCGGACAAGGGCGCGGCCACGCGCGTCGAGGTCGGCCGCGACCCGTTCCTCGCGCGCGAGCACGCCATGGTCAGCAAGGACCTGAGCGCGCTGCGCGGGCAGCTCAAGAAGCTGCGCCGCGCGCGCGAGATCGAGAGCGTCCGGCGCGTCGGCGGCGACCTCTCGCGCACGCAGATCCTCTCGGTGCGCCGCTCGATGAAGGCGCAGCGCGAGCTCGACCGCGACCTGCAGCTGCTGGCCGCGCGCCAGGCGGCGCTCGAGGCCGAGCTCGACGCCGCGCCGCCGCCGGAGGTGCGCGTCGACCACAAGGTCTTCAGCGGCGTCGAGCTGCTCCTCGGCGGCGCCCGTCACGTCGTCGAACGCTCGGGGCCGGGCGGCGTCTTCCGCCGCGACCCCGCCACCGGCGAGATCGTCTCCCGTTGACCCACGAACCCCCCATGCGAGCCTTCCAGCACTCCCTCGTCCGCGACGTCATGCACCCCGGCGTCACCACCACCTCGCCGAACACGCCGCTGCGCGACGCCGCGCGGCAGATGGGCGACGGCGACCTGACCTGCCTCGTGGTGGAGCTCGCCGACCGCACGCGCGGCTTCGGCATCCTGACGCAGAAGGACCTCGTCAGCGTGATGGCCGACGTGGGCTCCTTCGACGGCCTGGTGGTCGCCGACTTCATGACGCACCCGACGATCTGCCTGGACCCGGAGTGGAACCTCACGACGGCCCTGGCGCTGATGCGCATGATGGGCCTGCGCCGCGCGCCGGTCGTGGCGGACGGCGCGTTGCTCGGGATCCTGAGCTTCACCGACCTGTTCCGGCACGGGCTCGCCGGGTTGTCCGGCGAGGACGCGTGAGGCGCGCGCTCAGGCCGTGAGGCCCGCGGCCGCCCACGCGCCGAGGAACGCGGCCACGGCGGCGGCGCCCAGCCAGCGCTCGGCGCGCGGCGTGAGCCGAGCGCGCGCGCGCCACGCGAGCGCGCCGCCGGCGAGCCCGACCAGGAAGCCCGCCAGGTGCGCGCCGACGTCGGTGTTGTCCTTCACCGGCTGCACCTTGAGCGTCTCGTCGAGGTGCGCGCCGCCGAGGCCGTACCAGCCGAACACGATCACGCCCGCGATGAGCGGGACGTAGCGCGCCATGCGCGCCCGCGCGCTGACGAGCTTGCGCGAGAACTGCACCGCGGTGAGCATGCCGAGCGCCGCGAAGACGGCGGTCGACGCGCCGAGCGAGCGGTGATCGGCGCCGCTGACCGCCACGTTGAGCAGGTTCGCGAGCGTGCCCGTGGCGAGCAGCGTGCTCCAGGTCAGCGTCGGGCCCAGCACCTGCACGAGCAGCGCGACGAACAGGCCGCCCAGCGCGAGGTTGCCGACGAGGTGCTCGAGGTCCGCGTGCAGCGTCAGCGCGGTGGCCGCGCGCCAGACCTCGCCGGCGGCGACGCGCGCGCCGTCGACCAGGCCGCGCTCGGGCCAGTCGACGCCGAAGATGCGCGCGCGCGTCAGGAGGTGCATCACGGCGAGCAGCGTGCACCACAGCAGCGCGTGCGTGAGCCCGCCGGCGTAGAGCTTCAGCGGCGCCTCGCGCCGGCGCTTGCCGAGGTTCTCGCGGTGGTAGTTCGAGAGCTCCTCGAGCGCCTCGCGCGCGCGGTCGCTGGGGACGACGATCCAGCCCTGGTGCTGGTTGCCGACGACGCGGTGGGGGATGCCCACCGAGCGCAGCACGAGCGAGAGCTCGCGCAGCAGGGCGGCGTCGGGGGCGCGGAGGATCTCGGTCTCGTCGATCACGGGGGGGGGCGGGCGCGCCTGGCGGCGAGACCAAGGCTACCCCCCGCTTACGCCGCGCGCCTCACCATCGGACGCGGAGCTCGCGCGAGCGTCGCTCCTCGGCCCACATCGTGCCGCCGTCGGGGTCGCTGGCGTCGGCCTCGCGCCACAGGGCGCGGGCCAGGTCCTCCGCCCCGAGGTCCCACTCGAGCGAGGCGAAGTCGCCGAGCTGCCAGGAGACGTCCTCGCCGGCGGCGGCGCGCGCGCGCAGCGTCGCCAGGTAGCGGTCGAGCTGCGGGCGGAAGAGCTCGGGCGCGGTCTCGACGATCGGACCCCAGGCCTGGGGGTCGTCGTTCTGCTCGGTGTAGCGCGCGAAGAGCTCGGCCGCGCGACCGCGCTCGCCCGACTCCAGGTCGTGGGCGACGAGCGCCTCCACGGCGTCGGTGTCGGCGGCCGACTCGTCCAGCGCCGCGCGCACGCGCTCCCAGCCGGCGTACGGGGCGAGCGCGACCTCGACGTCGAGGTCGTCGCCGTGCTGCTCCACGAAGCGCTCGCGAGCCTGCGCGAAGCCGACGTCCTGCGACGTGCGGCCGGCGAGCTTGGCGAGCTCGATCAGCGCCGTGTCGTTGCCGGTGTGGTTCTCGGCGAGCACGCGCTCGAGCAGCGCGCGCACGCCTTGCGGGTCGACGGCGGCCCAGGCCTCGAGCTCCCACGGCTGCGCCGAGGAGTGCGCCACGACGCACCCGCTCGAGGGCACGAAGTAGCTGTCGAGCGCGGGCAGGAACTCGACCGCCTCGGCGGCGCGCCCCGCGGCCGTCAGCGCGCGCGCGCGGCCGCGGGCGAACTCGGACGGCTCGTAGCCGAACGCGACGAGCTCGCGTTCGACGAGGTCGAAGGTGTCGAGGCACGCGCGCGGGTCGAGCGCGACGAAGGCCTCGAGCGTGTCGAAGTCGGTCGGGTCGTAGCGCAGCGCGCGCTCGTACAGCTCGCGCGCCTCGGGCGCGAAGCCGGCCTGCGCGAGCGCGGTCGCCGTCTCCACGAGGCAGCCGCTGGGGACCTCGCGCGCGGCGCGCAGCAGCGCCAGCGCCTCCAGCGGCCGGCCCGCCGCGAGGTGCGCCTGCACGTAGAGCTCGACGGCGTCGAGCGGCAGCGCGAGCGAGCCGGGCGCGGCCTCGGCGGGCGAGGGGAGCTCGACCGGCTGACGCGCGAGGGGCGCGGCGGCGGTGGGGCGCAGCGCGAGCGCCGTGCGCGTCGGCGGCCGCCGCGGCGACCGGGCGCGGCAGCGGGTCCGCTGCGGCGCCGAGCGCTTCGGCCCGCGCGCCTCGAGCTGCGCCGGCGCCACGCGCGGGGCGGTCGTGCGGCCGAGGGACCAGCCGCCGGCGAAGGCGGCGAGGGCGAGCAGGAGCGGGAGCAGCAGCGGTCTCATGGCCTCACAGTAGACCGAACGCCGCGGGCGGTCACGCCGGACGGAAGGCGCGCGCCAGCGTCAGGTCCTGATCCTGGTAGCTGGCGCCCGTGCGGTTCGCGCCGTACAGCGCGGCGGGGCGCTCGCTGACGCGGAAGAAGCGCAGGCGGCAGGCGAGCTGGCCCTCCTCGAACAGGAACGGCACGTCGTGCGCGCGCACCTCGAGCACCGCGGGGGTGCCGTGGTCGAGCGGGCGGCCGTCGGCGTCCTCGCGCCAGCCGAAGCCGCTGTCGAAGAAGCCCGCGTAGTTGTTGCGCAGCTCACCGAGGCCCACGTCGACCGGCAGCATCTCGGCCGCGAGGTCGGGCGGCACGCGCAGGCGCTCGCGCGAGGCGAACAGGTAGAAGCGCTCGGGCTCGAGCACGGCGCCGCCGCCGGGCGCGGCGACCGGCTCCCAGAAGTCGGCCGCGGCGTGGCCGCCGGACGCCGCGAAGACGAGCTCCGGCGCGTCGCGGCGCGCGCGCCAGCCGGCGGGGCGGCGGCCGCTCAAGCCGGCCGTGAGCACCAGGCACCCGTCCTCGTCGATGCGCACCTCGCGCTTGGACAGCGGGCGCGCGCCGTCGAAGACGAGCGGCGTGCGGGCGTGCAGGGCGAACAGCTCGCCGCGCGACAACGCCGGCGCGCCGCGGGCGAAGCGCGCCTGGCCGAGGCGGTCGCCGCGCACCAGGCGCACGGAGAACGACAGCGGCGAGACCTCCATCCACAGACGGCCGTGGTAGCCGGGCGGCGCCTCGTCGAAGCGCGGGTGACCGCAGGCCAGCACGCGCGTGAACACGTCGCAGCGCCCGGTGGAGGAGCGCGGGTTGAAGCGCGCGCGCAGGTCGTGGGGCAGGCGCAGCTCCTCCATCAGCTCGACGAGGTAGACCGCGCCGCGCTCGAGCACGGCGCCCGCGCCCGTGAGGTCGAGCGTCTCGACGCCGAGCTCGGCCAGGCGACGCTCCACGCTGCGCGGTCCGGGCAGGAAGCCGGCGCGCAGGCGGTGGGCGCGGCCGCCGAGGCGCAGGTCGAGGCTGGCGGGCTGGACCTGCGCGGCCGCGGGCGCGTCGGCGCCCGGCGCGGCGACGACGACGCGACCGAAGAGCCCGAGGAGCTCACGGTCGGAGAGCAGCGCGCCGGCGGAGCCCCGGGTCATGGCGCGGATTGTAGTCGCGGCCCCCTTCGGCGGTGGTCCCCGAGCGGGCGCGGGCGTAGACTCTTCGCCGAAAATCCCGGCGCCGCGCCGCCCGCGCCGCGCGTCCCCACGCCCCCGAACATCCATGAAGATCCACGAGTTCCAGGCCAAGCAGCTCCTCGGCCGCTTCGGTCTGATCGTGCCGCAGGGTCGCGAGTGCAAGACGGTCGAGGAGGCCGTGGCCGCCTACGAGGCGCTCAGCACCGACGTCTGTGTGGTGAAGGCCCAGATCCACGCCGGCGGTCGCGGCAAGGCCGGCGGCGTCAAGCTGGTCAAGAGCGCGGAGGAGGCGCGCGCCGCGGCGTCGCAGATCCTCGGCGCGACGCTGGTCACGCACCAGACCGGGCCCGAGGGCCAGCTCGTGCGGCGCCTGTGGGTCGAGGAGGGCTCGCAGATCGACCGCGAGTACTACCTCGGCATCGTGATCGACCGCGAGCAGGGTCTGCCGGTGATGATGGCCTCGTCGGAGGGCGGCACCGAGATCGAGGAGGTCGCCGCGAAGACGCCCGAGAAGATCCTCAAGGCCGCGTACTCGCCCGAGACCGGCCTGTCCGACGCCGACGCGCAGCGCCTCGCCGAGGGCATCGGCATCCCCGCCGCGCTGGTCGCCGACGCCAAGACGTACCTGCAGGGCCTCGCGAAGGTCTTCTGCGCGCTCGACTGCTCGCTGGCCGAGATCAACCCGCTCGTCTCGACCAAGGACGGCAAGGTGCTCGCGCTCGACGCGAAGATGAACTTCGACGACAACGCGCTCTTCCGCCACGAGGACGTGGTGGCGCTGCGCGACCTCGACGAGGAGGACGCGAAGGAGATCGAGGCCAGCAAGTACGACCTCAGCTACATCTCCCTCGACGGTCAGATCGGCTGCATGGTGAACGGCGCGGGGCTCGCGATGAGCACCATGGACGTGATCCAGCTCTACGGCGGCGAGCCGGCCAACTTCCTCGACGTCGGCGGCGGCGCGACCACCGAGAAGGTCGCCGCGGCCTTCCGCATCATCCTCTCCGACCCGAAGGTGAAGGCCGTGCTGGTCAACATCTTCGGCGGCATCATGAAGTGCGACGTGATCGCCGAGGGCGTGATCGCCGCGGTCAAGGAGGTCTCGCTCGACGTGCCGCTCGTCGTGCGCCTCGAGGGCACCAACGTCGAGCGCGGCAAGGCGCTCCTGGCCGGGTCCGGCCTGCCCATCATCTCCGCGGACGACCTCGACGACGCGGCCCAGAAGGTCTGCGCCACCCTCAACGCCTAGGAGCCGGTTCCATGAGCATCTACGTCGACAAGGACACCAAGGTCATCTGCCAGGGCTTCACCGGCAAGACCGGCACCTTCCACTCCGAGCAGGCCATCGCGTACGGCACGCGCATGGTCGGCGGCGTCAACCCGAAGAAGGCCGGCGAGCAGCACCTGGGCCTGCCGGTCTTCGGCGACTGTGCCGAGGCGCGCGCGGCCACCGGCTGCAACGCCAGCGTGGTCTACGTGCCGCCGCCCTTCGCCGCGGCCGCGATCCTCGAGGCCGCCGACGCGGGCATCGAGCTCGTCATCTGCATCACCGAGGGCATCCCGGTGCTCGACATGGTCAAGGTGATGGAGCGCCTGCGCGGCTCGCAGACGCGCCTCGTCGGCCCGAACTGCCCCGGCGTGATCACGCCCGGCGAGTGCAAGATCGGCATCATGCCGGGTTACATCCACAAGCCCGGCCGCGTCGGCGTCGTCTCGCGCTCGGGCACGTTGACCTACGAGGCGGTGTACCAGCTCACGACCCGCAACATCGGTCAGTCGACCTGCGTGGGCATCGGCGGCGACCCGGTCAACGGCACGAACTTCGTCGACGTGATCACGGCCTTCAACGAGGACCCCGACACCGACGCGATCGTGATGATCGGCGAGATCGGCGGCTCGGCCGAGGAGAAGGCCGCGGAGTACATCGCCGCGAACGTGAAGAAGCCGATGGTCGGCTTCATCGCCGGCGCCACGGCGCCTCCCGGCAAGCGCATGGGCCACGCCGGCGCGATCATCGCGGGCGGCAAGGGCACCGCGAAGGAGAAGGTCGCCGCCATGGAGGCCGCCGGCGTGACGATGTGCGCGAGCCCGGCGCGCATCGGCGCCGCGATGGAAGTGCGGCTGCGCGAGGCGGGCCTGCTCGAGGCCGCCGTCGGCGCGTAGGCCGTGAGCGTGCCGCGCCCGAGCGCGCTGCTCGTGCTCGCCGGTCTGGCCGCTTGCGCCGGGCCGGCGGGCACGCGCGTCGGCGTCGCGGTCGACGCCTACCCCGCGGGCGTGCAGCCGGTCGCGACGGCCGAGTGGGCGCGCGGCGAGCGCGACGCGCTGCGCCTGCGGGTCGGCTGGAACGCGACCGACCGCGGCGACTTCGGCGAGCACGACGACGAGCAGGGCGGCGGTCCCGGCCTGGGCCTCGAGTGGCGGCGCTTCGCCGCGCGCGAGCGTCGCGGCTGGTACTGGGGCGCGCGCCTCGACGCTTGGCAGCTCGACGTGGACTGGATCGACGCGCCCGGGCAGCCCGGCGAGCGCCGCGGCGACACGCGCGTGCTCGTGCTGCAACCGACCGCGGTGGGCGGCTACCGCTGGAGCCTGGGCGACGGCGCGTGGCAGCTCGACGTCGGCGCCGGACTCGGGCTCGAGGTGAACGCGAGCACCGCCGGCGAAGGCGTGGGCCAGGGCCCGATCGGGCTGCTGGGCGTCGCGCTCTCCCGCTCGTTCTGAGGCCGGGCGGCTCGCCCGGACGACTCACGAACGCGCCCGCCAGCCTTCGCCACCGGCCGGCGTCGCCGGCCTCTCGGCCCCCGGCGGTACTTCGCGAATCCTGCCTTCCTCGACGACCCGTTCAGGGTCGCCTGCGTCGCCAGGATCCGCGAAGCACCACCAGGGACCGAGTTGCTGTGCCTGGCACACGCCGTGAGGATTCGACCGGGCTAGGATGCCGGCATGACCTCCCGCCTCCGCTTCGCGCTCGCGTTCGCTCCGCTCCTCGCCCCGCTCGCGTCCCCCGGCGCTCCGTCGCAGGAGCTCGTCGGCGACGGCGCGCCCGCGGTGGTGCTCGAGGCCCGCAGCGGAGCCACGCGCCGCGTGCCGCTCGAGGGCTTCGAGACGCGCAGCCTCGCCGAGCTCGAGGCCTGCCTCGTGCGCTTCGAGGGCCTCGCCGCGCCGCCCGCGTCGAGCGGCCGCGACGGCTGCGAGGTGCACCTCGTCGGCGACCGCGGCCTGGTGCGCGGCGAGCTGCTCGGCGGCGACGGCGAGGACCTCGAGGTGCGCCTCTACGGCGGCGCGCGCCTCGGCCTCGGGATCGCGGAGCTCGCCAGCCTGCGCGTCCCCGGGCGCGTGCCCGACGACTGGACCGAGGCGCTCGTTCCCGCCGACGAGGGCGACCGCCTGTACCGCGCGCGCGGGCTGGGCCTCGACCGCATCGACGGCACCGTCGAGCGCTTCAGCGCCGAGGGCGTGACGCTCGACTCGGCGCTGGGCTCGAAGCTGTTCCCGTGGAGCGAGGTCGCCGCGCTGTTCGTCGAGGCGCTCGAGGAGGAGCGCGCTCCGGTGCGCGGCGAGCCGGTGGTGGTGGACCTCTACGACGGTTCGCGCCTGCCCGCGGGCTTCGTGCGCCTCGCCGACGACGGGCTGGACCTCGTCACGAGCGGCGGGCGCGGCCTGCGCCTGCCGCTCGGCGCCGTGTCGGAGGTCTTCCTCGAGGGCGCCGGCCTCGCGTTCCTGTCCGACCTCGAGCCGGCGGAGAGCGCGACCACCTCGCTGTTCGGCGACGACCTCGGCATGACGTGGCCCGTGCGGCGCGATCGCTCGACGACCGGCGGACCGCTGACCGCCGGCGGACGCACCTGGACGCGCGGCCTGGGCGTGCACGCGCCGAGCCGCCTCGTGTACGCGCTGGGCGGCGCGTGGTCGGGGCTGCGCGGCAGCGTGGCCGTCGACGACGAGGTCACGCACCTGCCGGCGCGCGGCTCGGTGCGCTTCCGCGTGCACGGCGACGACGTCGTGCTGTGGGAGAGCGCGGTGCTGCACGGCGGCGATCCGCCGGTGGCGTTCCCGCAGCTCGACCTCACCGGCGTCGAGCGCCTGGTGCTCGAGGTCGACATGGCCGACGAGCTCGCGGTGGGCGACCGCGCCGACTGGCTGCGCCCGGTGCTGGTGCGGTGAGGCGCGCCGCGCTGCTGCTCGCCGCCGCGCTA
>JACKHS010000036.1 GCA_020638875.1 Planctomycetota bacterium
CGCACCGCGAACTCCCCCCCCGTCCGCGGGTCCACCTCCCCCTCCACCCACACCCGCGCGCGCACCCTCCCCTCCCGTCGCGCGCGCAGCGCGGCCAGCGCCAGCAACCGCTCCGCCTCCATCGCGCACGCCAGCTCGTGCGGGCGGCCGAGCTGCGACAGCAGCATCAACTGCACCGTGTCGCGCTCCTCCGCCCAGCGCAGCTCGGCCGCGGCGAAGCCCGGCTCCGCCTGCACCCACGGCAGGTCGAGGAGCGCGAGCTGCTCGCGGATCGCGGACAGGTACACCGCGTGCGAGCGCTGCACCGCGCCGCGCGCGAGCAGCCCCGGCCGCGCGAGGCCGGCGCCGAACTCCTCCAGCGCAGCAGCGCCCAGCTCGCCGCGCTGCAGCAGCAGAAGCGTCTCGTCGACGAGCGCGCGCTCGCCGACGAGCGCGGCGCGCAGGTGCGCCACCGGGCGCGGTCCCGCCAGGCGCGCCTCGAGCGCCTCCCAGCCGTCGGCCTGCGGGGACTCCCGCAGCAAGCGGTGCAGCTCGCCCAACCCGGCCCCCTCGCACGTCAGCCAGACGTGGTGCGCGAGCAGCAGCGGCACGTCGCGCACGAGGTCGCCGACCGCGAAGCTCGCGTCCAGCAGGTCGCGTGCGCGCCCGACGTCCCCCGCCACGCCGGCGAGGTGTGCCGCCACCACGAGGCGCCGCGACAGCGCGATCAGCTCGAGCGTCGGGAGCTCCCTCGTTCCGAGCGCGACGCCGCCGCGCGCGCGCTCGCGCTCGAGCAGGAACGCGAGCTCCGCGCGGCCCAGCGGCGCGACCTCGCGGACGCGCTCGGCGTACGCCAGCCCCTCGGGGTCGAAGCGCGCGAGCAGCCCCGCGAGCGCGGCGTCGTCCCGCTCGCCGTCGCCGAGCGCGCCCTCCGGCCAGCCGTCGTCGTACGCCCACGTGACCGCGAGCGCGCGCGCCACCGGGCCCGCGGGGTCGAGCTCGAGGGCCGCGCGCTCCGCCGCGGTGGCGCCGACCCGCTCCGCCTCGCGCCGCGCGCGCACGAGCAGCGACTCGACCGCGTCCTCGGGGGAGGTGTGCGCGCTCACGAGCTCGCCCGGCCGCCAGGTCGCGCTGCGCGCTTCCTCGAAGCCTTCGATCCACGCCAGCGTCGCGGCGGGGTCGACGAGCTCCGTCCCCAGGAGCTCCACGCGCCCGAGCGGCTCGCCCTGCGCGCGCACCGCCGCGCGCTCGGCCTGCAGGCGGCCGCCTTCGCGCAGCAGCTCGCGCCGCACGAACCACCCCGCCAGCACCCCGCCGACGACCAGCACCGCCGCCGCGTAGGCGAAGAAGCGCCGACGGCTCGCGCGCGGGCTCGCCTCGCTCACGCGCCGGACCTCAGCCGCCGAACTGGATGCCCTGCGCGAGCGGCAGCTCGGCGGAGTAGTTCACCGTGTTCGTCTGTCGGCGCATGTAGACCTTCCAGGCGTCCGAGCCCGACTCGCGGCCGCCGCCGGTCTCCTTCTCGCCGCCGAACGCGCCGCCGATCTCGGCGCCCGAGGTGCCGATGTTGACGTTCGCGATGCCGCAGTCGGAGCCCGCCGCGCTGAGGAAGCGCTCGGCGTGACGCACGTTCATGGTGAAGATCGACGAGGACAGGCCCTGCGGCACGTCGTTGTGCTTGGCGAGCGCGTCGTCGAGGTCCTTGACCGGGATGATGTAGAGCAGCGGAGCGAAGGTCTCCTCCTGCACGATCTCCCAGTGGTTCTGCGCGCGCGCGATCGTCGGCTGGACGAAGTTGCCGCCGGCGAGCTTGCCGCTCATCTCGGCGCGGCCGCCGCCGCACAGCACCTCGCCGCCGGACTCGCGCACCTTCGCCACCGCCGCCAGCATCTGGTCGACGGCCGAGGGCTCGATCAGCGGGCCGCAGAGCGTCTTGGGGTCGAGCGGGTCGCCGATCACGACGTCCTCGTAGGCGCGCACGAGGCGGCTGGTGAACTCCTCGGCGACGCTCTCCTGCACGAGGATGCGGCGCGTCGAGGTGCAGCGCTGACCGGCGGTGCCGACCGCGCCGAAGAGCGTCGCGTGCAGCGCCATGTCGAGGTCCGCGTCCTCGAGCACGACGATCGCGTTGTTGCCGCCGAGCTCGAGGATGGTGCGGCCGAAGCGCTCGGCCACCGTGGCGCCGACCTTGCGGCCCACGGCCGTGGAGCCGGTGAACGAGACGAGCGGGATGCGCTTGTCCTCGAGCATCTTCTGGCCGACCGCGCGGCCCGAACCGATGCACAGCGCGGCCAGCGCGCCCAGGCCCTCGGCCTCGAGCACGGGGCGCACCGCGTTGACCATGCCGATGGCGCACAGCGGCACGGAGCTCGCCGGCTTCCACACGCACGGGTCGCCGCAGATCCAGGCGAGCATCGCGTTCCAGCCCCACACCGCCATCGGGAAGTTGAACGCGGTGATCACGCCCACGACGCCCAGCGGGTGCCACTGCTCGCGCATCGCGTGGCCCGGACGCTCCGAGTGCATCGACAGGCCGTAGAGCATGCGCGACTGGCCCACGGCGAAGTCGGCGATGTCGATCACCTCCTGCACCTCGCCCCAGCCCTCCTGGACGATCTTGCCCATCTCGAGGGCGATCAGCCGGCCGAGCGCGTCCTTCTTCGCGCGGATGGCCTCGCCGCACTTGCGCACGAGCTCGCCGCGCGCGGGCGCGGGCATCGTGCGCAGGCGCTCGAAGGCCGCGACCGCGGCGGTCATGCAGGCCTCGTACTCGGCCTCGCTCGCCTGGCGCACCTTGGCGAGGACCTCGCCGGTGGCGGGGTTCTTGGACTCGATCACCTCGCCCGTCGTCTCGAGCCACTGGCCGTTGTAGGCGCCGGAGTTGAGGTCGCTGATGCCGAGGTCCTTGAGGAAGTCCATGTCGCGCGGAGGGTCGGGGGTCGGAGCGGGCCGGGGTTCGGGGCGACCAAGATACCCGCGTTCCGGCGCCGCGACCACGGGCGCGCGGCGCGCCCGCCCGGCGCTTTCTGCCAGAATCGTGAAACGCGGCCGCGGCGCCGTGCAGAGCCCGTCCACCATGCGAGACCCCCGGCCCAACCAGCTCCTCGCGCGCTACCTCGCCGAGGGCGACGCGCGCGCCCTCGGCGAGCTCTTCGACGAGGTCGCGCCCGAGCTGCTGCGCGTCGCGCGCCACCTCGCGCGCGACGCGGCGGAGGCCGAGGACCTGGTGCAGGCCGCCTTCCTGACGCTGCTCGAGCACCCGCGCCGGGTCGACCCCGAGCGGCCGCTCGTGGCGTGGCTCGTCGGCGTGATGGGCAACGAAGCGCGCGACTGGAGCCGCGCCGCGCGCGGCGGCCGGACGCGGACGCGCTCTCGGCCGAGCCCGCCGCGCGCGAAGCCCGCGAGCGGCCGCCGGAGCGCGCGGTCGGCGCCGAGTCGCACGGCCTCGTGGCCGCCGCGCTCGAGCGCCTGCCCGAGCGCTACCGCGACGTGCTCGAGCGTCACCTGCTGCGTCACCAGACGCCGCAGGAGATCGCGCGCGCCAAGGACGCGTCGCCGGCGACGGTGCGCGTCGAGCTGCACCGCGGCCTGGCGCGCCTGCGCCCGTTGCTGCCCGCCGGCCTGGCCGGAGGTCTCGTGCTGTCCCTGTCCGAACGCGGCCACGCCGGTCTGCGCGGGGAGCTGTTGGCGCACGCCTCGCGCGCGCTGCCCGCGGCGCCCCTCACCGCCGGCGCGACCGCCACGACCGCCCAGCTCGGGAGCCTCCTCATGCTGCAACGCCTCGGCCTCGGCCTCGCCGCCGTCACCCTGCTCCTCCTCGTCGCTCGCGTGAGCGGCTTCCTCGGCGCGGAGCCGCGCCCCGCGCCGCCGCCGTCGCTCGAGGCGCAGGGCCTGCGCGTCGTCGAGGCGCCGGCCGCGCCCGCGGTCGACGTCGCGCCGGCGAGAGCCGCCGCGCGCGTCGAGGCGCCCCCCGCCGCGTCGCCGCGGCGCCCGCGGCGTGGACGCTCGACCGCCTGCGCGTCGTGACCACCTACGCCGACGGCACGCCCGCGCCGCACGTCGGCTTCCTGCTGCAACGCTTCGCCAGCGGCGCGTCGCGCGAGCCGCGCGCCTTCTGGACCGACGCGGAGGGCCGCGCGCTGCTCGAGGGCCTCGTGGCCGGCGAGTACGCGCTCTACGCCGACCGCGGCGGCAACGCCGGCGCGACCGTGCCCGCGGTGACGAGCGAGCGCGCGCCCGACGCGGCGCTGCTCGACGAGCTCACGCCTGTCGTGACGCTGCGCCTGCCCGAGGGTCACGACGTGCGCGGCCGCGTGGTCGACGGCGCGGGGCGCCCGGTGGCGGACGCCGAGCTGTGGATCTCGAACGGCATCACGCGCAGCTACGGGCTCGCCGCCGGGCGCACCGATGCGGCCGGCCGCTTCGAGCTGCGCCAGCTCCAGGACGACTGCTTCCTCGGCGCGCGCCACGCGCGCTTCGGGCCGTCCAGGCCGCAGCACGTGCAGTACTGGAGCGAGCGCACCCGGCCCGGCGCGCCGATCGAGCTCGAGCTCGCGCTCGGCGACGAGGCGGCCGCGCTCGACGGCGTCGTCTACGGCCCCGACGGCGCGCCGCTCGCCGGCGCGACGGTGCGCGTCGGCGCGCAGACGAACCAGGACACCTTCGGCCCGACCGGCGCCGAGGGCCCGCCGCCGCCCGTGTCGCTCGTCAGCGACGAGAACGGCGCGTTCGCGGCCGCCGGGCTCGCGTCCGGCGCGGTGGGCGTCTCGGCGCGCGCCCCCGGGCTCGCGGTGGGCGCGCTCGAGGTGACGCTCGCGCCCGGCGAGCGCGGCCGCGTGGAGCTGCACCTCGTCGAGGGCGCCTGGGTACGCGGCGTCGTGCTCGACGCCGGCGGCGCGCCGCTCGCGGGCGCGACGGTCGGCGCGACGGAAGCCGCGCTGCACGCGCCGAACCCGCCGGCCGCCTTCCTGCCGCCGTACGCGACCAGCGACGCGCAGGGCCGCTTCGAGCTCGGGCCGCTCGCGCCCGGCGCCGTGCACCTCTCCGCGCGCGGCCCGAGCTTCCTGCCCGACGGCACGCGCCTGCCGACGACGCGCACGAGCGCCGAGCTCGTCGTGCGGGCCGGCGAGGCCTACGCGTGGAGCGCGCGCCTCGAGGGCGAGCCCTACGCCGCCGGTCGCGCGCTCGACGAGCGCGGCGAACCGCTCGCCGAGTGGACGGTCGTCTCGCACGCCGAGCACGGGCCCGGCCCCGCGCCGCGCGCGGTGGACACCGACGAGACCGGCGCCTTCCGCGTGCCGATCGTCGGCGAGGGCACGGTCGCGCTCTGGCTCTACCCGCCCAGCCACCCCGAGCACCCCGCTCGGCTGTGGAGCGAGCGCCGCGCCCCCGTCGCGTGGGTCGAGGGCGTGCGCGCCGGCGACCGCGACGTGGTGCTGCGCCGGGACGCGGCGCAGGCGCCGAGCGCGCGCCTGGTGGCGACGCTCGACGTGGCCGGCGCGGACGAGCGCACGCTCGCGCACGTCACCGTGCGTCACGAGCGCTTCGGTCCGGTGGCCGACGTCGAGTACCCCGCGCTCGGCCCGCCGCTACAGCTCGAGGAGCTGCCCGCCGGCGCCGTGCAGGTGCTGGTCGAGGCGCCCGGCTGCGCGGCGTTGCGCGCGGGGCCGTTCGAGCTGCGCGACGGCGAGACCTTCGACGCGGGCACGCTGCGCGCGGTGCCCGGAGGCGCGCTGCGCGTCACGATCGAGGCGCCGGGCGGCGGGCCGCTGTCCGGGCTGTCGCTCGAGCTGCGCGACGCGCAGGGACGACTCTGGCACCTGCCCGAGGACGCCGGCGCGTGGCGGCGCGACGACCTGCCGGCCGGCCGCTACACGCTGCGCGCGCACGCGCAGGACGCGGCGCCCTACCGCGCCGAGCTCGAGGTGCGGGCCGGCGAGACGTGCGCGCACGAGGTGCACCTGGCGCCCGGCGCGTCGCTCGGCATCGTGTTGCTCGGCGCGGACGGCCGGCCGCTGCACTGCGCCGCGACGTTGCGCGTCACGACGGCGGACGGCGAGGTGCTGTGCGACGAGCGCGTCGAGCCGAGCGAGGCCGGCCAGGTCAGCCGCTGGGTCTTCGCGCCCTTCGGCGAGCTGGTGGTCTCCGGCGCGGCCGAGGACGGCCGCCGCGGCGAGGGGCGCGTCACGTGCGACGCGACCTCGGCGCGCGAGCCGCAGGTCGTGCGGCTCGAATAGCCGCCTCGCGCCGCGAACGCGCGCCGGCTCCGCCGCCCGGACGGGGCGACGGAGCCGGCGCGGTAGCCGTCGGTCACGGCGCCGCGTTCGACGTCGGTGCGGGCGCGTTCCCGGAGGACGGCCACCTCGAGGGTGAAGGTGTCAGGAGTCATGAGGTCACCTCGTGCGGGGGTCGGGCACGTTGGAGAGCGTCGTCGGCGCGTCGTGGGACCGGCCGATCAAGCGCCTCCGTCGGTGGCCTCGTCGACCGCGTCCTCGACCGCGTCGGCGGCGTCGTTCACGACGTCCTCGGCTTCGTCGGCGGCGTCCTCGAGCGTGTCCTGCGCGGACTCGAGGTGCTCGTCGAGCGCGTCGGCGTCCTTGTCCGTGCAGCTCGAGAGCAGCGCGGGCGCGAGGCACAGCGCGAGCGCGGCGGCGGACAGGCGGGAGCGGCGGAGCGTGTGGTTCGTGGTCTTCATGGTTCGTCCTCCGGTCAGGGGTGTCGTCGTTCGTTCGGGGTCGTGCGGGTCTCGTGCGGGGGCCGCGGCGCGAGGCGGGCCAGGGCGCTCCCGAGTCGGGCGCAAGCGTCCTCGAGCTCGCGGTCGGCCGCGCGACGGGTGCGTCGGCAACGCTCGCGCTTGAGGAGCTTGGTCTCGACCTCCTCGCGGGCCAGCTCGACCTCGAGGCGCGCGTGCCGCGCGCGGTGCGAGGTCGTGCCGGGCGCGGCGGGCGCGGCCTCCGCGAGGTGCGTCGCGCGCCGGATCAGGTCCCGGGCTCGGCGACCTTCGGGGTCTCGTTCCACCAGCGCACTCCTCCCGTCAGTCGAGGCGCACGCGGCGACCGAAGATCAGGCTGAGGACGAAGAAGATCAGGAAGACGAAGAACAGGATCTTCGCGATGCCCGCGGCGGACGCGGCGATACCGGTGAAGCCGAACAGCGCGGCGATCAGCGCGATCACGAAGAAGGTCACGGTCCAACTCAGCATGGGTTCCTCCGGGTGGGGGTCGGGGTGCCGCGGCGCGAACCCCTCGCGCCGCCGCCGAACGCCGAACGAAGTTCGTGCCGCGTCTCGGGAGGCGCGCGTCGGTTCGCGCCAAGACGCTGGCCGCCTTGAGGTTGAGCGAGATCCTCGATCGACGCGCGGGCTGCGCGTCACGCGCGTTCCCGCGCCGATCGGAAGCGCGCCTTCCGGTAGACTCGCGGCGTGACTTCCGAACCCGACCCCGCGCGCGACGCGCACGTGACCGCCGACGCCCCGCGACCGACGGTCGCGCTCCCCGAAGGCGTGCTCGGACACGAAGTGCTCGCCGCGCTCGAGCGCTCCGACGTCGTCGTCGAGCGCGTCTCGGCCGACGTCGTCGGCTCGGTGCGCGCGGCGCTCGGGCGGATCGACGGCGACGTGGTCGTGCTGCGTCGCCGCCAGCTCCAGCCCGCCGACCTGGCGTACCTGCGCGAGCGTGCCGACGACGCGGAGCTGCCCGCGATCGTGGTGCTCAGCGAGGGCGAGACCGAGGCCGAGCGCGCGGAGCTCCTCGCCGCCGGCGCCGCGCACGTGCTCGACGCCCGCCGGCCGCCCGAGGAGCTCGCGCGCGCGCTCGACACCGTCACGAACGCGCTGGGCGGCGCCGAGGAGGACGGGCGTGAGCCCGACCCGTCGCTCGCGGACTTCCTCTCGCGCAGCCCCTTCGTGCAGCGCTTCCTCGACCTCGTGCGGCGCGTGGCGGACTCCGACGCCTCGCTGCTCATCACGGGCGAGACCGGTGTGGGCAAGGAACACCTCGCGCGCGCGATCCACGCCGAGAGCTCGCGCTGGGAAGGCCCGTTCGTCGCGGTGAACTGCGCGGCGCTGCCGGACACGCTGCTCGAGAGCGAGCTCTTCGGTCACGAGAAGGGCGCCTTCACCGGCGCCGACCAGGCGCGCGCCGGCAAGTTCGAGCTCGCGCAGGGCGGCACGATCTTCCTCGACGAGATCGGCGAGACGCCGCAGCACGTGCAGGTCAAGCTGCTGAACGTGCTGCAGCGCCGCGAGGCGCAGCGCCTCGGCGCGGCCGGGCCCGTCGCGCTCGACGTGCGCGTGATGGCGGCCACGAACCGCGACGTCGAGGAGGAGGTGCGCGCGGGGCGCTTCCGCGAGGACCTGTACTACCGGCTCAACGTCGTGCAGGTGCGCGTGCCCGCGCTGCGCGAGCGCGTGGAGGACGTGCCGGACCTCGTCGGCTACCTGATCCGTCGCTTCCGGCGCGCGATGGACGGCGCGACCGCCACCTCGATCTCCGCCGAGGCGCTCGCCGCGCTGCTGCGCTACCCGTGGCCGGGCAATGTGCGCGAGCTCATCAACGTCGTCGAACGCGCGATGCTCCTGACCGACGGCGAGCGCATCGAGCTCGAGGCGCTGCCGCCGCGCGTCGTCGCCGGCGGGAGCGCGGCCGCCGCCGCTGCGACGGCTCAGACCGCGCAGGCGCCGGCGCCCGAGCTGCCCGCGGACTGGCGCGAGCAGACGTTGAAGGAGGTGCGCGAGGCCGCCGTCGCGCGCGCCGAGCGCGCCTACCTCGACCGCCTCCTGACCGAGACGTGCGGCCACGTGGGCCGCACGGCCGAGCGCGCCGGCATCAGCCCGCGCGCGCTCTACGACCGACTGCGTCGACACGGGCTCGACAAGGACGACTACAAGGACGCGGAGGACTGACGAGCGTGGCGCGAAGCTGGCCGTCCGGGGAGCGCCTGCTGCGCGTCGAGGTCGCGCTCGGCCCGCGGTCGTCGGTCTCCGCAGCCGAGGCGCTCGTCCTCGAGCTGCGCGCGGGCGACGTCGTGGGGCTCCTCGGCGACACGGCGCGCGGCGACGCGCTGCTCGCGCACCTCGCCACGGCCGAGGGCGGCGACACGCCCGAGGTGCGTCGCCTCGCGCCCGAGGTGTCGCTGGGCGTGCTCGGCGAGGCGCCCGCACCGCGCGAGGACCTCGACGTGCGCGGTGCGCTGCGGGCGCCGGTGCAGCACCTGCGCGCGATCGAGGAGCGTTACCTCCGAGCCTGCGAGGATCCCGAGGGTCGCGAGCCGGAGGTCGAGCACCTGCGAGAGCTCATGGACCGGCACGACGTGTGGACCCTGGACGGCCGCGTCCAGGACGTCGCGGCCGGCCTCGAGGTGCCGGCGCCGGAGACGCGGCTCGCCGACGTGGACGAGGTCGCGCGGCGCCGCGTGGCGCTCGCGGCGCTGCTGCTGCGCGAATCCGACGTGCTCGTCCTCGACGACCCCGCGCGCGGGTTGTCCGCGGCGGGCGCGCGCTGGCTGTGCGGCGACCTGCGGCGCCGCCTGGGCGCGGTGCTGCTGCGCGCGCCGGCGCGGCGCCTGCTGCGCGACGTCGCCGTCGAGCTGCTCGAGCCGGACCGCCGGCCCGGCGGCTGCCCTGCTGGGACGTGACCGGCGCGGTGACCGACCTGCGCGGCCGGCCGCTGGCGGACGTGGTCGTCACGGCGACGCCGCAGGCCGCGCCGGCTGGCCCGCGGTGCGGGCCGTCACCGACGCGCGCGGCGCCTTCGCCCTGGAGGTCGACGGGCCCGGCCCGTTCCGCCTCGAGCTGCACGCGCGGCCGGCGCACGGGGACGTGCGGCCGCTGACGCCGCTGGTGCCCTTCGACCCGGCGCCCGGCGGCGCGCGCGCCCTGCTCCTGCGCGTGCGCGTCGACCCGCCCGACGCGGGAGCCGGCGTGCCGGCGCGCTGATTCCCGGCGCCCCCCTTCACTGCGCGCCGAACGGCCCTATCCTGTTCGCCCCATGGCCGAGAGCAGCAAGCGCATCATCTACCAGATCCAGGACCTGCGGAAGCACTTCGGGCAGGACGAGGTGCTCAAGGGCATCACGTTGGCGTTCTACGAGGACGCCAAGATCGGCGTCATCGGACGCAACGGCGCCGGCAAGTCGACGCTGCTGAAGATCATCGCCGGCGAGGACACGAAGTTCGAGGGCATCGCCAAGCCCGCGGACGGCGACGTGACCATCGGCTACCTCTCGCAGGAGCCGCCGCTCAGCGACGACAAGACGGTGTGGGGCAACCTGCAGGAGGCGGTGCAGCACCTGCGCGACGTCGAGGAGCGGTACAACGAGGTCTGCATGGACATGGAGGGCCGCGAGGACGAGTTCCAGCGGCTGCAGGACTTCATGGACCACCACGACGTGTGGAACCTCGAGAGCCGCCTCGAGCAAGCCGCGACCGCGCTCTGCCTGCCGCCGCCGGACGCCGACGTGAAGGTGCTCTCGGGCGGCGAGCGGCGCCGCGTGGCGCTGTGCAAGCTGCTGCTCGAGCAGCCCGACATCCTGCTGCTCGACGAGCCCACCAACCACCTCGACGCGAACACCGTCGAGTGGCTCGAGCACCACCTGCAGGAGTACCCGGGCATGGTGATGCTGATCACCCACGACCGCTACTTCCTCGACAACGTGGTCGGCTGGATGCTCGAGATCGACCGCGGCAAGGGCATCCCCTACGAGGGCAACTACACGACCTTCCTCGAGGCCAAGCAGAAGAAGCTCGACAGCCAGCGCCAGGCCGAGGCGCGCATCGAGAAGGCCTACAAGTCCGAGCTCGAGTGGGTGCGCCAGACGCCGTCGGCGCGGCGCGGCCGCGCGAAGGCGCGCCTGACGCGCTTCAAGGAGCTGCAGGAGCAGCGCGCCGGTGCGCAGCTCGAGTCGACCGAGTTCCGCATCCCGCCGGGCCCGCGGCTCGGCGACCGTGTCATCGAGGCGCGCGGCCTGCGGAAGAGCTTCGGCGAGCGCGTGCTGTTCCAGGACCTCGACTTCGAGGTGCGCCCCGGCGCGATCGTCGGCGTCATCGGCGCGAACGGCATGGGCAAGTCGACGCTGATGAGGATGATCCTCGGCCGCGAGAGCACCGACGCGGGCAAGATCGACATCGGCCAGACGGTCAAGATGAGCTACGTCGACCAGTCGCGCGCGGTGATCGACGAGGACAAGACGGTCTACGACAACATCACCGACGGCAACGAGCAGCTCGCCTTCGACGGCAAGACCATCGACGGCCGCGCCTTCGTCGCGCGCTTCAACTTCCGCGGCGAGGACCAGCAGAAGCTGCTCAAGCACTGCTCGGGCGGGATGCGCAACCGCGTGGTGCTCGCCAAGATGCTCAAGGACCCGGCCAACCTCATCATCCTGGACGAGCCGACCAACGACCTCGACCTCGAGACGCTGCGCGTGCTCGAGGACGCGATCAGCGAGTACCGCGGCTCGATGATCATCGTCAGCCACGACCGCTACTTCCTGAACCGCGTCGCGACCGACATCCTGTCGTTCGAAGGTCCGGGCCAGGACGGCGTCGGGAAGGTGTTCTTCCACAAGGACGGCGACTACGAGAGCTACCACGAGTGGCGCGAGAAGAACAGCGAGCGCCTGGGGCTCGCCAAGGACTCGAAGGCCGGCAAGTACGCCAAGCTGCTGCGCGGCTGATGGGCGAGCTCGCGCCCTGCGACGACCTCGCCCTCGCGCGGCGGCTGCTCGAGGCCTACGCGCCGTACGACGACGCGCAGGCGCGCGCGCGCGCCGAGATGCTCGCGTTCGTCGACGCGCACCCGGCCGACGCGCACCGGCGCACGTGCGCGCCGGGGCACTTGACCGCATCCGCGCTCGTGCTCGACCACGCGGGGGAGCGCGGGCTCCTGACCTTCCACCGGAAGCTCGGCCGCTGGCTGCAGCTCGGCGGCCACTGCGACGGCGACGCCAACCTGCCGCACGTCGCGCTGCGGGAGTGCCGCGAGGAGAGCGGCATCGACGCGCTCGAGCTCCTCGGCGGCATCGTCGACCTCGACGTGCACGAGATCCCCGCGCGGCCGGGCGAACCCGCCCACCTGCACCTCGACAGCCGCTTCCTCGTGCGCGCGGCGCCCGGCGCGGCCGCGGTGCGCAACCACGAGTCGCTCGCGCTGCGCTGGTTCACGCCGCGCGAGCTCGAGGCCGTCGACACGGACGACAGCGTGCGCCGCCTGTTCCGGCTCGCGTTCGGGTCGGCGTCGGGCCGCTGAACGCGCGCCGGCCGGCGCCCCCCGCGCGGAGGACGCCGGCCGGCGCGTGCGTGGGCGCGCGGGGCGCCTACTGGGGCTTCAGCGCGCTGAAGAGCTGGAAGGCGTAGGCGCGCGTCGCGGCGCCGCCCTGGGTCGGGTCCCAGCGCTCCTTCCACTCGTCGAGGTAGCCCTTCTCGATGATGCCGTTGGTGTTGAAGCCGTCGTCGATGGCCTTCTGCACCGCCATCAGCGTGCCGTCGAGCATGGAGCGGTACTCCGCCAGCGCCTCGCGGTCGACCGGCGCGCCGTGGCCGGGGATCAGCGTGCACTCCTTCGGCAGGAACTTGTCGAGCGCCTCGGCCGCGTCGAGGAGCTGGAAGATGCTGCCGCCGGCCGCGCTGTCGATGAAGGGGAACTGGTGCGAGTAGAAGATGTCGCCCGTCACGCAGACCTTGCGCTCGGGGAACCACACGACGATGTCGCCGTCGGAGTGACCGCCGGCGAAGTGCTTGAGCTTGATCGTCTCGCCGCCGAACTCGAGCTCCATCTCGTCGGCGAAGGTCACGTCCGGCAGCGCGTCGCCGGTGAGCGGCGGCTTGCAGTGACGGCCCTCGATCTTCTCGGAGCCCTCCATGCGCAGCTTCGCGTTCTCGTGCGCGATGATCGTCGCCGTCGCGCCCCACTCGCCGTTCGAGGCCGTGTGGTCCTCGTGGTAGTGCGTGTTGATCAGGTGCGACACGGGCTTGTCCGTCACCTGCGCGATGGCCTTCTTGATGTTCGGCGCCTCCTCGAGGATGTGGTTGTCGATGAGGAGCACGCTCTCCGGCCCGACGAAGAACGTGACGAGCTTGCCGCCCGGCCAACGCACCGCGTAGAGGTCCTTGGCGATCTCGCGCGTCTCGGTCTGGACGATGCGGACGATCTGCTTCTCCTCGGGCGTCTGCGGCGGCGCGTCGCCCCCGCCCTTCTGGGCGGCGAGCGCGAACGGGGCCAGCGGAGCGAGGGCGAGGGGCAGGCTGAGGAGGGTGGCGATCTTCATGGCGTTCGGGGAGTCGTGAGCGGGCCAGAGCCTACGCAGCGGCGCGCCGGCCGCGAGCGTCCGTCGGTGGATTCCTGGCCCCGGGAGGGCCCTGCGCGGGCGCCGGGGGCGCGCGGCGACGGGCTCCTATGCATCGGCCCGCGCGACCGCCGGCTGGAGCCCCCGCGCCGTGATCGCCCGGCGGCCATTGACGGATCCGTGCGGCGGGTGGATCATCGGCCGGAGGCCTGCGTGAGCGCGACCCGAGCGCTCCCCGGCCGCCTGAGCCGGCCCTTCCAGGGCCCCGAGAAGGAGAGAGATCTCGAGCGTCGTCCTGGACGGCACTCGAGGTCCTTCCTCTCCCGGCTCGCGCTCACGCCGGCCAGCGCGCCAACCACTCGTCGACGAGGCGCGGCAGGGCCTCCGCCGCGTGCCCGCCGACGAAGCGATCCGCGCGATCGAGGTTCGCGGGCGGCTCGAGCGCCTGCACCACCGTCTCCGCGCTCCACGCGCGCGCGAGCGCGAGGTAGCCCGCCGCCGGCCAGACGTTGCCGCTCGTGCCGGCCGCGAGGAACACGTGCGCGGCGCGCACCGCGGCCTCGATCTCGTCGAGGAACAGCGGCATCTCGCCGAACCACACGACGTCTGGCCGCAGGCGCGGGTGCGCGCAGCGCGGGCACGGCACGAAGCGCGCGGGGTCGAGGTGCTCGCGGTCGTCCACGCGCGCGCCGCAGGCTTCGCAGCGCAGGCGCGCGAGCTGGCCGTGCATGGCGAGCACGGTCGAGCCGGCGCGCTGGTGCAGGTCGTCGACGTTCTGGCTGACGAGCGTCAACGCGCCGCCGCGCGCGGCGAGCTCGCGCTCGAGCCGCGCCAACGCGTGGTGCGCGGCGTTGGGCTCGACGTCGCGCAGCGCGGCGCGGCGGCGCTGGTAGAAGCGCCAGACGAGCGCCGGGTCGCGCGCCCACGCCTCGGGCGTGGCGACGTCCTCGACGCGCTGCTGCTCCCACAGGCCGCCGCCGCCGCGGAAGGTGGCGAGGCCCGAGTCGGCGCTCACGCCCGCGCCGGTGAGCACGACGATGCGCGGCTCCATGGCCCCAGGGTAGCCGAGCGCGCGGCGTCGCGGGCCGCGGCTCCGCCCGCACGCGAACGGCCGCGCGTTCGCGCCGCGGCCGCGCTAAGCTCTCGGCCCATGAAGGTCGTCAAGTTCTGCCTGCTGCCCGTCCTCGCCGTCTTCGTCCTGGGCGGCCTCGCCGCCTGGTGGTTCACCAAGGACCTGCCCCGCGAGTGGAACGTCGACGTCAGCGTCGACGTCGACGCCCCCGCGGCGGAGATCCACCCGTGGATCGAGGACCTGCACCGCTGGCCGGAGTGGAGCGCGTTCCGCGAGCAGTACCCCGACGACGCGTACACCTTCACCGGCGCCGAGCGCGGCGTCGGGGCCGAGATGACGACCGTCGGCGGCGGCAGCCGGGTGCACCTCGTGATCACCGCCAGCGACCCGACCAAGGGCGTCTGGTTCGACGAGACGCTCGAGGACAAGCTGAACGCCAAGGGCGTGATCCTCTACGAGGAGCACGACGGCCGCACCACGCTGCGCTGGCAGGACCACGGCCAGGTCGGCGACTTCTTCCTGATGCGGCTGGCTGTGCGCGTGCTGCAGGACAGGCTGAGCGACGCCTTCGCGAAGAACCTCGCGGTGCTGAAGCAGAAGGTCGAGGCGCAGTAGGCGCCTGCACCCCGTGGCCGGCGACGCGCTGGACGGCCCTCGCGCGCCGGGCCCGTCGAGGCTCGACACGACAGCAGGCGCGCGCCGTCGCGACCTCGCCGTGCTCGTGCTCGCCGCGCTGGCCGACGGCGTCTACGCGCTGTGGCCGCGCGAGGGGCCCGACCCCTGGGAGGTCGTGTGAGGTTGCGGACAGGCCCTAGCGCTCCATCCACTCCCAGCGGCGCGTGAAGCCCCAGCGCTCGCCCATCGAGATCAGGGCGTCGTCGTTGTGGCCCACGCGGCCGGCGAGGCGCGCGAGGCCGCGCTCGGCGAGCTGCGCCGTGCACTCCTCCACGAGCGCCCGCGCGAGGCCGCGGTGACGCACGCGGCGGTCGACGTGGAGCAGCAGCACGGTGGGCACGCGCTCGCGGGTCAGCGGTTCGACGAAGGCGCCCACGAGGCACAGCCCGAGGTCGCCCGCGCCGGGCGCGCTCTCGGCCACGAGCAGCACGGTCTCGGGCGCGCCGAGCTCGGCCTCGAGGAACGCGAGCGCCGCGCCCTGCGGCCAGGGCTCGTCGCGGTGCTCGGCGCTCTGCTCGGCGCCCAGGGCGTCGAGGCGTCCGGCCAGCGGCCGCGCGGTCTCCAGGTCGTGAACGGTGCGCAGGTGGACCTCCATCGCCGAAAGGTAGCACGCCGCCGCCGGAAACCCCCTGCGGCCTTGGCCGCGCGCGGAGGGCGGGGTAGGCTCCCGGGTTCCCTGGGCCTCGTCGCGACCGCGGCGGGGCCCTCGCCACCACTCCCCGACCCCCGAGGAGCGCCCGCCGAGCGTGCGGGCGCAGCGTCCCCGTGCAAGTCACCGTCGAACGTACCGGCCCCTGCGAGGCCAAGGTCTCCTTCACCGTCCCCCGCGAAGTCTTCGACCGCGAGTACCGCGCGGCGCTCAAGGCCTCCGGCAAGAACGTCAAGATGAAGGGCTTCCGCGCCGGCAAGGTGCCGGAGCAGATCCTCGAGCGGGAGTTCGGCGCGCAGGTGCGCCAGAAGGCGGTGGAGCACTTCCTGAACCAGGCCTACCAGAAGGCGGTCCAGGAGAACGAGCTCAAGCCGGTGGGTCACGAGCGCATCGCGCTCGACGCGATCGACCTCGCCGAGGGCGCCGACCTGGCGCACAGCTTCGAGATCAGCCTGGCGCCGGACTTCGAGATCGCCGACTACAAGGGCCTCGAGGTCACGACCGAGCTCGAGCCGGTCAGCGACGAGGAGATCGCCGAGGCGGTGGCCGACCTGCGCCTGCAGCGCTCGACGCCCGAGGAGGCCGGCGAGGCGGGCATCCCCGAGGACGGCCTGGCGCTGTGCAAGGTGGTCTGGGCGGTCGACGGCGAGACGCTGCTCGAGCGCGACGGCGTGCGCCTGGCGCCGCTGGCCCCGCCCCCGGGCGTGGACGCCAAGGCCTTCCAGGAGGCGCTGCAGGGCAAGCACGCGGGCGACGCGTTCGAGCTCGAGCTGACCGTGCCGGCGGACTTCCACGAGGAAGAGCGCCGCGGGCAGACGGGCACGTGCACGGTCACCGTCAGCGAGGCGTACGCGATGACGCCGCCGAGCGACGAGGAGCTGTGGAAGCTGCTCGGCGTGGAGAGCCGCGGGGAGTTCGAGTCGACCGCGCGCGAGCGCCTCGAGCAGGCCAAGCAGTTCCAGGAGAACGCGCGTCAGGAGACGGTGCTGCTCGAAGGCCTGATCGACAAGCACGACTTCGCGCTGCCGACGCGGATGGTCGAGCAGCAGCTCGACGTGCGCAAGCAGGTCCTGCGCCAGGAGCTCGGTCAGGCGGGCGTGCCGGAGGACCAGCACGACGCGCAGGTCGAGGAGCGCGCGGAGGAGCTGGCCGCCGCGACCGAGAAGGCCGTGCGCGCGCTCTTCCTCGTGAATCGCATCGCCGCCGCCGAGGAGCTCAAGGTCGAGAACGAGGACCTGCAGCGCGAGGTCCAGGCGATCGCCCAGCGCCACGGCGCGCGGGTCGAGGAGGTCATCGAGTACTACCGGAAGAACAACCTCTTCCAGCAGATGCAGATCGAGCTCCTGGAGCGCAAGGTGCGCGTTTTCCTGCGTGAGAACGCGAAAATCGTTGAGCCCTAGGGCACCCCGGCCCGAAGAAGCCCCGGCCCCCTCTTGAATCGGGGGCCGCGCTCCTCCAAACCATGCCTCGCGCCACCGCGGCGCGCCTGGCATCCGCCCTCAGCGACACCTCAGCCCCCCGCGCGACGACAACGCCCCCCCATGAGCTACGTCCCCTACGTCATCGAGAAGACCGGTCGCGGCGAGCGCACGTACGACATCTACTCGCGCCTGCTCGAGGACCGCATCATCTTCCTCGGCACCGAGGTCAACGACCACGTCGCCAACTCGGTGATGGCCCAGCTCCTGTTCCTGGACAAGTCGGGCCACACGCAGGACATCAAGATGTACATCAACTCGCCGGGCGGCTCCGTCACGGCGGGCCTGGCCATCTACGACACGATGCAGCTCGTCGAGCCCGACATCGCGACGTACTGCCTCGGCCAGTGCGCCTCGATGGGCGCCGTGCTGCTCGCGGGCGGCACCAAGGGCAAGCGCTTCGCGCTCCCCAACAGCCGCGTCATGATCCACCAGCCCTGGGGCGGCGCCCAGGGCACGGCGATGGACATGGAGATCCAGATCAAGGAGACGCTGAAGCTCAAGCACCGCCTGGAGTCCATCCTGGGGCACCACTGCGGCAAGAGCGCGGAGGAGGTCGCCAAGGCCACCGAGCGCGACAACTTCCTCTCGCCCGAGGAGGCGCAGGCCTTCGGCCTGATCGACCACATCGTCGCCCGCGCCGAGTAACGGCGTAGTAGGATCGTTGCATGAGTACTTCGGGTCGCGGACGCCACGTCGAGCGCTGCACGTTCTGTGAGAAGCGCCGGCACCACGTCTCCTCGCTGATCGCGGGGCCGCCCGGGGTCTACATCTGCAACGAGTGCATCGAGATCTGCAACTCGATCCTCCAGGAGGAGCAGCGTCGCGCGCCCGGCGTGCGCACGGGCGGCGCGGCCGCGGCCGCCGAGGCCGCCGCCACGGCGCGCGAGAAGCTGCCCACCCCCATCGAGATCGCGCGCCGGCTGGACGAGTACGTCATCGGCCAGCAGCGCGCGAAGAAGGTGCTCTCGGTCGCGGTCTACAACCACTACAACCGCCTGCGCCGCCAGAACGAGGGCACGCCGATGCCCGGCGAGGTGGAGATCGAGAAGTCGAACGTGCTGCTGGTGGGCCCCACGGGCTCGGGCAAGACGCTCCTCGCGCGCACCCTGGCGCGCATGCTCGAGGTGCCCTTCGCCATGGCCGACGCCACCACGCTGACCGAGGCCGGCTACGTGGGCGAGGACGTCGAGAACATCCTGCTCAAGCTGCTCCAGGCCGCCGACTTCGACGTCGAGCGCGCGCAGCACGGCATCATCTACATCGACGAGATCGACAAGATCGGCCGCACGACGTCCAACGTCTCGATCACGCGCGACGTGTCGGGCGAGGGCGTGCAGCAGGCGCTGCTCAAGATCCTCGAGGGCACGGTCGCCAACGTGCCGCCGCAGGGCGGGCGCAAGCACCCCGAGCAGTCCTACATCCAGCTCGACACCTCGAACATCCTGTTCCTCTGCGGCGGGACGTTCAGCGGCATCGAGGAGATCATCTCGAAGCGCATCGGCCGCGAGTCGATCGGCTTCGACCGCAAGGCGGCGGCCGAGGAGAAGGCGCGCACGGTGCGCGGCCTGGTCAAGGCCGACCAGCCCGAGCACCCCTCGCTGCCCTCCCTGTCCGAGCAGGGCGCGCGCGACGAGTACGTGCGCTACCTGATCCCCAAGGACCTGGTGCAGTTCGGCCTGATCCCCGAGTTCATCGGCCGCCTGCCCGTCATCACCTGCCTGCAGACGCTCGACCGCGACGCGCTCGTGCGCGTGCTCACCGAGCCCAAGAACGCGCTCACGCGCCAGTTCCAGGCCATCTTCGAGCTGCAGGGCAAGACGCTCGAGTTCGCGCGCAGCGGCCTCGAGGCGATCGCCGACACGGCCATCCAGCGCGAGACGGGCGTGCGCGCGCTGCGCTCGATCATCGAGGACCTGCTGCTCGACCTGCTCTACGAGCTCCCGGCCCGCAAGGACCAGGACCACTTCGTCATCGACGCCGAGGTCGTGGCCGGGCGCGTCACGCTCGCGCGCGGCCTGACGGCCGAGGACTCCGACGAGGCCGCGAGCGAGGACGAGGACGACGACCGCGAGCGCGAGAGCGCCTGAGCGGAGCCCCGCGCGCCGGCGCGGGAAGGCCCAGCGCGCCTGCGCGGACTGGCCCAGCGCGCAGGAGGCGCGAACGACGGCGGGAGCGACGCGCGCGCCCGCCCGTGCCCGCGTCGGGGATCGCCCGCGCACCCGGGTGCGGAGACCCGGACTGAGCGCAGACGCGCCCGCCGAATCGGGCTACCCTAGCGCCCATGGCTCGTGGCACCTCGCCCCTGCGGATCTACTACCACCGCGACTTCGACGGCATGGTCTCGGGGGCGATCCTCGCCTCCGTGCTGATCGACGTCTTCGGCGAGCGCGTCGAGTGGGAGTCGGTCAACTACGACCAGCGCCGCGACTGGAAGGCCTTCGGCGGCGGCTCGCGCTTCGCGATCGTGGACTTCCACTTCCACCCGCGGGCCGAGTACTGGTTCGACCACCACCCCACGACCTTCCTGACGCCCGAGCTGCGCGCGCAGTACGCGCCCTCGGAGCGCTGGCTGTGGGACGAGACGTCGCCGTCGTGCCCGCCGCTGATCCTCGCGCACGCCGAGCAGCACTGGCGCTACAGGCCGTGCGAGCGCTTCCGCGAGATGGCGCGCTGGTCGGACATCGTCGACGCCGCGCGCTACGAGTCGGCCGAGCAGGCGATCTTCGGCGAGGACCCCGCGCTGCGCATCACGCGCGCGCTCACCGTGGCGCCAAGCACGGACTGGATCGACGGGCTCGTCGAGGCGATGACGACGCAGAGCCTGGAGCAGATCGCGAACAAGGAGAGCGTCGAGCTCGCGCACCAGCGCGCGAGCAAGAACCGCGACCGCGCGCTCGAGCAGTTCCCCTCGACGGTCGTCTGGGAGCGCGACGGCGTGCTGCTCTTCGACGCGTCCTCGGGCAAGGTGCGGCGCGAGCGCTTCGCGCCGTTCTACCACTACCCCAAGCTCGAGTACGCGGTCGGCGTGATCCCGACGCGCTCGGGCTTCCACGTGACCTGCGGCGAGAACCCCTGGAACACGCCCAAGCAGGGCTTGCACGTGGGCGAGCTGATGGAGCGCTACGGCGGCGGCGGCCACCGCGCGGTCGGCGGCGCCAACCCGCTCGACCTCGACGAGACGCAACGCATCGCCGAGGAGGTCGCGCAGCTCCTGCACGAGGCCGTGACCGGCGCCGGCGAGTCCGCCTCGTGACGACCGCGAGCTCCCCCACCCTCAGCGCGCTGCTGTTCGACATCGACGCGTTGACCGCGGAGGTCACCGCGCGCGGCGGGCGCGCCTTCCACGCCAAGGCGTTGCGCGGCGACGTCCTGCAACGCGGCGTGCTCGACTACGACGCGATGACCTCGCTGCCCGCGGCGCTGCGCGAGCGCCTGGCCGCCGAGCTGCCGCTGTTCGGCACGCGCGAGCTGCGCCGCAACGTCGCGCAGGACGGCGCGACGAAGCTCCTGCTCGCGCTTGCCGACGAGGCGCCGGGGGCCCTGCGCACGGTCGAGACCGTGCACATCCCGCCCTCGCGCAAGAGCTCGACGAAGGGCGCGACGCTGTGCGTCTCGACCCAGGTCGGCTGCCCGGTGGGTTGCCCCTTCTGCGCGTCGGGCAAGCTCGGCCTCGAGCGCAACCTGACCCGCGCGGAGATCCTCGAGCAGTTCCTGCGCGGTCGCGCGCTCGGCGAGCTCTCGCGCGCGGTCGTGATGGGTATCGGCGAGCCGCTGCTCAACTTCGAGGAGCTCGCCGCGGCCCTCCAGCTCGTGCACGACGAGCTGGGCCTCGGCGCGCGCAAGGTCACCGTCTCGACGGTCGGCTTCCCCGACCGCCTGCGTCGCGCCGCCGAGCGCCGCCCGCCCTTCCAGCTCGCCATCTCGCTGCACACGCCCTTCGACGCGCAGCGCGACGAGCTCGTGCCGGCGATGTGCGGCACACCGATCGACGAGGTGCTCGCCGCGGGCGACGCCTGGTTCGAGGCGACCGGGCGCGAGGTGACCTACGAGTACGTCCTGCTCGGCGGCGTGAACGACACGCCCGAGCACCAGGCCGAGCTCGCGCGCCGCCTCGTTGGCCGTCGCGCGACGGTGAACCTGATCCCCTACAACCCCATCGCCCGCGACGGCGACTACCGGCGCCCCGCGCCGGAGCGCGTCGAGGACTTCCGCGCCGCGCTGGAGGCCGCCGGCCTGGTCGCGACCGTGCGCTGGTCGCGCGGCCTCGAGAGCGACGCAGCCTGCGGGCAGTTGCGGCTGCGGAGCTGAGCGGGAACTTCGCATGCGCGCGCCGCTCACCCTACTCGCCGTCGCGCTCTGCACCGCCCTCGCGCTGCTGCTGTACGCGCCGGGAGCCCCGCTGATGCGCGCGGGGATCGCAGCAACCGACGGGAGCGTTCCGAGCGCGCCGAAGGCCGACCAGCTCGCGCCAGTCGGGAGTGAGGCGGCGAGCCGCAGCGCACCGCGCGAGCGCGGAACGCGGACCGCGTCCCGGCAAGAGTCCGAGATCCCGAGCCCGGCCCCCACGCCGCGGCGACCGGGCCACGTGCACGGTCGCGTGCTCGACGCGGACGGCGTGCCCGTCGAACAGGGCCACGTGCAGTTGCGCGATCTCGATGCACTCGGCGAGCCGGCCGCGTTCCTGGCGAGCGCCGAGACGACGCGGGACGGCGACTACGCGCTGCGCTTCGAGCGCGGCGGAACGTTCTCGCTGCGCGCGTGGACACACGGCGTCGGGAGCGTCGAGGTCGCGCATGCCTTCGCTGCCGGCAGCGACGTCGAGCTCGACCTCCGCTATCCGCCAGCCCCTGTGCTCGAAGCGCGCGTCGTCGACGCCGCTGGCGTCGGCGTCCCGGGCGTCGACGTGCGGGCGTCACGTGTCACGCTGGCGCGCGAGGACGCGCTGGGTTCTGGCCCGAGCGTGCGCAGCGACGACGCTGGCGCGGTGCGTTTCGTCGACCTCACCCCGGGCGACTACCATCTATACGACCTGCGCAGCGAGCAGCAGGCTCCGCTTCGCCTTACCGAAGACCCCGTGCCCCACGGCGCTCGCGGTGTCGAGCTGCGCTGGCAGGGCCGACGCGCGACGCTGCGGGTGCTCGACGAGCGCGGCGCGCCGCTCGACTCGCTCGTGCCTTTCGTCCTGCCCGTCGAGCGCCTCCGGGGCTCTGCGCTCTTCGTCGCGGCGCTCGGCGCGGACGGACGCGCGCAGCCGGAGTCGTTGCGCAGTCCGCCACGCCGTCGCGCCCTCGAGGGCGGCGCGATCGAGCTCGACCTGCGCGAGGGCGCGATCTACGCGGTAGGCGTCGTGTCCGCCGATCGAGAGCTCGCGGAGGCCGCGTGGCGCCCGAGCGGCGACGCCGCGCCCGGGGAGCTCGTGCTGCGCCTGAGCGCGCCGCAAGAGGGCTCCTGCCTGCGCTTCGAGCTACTCGGTCCAGATGGCGCTCCGTGGCACCGCGGCGCGCGGGTACTCGTGTCGACGGCGGCGAGCGACGTACCGCTGCGCGAGCTGCGAACGGTGACCGGCGCGGGCGCGTTCCGCTTGGGCGCGGGCAGCTACCGCGTGCGAGCGATCACCGAACCGGCGCGCGTCACGCGCGGTGGCCCTTCCAGCGACGTGCCGTGCACTCCGGCGGAGCGCGTGGTCGAGGTGACGGCCGGACGCGAGACGCTCGTGGAGCTGTCGCTCGGCGCGAGCGGGCGGCTCGCGCTCACGCTCGAGGACGAGCTCGATTCGGAAGTGCGACCTCCGCCCACCGGGGAGTCGCCCGCCGAGTCGCTGCGACGTCTCGCGCGAGGCGCGCGCGTGCACCTGCTCGCTGCGGAGGGCGGCACGCGCCTAGACCCGGAGTTCGAGTTCCGCGCGCCTAGAAGTTCGACTGTCCTCCTGCAAGCCCCCCGCGGCGACGCGCAGGTCTCGGTCGAGCCCTGGATTCCGCTCGGGGTAACGGGCACGTCGGTCACTCCGCTCGCGCCGGGTGACTACGAGCTCGTCGTCGAGCTCGAGGGCCTGCGCACGCGTCGAGTGCCGGTCACGATCCGACTCAACGCGACGACCGAGCGAACACTGCACCTTTCCTCGGCAGACCGTGCACCATAGGAGCCTGCCCGAGACGTGCTTCGGTTCCCGGCATGGGGCCTTCGCTTCGGTGCGGCCACAGGGAACGCGGGTGGATCGGGGATTCGTCGAACCTCTCGGACATCGGGACGGCGCCGGGTGAAGTATCGGACGGGCACCTGGCGTTCGTCCGGCGTGAACGCTTCGCGCGCGGCAGTGAGCGCGAGTCGGTCGTCGCGCCGTTCGAAGGGTTGGTTTCGCCAACGGCCGTACGCGCGCCACTCGCCCCGTCATGGCGGAGCCAACGCGGACGGCGTGTGAAGAACGGCGCGACGCGCGGAACATCGAGCTGCGCACGAGGGACTTACGCACGTGTAGGGTAGCGACGAAGACACAACGGGGTAGTACGCTTCTTCCATAGCGATCGATGATCCCCCTCCACGCCTGGCTCGACTCGGGGCGCCGGGCATGGACATCACCGCCCCGACCTCCCCAAACGCATGAACAGCTTCACGATGAATCGCTCCCTCTCCCTCGCCGCGTTCCTGTTGCTCGGGGCGGCGCTCCCGGTCGAGACCTCCGTCGCGACCCCGTCCCTCGCCGACACCTGCAGTACCTCGCTGACGGAGGTCCAGACCTCCTGCGACTGCGGCGGTGTGACCTGCACGGTCGTCAAGACGCTGACGCCCACCTCGCTGGACGACTGCGAAGGCTGCAAGCTCGTCTACCACATCTGGATCAACTGCGGTGGCGCGCCGTGCTCCTACAAGGACGTGGGCGAGATGACGATCGACTGCAACAGCTCCGAGCGCCTGCAGGAAGCCTGCCCGGGGAACCCGCACGACAACATCCTCAACATCCTGTTCGCCTGCGGAGGGTGCGAATGAACCAGCCAGCCAACGAAGCCGCCGCTCCGGGCCAAGGCCGACGCGGCCTCGGCGTCGGACTGGGTATCCTGGCGGCGCTGCTGCTGGGCTACTGGGCGGGTCGTACGGAGCGCGCGGCTCCCGGAGCGAGCGTCGACTCGGGCGTGGCCGCCCTGGAGCCGCCGGCCGAGGCTCCCGCTGCACCGACGCACGCCCATGCGGACCTGCGCCAGGACCCGTCGCGCGGTGCGGCCGTCGCCAACGAGGTCTTCTCGCGCATCGCCGAGGAGGTCGCCGCGGAGGCGCCGAAGCACCCCGAAGCGGTCCGCTGGCTGAGCGAGGAGGAGCTCCTCGAGCGCTACGGCGAGTCCTCCAAGGTCGACCTCATCAGCGCGAACCGCGCCGTCCTGTCCTCGCTCAGCGCGCGCTCCGACGAGCTGCTGTTCCAGCAGTTCGAGCGCGGGCAGTACCGCTCGGTGGTGGTGCCCTACGGGACGCCCATCGAGCACTCGCTGAAGGCCGACGACGGCGGCCTGAAGTCGATCGCCACGCGCTCGGTCCCGCGCGAGGACGGCACGACGGAGCTGCAGCTCGTCGAGGTGCGCTTCAACGACCACGAAGACCTGCTGGCGCTCGACCACGAGGCCGCCTGGCTGAGCGGCTACCTCAAGGACAAGTACGGGTATGACCCGATCCTCGGGGACGTCGGCCGCATCCTGCCCGAGCCGGCGCCGAGCCGGGGCACGGAGTCCGAGCCGCGCTGATCCCGGCGTCGTGAACGGCCGCGCGGGCGCCCGGGGAGCGGTCCCCGGGCGCCCGCGCGCGTGTCCGCGGTGCCCCGCTCAGACACCGGCCGGGATGCAGTCGGCGATGCGCGTCAGCACTTCGCCGATCTCGGCCTCGCTGATGACGAGCGGGAGGCGGAAGCGGATGGCGCGCTCGCCCGACGCCAGCGCGAGCACCTGCTTCTCGTAGAGCGCGTTGAGCAGCTCCTGGCGCTGCGCCGGCGTGGCCAGCGTGAACGCGACGAGCGAGCCGCGGCCGCGCACGTTCGTGAAGTGCCCGCGCTCCTTGGCGAGCTCGCGCAGGCCGCGCACGAAGACCTCGCCCACGCGCGCGATGTTCGTCGCCAGGCCCTCGGCCTCGATGATCTCGATGAAGCGCTTGCAGCGCACCATGTCGACCAGGTTGCCGCCCCACGTCGAGTTGATGCGGCTCGAGACGTGGAACACGTTGTCGCTCACGTCGTCGACGCGCGTGTTCGCGTAGAGGCCGCACACCTGCGTCTTCTTGCCGAAGGAGACGATGTCCGGCGCGACGCCGTGGTGCTGCCAGAGCCAGGGCTTGCCCGAGCCGAAGAAGCCGGTCTGCACCTCGTCGAAGACGAGCAGCGCCTCGCGCTCGTCGCAGACCTTGCGCAGCGCCGCGAGGAACTCGGTGCGGAAGTGGTTGTCGCCGCCCTCGCCCTGCAGCGGCTCGAGGATGATGCACGCGATCTTGCCGGCCCAGCGCGGATCGGCGAAGGCCGCGTCGATCTCGGCCAACGCCTTGCGCTCGAGCGCCTCGACGTCGTTGGCGACGCCGCCCTCGAGGTCGAACTCGATCGCCGGCGTCGAGACGCGCGGCCAGTCGAACTTCGGGAAGAGCGCGATCTTCTTCGGGTCGGTGTTCGTCAGGCTCATCGTGTAGCCCGAGCGCCCGTGGAACGCGCCCTTGAAGTGCAGCGCCGCGAGCCCGCGCCCGTCGTCGGCCTTGT
>JACKHS010000037.1 GCA_020638875.1 Planctomycetota bacterium
CCCGCGCCCGCTGCGCCGCGCGCTCTTCACCGCGCTGCTCGGCGGCGCCGTCGTCGCGGCGCCGGGCGTCGCGGCGGTCGAGCACCCCTTCCTCGCCGGCTCGGCGCTCGAGTCGCTCGCGCGCAGCGCGCGGGACCTGCCGCTCGCCTCCGCGATCGCGCCCGACCTCGCCGATCTGCTCGGCACGCTCGACGCCACGCTCGACGAGCTGGTGAGCGAGGTCGACGCGCTCGAGCACGACCTGCAGGGCCGCGCGCTCTCGCCCGAGGCCGCCTCGGTCGCCGCCGAGCTGGCGCGCCGCACCGCCGCGTTGCGCGAGCGACGCGCGAGTCTCCACCGCCGCGTGTCGGGGCTCGACCCCGCCGTCGGCGGCTCCACGTCCGTCACCACCACGTCCCAGCAGGAGGGAAACCGATGATCCGTACCACGCTCTGCGCCGCGCTCGCGCTCGGCGCCGTCACCGCACTCGGCACCGCGCGCACGGGCAGCGCGCAAGACGCCGCGTCCGCGCCGCTCGGCGCGAACCTCGCGCCGCGCGCGAACGACGCCGTGCAGCGCCTCGAGGAGCGCATCGTCGAGCTCGAGGTCGAGAACGCCGAGCTGCGCGCCGAGCTCGAGAGCTGCCGCCACGACGGCGAGGACGCCGAGCGCGAGCTCGCGCGGCAGGAGCACGAGCAGGACCGTGCGCTCGCCGACGCGGAGCGCGAGTTCGCGCTCGCCCTCGCGGAGAGCGCGCGCGAGCAGGAGCGCGCCGAGCTCGAGTGGACGCGCGAGCTGGAGGCCGCGCAGCGCGAGGCCGAGGCCGAGCTCGCCGAGCTCGGGCGCGAGTTCGAGCACCAGCAGCGCCTGGACGAAGGCGAGTACGAGGCCGCCTTGCGCGACGCGGAGCGCCAGCTCGCGGAGCTCGAGCGCCAGATGGAGCGCGCCGAAGCCGAGTGGGAAGCCGCCGAAGCGCGCTGGACCGACTCCGAGGAGCAGTGGCAGGCCTCGGCGCGCGCGTGGGAGCGCTCCCGCGAGGCGTGGGGCGACGCGTTCGGCGACACGGCGTGGTTCGACGGCGACGACGTGTTCGGGTCGGACGACGACGCGTGCGGCGCGACGGACTGCGACGACGACGAGGTCGCGTGCGAGCGCGACGACCGGGTGCGCGCGTTCGTCTTCGGCGGCGCGGGGTCGCCCTTCGTCGTGCGCGCGCCGCGCGCCGTGCGCGTGCGGTCCGGCGTCGCGGGCCCCGGTGCGACCGACCTCGTCGCGCGCGTCGAGCGCCTCGAGGCCGCGCTCGGACGCGACGGCGGTCACGGCTGCTGTTGCTGCTGCGCCGCCAGCGCACGGCGCCCCCGCGACCGTCGGGCGGCGCGCGCGGCGGCCTGAACCTCGCGCTGCCCGCGGCGCTGTTCCCGAGCGCCGCCCTGGCGCTCGCCGCCGCGGGCGCGTGCCCGCCCGTGAAGGCCTGCGCGCTGGCCGAGCTGTGCGCGCCTGCGGGCGCCGGCGCCGCCCAGCGGGCCGACCGACACGATCCGCAGGCGCCGGCGAGCTGCGCCCCGGCGCTCGCGCTGGGCTACGCGCGCGGCGAGCGCGCCTCGCGCTCGACGACGAGGTCCTCACGCCCGAGGAGGCTCGAGGCCGTGATCGCCGACATGGTGCGCGAGGTCGACGAGCTGCGCGCGCTCAGGCGCGAGCTGCGCGTCGAGCTGCGCGCGACCTCCACGCGCGCGGAGTTCGCCGCGTCGAGCGGCACGAGCGCCGACCGTCGGCGTCGTGAGCTGAGCGGGTCGCCGCGCGCGAGGCCGTGACGTCACGCGCCTCGCCCGCGGCGGCCGACGACTCCGCGCAGGTCTCCCCTCGTCCGCCTGCGGCGCTGTGCCGCGGGCTCCGCTCCGGCGCCGGTCCGCGTGGACCGGCGCTCGCGCGCGCGCGCTTCGGCAGGGCGCGCGCCGCCTCCCGCCCCCACGACGCCAGAGGTGTGTCCATGCTCTCCCTCTTCCTCGCCCTGGTGCTCTGCGTCGCGCCGCAGGACGGCGCCGAGGAGCAGTACCGCTTCCTCGCCGGGCTCTACGAGCGCGGCCTCTACGACCGCGCGGCGCGCGAGGCCCGCGACTTCCTCGCGCAGCACCCGCGCGACGCGCGCGCGGACCTGGTGCGCTATCGACTGGCCGGCGCGCTGTTCGAGCTCGAGCGCGTCGCCGAGGCGCTGCCCGAGTACGAGGCGCTGACGCGCGTCGCGGACTTCGAGTACGCCGACGAGGCCTGGCTGCGCGTCGGCGAGGCGCGCCTGCGCCTGGGCGCGCCGCGCGAGGCGCGCGAGGCCTTCGCGCGCGCGCTCGGCGGGCGGCAGCCCTACCTGTACCCCGCGGCGCGCTTCCTGCTCGGCGAGGCCGAGCTCGCGCTCGAGCGCTGGGCCGCGGCGCGCCAGGCCTACACGGCCACGCTCGCCGACGAGAGCGCGCGCGCGAGTACCACCGCGCGCACGCGGCGCGGCCTGGCGTGGTGCGCGCTGCGCGAGGACGACGCCGAGGCCGCTGCGCGCCACGCGACGCGCGCGCTCTCGCGGAGGCGCCCGAGCACGAGCTCGCCGACGAGGTGCGCTACGTGCTGGGCGAGGCCGAGCACCGCCGCGGCCGGCTCGACGCCGCCGAGGCGCTGCCTGGCGCGCGCGGTCGCCGCGGGCCCGCAGCGCGCGGCGCCGGCGCTGCGCGGCGCGCCTACCTGGCCGCCGAGCGCGGCGACGCGCGCGGCGCCGCGGCGCTGTTCGGCGAGCTGCTCGCGCTCGAGCCCGCTGGCCCGGCGGCGCGCGAAGCCGCGCTGCAACGCGGCGCGCAGCTCGTGCGCGGGCGACTGCGGGCGCGCTCGCCGCGCTCGACCACGCCGCGCTCGCGCGCGCGACCCGAGGCCGCGTTGTGGCGCGCGCGCGCGCGCGGCGGACGGCGACGCGCGCGCGCGCTGGCGCAGCTCGACGCCGCGGCCGCCGCGGCGCAGGGCGAGCTCGCCGCGCAGATCGCCAGCGCGCAGGGCGACTCTCTGCTGGAGCTCGGCGAGCTCGACGCCGCCACGCGCGCGTACGGCCGCGCGGACAGCGACTACGCGCTGCACGCGAGCGCGACTGGCCTGCTCGCGGCCGGCGACGCGCGCCGCGCGCCGAGGCCGCGGCGCGCGCGCACCTGGAGCGCTTCCCCGCCAGCCCCTACCGCGCGACCGTCGCGCTCGTGTGCTGGCCGAGGCGCTCTTCGCGCGCGAGGCGTGGGACGCGCGCGCGCGGCCTTCGACGACGTCGCGCGCCTGCCGGGGCTCGACGCCGCGACTGCCGCGCGCGCGCGCGCGCGGCGCGCCTGGTGCGACTACCGCGCCGGTCGACTGGACGAGGCCGCGCGCGGCTTCGCCGACGTGCGCGCGCGCTTCCCCTGACGACCCGCACGGCGACGAGGCGCGCGAGCTCGAGGGCGCGCGCGCGCCTCGAGCTCGGCGACGAGGCTGGCGCGCTGCGCGGCGTGGCGCCGCTTCCTCGACGAGTTCCCGCGTCGCCGCGCCGTTGGGAGGTCGAGCTCGGCAGCGCGCGCGCCTCGCGCCCGACGACGCGCGCTCGCGCGCGCTCGCGCGCGGCGAGGCTCTGGCGGACGTGCGCGCGCGCGCGCTGTTCGCGTGGAGCGAGCGGCGCGACGCGGCCGGCGATGCCGCGGGCGCGATCGAGGTGCTCGGCGCGCTGCTGCGCGACCACGCCGCGCACGCGCTCGCGCGCGCGCGCGCGCTACGCGCTGGCCTGGGACCTGCACGCGCTCGGGCGCTCGGCGGAGGCGCTCGCGCAGCTCGAGCCCGTGTGCGCGCCGGACGCGCCGCCCGAGCTCGCGCGGCCGGCGTGCGAGCTCGCCGTGTGTAGCCGCCGCGGCGCGGGCGACGACGCGCGGCCGTCGAGCGCGCGTGGCGCCGCTTCGCGCGCCTCGAGGAGGGCGCCGACGCGCGCCTGGCCGCGCTGCGCACCGCGACGCGCGCGCTCGCGCAGGCGGGGCGCGGCGCGCTCGCCGAGCGCCTGCTGGCCGAGGAGCGCGCGCGCGCGGGCTCGCGCGCCGTGGCGCCCGCGCTCGAGGTCGAGCGCGCGCGTGGTGGCGCTCGACGCCGGCCGCGCCGCCGCCGACGCGGCGACGCGCGCGGAGGCCGCGCTCGCGCTCGCGCCGACGACGACGCCGCCGCGCTCGAGGCCTGCTTCTTCGCCGCGGACGCCCTGCTCGCCGCCGAGGACGACGCGCGCGCCGAGGCGTGCTTCACGCGCGTCGCCGGCACGGACGGCGCGCTGGCCGACGACGCGCTCTACCGACTGGGCTTCGCGCACCTCGCGCGCGCCGACGCGGAGCCCGCACGGCTCGCGCAGGCCGCGCAGGCCTTCGCCGAGCTCGCGCGGCGCTTCCCGCGCTCCGAGCTCGTCGGCGAGGCGCTGTGGCTCGCGCGGGCGAGTGCGCGTGGCGCGCCGGCGACCCCGCCGCCGCGCTCCCCGGCTCGAGAGCGCGTGCGCCGCGAGCACCGCGGCCACGACGCGCGGCCCAAGGCGCTCTTCCGACTCGGCCAGTGCGCGCTCGCCACCGGTGACGCCGCGCGCGCGGTCGACGCGCTGCAGGAGCTGCTCGGCAGCGCGCCCGACTTCGAGGCCGCCGTCGAGGCGCGCCTGGTGCTCGGCCGCGCGCTCGCGGCGCAGGGCCAGGCGCGCGGCGCGCGCGCGGCCTTCGACGCGGTGCTCGCCGCGGACCAGGGCGTCTTCGCCGCGCGCGCGCGCCTCGAGCTGGGACGGCTCGAGCTCGCCGCCGGGCGCCACGAGGACGCGCTCTCGCACTTCCTCAAGGTCGCGCTGCTGTACGCGTACGACGACGAGGTCGCCGAGGCGACGCTGCTCGCCGGCCGCTGCCTCGAAGCGCAGGGCGAGCGCGCGCTCGCCCGTGACCAGTACGAGCGCGTCGTGCGCGAGCACGCCGACACCCGCCACGCCGCCGCCGCGCGCGAGCGCCTCGCCGCGCTGCGCACCGAGTGATCCACCTCCGCACCGACACCGCCATGCTCGACGCCGACACCTTCGACGACCTCACCCGCATCGACATCGACTCGCTCTTCGACCGCCTGATGGAGGGCGGTCCGCTGATGGTGCCCATCGCGCTCTGCTCGGTGGTCGCGCTCGCCTACACGGTCGAGCGGCTGGTGCGCCTGGGCGGGCGCGCGCTCGGCGACCGACGCCTGGCGCGCGAGCTGACCGAGCGCATGCGCGCCGGCGGCGCCGACGCTGCGCGCTCGCGCGCTGCCGCGAGGTGGACAAGCCGCTGACGCGCATCCTCGGCGCTGGCCTCGCGCGCGCGGGCGGCGGCGCGGTCGCGGCCGAACGCGCCGCGGAGGACGCCGGCCGGCGCGAGGTGCGGCGCCTGACCGGCGGCCTGCGCCCGCTCGTCGTCGTCGCGATGATCGCGCCGCTGCTGGGCCTGCTCGGCACGGTCTGGGGCATGATCCTCGCGTTCACGCGCATCGCGCAGGAGGACGGGCTCGGTCGCCCCGAGCTGCTCGCGGGCGGCATCTCGCAAGCGCTGATCACGACCGCCGCGGGCCTCGCCGTCGCGATCCCGACGCAGGCGCTCTACTACTACTTCCGCGCGCGCATCGACCGCTTCGCGCGGCTCGTCGAGGACACGCAGCTCGACCTCGGCGCGACGCTCGAGCAGGAGGCGCGCGCGTGAACCTGCGCGACGACGAGGGCCTCGACGAGCCCGCGCTGAACCTCACGCCGCTGATCGACGTGGTGTTCCAGCTCCTGGTGTTCTTCATGGTCGCGACGACCTTCCAGGACCCCGAGCGCGCGCTCGACGTCGAGCTGCCGCCGGCCGAGAGCGGCGCGCGCGCGGAGCGCGAGCCCGAGGAGCTCGTCATCCAGGTCCTGCGCGACGGGACGCTGCGACTGGGCGGCGAAGCGCTCGACCGCGCCGCGCTCGCCGAGCGCCTGCGAAGCGCGGCGGAGCACGACCCGGCCACGCCGGTGACGATCCGCGGCGACCGCCTCGTGCACCACGAGGACGTCGTCGCCGTGATGGACGCGTGCGGGCTCGCCGGCCTGCACGCGCTCTCGCTCGGCACCCTCGACGCCGCCCCGTCGACGCGCCGATGAGCGCGCGCTTCGCAGGCCTCGGCAAGAACGCCGTGATCGCCCTGTCGCTCCTCGCGGCGGGCGCCTTCGCGGCGTGGCGGCTCGGCGGCCCGCTCGGCGGCGACACGTACGTCGACGGGCGACGCGCGTACACGCTCGACGGCGCGCGACTGCGCCGCGCGGTCTGGGACGCGCCCGCGCCGCTCGCGGGCGCGGTGAACACGCCCGAGATCGAGGGCCACCCGACGCGCTCCGCCGACGGGCGCTGGCTCGCCTTCGCGGTCGGTGAGCGCGGCGCGAACGCCGAGCTGTGGCTCGCCGAGCTCGACGGCGACATCGCGCGCGCGCCGCGGCCGCTGGCGGGGCTCAACACGCGCTTCGACGAGCTCGCGCCGCGCTTCGCCGACGGCGCGCTGTGGTTCGCGAGCGACCGGCCGGGCGGCGCGGGCGGCTTCGACCTGTGGTGCGCGGACTTCGTCGACGGCGTCGCCGGCGCGCCGCGGCTCGTCGCGGGCGACGTGAACGGTCCGCGCGACGAGCTCGACCCGGCGCCGCTCGCCGACGGCGCGCTCGTCTTCGCCTCGAACCGCGCGGCGCGCGGCCGCGCGTGCGACCTGTTCCGCGCCGAGCCGACGCCCGAGGGCTGGCGCGTCGAGCCGCTGCGCGCGCTGTCCTCGCGCGGCGACGACCGCGAGCCGAGCTTCGCCGCGGACGGCGGGCGCGTGGTCTTCGCGTCCGACCGCGGCGGCGCGTTCGCGCTGTACGAGAGCGTGCGCGACGGCGGCGCGTGGCAGGCGCCGACGCGCGTGCCGGGGCTCGACGCCGGCGGCGCGGCGCGCGCACCCGAGCTCTCGCCCGACGGCTTCCGCCTCGCCTTCGAGCGCGGCGGCGACGTGTTCGTGGCGGCCTCGCGCGAGCTGTTCCTGCGCCGCGACGGCCGGCCGGGCTGGGTCGACCTGCTCGTGCTCGCGGCGCTGCTCACGCTCGCGCTGCTCGCGCTGCTCGCCAAGCGCTGGCGTACGGTCGAGGTGCTCTACAAGTGCTTCCTCGTCTCGGTGGTCGCGCACCTGCTGCTGCTGTGGTGGTTCCGCGGGCTGCACCCCGAGGGCGAGGTCGTCGCGTTCGAGCAGGGTTCACCGACGTACGAGGTGCGCCTCGCCAGCGCGAGCCTCGTCCGCGCGGCGCAGCGCGAGCGCGCGGGCGCGCTCGACCTCGCGCGCCGAGCGCGCGCGACGGCGAGGCCGTGCCACCCGGCGCGCGCGCGTCGCTCTCGCCTGAGGCGCTCGACGCCGCGCCGCACCCGCGCGCGCGCGCGGCGGTCGCGCACGACGCCGCGCCGCAGGCTGCACTGGCGCGCGCGCGGCCGCGTCGGACGCGACCCCCGCAGCGACGGCCGCGCGGCCGGCGAGCCTGGCGAGGCGCGTTGAGGCGCCCGCGCCGCTGTACGACGCGGCGGCGCCTCGAGCTCGCGCTCGCGCGCCGCGCGCCGACGCGGTCGCGCGCGCGCCATCGAGCCCACGGGCGCGCGCGCACCGCGCGCGCGCGGACGCGTCGGACGTGACGGCGCGCGGCGACGAGCGCGCACCGCTCGCGCCCGCCGCGCAGCTCGCCGCGTCCGCCGCGCGCCGCGCCGCCGCCCGCAGCGCGAGGCCGCTCCCAGCGCGACGCGCGCGAGCGCCGCCGCCCGCGCTCGCCGCGCCGCACGACGCCTGCGCGCGCCGCGCGCGCAGCGAAGCGCCCGCGACGTCGCCGGTCCTCGTCGCGCGCGCGACCGCGCGCGCCCGAGCGCGGCGTCGACGCGGCGCCGCCTGAGCGAGCGCGCGACGCGCGCGCCTGCGAACGTCGACCGCCTCGCGCCGCAGGCCTGGACGCCAGTGGCGGCGCCCGTGCGCGACGACGCGCCGACGCGACGGGCACGCTCGCGCCGCAGCCGCTCGCGGCGCGCGCCCTCCGCCGAGGGCGGCGCTGCGCGCGCCTGAGCTCGCGCGACTTCCGCCGCGCGCCGCCGCGGCCGGCACCGAGCGACCTCGCGCGACGCCGACGCCGCGACGTGCCGCGGCGAGCGCGCGCGCCGACGAGACTGCTCGCGCGCCGCTGGCGCGACGCGCCTGAGCCCCTGACGCGCGACGCCTGCGCCGACGCGCGCTGGCGGTCGCCGCCGAGGCGCCGCGCGAGACGCCTGCCGCGGCGCCGCGCCGCGAGGCGTCGCCGCACGCCGCGCGCTTCGGCCCTGCGAAGCGCGCGCGCGCTCGAGGAGCGGCGGCGGCAGCGCGGAGACCGAGGCCGCGGTCGCCGCGGGCCTGCGCTACCTCGCCGCGCGCCAGCGCGCCGACGGCGGTTGGGGCGACCCGCGCCACGTCGACGCGAAGTACGGCCGCGTCGCCGTGGGCAAGAGCGCGCTCGCCGTGCTGGCCTTCCTCGGCGCGGGGCACACGCAGCGCGGCGCGACGGCGCACGCGGCCGTCGTCGCGCGCGGGCTCGCGTGGCTCGTCGCGCAGCAGGACGCGCGCACCGGCCACTTCGGCGAGACCTCCGCCTACGGCCACGGCATCGCGACGTACGCGCTCGCCGAGGCCTACGCGCTGACGGGCGACGAGGCGCTGCGCGCGCCGCTCGAGCGCGCGGTGGCCGAGGTGTTGCGGCATCAGGACGGCCGGCGCGGCGACGCGCGGCGCTTCGGCGGCTGGAGCTACTACTACGCCGACGGGCACCGCTACGACGACTGGCCGCGCGCGTCGATCACCGCGTGGCAGGTCATGGCGTTGCGCTCGGCGCAGCTCGGCGGCGTCGCGGTGCCCGAGGCGGCGCTCGCCGACGCGCGCGCGTTCCTCCTCGCGGCGCTCGACACGCAGCGCGGCGCGTTCCGCTACTCGCACGACCCGACGCGGCTCGCCGGCGAGTACGCGGTGCTGCCGGGCTCGACGCCGGCCGCGCTGTTCGCGCTGCACCTGCTCGGCGAGGACCTCGCCGACGAGCGCTTCGCCGCGCCGCTGCGCTTCGTGCTCGAGCGCGCGCCGCGAGGCTACGTCGCGCCCGACGAGCGCGCCTTCGTCGCGGAGGCCGCCGGCAACCTCTACTTCTGGTACTACGGCAGCCTCGCCCTGCTGCAGCGCGGCGGCGCGAGCTGGCGGCGCTGGAACGCGGCGCTGCAGGAGACGTTGCTCGGCGCGCAGCGCGACGACGGCTCGTGGCGCCCGCTCTCGCCGTACGCGCGCTACGCCGACGACGCACCGCGCGACGCGATCTACACCACGGCGATGAACGTGCTCTCGCTCGAGGTCTACTACCGCTACTTCACGCCGCTGCTCGAGGCCGCGACGCGCGGCGAGGCGCCGCGCTGACGCTCAGCGCCCGCGGCGGCGCTCCGGCGGCCGCATGCCCTCGAGCCACGCCGGGTCCAGCGCGCCGTCGACGAGCAGCCGCGTCGCCGCCAGGCCCGCGCGCGCCGCGCCCTCGAGGTGCGCGTAGTCGAGCGTGTCGGCCTCGTCGCTGACGTGGTGGTAGTCCTCGTGGCCGTCGTAGGTCGAGAGCGTCTGCCCCACGATCCCGCGGTTCACGAAGACGATGTTGTCGGAGCGGAAGAAGTAGTTCTGCTCGGGGTACGGGTCCTGCACGACGTCGAGCCCCGCGGCCTGGAACGCGGCCAACAGGTTCGTGCGCTCGCCGCCGGTCAGCCACAGCTTGCCCGGGCCGCCGGCGTTCGCGTCGGGGCGCCCGACCATCTCGAAGTTGAGGTTGCACACCGTGCGGTCGAGCGGCGTCGCCGGGTGATCGAGGTACGCCTCGCTGCCCACCACGCCGATCTCCTCGGCCGTGGCGAGCAGCACGATCACCTCGCGCGCGGGGCGCGGGCCGGCGGCGAGCGCCTCGGCCACCTCGAGCACCGTCGCGACGCCCGAGGCGTCGTCGTCGGCGCCGTTGTAGACGAGGTCGGCCTCCGCGCCGTCGCCCTCGCGCGGCGCGCGCTCGCCGAGGTGGTCGAAGTGCGCCGAGAGCACCACGGCCTCGCGCGCGAGCTCGGGCCGCTCGGGCGTGCCCGCACCGGCGAGGCGCGCGACGACGTTGTAGCTCGGCAGCGCCTCCAGCTCGTAGTGGGCGTCGTGGTGCAGCACGGCGTCGGGCGCCGCGAGCAGCGCCGCGCCGAGGGCCTCGCCGTACTCGAACCACGCGACCGGGGCAGCCCCCATCGCGCTCGCGAGGTGCAGGCGCCCCGGCGGCGGCGGCACCGTCTCGGCGTCGCGCAGGCGCGAGCTCGGCGTCAGCACCGCGCCGAAGCCGGCGCCCAGCGGGAAGCCGGCCTCCTCGAGCCAGGCGCGCGCGCGGTTGCGGCGCACGTCGACGAACACGAGCGCGAGGCCCGGGTCGGCCTCACCCGGCAGCTCCTCGGCGCTGCGCACGAAGCGCAGGCGCAGCTCGCCCGCCGGCGCCCCCTGGATCACGCGGAAGTCCGCGCCGTAGGTCGCCGCGCGCTCGCCGAGGCGCAGCTCGGGCAGCGCGGTGAAGTGCTCGCGCTGGAAGTCGAGGCGCTGCAGGTAGCCGCCCTCGTCCCCCGCCGGCGCCCAGCCGAAGCGCTCCAGCTCGCCGGCGAGGTAGCGCGCCGCGCGCACGTTCTCCGGCGTCCCGGTGGCGCGCCCGCGCAGCTCGTCGGAGGCGAGGAAGCGCACGTGCGCCTCGAGGTCGGCGGCGGTGACCGCGGGGGTGGTGGCGCGCTCGTCGGCCGCGAGGGCGGCGAGGAGCGCGAGGGCGAGAGCGAGGCTCGAGTGCATGTGTAGAGCCTACGGGACGGCCCCCCTTCGGTGGGCACGCGGCGCGCGAGCGTCGCCGCAGGGAGCTGGGCGCCAAGGACTTGCGGCGCTCGTGTCCACGCCGCAGGGCCTGCGCCCGCGTCGCCTGCCGGGCGAGCGCGCGTTCCCGCGTGTCTGGGCGGGGCCTGCCGGGCCCGCCCGCCCGAGGGGATCGGGGCCGGCCCAACGCAGGGGGCCGGTCCCGCCGAGCCCCGCGGGGCTCAGGCGACCAGATCGCGCAGCGCGCGCAGCAGCTGCTCGTTGGTCTTCGGGTCGCTGACGTGGATGCGCACGGCGTTGTCGAGGTGCCGCGGGACGCTCATCACGCCGGCCGACATGCGGCGGTTGACCTTGCGCGCCAGGTCGGAGGGCGCCTGCACCTCGAGCAGGATCCAGTCGCCGATGGAGGGCATCGGGTGGATGCCCGGGATGGACGCCAGTCTGGAGCAGAAGCGCTCCTTCTCTTCACCGCTGGTCATCGATGACCCCTCGTTGTCGATTCGCCCCGCTGCGCGAGGCGCGGTCTTGGTCGGGTCCACGACGCCGGCGGGAGGGCGGAACGGCAGGCTGGAGCGGTCCACGGACGCCGCCCCAGGCCCCTGCACCCCTCGGAGGCCCCACGCGATCGAGTTCCCATCGAGATCCCCTCCCGATGCGGCACACCTTATCTGGTATGGGTACGGCCTCCAAAGACAAGCGGGGGCGTTTCTCGCGTCGTCCCCCACTTGGGAAGTCCTGGAATCCGACGGCTCCTCGGGCGGCTCGACTTGCACGTCGTCCGCAGCCGGCCATCCTGTGCGGCGATGAGCTCGATTCGCGTGCGCACGGCCGCTTCGACCAGCAACCTCGGGCCCGGCTTCGACTTCCTCGGGCTGGCGCTCGAGCTGTGGCTGGAGGTCGAGCGCGAGGACCTCGACGGGCCCGCGCACGTCGTCGAGCGCGACGCGCCCGAGCCGGCCGGGTGGCGCGCGGAGGAGGACCTCGTCGCGCGCGCCTTCGACGCGGCGCTGCGCGCGCGCGGCGTGGGGGCGCGCCCGTCGCGCTTCCGCGTGCGCTCGCCGATCCCCGTCGGGCGCGGCCTCGGCTCGAGCGGCGGGGCGGTGGCGGCGGGTCTCTACCTCGGCGCGCTCGCGGCCGGAGAGCGTGAGCCCGCGCCGCGCGCGCTCGCCGAGGAAGGGCTCGCGCTCGAAGGCCACCCCGACAACGTCAGCGCCTCGCTGTTCGGCGGGTGCACGCTGTCCGTGCCGACCGAGGCGGGCCTGCGCGTCGTGCGCGCGCCGCTGGCGTCGTCGCTGCGCTTCACCGTCGCGTGGAGCGACGCGGTGCTCGAGACGCCGGCCGCGCGGGCGGCGTTGCCGCGCAGCGTGCCCTTCGCCGACGCGGTCGAGAACCCGCGGCGGTTGGCGCTGCTGCTGGAAGGCCTGCGCACCGCCGACACGGAGCTGCTGCGGCTGGGCGTGGCCGATCGCCTGCACGTCGCGGCGCGCACGGCGCTGATCCCCGGCGCGGCGCGCGCGCGCGCTGGCGCGGCGCGCGCGCCGGCGCGCTGGCGGCGACCGTCAGCGGCGCGGGCTCGGCGCTCGTCGCGCTGCACACCGACGCCGACGACGGCGCGGCGATCGCCGACGCGATGGCGCGCGCGCTCGAAGCGGAGAACGCGTGGGCGCGTGCCGCGACGTGGTGCGCGGCGCACGCCGGGACTCACGTCGCCGCGTCGTAGGCGCGCAGGAAGGAGTCGACCAGCGGCAGCACGTCGGCCTGGCAGGCGGCCGAGCCGACCTTGCGCGCGGCGTCGACGGCGCGCTCGAGCGTGAAGCTGCGCAAGCTGCGCTGCACGTCGTCGAGCGTCACGGGCGGCAGCGAGAAGTCACGCGCGCCCGCGCCGACGACGAAGGGCAACACGCCGGGACGCGCGACGCCGGGGTCGGTGACGCAGCACTCGCGGCCCGCTTCGCGCGCGGCGTGCAGCACCGACTGCAACGTGCGCAGGACGACCGGGTGCACGGTCTCGAAGCGCTCGCCGAGGTCGCGGTGCTCGCGGTCGGCCGCGAGCAGGTACTGCGAGAGCGAGTCGAAGCTCACCAGCAGGAAGTCGGCCTCCTGCAGCAGTTCGCGCACGCCCATCGCTGCGGCGGGCGTCTCGACCACCGCGCCGAAGCTGACCTCGCCGTCGATCGGGTGGCGGGCGCGCTGCAGGTCCATGCGCACCTCGAAGAAGGCCTCCTTCACGCGGCGCAGCTCGGCCACGTCGACGACGAAGGGCACGGCGATGCGCACGTGCGTCCCCTCGACGGCGACGCGCAGCAGCGCTTGCAGTTGGCGGCGCAGCACGCCCTCGTGCGTCAGCAGCGCGCGCGCGCCGGCCTGGCCGAGCGCGGGGTTGGCCTCGCGCCCCTCGTGCAGGTAGCGGATGCCGAAGCTCGAGTCGACGTCGAGCAGGCGGAACGTCACCGGCTCGCCGGCGGCCTCCTCGAGCACCGCGCCGTAGTGCGCCATCAGCGAGTCGAGCGAGGGCTGCTCCTTGTCAATGAGGTACAGCAGCTCGGTGCGGTACAGCCCGATGCCGCGCACGCCGGCGGCCGAAGCGCGCTCGACCTCGGGCAGGTTTCCGCACGAGGCGCGCACGCGCACGAGCGTGCCGTCCTGCGTCTTGAAGGCCTCCGCGTTCCACGCCTCCACCTGCGGCACGGCGCCGCGGTCGCGCGCGGCGCGCACCTGGTGGTACTGCGCGCGCACGACCTCGTCGGGGTTCACGCGCACGACGCCCTCGGTCGCGTCGAGGATGACGAAGTCGCCCTCGGCGGCGCGCTCGAGCAGCCCGTCCACGCCGGTCAGCGTCGGCACGCCCATCGAGCGCGCGAGGATCGCGGCGTGGCTCGTCATGCCGCCCTCCTCGGTGACGATGCCGAGGACCTCGCGGCCGCCGAGGTGGAACATGTCGACGATCGAGAGCTCGCGCGCGACGAGCACGTAGTCGCCGCCGGGTTCGGGCGCCTGCGCGGCCTCGGGTTGCTCGAGGTTGCGCAGCACGCGGATGCCGACGTCGCGCAGGTCGACGGCGCGCTCGCGCAGGAGCTCGTTCTCGACGAGGCGGAAGATGCGGTCGAAGTCGGAGATCACCTTCGCGATCGCCGCCTCGAGGCTCATCTGCTCGTTGAGGATCAGGTTCTCGACGTCGGACAGGAACACCGAGTCGCGCAGGTAGGCGACGTGCGTGTCGAGGATGCGCAGGTGGTCCGCGGGGACCTTGCCGGCGAGCTGGGAGCGCAGCTCGTCGAGCTGGCGCTTGGACTCCTGCAGCGACGCGTGGAAGCGGTTCAGCTCGCCCTCGATGCGGTCGAGCGGGACGCGCTGCGCGTGCGCGCGCGAGAGGTCGTAGTCCTTGCGGTGCACCGTCCCCAGGGCCAGCCCCGGCGCCACGGGGGTGCCGCGCAGCTCGAAGCCGGCGCGGGCCTCGGGCACGACGACGGAGGGGGTGGGGTTCGTGGGGAGCTCGCTCATGTGGGGAGGGCCGCAGCCCGCTATGCTGACGCCGCGCGCGGCGCCGCTCGGATCGGGTGAGGCGCCATGGTAGCGCGCCTCCCGCCCCCGACCAGCGCGGCCTCGACTCGCCGCGCCCCGCCCCTGCCCCCATGAGCTTCCGCCCCTTCGCGCGCGCCGCCGCGCTCGCGCTCGCGCTCGCCGCCGCCGCGCCGCTCGCGCGTCCCCTCGCCGCACCCGCGCACCCCCAGACCTTCGCCAGGTGCGAGGTCCCCACCGAGCTCTTCGAGGTGGTCAAGGTCGTCGACGGCGACACGCTGCACATCCAGCGCGGCGGACAGGTCGAGAAGCTGCGCCTGCTGTCGGTCGACACCGAGGAGAAGCTCACGCCGGGCATGCAGAGCTCGCCGAGCAAGCCGCAGACGGTCTTCGGCGAGGAGACGCGGCTGTGGGCCGAGGCGTTCCTCGACGAGTACCGCGATGCGGCGGGCAAGCTCTCCATCGGCCTGCGCTTCCCGGGCGGCGTCGAGGCGCGCGACGTGTACGGCCGCCTGCTGTGCCACGTCGTGCTGCCGGACGGCATCGACTTCAACCTGCTGCTCGTCGAGCTCGGCAAGAGCCCCTACTTCAACAAGTACGGGAACAGCCTGCTGGACCACGAGCGCTTCGTCGCGGCGCAGGAGCGCGCGCGTCACCTCAAGCTCGGCATCTGGGACCCGAGCACGAACGTGCCGGCCGACCCCGAGCTGCCCAGCGCGCGCCGCGACTACGCGCGGCTGATGCCCTGGTGGCAGGTGCGCGCCGACGCGATCGAGGGCTTCCGCACGCGCGCCGCCGCGGGCGAGGCCGGGCTGCTCTCGGCCGAGGACGCCGAGGCGGTGAAGCGCGCGGCCGCCGCCGGCGCGACGGTCGAGGTCTTCGGCACGCCGGACCGCTACTTCGACGAGCGCGACGGCAGCCTGACCGTGCTGCTGCGCTCGAGCGCCAAGGACGGCGCGGTGCGCGTGGTGATCCCCGCCGACGCCGTGGCCGCCTTCGAGGGCTTCGACCTGCGCGGGCTCGGCGAGGAGTTCCGCCAGAACTACGCGTACGTGAAGGGCACGCTCGAGCAAGGACCACGCGGTCCGCAGCTCGTCACGCGCTCGCCCGCGGCGTGGCGCCGCGCCGGCCCCGAGCCGAAGCTGCCCTGAGGCGCCGTCCGACGGAACGAGCCGTCCGACGGAACGAAAGGGGGGGCCGGTCCGCGCGGACCGGCCCCCCCTTGTTGCGCTCAGCGCGCCGCGGCGCTCACGGGCAGAAGGGCACCTTCAGACCGTTCGACAGGTTGAAGTTCGAGCCGCCGCCCGAGGGATCGCGGAACCAGTACTGGAAGTACCAGGTGCTGCCCGCGGTGATCTGCCCCGAGGCCTCCGGCGGCGAGGTGATGTCGAGCTGCCAGGCCGTCACGCCGCCGGGACCGGTGATGGTCACGGGCAGGCGGTAGACCGTGCCGCCGCCGACGCAGCGCACGCCGTTGCCGAAGGCAAACGAGGTGGCCTGCGGGCCGTAGTAGAAGACGCCGGTCTGGCTCGGCGGCAGGCCGGTCGCGAACAGGAACAGGTCGTTGTTGGCGACGCTGTTCGTGCCGAGGTAGCTGATCGCCGCCGGCGCGCCGGTCGAGTTCGCCGTCGCCGTGCAGTAGTTGGACGGCGGCAGGCAGCCCGGCGCTCCGCCCGAACGCACGACCACGCGGCCCGAGAAGGCCAGGTTGGTCGAGTCGAGCGGCGAGCCCGCCGCGAACTCGTAGGTGCCGTCGCCGTTCACGTCGCCGAGGTAGGCCACCGAGCGGCCCATCTGCGCGTCGGTGCCGCTGCCGGTCAGCGTGAGCAGCGCGCCGCCGTCGAAGCCCGAGAGCACCTGCACGTACCCGGGGTTGCCGCCCGAGTCCTGCAGCGCGGAGACGAGGTAGTCGATCATGCCGTCGCCGTCGTAGTCCCCCGCGACGTCGACCGAGTAGCCGAACAGGTCCCCCACGTTCAGGCCGCTGAACAGGTGCACCTGCGCGCCGGTGGCGCCGTTGATGACCTTCGCGTAGCCCGCGCCCGTCGGCACGAACACGGTCGGCTGGATCGCGCCGGCGATGCAGTCCGGGATCGAGTCGCCGGTCACGTCGCCGATGCCCTTGACCGAGTAGCCGAGGAAGTCGCTGGTGTTCGTGCTGGTCCAGTGACGCAGCACCGAGCCGTCGACGCCCGAGAGCACGTAGACGCCCTCGTAGTACGAGCCGACGAGCACGTCGTCGAAGCCGTCGTTGTTCAGGTCACCGAAGGCGTCGACCGAGTAGCCGAGGCGGTTGCTCGTCGAGAGCCCGGTGCGCTGCCACAGCATCAGGCCGCTCGTGCCCGAGTAGACGCGCACCGCGCCGCAGTTCGAGCCGTTGGTCGACACGCCCGGGATGCCCACGACGAAGTCGGGCGTGCCGTCGTTGTTGACGTCGCCGGCACCGGAGACCGAGGTGCCGAGCTCGTGGCCGCTGGCGTCGCCCTTCACGCTGAAGATCAGCGAGCCGTTCAGGCCCGAGAGCACGCGCGCCTCGCCCGAGGCGGCGCCGTTGCTGCTCTGGCTGGGCACGCCGACGATCAGGTCGTCGCGACCGTCGTGGTTCACGTCACCGACGCCGTCCACGGCGCGACCGAACTTCTCTCCGTTGATGCCCGAGGCGTTGGGCACCGCGAGCAAGGTCGCGCCGTCGAGCCCCGAATAGACGCGGATGTAGCCGGGCTGCTGCAGGAAGACGTTGAAGTCCTCCGGGGCGCCCACGACGAGGTCCATGTGCCCGTCGTTGTTCACGTCGCCGGCCGCGGCGACGGAGACCCCGAAGCGGTCCTCGGTGCCCGCACCGAAGAACTCGTAGAGCTGCGATTGACCGATAGCAGGGGTGGCGGCCGACAGACAGGCGGCCGCCGCGAAGGCGCCCCAGGGCGCCCTCGAGGTGGAATTGCGAAGCATGGGTTGCGTCCTTCCTTGCCGGGCGGGTGTGGGGAGGCCCCCGGCGGCCCGGCGGACACGGTCCGCCAGCAGAAGGCTACCCCAGGGTGCGTACCCCGGCAATGCGAAATCTTAGAAGGACACGGGGCCGCGGGCGGCTCGGTGCCGCCCGCGGCCCGTGGTGGTGGCCCCGCGGGGATCAGGGGCAGAAGCTGACGTGCAGGCCGTCGCTCAGGTTGTAGAACGCGCCGCCGCCCGCCGGATCGCGGTACCAGAACTGGAAGTTCCAGGTCGAGTTGGCCGTGATCGGCACCGGCAGGTTCGGGAAGTCGAGCAGGCGGTTCGCCGAGCCGCCGGCCGAGAGCGCCTGGACGTTCAGGCGGACCAGCGTGCCGCCGATGCAGCGGAAGCCGTTGCCGAAGGGCACCGAGACCTGGTTCGGGCCGTAGAAGAACAGGCCCGGCTGGTTGGCGGGACCGCCCGCCACCGTCAGGAAGAACGGCGCCGAGACGCTGGGCGAGCCGACGCCCGTGATGTGCATGCCCGCGCCGGCCGAGTTGGGCGCCGCGGTGCAGTAGGTCGACATGCCGCCGCACGCCGCGGTCGGGCTCGAGAACACGCGAGCGCGGCCCGAGCCGATGCCGTTGGGCTGCGTGTCCGGCGCGCCGCACACCACGTCGACCTTGCCGTCGCCGTTGATGTCGCCGAGGCCCGCCACCGAGTAGCCCATGCCGTCACCGGCCGCGTCGCCCGTGAAGGTCGCGAGGACCGAGCCGTCGACACCCGAGCGGATCTCCGTCACCTCGTCGAGGCTGGGGCTCGTCGGGAAGCTGCCGACGAGGATGTCCGGCTTGGTGTCGCCGTTCCAGTCGCGCGCGCTCGACACCGCGTTGCCGAAGCGGTCGTTGATGTTCGCGCCGGTGAGCGTGAGCAGGACCGTGCCCGTGGCGCCCGAGCGCACGTGCACGTAGCCGGGGCCGGGGGTGCCGAGCACCGACTCCTGCGTCGCGCCGATCAGCACGTCGCGCTTGCCGTCGCCGTTCATGTCGTCGATGCCCGCGACCGACTTGCCGTAGATGTCGTTCGACACCAGGCTCGTCCAGTGCTGGAGCTGCGTGCCGGCCATGCCGGAGATCACGTAGACGCCGTCGAAGAGCGAGCCGACGAGCACGTCCGCGCGGCCGTCGTTGTTGACGTCACCGAGCTGGCCGCAGGAGTAGCCCAGGCGGCCGTTCGCCGCCGCGCCGGTGAAGGTGTGGATGACCGAGCCGTCCACGCCGCTGTACACGCGCACCAGGCCTTGGTTGTTGTTGGCGAAGGGCGCACCCGCCACGAAGTCCGGGATGCCGTCGCCGTTGACGTCGCCACAACCGCTGACGGAGTAGCCGAGCTGCTCCCCCATCGTGGCGCCGACCACGTCGTAGAGCGGCGTGAAGGTCGCGCCGGAGATGACGCGCACCATGCCGCGCTGGTTGATGCCGACGCTGTAGAGGCGCGCGCCGACGAGGAAGTCGTCGTGCCCGTCGCCGTTCACGTCGCCCAGGCCCGACACCGCGTGGCCGAACGCGTCCTGGAGGTTCACGCCGTCGAGCGTCGCGAGCACCGAGCCGTTCTGGCCCGAGTACACGCGGACGTAGCCCTCGCCCGTCAGGAACACGTTGAAGTTCTCGGGGGCGCCGACGAGCACGTCGTCGAAGCCGTCGTTGTTCACGTCGCCGGCCGAGGCGACCGCCGCGCCGAGGCGGTCGTTGGCCTTGTCGCCGTTGAACGTGTAAAGGGTCGTCTGCGCGACTCCGAGGCTCGCGAGCCCGACAGAGGTACCGAGGACGCACGCCAACCGGCGTTGAATCGCTCTCCTGCTCATGGGTGTTCTCTCTTCGTGAGGTGGTGACGTACGGTCACCACGATCGCGAGGTCGCCCTCGCGTAGCCCCCGTCGCCGGGGCGCGCGCCCTGGTCCGCGGGGGTGGATTGCCTGGTCGTGGGAACGGGGAAGGGACGGACTCGTGGTGCGAGCCGGACCGCCCCGGAGGGCGGCGTCGAATCAGCCTACCCGGCCTGCGCCGGTCTCGCCACTGATTGCGACTTCCTATTTCGGGCCTTTTTCGCGGGGGATCCCGCCCTGCCGAGCGCCGAGCCCCGGGGCCGGACGGACCGGGTCCCCAGGGCGCCGCCGCTCGCCCGAAGTCCCTCCAGTCTACCGCGGACCGCGCGCGCGTGGCGGATCGGCCGCCCGCGCGGGTCAAGGGCGGCTCCCGGAGCGGCCGAAGAAGCGGGGCGAGGCCGCCCCGCCTCGCCCCGCCTCGCCCCCCCGGACGCCCACTCGCCCAGGAGCCCCCGTGACCGAGCTCACCTCGAACGCCCTCTCGATCCAGCACTCCCTCCTCCAGGCCGTCATCGCCGGCACCAACCAGGGCCTCGAGATGGCCGCCGTGGCGCCCACCTCGGTCGGCGCCTCGCGCCTGACGCAGACCCGCCGCGAGATCTCGGTCATGGTCGGCCTGGTCGGCGACAGCAACGGCACGCTCACGGTCAACATGAGCCAGCGCGCGATGCTCTACCTCGCCAGCAAGCTGCTGTTCGAGGAGCAGGAGAGCATCAGCGAGGAGAACGTCGACGCGATCTGCGAGGTGGGCAACATGATCGCCGGCTGCACCAAGGAGGCGCTGCAGGACACCGACTACCGGCTCACGAACATCTCGGTGCCCTCGCTGATCTTCGGGGCGAACTACAACGTCCACTTCACGCGCGGCATCGACTCGTGCACGGTCGAGTTCGAGCTGCCCGACATGCCGTACGCGTTCTACGACGACCGCATCTTCACGACGACCATCTCGCTGCTGCGCCGCATCGCCTGAGCGCGACGTCGACACCGATCACGAGCGGCCGCGCGGGGTGCCTCCCCGCGCGGCCGCTCACGTCTTGGTCGTCTGCGAGACGAGGTGCCCGGCCTCGCGCAGCACGATCTCGTCGAGCGCGAGGCGCAGCGCCTTGGGCGAGCCCGGCAGCGCCAGCACCACCTTGCCCGCGAGCAAGCCGCCGACGGCCCGGCTGAGCAGCGCGGCGCTCCCGATCTCTTGGTAGGAGAGCCAGCGGAAGAGCTCGCCGAACCCGGGGATGTCGCTGTCGAACAGCCCTCGCAGCGCGTCGTAGGCCTGGTCGCGCGGCGCCACGCCGGTGCCGCCCGTCGTCAGCACGAGGTCGACGTCCGCGCGCGCCACCGCGCGCCGCACGGCGGCCTGCACGTCGGCCGCGGCGTCGCTGACGAGCTCGCGCCACGTCACGTCGTGGCCCGCCTCCGCGAGGCGCTCGGCGAGGTACGCGCCGCCGCGGTCCGACTGCGCGTCGCGCGTGTCGCTGAAGGTCAGGACGGCGAAGCGCAGGCGTCCCTCGGACTCGGCGCGGTGCTGCTCGAGGCTCATCTCGGTGTCGGGGCGGTGGAGGTCGCGGAGCGCGAAAAGGCGCGCGGCAGGCTACTCGGGCGCGCGCAGGCGGTACAAGAGGAGCACCGCCGCCGCCGTGCTCCGCCGCCTCCTCACCGCCCCCTCGCTCGTCCTCGCCGTCGCGCTCGCCGCGGGCCCGCTCGCGCGTGCGCAGGAGGGCGACGCGCTGCCGCTCGAGGCGCGCGTCGAGGTGCTCGAGCTCGACAACGGCTGGCGCTTCGTGCTGCTGCCGCGCAGCGACGCGCCGGTGATCTCCTTCGAGACGTGGGTCGACACCGGCTCGCGCCACGATCCGCCCGGGGCGACGGGGCTGGCGAACCTGATGAAGAACCTGCTCTTCAAGGGCTCCGATCGCGTCGGCACGGTCGACTGGCCGGCGGAGCGCCAGGCGCTCGACGAGCTCGACGCGGCGGTGGCGGCCTGGGAGGCGCTCGACGACGCGGCGGACACCGCGGCCCGCGGCGACGCGCGCGCCCGGCTCAAGGTGGCGCGCGAGCGCGCGGCCGCGCTGACGCGCTCGGAGGAGTACAGCCGCCTGCTCGAGGACGCCGGCGGCGGCGACACGCTCAACGCCTACGCCTCCGCCGACGCGACACGCTTCGTCGTCTCGCTGCCCGCCAACCAGCTCGAGCTGTGGTGCTGGATGGAAGCCGAGCGCTTCACGCGCCCGGTGCTGCGCGAGTTCTACGCGGAGCGCGACGCGGTGCTCGAGGACCGCCTCAGCCGCATCGAGTCGTCGCCGCGCGAGGTGCTCGGCGAGGAGCTGCTCGCGCTGAGCTACGGCGACCACCCCTACCGCCACCCCACCATCGGCCACGGCCGCGACCTGCCGCACCTGACGCGGCGCGCCGCGCGCGAGTTCTTCGAGGCCGGCTACGGCGCGCGCCACCTCACCACCGCGATCGTGGGCGACTTCGACGTGCCGCACCTCACGACGCTGCTCGAGCGCTACTTCGCGGGCGTCCCCGCCGGTCCGCCGCGCGCGTGGCCGACGCCGCCGGCGCCGGTGCAGGCCGCCGAGCGGCGGCTCGAGGTGCCGTGGGACGCGCCGCCCGAGGTGCAGATCGCGTGGCACGCGCCCGGCTTCGCGCACGACGACACGCCCGCGCTGCACCTCGCGCTGCGCCTGCTCGGCTCGGCGCGCTCGTCGCGGCTCGAGCGGCGCCTGCTGCGCGAGGACTCGCTGGCGAGCGAGGTCGTCGTGTCGCCCGGCCTCGGCGGCGACGAGCTGTGCGGCCTCGTCGTCGTGCGAGCCGTCCCGATCACCGGCGTCTCGACCGAGGTGCTCGAAGCCGCGATCTACGACGAGATCGAGCGCCTGGCGGCGGACGGGCCCGACCCGGCCGAGCTGGCCGGCGTGCAACGCGCCGCGCGCGCCGAGCACCTGCGCAGCCTGCGCGACGACGCGTCGCTCGCGCACGGGCTGTGCGAGCACCAGGCCAAGGGCGGCGGCTGGCGCGGCCTGTTCCGCGAGGTCGAGCGCCTCGAGGCCGTCGACGCCGACGACGTGCGCCGCGTCGTGAGCACGTACCTCGCGCCCGAGCACCGCAACGTGGTCACGCTCGTGCCGGTCGCCCCGGAGGAAGCGCGATGACGCGCGGGCTCGCGCTCGCGCTGCTCGTGCTCGGCGCGCTCGCGCCGGCCGCCGTCGCGCGCCAGGGCGCGCCGCTGCCCGAACACCCGCGCGAGCTGCGCACGCCGCCGCTCCAGCCCTTCACGCCGCCCGCGCCCCAGCGCCTGCAGCTCGGCCGCGGCGCGCGCCTCGTCGTGATCGAGAACCACGAGCTGCCGCTCGTCGACGGCACGCTGCTGTTCCGCGGCGGCAGCGCGCTCGACCCGCCCGGCCGCGCCGGCCTGTGCGAGCTGCTCGCCGACACGCTGCGCAGCGGCGGCAGCGAGTCCACGCCCGGCGCGGTGCTCGACGACCGGCTCGACGCGCTGGCCGCGACGCTCACGGTGAGCGCGACGCCCGACGCGCTGCGCGTCGACTTCGCGTGCCTGACCGAGGACCTCGACGCCGTGCTCGAGGCCATCGGCGAGCTGCTCGTGTCGCCGGCGTACCCGACCGCGGAGCTCGAGAAGAGCCGCCGCCGCCTGCTGACGCGCCTGCGCGCGCGCGAGACCAGCGCCGCCACGCTGGCGGACCGCGCGCTCGCGCAGGCCGTGCACGGCGCGGACTCGCCCTGGGCGCGCACCGCCAGCGAGGCGACGCTCGCGACGGTCACGCGCGAGGAGCTGCTCGCGCACCACCGCGATCACCTCGGCAGCGACCGCCTCGTCGTCGGCGTGATCGGCGACGTGCGCGCCGCGACGCTGGGCGCCAAGCTCGAGCTCGTGCTCGCCCGCCTGCCGCGCGCGCGCGCCGCCGCGGAGCCCGCGCCGCCGGTCTTCCTGCAGCCGGCGCGCACGCGCATCTGTCTCGTCGACCACCCCGGCGCGCGCCAGAGCGAAGTGCGCCTCAGCGCGCCCGGCGTGCGGCGCATCGACGGCGACTACACCGCGCTCGGGTTGTGGTCGTACGCGGTCGGCTACGGCGGCTCGTCGAACCGCATGATGGTGCGGTTGCGCGCCGAGCTCGGGCTCGTCTACGACGGCGCGCTCTACTTCGCGCCCGGCTGGGAGCACGCCGGCCGCCTGGAGGGCTCGTTCAGCACGCGCAACGAGACCGTGGGCGCCGCCGTCGCGGCCCTGCAGGAGCTCCTGCGCGGCGGGCTCGCGCCGCTCCCGGCCGAGGAGCTCGAGCTCGTGCGCGGCCGCATGCAGCGCGCCGAGGTGTTCCAGGTCGACCGCCCGCTCAAGCGCCTCGCACGCGCGCTCGACCTCGCCTTCCACGAGTACCCCTCCGACTTCTGGCAGCGCCACGCCGAGCGCCTGCGCGCGCTCGCGCCCGAAGAGGTCGCCCAGGCCGTCGCGCGTCACCTCGACCCCGAGCGGCTCGTCGTCGTCGTGGTCGGCCCGGCCGAGGAGCTGCGCGCGCAACTCGAGCCCCTGGGCAAGGTCGTGCTGATGCCCGGCCCCGCGCCGGTCGACGCGCCGCGCTGAGCGGCGCCTACAACCGCAGGTCCTCGAGCGGCTCGGGCAGGCCGTCCAGCAGCTCGCGCAGGCGGCGCACGCGCGCGGCGTCGACCGGCGCGTCGAGCCGACCTTCGACCTTGAGCGACGTGCCCACCACCGCGCCGTCGGCGGCCTCGAACAAGCGCGGCGCGTTCGCGTCGGTCAGGCCCGAGCCGACGAAGAGAGGCGTTCCGTGGATGCGGCGACGCACGTGCGCCAGCACCTCGCGCGAGGGCGGCCGCCCCGTGCCGCTGCCGGTGACGATGACCGCGTCGGCGAGCCCGCGGTGCACCACGTCGGCGGCGGCCTCCGCGGGCGACTCCGAGCCCAGCGGGCTGGCGTGCTTGACGTGCACGTCGGCGAGGATCGCGACCTCGGGGCACAGCCGCGCGCGCTCGCGCAGGGTCCACGCGGCGTGGCCCTCGAGCAGACCCTGGTCGGTGACCGCGGCGCTCGTGTGCACGTTGACGCGCACGAAGCTCGCGCCCGTCGCGGCGCAGATGCCGAGCGCGGCGCGCGCGTCGTTGCGCAGCACGTTGACGCCCACGGGCACCTTGCCGGCGAGGTCGACCACGCGCGCCACCGCGCGCGCCATCGCCGCGATCGTCTCCGGCGGCACGTCGCGCGGGAAGAACGGGACGTCGCCGAAGTTCTCGACGATCACGCCGTCGCAGCCGCCGTCCACGAGCGCGCGCGCGTCGGCCTGCGCCGAGGCGAGCACGTCCTCGAGGTCGCCGTCGAAGCGCGGCGCGCCGGGCAGCGCGCGCAGGTGCACGACCCCGATCAGGCGGGGTCCCTTGCCGAACAGGGGGTGGTCCACGGCGGCAGCGTAGCGCGGCCCTGCGGAGCGAACCACAGGAACCCCCTCCCCAAGCGCCGCGATCCGGGCTAGCTTCTGCGAGTCGTCCGCGCACGGTGCCCGGACGCGCTCCGAGACCCCGAACATCTGGAGGCCAGTATGACGACGCAGAAGCCTGTCGCCCGCCGCGCCTCCACCGCGGTCTGAGCCGAGCCGCGCGCCGTACGGCGCTGCGTCCTCGCTCTTCGGCCGCGGTGTGAGGCCCGCTCCCCGCGCGGCGATTCCGCCGTCCGCGAGGTGAGCCCGCTCCGCCGCGCGCCACCGGTCCGTCGCGACCCGACCTGCGCGCCCCGTGCCGCGAGCCGCGCTCCCGTTCCGCCCCGCCAGGGGCCGCGAGCGCGCTCCACCCGACCCCGGAGAGCGAACCCCCATGTCGAGTTCGGACGAGACGTACAAGCGCTCGATCAAGAGCAGCTACCAGAGACAGATCAAGAAGGCGCGCAGCCGCGACGAACAGCGGCTGCTCGCGGAGAACCGGAAGCAGCGCGGCAAGGCCGACAAGAGCCGACGCACGCGACAACGCGACTGGGACGCGGCGGACGACGACGCCGAGACGTTCGAGGTCATGCGGCCCGCGCCGCAAGTCGACCTCGTGCGCGCGCTGCGCGAGCGCGGCGCCGCGGCGGAGGAGACGCAGGCGTTCGAGCCCAACGCGCTCGTCGTGGGCGTGTTCCCCGACCGCGCGACGGTGTGGCTCGACGGCGCGGCGCGCGCGGCGTTCCTCGACGAGCGCGCGCCGCGCCCCGCGGTCGGCGACGAGGCGCTGGTCGAGGCGCGCGGCGACGGCGAGCTGCGGCT
>JACKHS010000038.1 GCA_020638875.1 Planctomycetota bacterium
GCCGCCGCGCTGGCCGCCGATCTCGGAAGGCTGCTCGAGCAGAAGCCGGTCGAGGCGCTCTCGGGCGAGACCGAGTCGTCGCGTGCGCGCGGACGCCTCCTGGCGCAGGTCCTGGCGGCGCTGCTGCTGGTCGTGCTCGTGGTCCTGCTGGTCGTCGACCGGGTGCGCCTCAGCCGCACGGTCGAGGCCCTGCTCGAGGAGCGATCGGTCCGGCCGGGTGAGCTCGCGGAGGCCGCGTTGACCGTGTCCGACGTGGTCGGCGAGCTGCTCGACGAGAGCGAGGACGCCTCGCTCTCGCCCGCCGAGGCGCGCTTCCGGCTCGAGCAGGCCGACCGGTTGCTCTCGCGCTTCCCGCCCGGGGCGGCCGAGGAGGCGCGCCTGCGTCGCGAGCTGGCGGGGCGCTTCGAGGCCCTGGGCGATCCCGCGGCGGCCGCCGCGCAGGAGCGTCACATCGCCGATCGCGAGGCGGCCCTGCGCGCGGCCTCCGAGGCGACGACCGGTGGCCCCCCGGGGAGCGCCGCGTCCGGCGCGACGGACCACGATCCCGGCCCGGAGAGTTCGAGCGGGGGGCCCGGGGCGGCCCCCGACGACCCCGGATCGAGCGACGGTTGAGCGGCGTCGAGCGCGCCTCCGGGCGCTCGGCGCGGCTCCGAGACGGCTGACCCAGGCGTCCGCCGGAAGGATCGGCTGGCATCGATTCCGGTCCGAGAACGGGGTCCCAGCCCGGCGAGACCGGTGTAGGATGCAGCGCCGAGCGTCCCACTTCTCCGCGGAGCCTCCCCGTGCGATATCCGATGTCCTGCGTCGCCGCCCTGGCGATGTTGGCCGGCCTGGCCCCCACCGGTCGTGCCTCCGATCTGGCCATCGACGGCGTGACCGCCGCGACGGCCTTCCCCGGCGACACCACCCACTGGACGATCACGGGCACGCCCGGCGCTCCGGTGTTCCTGATGCTCGACACCGATCCGGGGCCGACGTCGCTGTTCGGCAACCTGCTCGACCTGGGCTTCTCGCCGGCTCTGCTGGTGCTGGCGCTGCCGCCCGTCCCGGGCGGGGGAGAGCTGGCCTTCGACATCGCGTTGCCGCCCGAACTGGACGCTTTCGGCGTGCCGCTCTACGCGGTGGCCGCCGTGGCCGACGCCGTCTCGCCGCACGACTACGACTACAGCAACGGCGCGTCGCTCACGCTGCGTCGGCGCTCGGTGCAGCTCGCTGGCGAGCCGCTGCCGTCGTACCCGCACTTCATGTTCGTGCGCGCGTTCAACGAGGGCGAGACGCTGCACGTCGCGGTCGACCCGTCCCAGCACCCCGAGGTGGTGGGGGTCACGGCCGACATCTACGTCGTGCCGAGCAAGACGCCCGCCGAGTGGGCGCTCGACGACACGCTCACCGACGCGACGGCCGGTGGCGCCGAGGCCTTCACGTTCGTGGCCGGCTCGATCACGGCCAACACGATCCAGGTCGACGGCGGTTCGCTGTCGGGCGGCGTGGGTCCGGAGATCGGCGTGCCGTTCGACGTCGTGATCGACCTCGATCGTGACGGGCACCTGGGTCCCGACGACCTGATCGACGGCTACGACGACGTCGAGGCCGGGCTCTACATCGTCCACGACCTGACCCAGCCGGGGCCGTACGCCGTGACCGAGACGCTCTACTCGGGCGGCTCGTTCCTGGGACAGAACACCTTCTATCCCAGCAACATCGCCGAGCTCGGCGAGCTGCCGCTGATCGTGGTCAGCCACGGCAACGGCCACAACTACCAGTGGTACGACCACATCGGCGACCACATGGCGAGCTACGGCTACATCGTCATGAGCCACCAGAACAACACCGTCCCCGGTGTCGAGGCGGCCTCGCTCACGACGCTCTCGAACACCGAGTGGTTCCTCGGCAACCTCGACATCATCGACGGCGGCGTGCTGCAAGGGCACGTCGACACGCACCACATCGTCTGGATCGGCCACAGCCGCGGCGGCGAGGGCGTCGCCATCGCCTACGATCGGCTCTACGACGGCGTCGAGGTGCCGGTGAACTACTCGATCGACGACATCACGCTGGTCTCGTCGATCGCGCCCACGGGTTTCGACGGTCCGAACCTGACGAACACGCACGACGAGAAGACGCACGTGTGGGTGGGCGCCGCTGACAACGACGTGAACGGCTGCACGAGCAGCAACGTGACCCAGTCGTATCACGTCTCCGACCGCGCCACGAACCAGCGCGGGACGATCTGCCTGTACGGCGCGGGCCACGGCGACTTCCACAACAGCACGGGGTCGGTGGCATCCGGCCCGTGCCTGATCGGGAAGGCGAACACGCACGCGATCATGCGCGGCTACCTGCTGCCGCTCGTGGCGCACCACGTCTACGGCAACCTGCCCGCCGAGGACTTCCTCTGGCGCCAGTGGGAGAGCTTCAAGCCCATCCGTGCGCCGACCGACCCGTGCGTCGTGGTCAACCTCACGTACCGTCAGGGCGTCGAGGAGGGCAAGTTCGCCATCGACGACTTCCAGGCGAACCCCGACTGGTTCGTGTCGAGCTCGGGCGGCGCCGTGACCGGCACGGTCTCCGACCTGTTCGAGGACGTGCTCGACGATACCGACAGCAACTTCACGGCCGACGGCGACTCGATGAACGGCATGACCTTCGGTCGTCCGGTCGACGAGACGCGCGGTCTGGTGTTCGAGTACACGTCCGACAGCGAGCTCACGTTCGAGGTCACGGGACAGGGCACCGACGCGGCGCAGTTCGCCTTCCTCTCGTTCCGCGCCTGCCAGTCGACGCGCGACCCGCTCACCACCGCCGTGCTCGACGACCAGCAGTTCACCGTCGAACTGCGCGACGGCGCGGGGCACACGAGCGACATCCCGATCGGAGTGTTCGGCGGCGGCGTCGAGGAACCCTACCAGCGCACGGGCTGCGGAACCGGTGCCCCCGGCTGGAACAACGAGTTCGAGACGATCCGCATCCGGCTGGAAGACTTCACGCGCGACGGCAGCGGGGTCGACCTGACCGACCTGGCGGCCGTCACGTTCCGCTTCGGACCCTCCTGGGGAACCGCCCAGGGACGCCTCGGGCTCGACGACCTCGAGCTGATCTCGGAGTGACGGAGACAGTCATGTTCGCAACCCGCAAGACCTTCGCCGTCCTCGCCGTCGTGCTCGCGCTCGCCGCGGGGACGACCGCCGTGATGCGCTCCGTCCGCGACGACGGACCTCCGCCCCTGCCGGCCGACCCGTCGGCGCTGCCGGTGACCGTGGTGGGCGTCTGGCCGTTCACCCTCGACGAACCGGCCACGTACTGGTGTCGCGCCGAGCGTCCGCAGTACGACGCCGGACTCATCCTCGTGCTGTCCGCCGACCCCGAGCTGCTGCACCCGCGCCAGGCCGCCGAGCCGGTGCTGTACGTCGGCGCGCAGACGGCCGAGAAGCTCAACACCGGCTATCCGTCGGGGCAGCTCGTGGCGCTCGTGCCGGCGCCGCGCGGCTCCGACGGGCAGCCCGTGCTCGACCTCTCGCAGGCGCCGATCTTCTTCGGGCAGCCCGACCTGCCCGAGCGTGTCGATGCCGCCCGGGTCTCCGCCGAGCTCGCCGAAGCGTTGTCCAAGGGAGTGGGAGCCGAGTCGTCCAGCGCGCTCGCCACGCGCGAGCACGAGCTCGTGAACTTCCCCGACGACGGCGACCTGCGCGCCTGGTCGGCCGATCTCATCGAGCGCTTCTCGCCCCAGGAGGTCGACCTCGTCTCGGGCCTGCGCGCGCCGCGCCTGCGCCGCTGACGTCCTGCGCGAGACCGTGACCGGGCCGTGCCGCGGAGACGCGGCGCGGCCCGCGTCGCGTCCGGGGGAGTCCGGTCACGGTCGCGGGAGCGCGTCCGACCGCGGATCGCGGCGCTCTAGCCGAGCGCGGCGAGGGTCAGCAGCAGCGCGAGTCCGAGCAGCGCGAACGACGTGGCGAGCCATGCGCGGCGCACCACGGCGTCGCGGCGACCGGACGCGTTGCGCGCCTGCTGGACGCGGCCCTCCAGCCCGCGCCGCAGGGCCAGCAGCCGCTCGCGCGGGGCGCGTCCCGCCGGGTCGTAGCCCAGGTCGTCGAGCGGCACCGCCGGCGGATCGGCCCGGCGCGCCACGTCCATCCACTGGACCACGGCCACGATCACGGCCACGAGCGTGACGACCCGCAGCGCCGGCAGCGCCGACCCCGGCTCGGGTGACGTCGGCCGCACGACGGCGACGATGCCGTACAGAGCCGGGACCCCGAGCAGCAGCGCCACCGCGCGGTTGCGCTCACGGGCCGCCGCCTGGTGCTCGTCCCGCAGCAGACCGAGCAGCCGGTCGATGGCCCAGCGGTGGTCCTTGACCACCGCGCGCTCGGCGTCGCGTCGCTCGTCCTTGCCCACGATCTCTCCGTCGTTCGCGCTCATCGGGGACGGATGGTACCCGAGTCGCGTGAGGTTCCATCGGCTGGACGGCGGGGTGGGGTGGAGATGCGAATCGGCGGGGGCGACTCCACGCGAGTGCTCGCGGGCTGGAGATCCGTGTGCGCGGACACTCCGGGTGCTCGGGGGCGACCGCCCCGCTCGAGCAGTCCTCGGCGCCTGCGGCGCCTGCGGAACTCGCGGGGCGATCGCCCCCTGCGCTCCTCCGGTCCGCACGCTCGATGCCGGGCGCGCGAACGACGCGCCTGCATGTCCCGCCGACTCGCAGCGGATCGGCCGCAGCGCCGTCGGCGATTCGCGCGCGACGGCGCGCCGTCCCGAGCCGGCACGCAGCTCGAAGCCGTCAGCCTTCGCGATCATGCTCACGCACGAGACTCACCCCGGCGGCGCGCACCACCAGCTTCGAAAGATCCTTTGGCTCGACACCCTCTCCGATTCGCCGCGAAGCCGCGCCCCAGCGCGCTGAGCTTCCTCCCGCTCCGGAATGCGCGCCCCGAGGCACATGCCCAGCGCGCTGCGAGTTCCGCAGCCGCCGCAGGCGGCGAGGACTGTCCGAAGCTGCGCGATGCAGCGTGACGATGGTCAGCGGGCGCGCACACCGCGCCCAGAAGCGCCGCGCGTGCGGGGTGGGCGCCGCGTCACGTCGCCACTTTGCTCGCGTCCGCCAAGCAGTCCATCCTTTCATCTCGCGAAGGGAGCGCCGCGCGATCAGCGGCGGGCGATGTGGGACGGAGGCCAGGTGTTCCCCCACCTGGCCGCAGTCCCACGTCGTCCGACGCGTCGCGCCTCAGGCCGACCTTGCAGTCCCCTCCCCCTTACCCTTGGATGAATTCCGCCACGACGTCGCGCAGCTTCGCGGCGGAGGCGGCGTCGATGTACATCATGTGGCCGGCGGGGTAGTAGGACATCGTGACGCGTTGCTGTTGTGCCGCGTCGAGGTCGAGGTGGTCGAAGGTGTAGCGCGTGGCGAAGAAAGGCGTGGCCAGGTCGAAGTAGCCGTTGGCCACGTGGACGCGCAGGTGCGGGTTGGCGGTCATGGCCTGGCGCAGCGACTCGCCGGTGTTCACGTAGCCCTGTCCGCCGCCGAAGTTCCAGGGGTGGACGCGGCCGGTCAGGATCTCGTACGGCAGATCGCTCTCGTAGCCGAGGTCGCTGCGCACGTATGCGTTGAGCGCGGCGGTGTACGCGCCCTGGATCGCGGCGTAGCTCGGGTCGTACTCGTACGTCCCGCCGACGCCGTCGCTGTCGGTGCCGAGGTAGCGCGAGTCGAGGCGTCCGGCCGTGAGCTCGCGGTCACGCAGCAGTTCCTTGCAGAAGTGGCCGATCTCGAGACGCAGGTCGGCGTGCAACACGTAGTCGACCGACAGGCCGGTGAAGCGCGCGAGCTGCTCGGCGATGCGGCGCTCCTCGTCGGCGGGCAACGACGATCCTCGGGCGAGGGCCGTCCAGTAGTCGCCGAGCGCGAAGGCCTCGCAGGCCTCGAGCGTGGAGGGCAGGTCGCGTTCGAGCTCGGGTGCGAGGCGTCCGTGGTAGAAGGCCGTGGCGCAGTAGGTGGGCAGGAACAGCGCGTACGGCAGGTCGTTGCCCGCGTCGAAGCTCGTCGTCGCGAACTGGAGGATGGACGAGACCAGCACGATGCCGTCGAGGTACATGCCGTCGTGGTCCTGGAGGTATTCCGCCAGGCCGGCTGCGCGCGTCGTGCCGTAGCTCTCGCCGGCCAGGAACTTGCGGCTCGGCCAGCGTTCGTTGCGCGTCGTCCACAGGCGGATGAACTCGCTCACCGCCCGGATGTCCTCGTCGACGCCGTGGAACTGGCCGTCGTCCTCACCGGGCACCGCGCGACTGTAGCCGGTGGTGACCGGGTCGATGAACACGAGGTCGGTCACGTCGAGCAGGCAGTCCGGGTTGTCCTGCAGGAGGTAGGGCGGGGCGGGCTGACCTGGCGGGTCGCCCATCGGGACGCGCTTCGGTCCGAACGCGCCCAGGTGCAGCCAGACCGACGAGCTGCCGGGTCCGCCGTTGAAGGTGAACATGACCGGGCGCGACGCGGCGTCGACGCCGTCGCGCGTGTAGGCCACGAAGAACATGTTCGCCTTGACCTTGCCGTCCTCCTGCTTGAGCGGGATCGTGCCGGCCGTCGCGGTGTACGTGATCGTCTCGCCGTGCAGCTCGATCTCGTGGTGCGTCACCACTCGGTCGTCCTTCTCGGCCTCGGCGGCCTTGGGCGTCTCGTCGGACGCCGGGGCGTCGGCCGGCTCCTGCGCCGCGAGCGTGGACGGAAGAGCGAGCGACGCCGCGACCAGGGCGGCGAGCGCGATGCGGGGACGGCGGGGCGTGCGTTGCGTCATGGTCGGCGCGGGCTCTCGCGGGTGGTCTCGACGGACGGGGGCGGTTCGCGCAGGCGACGAGGTCGTCCGCGCGCCGCGCGGGACGGGCCCCGCGCGACCCGGCAGCATACGTCATCGATCCGCGAGCGGGTTGATCGCACCACGCGGTGCACGCGCCTCACCCCGCGCAGGACGTCTCGACCCGCGCGCCGGCGCGCTCGAGCAGCTCGGCGTAGAAGGCCAGCGCGGATGCGGTGCGTCCCGGCGAGTTGCGGGTGCCCCAGATCACCGAGAGCGTGGAGCGCGTCCCGGCGTGGGTCTTGGTGCGCTGGCTGTCCTTGACCGCGTTCGCGCACGGACCGTCGGCGTCGCACAGGCACAGCAGCCCGGCCACGGAGATCTGCTGTCCCGACGCGTTGAAGACGTAGGACGCGTCCGCCTCGCCGTGGGCGATCGAGAGCGGTGGACGGACGCGCTCCAGGTCGACGACGCTGATCGGCAGGCCGCTGTGCAGCGAGACCACGTTGCACGCGTCGACCGCGAGGTTGATCGACGGCAGGCGCTGCTCGGCCACCGCGCGGACGAGGTACTCGGAGCTGGGCTTGCCGCGTCCCGTGGGTTTGTAGCCGCCGTGGCGCAGCAGGTCGCGCACGGCCGCGCGCACGTCATCGTCGGACGAGAGCGGCGCCCGGGCATCGGGCCGCAGCAACTCCCCCAGGAACTCCGGGACGGGCAGCGCGCCCAGAGGCTCGGCGAACGTCGCGACGAGCAGGCCGGCCTCGAGCGACGGATGATCGGGCAGCGCGACGTCGAGCATCGCGACACGATACCGTCCGGCGGCCCGTGCGTCGTCGCGCGCCTCGCCGCGAAGGGCGAGGCCCTCGGACCCGATGGGTCCGAGGGCCTCGCGGTCCGGGCCGGTGGAGGCGACATGCAGGGGGGAGTCGAAGGGGGCCTCCACGGCTCCAGGACGCGAGTGCGTCCAGCCACGGTGCGTGTACGGTCAGGGGATGTGATGGGATTCCATCGGACGGCTCGCATCCGGGGGTCCCTCGCGGGACGACCGGGCTTGGGGCGAATGTCCCATGCGATCGCCGATCATACTCCCGATGGGGGACGGCCGCGATGACGGCTCGTTGGGTCGTGATGCACCCCGAACCGGCCGCCCGATCGGCTCTGCATCGAAAACGGTCGATGCGAGCGGCCGGCCCCGGGCGGGTCCGCGCGCGGCGCGTGCGTCACGGCTCGCGGCGGCGGACGACCGTGGCGTGCTCGAAGAGATCGTGTTCGAGGTCCATCCCCTGCTCGTCCCAGCCCAGCGCGCGACCCATGTCGCGCGCCGCCTCGTCGCCGATCTCGTCGTCCACGAGCACGTCGAAGCCGGCGGTGTCGAAGTCCTGGCGCGTGAACGGACAGCGTCCGTCGGCCCACGGGATGTAGCGCGTGCCCGTCGTGTCCTGCGCCGGGCTCAGGTTCACGATCACGAACAGGCCGCCGGGGACGAGCGCGTCATGCACGTGCGCGAGGAACGTCGCGTCGTCGACGCCGAGGTGCACGAGCAGGCGCGGGTCGACCTCCTGCTCGGGGTGGATGTAGCCGCGCTTGAGCGTGTTCTTGCTCGTGATCACGTCGAAGCCCGCGCCCACCGCGTCGCGCAGCGTCTCGTCGCCGGGCCACGAGCCGATGAACAGTCGTGCGCTGCCGCCGGACGACGCGTCGAAGCGGTCGACCTCGCCGCTCGCACCGGGCTGCGCGTAGAGCGCGGCCAGGAACGGGTCGACGTCGACGCCCACCGCGTCGGCGCCGGCCAGCGCGAGCAGACGCAGGTGTCCCACCGTGCCGGCGCCGAAGTCGAGCACGCGCTTGCCGCGCAGCGACCCGAGTCCCGCGTCGCCGAGGCGCTCGAGCACGCGCACGTACGCCAGTGGCGAACCGTACTTCGTCACGTAGTACGAGTCGGCGGTGACCACCACCGCCGAGCGCGCCTGCTGCGGGACGTCGGCCAGCTCGGACTCGTCGAGCCAGCGTCCGTCGGTGTCGCGCTGCAACGTGCGGGCCCGTCCCGCGGGCAGCGCACGCGCGGCGTCGAGGAACGCGCGCGCGACCGCCGTGTGCACGAGCGGACGCAGCGCGTCGGCCTCGGCGACCGCCCACGGCACGGCGGGCGGCGCGTCCGGCGCCTCCGCGAGTGCGGGCGGGTCGACGGGCTCGGGCTCTGGCTCGGCCACGGACACGTGGTCGCCGTCCTGGACCGGATCCGTGTGCTCGTCGGTGGACGAGCGCGCGGCAGCGCCCTTCGACGCGGGCTCGGCTCGGGGCGCACCGTGCGAGGCGCAGGCGCCCGCCGTGTACAGCGCGAGCAGCAGGGCGAGTCGTCGGGTCGGCGGCATGCGGAGTCCTCCTCGCCGACATCGGAGCACGCAGAGATCCCCTCCGCAAACGCGACGGCCCCCGCGTGACGCGAAGTCACGCGGGGGCCGCACGCTCGGGCCGGAGCCCGGGTCAGGCACGGAAGTCGCCGATCAGGGCGTGGTGCCGCGCACCGCGTTGCTGATCGTGAGTCCCGTCGGGTTGGACCCGTCCTGGATGGCGAACTGCCAGAAGAGCTGGGTGCCCGAGGGCACGCCCGCCGGCCAGGCGAGCTGGAACAGCGTCTGGCCGCCCGCGTCGGTGAAGACGTTGATCGTCACCGCCACCGGGAAGGTCCACAGCGTGCCGCCCTTGAAGGGCACCGGCGTCGACGACGCGCTCAGGAAGAGCGCGTTGATGGCGCTCGGCGCGGCGTCGGTGAGGTTCACCGTGACCGTCGAGCCGGCCGTCTGGCTTCCCGTGATGTGCAGGTAGGGATCGCCCGCGATGCCCTGCGTGCCGCAACCCAGGCCGACCCACTCGCTGCTCGAGGAGGAGGTCTGCGTGTAGTTGAACGTGCTGCTCACGGCCTTGTTGCCGGCGTCGTCCGTGACCTCGACGCGCCAGGCGACGTTGCCGTTCACCGCACCGGGGATCACGCCACGGAACGTCTCGCCGCCCTGGTAGAACATCTGCACGCAGTGCTCGGCTCCGCCGTTCACCGTGTAGATCAGGTCGGCGTCGTAGTACGCGACCACGTAGAACGAGGCGTTGTCGCGCACCTCGACGTGCAGGACCGTGTCGCTGCCGTCCGACTTGTTGCCCTGGCTCTCGATGTGGTGGAACGTCGGCGCGTGCGTGTCGGGCACGCCCAGCACGTTCTCCCAGTACCGGTTCTGCTGGTTCTGGTCGTTCGCGAGCAGGATGTCGGTGTCACCGTCACCGTCCATGTCGCCGCACTCACCGTCGAGCGTCGTGCCGCCGTTGCCGGACGCAGGCGTCTCGGACCACGAGGCCAGGCTGCCGCCCGTGGTCGTGCCGGTGCGGTGCAGGAGTCCCTGGGCAGGGGTCAGGCCGTCGGCGAGACCGCTCTGGTAGAGCCAGTTCGTGCCGCTGAAGTTGGCCACGAAGGCGTCGAGGTCGCCGTCACCGTCGTAGTCGAGGAAGTCGATCTCGTTCTCGTCGACGTTCGGGTCGCCCTTGATCCAGTTCATCTTCGAGAACGTGAAGTTCCCGTTGTTGCGCAGGATGCGGTCGTAGTTGCCGCCGCCGCCGCCGTCGTAGTTCTTCATGTACATGTCCATGTCGCCGTCACCGTCGACGTCGCCCGGCTCGCACTCGTAGTTGTTCGAGCCGTTGAGCGTGGCACCCGTGTTGATGAGGGCCGACTGGGTCATGTCGGTGAACAGCGCGCCGGCGCCCGTGCCGCCGTTGGTGTTGTTGCGGTACACGCGGGCCTGGCTGTCACGGCTCGACGCGAAGACGTCGAGGTCGAAGTCGTCGTCGAGGTCGATCAGGTCGAAGTCGAGCGTGTGCAGCTGGATGTCGGCGCCCGGGTCGACCCACGGCCAGTGCTCGTTGAACACGCCGGTGCCGTCGTTGAAGAAGATGCGGCTGTCGCGGTTGCCGCCGATGTTCGGGCCGTAGCTCGAGTGGAAGAGATCGACGTCACCGTCGTCGTCGAGGTCGCCGAAGTCGCAGTCGCAGGAGTAGTCCTTGAAGGGGCCCTTGCCGTCCTGCGCGCCGACCTCGTCGGACGTGGGCACGGAGATCAGGGAACCCCAGAACGAGTCGGTGGTCTCGGTGTAGAAGCCGACCGCGCCGAACTGCAGCCCGCCGAGGTTCGTGTACGCACGGCTCACCTCGCCGCCGTTGACCGTCGAGCCGCGATTGCTGATGTAGACGTCGAGGTCGCCGTCGGCGTCGAAGTCCGCCAGCTCGCAGTCGCGGCTGGTGTCGTTCGGCGTGCCCGCGAAGCGCGTCGCCGACTGGTCGCTGAAGGTGCCGATGGTGCCACCCTGGACGCCGCCGTTGTTGATGTAGATGCCGTTGGCCTGCGCCGCTCCGTCACCGCCGTTCGCGACGACCGCGTCGTAGTCTCCGTCGTTGTCGACGTCACCCAGGTCGATGTTCTCGGAACGGCCGTTGCCGAAGGCCGCGGAGGCCGTCGGGAAGTTCCGTCCCGACTGGAGGTCCGTGAGCTGGGCGGACGTCAGAGGCGCCAGGAGCGCGAGTGCCACGAGGGGCAGGGTACTGCGCATGATGGTGGATCCGGGGAGGGGCGTCCGCGCGAGGGGCCTTCCCCGGTGGCGCGAACGACCGGGCGTCGAGGTGAGGGAAGGCGAGGCCAACCCTATCAAGGATCGGGAGATCGACCAGTGGAAACAGAGGCTCGTCCCGATCGCGCGGGCCCTCGGTCGTGCGCGTCGCACGCGTCCGGTGCGTGCCTCGATGCGTCTCGCGCGCGACGCGCGCGCGCGCCGCGTGCGGACGTGATTCGCCGCTCCGCGTCCGATATCGGCGCGCATCCGGCGAATCACGGATCACGCCGCGACGCGTGACGCGAGCTGCACCTGCGTGCGTCGCGGCGTGATCGCGGACGCGTCATGCGCCACATAATCGGTGCATATTTTTTTGACGCGCGACGCACGTCGAGACGCTCCCGGCGGGTCTCGGAACGCAGGACGCCCGCGCGACGTGAGGTCGCGCGGGCGTCCAGGTCCGGCGCATGGCCGGAATTGCTACTCGCGAGTCAGATGATCAGGGCGTGGTGCTGCGCACCGCGTTGCTGATCGTCAGGCCCGTCGGGTTGGACGCATCCTGGATCGCGTACTGCCAGAAGAGCTGCGTGCCCGTCGGGATGCCCGCCGGCCACGGGAACTGGACCAGCGTCTGGCCACCCGCGTCGGTGAACACGTTCAGCGTCACCGCCACCGGGAAGGTCCACAGCAGGCCGCCCTTGAAGGGCACGGCGGTCGACGACGCGCTGATGAACAGCGCGTTGATCGCGTTCGGCGCGGCGTCCTCGAGGTCGAGCGTGGCGGTCGAACCCGCGGTCAGGTCGCCCCAGGCCTTCAGGTACGGGTCGCCCTTGACGCCCTGCGTGCCGCAGCCGAGTCCGGCCCACAGCGAGCTGGCGGCCGAGGTCTGCACGTAGGAGTGCGTGGGCGAGACCGCCGTGTTGCCGGCGTCGTCCGTGGCCTCGACGTGGTACGCCACCGTGCCGTTGACCGCGGCCGGGATGACGCCGCGGAACTGCATGCTGCCTTGGCTGAACATCTGGACGCAGTGCGCGGGGCCGCCGTTCACGGTGTAGATCAGGTCGACGTTGTAGAGCGACACCATGTAGTACGCCGCGTTGTCACGCAGCTGCGCGTGGATCGGCGTCTCGGTGCCGTCGGACTTGTCGCCCTGCACGGTGAGCAGCTGGAAGGTCGGCGCGTGGGTGTCGGGGACGCCCAGCACGTTCTCCCAGTAGCGGTTCTGCTGGTTGCCGTCGTTCGAGAGCAGCACGTCCGGGTCGCCGTCGCCGTCCATGTCGGCGCAATCGGCGTCGAGCGTGGTGCCGCCGTTGCCGGAGGTCGGGTCCTCGGGCCAGGACGCCAGGCTTCCGCCGGACGTCGTTCCGGTGCGGAACATCTTGCCCAGGGAGACGTCGACGCCGTCGTTCGTGCCGTTCTGGTAGATCCAGTTCGTGCCGCCGAAGTTGGCCACGAAGGTGTCGAGGTCGCCGTCACTGTCGTAGTCGAAGAAGTCGACCTCGTTCTCGTCGACCGCCGGGTCACCGCGGATCCAGTCGGCCTTCTGGAACTTCAGGCCGCCGATGTTCTCGAGCGTGACGTCGGTCGTGTTCGGCCCGTAGTTCTTGGCCCACACGTCGAAGTCGCCGTCGCCGTCCATGTCGCCGTATTCCGACTCGTAGTTGCTGCCGGCGGCGAGTCCCGCGCCCTGGTCGAGCAGGGCCGACTGGGTGATGTCGGTGAAGAGCGCGCCCGCTCCCGTCCCGCCGTAGAGGTTGTTGCGGTAGACGCGCGCCTGGCTGTCGCGGCTGCTCGCGAAGACGTCGAGGTCGTAGTCGCTGTCGAGGTCGGTCAGGTCGATGTCGATCGTGTGCAGCTTGATGTCCCCGCCCGGATCGACCCACGGCCAGTGCTCGTCGAACACGCCGGCACCGTCGTTCATGAAGATGCGGCTGTCGTGGTCACCCGAGATGTTCGGGCCGTAGCTGCTGTGGAACAGGTCGATGTCGCCGTCGTCGTCGAGATCGCCGAAGTCGCAGTCGCAGGTGAAGTCGCGGAAGGGACCCTTGTGGTCCTGCACGCCGACCTCGTCGGTCAGCGGCACCGAGATGAGCGTGCCCCAGAAGTCGTCGGTGCCTTCGAAGAAGTAGCCCACCGACCCGAACTGCAGGCCGCCCTGGTTGATGTAGGCGCGCGAGGGCTCGCCGCCGTTGACCGTCGTGCCACGGTTGCTGATGTAGACGTCGAGGTCACCGTCGGCGTCGAAGTCGACCAGCTCGCAGTCGCGGCTCGTGTCGGCCGGCGTGTGCACGAAGCGCGTCGCCGACTGGTCGGAGAACGTGCCGATCACGCCGCCCTGGATGCCGCCGTTGTTGATGTAGATCGTGTTGAGCTGCGCGGCACCGTCGCCACCGTTCGCGACCACCGCGTCGTAGTCGCCGTCGTTGTCGACGTCACCGGGGTCGATGTTCTCGGATCGGCCGGTGCCGAAGGCCGCGGCCGCGGTCGGGAAGTTCCGACCGGACTGCAGGTCGGTGAGCTGGGAGTTCGCGACGGGAGCGAGGACGGCCGCCGTCGCCAGGATGCAGAATGCTCTCATGGGGACTGGGACTCTTCTGGGGGAGATGGATGCGGCCGGGCCAGCAAGGCTGGAGGGTCGTCGGGACCCGGCCACCAGTTGATGGGAGAGTGATCACACTACTCCTGGACGCCGGGATCGTGTGTGACGTCGAGGCAACGTTTCGTCGCGAAATCGCCGGTTCTGGGGCGGAATCCCCACGATCGGCACAGGGCCCCGGGGTCAGGGCAGGGCGACGTCCACGTCCCTGCGCAGCAGCCGACAGGCTCCGCCGTCGGCGGCCGCCGGGACGAGCACCGTGACCCTCACGCGGCCCGACGCGCCGGGCGGATGGACGAGCCCGAACTCGACCCAGCGCGCCTCCTGGGAGCGTGGTGCCGGGTCGTCGCCCGCCACGAGCACGGCCTGCTCGATGCTCCACCCCTCGGGCAGGGACGCCGCCTCGATGCGGGCCTCGAGCGGGCCGTCGGGGTTGCACCAGGCCACGTCGCGGGCTTCGTCGGGGACGACGCCGAGGTGCACCCGCGTGCGCTCGACCTCCGTCCCGGCGGCCGGGACGACCACGACCTCGACCGTGAACCACGAGTCGTCGGCGGGCTGGGCGTCCGTCGGGTCGCGCGGGGCCGGCGGCCGAGCTGCGTCGGGCGGCACCCGTCCCCGCTCGCCGGCCGTCGGCGCGCGGAACGCGTGCGGCGGGGACACTCCTCGCGCCGCGACCCGCGCCGCGGCGGCGTCGATCCAGCCGTAGGGAGCCTCGTCGCCGTCGGGTTGCGGCCCGTACTGCTCGGCGCGCTCGGCGAAGACCCGCGATCGGGGACGCCGCGCGGACGCGGCACGCCAGCAGGCGAGCGCGGACTCGAAGTCGCCGGGCTGCGCCACGCTGCGGTCGAAGCGCATCCTCCACCCGACGCCGAGCCGGAAACGCGCCCACGTGTCGTCCGGATGTCGGTCGACGTAGGCTTGCAGCGCGCCCAGGCCGAACTCGAACGAGGCGGCGTCGAACGCCCACGGCGCGATGAGCAGCAGGCGCGAGAGACCTCGCCAGGCCGAAGCCGCCGACGATCCGGGCGTGGCGTCGAAGAGCTGCGGCACCAGGAACGGCGTCTCTTCCTCGGAGATGCCGAACGCCCTCGCGGCGGCCTCCTCGTCGAACGGCGGGACCCCGTCCGCGGACGCGTCGCTCGCGTCCACGAGCGCCGCGCGCCACGCGTCCGGCGCGGGATCGACCGCCCGCACGCGTCCCTCCCCGTCGAGCAGCCACGCGCGCGGGACGTCGTCGATCTCGAGCAGGTCGAACGGGTCCCACAGCACGGGCCAGTCGAGGCCGTGGTCGAGGGCGAAGAGCTCGGCCCGCTCGGGATGCTGGTCGAGCGCGACGCCGAAGAGCTGCAGCTCGTGCGCCGCGCGGGCCTCGCGCGTGGCGTCGTCCCAGGCGTCGACGAGCCGGCGCGAGGTCGCGTCCCAGGCGGCGAAGGCCAGCACGAGCGTGGGACCTCGTGCGGCGCCGGGCAGGTCGAAGCTGCGGGCGCCGTCCACGGTCGGCAGGCGCAGCGGGGCGAACCGAGCGTCCACGACCGGCGCCGGACGCTCCGCCATCGCCTCGTCCGCGTCGCCGGCAGGCGGGTTGCTGCGCGCGAAGCACAGCGAGGCCAGCACCACGGCCGCGCGCAGGACGGTTCTCATGTCGCACGAGTCTAGCAGCCTCGGTCCCCGACTTCCGGGGGCCGTGTCCTCGCCTCGTGTGCGCGGCGCTGGTTAGCATGCGTCCCATGAGAGCCCTCATCGTGCGCGCGACCGGCAGCCCGGTCGCCGGACAGGTCGAGTTCGTCCACGACGCGGCGACGCCGGAGCCGGGGCCCGGCGAGGTGCTCGTACGCACCGAGGCCTCGGCGCTCAACCACCTCGACCTGTGGGTCGGGCGAGGCATGCCCGGCATCACCCTGGCCTGGCCGCACGTGGGAGGGTCCGACGGCGCCGGCGTGGTCGAGGCCGTGGGCGAGGGGGTCGACGCCGCGTGGCTCGGACGGCGCGTGTTGCTCGACGCGGCGGTGCCGGTTCCCGAGCGTCCGCACCCCGAGCGCATGCCCGCGGCGCCCGATCTGGCGATGATCGGCGAGCACGGACCGGGGACGCATCGCGAGCGCTTCACCGCTCCCGTGGGCAACGTGCTCGACGTCGGCGACGCGGACCCGGTCGCCGCGGCGGCCTTCGCGTTGGCGCACCTGACCGCCTGGCGCATGCTCGTGACGCGCGCCGGCGTGCGCGCGGGCGACCTCGTGCTCGTCACCGGCATCGGCGGCGGCGTGGCGCTGGCCGCGCTGGCCCTGGCGAAGCACCTGGGATGCCGCGTGATCGTGACCAGCCGCAGCGAGCAGAAGCTGGCGCGCGCGCTCGAACTCGGCGCCGACCACGCGGTGCTCGACTCGGGGACGGACTGGTCGCGCGAGGTGCGCGGACTGACGCACAAGCGCGGCGTCGACGTGTGCGTCGACTCGATCGGCGCGGCGACGCACCTGGCGTGCCTCAAGTCGCTGGCCCGCGGAGGCACGCTGGTCACCTGCGGTTGCACGTCGGGACCCGCGCCGACCACCGACCTGGCGCGGGTCTTCTGGAACCAGCAGCGCATCGTCGGCTCGACGATGGGCGACATGCACGAGTTCCGGCAGGTCGTCGCGCTGTTCCTGTCGGGTGCCGTCGCGCCGGTGATCGACCGCGTCTACGAGGCGTCCGACGGACGGGCCGCGTACGAGCGCCTCGAGTCGCAGCAGCAGTTCGGCAAGATCGTCCTGCGCTGGAGCTGACGCGCGCCGTCCTTCAGCCGTCGACCACGCTCACGCTGCGGTGGATGGCGAGCGGACCCGAGCCCGAGGTGGCGATCATCCCGCCCGAGCGGGCGTCCTGCTCGACGGAGATGCGGCCCTTGAGGTCGAGCGACTCGACGCGAGCGCCGTCGGCCAGCACGACGCACGTCCCGGCGAGCTTGCCCTTGAGTCCCACGCTGCCGTCGCCGAGTTCGGCCTCGCCGCGCAGGCGCGCGGTCACGTCGAACGTGCCGCGCGGGCCGTCGACCGAGCGCAGCACGAGCACCACGTCGTCGACTTCGAGCTGCTCGATGGGCAGGCCGAGCATGCGCTTGGCCGACTGGCTGTCGAGCGCGATCGTGTCACCCGGGTCGAGCGGCAGGTCGACGCCGTGCACGACCGACGCCAGCGGCGGATCTCCCGCCACGGTGGCCAGGGTGCGCCCGATGATGGCGACGTCCTTCTCGGGCGCGGGCTTGCCGGTGTTCTTGCCGCTGGTCTTGGTGACCTGCGGCAGGCCGCCCGCGGGGTCGTCGACCGCGATGTAGGACTTGCCGTGCACGCGGTGCTCGTCCTGCTTCTTGCCCACGATGGGCAGCGTGCGCGTCTGGCGGCTGACGACGTACTCGACCGCGTGTGCGGCGCGACCGTCGACCGGCGCCAGCCGTTCGACGCGCAGCGTCTCGCTCTCGCGCATCTCGTACGTCACCGAGGGACTGAAGAGTCCCACGTCGATCTCGGCGTCGAGCTCGAGGTCGAGCCGCGTGACGTACTCGAGCCGCACGCCCACCGGCTCGCCGCGCGGTCGCAGCCTCATCGCCGCGTCGGGACGCTCGATCGGCGCCGCGGCGTTCGTCCCGTCGGGGACGTCCCCGGGGTCCGCGGTCGCCTCGACGTCGCTCGGCGGCCAGTCGTCCGGCGGCGGCGGGACGTGCCCGCGCGGCGGCTCGTTGCGCGGTGCGTCGCCGCTCGGGATCTGCGACGGCGCGGGGGCGGGCGTGTCGCGGCCGGTCGCGGGGGCGTCCGGCGTCGGCTCGCCGACCGGGTGCGACGTCGCGGGACCTTCGTCGGCCTCGCTGCCGTCCCGTGCCCGGGCGCTCGTCGACGTGGGATCGCGCGCGGGCGCCGGCGGGCTCGTCACCCAGCTCCAGGTGCTGACGCCCACGTAGAGCACCACGGCGACGGCGGCGAGCAGGCTCGTGCGCACCAATGGAGGGCTCGCGGGCGGGGGAGAAGGGCGGCGGTCCGTCCCGTCGGATCCGATCTTACGCGCCCTCGCGGCCGGAACCGAGCGCGCGCGGACGTGCGCTCGGGCTCCGCGGGCCGTGAGGCTCGGCTCCACCGCCGAGAGCCGTCGTGGTCGACGCGACGGCGCTGGACAGGGGCGAGCGCGCCCGCGCACCATGCGCGCATGGACACGCCCGAGGTCGCGCCGGGCGTGCGGGTCGACGCGGCGGCGTTGCCGTGGCGTCCGTCCCCGTACCCGGGCGTGCAGTGGAAGAAGCTCGAGTTCGATCCTGCCGACGGTCGCTCGGCGGTGCTGTTGCGCTTCGAGCCCGGCGCCGCGTACGGGGCGCACCGGCATCCCGCCGGCGAGACCTACTACGTGCTCGAGGGCTCGCTCGAGGACGGTGCGCAGACCTGGGGCGCGGGGTCGTACGTCCGGCACGCGCCGGGGTCCGCGCACCGGCCGGCGTCGCGCGCGGGCTGCCTGCTGCTCGTGCTGCTGCCCGCGCCGATCGAGATGCTCGACGGCTGACGCGACGGTTGGGGTCGGAGCGCTTTACTTCGCCGGTCGACCTCCGTAGCGTCGGCCGCGTGTCGAAGCTCTCCCGAGCATCCCTGGGCGCACCGCTCATCTACGTGCACGCCGCCGTGGTGGGCGTGCTGGGCGCGTTCTGCGGCATCGGCTTCCAGGGACTCGTCGACGTCCTGCAGGCCACCGTCACGCGCCGCACGGGACGCATCCTCGACGTGGCCCGCTCGCTGCCCTGGTGGGAGCGCCTGCTCGTGCCCACGCTCGGCGGCCTCGCCGCCGCGCTCGTGGTGCGCCTGCTCGTCAAGCGCACCTCGGCCTTCGGCGTCTCCGACCTCATGGAGGTCGTCTCGCTGCGACGGCTGCGGGTGCGCATGGGTTCGACAGTGGGGCGCAGCCTGTCGTCGGCGTGCGTGATCGCCACCGGCGGTTCGGTCGGCCGCGAGGGACCGATCATCCAGCTCGGCGCGGCCTTCGCGTCGCGCGTGGCGCACTTCGCGAAGGTCGGACCCCGGCGCGAGGCGATCCTGCTCGGCTGCGGCGTCGCGGCCGGCATGGCCGCCGCGTACAACGCCCCGTTCGCCGGCGCCTTCTTCGTCATGGAGGTGCTGCTGGCGAACTTCGCCATGGACGTCTTCGTGCCGGTGATCCTGTCGGCCGTGGTCTCGGCACTCGTGATGCACTCGGTGCGCGGCGACGCGGCGATCTACGTGATCCCCGGCGACCTGCACCTCGACGGCACCCTGCCGGTGGCGGCGGCGCTGCTGCTGGGCATCCCCGGCGGCGCGCTCGCGGTGCTCTTCATGCGCACCCTCGACGCAGGCGTGCGCACCTTCGCGCGTCTGCACTGGCCTCCCGAGGCCAAGGCCGCGCTGGGCGGACTCGTGGTGGGCGTCATCGGGCTGGGATTCCCCGAGGTGTGGGGCAACGGCTACGACGCGACGAGCGAGGTGCTCGCGGCCAAGCTGCCCGTGCTCGGCGTGTTGCTCCCGCTGCTGCTGCTCAAGCCCCTGGCCACCGGCACCACCGTCGGTTCGGGCGGCGCGGGCGGCGTGTTCACCCCGACCCTGTTCCTGGGCGCCGCCGCGGGGACGCTCTTCGGTCTCGGCTTCCAGTGGGCCTTCCCGTCGTACGGCGTGCCGGTGGCGGCCTTCGCGGTCATGGGCATGGCCTCGACCATCGCGGGCACGACCCACGCGCCGCTCATGTCGACCATGATGCTGTTCGAGATGACGCACAACCGCGGCCTGCTGCTGCCGCTGCTGCTCGTCACGATCAGCGCCGTGGTCACCTCGCGCAGCCTCTCGCGCGACTCGATCTACACACGCAAGCTGCGCGAGCGGGGCGTCCCCGTCGACGCCAGCCTCGAGGAGCTCACGCTGCGCCAGACGCGCGTGCGCGACGTGATGCGCGCCCAGCTCGAGCGCGTGCGCGTCGACACGACCTTCGACGACATCCTGCAGCGCTTCCAGGAGACGCGCGCCGACGTGATCTACGTCGTCTCGCACGAGGAGCGGCTGCTCGGGCGCGTCGACCTGCAGGCGGTCAAGACCTTCCTGAACCAGCCCGAACTGGGACCGATCGTGATCGCCGCCGACGTCATGCAGCCCACCGTGTGGGTCGACCCCGACCGCTCGTTGGCCGAGATCATCGAGCTCTTCGATTCGCCCGACCTCGAGGAGCTGCCCGTGGTCGAGGGCGACGAGCGCGTGCTGCTCGGACGCGTCACGCGCCGCGACCTGATCGCGTGCCTCGACCTCGAGGTGCTCAAGCGCCAGTCGCTGCGCGCGCGCTTCATGGTGCAGGACGACTCCGAGCCGCACTACGTCGAGCTGCCGCGTGGCGTCTCGCTCGCGCGCGTGCCGATCCCGCGTTGGCTGGCGGGACGCACGATCGGCACGAGCGGCCTGCGCGAGGAGGCGAACCTGACGATCCTGACGCTCGTCGACCGCGACGAGCACGGCGTCGAGCACCGGGTCGTCCCCGACCCCGGCGTCGTCCTGCACCAGGGCCAGTCGCTCGTGGTGCTCGGCGCGAAGGAGGCCATCGCGGCGTTCCGGGCACGGACGGGGTAGGACGCAAGGTCGGCCCGAGGCGCGACGCGTCGGGCGACGTGGGACTGCGGCCAGGTGGGGGAACACCTGGCCTCCGTCCCACATCGCCCGCCGCTTCTCGCGCGGCGCTCCCTTCGCGAGATGAAAGGATGAACGGCTTGGCGGACGCGAGCAAACCGGCGGCGTCACGCGGCGCCCACCCCGCACGCGCGGCGTTTCAAACGCCGTGTGCGCGCCCGCTGACCATCGTCACGCAGCAGCGCGCAGCTTCGGACAGTCCTCGCCGCCTGCGGCGGCTGCGGAACTCGCAGCGCGCTGGGCATGTGCCTCGGGGCGCGCATTCCGGAGCGGGAGGAAGCTCAGCGCGCTGGGGCGCGGCTTCGCGGCGAATCGGAGAGGGTGTCGAGCCAAAGGATCTTTCGAAGCAGGTGGTGCGCGCCGCCGGGGTGAGTCTCGTGCGTGAGCATGATCGCGAAGGCTGACGGCATCGAGCTGCGTGCCGGCTTTGGACGGCGCGCCGGCGCGCGTGAATCGCCGACGGCGCTGCGCTCGATACGCTGCGAGTCGGCGGGGCATGCCGGCGCGTCGTTCACGCGCCCGGCATCGTATGTGCGGACCGGAGGAGCGCAGGGGGCGATCGCCCAGCGAGTTCCGCAGGCGCCGCAGGCGCCGAGGACTGCTCGAGCGGGGCGGTCGCCCCCGAGCACCCGGAGTGTCCGCACACACGGATCTCCAGCATGCGAGCGACCGCGTGGAGTCGCCCCCCGCCACCCGCCGCCCCTCAGCCTCGCCGAACCGCCTCGGCGAGATCCCCCAACACGCGTTCGACCTCGAGCAGTTCGGCGCCGAACGTCTTCGCCGCTCGCCAGCCGCGGAGCTGCGTGCCCACTTCGCCGCGATCGGCCCAGGTCTCGTAGAGCGTGTCGCGGGCGGCGCGAGCGGCGTCGCCGCGCTCGGCGATCGTCCCCAGGCGGAGGGCCGCGTCGTGCAAGGCGCGTTCGACGGGTGTCGTCGGCTCGCTCGCCGCGAGCACGGTCACGCGGTGGTCGAGGCCGGTCTCGAGGCCGCGCAGCACGACCTGCAGGAAGGTGCGCCGCCGCCGGATGTGCATCTCGGCGCGCAGCGTCCAGCGCTCGCGCACGACCTCGAGCCAGGGCTCGCCGTCGAGACCGGTGCGTCCCGACGTGCCGCCTTGCTCGCCCGCGAAGGCCGTGAACGCAGCGAGCTTCTTGCGCGTGCCTGGCAGCAGCGAGAGCAACACGCGCTGGATGAGCAGCCCGGCCAGCGCGAGTGCGAACAGGAACAGTGCCGAGTTCGCGAGGATGTTGCCGGGGGAGATGGTGGCGAGCATGGCTGGAGGGTAGCGGGCGCGAGAGACGGGATGAAGCCGGCGTCCCTGGGTGGGGCCCCGCTGGGTCATTGGTTCGTGCCCAACCGCCACGGCGCCGCCTGGCCTCGCCGTGCGCGAGCTGCAGGGCGGCCGCACGCCCGTCGCCATCGGTCGATCAGCGATCGATCAGCAGGATCGCGCGGCCAGCATCGACTTTGCCTTCGACGGCGCTGAGCGTGACACGCAGCGCGATCGACGTACGGGACACCCATTGACCGGATCTCGAGATGAGCCAACCCTGGGCTTCTTTCGGTGTGTCGATCCCGAGCACGTCCCTCGGCCCGAACGCTGTCGCGATCGAGTCGCCGACGCGAACGACGAGTTCTGCAGTTCCCTCTTCGAGCAACCAGGCTCCCTCCAGGCCCGAGCTTCGAAACCTGCCCAGGAAGAGGGACCGGTCCGAGTCGCTAGGGACCAGCGATCCGAAGACATCGTCGGGTTGCTGCTTCAGCAGTTTGACAGGCGCCCCTCCCTCTGCGGTCCAGAACACGCCCCTCGAGTCCTCGAAGGTCATCCGAGCCCCGCCAACCGCGACCCACCGCGCGAGCACGACCTCGCGCCCGTCCGCATCCTCGAGAGCGGGCTCGAACGGGCGCATGTTCCCAGGCTCTCCGCGTTGCACGGCCGCGCTGGTGTTGACGTACAGAGTCCCGTCGTCGTCGACTGCGGGTGCGAGGAGGTCGAGCGCCGTCGAGGACGGGCGCCGTCCTCGACCCTGGGTCTGAATGACGAGCGGCCTCATGCCGAGTTCGAGCGTCTTCCCATCGAGGCGGAAGAGGGCTGTCTCGACGGCGAGGCCAGGGCCTCCGAGGCTCCCCGTGAAAGCGGCGTAGCGTCCGCTTGGGCTGAGGCTGGCAGCTTTGACCGCTGTTACGGTCGTCCCGGCAGGGAAGCCCGGCGCCTGCACCGGGAGTTCGAGCAGGACCTCCACCTGTGGACCGACGATCTTCACCAGCCGATCGGATCGACCATCTTTCGCGCCCCGGTCGTGGTCGACCATCAGCACACCAGAACGGCTCCGTGCGAGGATCGCAACGGCACGGTGGGAGGAAAGACGCCCACTCGAGGAAAGGGTGTCCTCGAACTCGCGCAGCACCGACCGCCGATCGCGGTCGGATCCCCAGAAGAGCAACGCCCTGATCCCGTCCGGGGCGACCCGGAAGGAGGCGTCACGGGGCATGAAGAGCGCGGATCCATCGCTCAGGATGGCTTCGGGGAGACCCAGTCTGGGCTGATCTCCTTCGCAGTTCCAGAGCCTCCATTCGCCGTCCTGCTTGCGAATGGCCACGAAGCGCTGATTGCCTGTGAGCGTGCCACCGATGGCGACGGCTCGCTGCTCGCCGAGCTCGATTCCATCTGCACTCTCGATTCGAGCGCCCGTCCCAGGGAGTGCTGCCATGTCGCAAAGGCAGTTGGTCACCAAGACTTCGCGGACGTCACGCCATGGCAGGCTCTCGACTACGGCTTCGACCGCCGAGTCCAGAGGTTCCCGTACGAATCCAGTCGACTGGCCTGGGGGCGCAAGCAAGGCGATCACGAGGAGTGACGCGATCGCAATGTTCGGGTGGCGGTCGCTTGTGGATCCTGCGCCATCGGCAAGGTCCATGAGCGCTCCTTGGGAAGTCGTGAATGTGATGTTGAGGGAGGCGTTTGCTCCCCGACGACTCTGGCGTGCTCAGGCCCTTGCATGCGACATCGTTCCTGAGCTCAGCCCCGCTAGGCTCGCTCTCGCAAGTTGCACCGGTGCGACCGTTCTCATCCTCGCGAGGCATGTCGCACGAATCGGGATGCCTGCGCCAAAGAGCTTGTGGTGCTCCAAATGAGCCGCGGGGGATGAGGACGACGGCATGGCGAACGATGCAGATGAGCGCCACCTCGAGTGGATTCGCGGAACGGTTATCGACTCGAC
>JACKHS010000039.1 GCA_020638875.1 Planctomycetota bacterium
GGTGCCGGCGCCGCTGTTGACGGCGTTGTCGCCCTGGAAGAACAGCGTCGGCTGGTTCACCGGGCACTGGCTGGCGGAGAGCACGAGGTTCGCCGCGGCGATCGAGCTGCTGCCGGCGGCGCCGAGGATCGCGCCCGCGCCGGTGCTGTTCGCGCAACCTTCGCCGGCCGCGCCCACGTTGCCGCAGGGGCAGGCCGTGCCGGTGCCGTCACCGAAGCAGAACGTCGGGAACGCCGTGGCGTGGACATTGATCTTCAGCACGACGTTGGCGATGTCCGTCAGCGCGCCGTCGCGCAGCGAGCAGACGAAGTACAGGTCGCCGTTGTCGAGCAGCACCGCGTCGTCGTTGCCGAACGTGTCGATGTACGCGTCGTCGTCGAACAGGCCGTTGCCGTCCACGTCGACCGGGTCGAACTCGCGGCAGATCACCTGCGTGCCGTTCAGCACGAGCACCGCGTTGGCGTCGAGGTTCACCGCGTCGGTCACGCCGCCGACCACGTAGTCACCGACCTGGTTGCCGACGTGCAGGAAGAAGCAGTCGGTGTAGGCGGTGTCGTCGAAGATCTCGGCGCTGACGCCGTCGATCGACTGGCCGACCGTCGCGATGACGGCGCCGTTGCGCACGACCCAGTCGTCCTCGGTGACGTCGTTGTTGCCGCGGGCGTACCAGTTGCCCGCTTCGTCCATGCTGATCTCGACGATGCCCGACGCGTCGATCGGGTCGACGAAGCTCGAACCGGCGATGATCGAGTTCTCCTGGAGCACGACGTTGCCGTCGTAGACCACGACCTGGTCGGCGGTGGTCGCCGTGGTCAGGTCGCCCTTGTACAGGTAGTGCAGACCGTCGTCGGTGGCGTAGTAGTCCTCGAGGTCGAAGTTCTCGTCGAAGTCCGTCGCGCCGCCGGCCTGGTTGCCGGGGATCGTCACGCCTTCCTGCGCGAGCAGGGTCGGGCCGAGGATCAGCAGGTCGTCGGTCGTGCTGGTGATCGTGCCGCCGTCCACGAGGTCGGCCGAGAAGCCGACGTCGCCGTTCGCGAGGATCAGCGCCGAGTCCAGCGTGTCGTCCCAGGTGCTGCCGGCGAGCATCGGGATCGCGCCGCCTTCCTGGGCGATCGCCGTGAAGACGCCGGCGCCTTCACCGCGGACGATGTAGTCGTCGTTCACCGTGCCAGGCGTGAGGTTGTTCGAGAACACGAACTGCCCGGAGTCGTTGACGTCGACGCGCGTGTCGATGGTGCCCCACAGGTCGCCGGCGGAGAAGGGCACCGCGTCGCCCTCGCGCGCGACGACCGCGCCGTTGAGCAGGATGATCTCGTCGTCACCCGTGGCAGTCGTCTCCATGAGGGCCGTCTGGATGATGCTGCCGTTGGGGCTGCGGAACGGGCGGTCGAACGCCGAGGAGCTCGACACGCCGGCGTTGAACTCGAGGCCGCCCATGCCGGGCACGAGCGCGTGCGGCATGCCGGTGAGGTTCGAGTAGATGACGGTCGGCCCGCTGCCGACCGACGCGGCGAGCGACTGGATCGCGCCGCCGGAGGTGGTGACGTCGCCGTCCTGAGCCACGGCGAGGGCGCCGAGGGAGAGCGAAGCGACGAAGTAGAAGGAAGTGCGCATGATTGGCGTCTCTTGTGGAAGCGTGTGCCGCGAGCGACGAGGGCGCCGCCGCGCGGAGCAGGATGGACAAGAACGCGGGCTCCCCCCGGGCCTCCCGGCTCCGGCTCGCGGCGCCCGGTCCCCCGACCGGCCGCGTCCCCTGCGTTCCTCGGTCAACGGATACCACGCCTCGGGCGGGATCGGGGGTTGAGAATTCCAACCCGGTAGGCGCAACCGCCGACCCCCCGCTGCGACAAGGTCGCGCGCCGGAGCGACGCCTCGAATTCACGCGGCCGCGAGGCCGCGCGCGAGCCCCGGGGTCATCGATGTCGGCCAGGCGGCGTCGATGGCGGCCAGGCGGCTAGGGCGCGCTGCGGCGCAGGAAGCGATCGCCCGGCGGCCCGTCGGCGGGGCGCCAGGTGAACGCCAGCGGATCGTGGTCGGGGTACGTGACGCCCACCTCGAGCTCGACCTCGCTCCACGGCGCGGCGACGGGCAACTCCTCGAGCCGGCGCGCGACGCAGACGACCTCGAGCTGCAGCAGGTTCGGATCGGGCTGGCCGCCCTCCGCCAACCAGAGCGCGTCCGCGAACGAACGCGTCGGCACGCTCAACGCACACCAGGCGAGCGGCGTCGCGTCGCGCCAGCCGAGGTCGACTTCGATGCGGTTCTCGCCGTCGCGCTGATACACCTGCCGATGCGCCGACTCGCCGTCGACGCGCGGCTCGCGCAGCTCGGCGAGCGCGAAGCCGGCGCCGTCGTCGACGACTCCGACGGCGGCGCCGTCCGGCCAGAACATGCCCTCCTCGAACTCCTCGTAGCCCGACGAGGGGTCCTTCAGCGGGCGCGGTGCGCGCCAGGTCGGCTCGTAGGTGCGGCCGAAGACGACCGCGTCCTCGTCACTCAGCCGGGTCACGCGCGTGACGCGCGTCCCGTCGGCGGTGTACACGAACAGGCGCGCGGTCGCGCGACGCGGCTCGGCGAGCTCGAGCACGACCTCGTCGCGCAGTCCGCGCACCTCGAAGGCCGGCGGATCGTCCTGGCCCGCGACCTGCTCGCGGCAGACGGCGCGATAGCGCCCCGCGGGCAAGTCGTCGATCCACAGCCCGTGCTCGGGCACCTCGACCTCGGCCTGGAGCTGATCGCCGCGCTGGTAGAACTCGGTCGGCGGCGCGTCGAGGCGCCAGAGCCAGGCGTGCGTCTTCACCGGCAGCCGCGACTCGCGCAACACCACCGAGAGGTGCAGCCGACACGGTCCGAGCTCGATCGGATCGTCCGGCAGCGGCTCGCAGACCTCGTCGATCTCCCAGACGTACTCCTCCTCCCCGAGCGCCTCGTCCGCGGCGACGGACACGGCCTCGCGCGCGGCGGCGGCGACGGCCGAGGACGTCGGCGACGCGGCCGGCGCGGCGGCGAGCGGCGCGGCCGCGGGAGCGTCGACGTCGCGCGGCCCGGAGCGCGCCGGGAGCGCTCACGGCGGGGCGCGCGGTCGAGGGCGCATCGCGCACGACGAACCACGCCGCCGTCACGAGCGCGACGACCAGCGCGGCCAGCGCGCCGCGACGCGCCGCGCGCTTCGACTCCTCCCGGGTTGCCATGACGAGTCCCTCCTCCACCCCGCGCTACCCGCGGGCCGCGTCCAGGCTACCGCAGCGGGTGGGCGCCGCCGTCAATCGCAGAGCCGCACCTCGAGCGCCTCGCTCAGGTCGAAGCCCGCGCCGCCCCCCGCGGGGTCGCGGAACCACACCTGGAACCAGCGCGTCGCGCCGCTCACCAGCGTCCCGCCGCCCAGCGTCACCGCGCGCTGCGCCGTGCCGCCCGCGTCGAACGCCGTCGGCGGGTTCAGGCGCACCTGGCCGCCGCCGACGCACAGCACGCCGTTGCCGAAGGGCGTGGCGATCTGCTGGCCGCCGTGGAAGAACAGCGCGGGCTGGCCGGCCGGGCCTCCGCTCGCGACGAGCGTGAAGCTCTGCGCGGCGACGCTGGCGCTGCCCTGCAGCGCGAGGCTCACGGGCGTGCCCGTCGAGGTCGGCCCGGCGCTGCACGCGGTCTGCACCTGGCAGCCCCCGGTCGCGACCAGCGCGTACTCGCCCGCGTCCACGTCGCCGTCGCCGTCGAGCGTCGCCGCGACCTGCCGCAGCGGGTCGAGCGCGCCGCCGTCGGGCGTGTCGTAGAGCGCGAGCGCCACGGCGACCTGCGCGGGCACGAGCCCGAGCTCGCCGGCCAGGTCGAGCGTGCCCTCGAGCACCGCGCCGCGCGCGGAGTCCGTCGCGCCGTTCGCGTCGAACCACGCGTGGTAGCCGTTCTGCGACTCGGCCGCGAGGAAGGCCGACCAGTTCGCCGCCTGGCCGCTCTTGGCCCACGGCGCGGCGCGCAACGCGCCGGGCGTGCCGGCCACGAGCACGAAGCGGTCCTGGCCGGCGCCGGGGGCCTCGGTGGCCACGTACAGCACGCCGTTCTTCACGCCGGCCCACAGGCTCGCGCCGCCGCTCGCGCCGACGAGCTGCGCGTCCGCGTCGAGCGCGCCGTCGAGCGTCCAGCCCGGCCCGACGCCGCCCTGCACCGCGGCGTGCCAGTCGGCGCCGCCGTGGTTGTCCCACGCGCCCTGACCGTCGGTGAAGACGAAGTCGAGCTGCGTCGCCGTCGCGGGCACCGTCACGTTCGCCACCCACTCGCCGTGCGGCGCGTCGAAGCTCATCGCCGTGTCGGGCGCGTGGACGCTGCTCCAGCCGTCGAAGCCGTGGTGCAGGAGCACCTGGGCCGCGCCGGCGAGCGGGCCGCCGCTCGCGTCGTAGCGCACCTCGACGCCCTGGCCCGCCAGCGGCGGATCGGGGGCGAGCGTCACCGCGTCGCCGCTCGTGCTGCCGCCGCCGGTGCCGACCCATACGTGCTGGATCGGGCTCTTGCGCACGTTGCCGCGCGTGTCGGTCGCCTCGACGTAGTAGTCGACGAGCACGCCCGACAGCCCGGTCAGCTCGACGTAGTACTCGTCGGCGATGCGCGTCGGCAGCTCGAAGAAGTCGATGCTCGGGTTGCCGGTGACGTTGCCGGTCGGGAAGGGCCGGCGCGTCATGTCGAGCGCCTGCCACGCGCCCACGCCCGGACCGCCGGCGTAGAGCTCGTTCGCGTGGTCCGCCAGCGGGTTCGCGCCGTCCGCGTCGAGGCGGTACCGCAGGCGCACGCTGGTGACGTCGGACACGTCGTGCACGAACGTCCAGACCCAGAAGTCGCCGCCGAGCTGCTGCTCCGTGTAGCCGTGCAGCGGCCCGTAGTTCGAGCCGCCCGGGTTCCACGGGTAGCGCTGCGGGATCCAGACCGTCGGCGGCGTCGTGTCGCCCGTGCCGTCCCCCACCACGCCGGCCGCGTGCTGCAGCGCTTCGTTGCAGGCGATCGTCGGCTTGACCTCCATGTCCAGCGAAGTGCCGTAGTACATGTAGCCCGAGTTCAGCGCGGCGAGGTGGTAGTGCCAGGCGCGCTCGACCGCGTTGGCGGCGGCGCCGGGCGAGAGCACGTCGAGCGGGTCGACGCTGCCGCCGCCGTCGCGCCAGAGCTGCTCGGCCGTGTCGACCCAGTTCTGCGCGGCGGTGATCACGGCCCAGTTGCGGATGTCCTCGGCCCAGCCGCCGGGGATGTCGACGTTCGCGCCGCTCATCGGCGGCCAGTTCCAGTTGAGCATCTGCGGCGCGCCGAAGTCGCCGTCCGCGTTGACCCAGGCGCCGTCCTCGACGTGCACGACGTCGCTCGCGGGCACGGGGTGGTCGGCGAGGTACTCCTCGACCACCGTCGCCTGGTAGCCCGCCGCGCCGGCCTGCGCGACGAAGCCCGGCGTGACCTCCATGTAGTAGGAGTAGCCGCCGGCGAAGAAGTTGTCGCCGTCGTGCGCGAGCGTCAGCAGCATCGGCCGGTTGCTCGGGTTGTACGGCTGCAGCGCGTCGAGCTCGGCGACGCCGATGCCCTGCGCGCCGTCGTCCCAGCCCAGCGACTGCGAGCAGGGCACGACGACGACCTCGCTCACGGCGCCGGTCTCGGGGTCGACGTACTGCGCGCGGTGCGGCGTGAAGCCGAAGGGCGCGGCCTCGGCCGGCGAGACGCCGCGGCTGATGCTGCGGCGGAAGTACGTGCCTTGCGCCGGGTTCAACTGGTCGGCGGGGTTCGGCGGATCGCAGACGATGCCGCCCGAGCCGAGCACGACCGGGAAGTCGGCGCAGGCGCGGCTGAGCTTCTCGCCGCTGACGAAGGTCCAGCTCACGCCCGCGTCGGCGAGCGCCGGGATCATGCGCGTCGAGAAGGCCATCTCGGACGGGAAGAAGCCCTGCGAGAGCGCGCCGCCGCCCCACGCCTGCGGGTAGATCGCCGCGTGCAACGCCAGCTCCATGCGCAGCGCCGAGTCGTCGATCAGCGGGCCGAGCGCGTGGTGGAAGGCGAAGCGCACGAGGTCGCAGCGCCGCGCGTTGGTGCCGCCGGTCGTCCAGCCGCGCGCCTCGCGGTAGCCGGAATACCACGTCGGCGCGTAGCCGAGCTGGTTCGCCGCGCCCAGCGACTGCAGGTTCTCGATCAACCCGCCGGAGAAGGACACCTGCACGCCGCACTCCGAACCGTTCATCGCCGCCAGCGCGTCGCGCACGCGACCCTGGTAGGCGGCCACGCGGTCGGGCTTCGAGAAGATCTCGCGCAGGTCGTTCGCCGGGTGCTGCGCGCCCGCGTCCTTGCGCAGGATCGAGCCCCACGCGAGCTCGTAGCGGTCCGCACCGCCGACCTGCTGGTCGGGCCAGTAGACGGGCTGCTCCATGTGCCACAGCCAGGTGACGTGCACCTTCTCCTGCGCGGAGGCCAGCGGGGCGAGGACCAGCGCGCCGAGGGCGGCGCGCGACGCGCGGGAGCGGAGGGCGTGGCGGAGCATGCCACGAGTCTAGCGAGACTACGTATTCCGGCACGCACGGCCCGCGAGGTTCGCCGAACGCCGCGCGCCCGCGCGCGACCTCCCGGGGCCGCGCGCGGGCGCGCTCGTGCGGGCGGCGGCCGCGTCAGGGCAGCCGGCGGTAGGCCTCCATCGCGCGCGCGACGGCGCCGGGCTCGGGCTTGAAGCGCACCGAGATGTAGCCCTCGAGCCGTCCCGCCTTGAGGTACGGGAACACCGTCGCCTTCACCCAGTAGTGGCGGCCGGTCTTGGTGCGGTTGATGACGTAGCCCTGCCAGAGCTCGCCGCTCTGGATCACCTGCCACAGGTCGGCGAAGGCCGTCTTGGGCATGTCGGGGTGACGGATGATGTTGTGCGGGCGCCCGATCAGCTCGTCGGGCTCGAACTCGGCGAAGCGGCAGAAGGCGTTGTTCGCGTACTGGATCATGCCCTTCGTATCTGTGAAGGAGATGATGATGTCCTGGTCGTTGAGGACGCTCTCCTGGCCGAGCCGCTGGAAGCGCGAGCCGTCGTGGAACGTGCTCTGCGCGACGAGGTCGCCGAGCCGCGCCAGCGGGTCGTTGTGCTCGCGCAGGAGGCCCTTCGCGCGCATGTGCGACAGCATCGCCTCGAACGTGGTGCCGATCACGCCCATGTCGTGCATGCTGCGGTCGACGAACTCGGACACGCCGCGCACCTCGTCGATGCTCTCGCCCGCGTGCGTGGTCAGCGAGCTGAGCGCGACGAGCTCCGCCGCGATGGTCTCGCCGGCCTGGCGCGAGGTGACCGCGGCCTGCAGCGCCTTGGTGATCTCGTCGGTGCTGCGACCCAGCGCCGAGGTGAGCGTGTCGAGGTCTCCGAACAGCTCGCCGACGACCGCGTCGATGGCCTCCTTCGAGCGCTGCGTGCGGTGCGCGAGGTCCTTGACCTCGGCCGCCACCACGGAGAAGCGCTTGCCGGCCTGCCCGGCCTTCTCCGCCTCGATGTTCGCGTTGAGCGCCAGCAGGTCGATCTGGTCCGACAGGCGCCCGATCTCCTTCAGCAGGTTGGCGATGTTCTCGAACGACGAGCGCAGGCGGTCGAGCTTCGAGTTCGCGTCGCCGATGCCGACCGCGCCCGAGTTGGCCTGACGGTGCGCCGCATCGGCCGACTCCTGCACGGCGCGCGCCGCGCGCGCGGCGCCGTCGGCGCGCTCGATGATCTGCGAGGTGCCCTCCGACAGCGCGTCGAGCGCGCTGCGTTGCCGCGAGGACGCGCTGTTGACGAGGCGGACGACGTTCTCGAGCTCGCGCTCGGCGCTGGCGGTCAGTTCGGTACGAATGAGGTCGCTCATGGGGAGTGGGGCCCGGCGGGTCGGCACCGGGTCTCGGGGCCCCTATCGGTCGGCCCGGTCCGCGGGGTTCAGTCCCAATCGGGGCCCGCGGTCTCGTTTCCCTCCCCCACGCGCGAGGCCGCGCCGTCGCGCGGGCGCGGGCCCGCCGGAGCCGCTCAGTGCGCGTGGCCGTGCGCCGCCCCGCGCCGCCAGCGCCGCGCCAGGCTCGCCCCGAAGAGCGCCAGGAGCAGGCCCGCACAGGTGAGCTGGAGCCAGCGCTCGGCCTCGGCGGGCGGGTGCCCGAGACGCGCGCTCGGCGCGAGCTCGAGCGCGGCGTAGAGCCCGTCGAGCGCGAAGCCCAGCGCCAGCGTCACCGCCGCCAGCACGCCCAGGTGCACGAGCACGCCGCGCTTGCCCAGCGTGCGCGCCATCACCACCAGGGTGGCGAGGTTCGTCGCCGGGCCGGCCAACAGGAACACGAGCGCCGCGCCCGGGCTCAGGCCCTTGAGCACGAGCGCCGCCGCGATGGGCGTCGACGAGGCCGCGCAGACGTAGACCGGGATGCCGACGACCAGCATCGCGACGAGGCCCGCGCCGCCGGAGAGCAGCCCGCCGGTCAGCGCCTCCTCGGGCACCAGCGCGGTGATCAGCCCCGAGAGCACGAGGCCCACCGCGAGCGCGCCGGCCAGGTCGTCGAACATCTCGACGAAGGCGTAGTGCAGGACGCGCGCGAGGAAGCCGCGCGTGCGCTGCGGCGGCGCGTCGTCGCAGCAGCTCGCAGCCGCGTCGTCCCCGCAACAGCTCGCAGCCGCGTCGTCGCTGCTGTCCACAGCGGCGTCGCCGCAGCAGCTCGGCGCGTCGTCGGCACCGCCGCTCGCCGGGTCCGCCTCCGCCGCGAGCCCGGCGCGCGGCTCGTCGTCGGCGCCGCTGCGCGCGAAGAGCGAGACGCCCAGCCCGGTGAGCAGCGCCGAGAGCACCGAGGCGATCGGGCGCACGACGGCCATCAGCGGGTCGAACAGCCCCAGCGTGACGCTGACCGAGTCGACGCCCGTCTCGGGCGTGGCGACGAGGAACGCGCTCGTCGCGCCCTTGCTCGCGCCCGCGCGGCGCAGGGCGGCGGCGACGGGCAGCACCGAGCACGAGCACAGCGGCAGCGGCGCGCCGACGACGGAGGCGAGCGCGACCGAGCGCAGGTTCTCGTGCGCCAGGCCGCGCGCCAGCCGGCGGGTCGAGAGCCACTGGCTGAGCAGGCCCGCGGCGAGGAAGCCCAGCACGAGGTACGGCGCCATGGCGAGGAACACGTCCCACGAGCCGAGCGCGAGCTCGACCGGCAGGCTCTCGCGCCACGAGTCCTCGAGCTCGTGCGGCACGAGCGCGGTGCTGGCGATGCCCGCGACCAGCGCGACCAGGCGCGGCGTGCGGCGCTCGAGCTGGTGGAAGACCTCGGGCAGGAGGTCGCACGCGGCGACGTACAGGAAGGTGCCGCACGCGAGGCCCAGGAGCGACGCGGAGATCTCGCCGCCGCGCGACAACAGCTCCTCGCCCGCCAGGTAACCCAGCGGCGTCGCCAGCGCGAAGGACCCGACGAGCAGCGCGATGCGACCGGCGCGCGCGCCGGAGAGCTGCAGCACGCTCGTCAGCGAGAACGACTCGGTCACCTTGTGCCACAGCAGCGGCACGAGCACGAGGCTCTCGAGCGGCACCGCCGACAGGCCCAGGCCCGCGGTGAAGGCGTGCACGCCGAGCCCGATGTACGTCGACAGCCAGACGATCGCGTGCGGGTCGGGCTTGCGGCCGGCGCTCGCGCGCAACCAGACCTTCTCGAGCAGGAACAGCCCCAGGAAGCCGAACAGCGCCGCGAACCAGGGCAGGCTGCCGCCGTGGTGCGCGTGGTCGCCGTGGTCGTGGCCGGCCTCGGCCTGCGCCGCGGCGGCGAGCTCGGGCAGGAGGTGCAGGAAGACCGTCCCGAGGAAGATGCCCGCCGACGCGGCGATGAACAGGTGCAGGCCGCCGTGGCCCCAACGCCGCGCCACGGGCGGCAACGCGCCCACCACGGTGGCGGTGACGAGCGCCAGGGAGACGAGGGTCGGCGTGAGCTCCATGGGCTCAGCGACGGGCGGCGTGGAGGGTGGCGATCATGGCGGCGCGCCAAGCTACGACGCGCGACCGGCCGCGGTCCCGCTTCTCGAGGAGGAATCCGCGCCAACGTCGAGAGCGCGTTCTCGTAGGGCGGCCCGCCGCGGCCTCCGGTCGCCTTGCCCCCCCCAGCCTCGGGCCCTATCGTCTTCGGCCCCCAAGCTCCGGCCGCCGCCTCGCGGCGACCGTCCAGCGCCCCGCTCCCTGCGACTGCCATGATCGAGCTCCGCCACCTCAGCAAGCACTTCGGCTCCCTGCGCGCCGTCGACGACGTGTCCTTCTCCGTCGGGAAGGGCGAGGTCCTCGGCTTCCTCGGCCCCAACGGCGCGGGCAAGTCCACGACCATGAAGATGGTCACCGGCTTCCTGACTCCGAGCTCGGGCACGGCGCTCGTCGACGGCCACGACGTGCAGCAGGAGCCGCTGGCGGTGAAGTCGCGGCTCGGCTACCTGCCCGAGGGCGCGCCGCTGTACGGCGACATGACGCCGCTGGGCATGCTGCGCTTCGTCGCCGAGGTGCGCGGCATCCCCGGCGCGCAGCGCAAGGCGCGCATCGACGAGGCGGTCGGCAAGGTGCACATCGGCGACGTGCTGCACCAGCGCATCGACACGCTGTCGAAGGGCTTCAAGCGCCGCGTCGGCCTCGCGCAGGCCATCCTGCACGACCCGCAGGTGCTGATCCTCGACGAGCCGACCGACGGCCTCGACCCCAACCAGAAGCACGAGGTGCGCCAGCTCATCCGCGAGATGGCGCAGGACAAGTGCATCGTGCTCTCGACGCACATCCTCGAGGAGGTGCCGGCGGTGTGCACGCGCGCGATCCTGATCGCGAATGGCAAGCTGCGCTTCGACGGCACGCCCGACGAGATGCAGCGCCGCTCGAAGCGCCACAACGCGGTCGCGCTGACCGTGCGCGCGGGCGGCGGGCACGACCTCGAGGCGCTGCGCGCGATCCCGGGCGTGGCCGAGGTCGAAGAGCTCCCGGCCGCCGACGGCCTGGAGAACTTCCTGCTCTACCCCGCCGACGGCGCCGCGATCCTCGCGCCGCTCTCGCAGGTGGCGCACGAGCGCCGCTGGGAGGTCGACCACCTGACCGTGCAGGAGGGCCGCCTCGACGACGTCTTCCGCCAGATCACCGCCGAGGCGTAGGAGGACGACCCCGATGCGCAACACCTACACGATCTTCAAGCGCGAGCTGTCGGGCTACTTCGCGACGCCGGTGGCGTACGTGGTCCTCTACGGCTTCCTGTTCTTCGCCTTCGCCCTGACGTTCCTGCTGGGCAACTTCTTCACCGGCCAGGAGACGGACCAGGCCACGCTGCAGGGCTTCTTCACGTTCCACCCGTTCCTCTACCTGTTCTTCCTGCCGGAGATCTCGATGCGGCTGTGGTCGGAGGAACGGCGCGTCGGCACGATCGAGCTCTTGATGACGCTGCCCGTCACGGTGAAGGAGGCCGTGATCGGCAAGTACCTCGCGGCCTGGGCCCTCGCGGGCCTGATGCTCGCGCTGACCTTCCCCATCTGGATCACGGTCAACTACCTGGGCGAGCCCGACAACGGCGTGATCCTCGCCAGCTACATCGGGAGCTTCCTCATGGCGGGCGCGTACCTCGCCATCGGCGCCTTCCTCTCGGCCCTGACGCGCAACCAGATCATCGCGGCGATCACGACCGTCCTGCTCGGCGTCGCGTTCCTGCTGCCCGGCGTGCCCTTCCTCACGCAGCCGCTCTCCGGCATCGCCAGTCCGATCGTCGTCGACACGCTGCGCTCGTTCAGCTTCCTGGCTCACTTCGAGAGCATCACGAAGGGGCTGATCGACCTGCGCGACCTCGTCTACTTCGGGTCGCTGATCGTCTGCTTCCTGCTCGCGAACGCCCTGGTCGTCCAGGTCAAGAAGGCCGACTGAACCGGAGACCACGCCATGAGAACGCTCACCACCTCCCTGCTCGGCCTGGTCGTCCTCGCCGTCCTGTTCTTCGCCGTCAACCTCGTCGGCGGCATGACGCTCAGCTCCGCGCGCCTGGACCTGACCGAGGCGAAGCTGTACACGCTCTCGCAGGGCACCAAGAACATCCTCGCCGGTATCCAGGACCCGGTCACGCTGCGGCTCTTCTACTCCAAGAAGCTCGCCTCGAAGGAGGCCGAAGGCCTCGAGCGCTACGCGCAGCGCGTCACCGAGCTGCTGCAGGAGTACGAGGCGCGCTCGAACGGCAAGCTGACGCTGCTGCAGATCGACCCCGAGCCGTTCTCCGAGGAGGAGGACCTCGCCGCCGAGTTCGGCATGCGCGGCGTGCCGGTCAACCAGGCCGGCGAACGCATCTACTTCGGCATCGCGGGCACGAACACCACCGACGGCGAGGCGACGATCCCCTTCGTCGAGCTGCCGCGCGAGAACTTCCTCGAGTACGACTTCACCAAGCTCGTCTACTCGCTGGGCTACCCGCAGAAGCGCAAGGTCGGCCTGATCACCTCGCTGCCGGTGAACGGCGCGCCGGGCAACCCGATGCTCGGCTCGCGCGGCACGCCGCCCTGGCTCTTCATGGACCAGGTGCGCGACGCCTTCGACGTGGTCGAGATCGAGCGCGACGCGACCGAGCTACCGGCCGACGTCGACATCCTGCTGCTCGTGCACCCGAAGGGCCTGAACGACCAGCTCCTGTTCCGCATCGACCAGTTCGCGCTGAACGGCGGCAAGGTGCTGGCCTTCCTCGACCCGCACTGCGACGCGGACACCGAGGGCATCAACCCGCAGGACCAGATGTCGGCCTTCAGCGCCAACCGCACCTCCGACCTCGGCCCGCTGACCGACGCGTGGGGCTTCGAGCTCGTGCTCGAGAAGCTCGCCGCCGACCGCGAGCACGCCGAGCGCGTGGCGATCAACAGCGGCGACGCGCCCTACCCGATCTGGCTCAACCTGCCCGCGGAGCTGTTCAACCCGGACGACCCGGTCACGGCGGACCTCAAGAAGATCCGCATGGCGACGCCCGGCGTGCTGCGCCCCGTCGACGGCGCGGCGACGAGCTTCGAGCGCCTGATCTGGACCGGCAAGGAGTCCATGGAGGTCGACCGCATGAAGGTCGTCATGGGCCACTCGCCGAGCTCGGTCGAGACGATCCTGAACGAGTTCGTGCCGCTGGAGCAGGAGCTCGTGCTGGCCGCGCGCGTCAGCGGCGACATCAAGACGGCCTACCCCGACGGCCCGCCCGAGCCGGTCGCCGTCGAGGGCGAGACGCCGCCGCCCGCGCCGGTCGCGCCCGCGGGCGGCTGGAAGCAGGTCGGCAAGCTGCAGTGCATCGTCGTCGCCGACGCCGACATGCTGGCCGACAACTGGTGGGTGCGCGTGATGGACTTCCTGGGCCAGCGCATCGCCCAGCCCAACGCCAACAACGCCGACCTCGTGATCAACGCGCTCGACAACCTGAGCGGCAACGAGGACCTGATCGCGCTGCGCAGCCGCCAGAGCTTCGAGCGGCCTTTCACGCGCGTCGAGAAGATGCGCGACGACGCCGACGCGCGCTTCCGCGAGGAAGAGCAGGCCCTGCAGACGGAGCTCGAGAACGCGCAGAAGAAGATCGACGAGCTGCAGACCACCCAGGAGGGCGCGGTGTCTTCGCTGATCCTGACGCCGGAGGCGCGCGCCGAGATCGAGCGCTACCGCCAGGTCGAGAAGGACACGCGCAAGAAGCTGCGCGACGTGAAGCACTCGCTCACCAAGGACATCGAAGCCCTCGGCACGCGCCTGAAGGTGCTGCACATCGTGCTGCTCCCGTTCGCGCTCGTGCTGTCGACCTTCGCGGCGTACTTCCTCCTCGCCGGCCGCAAGCGGAGCTGAGCCATGAGCCCCAAGTCCCTGATCGTCCTGACCCTCGTCACCGCGCTCCTCGTCCTGGCCGGCCTGTTCTGGTACGAGCACGACGCCCCGCCGGCCGCGACCGAGGTCGAGGGCCAGCTCGTCTTCCCGACGCTGATGGACCGCGTCAACGAGGTCGCCTCGCTGACGGTCGCCACGCCGAAGGGCGAGTTCACCGTCGCGCGTGACGGCGAGACGTGGGGTCTGGTGGAACGCGGCGGCTACCCGGTGCAGGTCGACCGCATCCGCGCCGCGCTGCTGGGCCTGGCCGAGCTCGAGACGCTCGAGAAGAAGACCGCCGACCCCGCGCTGTACGCGAAGCTCGGCGTGCAGTCGGTCAGCACCGAGGACACGTCGGAGGACGCCTCGCGCAGCCTCACGGCCAAGGCCGCCGACGGCACGGTGCTCGCAGCGCTGATCATCGGCAAGGGCCGCTCGACCGGCACCGGCGCGACCTACTACGCGCGCCAGCCCGGTCAGGCGCAGTCCTGGCTCGTCGAGGGCGACCGCCCGCTGCTGCCCGACGAGGGCGACGCCTGGCTCGACAAGAAGATCCTCGAGGTCGCACGCACCGACGTGCGCGCCGCGCGCATCTCGCACGCCGAGGGCGAGACGCTGGCGCTCGCCAAGGCGGACGCCGACGCCGACTACACCGTGCTCGACCTGCCGGAGGGTCGCGAGCTGAAGTACGCCTCGGTCGCCGGCGGCATCGCGGGCTCGATGCAGTACCTCAACTTCGAGGACGTGAAGCCCATCGCCGAGTTCGAGCGCCCCGACGTGCCGATCACGGTCACGAACCTGTGGACGAAGGACGGCGCGCGCTACACGGTCGAGGTCTTCGACCTGCCCGACGGCAAGACGTGGGCGCTCTTCCACGCCGCCTACGACCCCGACGGCGGGCCGCAGCTGCCCGCGCCAGTCGGCCCGCCCGCCGAGGGTGAAGGCGTGGCGAAGGCGACGCCGCGCCCCGAGGCCGAGGTGCGCGCCGAGCTCGAGCCGCTCGAGGCGCGCCTGTCGCAGTGGGCCTACGAGCTGCCGCAGTACTCGCGCACCAACTTCACCAAGCGCCTCGAGGACCTGCTCAAGCCGCTGCCCGAGGAGGCGCCGGACGACGCAGCGCCGACGCTGCCGGGCGACGGCGGCGCGGCGCTCGACGCGCTCGAGGGCGGCGGCGCGGACGCGGCGCCGGTCGACGAGCCGCCCGCCGCCGAGGCGCCCCGGCCGAAGCGCCGAGCGACGGGCGCTGAGCCGCAGGCCGTCCGGGCCGATGCCACCCACCTGGGGGACCCGCTGTGAGCCCCCAGGGCGAGCTTTATCGACGAAATCAGAATATCTACGTGGTAGATATTCGAATTCGATCGATACTCCCCATGACCGACGAGCTGACCCCGAGCCTCCGAGACGCCCTTCAGAAGCTCGGCCTCCGGCTGCTCGGTCGTCGCGCACCCACGCGGGGCCGGGCGCCGACCTCGGCGCGGAGCTGGGCATCGCGGGCGGCACCCACGCCTACGGCGTCCGCGTCTGGCGCGGCTCCGGCCCCGCTCCCGCCGGCGGGCCTGCGGACGCAGCGCGGCGACCCGCCGCTGCTGCTGTTCGTCGACCACGTGGGTGCGGCCCGCGCGGCCGCGCTCCGTCAGGCGGGCGTGCAGTTCCTCGATCGAGCCGGGAACGCCTACCTGGAGGGCGAGGGCTACCTGCTCGACGTCCGCGGCCACCGCCAGGTCACGGCGGACGCGCCGCGGCTGCGGCCGTTGAGCGCCGCCGACGCTCGCCTGCTGCTCGTCTTCCTGCGTGACGAGGACGCGGGCACGTGCACGCAGGTGGAGCTGGCTCGACGCGCGGGGATCGCACAGTCGTCGGTCGGACGCACTCGCGAGCACCTGGTCTCGCACCGCATCCTCGAGCGGCTGGCCAAGAAGCGCTGGCGTCTCCAGGACCGCGCGCTCGGGCTGCGTCGCTTCGGCGAGTGCTGGCCGACGCTCCTGCGACCAGCTCGCGCCGCGACGGTACCGCAGCCTGGTCGACGGCAGCGTGCCTGAGGTACTCGCGCACCTTCGAGACGCGCGACTCACCGAGGCGTGCCTGGTCGGCGGTGAGTACGCGGCGGGACGACTGACCGACCACTTGCGCACGGAGTCCTTCGCCCTCCACGCCCCCAGCGAGCGCCGCACCGAGGTCGTCTCCGCCCTGCGACTCGCGCCGGACGCCGACGGCCCGATCGTCGTGCTCGATCGCTTCGGCGCGGGCGATGCGCAGGACGCGGCCGCGCCCGCGGCGGGCGCCGGACCGTGCTGGATTCACCCGCTGCTCGTCTGGGCCGAGTGCGCGACGTCCGAGGACGAGCGCGTCGCCGCCACGGCGGCGCGGCTCCTGGAGCACCTGCTCGAGGCACGGCATGCCTGAGCACGAATTCGAGCCGCGCGACGTGGCGCTCTTCCGCGACCTGGCGCGCGCTGCGCTCGAGCGAGGACTCGAGCCCTGCTTGATCGGGGCGGGTGCGCTGGTGCTGGGGCGCGACCAGCGCTGGAGCGCACGACTCACGCGAGCCACGCTCGACTGGGACTTCGCGGTTCGCGTGGCCTCGTGGGAGGAATTCGACGAGCTCGTGGGAGCCCTGACGGGCCCCGGCGGCGGCTTCTCACGCGCTCCCGAGCCGCACCGCCTGCTGCACGAGCAGGGAGGTCGCCTCGACCTCGTGCCCTACGGCGGCAACGAGCGCCCCAGGGACGATCGAGTGGCCGCGAGGGTCCGCATGCAGACGCTGGGCCTCGAGACGCTCGATGCGGCGCGCGCCACCGTCGCGCTCGGAGTTCAGGGCCTGCGCGCCGCGAGCCTCCGGTGCTGCTCGGGCTGAAGGTGCTCGCCGCGGGCGAGCGCTGGCGCGACTACGCAGCGCGATCTCGCGGACGTGGAGGCGTGCCTTGCGAGCGCGGAGAGCGCGCTGTCGAACGAGGAGCGATGGCAGCTCGCGCGCGAACGCCTGGAGCGCGAGGAGCTCGAGTTCGCCGAACTCGACGCCTACGTCCTCGGCCGTCAGGCGGCCGGGCGCTTCTCCGACGAGGCGCGCGCCACCCTGCGGCGCGTCGTCGCGGAGCACCTCGAGCGAACGAGCTCGCTGGCGGAAGGCCCACGGCCGAGGCACGACGGCTGCGTGCCTGGTGCATGGGGTCGAGGACGGCGCCTGCGAGCCCGACCAGCCGCCTAACGCGACACCCACGGGCTGCCCTCGACGCGGAAGCGCAGGGGCAGCCCCTGCACTGCCGAGGCCGATGCGCGGGCCGACCGTGACCGCCGCCGCGTCCTCGCCGCGCAGCAGCGCCAGCTCGCCCGCGCCGAAGCGCGAGCCGTCGTGCGCGCGCGTGAGGCCGAAGGCCGCGGCCAGCTTGCCCGGACCGCTGCACAGCTCGCGCGGCGCCGTGCGTCCGCGGCGCGCGCGCATCAGCTCGAGGCCCTCGAGCGGCTCGAGCGCGCGCACGAGCACCGCCTCCCCCACGCCCTCCGGCGCCGTGACCACGTTCAGGCAGTGGTGCACGCCGTAGATCAGGTAGACGTAGGCCGTGCCGGGGGCGGCGAACATCGAGGCGTTGCGCGCGGTCCTGCCGCCGTGCGAGTGCGAGGCCGCGTCGCCCGCGGCGAGGTAGGCCTCGGTCTCGACGATGCGCCCGGCGACGCGGCCCTCGGCCGACTCGCGCACGAGCACCTGTCCCAGCAGCGCGCGCGCGACCTCCGGCGTCGGGCGCTCGAAGAAGCGTCGCGGCAGCGGCCGTCCGCTCACCGGCGCTCCTTCTTGAAGATCATCAGGTGCTGGAAGCCGCGCAGGTAGAAGTTGCCCTCGGCGGCCGCCTTGTGGAAGCGCGGCTCCTCGAGCTTGCGGTTGCCGCGCACGACCGAGACGTGATCGATCGGCCGGAAGCGCCGCTCGAGGCTGACGAGGAAGCGCGCGCCGATGGGCACGAAGCCGCGCTTCTTCACGAAGCTGTCGCCCACGTACACGGCGAGGTAGCGCCGGTCGCGCAGCACGCGCGCGGCCTCGTCGAACGCGCGCTCCATCGCCTCGAAGTACTCCGGCCCGAAGGCGTCCAGCTTGCCGATGCAGTCGGGCGAGCTCGAGTACTCGACGTGCGTCGAGTACGGCGGGTCCATGAACACGAAGTCGACGCTCTCGTCCGGCAGCGGCAGCTTGCGCGCGTCTCCGCGCTCGATGTCGTCGCGCGCCGGCGCCACGTCGAAGCCGCGCCCGACGCGCTCCATCGAGCGCGCCACGTCCAGCGTCGTCCCGCCGCCGCAGAACGGATCCAGCACCACGTCGCCGGCGCGCGTGTAGCGCTCGAGCAGGTTCCAGATCACCCACGCGGGCGTGCGTCCCTCGTAGCCGGGGATGCCCATGGGCTCGTCCGAGTACTGCTGCGAGGGGTAGTACCACAGCGTGGTGGTCTGCAGCTTCAGCGGGCGGTGGTGCATCCCCCCAAGGTAGCGCGCGCCGCCGCCCACGACGACGCGGCGCCCCGACTCGCGCGAGTGGCGAGCCGGGGCGCCGTGCGAGCGGAGCGCCCGCGTCGGCGGTCAGAGCACGAGGAACGACGTGATCGCGTCCGAGAGGTTCGCGCCGCTGCCGCCCGCGGCCGGGTCGCGGTACCAGACCTGGTAGCCGTACTTGGTGCCCGGCGCGTAGCCGATGCCCCACGGCGTCGTGTTCCAGTCGGCCGGGCCGCCGAAGTGCGCCGCGCCGCCGGCGTCGGCGCTGACCACGCGAAGGCGCCCGAGCATCGGCCGCAGGCAGAGCGTCCCGTCGTAGAACGGCGTGTCGTTGGAGTCGCCGGCGTCGAGCAGGCGGGCGCTGATCAGCAGCGCGAGCTGCCCCGCCGGCAGGCCGGTGGCGCTGACCTGCAGGCCGCCGGCGGTCAGCGACTGCGAGCCCGCGGCCGTCAGGTGCGCCGCGCTCCCGGTGGAGTTCTGCGCGCCCGCGCACAGGCTGCCCGCGACGGAGCTCTTGCCGAACAGCACCACGCGACCGCCGAGCACGTCCAGGTCGCCGTCGCCGTCGAAGTCGATCGCGCCGGCCACGTGGTGGCCGCCGAGGCCCGCGAACTGCACCGACGTGTCGAAGTTGCCCGTGCCGTCGCCGACGCAGATCTCGAACGTCGAGGGCTGGGTGTTGTAGACGAAGCTGCCGCTGCCGCTGCCGCAGCAGATGCCGTCGAGGTCGCCGTCCATGTCGATGTCGGCCAGCGCGGTCGCGGGCCCGCCGACGCGCGGCGCCTCGACGACGTAGCCCGGGCCGCCGCGGCGCAGCACCTGGTACTGGCCGGCCGCGCCGAAGCACACGAGGTCCGTGTCGCCGTCGCCGTCCACGTCGCCGGAGGTCAGCATGACGTCCTCGGCGGTGCCGGAGCCCGCGCCGAGCGCGAGCGCGTAGGGCGGCGTGTCGCGCAGCTGCCCGAGGTGGTCGACGCCGAACACCTGCACGAGGGACGTCGGGAACTGCTGCAACACGATGACCTCGATCTCGCCGTCCCAGGCGCCGTCCGCGGCGTCGACCGCGAGACCGCCCGAGTTCGGACCGAGCGCGTAGGTGTCCGAGAGCGTGAAGCCGCCGGGCACCGAGAGATACAGGTACAGCGTGCCGCCGGCCACGAGCGCGAGGTCGTCGCGCCCGTCCTCGTCGAAGTCGGCCACGGCCACGTCGCGATCGAGCGCGGAGAGGTTCGGGACGTAGGTCTGGTTGACGATGCGCGTGGGCTCGCCGATGCCGTTCGGCTCGAAGACCTCGATGGCCCAGTGGTGGCAGAGCGCGACCTCGTCCTTGCCGTCGCCGTCGAAGTCGCCGACGCCGGTCGCGGTCCCCCACAGGTAGGCGCTGTTGCCCGAGCCGAAGGTGTCCTCCTTCTCGCTCCAGGTCCCGGTCGCGGGGTCCTGCGTCCAGAAGAAGACCTGCACGGGCGAGAAGTCGGACCAGTAGCTCCACCAGCCGACGAGCTCCATGCGGCCGTCGCCGTCGAGGTCGGCGGGGTACTCGAGGCGCGAGTTCTGGTCGAGCCAGGTGTGACCGTTGGCCTCGAGCACGGCGGCGGCGCCCTGCGCGGCGGCGGCGGGAGCGAGGACCAGCGCGGCAGCGAGGAGCGCGAACGCGTTCTGCATGGCGAGCGGGGCGAGGGTCATGGCGAGCTGCGCGGGGAGCTGCGGCCCCTCGCGCGGTAGGCTGTCGAGTCTCGGCCGCCGCGCGGGAGCCCGCAAGGAACTCCCGCGCCGCGGCCCCGCCAGGCCTTCCGGATGACCGCCTCCACGCAGCGCACCGAGCTCGAGCTCGCCGTCCCCGACCTGCCGGTCGAGCGCGTGCACGCCCTGCTCGACGCGCCCGCGACCGGCACGCCGCGCGTCGCGGCGCTGCTGGCCCACGGGGCGGGCGCCTCGATGGAGTCCGCGTTCCTCGAGGACGTCGCGCTGCGGCTCGCCGCCGGCGGGCTCGCGGTGCTGCGCTTCCGCTACCCGTACATGGAGCGCGCCGCGCGCGAGGGCCGGCGCTTCCCGCCCGACCGGCGCCCCGCGCTCGAGGCGACTCACCTCGCCGCGCTCGCCGAGCTGCGCCGCCGCTACCCCGACGCGCGCTGCCTGCTCGCCGGCAAGTCGATGGGCGGCCGCATGGCGAGCCTGCTCGCGGCCGAGGGCACGGCGTGCGACGGCCTGGCCTTCCTGGGCTACCCGCTGCACCCGGCGAAGCAGCCCGAGAAGCTGCGCAGCGAGCACTTCGCCTGCTGCCTGCAGCCCGCGCTCTTCCTGCAGGGCACGCGCGACGCGCTCTGCGACCTGGACCTCCTGCGCACCGAGCTCGAGCTCTACGGCGGCGCGCACGAGCTGCACGTCGTCGAGGGCGCCGACCACGGCTTCGACGTGCCCAAGCGCTCCGGCCGCGACGCGGACGACGTGCGCGCCGAGCTCGCGCGCGTGCTGCTCGACTGGGTCGCGCGCGTGCTGCACTGAGCCTCGGCGCCCCTGCGCTCCTGCACCCCGAAAGGGCGCGAGGCCCGCACCGGTGACGGCGCGGGCCTCGCTGCAGAGGATGTGTGCGCGTCCGCTAGACCGCGCTGATCTCCAACGTCTCTTCCTCCTGCGTGAGGGGGCAGGCATCGCATCCCTGCGCAGCGGAGACCGCCTGGGCCGGCGCCAGCGAGGCGGCCGGCGGGACGAGCGGGTCCAAGCTGGCGACGTAGTCCCGAACGGACACCGCCGTGCCGGCGAGGAGGAGCGTGACGATACCTGCGACTTTGAAGAGGGACATGGGCGTCTCCTTCGTACGGGCCAACCGACTGGGCTGTGGAGGGCGGCGCGGGGGGCCGGGTGGAGGTATCGCCTCGGTACGACGCACCTACCGAGATCTGTCCGAAAGGCGTCGTAATTTACGCGCTCGCTCCCCCGCGCCCCGGCAGGGGGCCCTCCGCGCGCTCGAGCACGGCGAGGAAGAA
>JACKHS010000004.1 GCA_020638875.1 Planctomycetota bacterium
CCCATCCCGCCGCTGGACGGCTCGCGCGTGATGACCTTCCTGCTGCCGGCCTCGCTGCGCGGGACCTACAACCGCTTCGAGAGCGTCGGCGTGGTGCTGGTGCTGGCGCTGGTGATGCTGGGGCTGCTCGGCCCGGTGCTGTACCCGATGATGCGCACGCTGGGGAGCTGGGCCGACGTCCTGACCGGGGGCTACTGGGCATGACCGACTACACGATCTACCTCGAGCGGGTCTTCCGCGGCCCGATGGACCTGCTGCTGCACCTGGTGCGCGAGCAGGAGGTCGAGATCCACGAGGTGGAGATCTCCAAGGTGCTGGCGGGCTACCTCGCCTACCTCGACGCGCTGCGCGAGCTCGACATCGAGGTCGCCGGCGAGTTCCTGGTGCTCGCGGCCACGCTGATGTCGATCAAGTCGCGCTCGCTGCTGCCGCGCGAGGAGGTCGACCTGGAGGACGAGCTCGACCCCAAGGACGAGCTGATCCAGCGCCTGCTCGAGTACCGCCGCTTCAAGGAGGTCTCCGACCAGCTCGCGTCCGGCCTCGAGGCGCGCTCGCGGCTGCACGGCCGCGGCGCCTTCCCCGAGGTCTCGGAGGCGGCGCAAGCCGAGGAGCCGATGCTCGACCTCGGCGAGCTGACCTCCTGGGACCTCCTGGCGACCTTCTCGCGCCTGATGCGCGAGACGCTGGCCAACGCCCCGGTGCACGTCGCCGGCGAGGCGCGGCCGATGCGCTACTACGTCACGAACCTCGCCGGCATCATCAAGCGCTCCGGCGCCCTCACGCTCGAGCAGATGATGCGCGCGATCGACGAGGAGCCGACCAAGGAGACCCTGGTGGGCGCCTTCTGCGCGCTGCTCGAGCTGGTCAAGATCGGCGTCGTCACGGCCGAGCAGGGCGAGCGTACCGGCGAGATCCGCGTGCGGCTGGCGGACGACGCCCTCGAGGACGTCGACCACCTGCTGGACGGCGCGACCTTCGAGGACGAGCTCGAGCGCGCCGAACCCGACGAGGCCGACGCCGTCCCCGCGGCCGCCGCAGCGGCTCCCGAGGCCTCCGACGAGGACCTCGCAGAAAACTGAACGGGGGCCGGTGGACGCTCGCCGAGCCACCGCCCATCATTTCCCTTCCGCGCTCGCCGGACACGTCCGCATCCCCACCAGCTCCTCCCCCCGATCCTTGCCATGAGCAACGCCCAAGACGTCACCGACAGCACCTGGGAATCCACCGTCCTCAAGAGCGATCTGCCCGTCCTCGTGGACTTCTGGGCCGATTGGTGCGGACCCTGCAAGGCCATGGGCCCGGCGGTCGACAAGCTGGCGGAGGAGTTCGCCGGCAAGCTGAAGGTGCTCAAGCTCAACACCCAGGACAACCCCGAGGTCCCCGGCCGCTACGGCGTGGTCTCGATCCCGACCTTCATGCTCTTCAAGGGCGGCGAGGTCGTGCACCAGATGCTCGGCTCGATGCCCTACGCGGCCTTCAAGTCCGAGGTCTCCGCGAAGCTCTAGTCCGCCGCACGCGGTGCGCTTCGTCTTCCTCGGTTCACCGCCGTTCGCCGTGCCCGTTCTCGAGGCCCTCCTCGAGAGCGGGCACGAGGCTTTGGCGCTGGTGACGCGGCCCGACAAGCCGCGCGGCCGCGGTCGTGAGGTGCACACGTCGCCGCTCGTCGAGCTGGCGCACGCGCGCGGACTGCGCGTGTTGCAGCCCACGACGACGAAGGACCCCGCCTTCGTCGCCGAGCTGCGCGCGCTCGCGCCCGACGTGCTCGTCGTCGCGAGCTACGGCGAGCTCCTGCGCACCGAGCTGCTCGAGCTCGCGCCGCACGGCGCGCTCAACGTGCACGGCTCGCTGCTGCCGCGCTGGCGCGGCGCCGCGCCGATCCAGAAGGCGGTGATGGAAGGCGACGCCGAGACGGGCGTGTCCATCCAGCGTATGGTGCTCGCGCTCGACGAGGGCGACGTGCTGCTCGAGCGCCGCACGCCGATCGGCGCGCACGAGACCTCGGGCCAGCTCTTCGAGCGGCTCGCCTTGCTCGGCGGCGAGGCCGCGGTCGCCGCGCTCGACCTGCTCGCGAGCGGCGACGCGCGCTTCACGCCGCAGGACCCCGCGCGCGTCACCTACGCGAAGAAGCTCACCAAGGAGGACGGCTCGCTCGACTGGTCGCGCGACGCGGCGGGCCTCGAGCGCCTCGTGCGCGCCGTGACGCCCTGGCCCGGCGCGCGCACGCTCGCGCCCGGCGGCAAGGAGCTCGTCGTGCTCGAGGCGCGGTGCGCGGAGGGCGCGGGCGCGCCCGGCACGCTGCTCGAGACGAAGCCCCGTTGCCTCGTCGCCTGCGGCACGGGCGCGCTCGAGCTCGTCACGGTCAAGCCCGCCGGCAAGCAGGCCATGGAGGCGACCGCGTGGCTGAACGGCGCGCGCCTCGCGGCGGGGGAGCGCCTGGGCGAGTCATGACCCGCCTGCTCGCCTGGCAGATCCTGCGCTCGGGCGCCACCGTGCCCAGCCGCGAGGTGTCGCGCGTGGCGGCCGAGGAGGGCCTCGACGCGCGCGACCGCGCCTTCCTGCGACGCCTCGTCGAGACCGAGGAGCGCCGCCGCGGCACGCTGCAGGCGCTCGTGCACCGCTTCGCGCACGGGAGCCCCAACCGCGACCTCGCGGCGCACCTGCGCCTGGGCTTCGCGCAGATGTTCTTCCTCGGCGGCGTGCCGACGCGCGCCGCGGTGAGCGAGCAGGTGCGCGCCGCGGCGGACAGCCTGGGCCTCTCGAAGGGCCGGTACGTCAACGCCGTGCTGCGCACCGCGCAGCGCGCGAGCCGCAAGGGCTGCGCGGACGACCCGCGCCGCGACCTCGTCGACGCGGAGGTGTCCTTCGACGAGCCCGTGTTCGTCGACCCCGCCGAGCACCCGCTGGTGTGGTTCGAGGAGGCGCTCTCCATGCCCGCGGCGATCGCCAAGGGTTGGATCAAGCGCTACGGTCGCGAAGAGGCGGAGCGCATGGCGCGCGAGGCCTTGCGCGACCCGCGCCTGTCGCTGCGCGTCACGCGCGGCACGCGCGACGAGCTGGCGCAGGAGCTCGCCGCGCTCGACCTCGAGGTCGCCGCCGGCGTGCACCCCGCGATCCTCACGCTGCCGCCCGGCCACCTCGAGGCCGTGCTCGCGAGCGACGCCTTCCGCGAGGGCCGCCTGACCGTGCAGGGCGAGGCCGCGCTGCGCGCCGCCGAGCTGTGCCGCGCCGCGCCCGGCGAGCGCTGGCTCGACCTGTGCGCCGCGCCCGGCGGCAAGACCGCGGTGCTCGCCGGCGCGGGCGCCGAGGTCACCGCGTGCGACGTCGGCGAGCAGAAGCTCGAGCGCCTGCGCGAGACGTGCGCGCGCCTCGGCGTGCTCGAGCGCGTCACGACCGTGCTGCTCGCCGAAGGCGACGACGCGCCGGCCGGGCCCTTCGACGGCGTGCTGCTCGACGTGCCCTGCTCGAACACCGGCGTGCTCGCGCGCCGGCCCGAGGCGCGTTGGCGCTACGGCAAGCAGGCGCGCGCGTCGCTCGAGGCCGCGCAGGCCGAGCTGCTCGAGCGCGGCGCCGCGCGCGTGCGCCCCGGCGGCGCGCTCGTCTGGTCGACCTGCTCGCTCGAGCCGGCCGAGAACCGCCAGCGCGTGCGCGCCTTCCTCGAGGCTCACCCCGAGTGGACGCTCGAGGCCGAGCACGAGATCCTGCCGCGCTCGAGCGAGCCCGCCGGCCCCGTCGACGGCGGCTACGCGGCGCGGCTCGTGCGCGCGGGCTGAGTCGGCGCCGTCACGGCCCGAGCGTCACGGCGACGGCGTTCGTCAGCCCGCCGTGCCCGAACCCCGGGTCGCGGAACCAGGCCTGGTAGTAGAGCGTGAGGCCGGGCGGCGCCGAGGCGGGCAAGGGCATCTGCTTGATGTCGGGCATCTGGCCTGTGGCGTCGAGGGAGAAGGTGGTGCTCGCGCGGTACAGGGGCGGCGCGGCGCACAACAGCCCTTGTCCGAAAGGCAAGCGCGTGCGCGCCTCGCCGTAGAAGAGGACGCCCGTGCTCCCGGCCGGGGCTCCGCTCACATAGTAGAAGGGCGCGCGAGTGTTCGTGAGGTAGGCCGGGTCGTAGAACGGCGCGAGGACGTGGAGGCGAGCCGCGTTCCCCGAGGAGTTGGGGGCCGCCTCGCAGTAGGTGACGTTGCAGGCGCACGACGTCCCGGCACCCAGGTAGTGGCGGTACGCGCAGTTCGGGTAGAGGCCCAAGCCGCGTACCTCGGCGATCGCCGAGGTCAGCGGGCTGAGCGACCACTGCGGCGACCACGGGTAGCTGATGCTGAGGGTGTCCACGTTCAACGCCGGAGCCGTCGCGTCGCAGAGCGGGTAGCGGTAGTAGCCGTGGCTCGTCGGGCCGGCCTGCAGGTACACCACGGTCAGCGTGTTCAGGATCGAGAGCCCCTGGTAGTCCGCCGCGTAGGTGATGCGATCGACCGCGTCGAGGTGCACCTGGAACTCGCCGTCGAGCTTCGCCAGGTCGACAATGCTGAACGGGATCTGCGTCCCTTCGTACGCCAGGTCGTACATCGCGCGCAGGTGCTCCTCGACGAGCTGTAGCGCGGCGAACTGCGCGTCGAGCAGTTCGAGCGCGTCTGCGTGCCGGAACGCGAGCGCTCCCGGCGGCGGTTGCACGAGGTCAGGAGTGACCTGGGCGAGGCCCGGAGCGGCGAGAGCGAGGGTGGCGAGCGCGCGCGTGGCGCAGCGGACGAGCTTGGCGAGCATGCGGTCCTCCGTGCGAGGGTCGGTGCGAACACCGCGTCTCCGCGACCGAGCGCTCCGCGGGTGAAAGAAACCCGGCGGGATCCTCGCCGCAGGCTCTCTCCCGGGTGACGCCTAGGCGGGCCGACGCGACCCCCGTATCCTCTCTCGCATGGCCACCACGAGCAGGTACCGCAAGCGGGACGAAGACGAGGACGACGATCGGCCGCGGCGCCGGGCTCCGGCCAAGAAGGGCGGCCCGCCGATGGTCCCGATCCTCGCGCTCGTCGTCGTGCTCGTCGGCGCGATCGTCGTCGCCCGCCTGGTGGCCAAGGCGCCCGCACCCGTCGAGGAGGGCCCCAAGGTCGACGCCTCCGCCATCTTCGGCGACCTGCCCGAGGAGCAGCCGCCGGTGCCCGGCAGCGGCGGCCCCGGCGGCGGGCGCTTCAAGGTGACGGACAAGGCGCCCTCGGGTCTCACCGACAACGCGACCTGGATCGCGGCGCTGCACACCGCCGAGGAAGCGGCGGCGCTCTTCGCGAAGGCCAAGGACGCCAAGGCCAAGGACGACCGCGCGAAGTTCAACGAGTACGGCAACCAGGCCAAGGACCTCTACAACAAGGCGGTCGAGGACACCGCGCTGTGGGAAGAGGAGCTCATCGAGAAGTACGGCGACACCGACCGCCAGGTGCGCGACATCATGCGCATCCGCAACGGCTGGCTCGACGTGCTGCGCACGTTGCACAAGACCACGGGTCGGAGCTGAGCCGCGCGTGCGCCGCCGCGCCCTCGTCACCGGCGCCTCCTCCGGGATCGGCGCGGCCACGGCGCGACGGCTCGCGGCCGAGGGCTACCGCGTCGCGCTGCTCGCGCGCGACGCCGTGCGGCTGCGCAAGGTGCAGCAGGAGCTCGCGGGGCAAGGCCACCTCGCGCTCGTCTGCGACCTGTGCGACCCCGAGGCCATCGCCTCGGCCTTCGCGCACCTCGACGGCGAGTTCGGCGGGCTCGACCTGCTCGTGAACAACGCGGGCGTCGGCTACCGCGCCAAGGTCGAGGAGCTCGAGGAGGAGCCCCTGCAGCGGCTCTTCGACACGAACGTGCTCGCGCTGCTGTTCACCTGCCGCGCCGCGCTGCCGCTCCTGCGCCGCGGCAAGCGCCCGGTCGTCGTGAACGTCTCGTCCGTCGTGGGCCGCCGCGGCATCCCCGGTCAGGTCGCCTACGCGGCGAGCAAGGCCGCGGTGTGCTCCATCGGCGAGGGCCTGCGCATCGAGTGGGCCGAGGACGCGATCGCCGTCTGCACGCTCGACCCGGCGCTGACGGCGACGGGCTTCTTCGACGCGCAGCCGAACCCCGCCGGCCTGCCCGACCCGGACCTGTCGCAGGCCGTAGGACCGGAAGCGGTCGCGGCCGAGGTGCTCGCGCTCGACCGCCAGCCGCGACCGGAGCGCACGCTGCGCTGGAAGTGGCACCTGCTCGGCGTGCTGTCACTCGTCGCGCCGCGCCTCGCCGACCGCCTGCTCGTGCGCAACCTCGGCGGCGGCTGGCGTGTACCGCGCTGAGCGCCGGGGACGCCGCAGCTCGTACCGTCCGACGGAGACGCTCTCGAAGCTCCGCGAGGTGTCCCCCGAAGCCTGAGGCGCCGCGCCGCTCAGCCCAGCTCGCGCCAGAGGATGTAGCCCGCCATCACGAACAGCAGCACGCCGAAGCCGCGCCGCAGGTGGGCTTGCGGGATGCGCGTCGAGAGCGCGCTGCCGACGAAGCTGCCCACGATGCCCAGGCTCGCGAAGGTCGCGATCACGGTCCAGTCGAGCTGGAGGCCCGCGTCCGCGAGCACGTGCGTGTGCTTGTAGAAGCCGCTCGCCGAGTTCATCGCGATGATGAACAGGCTCGTGCCGACGGCGTGGTGCATGCCCATGCCGCCGAGCAGCACCAGCGCGGGGACGATCATGAAGCCGCCGCCCACGCCGACGAAGCCCGTCAGCGTGCCGACGCACAGGCCGTCGATGACGATCTTCCACGCGGCGCGGCGCCGGTGCGGCGCGTCGGTGAGCTTCACCGGGCGCACCATCAGGAACGCCGCGCCCAGCATCACGACCGCGAACACCGCGAGCTGCGTCCCGCCGGTCACGTGGCCGGAGAGGAACGCGCCGAGGTAGGTGCCCGCCATCCCGGGCAGGCCGAAGAGCCACACGCTCGGCCACTGGATGTTGCGCTTGAGCGCGTGCGGCACGGAGCCCGCGAGGCTCACCGAGCCGACGATGGCCAGCGAGCCCGCGATGGCGACCTTCTCTTCCTGGCCCACCAGGTAGACCAGCACCGGGATGGTCAGGATGGAGCCGCCGGACCCCAAGAGGCCCAGCGTCACGCCGACGAGCAGCGCTCCGATCCACGCGAGAGTCGGCATGGTCTTTCGCTACGCGCCGGGCCTACTCGTGCGCGGTGTGGAACGCGTTGAGCGGGATCTTCAGGTAGCGCACGCCGTTGGACTCCGGCGGCGGCAGCTCGCCCGCACGCATGTTCACCTGCACCGAGGGCAGGAGCAACGTCGGCGCTTCCTTGCCCCGCTCGAGCTCGGCGCGCAGCGCGACGAACTCCTCCTTCGTCGTCGTGGCCTTGAGGTGCACGTTCTCGCGCTTCTGCCGGCCGACCGTGCTCTCGAACTCGAGCTTGCGGCCGCCCGGCTGGTAGTCGTGCAGCGTGAACACGCGCGTGGCGTCGGGCAGCGCGTAGATGCGCATGACCGAGTCGTAGAGCTCGGCCGCCGAACCGCCCGGGAAGTCGCAGCGCGCCGTGCCCGCGTCCGGCTGGAACAGCGAGTCTCCGACGAACACCGCGTCGCCGATCAGGTAGGACACGCTCGCCGGGGTGTGCCCGCCGGTGGGGATCGCGCGCACCTCGAACGGCCCCGCCTTCAGCACGTCGTCGGGCCCCATACGCACGTCGAACTGGCTGCCGTCGGTCTTGAACTCGTCGCCGAGGTTGAGGAGGCCCTTGAAGACGTCCTGCACCGTCGTCACGTCCTCGCCGATCACCGACTTCGCGCCGTAGCGTTGCTTGAAGAACGGGATGGCCGTGAGGTGGTCGGCGTGCACGTGCGTGTCCAGCACGTAAGGCACCTGATAGCCGCGCGCGTCGATCCAGGCCGCGACGGCCTCCGCCGACTCGGTGAAGGTCTTGCCGGCCTTGGGGTCGTAGTCGAGGACCGGGTCGATCACGAGCGCGATCTTGGTGGCCTCGTCGGCGACGACGTAGGTCAGCGTGTAGGTGCGAGGGTCGAAGAAGTGCTGGACGATCATGGCGAAGGGTCGGAGGCGGCGAGCGCTGGGTCAGGGGGGCTGGGAGCCGGGACCGGCTACAGGCGGCCGCGGAGCATGCCGTTCCAGTACAGCTCGGGCAGGCCGTAGGCCTTGAGCGCGTACATCGAGTAGCGCTCCTGGCGCTGGTCGAACGGGAAGGTCTCCATCACCTTCCCGCCGTAGCCGAACTCCGCGAGGATCAGCTTGCCGTAGCCGGTGACGAGCGGGCAGGACGCGTAGCCGTCGTAGTGGCCGGTGATCGGCTGACCGCCGCGGTGGGCGAGCAGGTTGTCCGCGAGGATCGGCGCCTGCTTGCGAATCGCGGCGCCGGTGCGCGAGGCGGGCAGCGAGCTGCAGTCGCCGCACGAGAACACGTCCGGGTGGCGCACGTGCTGCATGGTGTACTGGTCGACCTCGACCCAACCGGCGGCATCGGCGAGCGGGCTGCGCTTGACGAAGTCGGGCGCGCTCTGCGGCGGCACGACGTGCAGCAGCTCGTAGGAGAGCACGAGCTCGGCGCCGCCGTCGAGGTCGCGGAAGACCGCTTCCTTCTTCGCCGGGCGCACCTCGACCAGGTCCTTCTTGAAGTGCGTCTGGATGCCCTTGCGCTCGACGACCTTGCGCAGCGGCTTCGCGTAGTGCTCGACGCCGAAGATGCCGGGCGAGGCCGAGGCGTAGATCACCTCGCACTTGTCACGCACGCCGCTCCGGCGCAGGTGGTCGTCGGCGAGGTACATGATCTTCTGCGGCGCGCCGGCGCACTTGATGGGCGTCGACGGGAAGGTGAAGACCGCGTTGCCGCTCTTCATCGCCTGCAGCGTGGCCCACGTGCTCTCGACGGTCTCGTAGGTGTAGTTGCTGCAGATGCCGTCCTTGCCGAGGTGACCCTCGAGGCCGGCGATCTTGTGCCAGTCGAGCTGGATGCCCGCGGCAACGACGAGCTGGTCGTACGTGAGGTGCTCGCCGCCCTCGAGCTCGACGCGCTTCGCGTCGGGGTCGAAGCCGGCCACGCGCGCCCGGATCCACGTCGCGCCCGCCGGGATGTAGTCCGCTTCGTCGCGCTCGGTGATCTCGCGCGAGAACACGCCGCCGCCGACCAGCGTCCACAGCGGTTGGTAGTAGTGCTTGGTGCTCGGCTCGACGATCGCCACGTCGAGCGCGGGGTCGGCCAGGAGCAGGCGCGCCGCGACGGAGATGCCGGCGGTGCCGCCGCCCACGATGACGATGGAGTGGTGCTGGGTCATGTCTCTTCCTTCGAGGCAGGCGGGTCTACGAACGAGTGGCGCGGTGTGCGGAGCGCCCGAAGCACTGACCGAACGCGACGAGGGCGCCGAGGGCCTTCTTCACGTTGGGGTCGGACAGCGCCTTGAGCGCGCCGAAGGCGCCCACGGGCTCGACGCTGTCGATGTCCATGCAGCTCAGCGCGTTCGCCGCGCGACCGACGACGTTGACGGCGCCCGGTCCGAACACGCCCGACTCCAACAGGCGGCCGAGCATGTCCGCGTGCGAGAGCATCTCCCCCACGACCTCGAGGGCCTCGGGCGCGGTCAGGCGCTCGGCGACGCGCACGAGCACGTTGAGGCGCTCGTCGACGTCGACGCCGGCTGCCGCCATGCGCGCCACCAGGCCGTCGACGATGTCCATCGTGGCGGCGACGTGGTTCGGCAGGGTCTTGGCGACCTCGAGCGCCTGCTCGAGCGTCGCCAGCGTGCCGGGGTCGGTGAGCTGCTCGACGAGCGCCAGGCTGCGCCGCACGCGATCGTCCACGTCGATGCCGCGCGCGGCGAGGGCGTTCACGCGTTCGTCGAGAGCGTCGACGGCCGTGGCCAGGGTCGCGGGGACGGCGTCACTCAGCTCACGGGCGGGCTCGGCCGCGCGCTCGAGTCGCTCCAGGCGCGCCTCGATGCGCTGCAGCGCGGCCAGGATGGCCTCCCCGTCGGGAGCACCGGGTCGGGTGGGGTCGTTCAAAGGGCTTCCTCCTCTTGCGCGCGCCCCCAGCGGTCGGACCGCCGGGGGCAGGGCTCGGCGCCGGTCCGACCCCGGTGCGATCACGCGCGGGAGGGGGTCGGTCGGCCGGCGAGGAGGAGAGGCCGCGCGTCGACGAAGGTTCCCGGAACTTCGAAGTGTCCGGCCGCGCGTCGCGACGCGGCGTGCCCCGGGCGGGGCTACGCGAGCTCGTCGGACTCGGCCGGATCCGCGAGCGGCGCCGGTTCGCCGAGCTCGAGCTCGGCCCCGTCCGCGTCGTCGAGGTCCACGTCGCCGAGATCGAGGTCCGACAGCACCGCGGCGTCGGCCTCGTCGAACAGGTTCGACCACGCGCCGCTGTCGCCGGAGAGGTCCGGCACGTCCTGCGGCAGGGCCGCGGCAGGCTCCATGTGGCTCGACAGCCAGCGTCGGTTCGTCTGCACCGTCCCCACGACCGGCATGACCTGGCACTGCGACTCGGCGGCGAGACACCCGAGCACCTCGGCCGGCACCACCGAGGGCATGCAGACCGTCAGCAGGCGTCCGTGGCGGCTGAGCGGCACGAGGCCGTTCTGGCGCAGGAAGTCGAGGTCGAGCCCGCGCTGCGCCTCGGGGTCGGGGTCGGCCATGTCCACCGTCAGGAAGGGCAGGCCGTAGAGCTCACAGACCACGCGCGACAGCTCCCAGTCGGCCACCAGGTTGGCGGTGACCAAGGCCTCGGGGAACGGCAGACCGCCGTGAGCGCCCATGGTGAGCGCGTCCTGGACGGCCTGGGGCTCGACGAGGCCGCGCTCGACCAGGACCTCGGCCAAGCGCTGGTATCCGAGTCGTTGGTTGTGGCTCATGGGGGGCTGGGAGCCCGGCGTCGGGCCGACGCGGGGCAGGGACGGGCGTGCCGACCCCCCTGTATCGGTCGAGGGTACGGGCCCGCTGGAGCGTGTCCGCGCTCGACCGCCGCTCCGACGCGGATCCGCGCGAGCGTCCGAAGTCCCTGCCCGGACGAGGGTTGCGGCGAATCGCCGGCCCTCGCCGCGGCTCAGACGTCCAGGTTCGTCGCCTCGAGGGCGTAGCGCTCGATGTACTCGCGGCGCTGCTCGACGCCGTCGCTCATCAGCACGGTGAAGATCTGGTCGGCGGCCACCGCGTCCTCGAGCTCGACCTTGTAGAGCGACCGCACGGTCGGGTCCATGGTCGACTCCCAGAGCTGCTCGGCGTCCATCTCGCCCAGACCCTTGTAGCGCTGCACCTCCACCTCGGCGCTGCCGCCCTCGCGGATCGCGCTGGCGAGCTCGAGCAGACCGCTGCAGGTGCGCTGGGTCTTCTCGTCGCTGAGCTCCCACTGGCCGCCGCCGCGGAAGACGAGGCCGCGAGCGGCGAGGCTCGCGAGCAGCAGGTCCAGCTCCTCGTGGTGCGCGATGTGGGTCGAGATCACGTGCGCCTGGTCGCGCGTGACCGAGCCGTCGGGGCCGCTGTACACCTTGAGCTCGTCGACGCCCAGGCGCCGCTTCTGCAGCTCGAACCAGTCGGCCAGCGCGGGCAGCGAGTCGAAGAACGAGTCGACGCCGTCGACCTGCGCCCAGTGCGTGGGGACCTTCGCGCCGTCCCAGCTGGCGAGGATCTCGCTCACCGGGAGCGCGACGCCCGCCGGCGCGAGCTTGCGCACGAGGTCCTCGAGCTTGCCGAGGTCCGCCGCGAGGGCGCGCAGGTCCGCGCCGTTCCAGCTCTGCCCCGAGTTCTTGTCGGTCACCGTCAGCGACGCGATGCCGAGGTCGGTCAGGTACTCGCGCAGCTCGGCGTCGGTGATGACGTAGCGCTCGCTCTTCTTGCGCCGCACCTTGTAGAGCGGCGGTTGCGCGATGTAGAGCCGGCCCGCGTCGATCAGCTCGCGCATGTGGCGGAAGAAGAACGTCAGCAGCAGCGTGCGGATGTGGGAGCCGTCCACGTCCGCGTCCGTCATGATGATCGTCTTGCCGTAGCGCAGCTTCTCGAGGTCGAACTCCTCGGCGATGCCGCAGCCGAGCGCCGAGATGATGAGCTGGATCTCGGAGTGCCCCAGCATCTTGTCGAGCCGCGCCTTCTCGACGTTCAGGATCTTGCCCTTGAGCGGCAGGATGGCCTGGTAGCGCCGGTCGCGGCCCATCTTGGCCGAGCCGCCTGCGGAGTCACCCTCGACCAGGAAGATCTCCGACTCGGCGAGGTCCGAGCTCTGGCAGTCGGCCAGCTTGCCGGGCAGGTTGCCGCTGGCGAGCGCGGACTTGCGGCGCACGAGCTCGCGCGCCTTGCGCGCCGCGTCGCGCGCCTGCATCGCGCGCAGCGCCTTGTTGATGATCGTCTTGGCGACCTGGTTGTGCTCCTCCAGGTACGTGCCGAGCATCTCGTTGACGACCGACTCGACGATGCCCTGCACCTCGCGGTTGCCGAGCTTGTCCTTGGTCTGACCCTCGAACTGCGGGTCGGGGATCTTGATCGCCAGGATCGCGGTGAGGCCTTCGCGGAAGTCGTCGCCCGAGGGGACCTTCTTGTCGTCCTTGAAGAGCTTCTCCTGCTTCGCGTACACGTTGAGCGTGCGCGTCAGCGCCGCGCGCAGACCGGCCAGGTGCGTGCCGCCGCCGTGCGTGTTGATGTTGTTGGCGAAGGTGAACACGGTCTCCTGGTAGGAGTCCGTGTACTGCATCGCCACCTCGACCTCGTACTGGTGGTTGGGGTCCTCGGGATCCTCGACCGTCTTGACGAAGTGGATGGTCTCGTCGTGGAGCGGCGTCCGGTTGCTGTTCACGTTCTCCACGAATGTGAGCAACCCGTTGGGAAACTCGAAGCGCTCCGAGTAGCCGGTGCGCTCGTCGCGCAACTCGATCACCACGCCGCGCGTGCCCATCAGGTAGGCGAGCTCGCGCAGGCGCTTGACGACGATGTCGAGCTCGAACTCGACCGTCGAGAAGATCTCCGCGTCGGGCTTGAAGCGGATCTCGGTGCCGCGCAACTCCGTGGTGCCGGTGACCTCGAGCTCCTTCGTGCGCGCGCCGCGCGCGAACGCCATCTGGTGGCGCTTGCCGGCCTGGTCGACCGTGACCTCGAGCCGCTCCGAGAGCGCGTTCACGCAGGAGACGCCCACGCCGTGCAGACCGCCGGAGACCTTGTACGCGCCGCTGTCGAACTTGCCGCCGGCGTGCAGCTTGGTCAGCACGACCTCGACCGCGGGGCGGCCCTCGGAGGCGATGATGCCGACCGGGATACCGCGACCGTCGTCGCGCACCGAGCACGAACCGTCCTCGTGCAGCGTGACCTGGCAGACGGTCGCGTGCCCGGCGAGCGCCTCGTCCATCGCGTTGTCGACCACCTCCCAGATCAGGTGGTGCAGGCCGCGCACGTCCGTGTCGCCGATGTACATGGCGGGACGGATGCGCACGGGCTCGAGGCCTTCGAGCACCGTGATCGACTCGGCGCCGTACTCCGCTTGCACGTCGGTGGAGTACTTGCGCTTCTCCGGGGCCTTGTCAGGGGCCTTCCCGGCGTCGGTGGGGGTCTCTTCGGTCATGGTCAGCGTTTGAGGTGGTAGACGACCTTCTTGATGCGCTCGTCACCGAGGCGGCGGTTGGCCTCGGCGCGGAAGGCCTCGCCGGTGAAGTTCTGGAGTTCGTGCAAGTGCGTCGAGGACTCGACCTCGACGGCGAGCTCGCCGAACTGGAAGCGCACGGGTCGCGCGCGGCGTGCGAGTCGTTCGCCCAGGGCATCGGACCACGCGCGGTAGACCTGCGCGTGCTCGAGCTTCAGGGCCAGGCCGCTCTCGCGCAGGAAGCCGTGCATGGCTTCGCGCAGGGAGACGGGCTCGCGCCGCGTGCGCCCGCGCCCGCTCAAGTATCGATCGTGATCGGCATCACGATGTAGATGAAGCTCTCGCCCAGGCTGAACTTGCCCGGGCTCGTCATGTCGGTGAACTCGAGGCGCAGCGTCTCTTCGTCGCAGTGCTTGATGCCGTCGAGCACGTAGTCGGGGTTGAAGGCGATCGACGCACCGGCGCCGTCGTAGGCGACCTCCATGTGCGCGTGCGCCTCGCCGCGGCCGACCGAGCGGCCGAACAGCTCGAGCTCGCCGCGCTGCAGCTTGAAGCGCACGGCGCGCGCCTCGTCACCGGTCACGTTCGCGACCAGGCGCAGCTTGCGGCCGAGCAGGTCGGTGCTCGCCTCCACGCGGTTCTCGCACTTGCTCGGGATGACCTGGCTGTACTTGGGGTACTCGCCGTCGATCAGGCGGGCGAAGATCTCCGCGTTCTTCGTCTTCAGGCCCACCTGGTTCTCGCCGAACTCGAGCTGGACCATGTCCAGCGGGTCGTCGATGACGCGGCAGAAGAGCTGGATGCCCTTCGTCGGCACGATCGAGGTCTTGATGCCGCCCTTGGGCATGTCGACCGCGGCGCGCGCCAGCGCGAGGCGCCGGCCGTCGGTGCCGACCATCGTCAGGTCGTCGCCCTCGGCCGTGATGAGCACGCCGTGCATGGCGTAGCGGCCGGCCTCGCGCGCGGCGGCGAAGGCCGTCTGCCCGGCCAGGCGCGTGAAGGTGCCGCCCTGGATCGAGAGCACCTCGCTGTCGTCGAAGCGCGGGATGACCGGGTACTCGTCCTGGTCGATCGTCACCAGCTCGCACGAGTCCGCGCCGCCGGTGATCGTGCACAGCCCCTCCTCGTGGCTGAGCGTCACCGTCTCGCTGGCGAGGTCGCGGATGAAGTCGAGCGCCACGCGCGCGGGCAGCACCGACACGCCCGGCTCGGCCACCTTGACGTCCTCGATGCGGTAGCGCACCGCCACCTCCAGGTCGGTGCCGACCAGCTCGAGGGCGTGGTCGGTCGCGACGAGGCACACGTTCTCCAGGACCGGCTTGGGGCTGCGCGGCGGGATCACGTTGTTGACGATGGCGAGCCCCTCGCGGAGCTTCTCGCGATCACACAGGACCTTCATGGGCTTGGCGGTGGTTCGTGGCGGTGCGTGGTGCTCGTGTCCTGTCCCTGGTTAAAAGAACAGTCTTCTTAACAGGGGCCGGTCCCGTTTGTGGACGACTGCGTGGTGCGGAGGCACAAGCGCGCGCGCGTGCGCGACTTGCGCGGTCCGCGGGCCTGTGGGGAAGCGCCGCGCGGCTGTGGAAGGACGGGCAGGGAGCGGTGGGTTGTGAACGCGAATCCAGAGCGCCGTCGGGAGCCGACGACGGACTGTGAACGAGTGGGGAGGACGGCCCCGCCGATGCCCAACCTCTGCACGACGTGTCCAAGGACTTGTCCACGTCTCCTGGGGCTTGTCCACGGGTTGTCCAGAGCGCGAACCTGCCGCAGGAAGGCCGAGAGAGGCCGTTTTCTCGGGGTTTGGAGCCTGCACCAGGGTACGGGATCGCCGCCGCGAAGTACATGGCCCGAGCCCCCCGCGCGGGGGCTCGCAGCGCCCCGCGGCGCGCTGCGAAAGGAGCGCGACGAGCCCGGGCTGCGGGTCGCGTCGCGGGCCCCGTCAGGAGCCCTGCGGCCGCCTGCGGCGACGCCTCGCGCGGGCCCGGACGCGGGTCGCAGGGCGCGCTGCGCACGGCGTGGGGCCGGGCTCGCGGGCCGTGCGCGCGGGTCGGCCGGGCCGGCTCGACGCGCGGCGGCGGGTCCTCCGGGGGCGCGCCGCCCCGCGACGAGCGGCCGGCGCGGTCGACGACGAGCGGAAGCGCGGCGCGCCCCGCCCGCTCAGCGGCCCTGCAGCTCCTCGAGGAACGTGCTCAGGAGCTCGCGCGTCGAGGCGTCGCGCTCCATCAGCGTGGTGATCTTCTTCACGCCGTGCAGCACCGTCGAGTGGTCGCGGCCGCCGAAGAAGCCGCCGATCTCCTCGAGCGAGTGGCGCGTGATCTTGCGCGCCAGGAACATCGCGATCTGCCGCGGGTACGCCACCTGGTTGGTGCGCTTCTTCGACTGCAGGTCGCTGAGCTTGACCGAGAAGTGCGCCGTGACCGTCTGGATGATGTCGTCCATCGTCGGCTGGCCGCGCCGCTGGACGAACAGCTCGCCGAGCACCTCGCGCGCGAACTCGGTCGAGATGCGCTGGTTGCTGACGTTGGCGAAGCTGTAGAGCCGGTTCACCGCGCCCTCGAGCTCGCGGATGTTCGAGTCGATGCGCTCGGCGATGATCTGCGCGACCTCGTCCGGCAGCTCCTCGCCGCGCTCGCGCCCCTTGCGCTTGAGGATCGCCATGCGCGTCTCGTAGCAGGGCGGCTCGATCTCGGTGACGAGCCCCCACTTGAAGCGCGACACCAGGCGGTCCTGCAGCGTCGGGATGTCCTTGGGCGGCGAGTCCGACGACAGCACGATCTGCTTGCCGGCGTTGTAGAGCGAGTTGAAGGTGTGGAAGAACTCCTCCTGCGTGCGCTCCTTGTTGGCGAGCAGGTGGATGTCGTCCACCACGAGCACGTCCACGTTGCGGTACTTCGTGCGGAACTTCTGCAGGTCGCCGTTCTCGAGCGCGCTGATGAAGTGGTTGACGAAGGTCTCGCAGGAGAGGAACAGGATGCGGATGTCGCGGTAGGTCTCGAGCAGCGACGCGCAGATCGACTGCAACAGGTGCGTCTTGCCGAGGCCGACGTTGCCGTGCAGGAACAGCGGGTTGTAGGCCTTGCCGGGCGCTTCCGCGGTCCCCATCGAGACCGCGTGGCTGAAGCGGTTGCAGGGGCCGACGACGAAGTTCCCGAAGGTGTACTTGGGGTTGAGGCCGATGTCGCTGCCGCGCACGAGGCCGTCGCTGGTGAACTCGCTCGAGTTGCGGCGCGGCGGCGGAGCGCTCGCGCGCGCGGCCGGCGGCGCGTCCTGCGCGAGCGGCGTCGCGGGCTCTTCGGTCGCGGGCGCCTCCTCGGCCGGGTCGCCGGCGGGCGCGGCGACGAGCTCGGGGTCGACCTGGAAGGTCAGCGTCAGCGCGCGCTCGAGCACGTGCTGCACGGCGTCCTCGATGACCTCCTGGTAGTAGTTGCGCAGCCAGTCGCGCGAGAAGCCGTTCTGCACCGCGATGCAGATGGCGCGGTCGTCCAGGCTCGCCACCTTCGCGCGGCGGAACCACGTCTCGAACTGCTCGGGCTGCACGCGCTCGCGGATCGCCGCGCGCAGCAGGGTCCAGATCGCGTCGCACTGCGCCGGGTCGGCCGCGCTGGCGGCGAGCGCCGCGTCGGCGTCGCTCGGGCGCGCGGCGCCCTCCGCCTCGCTCGACGCGTCGGACCCGCGCTCCGCGGTCGCGGCCTCCGACTCCCCGGACGCCGCGCCCGCGCGCTCGGCGACCGACTCGTTCGCCGGGCGGCGCGCCACCAAGAGCTCCTCGGGCGCGTGCGGTCGGCGCTTGGAGTCGAGGTCGCTCATGGAAGACGTGAGGGGCGGGGCGGGAGGCGGGGGAGCCGTCGCACGCGGAGGGCGACGGAGGAACCGGAGAGACGCGCGGAGGACGAGCCGGCTCAGGCCGGCGCCGGCGCGCGTCCGCCCGGGGCCCGCCCGCGGCGAGCGGCGGTCTCGCCCGGCCCCGCTCGCGCGCGGTCCTTCCGCGCGCGAGGCGGCTCCCCGGAGGTCGGCCGCACCGGGGGCGCGGCGGGCGCTGGGGATGGGGAGCTGGGTGTGGGGCAAGGCGCTTCGGTTCGGCGGAAGTCGTGGGCGCTCGAGGCCGCGCGAGGCGGACTCGACGAGTTCCTGGGCCCGGCCTCTCGACCGGCCGCCGTCGACCTCCCGGGACCCTCCCCAGGACGTCCCGGCAGGGCACGGAGCCGTTCCAGGGCGAGGCGTCGATCTCTGGCGGATCGAGCGTGGAGAGGTTCGCGGGCGTCGCCGCGCGACCCGAATCTCCTCGCTCCTCGGCCGCTCGCAAGCGGCTCGACGCGAGTCGACAGGTCGTGCTCGTCGACGGCGGGGCGCCATTAGAAAGTCGCCTCCGAGCGCGGTCAACGACAGCGCACCAAACTCTTGGCGACGCGTTCACACACGGGAGCGCATCTCAAGCCGAGCGAAGGGCGTGCGTTGTTTTGACCAACGTATCCACAGCCGTGTGGATATCTTTGTGGGTCGTTTCGCGTCCGAGCGAGAGTCGCAGCGCAGCGCGCGCGTCCTCCTCGTGCGCGCCCATCGCGAGCAGCACGTGCGAGGGTTCGAGCGCGCCGCTCGAGCACGCCGAGCCGACGCTCGCGCACAGGCCCTCGAGGTCGAGGCGCGCCACGAGCGCGTGACCGCGCACGCCGGGGAAGCGCAGGTTGAGCGTGTTGCACAAGCGCTGGGGGTCGTCGAGGGCGGGACCCACGAGGCGCACGTCGGTGCGCGCGCGCAGCGCCTCCCACAGCTCGCGCGCGAGCGCGCCCACGCGGGCCACGTAGCCCTCGCGCTCGCGCACGGCGAGCTCGATCGCCAGCGCCGCCGCGCCGAGCGCCGGGGCGTTCTCGGTGCCGGCCCGCGCGCCGCCCTCCTGCTCGCCGCCGACGAGCTGCGGCAGCCACGCTCGACGCGGATCGCGGACGAGGATTCCTACCCCCAGGGGTCCTCCGACCTTGTGGGCGGACAGGCTGGCGAAGTCGACGCCCAGGCCGGCCAGGTCGAGCGGGAGCCGCCCGAGGGCCTGGACGGCGTCGACGTGCCAGGCCGGCCGGCGCGCGCCGAGCGCCGCGAGCCCCTCGGCCAGCGCGGCGAGCGGGGCGCCGGCGCCGACCTCGTTGTTGGCCGCCATCGTCGCGAGCAGGGCGCACTCCGGCCGGCCGGCGAGGTCGAGCGTTGCCGCGACGTCGAGCACGCCCGCGCCGTCGACCGGCGCGAGCGCCAGCGGGCGGCCGGCGGCGGCCAGCGCGCGCGCGGGCTCGAGCACCGAGGCGTGCTCGGTGGCGCCCACGACGAGGCCCGCGCCGGGCCCCGCCGCGGCGAGCACTCCGCGCAGCGCGGCGTTGTTCGACTCGGTGCCGCACGAGGTGAAGACCACCCACGCCTCGGGCACGCCGAGCGCCGCGGCGACGCGCTCGCGCGCCTCGTCGACCACCGCGCGCGCCGCGCGACCGGGCGCGTGCACGCTGGAGGCGTTGGCGAGGCCCGCGTCGAGCAGCTCGTTCCAGCGCGCGCGCACCTCGGGCCGCAGGGACGTGGTGCTGTTGTGGTCGAGGTAGACGCTCATCGTCGGGGCGCGGCGCGCAGCACCTCAACATAGAGGGCGCGGTAGCGGGCGACGATCTCCTCGCGGCCGAATCGCGCGACGGCCCGCGCGCGACCGGCCGCGCCCAGGCGGGCGCGCAACGCCGGGTCGCCGAGCAGCTCGCGCAGCGCCGCGCTCCAGGCGGCGCGGTCGTCGGGCGGGACCAGGCGGCCCTCGACGCCGTCGCGCAGGACCTCGGGGAGCCCCCCCACCGCGGGCGCCAGCACCGGCACGCCGGCCGCCATGGCCTCGAGGGCGGCGAGACCGAAGGACTCCTGCGCGCTGGCGAGCGCGAAGACGTCGGCGTCCGCGACGACCTCGGCGAGGTCGCGCCGGGGCCCGAGGAAGGTGACGCGCGCGCCGCTGCGCTCGGCCGCGGCGCGGCTCGCGTCGAGCTCGGGCCCCTCGCCGACCAGCACGAGCTCGGCGTCGCCGCCCGCCGCGGCCGCCGCGAAGGCCTCGACCAGCCAGGGCACGCGCTTCAGCGGCCGGAAGTTGCTGACGTGCACGACGCGCGCCGGCGCGCCGGTCGGTCGCGGGCGCGGCCGGAAGCGCGCGGTGTCGACGAAGTCGGGGATCACGCGCGCCGCGCGCTCGCCCGTCAGGCCGAACGCGTCGCGCGCCTCGCGCGCCAGGTGCTCCGACACGCACGTCACCGCGTCGGACGCGGCGAGCACGTGCGCGAGCAGCGGCGCGTACTCGGGCGCCGCGCCGACGAGGTTCGTGTCGGTCCCGTGCAGCGTCGTCACGATGCGCGGTGCGTGCGCGCCGCCGGCCGCCTCGCGCACGATCCACGCGACGACCGCGTGCGGCAGCGCGTAGTGCGCGTGCAAGAGGTCGAAGGGCGCGCGGCGGTGCTCCTCGAGCAGGCGCGAGGCGAGCGCGAGCTCGTGCGGCGCGCGCTCGAACAGCGGGTAGGGCGCGCCGCGCACCACGTGCAGGTGCACGCCCTGCGCGTCGTCGGCGAGGCGCGGCGGCACGTCGTGCGAGGCGAGGTGCACCTCGTCACCGCCGCGCGCGAGGCTCGCGGCGAGCTCGCACGCCACGACCCCCGAGCCTCCGTGCGTGGGGTGCGCGAGGAGGCCGATGCGCATCGCGCCTCCCTCAGCGCCGCGGCGGCAGCTCGAAGGCCTCGGGCGGCAGCGGCGGCAGGTCCTGCGCGCGCATGACGCGCAGCTCCTCGTCGACGGCGTCCTTCTTGGGCGTCGCCTCGGCCGCGTCGCCCGCCGCGGGCGCGCCGGCCGGCGGCGGCTGCGGCGCGAGCGTCTTGACCGGTTCGCGCTCCGCGCCGTCCTCCTCCTGCGCGTCGAGCTCCTCGGCGGGCGCGGGACTGGCCGCGCCGGCGTCGGCGTTCGCGCGTTGCGTGGGCAGCTCCTCGATCGTGCGCGGCGGCGCGAGGTGCGCGAGTTCGGGGTGCTGCGCCTCCTGCTCGATGACCTCCAGCGCGAGGCGGCGGTAGTCGCGCGCACCGTTGGACTCGGGCGCGTACTCGATGATGCTCGCGCCGAAGCTGGGCGCCTCGGCGAGCTTGACGTTGCTGCGCACGACCTGGCGGAAGACCTGACCCGGGAAGTACTGACGCACCTCGCCGAGCACCTCGCGCGCGAGGCGCAGGCGGCTGTCGTACAGGCACGCGGCGATGCCCGTGATCGTGAGCGTGGGGTTGAGGCGCCGGCGGATCAGGTTCACGACCTCGACCAGCTTGCTCATGCCCATCAACGCGAGGAACTCGGTCTGCACGGTGATGAGCACCTCGTTCGCCGCGGCGAGCGCGTTGATCGAGAGCAGGCCGAGGCTGGGCGGACAGTCGAAGATGACGTAGTCGGCCGGCTCGCCCTCGCCCTCGTACTCGTTGCACCACAGCTCGATGGCGTCCGAGAGCAGGTTGTCGCGCCCGATGGCGCTGGCGAGCTCGAGCTCGGCGCCCGACAGGTCGATGTTGCTCGCCACGACGCGCAGGCCCGGGAGGCCCGTGTCGCGCATCGAGTCGGCGAGCTTGGTCGCGCCGTGCAGCACCGTGTAGGCGCTCGGCTCGTGCGGCGGGACCTCGAGCCCCAGGTGCAGGCTCAGGTTGGCCTGCGGGTCCATGTCGACCAGCACCACGCGCCGGCCTTGCTCCGCGAGGGCCGCGCCGAGGTTGACCGACGTGGTGGTCTTGCCCACCCCGCCCTTCTGATTGATGATTGCGATCTTGCGCATTTCGCCTCGTCCGTGGGGCGCATCATAGCCCCGCGGACGCCGGCGCCGAAGCGCGGGCTGCCCCCGCGCGCGCGGGTCGGGTCAGGGCAGCAGCAGGTCCCCCGCCGGCAGGGCGCCGCGGCAGAGCAGCGGCTCGCCGTAGACGTAGCCGACCCGCTCGCCCCAGTAGCGCGCGCGGTTCTTGAGCCGCACCAGCACGTCGCCGCCGGCCAGGAGGTGCGCCCCGGCCTCCTCGGGCGCGGGCACCTCGAGCTGGCTCTCGTAGCAGCGCAGGAGCGCGAGCTTCTGCTTCCAGACCGGCTCGACGTCGACCACCAGCGCCGCGTCGACGTGGCGGTGGCCGGGGAAGTGGTAGAGCCGCCGCGGCCGCCGCGCCGGAGCCCGGTCGTCGAACAGCTTCGACAGCCCCGAGAGGTACCAGGCGTCGGTCACCGCGCGGGCGCAGGCCACGTGGTCGGGGTGCAGGTCGTCCTCCCAGTGCGTGAAGACGACGTCGGGGCGCACCTCGCGCAGGAAACCCGCCAGGCGCTCGCGCAGCGCGACGGTGGCCTCGACGCGCGCGTCGGGCAGCTCGAAGTTCGCGCGCAGGTCGATCGCCATGACCGCGTTGGCGCGCGCGGTCTCGGCGGCGCGCGTCTCCACGTCGCCGCGCGAGCCGCGCTCGCCGCGCGTGAGGTCGAGGATGCCGACGCGCTTCCCGGCCTGCTTGTAGCGGAGGATCGTGCCCCCCACCGCGAACTCCGCGTCGTCGGGGTGGGCGCCGATCACGAGGACGTCGAGCTTGTCGGTCATGTCGCGGGGTCGTGGGGTTCGAGGTGGACGACGAGGTGCTCGGCCGTGAACGGGTCGAGTTCGCGCGCGAGCTCGCCGATCCAGTCGCGGCCGTAGGCGGCCACGAAGTAGAGCGGACCGAGCACGCGCTCCTGCGCTTCGCCTCGCGGACACAGCCACTGGTTGAGGCGGCGCAGGTGACGGCGACCCTTGCCGCCCTTGTTCGCCTCGACGCGCGCGATCTTGTCGCCGAGCTTGGCGAGCGCCTCCTCGACCTTCTCGGCGGTGCGCTTCACGAGGCCCGACAGGTTGGGATCGACGGCGGCGATCTCGGCGCGGCTGTCGAGCAGCTCGCGGCGCGTGCGCTCGGCCAGCGCGCGCACCGCGTCGCCGTGCGTCGTCGCGGCGCGCGCGCCGGGCGGACCGTCGTACGCGCCGCGCGCGCGCAGGACCTCGAGCGCGGCGACCTCGAGCTTCTGGAGCGAGCGCTCGCACTCGCCGTCGACGAGCGTCAGCGACACGCGCGGCACGAAGGCCGGCGCAGGCAACGCGAGCGCCGCGCGCGCGCCGGCGAGCTGCGCGTGGTAGGCCAGCTCGCCCGGGCCGCCGACGTACGCGGCGACGGGCAGCGCGAGGTCCTGCACGAGCGGCCGCAAGAGCGCGCCCGGCGAGTAGCCGCGCGGCTCCTGCACGATCTCGGCGGCGAGCTCGGCGCGCGTGCGCGAGCCGGGCTCGTCGTCGTACGCGTAGCCGTCACCGCCCGCGCGCAGCGCCGTGCGCCCGCCCGCGTCGACGCGGTAGACGAGCGCCGCCTCCGCGCTGACGAGCGGCGGCGTGAAGCCCGCGGCGGCGAGCGCCGTCTCCCCGCGCGCCAGCGCGCCGACGAGGTCCTCGCCGACGAGCGCCGCGAGGTGGTGCGACAGGTCCTCGCGCAACCAGTCGGGCTCGAGCACCACGAGCCCGAGCGAACCGCACAGCCCGAGCAACGTGCGCGTGAACGCGGTGGCGAAGGTCTCGCCCGCGCGCGGCACGCAGCGCACGAGCGCCTCGTCGATGTGCGGCAGGTAGCCGTAGATCTGGCGCAGCATCGCGGCGATGGCGGCCAGCCCGTGCTGCTCCCCCAGCGCGATCGTCGACAGCGGCGCGCGCCCGCTCGACAGGCCGGCGAGCACGACCTTCTGCAGGTCGAAGTTGGGGTTCACGAAGTAGCCGTGGTGGACCTCGGCGACGTCGTGGTCGTCGGCGTGGTTCCAGAACAGCGGGATCACCGGGCGGCGCCACGCGGCGGAGAGCTCGCGCGCGAGCACGCAGGCCTGCACGGCCTTCCACAGCGTGTAGAGCGGCGCGGTGAAGAGCCCCGGCTGTTGGCCGGTCACGACGAAACACGCGCCGGGCTCCGCGATGCGCCGCACCGCGTCGAGCACCGCGACCGGCGGCTCGTAGACCGCGAGCCGCGACTCGAGCCAGCGCGCGAGGTGTGCGCGCTCCTCGGGCACCCACAGGTCGTCGGGCGGCGTGACGTCGGCGAGGCGGCGCGCGACGCGCAGGCCCGGCACGGCGAGGCGCCCCGACAGCGCGGCGCGCGAGAGCTCGGAGAGCCCGAAGACGTCGGCCGCGAGGTGCTCGATGCGCGGCACGAACGCTACGCGGGCGCGAGGGCCTCGCGGAACTCGCGCACCATGGCGTCGATGGCGTCGCGGCTGGCGTCCCGCCAGGGCTTGCCGGCGTGCTCGGGGCTGCGCCACGCGTAGAGGATGCCGCGCGACGAGTTGACCAGCGCGCCGCGGCCGCCGGCGAGGAAGCCCGGCACCGCTTCGAGCGCGCCGGCGCCCTGTGCGCCGTAGCCCGGGATCAGGAGCGGCGTGTGCGGCATCAGCGCGCGCAAGGTCGCGAGCTCGGCGCTGTGCGTTGCGCCGACCACCGCGCCGATGCTCGAGAGACCGCACGCGCCGCGCAGCTCCGCGCCCCAGCGCTCGACCTCGCGCGCGACGACGTGCGCGAGCGGCGGTTCCCCGTGTTCCTGGAACAGCCCGCTGCCGGGGTTGGAGGTGCGCACGAGCACGTACAGGCCCGCGTCGGCGCGCGCGCAGACCTCGAGCAAGGGCTCGATCGAGTCCGCGCCGAGATACGGGTTCACGGTGATCGCGTCGCAGCGCGCGTCGCCGGCGTCCTCGAGGAAGGCCTGCGCGTACGCGCGCGAGGTGCTCGCGATGTCGCCGCGCTTGACGTCGCCGATGACGAGCAGGCCCGCCGCGCGCGCGGCGGCGACGACGTGCTCCCACGCGCGCGCGCCGTCGGCGCCGAGGCGCTCGAAGAAGGCCGACTGCGGCTTCACCGCCGGGACCACGCCCGCGCACAGCGCGACGACCTCGCACAGGAAGGCCTCGACCGCGGCGGCGCGTTCGGCGCGCGGCGCGCGCGTGTCCCGCGCGACGGCGAACTCCTCGGGCAGGAGCTCGAGGTGCGGGTCGAGGCCCACGAGGCAGGGGTTGCCGCAGGCGGCGACGGCGGCGTCGAGGCGGTCGGCGTAGTTCATGCGGGGGGCTCGTCGGCGTGGGGAGTGTCGTGCGCCTCGAGCTCGGCGCCGAGGGCCGCGAGCGAGGACTCGAGCTCCTCGACGCGCTCGACCGCCGGGATCAGCACGCCGGCCGACACGGTGATGCGCAGGGCCTCGTCCACGGTGATCGGCAGCGGGATCAGGCGGTCCTCGCGGATGAAGACCGTGAAGCCGGTCATCGGCATCGGCGAGGTCGGCACGAAGACCGTGACGTAGCGCTCGCCGAGGACCTCGTGCACGGTCTTGAGGCCGGTGCTGGTGACGAACGCGATGCAGTAGACCTGCTCGCTCGGATAGGGCGCGGCGACGACGGTGTCGAAGTCGAACTCGGTCTCGGCCGCGAAGAACTCGACGAGCTGCTTCGTGTACGGGTAGACCGAGCGGATGACCGGGAGGTTCTGCGCGGCGCGGTCGACCGCCGCGATGGCGCGCCGGCCGAGGAAGCCGCTCGCGAAGTAGCCCATCGTCAGCACGACGACCAGGCTGACGAGGACGCCCACCCACGGCGAGATGACCTGCTGCACCTCGCGACGCAGCTTGTCGGGGTTGATCGCCAGCGCCTCGAGGTCGCGGAAGAAGCTCATCTCCTCCTCGCGCTGCGCCTGCAGGATCGTCGCGAAGCGATCGCTGTTCACTCCGCCCGGCTCGCGCAGCCGCAGCTCCTCGAGCTCGGGCGAGAGCGCCGAGGTGTCGAGGAACTCGTTCGACATCGGATCGATGCCCAGGCGGTCGAGCACCTTCCATCCCAGGCCGTTGCCCTCGAGCGCCCAGTAGATCGTCGAGTTGATCGGCTTGGTGACGTAGGTCTGCGCGAACTGGACCACCGTGACCAGGATGAACAAGGTCAGGGTCGCCGGCAGGATCGTGATCAGGCCGCGCAGGAAGAAGCTCTTGCGCGGCTTGGGGGCTCGGGGCTTCTTCGGCCTGGGCTTGCGCTGCGCGGTGTCCATGTCAGGGCTGCGTGAAGGCGCCGAGCATGGTAGCGGCTGACCAGGCGCTTGGAAGGGAGAGGTGGCCGCGTCGGTCCGAGCGGGGCGACGACGCGGGGCGGCGCGCGCGCGGCGGGGTGCGGCGCGCAGGCGTCTCGCGCGGGTTGGATGGGTTGTGTTCGGACAGCTTCGCGACTCCGTTCGCCAGGTTCGGCGCGCGCAAAGTTCGGGGGGAAACGACTCCGACGCGGAGACCTTCTCCGCTCACAGGCGTAGACGACGCCCACGGGCATCCAGGAGCTCGATCCCGACCTGGTTCCTCGCGCACACGGCAGGCAGACGCCGTGCACCGCGAGCTTCCGAGGCAACGCACGCGGCGGGCAGGCGCCGCGCAGGAGATCGAGTCATGGCTGGACGATGGACGGCTGGTTGCGTCGCGCTCGTCGCGGCGATCACGGGAGGCGACGCCTCCGCGCAGGTGTGGCTGGCGGAGCTCGAGTCGAGCGACCTGGCCGCGGCAGATCACTTCGGCGGCGCGCTCGCGAGCGCGGGCACGCGCGTGCTCGTGGGCGCGCGCCACCACGACGACGGCGCCGCGCTCCCCGACAGCGGCGCGGCGTACGTGTTCGTCGAGAGCGGCGGCGCGTACCTCGAAGAGGCGCGGCTCACGCCCTACGACCCCGTTCCGCTGGGCAAGTTCGGCGCGGCCGTCGACCTCGACGGCGTGTGGGCGATCGTCGGCGCGCCGGACGCACGCACGAACGGGCTCGTGACGGGCGCGGCCTACGTGTTCGAGCGCAGGCCCTCGGGGTGGGTGCCCGGCACGCGGCTCGACGCGCTCTTGCCGGCCACGGGCGCGCGCTTCGGCTGGAGCGTGGCCGTCGAGGGCGAGTGGGCCGCGGTGGGCGCGTACGGCGATGCGGTCGCGGCCTTCAGCGGCGGCGCGGTGCACCTGTTCCACCGCGACGCGGTGAACGGCTGGCAGCACGCCCAGGAGCTACGCCCGCCGGACCCGGCGCCGAACCATTTCTTCGGCACGGCCGTCGATCTCTCCGACGGGCGCCTCGCCGTGGGCGCTCCCGGCGACGACGACGCGGCGCTCGACGCGGGGGCGGTGTACGTCTACGCGCGCTCGGGCGCGCAGTGGGTGCTCGAGGACAAGCTCGTCGCGTCCGGCGCTCCTGCGCACGCATGGCTCGGCGGGACGCTGTCGCTCGACGGCCCGCGCCTCGCCGCGGGCGCGACGTCCGACCCGACGTACGGCTTGACGGAGGGGTTCGTGGCGATCGCGGAGCGCGGCGCGGGCTCGTGGACCGTCGCGGCCGTCGTACAGCCCAGCGAGCTCACGCCCGGCGATCGCTTCGGCGCGGCGGTGCACCTCGCCGGCGAGCAGCTCGTCGTCGGGGCGCCGGGCTTCGACGGTGCGGCCGCGAGCGGCGGCGCCGCGTGGATCTTCACGCACGTCGGCGCGGGGTGGCTCGACGTGCGCCGCACCCACGCGCCGGCGACGAACCTGAACGAGCGCTACGGCTCCGCGGTGCGCTTCGCCGCCGGGCGGCTGTTCGTCGGCGGCGAGCAGGACGCCGAGCACGTCGCCGTGGCGGGGTCCGTGCAGGTGTGGGGGCTCGTCGGCCTGCCGGTGCCGACGAGCTACTGCGGCGGCGGGTGTCCCTGCGGCAACGAGGTCGCCGGTCGAGGCTGCGCGAACAGCACCGGCGCGGGCGCGCGCCTCAGCGCGGCGGGATCGCTCGTGCTGGGCGGCGCCGACCTGACGTTGATCGTCGAGGGGCTCGTGCCGCGGCAGAGCGTGGTGGTGCTCGCGAGCGCGACGAGCGCGTTGCAGCCCTTCGGGGACGGCGTGCGCTGCGTCGGTCCGGCGGTGCGCGTCGCCGCGCCGCAGCCCGCGCGCGAGGACGGCACGCTCGTCGTCGGGCCGGGGCTCGCGCGGCTCGGCGGGCTCGGCGCGGGTCCCGTCTGCCTGCAAGCGTGGTACCGCGACCCGTACGGCTCGCCGTGTTCGGGCGGCTCGAACTTCTCGAACGCGCTGGCGCTCGAGCTCGCGCCCTGAAGGAGGAGCGGACGCCGGATCCCCGCGACCCGCTCGCGCGCCTCGCGTGCGCCTGCCTCGGCCGCGGGCGGAGCCCGACGCTTCGTCCGCGGCCCCTTCGTCGTGTGGGCCCCGTTCGGGAGAGGGCCCCGTTCGGAAGCGGGCTCCGTGGGTGCGCGTAGCGCGGCGGCGCGACGCTACTGCAGGAACTCGGCCGCGACGGCGTCAGCGAGCGGCAGGCCGCGCTCGGTGAGCGCGAAGCGTCCCTCGCGCTCGTGCAGCAGGCCTTCGCTCGCGAACGCGCGCGCGCGCGCCTCGCACGGGTCGTCGGTCGCCGTGAAGCGCGCCACCGCGCGCGCCTCGCGCGGATCGACGCCGCACAGCGTGCGCAGGCCGAGCCACCATGTCTCGCCCAGGCGCTGCGCGGGCTCGAGGGCCTCGCTCCAGTCGCGAGCCTCCCCCGTCGCCCGCGCACGCTCGACGTAGCGCTGCAGCACCTTGGTGTTGCCCGCGCGCACGCCGTCGACGTGGCTCACGGCGGAGGGGCCGAGGCCGACGTAGGGTCCGTTCGCCCAGTAGTTGAGGTTGTGGCGGCACTCGCGCCCGCTGCGCGCGTAGTTGGAGATCTCGTAGCGCGCGAGGCCCGCGGCGCGCGTCTGCTCGAGCGTGATCGCGAGCAGCTCGAGCTCGCGCGCGTCGGAGTGGCGCTGGATGCGACCGCTCTCCAGCCAGCGACGGAAGACCGTGTCCTCCTCGAACGCGAGGTTGTAGGCCGAGAGGTGGTCGGGCGCGAGCGCGAGCACGCGCGCGAGCGCCGCCGACCACGTGGCCGCGTCGTGCCCGGGCGCCGCGAAGATCACGTCGACGTTCACCGCGGGCACGCCAGCGCTGCGCGCCGCGTCGTACGCGCGGAAGGACTGCTCCACGTCGTGCACACGGCCGAAGAGCGCGAGCGTCTCGGGCTCGAGCGACTGGAAGCCGATCGAGAGGCGGTCGACGCCGAGGTCGACGAGCGCCCGCGCCTTGTCGACGTCGAGGCTCTCGGGGTTGCACTCGACCGTCGTCTCGCACGACGAGGCGCGGAAGCCGGTCAGCTCCTCGAGCCCGTCGAGCAGGCGCCGTAGCGAAGCGATCGAGAGCAGCGAGGGCGTGCCGCCGCCGAGGAAGACGGTGCGTGGCGCGCGCGGCGCGCGACGCCGAGCTTCGGCCAGGATCGCGTCCACCGTGCCTTCGACGTCGAGGCCCTCGGCGGGCAGCGAGTAGAAGTCACAGTAGTGACACTTCTTCTCGCAGAACGGAACGTGGACGTAGAGCGGCGTGCCGTCGGGCACGCGCTCTGCGTCCTGGGCTTCACTCGCCCCGCGGCTTGCCGCTGCGCTTCTGGATGTCGTGGGTCTTGGCCTCGCCGCTCATCACGGCGTAGAGCTTGCGCAGCGCTTCCTGTTCGATCTGGCGCACGCGCTCGCGGGTGAGGCCGACGATCTTACCGATCTCCTTGAGCGTGAGGGGCTCCGGGTCGCCGTCGCCGAGGCCGTAGCGCAGTCGCAGGATCGTGGCGTCGCGCTCGTCGATGATCTGCAGCAGCTCCTCGAGCTTGGCCAGGAGGTCGACGTTCATGAGCTGCTCGTCCGGCGTCTCGACGTCGTTGTCCTGCACCGTGTCCTGCGTCTGCGAGAGGACGTCGAGCGAGACCTGCGGGCCCAGGCCCGACGTGACGATCGTGCGGCGCAGGAGCGGCCAGTTGTTCTTCGGGACGCCGAGCTCCTCGGCGACCTCCTCCACGCTCGGCACACGACCGAGGCGGAAGGTGAGCTCGTGGCTGACCACGCGCCACTTCGAGATGATCTCGCTCATGTAGCTCGGCACGCGCACGGACTTGACCGTGTTGGTCAGCGCGCGGCGGATCGCCTGCTTGATCCACCAGGTGCCGTAGGTCGAGAAGCGGCAGCCCGCCTCGGGGTCGAACTTCTCGGCGGCCTTCATCAGGCCGATGTTGCCCTCGGCGATCAGGTCGGGCAGCGAGAGGCCGCGCTCCGCGTACATCTTCGCCACCGAGACGACGAGGCGCAGGTTGGCGCGGATGAGGTGCTCGCGCGCCGCCAGGTCGCCCTGGTGGATGCGACGGCCGAGCTCCTGCTCCTGCTCGGCGGTGAGCAGCGGCACCTCGTTGATCTCCTGGAGGTAGGTCTCGAGACAGCGTTCGGAAGAAATGACGGACCTCCTGGCGACGAGCGCGGGGCGTCGGGGGGGACAGCCGCGAGCGGCGGTTCCAGGCCGTGGGGCCGGGGATTGGATGGCCCTGGATCGACCCCCCTCGCGCGGATTCTTGAGGTAGGAAGCCGGATCCGCGGCTTGCCGCGCGGGGCCGTCGGATCGCGCGGGCCGTCTGGTATCCTGCGCGCGGCCCCGCGGGCCGCCCCGCTCATGCACCAGTCCTCCCTCGACCGCATCATCACGGAGGAGGAGTTCGCCCTGGCCCTCGCCGCTGGGGGGCAACTCTTCTTCCGCCTGGGCAATTCCCTGCTGGCGACCTCCGGGCCCGAACGGACGCGCAAGCACCTCTACCAGCTCGTCATCGAGGCCGACAGCGTGGAGGTCTTCCTCGACGACCACGGAGCGCGCTACAACCAGGCCTTCTTCTTCTTCCGCGAGCTGGTGGCCTCGATCCGCGGCTTCGCGCGGGCCGGCTTCGCTCTGGCCCACCTGGCCTACCGCTTCGAGGGCTACCGCACGCGCATGCTCCTGCTGCCCGACCGCCTGGCAGCCTTCCGCGAGTCGCTCTCCCACTCGGTGGGCTTCCTGCGCCACTCGATCGAGGTGCTGATGCGCGCCGCGCAGGAAGAGGCGGAGCTAAATGGGGTGGAATGGGGCGACAAGTTCTTCCCAGAGGAGGACTTCCGGTCGACCCACGTGAACCTGAAGCTGCCGCGCAACCTGGGCGAGGAGACCCAGGGCGGCGAGGGCATGCGGCCGTCGGAGATCGCGAGCAAGTACCTCGAGGTCTGCTCGCTGCTCGAGGGCCTGGGCATCCGGCCGATCCACGACGAGGGCGAGCGCGAGGCCTTCCTCGGCCGCATCTGCCGCGAGGAGCAGGCCCGGGTCTACGAGGCGACCGTGCACAACCTGCAGTCGGCCTACGACACGCACTTCAAGAACACCACGCTCGAGCTCGAGGAGCCGCGGCTGATCGAGCTGCGCGGGCACGCTTCGGCGGCGTTCCACCTGCTCGAGGCCGTCACGATCCTGGCCCACTTCGTCGAGCGCCACGAGTCGCACCAAGGTGCCGAGGCTCTCGCGGGCCGCATGAACCGACTGGTGCAGCGCTCCGAGGTGCGGGCGGTGACGCTCAACCACCTGCTCTCGTGGGCGGCCGAGCTGCTCCATCAGGGCCGCGAGACCGCACAGGGCTTGCTGTCGACCTTCACCAACGCTCGGCAGCTCACGATCGAGCTCCCGCCGGACCTCGTCGTGCACGCGCGGCCGGCCTCGCTGATCGTCGGCATCGTGAACCACCACGGCACCCCCGTCGAGATGGAGGTCTGCGGACACACGGCCAACGCGGGCTCGATCCTCGAGGTGATGATCGCCGTGGGCTCGCACCCCGACAATCGCACCTTCGTGTTCCGCGGGGACGAGCATCCGCTCCGCGACATCGAAGCCCTGTTCTCGGCCGGGTTGGGCGAAGGTGGCCTCGACGGGCTCCCGGCGAGCCTGCGCTACCTCGCCGAATAGAGGCGTTTGGGGGTCAGTTAGACTCCAAGAAAGAGCCGGTCGGCCAACACGCCCGGCAGGCCGGCCGCGCGGATGCGCGCAGCTTCGCGCTCGATGTCGTAGGCGACGCGGCCGATGGTGACGCGGTCCAGGTCGGTGTCGTAGACCGCATAGGCCGCGCGACACTCCTCGTCGCGGGGCTGCCCGACGCTCCCCACGTTGACGAGCGCCGAGTGGGCCTCCGACAGGTCGATCTCGTTCTCCATCGTGTACGCCGTGCGGTGCGGATCCTGGGCCAGGCGCAGGAGGGTCACCGGAACGTGCGTGTGGCCGACGAAGCACACGCGGCCCTCGAGCAGGTCGAGGCTGGGGTCCGCGTCGGTCGTGCTCTGGATGTAGTCGAAGAGCTCTGGATTGGCGTAGGTGCCGTGCGCCACCGAGCAGTCCTCCAGGTCGCGCACGAGTGGCAACTCGGCGAGCCACGCGTGATGGTGGCCGGAGAGCACGCTGGCCGTCCAGCGGACGGCTTCTCGAGCGTAGTTGTTGAAGTAGAGCAGCTCGATCTTGCCCGCCACCGCGGCGTCGTGGTTGCCCAAGACGACTTCCGCCCCCACCTCGCGCAGCAGGTCGATGCACTCACGCGGCGCGGCCCCGTACCCGACGACGTCCCCCACGCTCAGAACTCGGCGCACGCCCTCCGTCTCGAAGCACCGAAGGACTTCCTCCAGGGCCGAGAGGTTGGCGTGAATGTCGCCGAGGATGCCGTACTTCATCGCGTGGGGAGTGGCGCGCGCAAGCGGGGGGAAGAGGCCAGGAGCCACAGCACAAGGCCGAGGACCGCTATCGGCTGAAGGGCCTGCGCGCATCCATGCAGACTGAGCTCGTGGGCGTGATCTGCACCCGCCTGGGAATCCAGCAGCGAGGCCAACTCGCCCAGACCCCCTCCCCGGGCTGCGGCGAGGCTGGGGACGATCCAAACGAGGAGCAGGAAGGCCAAGGACGCGGTCGAAGGGCGCAGGCGGAGCTGCAACAGACAGGCAGCCAGGAGCCCTTGGTGCAGGACGAGGACGGCCCCTGCCGCCAGGAGCGCCCCCCAAGCGGCGTCCAGCTCGCGAGCGAACAGCAGGGGTGCGATCCAGGTCGCACCGAGGCCCAGGAGGCCGGCCGCTAGGGTGGCGGCGAGTTGCGCGACGAGCGTTGCGCCTCCAGCGCCGCGCTCGAGGATCCACTGGTGGCGACCGAGGGTGCGCACGGCCAGCAAGGTCCCCAGGAGCGTGCCCAACCAGCCGCAGCCCACCGCCAGAGTCCCGGCATCGGTAGTGGACAGGACCGCGAAGAGCGGGCTCTGGCTGACCAGGATGGGCCAGAGGGCCGCGGAGCCGAGGAACAGCAGCCAGGACTCGGGCCCCGTGCCCAAGCGCCGGAGCATCCACCAGGCGGAGCGCATCGCCAGCATGGCGCCCTTGTAGAGCCCGCTGTGGGGCGAATCCAGGACGATCCTGGTCCTTGCGCTACCCGGGCACCTTCACAGCGGTCGGCTGCTTGACCCCGCCGGGTGAACGTCTAGCCTAGAGCCTTCTGACGGAACCGGCTGGCTCGGGGAGAACGCCCTGCGCACCGGAGCGCGACCGAGTGACCGTGCCGGGACCAGCGCTTGGTCGCCGACCGGCCACTCCTCTGACCCCCCTACTCCTCGAGGACTCGACCTTGGAACGAAGGCTTGGACGTGGACTGGGATCCCTGCTCGGGACCCCGACGACCGAAGAGACTCCCGCGGCCCCCACGACGGCTCTGCCGATCGACAAGATCCGGCCGAACGCCGAGCAGCCCCGGCGCGTGTTCGACCCCGCCGGCCTCGAGGAGCTTCGCGACTCGATTCTTCAACACGGCGTGCTGCAGCCCGTGGTGGTCCGATCCATCGAAGGCGGCTACGAGCTGATCGCCGGAGAGCGGCGCTGGCGCTGCGCTCGCCTGGCGGGTCTGGCTGAGATCCCCGCCATCGTGCGCGAGGTCGGGGATCAAGAGCGCCTCGAGCTGGCGCTCGTCGAGAACGTCCAGCGTCGCGATCTGGATGCGATGGAGAAGGCGCGGGGCTACAAGCGCATGCAAGACGGCCTCGGCCTGACGCAGGAGCAGGTCGCCAAGAAGGTTGGCCTCAAGCGCGCCACCGTGGCCAACCACTTGCGCCTGCTCGAACTGCCGGGCGAGGTGCAGCAGGCTGTCTCCGAAGGCCTCATCACCATGGGGCACGCACGAGCGCTGCTCGCTTTGCCGACCGCCGAGGAGCAGAAGGCGGCGCTGGGGCGGATCGTGCGTGAAGGCCTCTCGGTGCGCGGAATCGAAGATCTGGCTCGGGCTCAGGCAACGCCGACTCGTGCTGCGGTGACCCCGACGGAAACGGCCGATGTCGAGCAGGAGGCGACCGAACCTACCAAGGAGCTCGTTCCCGAGGCCCCGTGGATTCGCGACCTTCAGCGGCGCATGCAGGTGCACCTCGGCACGAAGGTCTCCCTGGCCAGTCGCGAGGGCTACAAGGGCAAGATCGTGATCGAGTACTACAACCGCGAGGACCTCGAGCGACTGATCGCGCTGCTGGCTCCCCAGGAGTCTCTCTAGCGCGCTAGCGTTCCACGTGGAACACCCACGCGATCAGGCGCGGGGCGTTCCACGTGGAACAGTCCACCGAAACGAAGCGAGCCTCGGCAGGTGTGCCGAGGCTCGCTTCGTTTCGGCCGCCACCGGGGGCGACTCGACAGGGAGGGATCAGGCGCCGGGCAGTACGTCGGTACCGAGGATCGTGATGGGCTCCAGCGGCACCGGGATCGGCGGTTCCGTCGCGGCTTCGGAGATGGCCTTCACCACGTCCTGGCCCTCGAGCACCTTCGCGAACACCACGTTCTGGCGGTTGAGCATGTGGAGCGGGCCCGCGGTCCAGTAGAACAGGCTGCCGTTCGGGCCCTCTTGGCCCTCCAGGGTGACCATGCCCATGTAGCCGGCGAAGTTGCTCAGCCCCGTGTCTTCCTTCTCCAGGGTGTAGTCGGCACCGACCTCGCCCCAAGTCTCGGAGTCACCCTCTCGGGACGCCGGGTCGCCGGCTTCGACGAGCAGGTTCGGAGCGACCCGGTGCACGTGGGTGCCGTCGTAGTAGCCTTCGCCCGCGAGCTTCAGGAAGTTCTCCGAGGTCTTCGGGGCGCGGTCCGTGTACAGCGCGACGACGACGTCGCCCTTGTCGGTTCGGATTCGAACGCGCGGGGCACCCGCCGGAGGCTCGGGGTTCACGTAGAGGCCAGGGTGGGCCGCACGCCAGGTGATCTCGGCGTCGTACACCTTGCGAAGGCGCTCGGGGAGCGACAGGTCCGTCACGCTGCCCTCGAAGGGGAACTTCTGCTTCACGAGGGCGTGGTCGGGGTAGGCCGCGACCAGCCGCTCGATCACCCGGGCGGCCTCTTCGGCGCGCTCCTGTTCGTAGAGGCTCTCCGCCTCGAGGAAGAGGGCCCAGGGGCCGGCATGCGTGCCCTGGAGCTGCTGGGCGAGTTTGTCGAGCTCCTCGGGATCTCCCACCAGGCGTCCCGTGAGCTGGCTGGGGCTGAGCGCTTCGACGAGGGTCGACCAGCTCTGGTCCGTCTCCTGCTGCGCCTGCTGACGGCGGTAGCTCGTGAACAGGATGACGGCGGTGACCAGGACGGCGAGGACCGCGGCCTTGGGCCAGTGCCGCTCGACGAACTCGGCCAGCGCCGACTTCTCCTCCGGTCCGACGAGGGTCACCTCGGTGGGGGCCTTGTGCTTTGCCATATGGTCTTTTAGGTGTCCTTTGGCCCCCACTTGAGGGGCGTTTGTTCTTGCGATGGCGGTGAATCCCCACGTGGGCGTCCGACTCGGGGGTCGAGCGACCCGGCGAGGGCCCGATCCCTCGAAACAACCGGAGCACGCCAACGCAGCCTACCCCGAGCTGGCGGCCGGTCTCTGTGATCGAGGCGCGACTCGGGCCCGAGGAGGGCCGCGCATTATAGAGGGGCACCTTGACATGCAACAAGTCGTGTGCTCCTCGCCCCCGAGGACGTGACCCGACCGCTCGAACGCGCTTCGGAACGGGCTACCCTGTGCGGTCCGCAGCCTGGTTCGACCCGGATCGGACCCCCCCACTGAGACCCGACTCCCCACGACGTCATGCTCCTCTCCCTGCTCCTCGCCACCTGCGCGCAACTCACACTTCCCCACGCTCCGATCGCTGCCACCGGCCCCGAAGTGCAGCTCGAGCGCTTCGCGTCGCAGGACGACCACAAGGCCGAGTACGAGGCCAAGAAGAAGGCGGCCGGCAAGGACGTCGAGAAGCTCTGGGAGCTCTACCTGTGGTGCGACGCCTTCGGCATGGAGAAGGAGGGCCGCACCACGTTGCGCGCGATCCTCAAGGAGGACCCCGATCACCGCGGCGCGAACGAGGGCCTCGGCTACCTCGAGTACGACGGCAAGTGGTTCAAGACGCAGAAGAAGCTCGACGAGTACAAGGCCGACGAAGCCAAGCGTCGCGCGGAGGAAGAGGGCCTGGTCGAGTACAAGGGCGAGTGGGTCAAGGCGGAGGACGTGCCGTTCCTCGAGAAGGGCCTGACTCGCGACGCGGACGGCAACTGGATCTCGAAGGAAGAGCTCGAGAAGACCGCGGCCGGTTGGGTGAAGCAGGACCTCGAGTGGATCTCGCCCGAGGAGAAGGCCAACATCGACAAGGGCCTGTGGAAGTGCGGCAACGACTGGCTGTCGCTGGAGGAGGCGAACAAGTTCCACGCGAAGCTCGGCAAGTGGTGGGTCATCCCGAGCGACTACTTCACGGTCTACAGCACGTGTGATCGCGAGGTCGCGCTCAAGGCGCTCGACCACATGGAGCGCGCGCAGAAGGACGTCGCGCGCATCCTCGGCGCCGCGCCCAAGAACCCGGTGCCCGTGCTGATCCTGCGCGACGCGAAGCAGTACGGCCAGTTCGCCGCGGGCGACGAGTTCCGCCCCGCTTCGGACGCGCTCGGCCTCTCCTCCGTGCACTACGCGTACCTCGCCGACATCTGGATCGACCCGGAGACGCTCGATCACCACGCGGCCGGCGTCGGCTACTGGGACGCTTCGACCGATGCGGGCAACAGTTGGGGCGTGCACTCGTGCCGCCACGCCGCTGCGATCTCGCTGATCGAGGGCGCGGACCCGAGCACGAAGACCGAGGAGAACCTCAAGAAGAAGAAGGGCAACTACCCGAGCTTCGTCGAGGACTACTACAAGGAGAAGTCGCTGCCCGCGTGGTTCCGCAACGGCGCGTCGTCCTACGCCGACCGCTACTTCATCGATCAGTTCGTCGGCGCGGGCGGCAACCCGAACTGGGCCAAGGACTGGTCGGTGCAGAACCTCGTCGGTCGCGGCGGCCTGCGCCCGCTCAAGGACATCTTCACCGGCGAGGTCTCGTTCCAGAACGCCGACGACTCGGCGAAGCTGCTCAACGAGCGCGGCCTCGTCATGGCCTTCGTGCTCGACGGCAAGTGCGCTCCGGTCACGACCGCCCTCGGCGCCGTCAAGGCCGCGTTGCGCGACGGCAAGGACGCGAAGAAGGCCATCAAGGATCTCGAGGTGGAGATCCAGAAGCACGAGAAGGAACTGCGCGCCTTCGCCGGCATCTGACCTCGGACCCGGGGCGGCGCGCACGACGCGCCGCCCGCACCACGACCCCCGACACCGTCCATGTACGTCGCTCTCCTGCTCACGACCGCCGGTCTGCTCGCCGGTGGCAAGCACGCCGAACTGCACCCCGCCGCGTCTCAGCTCTACGTCGAGTTCCCCGACACGGTCGCGATGCGCGCGGCCTACGAGGAGTCGGCGCTCCTGGGCTTGCTGCACGACGAGGAGGTCGGGCGCTTCGTGGCGCACTTGGTGGGGGAGGACCCCGCGACGTACGACCTCGGCGATGCGACGCTGGACCTGACGGAGGGCGCGATCGGCGAGTCGCCGGTCGCGGGGCTGATCGAGACGTTGCTCGTCGAGTCCGAGTCGCTGTCGCTCTCCGTGTCCGGTGTGCAGGTGCGCGGCCTCGCCGATGCCCTCGCGCAGGCGGAGCGGGAACCGTACCGCGCGGCGCTGGCGCACCTCGCGGGCGCGCAGGTGCGCCTGGTCGTCGACTTCCCCGCGGGGGACGAGGCGCGCGCCGCGCACGTGCGCGACGCCCTCGTCGCGTTGTTGTCGGAGAACCTGCCGGGTGAGGAGAGCGTCGCGCACCTCGCGCGCACCCCGCTCGGCCACGAGCTCGACGCGCGCGTCTGGCGGTCGAAGTCGCTGGCGGGTCGCGAGGTCTTCACCGCGCTCGACGGCACCCGCTTGATCGCCGGCATCGGCAGCGACGCGGCCCAGGCGTTCGCGGCGCAGGAGCACGCGCTGTCGGGCGACGAGCGCTACCTCGAGCTCGCCACGGGCTTCCAGCCCCCGCGCGGCGCCGCCGTCTACGAGAGCTACGTCGACCTCGCCGGCCTCTCCGAGGGCGTGACGTCGCTGGCGCGACTGATGGACCTGCCCGGCGAGGTCGCCGACTACGCGGCCGCCGGCGTGCGCGCCTTCGCGCCCTCCGATCGCCTCGCCTCGCGCACCCGCGTGCGCTTGGTCGACGGCCAGTTCGTCGAGGAGACGCTCGAACGACTCCCCGAGGCCCACGGCAGCCACGACATCCTCGGTTCGACGCCCGTGAGCCGCGCGGCGTTCGAGCTGGTGCCCGAAGAGGCGGTCGCCGTGTGGGCGAGCACGCTCGACAAGGACGCGCTCGCCGCGACGTTGACCGACCTCCTGGCCGAGATCAGCGGTCAGGATCCCGAGGCGTTGCTCGCGACGCTCGCGAGCGAGCACGGGCTCGACCCGCGCCGCGACGTCGTCGACGCGCTCGGCCACAACGTCGTCTTCTACACGCTGCCGTTCTCCGGCATCGGAACGCCGAAGATGTTCCTCGCGCTCGACCTGGACCAGCCCGATCGCTTCGCCACGGGCTTGCAGTCGCTCGCCGAGGCGCTCGTGTCGATCTCGGACGGCGCGCTGGAGTTCACCAGCCGTCCCTACCGCAAGAGCCCGTTCCTCTCGCTCGCGCCCGCGGGCGACCTGCTGCCCGCGACGAACGGCGGCATGCTGGGCATGGCGCCCGACATGTTCTCGCCGAGCTTGTCGGTGGGCGTGGTCGAAGGCCGCGCGATCGTGTCGCTCTCGAGCATGTACACCAAGCGCGAGATGAAGCGCCTGCTCGGCGGCGAAGGCGCGCCGCACGCGCTCGCCGCCGAGGGCTCGCGCTTGCCCGAAGACGTCGGCTCCTACGGCGAGACCGACTGGGGCGCGATCCTCGGCACGCTCTACGGCGCTGCGAAAGGCTGGCTACCGATGGTGCAGCAAGGCATGGGGGACTTGCCGTTCCCCAGCGATGCGCTGCCGGGGGACGACGTGTTCGCGCGCCACTTGCGACCGACGACGAGCTGGACGCGACGCGTGCCGCTGGGCCAGTACAGCTACAAGGAGTCGAGCTTCGGGCCGGAGACGCCGGCGCTGCTCTCGATGGTGGCCGTCGGCGGCGTCTTCATGGCCGGTTCGGTCTTCGAGCCGGCCGAGGCCGAGCTCTTCGCGATCGATGTCGACCCCTACGCCGAGGACAGCGTCGGCGATCCGACCGCGGACACGCTCGCGGCGCTGCGCCGCGTCAAGATCGGCCTGGTCGTGCACAAGAGCGACCTCGGTCACTACCCGGCGACCCTGGCGGAGCTGCTCACGCCGACCGCGAACTACCCGTCGGGCTACCTCGACGGCAACGCGCTGCCGAAGGACGGCTGGGGCCACGAGCTCGTGTACGCGCTCACGCCCGACGCCGGCAGCTTCCGCATCTGGTCGGTCGGACCCGACGGCGTGGACCAGGGCGGCGAGGGCGACGACGTCGACCTCGCGCGCGGCAAGTAGCGCGTCGCGCCGGCGGCGCTCCATGGACCCGCGGCTGCGCATCGCACGACGCAAGGCGGCGACGCGGCTCCTGCGCCGCGTCGGCCCGCGTGTGTTGCGCTGGCTCGCGTCGAGCTGGCGCGCGGACGTCCTCGGCGCGGAGCACCTCGCCGCAGCGTCCGCCGGAGGCGGGGGACACTTCATGGCGCTGTGGCACGGCCGCATGATCGTCGCGCTGCCGCACCACGCCGAGCGCGGCTGGCAGGTGCTCGTCTCGCCCAGCGAGGACGGCGACATCTCCGAGCACCTGCTCGAGAGCTTCGGTTACGGCGTGCTGCGCGGGTCGACGTCGCGCACCGGCGCGCGTGCCCTGCGCGCGATGCGCCGCACCCTCGAGCGCGGCGACGTGCTGGTCGTGACGCCCGACGGTCCGCGCGGTCCGCGCCACTCGATGAACCTCGGGCTCGCGTGGCTCGCGCGGGCCACCGGCGGCGCGATCGTGCCCTGCGGCTTCGTGTGCGACCGCGCCTGGCGTGCGAAGAGCTGGGATCGCTTCACCGTGCCCAAGCGCGGCGCGCGGCTCGCGCTCGTCTACGGCGAGCCCGTGCGCGTGCCGCGCGACGCCGACGAGGCGGCGCTCACGGCCGCGACCGAGCTCCTGCGCGAGCGCATGCTGGCCGCCGAGCGGCGCGGCTTCGAGCACCTCGGCGTGGAGGCGGACTGGTGATCCGCGTCGGTGTCGCCGGCTGGTCCTACAAGGACTGGGAGGGGATCGTGTACCCCGCGCGCAAGCCGCGCGGCTTCCACGGACTGGAGCATCTCGCGCGCTTCACCGACGTGATGGAGGTGAACGGCAGCTTCTACGCGATGCCGCGCGCCGAGCACGCGGCGCAGTGGGCGCGGCTGACCGAGCGCGAGAGCGCGCGCGCGCCGTTCTGCTTCACGGCCAAGCTGCACCAGGACTTCACGCACGGAGCGGCGCTCGACGAGCGCGCCTTCGCCCACGCGGTCGAGGTCTTTCGCGCCGGTGTGGAGCCGCTGCGTCGCGCGGGACGACTCACCGCGTTGCTCGCGCAGTTCCCCGTCAGCTTCGCGCGCACGCCGGCGGCCGAGGCCCACGTCGAGCGCCTGTGCGACGCCTTCGGCGACAACGGCCTCGCGTTCGAGTTGCGGCACCGCAGCTGGTTCGAGGCGCGCGGTCTCGAGCTGCTGCGGCGTCGCGGCGCGTCCCTGCTCTCGATCGACCTGCCCGCCGCCGCCGACCACCCGCCCCCGCGCTTCGCGCCCACCGGCCCGCTCGGCTACCTGCGCCTGCACGGCCGCAACGCGCGCGCGTGGTTCACGCGCGGCGCCGGCCGTGACGAGCGCTACGACTATCTCTACGGACCGCGCGAGCTCGACGAGCTGCAGCAGACCGCGCTCGACCTCGAGGCGGAGCACGCCGAGGTCTACGTGGTCTCCAACAACCACTTCCAGGGCCAGGCGCTCGTCAACGCGCTCGAGCTGCGCGCGCGGCTCGAAGGCGCGCCGGTGGCCGCGCCCGCCGAGCTGGTCGCGCGCTACCCGCGCCTCGCGGCCGTCACCCGCACGAGCGGGCAGCAGTCGCTCTTCTGAGCCGCGTCCGTCAGAAGCGCACGTTCAGCCCGAGGTACAGCATCTGGCCCTCGGGGTGGTTGTACGAGTTGAACTCGTAGTAGCCGCGCATCACGAGGTCGCCACCCCAGGACGGCATCGCGCGCCGCACCTCGGCGCCGAACGCGGCCGTACCGTAGAAGCCCACGTCGCCGTTGCCGTCGGCGCCGCCCTCGAACGACGTCTCCCAGACGCCGTAGCCGACGAGGCCCGCGTTCCAGCGCTCGTTCAGGTGCTTGCCGACGCCCCAATCGACCACGACGTCGTCACCGGGCGTGAGGTCCGCGCCGTCGATCGAGCCGTGCATCTCGTAGCGCGCGAGCGCGGACCAGTGCCAGTCGCGCCGTTGGCTCGGGTAGTACGTCAGGCCCAGCGAGACCTCCTGCGTCGAGAAGCCCTTGCCGGCGTTCTTGCGCGAGGCGTACTCGAAGTCCCCGGTGTCGAGGTAGAGGCCGTAGCCGAAGGTCACGAGGTGGTTCGTGCTCTCCCAGTACATGCAGACGGGCTGCAGGTACACGTCGCCGAGTCGCAGGCCGGCCGACGCGAGGTCGGTCGTGAACGGGTGCGGCGCGGCGTTCACGATCGGCACGTCGGCGCGCAGCACCAGGTTGCCGCCCAGCAGCATCCACGGCGTGACGTACGTCAGCGTGTTGTGGTTGGCGAGGGCGCGGATCGAGCCGGCGCCCACCGAGTTGCCGTCGCGGTCGCGCATCGTCGACGCGGCGTAGAACACGGTCGCGTTCTCGTAGCTCAGCCCCAGCGGCGGGACCTTGGCCGACTCGAGCCCGAACATGCCGGGCGTCGCGTGGCCCGTGCGCAGCTGCGCGTGGGCCGAGCCCGTGGCGAGGAGCAGGACGGCGGCCGCGAGGGCGGGCCGCGTGGCGCGGGGGAGGGACGACAGCATGGAGCCGGGGGCGTGGGGACGGTGCGGCGCGGGGCCGCGCTCAGGATAGCCGCCCGAACCGCGCGCGCGAGGCGCGGCTTCGCCGTCGCCGGGGAGGCCGGCGCTCAGGCGGAGCGCGAGCCCTCGCGCCACGCCGCCGCGCCTTGCAGCGCGACGAAGGCGGCCAGCACGGCGATGACCGCGCCGACCGCGGTGACGAGCCACTTGCCCTGCTGGAAGTCGTGCACGACCTGCACCGCCATGGCGCAGAAGGTGATGACCATCACGATGGCCGCCGGCACGGCGTAGGCCGCGGCGCGTCGGCCGAGCTTGCGCAGGTACAGCGCGCAGATCAGCAGCGTGAAGGCGGCCAGCACCTGGTTCGTGGCGCCGAACACGGGCCACAAGCTCTTCGCGCCCTGGTCGTAGTCCGCGTAGATCAGCGCCAGCACCGAGCCGCAGGCGAGCGCGCCGCCGATCCAGCGGTTCTGCAGCGGCTTCACGTCGTAGATCGCGCCCAGCTCGGCGAGCACGAGGCGCTGGATGCGCAGCGCCGTGTCGAGGCTCGTACCCGCGAAGGAGATCACCAGCACGGCGACGATGGCCTTGCCGGTCGTCATCGGGATCCCGAGCGCGCCGAGGAAGCCCGCGGCGCCGTTCACGAAGGCCGCGAGCGCCTGCCCGACCTGCGGCAGCGGGAGCGAGCCGTCGTGGCCTGCCGCGTGGATGGTGGTGTCGAGGTAGCCCCAGGCGTGCGCGTGGTCGACGCCGTCCCACAGCCCGCACGCCACCGCCATCGTCGCGAGGATCGCCAGCGCCGCCTCGACGAGCATCGCGCCGTAGCCGATGGGGCGCGCGTCGGTGGCCTTGGCGAGCTGCTTGCTCGTCGTCCCCGAGCTCACCAGCCCGTGGAAGCCCGAGATCGCGCCGCACGCGATCGTGACGAACAGCAGCGGGAAGATCGCCGGCAGCGCTTCGACCTCGCCCACCGGCGGGGCGTTGAACGCGGGCGCGGCCAGCACGAAGCCCGCGTAGAGCGCCACGAGCCCCACGATGAGCTGGTGGCTGTTCACGAGGTCGCGCGGCTGGAGCAGCAACCAGACCGGCAAGCTGCTGGCGACGAACGCGTAGATCATCAGCGCGACGAGCCAGAAGTCGCGCGAGAGGAAGATCGAGCCCGGCTGCGGCACCCACAACACGCCGGCCGCCGTGCCGAAGATCGCCGCGTACAGGCCCACGAGCACGACGATCGAGGGCACCAGCAGCGAGCGCTTGCGCTTGTAGCCCCACCAGCCGATCAGCACGGCGACGACGATCTGCGCGTTGACCGGCAGGATGCTGGCGGGGAAGGCGATGAACAGGTTCGCGATCGCGAACGCGAACACCGCGCCGACCAACCAGATCAGGAAGAAGATCACGATCAGGAACAGCACCCGCGCGCGCGGACCGACGTAGCGCTCGGCGAGGCTCCCGATCGTCTGCCCGCGGTGGCGCACCGAGATCACGAGCGCGCCGAAGTCGTGCGTCGCGCCCATGAACACGACGCCCAGCACGATCCACAGCAGCGCCGGCACCCAGCCCCAGACGATCGCCATCGCCGGCCCGAGGATCGGCGCCGCGCCCGCGATCGACGAGAAGTGGTGGCCCCACAGCACGCCCATCTTGGTGGGCACGTGGTCGACGCCGTCCTCGAGCTCGACCGCCGGGACCGGCTCGTCCCCGCGCAGGTGCCACAGACGCTCGGCGAGGTAGCGCGAGTAGAAGCGGTAGCCGAGGAGGAGCGTGACGAGGGAGAGGCCCGTGACGGCGAGCGGCAGCATGGCGCAGAGCCTAGCCCGGACGATTCAGGAACGCGCCCGCCAGCCTGCGCAACCGGCCTCTCGGCCCTTCGCGGCTCCTGACGTCCTCGACGACCCGTTCAGGGTCCCCGGCGTCGCCGGGAGCCGCGCCGTGCCGTTCGGGACCGAGTGGCCGCGCCGCGCGCCCGCTCTCCCGTCGCGGGCTCCGACCCCGACGCACAGGCGCCGCCCGGGGCCGCGGCCTCGGACGGCGCCTGCGTTCGCGGCGGAGCCGCGGCGGTTCAGCGCTTCGGCGCGTTCGTCAGGCAGTCGACGAGGTCCATCTTGGTCAGCACGCCCTTCACGGCGCTGTGGTCGTCGACCACGATGCCGACCTCGCCCGAGGAGAACACGCACAGCAGCGCGCCCGCGTCGTCGTTCTCGTGGAGCGTGTGCACCTTGCGGAACATGACCTCGGCCACCGACGAGGCGAGCGAGGCGTGGCCCTCGACGATGCGCGAGAGCAGGTCGCTCTCGGTCACGATGCCGACGAGGCGGCCCTCGTCGACCACCGGGAGCTGGCTGACCCCGAACTCCTTCATGCGCATCACCGAGTCGGACAGCGTGTCGGCGCTCGAGGCGGTGATGAGCTCGCGCTTGGGCAGGCGCAGCAGCAGGTCGCCGACCGTGCCCGACTCCCAGCTCGCCTCGGTGAAGCCGTTCTCGCGCATCCAAGCCTCGTCCATGAACTTGGTCATGTAGTTGCGCACCGAGTCGGGCAGCAGCGTGACGATGCGCTTGTCGGGCCCGTACTTCTTCGCGATCTGCGTCGCGGCCCACATGGCCGAGCCCGAGCTGCCGCCGCACAGCAGGCCTTCCTGGCGGATCAGGCGGCGCGCCATCAGGAACGACTCGCGGTCCTCGGTCTTGACCCACTCGTCGACGAGCCCGCGGTCGAGCACGTCCGGGATGAAGTCGTAGCCGATGCCCTCGACCTTGTACGAGCCGATCTCGCCCGGCCCGGCGAGGATCGAGCCGACCGGGTCGACGCCGATCACCTTGACGTTCGGCTTGGCCTCCTTGATCACGCGCGCGACGCCGCTGATCGTGCCGCCCGTGCCCGCCGTCAGCACGACGTAGTCGAGCTCGCCGTCGGTCTGCTCGAGGATCTCGCGCCCCGTGCCCTCGTAGTGCGCCAGCGGGTTGTCGGGGTTGGCGTACTGATCGAGGATGTGCGAGTTCGGCAGGATCTTCTGGAGCTGGATCGCGACGGAGATGTGGCTCTCGGGCGCGTCCCACGCGGCCTCGGTGGGCGTGCGGATGATCTCCGCGCCCAGCGCCTCGAGCGTGACCTGCTTCTCGTGGCTCATCTTCTCGGGCATCGTGATGATCATCCGATACCCGTGCACCGCGGCCGCCATCGCCATGCCGATGCCCGTGTTGCCGCTCGTCGGCTCGATCAGCGTGTCGCCCGGCTTGATGCGCCCCGCCTTCTGCGCCTCCTCGACCATGCGGCGCCCGATGCGGTCCTTCACCGAGCCGCCGGGGTTCATGAACTCGCACTTGGCGAGGATCTCGCAGCCGGTCGAGCGACCGATGCGGCGCATGCGCACGAGCGGGGTGTTGCCGATGGCTTCGAGGATGGAGTCGTAGATCTGGGCCACGGGAGCGGTGGGGCTTGAGGGTCGGGGCGCGCCGTCGGAGCGGCGGGGCGGCATTCTAGCCGTCAGGAGAGCCCGCCGTCTCGGAAGCCGCCGCGCACGTTGCGGGGCGGCTCGACGAAGACGAGCTCGAGCGTGCCGCGCGGCCCGAGGCGCACGTCCGCGCGCGCGAGCCGGCCGCGCTCGGTCGCGTCGTCGCCCTCGGGGGCGCCGAGGAACGCGCCCGTCGCGAGCGAGTAGCGCCACTGGTGCCACGGGCACGTGACCGCCTCGTCGCAGGTCGAGCCACCGAACAGCGGCGCCTGCATGTGCGGGCAGAAGCTCTGCCACGCGCGCCACTCGCCCGCCACGTGGAACAGCGAGAACGACCCCCAGGGCGTGTCGAACGGCTGCGGGCGCTCGGGGTCGAGCTCCTCGGGGCGCAGGCCGGTGTCGAAGACGTCGGGCATGTCGGCGGGGCGAGGGATGGGGGGAACGGGCGTCCTCCCGGTCGCGCAGCGTGCCAGAATCTGCGGGTGGCACAACAGACCCTGGTCCTGCGCCTGTCGCCCGCCGAGCAGGAGGCCCTGCGCGCGCGCCTCGCGGGCGGCACCTTCGAGCACCGCGCCGTGCCCACGCGCGTTCAGCGTGAAGGGCGAGGCGTCGTCGCCACGCTCTACACGTCAGGCAAGCTCGTCGTGCAGGGCGCGGCGCCCGAGCTGTTCGTCGCGCGCTTCGCCGAGGCGCCGCGCCGGCGCGCCGCGCGCCTCGAAGGCCGCGCCCGCGCCACCGCGTTCGACCGCCCGACGGTGGGCAGCGACGAGAGCAGCAGGGCGACTACTTCGGCCCGCTGGTCGTCGCGGCGGTGCGGCTCGAGCCCGCGCAGGCCGCCGAGCTGCTCGCCGCGGGCGTGATGGACTCGAAGAAGCTCACCGACGCGCGCGCGCTGCGCCTGGGCGCCTGGTTGCGCGCAGACGCGCTGCGCCCTGCGCGCGCTCGAACCGCCCGACTACAACGCCGCCTGGGCCAGCCGCGGCCTGCACACCGTGCTCTCCAGGCTGCACGCCGAGTGCATCCGCGCCGTCGCCGAGCGCGGCGACCGCGTCGTCGTCGACCAGTTCTCGGTGAAGGACGAGATCGGCCCGCGCCTCGCGGACCTCGGCGTCGAGCTCGAGCGCCGCCCGCGCGGCGAGGAGGAGCTCGCCGTCGCCGCCGCGTCGATCCTCGCGCGCGCCAGGTTCCTCGTGCGGCTGAAGGAGCTCGGCGACGAGGTCGGCCTCGCCTGCCCAAGGGCGCCGGGCCGCCAGTGGACGCGGCCGGCGCGACGCTCCTGCGGGACCAGGGCGACGACGCCCTCGCGCGCGTCGCCAAGCTGCACTCAAGAACACCGACAAGGTGCAGGCCCGTCGTGAGCGCGCCGCTCATCACCCAGCGCTACGCCGGCGCCGAGAACCGCTTCCTGCTCGTCGAGGACGCGCCGCCCGGCGTCGACTGGCCGGCCTTCGCGCGCGCGGCGTGTCGGGAGCGCTCGTTCGACGGCGCGCGCCCGACGGCGTGCTCGTGCTGACGCCGAGCGCCGCGGCCGACGTCGCGATGGCGATCTACAACGCCGACGGCAGCCGGCCCGAGGCGTGCGGCAACGGCCTGCGCTGCACCGCGTGGCACCTCGCGCGCACGCGCGGGCTCGACGCGGCGCGCGTCGCGACCGACGCGGGCGTGCGCGCCGTGCGCGTGCTGTCGCGCGCCGGCGACGCAGCCGTGCTGCTCGCCGAGATGGGGCCGCGCGCGAGCTCGCGCTGCGCGCCGCGCCACGCGAGGCGTCCGCGCTCGCCGCCGCAGGCTACGACCTCAACAGCCCGCACTGCGTGCTGCACGTCGCGGACGAACGCGCCGCGCCCGTCGAGCGCGTGGGGCGCGCGCTGCAGGCGCACCCCGACTTCCCGCGCGGCGTGAACGTCGGCTTCCTCGCCGAGCGCGACGGCGCGTGGCACCTGCGCACCTTCGAGCGCGGCGTGGGCGAGACCGAGGCGTGCGGCACGAACGCCTGCGCGGCCGCCGCCTGGTTGCGCGCGCGCGACGGGCGCGGCACGCACGAGCTGCACGTGCGCGGCGGCGTGCTGCGCGTCAGCGCGAACGAGGACGACACGCTGTCGCTCGAGGGCGCCGCCGCCTGGCGCGGCGAGCTGCTCGTGCCGACGCGCGGCGCGGACGAGGGCGCGTGGGCTACCTGATCCCGATCCTGCTCGCGCTCGTCTCGCTCGCGCTGCCCGAGCTCGGCGTCACGAGCGGTTGGCGCTCGATCGAGCCGCTGCCGGTGCTGGTGCTGGCGCCGTACCTGCTCGGGCGGCTGCAACGCAGCGCGGCCTTGCGCGGTCGCTTCGCGCGCGCGAACCGCCTGGCGCGCCTCGGCGCGCAGTGGCCGCTCGTCGCCCAGCTCCTCGCGGTCTGCGTCTGCGGTTGGCTCACGAGCCTGGAGCGCTGGACCGGCGCGTCGCTGTCGCTCTTCACCTGGCCGCACCCGGCGCTCGCGCTGGGGCTCGCGCCCTTCGTGCTCGCGACGCTCGCGACGATCGACGTCGAGGCGCGCCTGCAGAGCGCGGAGGCGCGCCTGCGCTGGAGGCTGCGCTCGTTCCAGACGCGCATGTTCGCGTCGGGCCTCGCGCCGCTCCTGACCTACCTCCTGATCGCGGCGCTGCTCGGCCGCGACGAGAACCGGCGCGTGCAGGTCGAGGAGGTCGAGCTCTACGGCGCGGCGTTCAGCGCGGCGCTGCTCGTCGTGTTCATGTACCTCCTGCCGTTCCTGCTCGCGCACACGTGGAGCACCGAGCGGCTGCCGGCGAGCGGCGAGCGCGAGCTGTTCGACGCGCTCGCGCGGCGCGCGGGCTTCCGCTGCAAGGAGCTGCTCGTCTGGCACACCGGCGGCCTGATGGCGAACGCGGCCATCGTCGGCGTCACGCCCGGCAGTCGCCGCGTGTTCCTCTCCGACGCGCTGCTCGCGCGGCTCGATCCGCGCGAGCTCGCCGCGGTCTTCGCGCACGAGGTCGGTCACGCGCGACAGCACCACATCCCGCTCTTCATGGCCTGGGCGGTGGCGGCCTTCGGGGCGCTCGACCTCGCGGTCAACGCGCTGGAGCTCGAGCAGGGGACGCTCGGCCTGACCGTGCTCGCCGCGGGCCTCGTGGTGTGGCTGATCGGCTTCGGCTGGCTGTCGCGGCGCGTCGAGCTCGAGGCCGACCTCTTCTCGCACGAGCTGCTCGGCGACGGGCACGCGCTCGCCAGCGCGCTCGCGCGCGTGGGCCACGGCCGCGCGCACAAGCACGGCTGGCGGCACTTCAGCATGGACCGGCGCATCGAGTTCCTCGCGCACGCGGCGGTCGACCCGCGGGTCGGCGCGCGGCTGCGGCGAACCCTGCGCGTCGCGCGCTGGCTCGGCTACGGGCTGTGCGCGCTCGTCCTGGCGCTCGAGGCGCGCGCGATGGTCGCGACCTGGCCGCTCGACCTGGCGCGCGCCGACCTGCGCCTGGGCGCTACGCGAGCGCGGTCGAGCGCCTCGCCGAGCTGCCGAGGCGCCCGGGACCTGCACGCGCTGGCCGAGCTCGCGCACGCCGGCCTCGGCCGCGACTACGCCGACCGCGCGAGCGCCGCCGCGGCGTGCCTGGAGGCCGTGCGCTCGCGCCGACGCTGCACCGCCGAGGCGTGGCGCCTGCTCGCCGGCTGCGGGCGCGCCGGCCGGGCCCGACACGGCGCGCTAGGAGCCCGCCGCGGCGCCTAGTACCCCAGCCCGCTCTTGCGCAGGTGGATCGCGGGGTCGCCCTCGCGCTGCAGCGCGCCGGCGGTCACCTCGCCGAACACGACGATGTGGTCGCCGCCGTTGAACTCGCCGCAGACCTTGCAGTCGAGCCAGGCGAGCGCGTCGGCCAGCACCGGGACGCCCGAGGGCGCGGTCTCGGTCTTCAGGCCGTCGTAGTGCGTGCCGCCCTCGGGCGCGGGCTTGAAGAAGGTCCCCATCAGGCCCTGGCTCGCGGCGTCGAGGATCGAGAGCGTGAAGGCCCCGGTGGCGCGCATGGCGGCCAGGTGGTCGCGGTCCTTCCCGACCGCCACGCAGACCCGCGGCGGCAGGATGCCGGTCTGCATGACGAAGGAGGCCACGAAGCCGAGCGGGCGGCCGTCGTGCAGGGTGGTGGCGACGTAGAGACCGGTGGGGACGCGCCGAGGGCGGCGGCGAGGGGGCGGGGGGGGGTCGGACATGGCTCGCGGGGGGAGAGGGAGGCGGCCAGGGTACTGCGCGCGCGGGCCGGGGCCGAGCCTCGCGACGGGAAGCCGGCGGGGGCCGCGCCTGCGCATTGCAACTTCCTGGTGTCCGCGCTCCCGCGAGCCGCCGAGGCTCGAGCGCCCTCGCGCCCGCGTGGCTGGGGCCGCGCGGCGCAGGAGCCCCCATATAGAAACGTCTCCGCTGCGTTGGCTGGCCTCGCCACCCCGGATAATGCTCGCCCCGGCCATGGGTCTCGAGCCCCCGTCCCCAGGCCCGCCACGCTCCTGGACGCGCCCGCGAGTGGCGCGCCAGCTGGAAGCGACGGTTGCTCGAGCTGGAGGCGATCGCGCCGCCACGGCCCGCGCCGTGACGGCGGAGGCCGCCGCGCGAGCTGCACGCCTGGGCCTGGCGCGGCCGGCCGACTGGAGCACCGCAGACGGCCGCGCGCGACCTCGAGTGGGGCTGGCGCGGCTGGCGCAGGCCCACGCCTGGCGCAGCGCGTGCGCGCGCCTGGTGGACGAGTGCGCCGCGCGCTGGCCGCGCGAGCGCGCCCCGCGCCGCGCTGCTCGCCGAGACGCGCGCCTGGCTCGAGGAGCCCGAGGCGGGCTCGCCGCGCCTGGTGCCCTGCGAGCGGCTCGCGCCCTTCGCGGCGGCGACGCTGGGGCGCGGCGACGTCATCGCGGTGCTGGGCTACTCCGAACACTCCGCGCGGGCCCTCGCGGCCGCGCAGCGCGCCGGGCTCGAGCCGCGCGTGCTCGTGGGGGAGATGGCCTCCGACCAGAGCGGCAAGCGCCTCGCGCGCGAGCTGCTCGCCCACGGCGTGCAGGTGCGCGTGACGTGGGACCTCGCGCTGCTCGCGGCCGTCGAGGAGGCCGACCACGTCTGGCTCGGCTGCGAGGCGGCCGGCGCCGGGCGCTTCATCGCGCACCGCGGCGCCGCGCTCCTGCTCGAGCGCGCGCGCGCCGCCGAGGTGCCCTCGCGCGGACTCGCCACGGCGAGCGACCTGCTGCCCGGCGGCGAGCTCGAGCTGCCCGCCTGGGGCGCGCGCGAGACCGACGACCTGTGGTGCTTCGCCCCCGAGGGGGTGGAGCTCGACGCCCAACCCTACGAGCTCGTCGACGCCGACCGCGTCGACGCCTGGACCACCGACGCGGGCTGCGAGGCCTTCGCCGACCTCTGCGTGCGCGCGCTGCGCTCCGAGGTCGCGCCGTCCCTCACCGCCGTTCGCTGACCCCGCACTTCCCCCCGCACCCGACGTCGCGCCGCACGGCGCGACCTCCCGCGCATGACCGAGAACGAACAGACCGCCCCGCCGCCGCCGCCCACGAACGTGAGCCCCCGCTCGATCGAGCAGGAGATGAAGGAGTCGTACCTGACGTACGCGCTCTCCGTCATCAAGGCGCGCGCGCTGCCCGACGTGCGCGACGGCCTCAAGCCCTCGCAGCGACGGATCCTCGTCGCGATGAACGACCTGAACCTCGGGCCGCGCGCGAAGTACCGCAAGTGCGCCAAGGTCGCGGGCGACACCTCGGGTAACTACCACCCGCACGGCGAAGCCGTCGTCTACCCGACGATGGTGCGCATGGCGCAGGACTTCTCGCTGCGCTACCCGCTCGTCGACGGTCAGGGCAACTTCGGCTCGATCGACGGCGACCCGCCGGCGGCGATGCGATACACGGAAGCGCGCATGGCCGGCACGGCCGTCGAGCTGCTCACCGATCTCGACAAGGACACGGTCGACTTCGAGTGGAACTACGACGAGACGCGCAAGCAGCCCACCGTGCTGCCGAGCCGCTTCCCGAACCTCTTGTGCAACGGCTCGGACGGCATCGCGGTCGGCATGGCCTGCTCGCTGCCGCCGCACAACCTGCGCGAGATCTGCGGCGCGCTGCGCGCCGTGCTGCACGACCCGGCGACGACGTTCGAGGAGCTGCTGCAGCACGTCAAGGGCCCCGACTTCCCGACCGGCGGCATCGTGATGGGCCGCAGCGGCATCCTGCAGGCCTACAAGACCGGCCGCGGCCACGTGCGGCTGCGCGCGCGCTACGACGTCGAGGAGAAGGGCTCGAAGGAGCAGCTCGTCATCACGGAGATCCCGTACCAGGTCCGCAAGACGACCATCATCGACAAGATCGTCGAGGTCGTGCGCGACGGGCGCATCACGGGCATCTCGGACGTGCGCGACGAGTCGGACCGCCAGGGCATGCGCCTGGTCGTCGAGCTGAAGCGCGGCGAGGACGCGCAGGTGATCGTGAACCAGCTCTTCAAGTTCACGGCGCTGCAGACGACCTACAGCATCATCAACCTGGCGATCGACCGCGACCAGCCGAAGACCTTCTCGCTGCGCGGGCTGCTCGACAGCTACATCGACCACCGTCGCACGGTCATCCGGCGCCGGACCAGCTTCCTGCTCGCGAAGGCCGAGGAGCGCAAGCACATCGTCGAAGGCCTGCGCATCGCCGTCGACAACATCGACGAGGTGATCGCGATCATTCGCGCCAGCGCGGACCGCGACCAGGCCAAGTCGAAGCTGTCCGACCGCTTCGGCCTGTCGGACCGCCAGGCGCAGGCCATCGTCGACATGCGCCTGGGCAGCCTGACCGGCCTGGAGCGCGAGAAGCTGGAGGACGAGTTCAACAAGCTCGTGGCCGAGATCGCCGACTACAACGACATCCTCGCGCGCGACGAGCGCGTGGTGGGCATCATCCTCGCCGACCTGGACGAGCTCGAGGCCAAGCACGGCGACGCGCGGCGCACGGAGATCTCCAGCGAGGAGATCGACGGCGGCTTCGACATCGAGGAGTTGATCGCCGAGGACCTGATGGTCGTCACGTTCACGCGCGACGGCTACGTCAAGCGCACGGCCAGCGCGACCTACCGCGCGCAAGGCCGCGGCGGCCGCGGCGTGCGCGGCTCGGACTCGAAGGAAGGCGACGTGCTCACGTCGCTGTTCGTGGCCGGCACGCACGACACGCTGCTGTGCTTCTCGAACCGCGGCAAGGTGTACTGGCTCAAGGTCTACCAGCTCCCCGAAGCCGGCCGCACCTCGAAGGGCCGTTCGATCACGAACCTCCTGCCGGTCGACGAGGGCGAGCTCATCACCAACGTGCGCCGCGTGAAGGAGTTCGACTCCGAGCGCTGCGTCGTGTTCGCCACGAAGAACGGCCTGGTCAAGAAGACGCCGCTCGAGGCCTACTCGAACCCGCGCAAGGCGGGTATCTGGGCCATCAAGCTCGACGAGGACGACGAAGTCGTCGGCGTGGGCCTCGCGCACAAGGGCGACACGATCCTGCTCTGCTCGGCCGGCGGTCGCGCGATCCACTTCGACGAGGCCGCGGCGCGCGAGATGGGCCGCCAGGCGCGCGGTGTGCGCGGCATGCGCCTGCTCGCGGGCGACCGCGTCGTGGGCATGGTCGTCGGCACCGCCGAGGCCAAGGACCGCACGACGATCCTCACCGGCACGCAGCGCGGCTACGGCAAGCGCACGCCGATCGTGGACTACCCGATCAAGGGGCGCGGCGGCCAGGGCGTGATCAACATCCGCTGCAGCGAGCGCAACGGCTCGGTGATCGGCGTCGCGGCTTGCGTCGACGGCGACGACGTCATGTTCATCACGCAGTCGGGCATGATCGTCCGCACGGCCGTGGCCGACGTGAGCACGATCGGCCGCAACACGCAGGGCGTGCGGCTCGTGAACCTGAAGGAGGACGACGAGCTCGTGGCGCTCGAGGCGGTCTCCGAGGCCGACCTCGAGAAGTACGCCAGCGAGGGCGGTGAGGACTCCGACGAGGAGCGCCCGGCCGCGCCCGCCGCGCCGCGCGCCGCTGCAGGCGGCGACGACGACGAGGCCGACGAAGCGTTCGACGACGACGACACCGAGGAAGAGTGACCGCGAAGGAGCTGCCATGCCGCTGCGTACCCGCATCGAGGCCGACCTGAAGGAGGCCATGAAGTCCCGCAACGACCTCGTGCGCGACACCCTGCGCCTGGTCTCGTCCGAGCTGAAGAACCAGGCCATCAAGCTGCGCGAGTCGGGCAAGGAGCTCGACGAGGCCGAGCAGCTCGCCGTGCTCGTGCGCTGCGTGAAGCAGCGCCGCGACTCGGTCGAGCAGTACGAAGCCGCCGGGCGCCCCGAGCTCGCCGCCAGGGAGCAGGCCGAGATCGACGTGATCGAGGGCTACTTGCCGAAAGCGCTCGGCGCCGACGAGCTGCGCGCGGCCGTGCAGGAAGCGATCGCCGAGACCGGCGCGACGTCGATGAAGGACATGGGCGCGGTGATGAAGGTGCTCATGGCCAAGCACAAGGGCCGCGTCGAAGGCAAGGCGGCTCAGGGCATCGTCGGCGAGCTCCTGCGCGGCTGAACCTCCGTGACGGACGCGCGGACACGACGGCTCGGCGGTCCTCGGCGAGGCGCGCGTGCGCTCCACGCGCGCCGCGGGGCTTGACCGACCTCGGCAGCGGTGCGGGCGCCGACGCGCCCGTCGAACGCATCGCCACGCACGGCGAGGCGGTCATCCGTCGCCAGCACGGCGTCGGACGACGCACGGTGTGGATCTCGCTCCTCACGCTCGTCTCGCGCGTGCTCGGCATGGCGCGCGAGGTGCTCGCCGCGGGGCTGTTCGGTCACGACAACCCGATCTACGACGCGTTCCTCTTCGCCTGGCGCATCCCCAACCTGTTCCGCCGCTTCCTCGGCGAGGGCGCGCTGTCGACCTCGCTGCAGGCGACGTTGACCGAGGCGGACGCGCACGACGGCGACGCGGCCGGGCGCGAGGTGTTCCTCGCGACGCTGCGCCTGGTGACGCTCGTGCTCGTGACGCTGTGCGCGCTCTGCATGACGGGCGTCGCGTTGCTGCCGGAGAGCCTGATGCCGTACCTCGGCGTGGCGCCCGAGGCCGCTCGAGAGCTCGTGCTGCGCCTGCTGCCGTTCGTGGTGATCGTGTGCCTCACCGCGGCCGCCGGCGGCGCGCTCAACGTGCGCGGGCACTACACGCTGCCCGCGCTCGGGCCGGTGCTGCTCAACGTCGTGTGGATCGCGGCGCTCGTCGCGATCGCGTGGCTCGTCACCGGCGAGACCGATGCGCTGCAGCTCGAGCGAGCGCGCTGGCTCTCGTGGGGCGTGCTGCTCTCGAGCCTCGTGCAGTTCGTCGTGCTGTTCCCGGCGCTGAGGACGACGGGCCTCTGGCACTGGCGCGAAGCGCTGTCGCGGCCGTCCGCGCGCGCCCGCCGCGCCGCGCGCGAGGTGTTCCGCCGCTCGGCGCCGCTCGCGTTCGGCGCGGCCGTCTACCAGATCAACGTGATGATCGACGGCTTGATGGCGCAGCGCCTGCTCGAGCCCGGCGGCCAGACCGCGCACTACCTCGCCAACCGCGTGCAGCAGTTTCCGCTCGCGCTGGTCGCGATCGCCGCGACGACGGCGGTGTTCCCCGCGCTCGCCGCGCTCGGCCAGGCGCGCCGGCTCGGCGAGTTGCGCGCGCTGCACGACCTGACGCAGCGCAGCGTGCTGTTCGTCGCGCTGCCCGCGGCGGTCGGCCTGGCCGTGCTCGCGCAACCCATCGCCGAGGTGCTCTTCCGCCACGGCGCCTTCGAGGAAGAGGGCGCGCGACGCATCGCCGCGGCGCTGCGCGTGCTCGCGGCCGCGGTGCTCTCGGCCGGCGCGGTCGGGCTCGTCGTGCGCACGTACTACGCGCTGGGGGACTTCGGCACGCCGGTGCGCGTGTCGTGCGCGATGCTGCTCACGAACGTCGGCCTGAACCTGCTCTTCCTGCGCGGCTTCGGCATGGACGTCGACGGCCTCGCGCTGGCGACCACGCTGTCGAGCGTGGGCAACTTCGCGCTGCTGTTCCCCGGCCTCACGCGGCGCCTCGGCCTGCCGCCGGCGGCGCCCGGCTTCGCCGGCACGCTCGCGCGCACCGCGCTCGCCGCGACCGCGTGCGGCGGCGTCGCGTGGGCCGTCGAGCGCTACGGCGCGGCCGTCCTGCCGGGGTGGCTCGCGCTGTGCCTCGCCATGGGGACCGGCGCCGGCGCGTACGCGCTCGCGGCCGAGACGCTCGCCATCCCCGAGTGGGTCCCGTTCAGAGCACGGCTCGGGCGACTTTCCAGGAGACTCAGGCCCTTTTAGCACCACATGCGGGGGTCTAGACCTAAGTCGCACCACTACAGGGTGTAGGACAGCCTCTCACAAACGGGAGGGCATTAACCTTGGGCGGGCCCCGGCGCTGCGGTACTTTGACCCTCCGCAGCCGAGCGCGCCGATCCATCTCGGGAGCCTCGGGGCACGGCCGAGCCGCGTACGTAACCCCTGATTGGGCAGGGAATTACGGGAGAGGTTCGCCGTCTGTCCCGGCCGACCCGTGGGCGCCGAGGCGCGGGACCCTCCCCGGCGGCCGTCGCGGCGGCGGCGCGGGACCATCATCCAGTGAGCAAGGAAGAGGAGAACCCAAAGGCCGTGAACCCCACCGCATCCGAGAGCCACGTCGCGTCGCGCGAGACCCGTCCCCAGAACCTGGAGGACCCCATCGCCATCCTGGAGGCCGTCGATCCGCCGAGCGACCTCCTCGAGCCCGAGCTGACGGGCAACGCGATCACGGTGCTCGAGCGCCGCTACCTCAAGAAGGACCCCGAGACCGGGCAGGTGGTGGAGTCGCCGCGCCAGCTCTTCTGGCGCGTGGCCTCGTACGTCGCCAAGAGCGAGCTCGCCTACGCGAAGGAGCACCCCGAGCGCGGCGTGCAGGTGGCGCGTGAGTTCTACGAGATGATGGCGCGCCGGCAGTTCATGCCGAACAGCCCCTGCCTCATGAACGCCGGCCGCGAGATGGGCATGCTCTCGGCGTGCTTCGTGATCCCGGTCGAGGACTCGATCGAAGGCATCTTCGAGGCGATCAAGGCCACCGCGCTGATCCAGAAGGCCGGCGGCGGCACGGGCTTCAGCTTCTCGCGCCTGCGCCCGTCGGGCGACCTCGTGCGCTCCTCGGGCGGCACGACCGAGGGCCCGCTGTCCTTCATCCAGGTCTTCTCGAAGGCGACCGACGCCATCCAGCAGGGCGCGTTCCGCCGCGGGGCCAACATGGGGATGCTGCGCATCGACCACCCCGACATCGTGAAGTTCATCTCGGTCAAGGACGACCGCAGCAAGCTCACGAACTACAACATCTCGATCGCGATCACGGACAAGTTCACCGACCTGGTGCGCTCGAACCCGGGCGCGCTGCACGAGGTGAAGAACCCGCGCACCGGCAAGTGGAGCAAGCTCCCGAAGACCGACGCGAGCGGCGCTCCGACCGGCGAGTTCTGGACCGTCGGCGAGATGTGGGACCTGATCGTCACGCACGCGCACGAGAGCGGCGAGCCGGGTGTGATCTTCATCGATCGCATCAACCGCCAGAACCCGATCAAGAACGTCGGCCTGATCGAGGCGACCAACCCCTGCGGCGAGCAGCCGCTGCACCCGTACGACTCGTGCAACCTGGGGTCGATCAACCTCGGCATCCTCGTCAAGGACGTCGACGGCGTGCCGACCTTCGACTGGGACAAGTACAAGGCGCTGATCCACACGTCGACGCGCTTCCTCGACGACGTCATCGACGCCAACCGCTACCCGCTGCGCGAGATCGACAACATGTCGAAGACGACGCGCCGCATCGGTCTGGGCGTGATGGGCTTCGCCGACGCGCTGTACAAGCTCGGCATCCCGTACAACTCGGCCGAGGGCACCGCCTTCGGTGAGGAGGTGATGCGCGTCATGAACGACGAGTCGCACCTCGCCTCCGAGATGCTGGCCGACGAGCGCGGCGTGTTCCCGGCCTGGGAAGGCTCGGACTGGGAGAAGGAAGGGCGCCGCATGCGCAACTCCTACACCACGACGGTCGCGCCGACCGGCACGATCTCGATCATCGCCAACTGCTCGGGCGGCATCGAACCGATGTTCAGCCTCGCCTTCGACCGCCAGGTCATGAAGGACACGCAGGGCCGGCCCACGGTCATGCGCGAGGTGAACTACGTGTTCGAGAAGCACGCGCGTGAACGCGCTGTCTACTCGGACGAGCTGATCGACCAGATCATCTCCGAGGGCACGCTCGCCCACTGCGAGGAGCTCGACGAGGAGACCAAGCGCATCTTCGTCACCGCGCACGACATCTCGCCCTACTGGCACATGCAGATGCAGTCGGCCTTCCAGCGCCACTGCGACGCGTCGATCTCCAAGACGATCAACTTCCCGCACGACGCGACGGTCGACGACGTGCGCGAGATCTACGAGCTCGCCATCGACGAAGGCGTGAAGGGCGTCACGGTCTACCGCGACGGCTGCCGTGAGATGCAGCCGATGGCTCTCAAGGAGAAGAAGTCGGACGAAGCCCCCGCGGCCGCGCCCGCGCCGAAGCTCGACGAGACCGCGCACCTCACGCGCCTCGACGCCGACGGTCAGATCCAGCTGGCGCCCATCAAGCTGCCGGAGATCATGAGCTGCCTGCGCATCCGCCAGATGACGCCCTTCGGCAACATGCACGTGAAGGTGTCGGTGGACCCGCAGAGCGGCCGCGAGCGCGAAGTGTTCGCGCAGCTCGGCAAGGGCGGCGACGTCGCCAACTCCGACCTCGAGGCCATCTGCCGCATCCTCAGCCTGTGGCTGCGCTCGAACGGCAGCCTCGAGCTGGCGGTCAAGCAACTCGACGGCATCGGCTCGAGCTTGACCGTGCCGACGAAGGACGGGCGCATCATGTCGCTGGCCGACGGCCTGGCCCGCGCGCTGCGCCGGTACATGGAGGCCAAGCAGAAGTCCGGCCTGCACGCGCTGCTGCTCGGCGGCCTCAGCCCCGACCTGCCGCTGTCGACGCTCAACAGCGAGGCCGCGGCCAAGGCCCAGGGCCAGGCCGCGCCGCCCAGCGGCGGCCGCCCGCGCAACGTGGCGCAGTACAAGCTGAAGTGCCCGTCGTGCAGCGCGAACCTGGCCTTCGAGGAAGGCTGCGTGAAGTGCTACTCGTGCGGCTTCAGCCAGTGCTAGCCGCAGCGCGCTGAACCTCGCCGGCGGGCGCGGAGTCGCGAGGCTCCGCGCCCGCCGTGCGTTCCGGGCCCGCGCCGGGAGCGAAGTGGTACGCTCGTGACATGCAATCGCGCGCCGCCACCGTCGAGGACTACCTCGCCTCGCTCCCGCCCGACCGCCGCGAAGCCCTCCAGGCCATTCGCGCGGTCATCAAGAAGAACATCGACCCCGCCTTCGAGGAGGGGATGCAGTACGGGATGCTCGGGTACTACCTCCCGCACTCGCGCTACCCGCAGGGCTATCACTGCGATCCGAAGCAGCCGCTGCCCTTCGCGTCGGTCGCCTCGCAGAAGAACCACATCGGCCTGTACCTCTTCTGCGTCTACTGCGATGCCGCCGAGCAGGCGCGCTTCGTCGAGGAGTGGAAGGCGAGCGGCAAGAAGCTCGACATGGGCAAGAGCTGCGTGCGCGTGAAGAAGCTCGAGGACATCCCGCTCGACGTGCTCGGCAAGACCTTCAAGCGCGTGAAGGCCAAGGCCTTCGTCGCCGCGTACGAGGCCGGACTCGCGGGCACGGCCGCGGGGGCCAAGCGCGCGAAGACGGCGACGAAGAAGGTCGCGAAGAAGGCGAGCGCCTCCAAGAAGGTCGCGACGAAGAAGGCCGCCGCGACACGCGCCGCGAAGCCGGCGACTCGAGCCGCGACGAAGGCCAAGCCGGCGAAGAAGGCCGCGCGCCGCGCCAAGGCTTAGCCGCCCGATGAAGCTCGCGCTCGCCCTGTTCGCGCTCGCGCCGCTCGCCACCGCGCAGCTCCCCTGTCTGGTCGAGGAGACCGCGCTCGCCGACCCGAACGCTCCGCAAGGCTGGGGCGCGCTCGACCTCGACGGCGACGTGCTCGTCGCCGGCAGCCCGACGGTGAACAACCACGGCGCCGTGAGCGTGTGGCGCCGCGCGAGCGGTACGTGGACGTACGAGGCGCTGCTCGAACCTCCGAGCCCCACCTCCGGCGAGGCCTTCGGTCACGACGTCGCGATCAGCGGGGACACGATCCTGGTCGGCGCGTGGGAGGCGAACTGGAACCCCTACGGGCCGATCGGCGCCGTGTACGTGTACGAGCGCGTGAACGGCGTCTGGGTCGCCACGCAGTGGCTCACGCCCCCGAACCTCCCCGAGTTCTCCTACTTCGGTGCGGGCGTCGCCATCGACGGGGACACCGCGGCGGTCGGCGCCGACTTCGCGCAGCGCGTGTTCGTGTACACGCGCGCCGGTGGCACGTGGACGCTGCGCGCCGAGCTCCCGAACCCGAGCGGCGGCGGCGGACTCTTCGGCGCGCGCGTCGCGCTCGAGCAGGACGTCGCCGGCAGCACGCTCGTCGTCACCGCACCGCAGGCCTCGGGCGGGCGCGCGCACGTCTACACGGGCAACGCGTCCGCGTGGGTGCACCAGCAGACGTTGAGCGGCTCGAGCGGCACCGGCTTCGGCTACGCCGTCGACCTCGAGGGCGACGCGCTGCTGGTCGGTGCGCTCGGCGGTCTCGTCGGCGCCGTCGACTGCGGCGCCGCGTACCTCTTCCGCCGCGCCGGCGGTAGCTTCGCCCTCGAAGAGCTGTTCACGCCGCCCGCACCTCAGCCGGGCCAACGCTTCGGTCAGGCCGTCGGTCTCTCCGGCGAGCGGCTGGTCGTCGGCGCGCCGTTCGAGGACGTGGGCGGCACGAGCGGGCGCGGCCAGGTCTACCGGAGCGTGCGCGTGGCCGGGGCGTGGCGCGCGCTCGAGGCGCTCGAGGTCGGCGACCTGCCGGCGCCGCCGCTGTCCTGGGGTTGGGTCACGGCCTACGACGGCGATACGGTCGTCAGCGAGGCCGGCGCCTCGACGCCCGCGCTGCCGAGCCTGCGCGTGCACGCGCCGCGACCGCTGCTCGGCTCGAGCTTCTGCACCTGCTCGCCGGCAGTCTGCGGCAACGACGCGCCCGGGGCCGGCTGCGCGAACTCGACCGGCGCGGGCGCGCGGCTCGAGGCGCGCGGCAGCGCGGCGAACGGCGACGTAGGGCTCGTGGCCTGGGGGCTCGTCCCGGGCCAGTTCGGCATCTTCTTCCAGGGCGCGACGACCACGCAGCTCGTCTTCGGCGACGGGCTCCTGTGCGCGAACCAGCCGATCGTGCGCCTGACCCCGGCGGCGGTCCAGGCCGACGCGGGCGGCAACGCGCTGTTCGACCCGTGCCTCGGCGCGCCCGACCTCGCCACCGCCGGGCACGTGCAGCCGGGCTCGGGCGTGACGCGTCACTACCAGTTCTGGTATCGCGATCCCGCCGGTCCGTGCGGCGGCGGCTTCAACCTGACGAACGGCTGGACGATCACCTGGTAGGCCTTCGCGCCAGAAGGGCGGGGACCTCCGGCCGGCTCGGGGCTCCAAGCGACCATGTTGCGCAGTGTCCCCCTGGCCCTCGTGGCCGTGCTCGTGATCGGTCTCGCGCCTTACGGCGGCGAGCCGGACGTCCTCACCAAGCTGCGCTGGATCGGAAACGGCGCACAGGGCATGCAGGTCGGCGACTGGGGCGCGTTCGCGCTGCACGCCGCGCCGTGGGTCTGGCTCGCGTACGCGCTGCTCGCGCGACTGCCGATGTTCAACCGCGGGCGCATCGCCGACGCGCAGCGCGCGCTCGCGGCCGGCGGCCGCGTGGTCGACGTGCGCACGCCGGGCGAGTTCCAGGCCGGTCACCTGCCCGGCGCGGTCAACGCACCGCTCGACACGCTGCCCGGCTCGGTCGAGCGGCTGACGAAGGGCGGGCGCGAGACACCGCTGCTGCTCTACTGCCGCTCGGGCGCGCGCTCGGCGCGGGCGGCGGGGCTCCTGCGGCGCGCGGGCTACCGCGACGTGACCGACCTCGGCGGCCTCGGCAGCGCGCAGGTCGTGCTCTCGGGAACCGCGGCGGCCGAGTAGCTCAGTCGCCGTCGCGCTCCGGCGGTACGGCGGCCTCGCGCGTCGCGGCGTCGTCCGGCGGTGCGGGCGGCCGCAGCCAGTCGAGGTCGGCGTAGAGTCGCCGCGTGAGCTCGCCCGTGCCCAGGCGCGCCCAGGTGAAGCGCGTGGACTCCTCGCTCGTCATCGTGAGCGCGCCGCCGGCGAGGCCCAGCTCGAAGACCGAGGTCATGCCCGGCTGACGCGGCAGCGCCTGCCCGACGCCGAGGTCGAGCGTGCCGATCAGGAGCTTGGCGAGCAGCTTGCCCTCGTCGTTGAAGTTCAGGCGGTAGATGCCGCTCTGCAGGTAGCTCTCGCGCTCCTTGCCCTCGTCGTCGAAGTAGCCCATGTGCAGCTCGAGCGCCATGAACTCGCCCTGCACGAGCAGGTACGCGGCGTGGTCGCGGCCGGCCTCGGGCAGGCGCACCGCGCGCAGGTCCTGCAGGATCCACGCACCCTGCATGCGCCGCAGGTCGTCGACGTTGCGCGCGAGGCGCGCCTCGACCTGCGCGTGACGACGCGCGGCGGGATCGTCGGGCGCGTCCGCGTCCTGCGCGCGCGCCAGCGCCAGCCCGGCGGCGAGGCCCAGGGCGAAGACCGTGCTCTTCCAATACATCGCGGCGAGGGGTGGGGGTGCGGCTATCCTGTGCGGCTCGAGACCCGGCGTGTGGTCGAAGATCTCCGTGTCGCAGCCTAGCCCAGTCGCCATCGAGCAGCGAGTCGTTCGTGTCCACCGACTGAACCTCGTCGTCAACCTGGGCCTGGCGGGGATGAAGCTCTCGCTGGGCTTCGCGTCGGGCTCGGGCGCGCTCGTTGCGGACGGCCTGAACTCGACCTCCGACCTCGTCAGCAACGCGGTCGCGTGGCTCGGGTATCGCTGGTCGCAGGCGCCGCCCGACGAGGACCACCACTACGGCCACGGGAACTTCGAGGCGGTGGCCTCGATGGTGATCGGCTTCGTGATCCTGGGCGCAGGCCTGGGCGTCGTGTGGCGCGCGTTCACCAGCCACGACGTGACGCACGGCGGCGCGTTGGGCTGGGCGGCGCTCGCGGCCGCCGCGGTGTCGATGCTGACCTGCTTCTGGCTCGCGCGCCGCACGCTGGCGGTGGGCCTGGCGACGCACAGCTCGACGCTGATCGCGCTCGGCCGCGACAAGTACTCCGACGCCCTGTCGGGCTCGCTGGTCTTCGTCGCCATCGGCGGCTCGCTGGCCGACCTCTCCTGGGTCGAACCGCCGATCACGGTGCTCGTCGGTGCGTGGATCTCGGTGCTCGGCTTCCGCAGCGTGAGCGAAGGCCTCGACGTGCTCGTCGATCGTGTGCGCGACCCCGCGCTGCGCGAAGAGCTCGAGCTCGCCGCCGCCGCCGTGCCCGGCGTCGCGTCGGTCCGCGACGTGCGCCTGCACCCCTTGGGCGCGACGTACGGCGCCGACCTCACCGTCTGCGTTGACGGAGCCCTTACCGTGCGCGACGGTCACGCCATCGCCGTGGCCGTCGAAGACGCGATCTCACAGGCCCAGAGCCGGGTCGTAAGCGTCGTCGTGCACGTCGAGCCGGCCTGAGGGTCGGCTCGCGCGTCGTTCCGGGCCCTCCTCGCCCGGCCCGGACCTGATCCCGGCCCGCCCTGATAGAGTCTTCGCCCATGAATCGGATCCTCGCCCTCCTCGTCACCGCGCTGGCGCTCCTCGCCCCGCCCACCTGGGCGCAGGGGCTGATGAAGGCCGGCGGCAAGCTGTACACGCGCGTGCAGGGCTCGGAGCTCGAGCTCACGATCCAGATCCGCATCGACCCGGGCTTCCACCTCTACCACAAGGAGCTCGGCGCCCCGGACTCGGTCGGCAAGCCGCTGACGGTGGAGCTCGCTGGCGAGGGCGTGACGTTCGACGCCCTGTGGTGGCCCGAGCCGCACCGCTTCGAGCAGAAGGGGCTTGGCGACGGCGGCCGCGACACGTTCATCCTCGGGCACGACACCAAGCTCGTGCTCTACGGCCACGGCCGCCTCGCGGACGGCGTCAGCGACCCCGAGGTCACGGCCAAGCTCGACGGCCTGACCTGTGAGGACGGCGGCAGTTGCTTCCCGTACTTCGAGACGCTCGAGTCGCGCGGCGAGGGCCGCGACAAGTACTGGGAGGACTACCCGGCCGACTTCTGGAGCGGCGGCGCGGCCGCGACGCCCGCGGCGGACCACGCGGGGACGGGCGACGCGCCGGCGCGGACCGACGAGCCGCAGGAGGGCGGCGACCACCTCTCGGGCGAGCTCTACGCGCGCCGCGACGGCGACCGCGTGCGCCTCGCGCTGGCGCTCGAGGTGCCGTTCGGCGAGCACCTCGGCCACACGGACAAGGGCAACCCCGACGGCATCGCGATGGACAGCACGCTCGAGCTGCGCGGCGCGGGTGTCGCGTGGGACGAGGTGGCCTGGCCCGCGCCCGTGAAGCACGTGCCGAGCTGGGGCAGCGAGAACGACTGGGTCTTCGTGCACCACGGCGACGTGGTCGTGCGCGCGGAAGGCGTGATCGACGGCGCGTTCGAGCTCGACTCGCTCGCGGCGCGGCTCGAGGGCCAGGTCTGCGAGGACGACGGCGCCTGCTACCTCGTCAAGCTGACCTTCCCGTACGCGGGCGCCGGCCCCGACGCGCTGTTCGACGCGAGCGGCGCCGCCGGCGGGACCGGCCAGGCCGGCGCGGACGCGCCGCCGGCGAACGGCGAGGCGAAGCCGGCGAAGAAGAAGGACGAGGGCCTGCTGGCCCTGATCCTCGCGGCCATCAGCGGCGGCATCTTCGCGCTGCTGATGCCGTGCACGTACCCGATGATCCCGATCACGATCAGCTTCTTCACGAAGCAGGCGGAGGCGCGTCACGGCAGCGTGCTGCCGCTCTCGCTGCTCTACGGCACGGGCATCGTGCTGATCTTCGTGGTGATCGGCCTCGTCGTCGGCCCGCCGATCATGAAGTTCGCGACGCACCCGGTGACGAACCTCGTCATGGGCTCGATGTTCGTGTTCTTCGCTGCGGTGCTCTTCGGCGCGCTGACGCTCAACCCGCCGCAGTTCCTGATGCGCGCGGCGGGCAAGGCCAGCATGAAGGGCGGCCTCGCCGGCGTGTTCCTGATGGGCATGACGCTCGTGCTGACCTCGTTCACCTGCACGGCGCCGTTCGTCGGCAGCCTGCTCTCGGTGGCGAGTCAGAGCAGCGGCGAGGGCGCGAGCTGGCTGGATCGCATGCTGCACATCGGGCTCGGCATGGCCGTGTTCGGCACGACGATGGCGGTGCCCTTCGTGATCCTCTCGCTGATCCCCGGGAAGCTGAAGGCCATGCCCTCGAGCGGCGAGTGGATGGACACGCTCAAGATCAGCTTGGGCTTCGTCGAGCTCGCGGCGGCGTTGAAGTTCTTCTCGAACGTCGACCTCGTCTGGGGCTGGAACACCATCTCGCGCGAGATGTTCCTGCTGATGTGGGCGGCGATCTTCGTGTGCGCGGCCGCCTACCTGTTCGGCTTCATCCGCCTGCGCGGCCACGCCACGGCCGAGATCGGCGCGGGCCGCATGCTCGGCGCGACGGCCTTCCTGTTGATGGGGCTGTACTGCTGGCACGGCTACAACGGCCACAAGCTCGACCCGATCATGACGGCCATCATCCCCAACTACTCCTCCTCGCTGGGCGGCGCCTCGACGGCGTCCGCGGCCGGCGGTGGAGGCGGCGTGGGGCACATGGGCCTGCACACGATCGTCAAGGACGACTTCGAGGAGGCCAAGCGCCTCGCGCTCGCGGAGGGCAAGCCGGTGCTGCTCAACTTCACCGGCTTCGTCTGACCGGCTTGCCGGCAGATGGAAGAGGACGTCTTCCCTGCCCCGGCGGTCGCCGGAAAGCTCACGCGGACGATCGAGGCCCGCATCCACAACGACGGCGCGAACCAGGACGAGGTGCGCGCGTGGCAGGCCGAGCTGCTGCACACCTTCGCGACGCCCTCGTACGGCTTGATCGACCCGAAGACCGGCGCGCTCCTCGCCAAGCACGAAGGCCCCGAGTTCGACGCGGACGCCTTCGCCGCGTGGCTCGACGAGGCCGACGCGGCGTGGAAGGCGCGCTGAGTCGCGGCGCGCGATGCACTTCGAGCGCGAACAGCTCCTCGCCGGACCGGTGGAGGAGCTGTTCGCGTTCTTCGCGGTGCCCGAGCACCTCGGGCTGCTGACGCCGCCGGCCGCGCGGCTGCGCGTCGTGCGCTCGACCACGCCGCGCATCAAGCAGGGCACCGAGCTCGTCTACGCCCTGCGCGCGCATGGCCTGCCGCTGCGCTGGCGCGCGCGCATCGAGGTCTGGGACCCGCCGCGGCGCTTCGTCGACGTGCAGCTCGCCGGGCCGTTCCGGCGCTGGCGCCACGAGCACGCCTTCGAGGCGCTCGCCGACGGCCGCGTGCGCGCGACCGACCGCATCGAGTACGCGCCGTGGGGCGGCGCGCTCGTCGATCGGCTCTTCGTGCGACGCGAGCTCGAGCGCAACTTCGACTTCCGCGCGCGAGCGTTGCCGGACGCCTTCGAGGCCTGGCGCGCTGCGCGCTGAGCGCGGCCGCTACGCGAAGCCGAGCAGCTTGCCGCCCTGGTACACGACGAAGCTCGCGACCCAGGCGAGCGCCGTCATGTACGCGAACAGGAACAGCGGCCAGCGCCAGCTCGCCGTCTCGCGCTTCACCGCCGCGAGCGTGCTCATGCACTGGCAGGCGAGCGCGAAGAAGACCATCAGCGAGAGCCCGACGAGGGGCGTGTAGACCGGACGCCCGTCGGCGTAGCTCTCCGCGCGGATCTTCTGGCGCAGCGTGACCGACTCCTCGTCGGCCTCGTCGCCCACGTTGTAGACGATGCCCATCGTGCTGACGAAGACCTCGCGGGCGGCGAACGCGCCGACGAGGCCGACGCCGATCTTCCAGTCGAAGCCGAGCGGCTCGATGGCCGGCTCGAGCGCGCGACCGAGGCGCGCGCCGTAGCTCTTGCGGAAGACCTCGCCGCGCTCGGAGGCGTCGAGCTCCGCGAGGCGCGCGTCGAGCGCTTCGCCCGTGAGCTGCGCCTCGGCGCTCGTGCGCTGCGCGCCGTAGTCGGTCGAGAGCGCGGGGTGCTTGGGGAACGCGAGCAAGAGCCACAGCCCGATCGTGCAGACGAGGATCACGCCGCCGGCTTCGCGCAGGAACACGCCCGCGCGCTGCGTCATCATCTTCAGCACGCTGCGCCAGTGCGGCAGCCGGTAGGGCGGCAGCTCGAGGATCAGCGGGATGCGCGGGCCGCGGAAGAGCGTGCGCCCCAGCACCCACGCCGCCGTCAGCGCCATGAGCGTGCTGAAGACGTACATGCCGACGAGCAGCAGGCCCTGCACGGGCAGCACTCCGAGCACCTTGGACGGCGGGAAGAGCGCGCCGATGACGAGCGCGTAGACCGGCAGGCGCGCCGAGCAGCTCATCAGCGGCACGACCATCATGGTCAGCATGCGGTCGCGCCGGCGCTCCATCGTGCGCGTGGCGAGGATCGCCGGCACCGCGCACGCGAAGCCCGAGAGCATCGGCACGAACGCCCTGCCGTGCAGCCCGAGCGCCTTCATGATGCGGTCCATCAGGAAGGCCACGCGCGCCATGTAGCCCGTGTCCTCCATCACGCCGATGAAGAAGAAGAGCAGCAGGATCTGCGGCAGGAACACCACCACGCTGCCCACGCCCGCGATCAGACCCTCGGTCAGGAAGTCGCGCAGGACGCCCGCGGGCAGCGCGCCCTCGACGAGCCCCGAGAGTCCCGCGAAGACCTCCTCGATCCACCCGATGGCCGGATCGGACCACGAGAAGAGCGCCTGGAAGACGACGCCCATGGTGAGCAGGAAGAGCGCGAAGCCGAGCACGGGGTGCAACAGCGCCGCGTCGAGGCGGTCGGTCAGGCTGCGCGGCGCGGCGACCTCGCGCAGCGCCGGGCCGGCGTGCCGGTCGATCCACTCGTAGCGCGCGCGAATGACCTCGGCCTCGATCTCGCGGCCTTCGGCGGCGGCCGCGTGGCGCCGCGCTGTCACCGCGTCGCGCAGCGCGTGCGGGATGCCCTCGAGCTCGTCCTCCTCGTCGATCGACAGCAGCGACCACAGCGCGAGCGCGCGGGTGCGCGCGCGGCCCTCGGCCTTCCAGGCGCGCGGCAGGTGCGGCACGAGCGCTTCCATGTCGGCTTCGAGCGCGGCGGTGGTCGGCCAGTGCAGCTCGCCGCTGCGCGGCCGCGGGCTCGCGAGCTCGGTCGCGATCGCGGCGCGCAGCGCGTCGATGCCGCTGCCGCTCAGGCCCGAGACCGGCACGATCGGCACGCCGAGCGCGCGCTCGAGCAGCGGCACGTCGATCTCGAGCCCGCGCCCCGCGAGCATGTCGACCATGTTCAGCGCGACGAGCACCGGCACCTCGGTCTCGATCACCTGCAGCGCGAGGTAGAGGTTGCGCAGCAGTTGCGTCGCGTCGACCACGACGACGACGAGCGCCGGCTCCTCGTGCGGCGGGATGCCGACGATCGCCATGCTCGCGATCTGCTCCTCCGCCGAGCGCGCCGAGAGGCTGTACGTGCCGGGCACGTCGACGAGGCGCGCGCTCGCACCGCGCGGCAGGCTCACGCGACCCTCGTGGCGCTCGACGGTGATGCCCGGGTAGTTGCCGACCTTCTGGTCGCTGCCGGTCAGCCGGTTGAACAGCGACGTCTTGCCGGTGTTCGGGTTGCCGGCCAGGGCGACGAGGGGAGCGTCGCCGGGGCGGGGGGGGACCGCCATGTGTCGGGCGCGCTAGTGCGCGCGCACCACCAGGAGCCGCGCGTCGGAGCAGCGCAGGCTCAGGTGGCAGCCGCGGACCTCGAGCTCGAGCAGGTCGCCGATGCCCACGCGACGCACGACGCGCAGCGGCGTGCCGGGCAGGAGGCCGAGCTCCATCAGGCGCCGGCGGAACGAGCGCTCGCCGCCGACCTCCACCAGGGAGGCGCGGGAGCCGGGTCGCATGTCGCTGAGTCGAGTCATGTCCAAATGAGATTGGGTCTCAGTCTAGCCATCGGTCGACGCCGTGCCAAGCCTGAAGGTGAAAAAAGAGATTCCTGGGTCTCTAGACGTCGCTGGGGCCGGCGGCGCCTGGTGAGGTCGTCCTCGGGGGCCTAAACTGCTGTCCCGTACCGCCTTGCGCGGCGGGGCGTGCACTCGGTCCCGCCTCGCACCGCGCCGCGACCCGCGCCTCCGGCCGCCCACCCGCCCCGGACGCCGCCGCGCTCCCCCTCGCCGCCCCGCTCCCTCTCGCCGCCCCGCCCCAGGCCCGGCCCACGCTCCGCGCTCCATGACCCACAACCCCAAGGAACTCTCCGGCCGTCACGCCGCCGAGCTCGCCGAGAGCGGCATGACCCTCGGCCTCGGCACCGGCTCGACCGTCTACTTCACGCTCGTGCGCCTCGCCGAGCGCATCCGCGACGAGGGCCTCGACGTGCGCGGCGTGCCGACCTCGGTCGACACCGAGACCAAGGCGCGCGAGATGGGCATCCCGCTCGTCGGCCTCGACGAGGTGGACTTCCTCGACCTGACGATCGACGGCGCCGACGAGATCGACGGCGAGTTCCACATGATCAAGGGCGGCGGCGGCGCGCTGCTGCGCGAGAAGGTGGTGGCCTCGATCACGCAGCGCCAGGTGATCGTCGTGGGCCGCGACAAGGTGGTCGAGCGCCTCGGCCTCGGCTTCCTGCTGCCCGTCGAGGTCGCGCCCTTCGCGCAGCCGACCGTCGAGCGCGCGCTCGCGCGCCTGGGCTGCACGCCGCGCATGCGCCTCGGCGAGCAGGGCGCGCCCTTCGTCACCGACAACGCCAACCGCATCCTCGACTGCAAGTTCGCCGACGGGATCCTCGACCCGCGCCGCCTCGAGCAGGACATCGACCGCATCCCCGGCGTCGTCGAGAGCGGCCTGTTCATCGACCTCGCGCACGTCTGCGTGATCGGCGAGGCCGACGGCACCGTCGAGGTGCGGGAGAAGCGCGGCTAGTGCGCCCGGCGATGAAGTCCGACGCGCTCTCGCTGCTGGCCTTCGTCGCCGCCGTCGCCGGCCTCCTGGGCTTGCTCTTCAGCGAGCACCTCTTCGCGCGCACGCCGCTCTGGATCGCCGTGCAGGTCCTCGCCGTCGCGTTGATGCTCTGGGCGCGCGTCACCTTCGGCCTGCGCAGCTTCCACGCCGGCGCCAGCGCGCAGGCGGGCGGCCTCGTCACGACCGGGCCCTACCGTTACTGGCGCCACCCGATCTACGCCTCGCTGCTCTACCTCACCTGGGCCGGCCAGGTGCACGCCCCGACGGCCGGCTCGCTGGCGCTCGCGACGCTGGTGACCGCCGCCCTCGTGACGCGCATGCTCCTCGAGGAGCGCTCCCTGCGCGCGCTGTACCCCGAGTACGACGAGATGATGGGCCGCGCGAAGCGCTTCGTGCCGTTCGTGGCGTAGCGGAGGAGGCGCCGGGCGCCGCGAGGGTTCGCGGTCACACGAATCGCGCGATCACCGCTACCCTGGAGCGACCACGCAGCGCCGATTCCTCGCACGACGGCGCTGCACCTCCGCTCGTGATCCGTCGCGCCCTCCCCGTCGTCGCCCTGTTCGCGGCGCTCGTCGTCGCGCTCCTTTGGTGGGGCGCGTCGGGTGAGCGCGACCCGGCGACGTCGCCGCCGGACGACTCGGTCGCCGAATTGGACGCGCAGAGCGCCGAGACCTTGCTCGCCGTGGCGCTGGGCGCGATCGACGCGCCCGTGATCCCGCCCGAGTTCGAGGTCCGGGTGATCGACGCCCTGGCGGAGCAGCCGGTGGCCGGGGCGCGAGTGCATGAGGCCGGCGCTGCGGCCGCGCTCGCCGTGACCGACGAGAGCGGGACCGCGCGCGTCGCCGCGGCACGAGTCGGCCAGTACACCGTGGAGGCCGACGGCTTCGATCCCGAGACGTTCCGGTGGGGCGGCCAGACCTCCGTGACCCTCGCGATCATGGTCACGCCCACCGAGTCCCTCGCCCTGCGCGGCTCCGTCCGCTTCGCCGGCGGCGCACCGGCGAGCGGCGCGAGCGTGCTCGCCGTCCCCGAGTCGTCGAGCCCCACGCGAGAGGAGCTGCGCAGCAGCCTGCGCGGCGAGGGACCGTTCCTCCTGGGCACCTGCGACGCCGACGGCGCGTTCTCGCTGGAGGGCGAGTGGTTCGAGGTGTACCAGCTCTACGCCGCCGCGCGCGGCCACCTCACGCCCGAGCCCGTGCGCGCGGCCATGCGACCGGGGTCCGCCGGGCCGACGCTCGTCCTGTGGCCGGCCTTCGGCGCCGTCGTTCGCTTCGTGTCCGAGACGGGCGCGCCGCTCGAGTCGGGCGCGAGCGCGGGCCCCGGCTCGGGTCCGGTGCTCCGCTACGGAGAGGGCATCCAGTGGCTGCGTCGCGCGCACCCCGGCCTCGCGCTCCTGGGCGTGGAGCCGTCCGCCGTCGACGTGCGCGACAAGCCGAGCATGATCGTCCTGCTCGCGACGACGGCCTCGGCGAGCGAGGTCCTCCAGCAGCGCGTCGACGTCTTCGCCAGCTTGCCGGGCTTCGTCCCGTTCCAGCAGGACCTGCACCTGCCGCTGCTCGACGGCGGCCTGAAGGAGCTGCCGCTGACCCTGCGCCACACCGACTCCGCCCCGGGGCGAGTCGAGGTGCTCGTGTCACCCGAGGCCGCCGCGTTGCTCGCCGGGAGCGGGCTCTTCCCGGGTGGCCTCGAGCTGCTGCTGAGCCCGTCGCCGGCGGGCGAGACGCTCTACTACCGCATCCCCGAGTTCTCGCCCGAAGGTCGCGCGGAGGTCACCGGCCTCCCCGAGGGCCGCTATCGCGCGACCGTGCGGAACGTGGTGGACAACGAGCTGCTCGACCTCGCGCCGGAGGACCCCGCGCGCCGTGACGTGGAGCTCGTCGTCACGCAGGCGGGCGCCACGCTCGACCTGCGCGCGCAGGTCCCGAGCGTCGTCGAGTTCGTCCTCCTCGACGGAGCGGGAGCGCCGGTCCCGGGGAGGGTCACGTTGCGAGTCGGGCGGCTCTCCACGACCGGGGAGCGGCTGTCGCCGTACCCGGCCTTCTTCCCCGGGCCGCCGTACCGCCTCGCGCTCTTCGAGCCCGGGCCCTGCTATGCGCGCGTCGAGGTGCCGTGGGCGCAGGAACTCGCCGTAGACGGAGCGCGCAACTTCGAGCTCGAGGCGGGCCGCGTCCTGCGCATCGAGGCGCGCGCGCCGCGCTGACCGACGGGCCCCGTTACCAGCCCGTGCTGCCCGGTCCGCGCGCGAGCGGCTACGCTCTCGGCATGCCGATCCCCGCCGCCCTCCTCGCGTCGCTCCTCCTCGCGGTGCCCGCCCCCGCCCAGGACGACGCCCTGCCCCAGTGGATCTGGCTGCCCGACGGGGCGGCGAGCGACCAGGACGCGTACTTCGTGCGCGACGTCGAGGTCGGCGCGGGGCTCGCGCGGGCGACGCTCGAGGCGAGCTGCGACAACTCGATCGAGCTGTTCGTCGACGGCGAGCAGGTGGCGGTGAACGGGCAGTGGGAGACGTGCCTGCGGATCGACGTGACGCAGCGCTTCGCGCGGGAAGGCGCGCACCGCGTCGCGATCGAGGGCTGGAACGAGAGCGGGCCGGCGGGGATGTGGTTCAAGCTGAGCCTCGAGTACGAGGACGGCGCGACGCGCGCGGAGCTCAGCGACGCGAGCTGGCTCGTGGCGAGCGAGGTGCCCGAGGGCTGGACGGCGCGAGACTTCGCGCCCGAGGGCTTCGCGCGCGCGGCGGAGCTCGGCGCGCTGGGCTGCTCGCCGTGGGGGCTGCCCTTCGGCACGACCGACGGCAAGCCGCCGCGCGCGCTCGACGCGGCCGAGATCGAGGTGCCCGCGGGCTTCAGCGTCGAGCTCGTGCACAACGTGCCGCAGACGACCGAGGGCTCGTGGGTCTCGCTGTGCGCGCTGCCCGACGGGCGGCTGATCGCGAGCGACCAGTACGGCGGGCTCTTCCGCGTCACGCCGAGCGCGATCGGCGACGGCGAGGCCGGCACGCGTGTCGAGGCGCTCGACGTCGCGGTCGGCGAGGCGCAGGGACTGCTCTGGGCGTTCGACGCGCTGTACGTCGTCGGCGGCACGAGCGGCTCGGGCGAGGCCGGCTTGTACCGCGTCACGGATAGCGACGGCGACGGCGAGCTCGACCGCGTCGAGCTCTTGCGCGCGCTCGACGGCTGGGGCGAGCACGGGCCGCACGCGGTGGTGCTCGCGCCCGACGGCGCGTCGCTCTTCGTCGTCGCGGGCAACCACACGACGCTGCCGGAGATCAGCAGCAGCCGCGTGCCCGAGCTGTGGGCCGAGGACCAACTGCTGCCGCGCCTCGACGATCCGCGCGGTCACGCGGTGGGCAAGCTCGCGCCGGCCGGCTGGGTCTGCCGCACCGACCCCGACGGCAAGGCGTGGGAGCTCTACGCCTGCGGCATGCGCAACGCGTACGACCTCGCGTTCAACGCCGACGGCGAGCTGTTCACCTTCGACAGCGACATGGAGTGGGACGTCGGCCTGCCGTGGTACCGACCGACGCGCGTGCTGCACCTCGTGCCCGGCGCGGACTACGGCTGGCGCGCCGGCTCGGGCAAGTGGCCGGCGAGCTACCCCGACTCGTGGCCCGCGGTGGTCGACGTCGGCCTCGCCTCGCCGACCGGCGTCGTGTTCGCGCCAGAGAGCTGGGGCGCGCCGTGGAGCGACGCGCTGCTCATCGCCGACTGGGCCTACGGCAAGGTTCACGCGGTGCGGCTCGAGCCGCAGGGCGCGAGCTATGGCGGCGAGGCGCTCGAGTTCCTCGCCGGCAAGCCGCTGCCGGTGACCGACCTCGTCGTCGTGGGCGACGCGCTCTACTTCACGACCGGCGGCCGCCGCGTGCAGTCCGGGCTGTATCGCGTCACGGGCGCCGCGCCGTCGGCCGCACCGCGGAGCGGGCTCGACGAGCGGCTGGAGGCGATGGACGACTTCGAGGCGCAGATGGCGCGCGGGGAGCGCCACCGCCTGGAGAGCGGCGACAGCGATCCGGGCCTGCGCACGATCCGCAGCGCGAGCGGAAAGCGCTCGTTCGACACGTGGCCCTACCTCGAGGTCGCGGACGACCCCTTCACCGTGCGCGCCGCGCGCACGGCGCTGGAAGAGCTGCCGCGCGCGTCGTGGCAGGCCGACGCGCTCGAGCACGCGGCGACGTCCCAGGCGCGCATCCACACCACGGTCGCGCTCGCGCGCGTCGCGTCGAAGCACCCCGACGCCACGCTCGACGCGGGTCTCGCCGCCAAGCTACGCGAGCGGTGGCTCGGCATCGACTTCGTCACGCTCGGGAGCCCCGACTGGATCGGCGCGCTGCGCGCCTACGCGCTCGTGTCGCTGCGCCTCGGCCCGCCCGACGCCGCCGAGCGCGCCGCCGCGAGCGCGCGACTCGAGCCGTGGTTCCCGCGCGGCGACGACGCGCTCGACCGCGAGCTCTGCCGCCTGCTCGTGCACCTCGACGCGCCCTACGTCGTCGAGCGCTCGCTCATGCTGCTCGACGCCGCCGAGACGCAAGAGCCGCGCATCCACTACCTCTACTGCCTCGCCTACGCGCACGCCGGCTGGACGCCCGAGCGCCGCGAGGCCTACTTCCGCACCCTGCAGCTCGCGATCCGCGACTTCACCGGCGGCGCGAGCCTGACGCAGTACCTGCAGAAGATCCGCGACGAGGCGGCGAAGCAGCTCAGCGCCGAGGAGCGCGTGCGCCTGTCGCCCTACCTCGTCGAGCTCGAGAAGCCCGCCACGCCGCCGAGCCGCCTGCGCTCGTTCGTGAAGGCCTGGAAGCCGAGCGACCTCGTCGCCGCCGACGTCACGCCTGCCGCGCGCGACCTCGAGCGCGGCCGCGCGCTGATGGACGAGGCGACGTGCCTCTCGTGCCACCGCTTCGGCGGCGCGGGCGGCAACACCGGCCCCGACCTGACCGGCGCGGGCAACCGCTTCGCGCTGAAGGACGCGCTCGACGCCGTGCTGACGCCCTCGGCGCAGATCAGCGACCAATACCAGGACACCGAGCTCGTCACGACCGACGACGAGCTGCTCGTCGGTCGCATCGAGGGCGAAGAGGCGGATCGCGTGCTGCTGCGCACCCTGCCGCCGCAGGACGAGCTGTGGGAGGTCCCGCGCGCCGAGATCGCGACGCTTCGCCCGCACCCCCTCTCGCGCATGCCGCAGGGCCTGCTCGACACCTACGACGAGAGCGAGGTGCTGGACCTCGTCGCAGCGTTGCTCGCGGGACCGGGGGAGTGAGCCCCGGATCCAAACTCAGCTCCCCGGGATCGTGACGGCCACCTCGGCGGTGAAGATGCCGCGCGGGTCGTGGCGCTCGGCGAGGGTCACGCGGATCGTCGCGAGCGTGCGCGGGACGACGCCGCGGAAGAGCTCGGCGTCGCCGCAGCGCACGACGACCTCCTGGTCGAGGTCGAGCATCGTGTCGTCGAGGCGCACGAAGAGCTCGGCGCCGGGCGGCGCCTCGTCGATCGTGATCGTCTGACCGTCGCGCGAGGCGACGAGGCGCTCGCGGGCCTGTGGCTTGGCGTTCTTCAGCCAGTAGAAGCGCTCGTGAAGCACGTCGTCCTGCAGCCACACGATCTTGTCGGGCCGCAGCTCGCGCGTGTGCCCCGCCATCCACGGCAGGGCGACGGCGTCCTCGCGATCCATCCAGTGGCCCTTGCCCGCGTGGATCTCGACCTGGTGCTCGTAGCCGCCGGGGTCGGCCTCGCGCAGCGCGTCGAGCTTCTGCTGCCACTCGCGCGCGATCTTGTTGCGGTCGTACGCCGCGTCCTCGCCGCCCATGTGCAGCGCGAAGGGCAGGTTGCGCAGGCCGTCGGGCTTCGTCTCGTTGGGGTGGCCGGCCATCATCGCCGCGGCGGCGAAGCGATCGGCCATGCGCGGCGCGAGCTGGTAGGTGCCGTCGCCGCCGGCGCTGTAGCCGGTCAGGTACACGCGGTCGGGGTTCACGCCCTCGAAGAGCACCATCAGCTCGATCAGCCGGTCGAAGAAGCCGTCGATGTGACCCTGGTGCCAGAGGTTCCAGGTGTCGGTGGGCGCGCGCGGCGCGAGGTAGACGCCCTCGTCGATCTTGTAGAGGCGCTTCTGGTTCTCCCACTGCTGGTCGTTGACCTCCTTGGGCGCGCCGCCGCCACCGTGCATGGAGATGTAGAGCGAGCGGCCGCCTGCGGGGGCGTCGCCGTTCACCGAGTACCAGAACGGCATCGTGAGGTCGCCGGCGGTCAGGACGCGCGCGTCGAGCTCGGCGCGCAGCGCCGTGCGGCGCTCGGCGCGAAGGCCTCCCACGCGTCGCGCGCGGCTTGCCGCGGCGTCGGCGCGGTTCAGCGGCACCGCGTCGCGTCGTCGCCTGAGCCGCGCCCAGGGTCAGCTCGACCAGCTCCTCGTCCCGGAGCGCGACGAACCCGACCAAAACCTCCCTGCCCTCGAAGCTCGCCTCGGCGATACCACCCGTCTCGAGCTCGACGGTCGTCTCCAGGTGATCATTCGCGTCGAAGCGCTCGTCCCTGGAGGTGCCGACGAACGACCACGACTCACCGTCCCAGATGCGCACCTTGGCGGCGCAGCGCTTCCCGCTCGCTTCGTCGATCACCACGAAGCGGACGCGTGCTTTGCCGGACGCGACGGGCTTAGCGTCGCGCGTGTAGCGGTCGGTCACGTTGACCGCGTGCACCGACTCGTCCTCCATCGCCCACACGAGCGGGAAGTGGATCGGCGTGTCGCGCCAGGTCGTCGCGTACACCGCGTACATCGGCTCGTCGCGCTTCGCGCCGGCCGCGCGGCCGGCGAACCAGCCCTCGTCGAGCTTCATGCCGGTCGGCTCGAAGGCGCCCGTGAAGTGCCAGCCGCCGTCGCTCCAGACCTCGACCCACGAGTGATTGCCGCTGTCGTCGCTCCACAGCGGCGTGCCGACGAAGCGCGCGGGCACGCCGACGGCGCGGCAGCAGTCGATGAGCAGCACGCTAAGCCCCGAGCACGACGCGAGGCCCGACTCCAGCGTCTCGTAGGGGCTCTGGTCGGGCTTCTTGCGCTTCGTCGAGTAGATGACGTTGAACTCCTTCCAGATCGCGTTGTTCAGCAGCGCCGCGGCCTCGCCCGGCGTCTTGGCGCCCGCGACCATCGGCAGGCAACGCTCGCGCAGGTCGTCGCGCCACGCGTCGCGGCGCTCGTTGACGCTCGCGTAGGGCAGCACGGCGTCGAGGAAGAGCTCCTCGCTCACCTCGTCGTGCCACGGCGCGCTCGTCCACGCGTCGTAGGCGCCGCGGCAGTTCTGCACGAGGTACGCGGCGTCGAGTGTCGCGAGGTCCGTCGCCGGCATGTGCTCGATCAGCCAGCGCATGGCGTCGCGCTCGTCCTCGGGCACGCCCGCGACCGCCTTCTCGAGCTCGGCGCGGTTCTCGCCCGCGCGCGCGAGCGCGTCCGCGTAGCCGTTCGGGTTCGCGAGGGCCGCGCCGGCGAGCGCGAGGAGCACGCCGGCGGCGCGCAGCAGGGTGGGGGGGATCATCGCGGAGTTCGCTTGGTCTTCGTCGTCTTCGTGGCGGCCTGCGCGCGCGTGGCGGCGGCCTTCTTCGTGGTCCGCTTGCGCGTCGTCGGCTTCGGCGCGCTCGTCGGCGCACCATCCAGCACCTTCAGCGCGCGCTTGGGCGCGATGGCCCGGTAGCTCTCGAGCACCCAGGCGTGCAGCAGGCCCATGGGCGGCTTCGCGCCGGCGACGAACGACGCCGTCACCCAGCCGTGCTTGCCCATGCCGTAGCCGGTGGGCTTGGTGAACGGCAGCAGCAGCGCCTCGAAGCCCGAGTCGGGCAGCTTGACGGTCAGGCGCAAGCCGTTCGCGTCGCAGTCGAGGAACAGGAAGATCTTCCCGTTCACCTTGTAGGCGTCGTGACCCCAGGGGTGCTCGAGCGCGGTCTCGGGGAAGTCGAGCGCGTAGTCGTGCAGCGTGCGCGCGCGCTCGGCGTCGGCCGCGCTGGGCGGGCCGGTCTCCTCGGCGTGGCTCATGGGCGCCGACTCTACGCCTTCGCGTGCGGTTTGGTGATGCCGAAGGCCTTCATCCGCGAGGCGAGCGTGGTCGGCTTGAGATCGAGCAGCTCGGCCGCGCCGCCCGCGCCGCCGACCTTCCAGCCGCTGGCTTCGAGCGCGGCCTGGAGGTTGCGCTTCTCGAGGGCGCGCACCTCGGCGTCGGTGAGCACGCGCTCGGCGGCGGCGACGACGTCGCTCACGGCCGCGGCGGCGGGCTCGAGCTCGAAGTGCAGGCGGCCGCCCTGCGCGAGGATCACCGCGCGCTCGACGACGTTCTGCAGCTCGCGCACGTTGCCCGGCCAGTCGTAGGCACCGAGCAGCTCGACGTCGCGCTTCCTCAGCGCGAGGTGCGCGTCGGCGCCGCGCGCCTTGGCCTGCGCGAGGAAGTGCTGCGCCAGGATCGCGATGTCGCCGCGGCGCTCGCGCAGCGGCGGCACGAAGAGCGGGAACACGCTGAGCCGGAAGTAGAGGTCCTCGCGGAAGCGGCCGGCCTTGACCTCGGCGCGCAGGTCGCGGTTCGTGGCGGCGATGACGCGCACGTCGACCGAGCGCACCTTGTCCTCGCCGACGCGCGAGAACTGGCCCTCCTGCAGCACGCGCAGCAGCTTGCCTTGCAGCTCGAGCGGGATCTCGCCGACCTCGTCGAGGAACAGCGTCGAGCCGTCGGCGACCTGGAAGCGGCCCGCGCGCGCCTCGTGCGCGCCGGTGAACGCGCCCTTGGCGTGGCCGAAGAACTCGCTCTCGAACAGCTCGCGCGGGATCGAGGCGCAGTTGACGCGCACCATCGCGCGGGCGGACCGCGCGCTCTGTTCGTGGATGGCGTTGGCGATCAGCTCCTTGCCGGTGCCCGACTCGCCCTGGATCAGCACGCTGGCCTCGGTGGGCGCGACCATGGCGATCTGGCGCGCGATGTTCTGCAGCGCCGGGCTCTCGCCGACCATGCCGCCGAAGGTACGCGCCTCCTTGACCTCCTCGCGCAGGTAGTCGCGCTCGAGCTCGAGCTCCTGGCGCAACTGGTCGACCGTCTCGAACGCGCGCGCGTTGGCGATGGCGACGGCGGCCTGGTCGGCGAAGACGCGCAGCCAGTCGAAGCTCTCGCGCGGGATCGCCTCGCGGCTGAAGACCGCGAGCACGCCCAGCACCTCGCCGCGGAAGAGGAGCGGCTGGCCGGCGAAGACCTTGACGTCCTCCAGCTCGAGCCAGACCGGGCAGGCCGACCAGTCGGGGTCGCTGCGGTCGATGTCGAGCAGCACCGCCTCGCCGGTCTCGGCCACCTTGCCGACCTTCTTGGCGCCGATCGGGTAGCGGGCGAAGTCGCCGTCGAGCTTGCGCAGCTCGGGCTCGGCGCCGATGGTCGAGTGCCCCGCGCTGGCGACGAGGTGCAGGCAGCTCGTCGGGTCCGCGCACTCGCCCTGGAAGCAGCACGTGTCGCAGCGGTCGCCGCGATCGACCAGCCACAGGCGCGCGAGGGACACGCTGCACTCGGCGGCGAGCCCCTCGACCATCTGGGTGAGCACCTCCTCGGTGCTGTGCAGGGCCGCGACGCGCAGGGAGATGGCTTGGAGCTTGGCGAGGTCCATGGCGCCAGGCTACGAAACTTCGCGCGTTGCAAGACGAGATATCGTCGCCTACGAGATGTCGTGCACGGCCTGGGGCCGAGCGGGAGCCCTAAGTCCCTGGCAGATCGAGACTTCGGGATTCCTAACGGTCCTGGCACGCGACCTGCATCGGGGCAAGCGACTCTCGCGAATCCCAAGCAGGGCCGTACACCACCCCCCCAAGCCCTTCCACAGCCATGACCGTCAGCCAATCCCACCGCCCCACGTCCAGTCCCTGGACCCGCGAGGAGCTCGAGCGCCTGCGCGACGGCGACGAGTCCCTGCGCGCCCGCTTCTTCGACGAAGCCTTCGACCGCGTGCACGCTCTGGTCGCCCGCCGGATCCGCAACCCCCACGAGGCCGAGGACCTGGTGCAGGAGGTCTTCCTCAAGCTGCACCGCTCGCTGAGCTCCTACGACCCCGCCCGCGCGCTCGAGCCCTGGGTGAACACGATCGCGATGAACACCCTGCGCGACCACTGGCGCGCCGGCGCGCGGCGCGAGCTCGCCAGCGAGTTGACGCCGGAGCTCGAGCCCGAGCTGGCCGTCGAGCGCGACCCCGCGGCGCCGCTGGAGCGCAAGGAGCTCTCTGAGCGCCTCAAGGCCGCGATCGCGCGCCTGTCGGACCTGAGCCGCAAGGTGCTCGTCTTCCGCGCCTTCGAGGGCCTCGCCTTCGAGGACATCTCGCGCCTGGTCGGCCGCAGCGAGGTCGCCGTGCGCAAGCGCTACTCGCGCGCCGTCGAGAGCTTGCGCGAGACGATGGCGCTCCCGGGCGCGCTGTAAGGCCTCACGACGCCTCTCGCCAGGCCGCGTCCGCCGCATCCCCCCGCGGCGGGCGCGGCTTGCCGTTGGTCGGCGAGCGCTCGGTATAGTGGCCGCCCCTCCCCGCGGCCCGCCGATCGCTGATGCACCTCTTCCACGGACTCCTCGGACTCGCCTTCTTCTGCGGCGTGTCCTGGTTGCTCTCGAGCCGCCGCGACCGCTTCCCGTGGCGCGTGGTGCTGGTCGGGATCGGGATGCAGCTCGCGCTGGGCTTCCTGCTGCTCGAGACGACCTCGGGCGTGACCTTCTTCGAGGGCCTGGGCGGCTTCGTCACCAAGCTCATCGACATGGCGAAGCCCGGCGCCGCGATGGTCTTCGGGCCGCTCGCGGACGGCGAGTTCCTCGCGAGCCAGTGGGGCCGCGACCACAGCTTCATCTTCGCCTTCGCCGGCACGGGCCTCGTCGCGATCATCTTCTTCTCCGCGCTGATGAGCGTGCTCTACCACCTCGGCGTCATGCAGGTGCTCGTGTGGTGCATGGCGAAGGTGATGAGCAAGCTGATGGGCGTCTCGGGCGCGGAGTCGATGTCGATGGCGGCGAACGTGTTCGTCGGCCAGACCGAAGCGCCGCTCGTCGTGAAGCCGTACATCCCCGGCATGACCAACTCCGAGCTCAACGCGATGATGACCGGCGGCTTCGCCACCATCGCGGGTTCGGTGCTGGCGATCTACCTGGGCATGCTCGGCCCCGAGTACGGCCCGCACCTCCTGACGGCCTCGGTGCTGTCGGCGCCGGCGGCCTTCGTGATCGCCAAGATCATGCTGCCCGAGACGGAGCTCTCGGCCACGACCGGCAAGGTCGAGCTGCGCATCGAGCGCACGAGCCACAACCTGATCGAGGCCGCGGCCAACGGCACGAGCGACGGGCTCAAGCTGTGGCTGAACGTGATCGCCATGCTGATCGCGTTCGTGGCGCTGGTGAACCTCGTCAACTGGCCGCTGGGTGCGATCGGCAACCTGCTGGGCATGGAGCACGCCCTCGACCTCAACTGGATCTTCGGCCGCCTCTTCTCCCCGATCGCGTGGATCATGGGCGTGGACGGCTGGCACGACTGCCAGAGCTTCGGCACGTTGCTGGGCACCAAGATCGCCGTGAACGAGTTCGTCGCCTTCGACAGCCTGGCGCACTTCAAGCCGGGCGGCGACGGCGGCGCGGCGGTCTTCGAGCACGCGCGCTCGGCCACGATGGCGACCTACGCGCTGTGCGGCTTCGCCAACTTCGCCTCGGTGGGCATCCAGCTCGGCGGCATCACGCCGCTGGCGCCCGAGCGCAAGACGGACCTCGCGCGCCTCGCGCTGCGCGCGATGATCGGCGGCGCCTTCGCGTCCTGGATGACCGCGACGATCGCGGGGATGTTCGTGTAGCCATGCGCGTCCAGGCGGCCGACCCCGAACTCGACGCGCTGCGCAGCGCGCTCGCCGAACGCGGCGTGGGCGCGGCGCGGCTCGCCTTCGTACTGGGCTCGGGCCTGGGGCCCTTCGCCGAGCGCCTCCAGGACGCCACGGCGATCCCCTACGCCGAGCTCGCGGGCATGCCGCAGAGCCGCGTGCCCGGCCACGAGGGCCGCCTCGTGCTCGGCACGCTGTCGGGCGTGCCCGTCGTCGTCCAGCAAGGCCGCGTGCACCTCTACGAGGGCTGGAGCGCGCGCGAGGTGACGCGCTGCGTGCGCGCGCTCGCCGAGCTCGGCGTGCCGGGCCTCGTGCTCACCAACGCCGCGGGCGGGCTGGTGCCCGAGTGGGAGATACCCTCGCTCATGCGCATCACCGACCACGTCAACCTGCAAGGCCGCCCGCCGCTGCTGCGCGGCGAAGCGGGGCTCGCGAACCCGTATCGCAACGACCTCGGCGACGCGATGGACCTCGCCGCGGCGGACGCCGGCGTCGAGCTGCGCCACGGCACCTACCTCGGCCTGCTCGGCCCGACCTACGAGACGCCGGCCGAGGTGCGCATGGCGCAGTACGTCGGCGCGTCGGCGGTCGGCATGAGCACGGTCGCCGAGGCGCAAGTCGCCGCCAGCGGCGGCATGCGCGTCGCCGCCGTGAGCGCGATCACCAACCCCGCCGCGGGCATCTCGAAGACGCCGCTCAACCACGCCGAGGTGGTGGCCGCGGGGCGCGAGCTGGCGGCGCGCTTCACCGCGCTGCTCGAGGCCTTCGTGCCGCGCGCGGTCGCGGCGCTCGACTGAGCGAGGCGTGGCGAGCTTCCAGCGAGCCTTCCTGACCGGCGCGTCGAGCGGCCTCGGCGCCGAGCTCGCGCGCCAGCTCGCCCGGCGCGGGACCGAGGTCGTCGTCACCGCGCGCCGGCGCGCGCGCCTGGACGCGCTCGTCGCCGAGATCACCGCGGCCGGCGGCCGCGCGCGGGCCGAGACGCTCGACGTGCGCGACGCCGACGCGGTGCGCGCGCTCGTCGCGCGCCTCGACGTGGAGCTCGGGGGCTTCGACCTCGTGGTCGCGAACGCCGGCGTGGGCCTGGCGACGCGCGCGGCGGAGCTCACCTGGGAGCAGGTCGACGAGACGTTCGCGGTGAACCTGCGCGGCGCCGCCGCCACGCTGCTCGCCGGCCGCGACGCGATGCTGCCGCGCGGCCGCGGCACGCTCTGCGCCATCACGAGCCTCGCCGCCACGCGCGGCATGCCGACCAGCGGCGCCTACTGCGCCTCGAAGGCGGGCCTGGCGACCTTCGTCGAGACGCTCGAGATCGAGCTGCGCGCCACGGGCCTGCGCTTCGTCGACGTGCAACCCGGCTTCGTCGTCAGCGAGATGACCGACAAGAACACGGGGCACATGCCGCTGCTGATGCAGACCGCGCCCGCCGTCGCGCGCATCGTGCGCGGCCTCGAGCGCGGCGACTCGGTGGTCGCCTTCCCGCGCCGCATGGCCTGGCCGCTGCGTACGCTGGGCAAGCTGATGCCGCGCGCGCTGTGGCGCTTCCTCTCGCGGCGCGCCGCCGGAAGCTGACGAGCCCACGCTCGCCTGCGAGCCCGCGCTACGACGCGCCGAACCAGGACGCGGAGAGCGCGTAGTAGACCGCCATCAGCGCCGAGAAGAGCGCGCTCGCGAAGAAGCGCCAACGCGGCGGCACGCGGTTCTGGATGAGCGCGTTGCCCAGGAGCGACAGCGGAACGTTGCCCACGAACGAGCGGCTCGCCGTGACCAGGAGCCCCAGGTCGATCGCCTGCCAGGCCGAGCGTCCGATCTCGATGAACAGCAGGTGGCGCGCGATCCAGAGCGGGTTGAAGTACGCCAGCGCCAGCAGCGTGCGCGCCAGCACGACGCGCGGCCGACGACTCGGCGGGACGCGGCGGTCGATGAAGCGGAACCAGGCCGGCACCTCCAAGCTGTAGAGCAGCCCGCCGGCGAGCGCCAGGACCGCCAGCCGGGTGAGCGAGAACTGGCCCAGGATCAGCGCAGCGAGCGAGTCGCCGCTGCTGTAGATCAACGTCCCGGCCAGCACGTCGCGGCGCCGCCACGGCCAACGCAGCCCGCGCCGTCGCGCGTCGCTCACGCGCGCGCTCCCCGATCGTGGAGCGCGAGCAGCGCCTTCTCCGGCGTCATCGGCGCGTCGATGGGGAACCGCGCCTCGGGGTCGAAGGCCAGCACCGCGTCGCGCAGCGCGAAGTAGGCGCCGATGCCGTAGAGCAGCGGCGGCTCGCCGATGGCCTTCGAGCGGTAGATCGCGCGGTCGGACGAAGCGCCCTCGAGGAAGCGCACCTCGAGCCGCGCGGGCATGCTGTGGATGTCGGGGACCTTGTAGGTCGAGAGGCTGTTGCTGCGCAGCCGGCCCGCCGGGTCGTAGACGACCTCTTCCATGGTCATCCAGCCCAGGCCCTGCACGATGCCGCCCTCGGCCTGGCCCAGGTCGATGTGCGGGTTGAGGCTCTCCCCGAAGTCGTGCATGGCCAGCACCTGCTCGACGACGTACGTGCCGCGCAGGCAGTCGAGCTTCACCACGAGCACGGCGGCGCCGTAGACGTGATAGGCGAAGGGGCGGCCGCGCTGGGTCTCGGTGTCGTAGTCGAGGCCCGGCGTCGCGTAGTGCGCGCGCGCGCTGAGGTCGACGCGCTGCAGGTAGGCGCGCGCGACGAGTTGCGGCCAGTCCAGGCCCGCGCCCTCGCCGTTGCGCACCACGCGGTCGTCGACGAGGTCCACCTCGCCGGGCGCCGCGCCGAGTTGCTGCGCGGCGCACGCGAGCAGCCTCCCGCGCAGCTCCGCGCAGGCGCGCGCCAAGGCCATCCCGTTCAGGTCGGCCGCGGAGCTCGCCGCGGTGGGCGAGGTGTTGGCGACGCGCAGGGTGTTCGCGCTCTCGACGCGGACGCGCGCCGGTGCGACGCCCAGCCCGCGCGCGGCGATCTGCTGCAGCTTCGTGGTCACGCCCTGGCCCATCTCGACCGCGCCGGTGCTCACCGCCACGCTCCCGTCGCTGTACACGTGCACCAGCGCGCCGGCCTGGTTGAGCGTCCGCTTGGTGAACGAGATGCCGAAGCAGATCGGCATGACCGCCATGCCGCGCTTGTGGAAGCGGTGGGCGGCGTTGAAGGCGCGCACCTCCTCGCGCATGCGCGCGAGATCGCACCAGGCGTCCAAGGCTTCGAGCGAGGGCCGCGCGTTGCAACCCTCGGCGAGCTGGCCGAAGGGGAACGCGTCGCCCTCTCGGAGCAGGTTGCGGCGCTGCAGCTCCAACGTCTCGACGCCGACGTGACGCGCGGCCTCGGCCAGCGCGGCCTCCATGGCGAACAGGCCCTGCGGCCCGCCGAAGCCGCGGAAGGCCGTGTTCGGCGGCAGGTTCGTGCGGCAGCTGTAGAGCGTGACGCGCACGTTGGGCACCCGGTAGGCGCCCGTCACGTGCAGCATCGTGCGCTCGAGCACGGCCGGCGAGAGGTCCGCCGCAGCGCCCGCGTCCTGGTAGTAGGTGGCCTCGAAGGCGAGCACCTTCAGCTCCGCGTCCAGGCCGATGCGGAAGTCGACCTCGTACGGGTGACGGCGGCCCGTCATGCGCAGGTCGTCGTGGCGGTCCAGCGTCAGGCGCGCCGGCCGCCCGGTGCGCACGCAGGCGAGCGCCGCCAGCGCCGCCCAGGTCGTCGCCTGGTCCTCCTTGCCCCCGAAGCCGCCGCCGAGGCGACGCACGTCGACCTCGATGCGGTGCATGTCGATGCCGAGCACGCGGGCCAGGCCGCGTTGGACCGCCGTCGGTCCCTGCGTGGACGAGAGCACGCGCAGGCGACCGTCCTCCTCGGGCAGCGCGTAGGCGCACTGCGTCTCGAGGTAGAGGTGCTCCTGGCCGCCGCTGCGGCAACGGCCTTCCACGACGTGCGCGCAGGCGCGCCACGCGGCGTCGACGTCGCCCGCCTCGAGGTGGCGGGGCGGCTGGATCAGCAGCCCGCGCCGGGCGGCCTCGCGCGGCTCGGTCACGACCTCGAGCGGCTCGTACTCGACCTCGACCAGCGCGCGCGCGGCGTGCGCCGCCTCGGCCGTCTCCGCGACGACCAGCGCCACGGGTTGACCGCAGAAGTCGACCTCGTCCTCGGCGAGCAGCGGCTCGTCGGGGAGGATCCCGCCGACCTGGTTCTCTCCGGGCACGTCCGCCGCGGTCAGCACCGCGACCACGCCGGGCGCCGCCGCGGCCCGGGACGTGTCGAGCCGCACGATGCGGGCGTGCGCTTCGACGCTGTCGAGGACCGCGACGTGGAGCGTGCCGCGCACGTCGGGCACGTCGTCGACGAACACGGACTCGCCACGGACGTGGGCGGCGGCGTCGATCTGCTTCACGCGTGACCTCCGCGAGCCGCGCTCAGCTCGAAGAAGTGCGCGAGCAGGAGGTTGCGCAGCAGCAGGCGCTTGTAGCGCACCGAGCCGCGCACGTCGGCGATGGGCGTGACCTCCGCCTGCACGACGTCGCCGGCCGCTGCGAAGGTCGCCTCCGTGAAGGGCCGGCCCGAGAGCCACGCGGAGGTGTCGCGCAGCAAGAGCGGCACCGGCGCGACGCCGCCGGCGGAGACGCGCGCGGAGGTGATGCGTCCGTCCGCCACGTCGACCAGGGCGGCGGTGTTGACGCTGGCGATGTCGAGGTGCGTGCGCTTGCTGACCTTCTCGAAGTGGAAGCGCGACGTCGTAGGCGGCGCGGGGAAGCGCACCGCGGTGATCCGCTCGTCCGGCGCCAGGTCGAGTTGCTTGTAGCCGCGGTAGAACGCGTCGAGCGGGAGCTCGCGGGCCGCGTTCGCGCCGTCGACGAGGCACACGCGCGCGCCCAGCGCCAGGAGCAGGATCGTGTAGTCGCCGATGGGCGACGCGTTGACCAGGTTGCCGGCCACGCTGCCCATGTTGCGGATCTGCGTCGAGGCCACGAGCTTCAGGTACTCGGGCAGGCGCGGCAGGACCGCGCGCAGCTCGGGCGCGTGCCACAGGTCGGTGCCCGTGCAGTGCGCCGCCAGCACCAGCTCGTCGCCCTCGCGCGCGACGCTCGGGCGCCCGTCGCCGCCCGCCGGCAGGGGACGCACGGCCTCGCGGTGCCAGCGCTCGCCGACCAGCAGGTCCGTGCCGCCGGCGATCGGTCGCGTCGTCGGCGCGACCGCCGCCGGCGTCGGCGACGGCAGCGCGGCCAAGCGCTCGGCCACACCGGCGAAGCGCGCCGGCACGATCCCGCGGCGCACGGCCCACGCCAGCGGGTCCTCGTCCGCGGGGCAAGGCCCGACGCGCGTCGCGACCTCCTCGGCAGCGCGGACGATGCCCGCGTAGCCCGTGCAGCGGCAGAGGTTGCCGTCCAGGGCCTCCACGGCCGCGGCGGTGCCGCCGCGCGCGCCGCACAGCGCGAAGCCGGTCAGCGAGACCACGAAGCCCGGCGTGCAGAAGCCGCACTGCTGTCCGCCGTGCTCGACCATCGCGCGTTGCACGGGCGACAGGCCGCTTTCGTTGAGCCCCTCGACGGTTACCACGTGTCGACCTTGGACGCTCGCGAGCGGCGTCAGGCAGGACACGACGCTGCGGTAGCGCAGCCCGCGCGGGCCGAGCTCGCCGATCAGCACCGTGCACGCGCCGCAGTCGCCTTCGCGGCAGCCGGGCTTCGTGCCGACGAGGTGGAACTCGTCGCGCACCACCGTCAGCAGCGGCGTGCCCGCCGGCGCGTCGCTGGACACGGCTCGGTCGTTGAGGAGGAAGTGGACGCGTTCGGACATGGGGATCGCCGCGCAGGGCGAGGCCCTGGCGGCGCCATTGTGTCACCGGGCGCCGTCGTGAGGCAGCGCGAAGGCGGCCGCGGTCGTGCGAGCGCCGGCGCGGTACGGCCGCGAGTGACGAGACGATCGCGGCGGACTAGTCTCAGGCCATGAAGCTCGCCCGCTCGCTCGCGATCCTCGTCCTCGCCGGCCTCGCCTGCGCGGCGCCACAGCGCGACACGACCGCCGACGAGGCCTGGAGCGCGCGGCTCCAGGAGGTCGTCGCGCAGTTGCCCGCCTACGAGGGCAAGCACCGCTACGCGCTCGACGCGCCGACGCGCGCGGCCGTGCTGAACGCACAGCTCGACTTCGAGGCGCTCCTGCGCGGCGCGCCCGAGGGGCACCCGTCCCTCGCCTACGCGTGGGGCATGCGCGCCGAGGCCTGGACCCTGCTGGCCGAGGACCACCGCAGCCGCGGGCGCGAGGACGACGCGCGGCGGGCGTACGAGGACGCGCTCGCGTGCTGCACCGCGGGCGGCGCGCTCGCGCCCGCGGACGCCTGGTACCCCTACGGCCGCGGCATGGCGCGCTACGCGCTCGGCCGATACGCGGAGGCCGTGGAGGACTTCGCCGCGGCGATGCAGCTCGCCGGCGCGGGCGCCGACCTGCACTACCGCGCGGGCTACCGCCGGGGGACCGCGCTCGGGCGGCTCGGCGAGCTCGACGCGGCCGAGGCCGCCTTCCGCGCGCACGTCGAGCTGTACGGCAAGGAGGAGTGGCGCGACTGGGACGTCGGCATGGCGAGGGTCGACGTGCTGCTGTGGCGCGGCGACTTCGCGGCGGCCGCCGCGCGGCTGCAGGCGCTGCTCGAGGTCGAGGCCTACGCCGCCTACCCCGACGCCTGGGAGCAGCTCGGCTACGTGCAGGCGCTGCTCGACCGGCCCGACGCGAGCGTGCGCTCGCTCGACGAGGCGTTGCTGCGCTCGCAGGACGTCGGCCAGCAGCTCTACCTCCTGCTCTACCGTTGGATCGTCCAGCCCAGCGCGGAGCACGCGGGCGAGCTGGAAGAGCTGCTGCTGGGCGCGGACTTCGAGGCGTGGGATCGCCTGGTGGCGACCTGGGCCCTGGTCGCGACCTTGCCGGAGGGGCGCGCCGAGGCCCTGCGCGCGCTCTGCCCGGACCTCGCGGAGCCGGAGATCAGCACCACGCAGACGCTGCTGGAGCGCGCCGCCGCGCGGGAGTTCGAGCGCCGCGCCGCCGCCGGCGAGCCCTGCGCCGGCACCTGGTGCGAGCGCGACTACTTCGAGGGCCTGCACTACGCGCTGGGGCGCCAGGTGATCGTGTCGGAGGAGGGGCCCCCGCTCCCGCCGGGGCAGCGGCGGCCCTCGCCGCTGGCCCTCTTGCGCCGCGCCGCGGGGGCCCCGCTGGCCGACTTCGTGTGGGAGCAGGCCTTCGCCCGACTGCTCCTGGCTCGCTACGAGCCCGCCGCGCTGGACGACTAGCCCTTGCGCGCCTCGAGCACCTCGATGTCGTAGCCGTTCGGGTCCTTCACGAAGATGTACTTCGAGCTCAGCTCCGGGCGGCTTTGGCGGTACCACCAGCCCTGACGCTCCACCTCGGCGATCACCGGCGCGAGGTCGTCGACGAGGAAGGCGAGGTGGCCGAACTGATCGCCGAGCACGTACTCGCGGCCGTCGTGGTTGCACGTCAGCTCGATGAAGTAGGTCTCCGCCTCGTCGCTCAGGAAGACCAGCGTGGCCTCGCTGCCGATCTCGTGGCGGCGCACTTCCTTCAGGCCGAGGAAGCCGGTGTAGAAGGCCAACGTCGCGTCGAGGTCCTTCACGCGGATCATCGTGTGGTAGAGCTTCATGGGGTCATGGTAGCGACGCAGCGTCACGTGAGTTCGGCGCGCAGGCCTCTTGGCTCCGCGCGAGCAAGGCGTATGATCTTTCGCCCCGTCGCCCGGCAGTCGCCTCCTCCGAGGCTCGGCGACCTTCCGCACCCCGAGGACCGTCTGCGCGCACTCCCATGCTCTGGACCCGCCTCCCCGTCTCCGAGAACCTCAAGGTCGCCATCAAGCCCAGCCACATCCACGGCCTGGGCCTGTTCGCCGCGCAGGACTTCCGCGCCGGCGACGTGATCGGCATCTACGAAGGCCCCGTGGTGAAGCACGTCGGCGACCACGTGCTGTGGGTGTACGACGAGGACGATCGCGAGTACGGCATCGACGGCCAGACCGAGACCCGCTACGTGAACCACTCCTCGCGGCCCAACGCCTGCTTCTTCGGCGAGGTGCTCGAAGCGCTGCGCCCGATCCGGCGCGGCGAGGAGATCACGCACGACTACGGCGAGGCCTGGGAAGACCTCGACTGAGCGCCGGCGGCGCCCAGCGCGAGCGCCGAGAGGATCCAGTAGGGGAACAGGAGGCGCGGCCAGGCCGCCGGGAAGAGCGCGAAGTGCGCCAGCGTGGCGGCGAGGGCCACGAGCGCGAGCGCGCCGCCCGCAGCGCGCCGCCCGCCGCGGCGCAGGCCCGCGACCAGCGCCGCGAGACCGGCGAGCAGGAACGTGAGGGGGGCCGCGGCGGCGAGCTCGGGCAGCGAGCGCAGCGAGAGTGCGGCCCACGCCGCCAGGTCGAGCGGCGGCGTCTCGGCGGCCGGGAAGGCCTTGTAGCCGAGGAAGGTGTGGTGCACGACGACCCACGGCGCGTAGGTGCCGCGGCCGGCGGTGCAGCCCAGCACGACGAAGCCCGCGACGACGAGCGCGCCGGCGGCGAAGGCCGGCGTCAGGCGTCGCGCGCCTCCGACGGGCAGCGTCGCGAGCACGAGCAGCGGCACGACCAGCACCACGAGGTCCGCGCGCGCCGCGAGCGCCAGCACGCAGAGCGCCGCGCCGACGCGCGCGCGACGCGACTCGAGCAGCAGGTAGGCGCCCCACAGGAACACGCCCGCGGCGAGCGCGTCGGGCGTGGCCTTGACCGGCGTCTTGAACCACACGCCCAGCGCCGCGAGCGCGAGCGCGCTGCCGAGGAGCGTGGCGAGTGAACCGCCGCCGCGCCGCACCAGCCAGCGCCACAGCGCCGCGAGCACGAGCACGCCGCCGAGCCAGGACACGCGGAAGCACGCGTCGATGGGCGAGGCCCCGAGACCCACGAGCGCCGCGATCGCGCCGACGTAGAGCACGCGGCCGCGGTAGAAGGGGAGCTGCGCGTCGAAGGCCGCCGGCTCGGCGGCGCAGCGCGCGCGGTAGGCGTTCTTCGCGCGCAGCGCCTCGGCGGCGGCGGGCGGTGCGTCGCGCTCGAGCCGCGCGTAGACCTCGCGGTGCACGACGCCGGGATCGCGCTCGCCGAGCTCCAGCGCGCAGGCCGAGTACGCCAGCAGGTCCCACTCGTAGTCGCGCTTGCCGGACCAGACGACGGCGACGACCAGGAACAGCGCCGCGAGCAGCACCGCGGCGCCGCGCTGAGCGCGCTCTCGTCGAAGCTCGTCGTCCATGCGGCGTACGGTGCCGCGCGCGGCGCCGCGGATCAACGCCGACGATCGCGACACGACGCGCCGGCGCGCACGCCCCCGCGCGAGCGGGCGACGTGCGCGCCGTGGACCGGAGCCGGCCGCGGCGCGGCGACCGGCGCGCCGCTACTTCACCTGTTGGACCTGCACGCCCTTGCGGGAGCGGTTGATCTCCTTCTCGAGCTTCTCGTTGCGGTCGCGGCGGTTGCCGTCGTTGAACTCGATCACGTTCTTGAAGTAGCCCTGGTCGTCGAGCTGGGCGCTGAAGCGCACGTCCGCCTCGGCCTGCTGCTGGCGCGGGCCGCCGAGCGCGAGCGCGCCGCGGTAGAAGGCGTACTGCTCGCCGAGCCGCGCGATGACCGTGGCCGTGCCGGCCAGGCCGTCGGCGACGAACAGGCCGCGCGGGTCGGTCTCGCCGCGCTCGAAGGCCGCCGACTGCGAGCCGACGACGCGCACGTCGACGCCCTTCAGGAAGCTGCGGGTCTTCGCGTCGAGCGCGGTCACCCGCAGGCGGCCCGCGCCGGCGTCCTCGCGCACCTCGAGCTCGACGTCGCTGACGAGCACGAGGCCCGAGGCGTGCAGCTCGGCGCCGCGGCACAGCACGAGGTAGGCCCCCGGCCGCTCGAGCTCGAGGCGCACCTCGGTCTTCGTCTGCTCGAGGTCGCGCGCCGCGCCCAGCTCGACCTCGCGCCGCAGCGTGGGCGAGATGCCGGCGAGGTTGACCTCGGTGACGTGCGAGAGGTTGCGCTCGCGCAAGTACAGCGTCATCAGGTCGACGCGGTACACGAGCAGCTCGGCGCGCTCGAGGTTCTTGTGCTCGAGCTCGAGCAGCGTCGGCTCGCCGAGGCGCGTGGTCGTCACCTCCGGCAGCGCGATGCCGCGCTCGCGGAAGGCCTGCAGCACCTCGACCGCGTCGACGAACTCGTCCTTGACCTTCTCGTAGTACTCCGCCGCGTCGGCGAACTCGCGCCGCGCGTGGAAGATCTGCGCGAGGATGTAGTAGGCGAGCTCGCGGTTCAGCGAGTGGTGCTCGACGCCGCGCTCGTCGACGTAGCTCGACGCGGCGATCTCGCGCAGCAGCCCCTGCGCCGCCTCGTCGTGGCCGAGGTGCCACTCCGCCACGGCGCGCGAGTACGTGAACGCGTCGCGATAGCGCGGCGCGACGTACGTGCCGGCCATCTCGCCGCCGAGGCGCGCGACGTCCTCGTAGGACTCGAGGCCGAGGTAGGCGCTGACGAGGTTGAGGCCCGCGTCCGGCGCGAGCGGGCTCGTCGGGTAGAAGGCCAGGAAGCGCTGCAGCGCGAGGATGCCCTGCAGCGACAGCGCGAAGCGGTCGCGGCCGGCATCGCGCAGGCTCTTGTCCTTGTCGGCGGCAGGCGCCTTGGCGAGCAGCTTGTCCGCCAGCGAGAGGTACGTCTCGATCACCGCCGGCGAATCGGGGTACTCGAGCCACAGGCGCTCGAGCGTGTCGACCGCGCCCGCGAACTCGCCCTGCTCCTCGAGCGTGCCGGCGACCTTGAGGTCCTTGCCGAAGGTCTCGTCGAGGATCGCCTTGAAGATCAGCAGGGCGCGCTCGTGTTCGCCCAGCTCGCGGTACGCGCGCCCGACGGCGAGCACGTCCTCGAAGGGCACGAACAGCGCGGGGTTCTTCTCCTTGAGCACCTCGAAGTACTTCACCGTCGCGGCGGCGTCGCCCGCGCGGATGCCGAGGAACAACAACCGCTCGGCCGCCTCGCGCAGCCGCTCGGGGCGCAGCCCGTCGGCGAAGCCGTCGTACAGCGCGGTCAGGCGCTCGCGCGCGCCGACGTAGTCCTGGTGGTCGTACATCGCGGCGCCGAGGTGGAACAGCTCGTCGGGCGTCGGGCGATAGACGTCGCTGCTGCGCTCGTCCGCGCCGAGCACCTTCAGCGCGAGCGGCTCGCCCACGGCGACGCGGCTCGGGTCGAGGCTGTTGCGCAGCACGGCCGGGAGCACGCGGTAGTCGCCCGGTTCGCTCGCGATCAGCGTCATGCGCAGGTAACCGCTGTGCTTGGTCTGTGCGTAGCTGGCGACGACGCGTCCGGGCTGGACCTCGTAGGCCTGGAAGCCGCCCTGCACGCTGCCGTCGAGCACGCGCGTGCCCGCCGGCAGCGGGACCTCGAGCGTGAAGTAGTCACCCGGGTCGGCCTGCGAGTGCGTCGGGTAGACGTACGAGAACGACACCTGCGCGTCGAAGAGCTCGCCTTGCGCCGCCTCGTGCACCTCGTTGTCCCAGTGCTCGCGCTCGCCGACGTTGGCGAGTACGCCGAAGCCGGTGGGCACGGCCTTGCCGCGGTAGCGCGGCGCGGCGGCGAGGAGCTGCGAGGTCCACACGCGGAACTCGGCATCGTGGCGCGCGCGCACCTCGGGCGTGAAGCCGCGCAGCACGGCGCGCCAGTGCGGGCGTCCGCCGCCCTCGGGCACGAGGCGCAGCGTCAGCGGGCGCGACGGACCGTCGGCTTGCGGCAGCGAGAGCTCGACGCCCTGCGGCGTCGTGCGGAAGTCGACCGTCTCGACCACCGCGCCGTCGACGAGTACCTGCACGCGCGACGCGTCGTTCGCCGCCGCCCAGGTGCCGCCCTTCTTCGCCAGGGCCTCGAGCGCGAGCCCGCGCGCGCGGCCGCCGTGCCAGGGCGCGCGCTGCTCGAGCGCGTTCGCGGCGCGCTCGATCCACGGCGCGTCGGGCGCGGCCTCCAGCGCGGCGAGCAGCGCGAGCGCGGCCGTCGCGTCGGACGAGCGGTCCCAACTGCGGTTCGAGCGCGTCTCGAGCTCGCCGGACGTCTCGCGCTTGGCGAGCTCGGCCACGACCTCGGCCGCCATCGACGCGCGCTCCATCTCGACCAGCGCGCGCGCGGTGTAGGCCAGCGCCGCGGTCGAGAGCGACGCGCGCTCGCGGTGCAGGCGGTTGGCCGTGCTGAAGTCGTCCTGACCGGCGCACGCCAGCGCGTGCACGATCATCGCCTTCAGCTCGTCGTCCTCGTGACCCGCGGCGCGGAAGCGCTCGCCGAGGAAGGCGCGCGCCAGGTCGGTGGCCGCGTCGGGAACGACGAGGCCGGCGGCGCGCGCGCGGACGAGCGCGACGAGCGCGGCACACGTCGTCTCGGTGTGCTCCTCGTCGCTCGTCGCGCCGCCGCACAGGCGCCAGCCGCCCCGCTCGCTCTGCGCGGCGAGCAAGCGGCCCAGCGAGCCCTCGGCGCTGCGGCGCAGCGCGGCGACCTCGGGATCGGCCTGGTGGCCGTTCACGCGGTACATCTCGAGCACGGCGAGCGCGCCGCCGAGCTCGTGCGCGGTCGCGGCGAGCAGGTCGCCGTCGAGGGCGCGCCGCACGTCGCCGCCGAGCGCGACGCGCGCCAGCATGCGGTTCAGGTCGCGGTCGAGCGCGAGCTCGAGGCGCACGCCGCGGTACTCGCCGCCCTGCGGCAGGCGCAGCGTCGCGGCGGCCTCGCGCTCGAGCACGCCGCTCGCGACGTCGTGCTCCTCGAGGCCCCAGGGCCGGACGCGGATCGTCTTGCGCGCCGAGGCGCCGGGCCGTCCGGGCGCGTTCGCCGTGACGAGCACTTCGAGCTCGCCGGCCTCGACGGGGCCCACGAGCGCGAACTCGTGCTCGCGCACGTCGCCGTCGGAGACCTTGAACTGCTGCCGCGCGTGCGTGCCCGCGCCGCCCGTCGTGAGGTTCAGGCCCGTCACGCCTTCGCCGTGCACGCGCACGCCGACGCGCAGCGCGTCGCCCTCGACGAGCACCGGCGGCAGCTCGAGCTCGAGGAACAGCTCCGCGCGCGAGACGAAGCTCGCCTCGCTCTGGCCGGTCTGCACGCCGTCGTCGGCGCCGACCGCCTTGAGGTGCCAGCGCGTGCTGCGCTCGGGCAGGACGAAGCGCACCGTGGCGCGACCGTCCTCACCCGTGACGACCGCGGGCGTCCAGAACGCCGCGTCGCTCTCGAAGGCCGCGTCCTCGGTGAGCGCGGCCGCGACGCCGCCTGCCGCGCGCAAGTTGCGCTTGCCGCCGAAGCGTCCGCCGAACTTGCCGCCCGCGCCGCCGCCCAGGCCGATGGCCTCGTTCCAGGCCAGGCCTTCGAGCGGCTCTTCGAGCGCCTCGAGGTCGAAGTCCAGCGCATCGTACGCGGTCAGCACCTGCGCGTCCTTCAGCACGGGCGCCTTGTCGAGCTCGAAGAGCGCGCCCAGCGTCGCGCCGCGTCGCGCGGCGATCTGGGTACGCGCACGCTCCTCCAGGCGTTGCTCGAGGACCGCCGCGGCCACCTCGCTGACGACGCCTTGGTAGCTGAAGCCGCAGCTCGACTCGGTGTTCATCGCGGCGAACTTGCGCCGCTCCGCCGCGAAGAAGCGCGCGACGTCGGGCAGGCGGTCGGGGAACAGCTCGAAGAGCGCCTCGTCGACGACCGCGAGCGACAGCTCGGCGCGCACCGGCCGTCCGAGCGCGTCGGTGACCGTCAGCCGGACCTCGGCCTCCTCGCCGGGCGCGTACGTCTCGCGCACGGGCTCGACGGCGACCTTCAGCTCGCGCTCGAGCGTGAGGTCGGCGCCGGCGCGCCAGAAGCGGTTCGCCAGCATCAACGCCGCCGACACGTGGACGTTCGGGTAGTGCTCGTCGCCGGTCGTGAGCGTGACGCGGTTGTGACCGGGCTGGAGCTGGACCAGGCGGTACTCGAGCACCTCCTCGCTCTCGACCGTCACCAGCGCGAGGCCCGCGCCGGCGCGGTCGTGCACGTCGAGCACGACCTCCTCGCCGACCTTCACGCGCTCGCTCTCGACGAGCACGCGCAGCTTGGTCTCGTCCTCGTCGCCCGAGACGAACAGCGTGCGCTGGGCGAGCACCGGGTTGCCGAAGCGGTCCGTGCCCTCGACGCGCAGCGTGTACCAGCCGCCGCGCTCGAGGCTCAGCGCCAGGTGCCCGTCGCCGTGCGCGTCCGTGGTGAGCTCGTGCTCCTCCGCGAGCACGTCGAGCGTCGTCCCGGGGCGCTCCTCGCGGTGCAGCACGCGCAGCGCGAGCGCGCGCGCGACGCCCTCGCGATCGGGCCCGACGGTGCGCACGTGCACGTCGAAGCTGTCGCCGGCGAGCACGAGGTCGCGCTCGGTCGACACCGACGCGCTGAAGCCGCGCACGGCGAGGTGCGCGCGCGCGACCGTCGAGACCTGCTCCTCGGTCAACGTGCCCTGGAACGCGAGCAGGCGCTCGCTCGGCAGGTCGCGCGTCTCGAAGCTCAGCGTCGCGACGCCGTCGTCGTCGGTGCGCAGGTCGACCTGGCGGCCGTCGGGCAACGCGATGCGCAGCGGCGAGTCGGCCAGCGGCTCGCCGAAGTAGTAGGCGGCCTTGGCGGTGAGCTGGACGGTCTCGCCGCGGAAGTAGACCTCCTGGTCGAGCTCGAGCGAGAGCTCCACGCGCTGCAGCTCGAAGTCGCGCACCTCGAACGCGCCCTGGAAACCGCGGCCCTCGCGGTCGAGCAGGTGCACGGTGTAGTCGCCCAGCGGGGCCAGCGGATCGAGCTGCAGCGCGCCGCTCGCGCTGCCGTAGGCCGACAGCGCCACCTGGCCGCCGTCGACGACGCGGCCGCGCGCGTCGCGCACCTCGTAGCGGTAGCGTTCGCCGGGCGTGAAGCCGGCGCGGCCGGGCTGCATCGAGCGCACGAGCGCGCGCCAGCCGACCGCCTGCCCGCGGCGGTACGCGGGCCGATCCGTGTAGACGAAGCCGCGCGGCTGCGGGTCGGCGCGCAGGCCGAGACCGGACAGCGACAGGCCGGTCGAGGCGACGTCGCCGCCGCGCACGGCGAACAGCCGCACCTGGTCCTCGTCGCCGAGCTCGGGCAGCGCGAGGCGCGCCACGCCGTCGTCGCCCGTGCGCGTCTCGTGGAACGTCGGCGCGCCGCCGTTCGCGGCGGGCAGCGCGACGAGCACGTCGACGTCCGCGGCCGGCGCGCCGCGGCGCATGTCCTGCGCGTAGACGAAGACCTCGCGGCGCGAGCTCTTCACGACCACGTCGACGTCGCTGCGGATCACGAGCGTCGTCGCGCGGCGCTCCTCCGAGGAGACGACCACGGCCCACACGCCGGGGCCCTCGACGGGCAGCGTGATGCGCTGCTCGAGGCCGCGGAAGCGCTCGTAGCCGTCGACGGCGACCTCGAAGCGCTGGTCGGGCGTGATGAGGTCGAGGTCGAGCTCTTCGATCGCGCCGTGCGTGAGGTGCTTGCGGAAGTAGGCCTCGAGGTCGAGCGCGTAGAGCTCCACTTCGAGCTTCTCGACGTTGCGCACCCAGGCCACGACCTGCGCGGGCTCGTCGTCGCGCCACGTGCGCTCGGTGCGCAGCCCGAGCTCGGGCTCGACCATGTCGAGCAGCGCCTGCCGCGCCGCGACGGACCACGCGCCGAAGTCGCACTGACGGTAGGCCTCGAACGCGGCGGTGAGCTCGCCGAGCTCCTTCGCGAGCACCTCGCCCTGGTCGAACAGCGCCGCGCTCGCCACGTCGCTGCCCGGGTGCTTGGAGACGACGCCGCGCCAGTGCGCGACCGCCTCGCGGAACTTGGCCGCCGCCTCGGCCGCGCGCGCGGAGTCTTCGCGCAGCGCCTGGCCCTCCTCGCGGAAGAGCTCGCCGATCTCGAGGTTCACCGCGTCGGCGCGCGGGTCGAGCGGGTGATCTTGCAGGAACGCGGCCAGCCCGGCGCGCGCCTCGGTCCAGCGGCGCTCCTGCCGCAGCGCCTCGCAGCGCTGGTACTGGGCCTCGACGATGCCGCGCTGCGCGTCGGACCAGTCGGGGCCGCTGGCGAACTGTTGCGTGTAGGAGCGGTAGGCCTCGATGGCCTGCTCGAAGCGACCTTGACCGGCGAGGATCACGCCCTCGAGGTACAGCGCGCGTTGCACCAGGCGCAGACGCAGCTCGTCCTCGACGCGCTTCGCCGGCAGCGGGCGCGTGCGGAACTCGCGGAAGGCGGCCAGCGCCTCCTCGGCGCGACCGGCCTGGTAGTTCACCTGACCGATGTCGAAGCGAGCCTGCGTGGCCTGCGGGTGGTCGAGGTACGTGGCGAGGAAGCGCTGCAACGCCGCGACTGCCATCGCGGCCTCGTCGGCGTCCTGCCACTGCCAGGTCGACGCGACGGCGTACGCGGCGTCGCCCGCGAGCTCGTCCGCGCGCTGCTGACGCGCGGCGTCCCACGCGCCCACGGTGGTGCCCCATCCGCCGCGTTGCGCGCGCACGTCCGCCAGGGTCGCGCCGACGTCCTCGAACTCGCGCCGCGCCGCGTCGCGGTCGCCCGTGGCCAGCAGCGCGCGGCCGAGCGCGAGGCGCGCCTCCAGCACCGCGGCCCCCGCGCCGGCTCGCGCGGCCTTCGAGCCGGGGTCGCTGGCGTCGAACTCTGCGAGGTAGGCGCGGTAGAGCTCCACCGCCGCGCCGGAGCAGCCGCTCAGCGCCTGGCAGTCGGCGCGGCGCAGCATCGCGCGGTCCACGAGGTCGCGCGGCGCGTCGAGCTCGAGCACCTTCTCGTAGAGCGCGTAGGCGCGGCCGTAGTCCAGCTCGTCGGTCGGTCCGGGCGTCGCGGGCACCGTCGACAGCGCGTCGGCGAAGCCCAGGTAGATCTCGGCCAGCTCGCGCTGGCGCGGCTCGGCGCGCACGCTCTCGGCCCCCGCCTCGTAGATCGCCTCGGCCTCCGCGTAGCGCCCCAGCCGGCGCAGCACCTCGGCGCGCAGGTAGCGGGCCTTGGCCTGCCAGCGGCTGCCGGCGAGCGGACCGTCGAGGCGCGCGAGCGCGCGCTCGGCCTCCGCGTCGCGCTCGGCCAGGGCCAGCGCCGACCCGCGCAGCCAGGCCCAGAAGGCGGCGGTCGCGGGCGTCTCGGCCTCGCAGCGCGCCAGCTCGGCCAGCGCCGTGTCGTAGTCCCCGCGCATCAGCGCCACGCGCACCGCGGCCGGCACGGCCTCGGGCTCGACGCGCCGCGGCGCGACGTCGTCCTGGGCGAACAGGGGCAGGAGGAAGAGGGCCAGAGCGACGAAGGGGGCGAGGAGGCGCGACATCTGGAGCCGGGTTGAGGGTCTCGGGGCGGCCGGGAGCTTCAGGAGGCCAACGTAAGGCGAGCGCGAGGGTTCGTATCCCCCGCGTCACGACCGCGCTCTTGGACGGCGGGCGCGCCGACGCTCTTGGAGCGCGGGGGAGAATTCCGGGCCGCGCGGGCCCGAGGACCCCATCGAGCCGCCGTGGCCGGCGCTGAACCTCGCGCTGCCGCCGCGCGGGAGATCGGGAACGCGGCGCCGGTCGGCGACCTGTGGAGGAGGCCCGGGCGCCCCCCGCCGGCCGATGCGCGCCCCACGCCGGGGAGCTTGCGCCAGCAGCCCGTTGAAGAAGTCCTCCGGCGCCATGACGACGTCCTCCGCTCCGGTGCGGCCCCCGAAAGCCTCGCCGAATCCACCGATTCGCCTGCGTTTCCAGGCCCCACACCGAAGCGGATGCCGCCGACCCGGCCTCAGAAGCAGTTCTTCGACGGGCTGCTAGGCTAGGACGGACCTCGCACCCCACGGCCCCGCCCTCGCACGATGAAGACCACCCGCCGCTGCGCCGTTCTCGCCCTCGCCTCGCTCCTCGCTCCGGCCGCGCGCGCCGACTTCGGCGCCCCGCTCACGATCGACTCCCAGGCGCAGATGTTCGGCGCCGTGCAGCACGCCGACCTCGACGGCGACGGCCGCGCGGACCTGATCGCCGGGCTCCAGGTCGCCTCGGGCGGCGTGCGCTGGTACCGCAACCTGGGCGGTGGGGCGTTCGCCGCGCCGGTCGCGCTGCCGGTGCCGTTCGACTACGACCGTTGCACCAGCATCGTCGCCGGCGACGTGGACCTCGACGGCGACGTCGACCTGATCCTCAACCTGGAGGAGTACGAGCCCTCGCTCGGCAACTGGGACGACGCGATCCTGCTGCGCAACCAGGGCGGCGGGACCTTCACGCAGCTCTACCTCGGCTCGCGGCACTCCAACGACATGGAGCTCGTCGACGTCGACGGGGACGGCCGGCTCGACTGGCTGTACCTCCAGTGGGCGCCGGGCGCCGTGTACCTGCGCAAGGGCGACGGTGTCTCGTTCGGGCCCGAGCAGCTCGTCACGACGCAGGCGCTCGGGACCTACTCGATCACCACCGGCGACCTCGACGGCGACGGCAGCCCCGACCTCGTCGTGGCCGAGGCGTACACCGGCGACGTGCACGGCTTCCTGAACGACGGCAGCGGGAGCTTCGGGGCGCACCAGCTCATCGCAAGCGGCGCGCCGAACGCGCGCTCGGTGCGCTGCGCGGACCTCGACGAGGACGGCGACGACGACGTGCTCGTGGGCGCGCTGCACAACACGACAGGGACGGGATCGACGCCCGGCTTCGTGGCGTGGTACGCGAACCTCGGTGGCGGGGTCTACGGTGCGGGCAACGTGCTGCACACGAACTTCCCCGGCGGGAGCTTCGACGCGCACGCGCTCGACGTGGACGGCGACGGCCGGCTCGACGTCGTGCACACCGAGTTCGACCACGCGCGCCTGTACCGCGGCCTCGGCGCCGGCGTCTTCGCGCCGGCCCAGGTGATCGCGAGCAACGCCACGAGCGTCTTCCGCCTGCTGGCGGCGGACTTCGACGGCGACGCGTCGGGCTTGGTCGACCTCGTGCTGGCGACGTCCTTCAACGGCACGCTCGAGCTGCACCCGCAGCTCCTGTCGACCGCGGCGACGAGCTACTGCGCCGGGCCGACCGGCACGACGACGTGCCCGTGCGGCAACGCGGGCGGCGAGCTCGAGGGCTGCGCGAACTCGACCGGTGCGGGCGTGCGGCTGTTCTGGGCGGGGAGCGCGAGCGTCGCGGCGCATGACCTCTTCGTCTCGGCGCACGGCGGCCCGCCGAACCAGCCCGCGCTCTTCTTCCAGGGCCTCAACGCGATCAGCGCGCCGTTCGTGGACGGCTTGCGCTGCGCGGGCGGTGCAGTGCAGCGCCTCGGCATCGCGCCCTTCGACGCCGCGGGCGCGACGACGTTGACCGGCGACCTCGCCGGGCTCGTCGGCGGCCTCGCGCCGGGCGACGTGCGCCACTACCAGCTCTGGTACCGCGATCCCGCGGGCGCTTGCAGCCAGGGCTCGAACCTCTCCGCGGCGATCAGCGTGGCCTGGCAGTGAGCGCGCGTCGCCTCCGCGTGGCGCTCCTCGCCGCCCTGGCGGCGTGCGGCGGCGCCACCGGGGAGCGACCGCTGGAGGTGCACGTCGCGCTCGCGACGGCCGACTGCGGCGAGCCCTGGTTCCCCGGCGTCGCGTCGGGCTTGCCGGTGCTCGAGATCGACGCGCACGGCACGCCGACGCTCGAGGGGCTCGCGTACGACCTGCGCGACGTGGACACCGCGTCGGCGCGGGCGTACCGCGCGCGCCTCACCGAGCTGCGGGACGTGCTGGTGCCGGAGCCGCTGCGCACCGCGGGGGAGACCGGCAGCGCGGCGCTCCCGCTCGCCGTCCTCGCCGATCGTGACGCGCGCTGGTCGGACGTGGAGCAGGCGCTGGTGCCCACGCGGTACCGCGGCATCGCGCTCGGACACCTGGCCCTCGGCGTGCGCGACGGCGAGGGGGCCTTGCGCCGCGTCTCGGTCGAGCAGGCCGTCGAGTTCGGCATCGCCTGCGGCCCGGACGTCGCCGAAGCGTGGCGCGTCGCATGGCGCCCGGACGGCGACGGGCCGGCACTCCAGCTCACGCTCCCGATGCGCAGGTACCCGGGCATGGAGCAGGGTCCGACGCGCTACACCGCCGAGCGAGTGGCCGTCGGCGACGCGCTCGGCGACGTGCTCCGCGAGGCGCGCGACGCGCGCGAGGTCGGCCGTCCGAGCGTCGACGTCACCGACTTCGACGCCGCCCGCTGGCGCGACTTCGTGCGCCTCGTCGAACTGGCGCAGCGCGCGGGGTACGCGCGCGTCTGGCTCTACTGGTTCGAGGACGCTGCCGCGCGCTGAGCCGCGCCGGAGCCCGCGAGACGGAGACGCGGGCCGCGCCGGGCGACCCGCGTTCGTGTGACGTCCTCGCGCGAGGCGCTCAGCAGCGGAAGCTGCCGACCATCCGGCCGAGCTCGCCCGCCATGCGGGCCAGGTCGGAGGACGCGCTCAGCGACTCGCCGGCGCACCGGCTCGTCTCGTGTGCGGCCCCGGAGATCTGCTCGATGTTCTCGTTGATCCGCAGGCTCTCGTGGGCGGCGGCGTCGAGGAAGCGCGAGACCTCGGAGAGCGTCGCGTCCTGCTCGTCCACGGCGGCCGCGATCGAGTTCTGCGACGAGTTGATCGAGGTCATCGACTCGGCCACCGCGCGGATCGCCTCGACCGCCGAGAGCGAGTAGCCGTGGATCGTGCCGATCTTCTCGCGCACCACGTCCGTGGCGGCGCGCGTCTCCTTGGCGAGGTCCTTGACCTCGTTCGCGACCACGGCGAAGCCCTTGCCGGCGTCGCCCGCGCAGGCCGCCTCGATGGAGGCGTTCAGCGCCAGCAGGTTGGTCTGGTCGGCGATCTTCGTGATCAACTCGATGACCTCCTGGATCTCGCCGCTGCTCTGGCTGAGCTGCGTGATGACCGCCTCGGCCTCGGCAGTGCGCTGCACGGCGGAGCGGCTCGTCTCCGCCGTCTCGTGCGTGCGGCAGGAGATCTCGTTGCTGCCGGCCGTGACGCCTTGCAGCGACTCCGCCACCGACTGGATGCGCGCCACGATCGAGGCCGTGGTGCGCGCGCCGTCCTCGGTGTGACCGATCGCCTCCTCGGCGTTCGAGGTCAGCGTGCGCGAGACCGCGGCCAGTTGCTCGGACGACGCGGCCAAGGTGCGCGAGTCGTTGCCCAGGCTGCGGATGTTCTCGCGCAGGTCGCCCAGGAACTGGGCCAGGCCCTCGCCGACGCGACCGATGGCGTCGTCACCGCGCACGCTCACCGTGCACGTCAGGTCGCCCTCGCGCGCGGCGCTGATCGACTTCAGCAGCGAGTCGACCTTCGCCTGCAGCTTCGCGGCCTGGTCGGTCTCGGTCTTGCGCGCCGCCTGCACCTCGTCGAGGGCGTGCTGCGCGCGCTGCACCGCCGTGTTCAAGGCCTGGCCCAGCTTGCCGATGGCGTCGTCGCTCTCGACGGCCGCGCGCTTCGAGTAGTCCCCGCGCGCGACCGCTTCGGCCACCGAGAGGCACGGCGCCAGCGAACGCGAGATGCTGCGCGCGAGCAGGAAGGAAGCCGCGAGGGTCAGGGCCGAGGTCAGCAGCGCGGTCGCCACGCTCAGGTAGTGCGAGAGTTCACCGAGAGTCGCGCCCTCGTCGAGCGCGGTCGATGCGGCCGCGACCCACCGGTCCCGCGCCGCGCCCACGTGCGTCGCGATGTCCTCGGCGAACGCGTCGAACTCGTCCATGGCCGCGTTGCCGGCCGCGGGCCCGCCTTCGATGTACTGACGGGCCATCCACTGGCCCTTGGCGTAGAACTCCTCGAACGAGGTCGTCAGGGCGGCGTACTCCGCCGCGTTCTGCGGGTCGAGCTGCTTCAGGGCGGCGACGTTCTCGCGGAACGACGCGGCCCAGGTCGCGGCCTCGTCGAAGCCGTCGGCGTAGCCCTCCGCGGCGCGCGTGGCGCTGATGTCGGTCAACCACTGCTGGACCTGCACCACGTCGAGGACGATCGCGCGCGCGTGCGCGGCGCCGACGTAGGCCACGTCGCGGGCGTACAGCGTCTTGTCGTTGCTGCGACCGCTGAGGAACCAGGAGACGGTGGCTTGGAGGAGGATGACGGCGCAGACCAGGCCGAAGGCCAGGCGGATGCGCGCGTCGATGGTGAGCCTGCGCATGGTGCGGGGGATGGAGGCGAGCGGGGCAGTGGCGAGATCGGACGCCCCTAACCCGAGCCTGAGCCTTTTCCGGGCAACGTTTCGAGGGCCACCCGACGCACTGCGGAGGCCAAGGGTGGCTTTCCCCACTCCAAGCCTTCGCGACCCGGGCGCGACGTCCGCCGGACCACAGGCCTCCCCGCACCGCCGGCGCGGCGCACCCTGCGTGTCGGGATCGCCAGGAAGGCACCCGTCGAACCGCGCCGCCCGCGCGGACGCGCCCGCGAGGGGTCGACGACGCGCGCCTGAGGCGCACGGCGCGCGCGCGCGGCTACGCGGCCGTGGACGCGTGCGCGTTCCCCGAAGCGGTGCGCTGACCCGCGCCGCCTACCAGCGCACCGGCTGGCTCGCGCCCATGCCCGGGCCGTAGACGACGGCGTTGCTGAACAGGCGCGCGGTGGCCTGGTGGTAGCCGCGGAAGGCGGGCATGCCGGCGAAGAGGATCACCTGGCCGGCGCCGTGACCTTCGCGGGCGAGGTAGGCGCTGTCGGCGATGCGCACGCGCGCCTCGGGCCACAGCAGGCCGGCGAGGCGCAGGCGCGCGGCCTCGACGAAGCGCACCGGCGTGTCGACCGGCGGCTTGGTGAGGTAGACGCTCGAGCCCGAGAGCGCGACCGGCATCGTCGCGCCGGCACCGACGGTGAGCCAGCTCTCGTCGTCCACGTCGGCGAGCAGGTTGGCGCCCGAGGGGGCGAAGCGCCGGCGCCACGCGTCGAGGTCGGCGTCGGCGGCTTCGTCGTCCTCGTGGTCGTCCGCGCTCGCCTCCTCGCCCGGCGCGTCCTGCGCCGCGGCCGTCGCGCCGTCCCAGACGAGCGCCTCGTCGATCGCGATGGCGCGCGCCGCGCGCTCGCGCTCGACGGCGGTCGCGTAGTCGTCGAGCTTCTCGAGCGCATCGCGACGCAACGTCACGCTGGTGAGCCCGCTGCGGCCGGAGGTCAGCGCCGCCGCGGTCGACTCGACGGCGATGAGCGTGCCGCCGGCGGCGACCCAGGCGTCGAGGTCGTCCTTCCACTCGCCGACCTCGCGGCCGAGGCCGGGCGGCAGGACGAGCACGTTGTAGCGGCGCAGGTCGGCGCGGCCGAGCGCCTGCGCGTCGAGGATCGAGAAGGGCACGCCGACCTCGACGTCGAGGTGGTGCCACAGGTGTCCGTACGTGTCGGAGTCGACCGGCGTGTTCGCGACGAGCGCGACGCGCGGGTGCGCGAGCAGGTGGAAGTGACCGCCGCCGAGGTCGGGGCCCTCGCCGGGCGCGCGCCCCGAGAGCACGCGCGTCGCCAGCGCGCCGGACTCGCGCGCAGCGCGCTCGATGCGCGCCTCGATCTCCGCCGCGCTGCCCTGGTTCTCGTGGCGCCGCACGAGCAGCGAGCCGCGCGACCACGTACGCGGGCCGCCCTCGGCGCCGGCGTCCTCGAAGGCGCGGTCGGAGAGGTGCACCTCGAGGCCGAGCTCCATCGCGCGCGCCGCGAACGCGACCGCGCTGTCGTCGCGGCCGTCGACGATCCAGCCGTAGGTCGGGTAGCCCTCGGGCGCGAGGCCGAGCACGCCGCCCTGCGGCGCGAGGCGCGGCGCGGGGCCGACCTCGAGCTCGCCCGGCACGCCCCACCACGCGTCGAGGTCGTACGCGTGCAGCAGCGACCAGCCGGTAACGTCGTACATCTTGGTCGAGTCGCGCCGCTCGAGTTCCTCGCGCTCCTTCTTCAGCGTCTCCACGTCGATGCGCTGATCGAGGTCGAGGAAGGCGCGCACGAGCTGGCGCTGCGGCTGGCGCGCGGGCACGACCCACGAGCCGGCGGGCAGCTCGAGCGACTCGACGCGCTCGCCGCGCGCGCTCTCCGCGCCGCCGAGCTCCACCGTCCCGCGCGCGGCGAAGTACTCGATGCCGTGCCCGTCGAGCGTGCGTTGCAGGCGGCGCAGGCGATCCTGGTTCTGGTCGGCGCGGATCACGAGCACGCGGTCGTTGCCGGGGGTGTCGGCGGCGACGTTCTTCTTCTTGTTGGCGAGGTAGCTCGCGAGCACGTCGCGGCCGTGCCGCTGCAGCGAGCGCAGGTTCGCCATCGACGCCGTGATCTGGTGGTGCACGGCCTCGCGGTAGGTGAGGATCTCGCCCGAGGCGCGCTTGAGCTGGAAGCCGTCGGTGCGCGCCTGCTCGTAGAGGATGCCGATGGCGCCGTTCAGCGAGCCCCACGCGTCCGAGTAGAACGGCGCCCACCCGTCGGCCCACTCGCGCGTGTAGTAGCCCCAGCCCTCGCGGTCGAAGGCGCCGCCGGCCTCGTCGGCGAAGACGCCCTGCCAGCGCAGGTGCTCGTCGGCGAAGGCCGGGTTCAGCGGCGCGGACTGCGGGTAGAACAGGAACGTGTCCATGCCGCTCATCTCGTGCGCGTCCACGAAGAGCTGCGGGTGCCACGAGCGGACCGCTTCCCAGCGCGCCCGCGTCTCGGGCTGCGCGCCGGACATCCAGTCGCGGTTCATGTCGAACAGGTAGTGGTTGCCGCGCCCGAACGGCCAGCGCCCACGGTGCATCGACGCGTAGTCGAGGTTCGGCGTGTAGCCGGCCGACTGCTCGACCATGCCGATGATGCGCTCGCGGCCGTCCGGGTTCTGGCACGGGTCGAGCACGATCACGAGGTCCTCGAGGAGCTGCACGACCTCGGGGTCGGTGCACGCCGCGAGGTGGTAGCCGAGCGCGAAGGCGGCGTCGGAGCCGGAGAGCTCGTCGCCGTGGATGGAGTACGCCATCCAGGCCACCGGCGGCAGCGTGCGCGCGAGCTCGTCGAGCTCGGCGTCGGAGATGCCGCGCGGATCGGCGAGCTTGGCGTGGCCCGCGCGCAGCTCGGCCAGGCGCGCGTGGTTCGCGGGCGAGGTCACCACCGCGTAGACGAGCGGCCGGCCCTCGTGCGTGCGGCCGAAGGTCGTCAGCGTCATGCGCTCCGACGCGGCGGCGAAGGCCTCGTAGGCGCGCACGATCTCGGCCGGGTGCGACAGGCGCGAGCCGTGCGTCTGGCCGAGCAGCGCGTCCGGCGTCGGCACCGCCGGGTCGTAGTGCGCGCCCGGGAAGAACGGCGCGTCGTAGGCGAGCTCGGGCGCGTCGCCGAAGCGGATCGGGCGGAACTCGGCGTCCGCGTCGCGCTCGGCCGGCGGCGGCGTCGCGAAGTCGTCGGGCGCGCCGGACTGCGCCGCGGGGCCGGGCGCGGCCGCGGCCGGAGCCGTGGCGCAGGAGAGCAGGGCGAGCGACAGCAGTCCGAGGGCGCGGGACGTCTTCATGGGCGCAGCGTAGCGCCGGCCCCGGAACGCGACGAGACGGTCGGTCACGATTCGCGGTGCGCTCCGCAACGCCTCGCGAACCGCTCCTCCGACCCCGAGAACGCCATGAACCTGCTCCCGATCGCTCTCGTCGCCGCGCTGCTCGGCGGCGCCGCCCGACCCGCGCTCGCCGCGCCGCGCCCCACCGCCGCGGCCCTCGCCGTCGAGGACCCCGCGCCCGACGCGAAGCGCGCCGACTACGACCACCTGAACCTCGACAAGAGCGGCCTCGCGCTCGAGGGCTACGACCCGGTCGCGTACTTCAGCGAGGGCGGCGGCAAGCCGCAGAAGGGCAAGGCCGAGCTCACGCGCAAGCACCGCGGCGTGACCTATCGCTTCGCCAGCGAGGCGCACCGCGCGCTCTTCGACAAGGACCCCGGCAAGTACGAGCCCGCGTACGGCGGCTGGTGCGCCTACGCCATGGCGAAGGGCGACAAGGTCGAGGTGGACCCCGAGTCGTTCGTGATCCAGGACGGCAAGCTGATGGTCTTCTACGACTCCTTCTTCAACGACACGCGCAAGAAGTGGCTGAAGAAGCCGAGCGACTACCAGAAGGACGCCGACGCGAAGTGGGCCAAGCTCGTGACGCCCGAGCCCAAGCCCGAACCGAAGCCGGCACCCGAGCCGAAGCCCGCGCCGAAGTAGCCGCGCGCGCTCAGAGGTCCACGACGCGCCCGAGCGACAGGAACGCGAGCCGCAGCCGCACCGCCTCGGGCGCGAGGCCGGTCTGCGCGGCGACGACCCGCGCGTACGCCTCGAGCTGCGGGCGGTAGTAGGCGACCTTCGCGTCGAGCTCGCCGACCTCGACGCGGTCGGACTTGTAGTCGAGCACCTCGGCCCACACGACCGCGCCGTCGCGGCGCGCGAGCACCAGCCGGTCGATCGCGCCGCGCCAGTGCGCGGGGCCGTCCGGGCCGTCGAGTAGCAGCGAGAACGCGTACTCGCGGTGGACCTCGGGCGCGCTGCCGGCGGGCGCCGCGCACGACGCGCGCGCGAGCGCCGCGCGCACCTCAGGGGCGGCGAGCGCGCGCTCGAGCAGCGCCCGCGCGCTCTCCACGAGCTCGGGGGCGTCGCCCGGCGCGCCGACGGCGGCGGGGTCGAACGCGAACGCCTCGAGCCACTCGCAGCCCTCGAGCGCCGCGTGCACCAGCGTGCCCACCGAGGCGCCCGCGCGGCTCGCGAGCAGGTCGCCCGCGCGCACGCGCCCGCCGCCCTCCTCGGCCGAGGCGGCGCGCCGCGCCAGCGCCCGCGGCGCGGTGGTCGGCGCGAGCCTCAGCGGCGGCAGCGGCTCGCTCGGCGTCGGCAACGCCTCGACGAGCCCGGCGTGCCAGGGCTCGGCGGACGCGCGCGACCAGAGCACGCCGGCGTCGTCGGCCGCGCCGGCCTCGTCGTCCGTCAGCGCGCCGCGCACGACGCGCGCGTAGGTCGGCGCCCGTCCGGCGAGGTCCTTCGCGGGGTCCTCCCACGGCACGACGAGGTCGAGTCGGCGCTTGGCGCGCGTCATCGCGACGTACAGGTTGCACAGCGCGTCGCCGACCGCGCGCGTCGTGGCGGCGTGGTAGAGCTCGGCGAGCAGCGGCGCGAGCTCGAGCTGCGCGGCGCGCGGCCGCACCGTGACGGCGTCGATCGGCCCGTCGGGGCGCGGCCGCCGCGTGAGGTAGCCGTCGCGCAGGCCGACGAGCGGCGCGTACAGCTCGGGTAGCACGACCGCGTCGAACTCGAGGCCCTTCGACCCGTGGATGGTCATCACGCGCACGCGCGCGCCGCCGGGCGCTTCGACGCGGTGCGCGCGCACGTGGTCGACGAACTCGCTCGCGCGCAGACCGAGGCGCGCGTCGAAGCCGAGCGCGAGGTCCACGAGCTGCGCGAAGCGCGCCTGGTCCCACGCCGACCAGCCCGCATCGGCCTGCACCGCGCGGCCGAGGCGCGCGGTGAACGCGCCGAGCCCCTCCTCGACGAGCGCGCGGCGCACGCGGCGCGCGGTGGCGCGCAGCGCGCCGCGACCCGGCTCGAGCTCGAGCGCGGCGGCGAGGCGCGACGTGCTGACGTGGAACGCCGCCGCGCGATCCTCGGGGTGGTCGGCCAGGTGCAGCAACGAGAGGTAGACGAGCACGGCCTCCGAGTCGGTCAGCTCGTTGCCGCCCTCGCCGCTGGCGTCGATGCCGAGGCGCCGCAGCCGGTGGATGAGCAGCGGGATCTGCTTGTTCGTGCGCACGAGCACGCCGATCTCCGCGTCGGGGCACTCGGCGTGGATCGCGGCGACGCGCTCGACGGCGCGCGCGAGGCAGCACGCTTCCTTGCGCTCGCCCTCGCCGGGCTCGCGCGCCTCGACGAGGTGCACCGCGCCGGGCAGCGCGCGCGCGGCGTCGTGGTCCTTCCACGCGCGCGCGAACGCCTCGGCCGCCGCGCGTTGCGGCGCGAGGTCGTCGCCGACGAACGCGGGGTGCGTCGCGAGCGCGCCGAAGACCCGGTTGACGGCGTCGAGCACTACGGGCGACGAGCGCCAGCTCGTCTCCATCGTCTGCGCGTGCAGCCCGGGCAGGAGTTGCTCGAGCTCGGCGAGCAGCCGCGGCTCGGCCTGACGGAAGCCGTAGATCGACTGCTTCACGTCACCCACGCAGAAGAAGCTGCGTTCCTCGCCGCCGCTGCTCGTGATCTCGCTCGCCAGCGGTTGCAGCACGCGCCACTGGATCGGCGACGTGTCCTGGAACTCGTCGAGCAACAGGTGGTCGATGCGGCCGTCGAGGCGGAACCAGAGCTCGGCCTCGCGCTCGTCGAACAGCGCGCCGCGGGTCGCGCCGGGCGCGAGCGCCAGCGGCAGGTCGTCGAAGCCGAAGCGCGCCGCGACGTGCTCGCGCCGCTCGTAGGCGCGCTCGAACGAGTCGAGCAGCGAGTGCACCGCCTCGTTGCGCGCGACGAGCTGGCGCAGGACCTCGCCGCCCGCGAGCGCGCGCGTCGCGCGCAACGCCTCGACGAGCTGCGGCGGCATCGCGACCTTGTAGTAGGCCGGCTCCTCGCCCTCGGCGTTGCGCGTGAGCGTGTCCTCGTACACCGCGTCCCAGTGCCCGGCCTCGACGGCGCCGAGCAGCTTGGCGAGCGCCTTGACGTAGCGCCCGTCGGGCTCCTCCTTCTTGTTCCGCGGCAGCTCCGCCGCGCGCAGCGCCTGCACCGCGCGCTCCAGCGCGGCCTCGTCGCGCGCCGGGGCGGCGACCGCTTCCCACGCGCCGGCGCTCGCCTCGAGCGCGATCGGGCGCAGGCGCGCCGCGTGGTCGAGCAACGCCGCCTGCACGGCGCGCTTGCCGCCGCCGCGTTGCAGGTCGCGCAGCAGCGCGAGCAGCTCGGCCGGGTCGCCCTCGGCCAGCACGTCCTGGATCGCACCCGCGCGCAGCGCTTCGCCCTCGTGCTCGTCGGCGATGCTCCAGTCGGGCGGCAGGTCGAGGTCGAGCGCGAACAGGCGCACGAGGTGCACGAAGAAGGCGTCCAGCGTGCGCACCTGGAAGGTGTCGAGCGCGCGCGTGAGGCGCGCGAGCAGGCCGCGGCAGCGCACCTCGTCGAGCGCGTCGTCACCGAGCGCCGAGCGCAGCGCCGCGAGCCCGTCGTCGGACTCGACCGCCTCGACGAGGCGCTCGAGCACGCGGTCGAGGATCTCGCCGGCGGCCTTGCGCGTGAACGTCGTCGCGAGGATGCGCTCCGGCTCCGCACCCGCGAAGAGCAGCGCGAGGAAGCGATTGGTGAGCCGGAAGGTCTTGCCCGTGCCGGCCGAGGCGAGCCAGAGCTCGTGGTGCGCGGCGCTCACGCCTCGGCCTCCTCGCCCGGCTCCTCGTCGCCGTCCCCCGCGGCCATCGCCGCGACGAGGCCGACGCCGCCCAGCGCCTCGAAGATCGGGTCGTACGGCCGCCAGTTGCCCAGCTCGTAGAGCTCGCCGGCGCGGATGCGCCGCACGACGTCCTGCGCCGTCGCGAACGCGCCCGCGAGCGGCTCGAGCGGGTCGTCGCACTCCTTCTTGCTCGTGCGCCAGTCGTCCGCCGACCAGAAGCCCTGCGCGCTCTCGTCGCGCCCGAGCGCGACGTAGCCGAGCTCCGCCGGCGGCCCGTCGCCGAGCAGCTCCGCCGCGAGGTGGCAGTAGAGCGGGAGCTGCAGGTCGCACCACGAGCCGTCGCGTCGGCGGTGCGCGTTCTTGGGCGGCTTGATCGTGTCGCCGGTCTTGTAGTCCCAGATCGCGACGCGGCCGTCGTCGTGCAGGTCGATGCGGTCGATGCGCCCCTTGATCGTGATCGGCGCGCCGTCGACGTTCATCGGTACCTCGCGCTTCCACTCGACGTGCGCGATGCGCCAGCCGGCGCGGCGGCGCTCGGCCTGCAACGCGGCGAAGCGCTCGAGGCGCCAGGCGAGCTGCTCGACCTGCAGGCGCACCGCGGGCAGCGGCGCGCGCCCGTAGAGCTCGAGCACGAGCTGACGCAGCGCGTCGTCGAGGTAGCGCGCGATCCGCGCCGCGTCGCGCTCGTCGCGCGCCGCCTCGTCCTGGCCGAAGCGCTGCAGCGCCGCGTGCGCGAGGTTGCCGAAGCCCGCGCCGTCGAGCTCGCGCGCGCGGTCGTCGAGCGTCTCGAGGCGCAGCACGTGCGTCAGGTAGTACGCGTAGGGCGACTCGAGCCAGGTCTTGAAGGCCGACACGCTCATCACCTCGGGCGCAGCGGGCGCGGCGAGCCGCGGCAGGACGCGACCTTCGCCGGCGCCGCCGGTGATCGGCGCGGGCGCCGAGGGCTTGCGCGCGATGAATCGGCGCACGCGCGCGGCGACCTCGTCCTCGGGGCAGTGGAACACGACGCGGCTCGGCACGCGCGGATCGCCGGCGGCGCTGCGGCGGCCGCTGACGAAGACGACCTCGTCGCGCGAGCGCACCAGGAGCTCGGTGCCGTACAGGTCGCGCGCGAGGCGCTGGTCGCCGTCGGCGAGGCCGAGGTCGCGGCGCAGGCGACCGGGCAGGTACGCGTCGCCGCGCACGGTCTCGGGCACCTGGCCGTCCTCGAAGCCGGTCACCACGAGCGCGGGCGCGTCGTCGAGGAAGAGCTCGAGCCAGCCCATCATCTCGATCGTCGGGTCGCCGTGCAGCGCGCCGCTGGGCGGTACGACGCGGTCGGGGCTGGAGGCGTGACGCAGCGCGAGCTCCAGCAGCTCGGCGGCCGCGAGCTCGGGCGCGAGCGCGGCGGGCAGGTGCTCGAGCTCCTCGAGCACGTCGGCCCACGCGCGCAGGCTCGCGAGCAGCACGCGCCCGGCCTCGTCGCTCGCGTCGAGCTCGCGCTCGCCGTACACGCGCTCGAGCAGCGCGCGCGTCGCGGCGACGTGCGCGCCTGCGGGCGCGGTGCCGTTCGCGAAGAGCTCGCCGAGCACGGCGTCGAGCGCGCTCCACAGCTCGCCCATCTCGCGGCGCAGCTTCTGGTCCCGCGCGTCGCTCGTGTCGCAGCACCACGCGCCGTCGGTACGCCACGGCAGGTGGCGCGCGTGGTAGTCGTCGAGCAGCTCGACCGGCTGCGACTCGCCGAGTCGCGCGCGCAACGCGGCCTCGAGGTCGGGGTGCCGCACGAGCGCGGCGAGCTCGTCGTAGCCGCGTGTGCGCAGGAACGCGGCGACCGCTGCGACGAGCCGCGTCACCGGCGTGCGCGCGATCGGCGTGCCCGCCGCGTCGCGCGCGCGCACGCCGTGCTCCGCGAGGCGTCCGGCGAGGTGCGGCGCGACCTCGGCGTCGCACAGGCCGAGCGTGATCTCCTCGGCGCGGAAGCGCCCGCCCCAGCCGGCCAGCGCGCGCAGCGCTTCGTCGGCCTGGTCGGCGGGCCGATCCGCGACGCGCCAGCGCGCGAGGTCGAGGCGCGTCGCGCGCGCGCACCACGGCGCGCTGAGCAGGCCGCCGAGCGCGTCGAAGCCGTCCGCGTCAGCCTCGTCCGCGAAGACGAGCGCCGTGGTGGGCTCCGCGCGCAGCGCCAGCGTGCGGCGCAGGAGCGCGTTGTGCTCGACGACGCCGACGAGCACGACGTGCGCGGGCGCCGGCCCGACCAGACGCCGGGCCTCGATCGCGGCGAGGCGGCCGAGGTGCGGGTCGTGCAGGTCGGCGGCGGCGAGGTGCGCGACCATGCGCGCCTGCGCGGCCGCGAGCACCTGCCAGCGCGCGCGCTCGCCCGGCAGCTCGTCGAGCAGCGCGCGCTCGGCCACGTGCGCGAAGTCGAGGCCTTCGGCGGCGAGCTCGGCGAACAGGCGCCGCACTTCAGTCGCCAGGACCGCCCAGCGCGCGTGCTCGTCCGCGCCGGGCGGGCGCGTGACCAGGCGCGCGAGCTCGCGCGCGGGCAGCTCGCGCAGCGCGCGCTCCCAGGCGAGCGTGCGCACCAGCCGGCTCGCCGGCCGGCCCGCGACCTCGAGCAGCTCGTCGGTGAGCACGCCCGAGGTGAGGATGCGCGGCGGGCGCAGCTCGCGACCGACGGCGCGCGCGAGGCGCTCCTCGAGCAGGCGACCGGCGCGCCCGCCCGGCAGCGCGACGACCACCTCGGCGAGGTCCGTCCCGAGCTCGGCGATCAGCCACTCCGCCGCTCGCGCGAGCAGCGGTCCGTCCCAGCCCAGGAATACGCGTTGCATGCCGACGACCTCCCTCCGTGTGCATCGCGCGTGGGCCGCGCGGCGGCGGCGAAGATAGCACCCCGCTCGCCGAGCGCCGCGCCTCGCGCCGCGGAGTCGCGCGCGCTCACGAGAACCACGGCCAGCGTGCGCCCGCGTCGAGGGAGGCGCGCAGGCGCGCGCGCTCGGCGGCCACGCCCTGCGCGAGCGGCGCGCGGTGGCCCGGGCACACGAGCGCCGCGTCGAGGTCGAGCAGCGCGCGGTAGCTCGCGCGCGCCTCGCCGAGGTCGTCGGTCAGGTAGCGCGACATGAAGGACAGCCGCCCGCCGCACACGGCCAGCGCGTCGCCGGCGAACAGCGCCGCGCGTCGCGGGTCCCAGTAGGCGAAGTGGTGCGGCGTGTGGCCGGGCGTGTGCAGCGCGACGACGCCGTGGGGCAGCGTCTCGCCGTGGCGCGGGTGGGCATCGGCCTCGACCGCGCGCGGCGGCGACGCGCCGACGAGCCCCTTCAGGACGCTCAGCGGCCCGAGCTCCGGTGTGTGCGCGGCGAGCCAGGCGCGCCAGGGCGCGGCGGCGCGGGCGGTGAAGTGCGCGCGCTCGCCTTCCGGGTACCAGACGCGCGCCGGCGTGGTCGCCCGCAGGTGCGCCGCGCCGGCGGTGTGGTCGTTGTGCCAGTGCGTGAGGTAGATCGCCGTGAGGTCGGCCGGCGCGCGGCCGAGGACCTCGAGCGCCGCGAGCATCGCCGTCCCGCGCGGGTCGATGCCGGCGTCGACGAGGTAGGCGCCCGCGTCCGTCGCCACCGCGTAGGAGTTCGAGAGCGCGCCGACGCAGTGCACGGCGGCGACCTCGTCGGAGAGCTCCAGGATGCGTGTGCCGCGCATGGCGTCGTCCAGGATAGGCCGCGGCCGACGGACCGGGCGGGTAGGCTGGTGCCCATGCCGATCCTGGAGCTGTGCGTGGTGGGCGAGCTCGCGCCCGAGCGGCGCGTGGGGCTCGCCGCGCGCGTGGCCGACGCCGCCGGCGCGCTCTGCGGCGCCGCGCCGGGGCACACCTGGGTGCGGCTCGCGTGGCTGGCGCGCGAGCACTACGCCGAGAGCGGCGGCGGGCCGCCCGGGGACGTGCAGCCCGTGTTCGCCTCGTTGCTGCTCGCCGACCCGCCGGACGAGGACGAGCGCGTGCGCCTCGCCGCGGCACTGAGCGACGCGCTGGCGCGCGCCTGCGGCCGGCCCGCGGAGCACGTGCACCTCGTGTTCGAGCCCGCGGCGCGCGGCCGCGTGGCCTTCGGCGGTCGACTGGTGCGCTGACGGGTGCGGGGCGACGTCGCGCACCTGGACGGCGGCCCGATGAGGCCGCGCGAGCCCTCGCGCGCTTGCCCGGACGATTCACGAACGCGCACGCCTTCGTGAATCGACCAGGCTAGACTCCGCGTTCCTCATGGAACCGAGACAGCTCCAGGACCTGGTGCGCCGCGTCGTCGCGCGCGCCCTGCGCGAGCCCGCGGCGGGCGAACGCGCGCGCGCCGGCGGCGTCCACGTGGCCAGCGGCGCGAGCGTCGCGTCGCCGCGGCCGAGCGCGCGCGCCGCCGCGAGCGCGCCTGACGTGCTGACGGCCGAGGACCTCGCCGGCGTGGCCGACGGCGGCACGTTGAGCCTGCGCCCCGGCGCGCGCCTGACCGCGCTGGCGCAGGACGAGGCGCGGCGGCGCGGGATCGTGCTGCGCGAGGAGCGCGGCGGGCGCGCCGGCCTGCGGGTCGCGATCGGCGCCGACCACGGCGGCTTCGCGATCAAGCGCCGCGTCGGCGAGTGGCTGCGCGCCTGGGGGCACGCGGTCGACGACCTCGGCACGCACGACGAGGCCGCGGTGGACTACCCGGACTTCGCCGAAGCGGTCGCGCGCGCGGTCGCCGAGGGCCGCGCCGACCTCGGCGTGTGCGTCGACGGCGCCGGCATCGGCTCGGCGATGGCCGCGAACAAGGTGCGCGGCGCGCGCGCGGCGATGTGCTACGACGAGGCGACCGCGAAGAACGCGCGCGAGCACAACTTCGCCAACGTGCTCAGCCTGGGCGGCCCGATGCTCGGGGAAGCGGCCTGCGAGCGCATCCTGCGCGCGTTCGTGACGACCCCCGAGGGCGTCGCGCGCCACGAGCGGCGCGTCGAGAAGATCATGGACATCGAGGCCCGCGGGGCCGGCGGCCGTCTGCCGGTGAAGCGCGTCCTCCCGACCCCCAAGCCCACCTGAGGCGCCTGAGGCGCGGCCGGGCGCCGCGTGACGACCATGGCAACGCTCCACCCCCGCGTCGACGAGGCGCGCCTCGAGGCCATCCTGACCGAGGTGGCCCGCCAGCTCCTCGAGGGCGGCCTGGACGAGGCCGACCTCGGCCAGCTCGGCTGCACCACCGTCAGCGTCCAGATCTGCCCCGATCACGTGCAGAGCGCGCTCGACGCCGGCGCCTGCCGCGTGGCGGTGCGCGCGGGGAACGCGACCCAGCTCTCGACGCTGGGCGCCGCCATCGACCACACCCTGCTGAAGCCCGAGGCCACCGCGCGTGAGATCGACACGCTCTGCGACGAGGCGCTGCAGCACCGCTTCGCCAGCGTGTGCGTGAACAGCACGTGGGTGAAGCGCTGCGCCGAGATCCTGGGCGGCTCGGGCGTGCTCGTGTGCACCGTGGTGGGCTTCCCGCTGGGTGCGTGCGTGCCGGAGGTGAAGGCCTACGAGGCGCGCCGGGCGATCGAGGACGGCGCCTGCGAGGTCGACATGGTGCTCAACGTCGGCGCGCTGAAATCGGGGGACGACGCCTTCGTGCGGCGCGACATCGCCGGGGTGGCCGAGGTCTGCCACCGCCTGGGCGCGCGGCTGAAGGTGATCCTCGAGACCTGCCTGCTGAGCGACGACGAGAAGGTGCGGGCCTGCCGCCTGGCCAAGGAGGCCGGGGCCGACTTCGTGAAGACCTCGACGGGCTTCTCGAAGGGTGGGGCCACGCTCGAGGACGTCGCGCTCATGCGGCGCACCGTCGGTCCGGCCATGGGCGTGAAGGCCTCGGGTGGGGTGCGCGACACCGCGTCGGCGCAGGCCATGCTGGCGGCGGGGGCCACGCGGATCGGGGCCTCGGCCTCGGTGGCGATCGTGGGGGGCGGGAGCGCGCGCGGCGGCGGCTACTGAGTATCGACAAGGCCGGTATTATACGCTGCCGTATAGTCCAGGGGTTTCTCCCGGGGCGCACCCCCGATCCGGCAGGCCCTCAAAGGCCTGTCAAGTGGAGCACGACCTCCCGGCGGTGAGGCGCGAGCCGGTGCTCCACCAGGTACAGCGCCTGCCAGCGTCCCAGCTCGAGGTGTCCGCCCCGGACGGGGATGGACTCCTGGGTCGATAGCAGCGCCGTGCGCAGGTGGGCTGCCAGATCGTCGGGGCCCTCGTCCGTGTGGCGGTAGCGCGGATCCCCGTCGGGCGCGGTGCGCGCGAGCCAGTCGAGCAGGTCCCGACCGACGTCCGGGTCGCTGTTCTCCTGGATCAAGAGGCTGGCCGAGGTGTGGCGGCAGAAGACCACACAGAGGCCCGTTTGGACCCCACTTCGGCTGACGAAGGCCTGAACTTCGCCCGTCAGGTCGAGCAGGCCGCGGCCGCGCGTCCGAACCTCGAGCGACTCCTGGAACTGGCGCATGCGCGCAGCCTAGCCCGATCGGTTCCCGCGCGCGCCCGCCGGGCGCCGCAAACGCCCGGCAGCGCAGGCCTCTCCGCCGACCCGTTCCGAGGCGTCTGCATCGCCAGGAGTCGCGGAGCGCCGCCAGGTCGCGAGCGGTAGGGCCTGCCGCACGCGTTCCTGGGCGGGCGCACCCGTTGCCGAATCGGCCGAGCTCGGCGCGCGTCGCGCTCGGCGTGGCCCGACGGTCAGGCCGACAGGCCCAGCGCGCGCAGGTCGGCCGCGATGCGCAGCTCGTCGGGCCCCGGGGCCGTCTCCGACGTGGCGAGCTCGACCCGATCGCAGTCGACCGAATCGAGCTCACGCGCCAGCTCGCAGACCCGCAGGACGTCGAGCACCTTGTCCTCGAGGCGTCGCCCGGCGGGGAACTGGATCAAGATCTCGGTTCGACCCGATTGGACGAGCTCGACGTCGATGTCGGGAACCTTGCAGGCACCTAGCGTGCGGATGTGCGCCGGCTGCTCGGTACGGAAGAGCGGGCAGCGCCCGATCAGGCCGCGCAGGCGCACGCCGTCGTGGGCGCGGAAGCTGAACTCCTCCACCTCGCACCCGGCCGAGGAGAGGTCGGGCCGCGGCAGCCGCAGGAGGAAGTGCCCCACGGCGCGTTGCTGCTGCAGGCGCAGCTTCCAATAGTGGGGCTCGAGCAACAGCGGGTGGAGCTCTCGGCGGGACGGCAACGGCACGGCGCCGGCTAGCGAGGCTCCAGGCAACTCCGAACGTGCCTCTTGCAGGATTTCGGCAATTTGTCGTTACCGCCGCGAAAGGGCGCGCGCGACCCTCCCGAGGGCCGCTCCGACCGCCTGTCCGACGCGCCGCGTAAAGGCCGCGTAAGTCGGCTGGCGGCAACACTTTGGGACCAAGCTGCTGGCGTGGTCCGCCGAGATTGACCTATCATGCGGCCGCATCGGCCACCCCGCACTCCGTCCGATCCCCCGCGCCGAATGCGACTTCCCCAGTCCGGCCCGCAGGCCGGCGTTTCCACGAACCTGCGTCCCGCAGGTGCTCTCTCGAGAAGGAGATCCAGGATGAATTCGTCCGCCTCCTGGCCGGCCCTCGCGGGCCTGGTCTGCGCCCTGAGCCTCCCCGCCGTGGGACGAGCCGCCGCGGCGACCTCGCCCCCCCAGGACGCGCCGGTCTACGTCGTCCGCGCCGCCAAGGTGGTCACGCGACCCGGCCACGTCCTGGAGAACGCCGCCGTGCTCGTGCGCAACGGGCGCATCGAGCGCGTGGCCCAGGACCTCGCCGTGCCCGAGGGCGCGCAGGTGATCGAGGGCGCCGTGGTGTGCGCGGGCTTCATCGACCCGTGGTCCTGCCTGGGCGTGGACGCGAGCGTGCTCGAGGACCGCTCGCCCGACGCCGCCACGCGCACGGCCGACGGCCTCGACCTGTTCACCGCCGACCACGTGCGCGAGGAGTGCCTCGCCGCCGGCGTCACCTCGGCCCGCGTGCAGGGCGGCTATCGCGCCGGCACCTGCGGGCTGGCCGCGTTCGTGCGCGTCGACCCGACGCTCGACACGACCGAGGGCGCGGTGATCGACGAGCCCTGCCTCGCCATGAGCGCGGGCCTGTCGATCGACATGGGCCCCAGCTTCCGCCGCATGCCCGACGGCTCCTTCCAGATCGACAGCGGCGACCGCCCGATCGACGTCTTCGATCGCGTCTCCGCCGTCGAGCGCGTCGTCTCGCAGATCGAGACCGGCCGCCAGTACCGCGAGGCGCAGGTCGAGTACCGCTACGAGCTCGAGGAGTGGCAGAAGGCCATCGACGAGAAGGCCAAGGAGCTCGAGAAGGACTTCAAGAAGGCCAAGAAGGACCGCGAGAAGGAGATCGAGAAGGCCAAGGAGAAGGGCAAGGAGTTCAAGGACGAGCGCTACAAGGAGGACAAGAAGCCGCGTGAGCCCAAGTACGACGCCGAGCGCGAACAACTCGCGCGCGTGGCCGAGGGCGAGCTCCCGCTGGTCGTCGAGGTCCACCGCGCCGCCGAGCTGCGCAACCTCCTGAAGGGCACCGCTTCGTTCCAGCGCCTGCGCCTGGTCATCGCCGGCGGCACCGAGGCGCTGACCTGCGCCGACGAGCTCGCCGAGCGCCAGATCCCCGTGATCGTGTGGCCGTCGCTCGCCGGTCCGAACGGCTCCGACGAGTTCGACGGCCGCGACCTCGCGCTGGCCGGCAACCTGGCCGCCAAGGGCGTGCCCGTGCTGCTCGGCAGCGGCGGCCGCCAGGGCACCGACACGCGCGACCTGCCGCTGCTCGCCGCGCTCGCCGTCGGTCACGGCCTCGACGCCCAGAAGGCCTTCGAGGCGCTGACGCTCGGCGCCGCGCGCACCTTCGACCAGGCGCACCGCGTCGGGTCGGTCGAGGTCGGCAAGGACGCCGATCTCCTCGTGCTCGACGCGATGCCCTTCGAGCCGGGCAGCGCCGTGCGCTACGTCCTCACCGGCGGTCGCCTCGCCATCACCCCGGAGAACTGATCCATGCTGCACGCCATCCTCTTCGCGTCGGCCCTCGCCCTCGGCGGCGAAGCGCCCGCGCCGGTGATCATGACCGGCGGTGAGCCCGAGGCCGCGCCCAAGGTCGTCACCGCGTTCAAGGCCAAGCGCCTCTACCTCGGCGACGGCCGCGCGCTCGACGACGGCATGTTGATCGTCGCCGACGGCGTGATCACGGCGGTGGGCAAGGACCTCGACGTCCCCGCCACCGCGGCGGTGATCGAGCACGACGGCGTCATCTCGCCGGGGTTGATCGCGCTCAGCTCGAGCGACGGCGCCGGCGGCGAGCTCTACGACTCGACGCGCATCGCGCTGCCCGACGCCGACGCGGCGCACGCCTTCCGCCCGGCCAGCCACGACTTCGCGCGCGAGCGCGCCGCGGGCATCACCGCGGTCGTGCTGACGCCCGACGAGCGCAGCCTGGTCGGCGGCACCTCCGCGGTCGTCAAGACGAACGGCGGCGTGGTGGTCAAGCGCGGCGCGCAACTCGCGCTCGGGCTCTCCTCGGCCGCGCTGCACGACAACGAGTTCCCGACCAGCTACGACGGCGCGCTGCGTGAGCTCGACCGACTCTTCGACGACCCCGAGGGCGCGATCAGCAAGGCCGCGGCCGGCAACCTGCCCGTGCTGATGAGCGTGGGGGATCGCGCCGAGATCCAGCGCGCGCTGGCCTTCGCCGCGCGCCACCACCTGAGCGGCGCGCTGCGCGGGTCGTACTGGGCCGAGGAGCTCGCGCCCGCGATCAAGGCCTCCGGCTTCGCGGTCGTGTGCGATCCCTTCGACGTCGGGGACGAGTCGCGCGGCGCGCGCTCGGTCAAGGCGCTCTCGGAGGCCGGCGTGCGCTTCGGCTTCGGCCTCGACGCACCGGCGCGGCACCCCGACTGCCTGCGCTTCGCCGCGGCGAGTTGCGTGCGCGCGGGCGTCGACCCGCACGTCGCGCGGCGCGCGCTGACGGGCGACGCGGCTCAGATCGCCGGCGTCGGCGGCCGCATCGGCCGGCTGGCGCGCGGACTCGACGCGGACCTCGTGCTGTGGAGCGGCGATCCGATCCAGCTCTCCAGCTCCATCGAGGCGGTCTACATCGACGGCGTGCGCGTCGTCGGAGGCGAACGATGATGACTCCCGGACTCCTGCTCTCGCTGGCGCTCGGCGTCGGCGCTCCCGCCGCCGGCACCTACTACGCCGACGTCGTCTACACCGGTGACGGCCAGACGCTCGAGCGCTGCGCGGTCACGGTGGCCGACGGCAAGATCACCGCGCTCACCCCGGGGGTCAGCCCGAAGGACGACGCGGTGCGCGTGAAGGCCATCACGCCCGGCATGATCGACCTCTCGGCGCGCGTGGCGAACAGCCCGTACTCGGTCGAGGAGACCTACGAGGTCACGCCCGACTTCCGCGTCGCGAACACGCTCGATCTGTTCGACGTCACCTGGGAGCGCCACCTGCAGAGCGGCGTCACCACCGTGATGGCGAGCCCCTACGACGACAACTGCATCGGCGGACTGTCGGTGGTGCTCAAGACCGGCGGCGCGAAGGACGTCGAGAAGCGCACCGTGCGCGCGGACGCCGCGCTGCGCGGCGCGTTCGGCTCGCAACCCTCGAGCCGCAACCACCCCGCGTACGGCGCGCCCGACGACATCTTCTCGCGCCGGCCCACGACGCGCATGGGCGTCGAGTGGGAGTGGCGCAAGTCGTTCTTCGACGCGCTCTACGCCCAGGGCGAGCTCGACGCGGGCACCAAGGTGCTGCGCCGTGCGCTGACGGGCGAGCTGCCCGTGTTCGCGCAGGCGTGGGCCACGCAGGACGTCCGCACGGCCGTCTTCCTCGTCGAGGAGATGAAGGCCGAGGGCGACGCCAAGATGCGCCTGATCGTCGACTGCGGCGCGGAAGCGTGGCGCGAGCCCGAGCTGCTCGTGCGCAGCGGCGCCGCCGTGGTGCTCGCGCCGTACGACCACGACGGCCGCACGACCGACGGCGCGTTCTACGCGCTGGAGAGCGCCAAGACCCTGACCGACCTCGGCGTCACCGTGGCCCTCTCGAGCCACTACGCCGCGGGCCCGGGCAGCGTGCTCGGCGCGCAGGCCGGCTACGCCATGCGCGGCGGGCTGACCTTCGATCAGGCGCTGGCCGCCGTGACGATCAACCCCGCGCGCCTCGCCGGCGTCGACGACCGCGTCGGCAGCCTGGCGGTCGGCAAGGACGCCGACCTGGCGCTTTGGAACGGCACGCCCTTCGAGCTCAGCTCGCGCGTGGTGGGCGTGGTCCTCGACGGGGACTTGGTGGTGGCGCCGGAGTGACCCGGCGCGACCTGCAACAGCGAACACGAAGCACAACCGACTCTCGACCCAAATGAAGAACCAAGTCCTCAGCGCGCTCTCGACCACCCTGGCCGCGCTCGCCATCGCCCTGCCGGCTGCCGCCCAGAACGGCGACGGCAACCTCGTGATCAAGGCCGGCAAGGTCATCACCAACGCCGGCGAGACCCTCGAGAACGGGACCATCGTGATCCAGAACGGCCGCATCACCGCGGTCGGCAAGGACATCGAGTACCCCTGGAACGCCCAGGTGCGCGAGTTCCCCGACGCGGTGGCCTTCCCCGGCTTCGTCGAGGCGCACACGACGCGCGGCATGGACCGGGCCAACGAGAACATCGACGTCGCCGCGTTCCTGAACGTGCGCGACTCGATCGACCCGGTGAACTTCTACTACGAGGACGCGCTGCGCGCCGGGATCACGACGATCAACGTGCAGCAGGGCGCGGACTGCGTGGTCGGCGGCATGGGCTACGTGGTCAAGCCGGTCGGCATGACCGTCGAGCAGATGACCGTGCGCCCGAACTCCGGCCTCGCGATGTCGGCCTCGCCGAAGCGCGGCAAGTCGCGCGCGACCCAGGCCCAGGCGCTGCGCCGCGCCTTCGACGACCTCCACCGCTACCTCGACGAGACGGTGCAGGAGAAGAAGGAGGGCAAGGACTACGCGACGCGCGAGGCGATGTTCCAGGGCCGTGAGCCCGACGAGGAGACCGCGAAGGGCCGCCCGATGACGGGCAGCGCCTGGAAGGTCGAAGGCCTCGAGCTCGTGCCGCGCTGGGAGCTCGACGAGAAACAGGCGCCGCTCCTCTCGGTCGTCGAGGGCAAGACGCGCGTCTTCCTGTTCTGCGGCTCCCCGATGGAGGTGATGACCGCGCTCTCGATCGCCAGCGAGAACGGCTTCCTGCACCGCACGGTGCTCGTGCTCGACAACTCCTGCTGGAAGGCCGCGGACGCCATCGCCGAGCGCGGCGTGCCGGTCGTCCTCGACCCGAACCTGATGTACGTCGAGCGCGACCCGCTCACCGGCGAGGAGCAGCGGACCTTCGTCCCGAAGGTGTTCCAGGACAAGGGCATCGAGTTCGCGCTGCGCAGCGCCGGCAACTCCGGCCAGTCGCTCTGGTACCAGGCCGCGATCTGCATGGCCAACGGCCTGACGCGCGAGCAGGCCATCGCGGCGACCACCACGGTGCCCGCGAAGCTGCTCGGCCTCGGCGACCGCGTGGGCAGCCTCGAGAAGGGCAAGGACGGCAACGTCGTGCTGTTCTCCGGCGACCCGCTCAGCGTGCGCTCGTTCGTCCAGAACGTCGTGATCGAGGGCAACCTCGTCTACGACCGCGCGACGGACACGCGCGCCATGCACCTCGACTCGGGCGCCCAGCCCGACAACACCGCGCCCTACGACCCCAACGGCGACTGGAAGCCGCACTGCTGCGACGACCCGACGCACGAGCACGTCGTGAAGACGGACGAGGGCGAGGACCCGCAAGAGGTCGAGGAGGCCCCGGCCAAGAAGCACAACCACCCGGTGGACGGGGACAAGGACGGGGACAAGGACAAGGACGCGGACAAGCAAGGCGAGGACAAGTAGTCATGCTCAGCACCCTCCTCCTCTCCCTCGCCGCCGCCGCGCCCGCCACGGACGTGGTCGCGGTACAGGCCGGCACGATCTACACGGTCGACGGCGGCCGCGTGATCGAGGGCGGCGGCACCGTGCTGCTCTCGGGCGGCAAGATCCTGGCCGTCGGCAAGACGGTCGAGATCCCCGCCGGAGCGCGCGTCGTCGACTACGGACCGAGCGCGGTGATCGCGCCGGGTCTCGTCGCCGCAGACAGCGGCTACGGCGGCCGCATCGCCGCCGACCGCACGGCCGAGCCGGGGCTCTCCGCGCTCGACGAGTTCGACCTGTGGGGCAACTACGCCGCGGGCCTCGCCGGCGGCGTGACCACGGTCTACGTCGCGCCGGCGCCGGGCCGCCTGATCGGCGGCACGGGCGCCGTGGTCAAGCTCGGCGGTGCGCCGGGCGAAGGTCGCGTGCTGAACGGCGCGGCGGCCCTCGACGGCTCGATCAGCGCCGACGCGCGTCAGACGCCGGGTTACTGGGAGCCGCCGGTGCCGGCCACGGTCGACGTGGGTCTGGGCCTCGCGCGCCCGCAGCTCCCGCGCACGACGACCGGCGCCATCCTCGCGCTGCGCGAGCTGCTCGCGCTGGCCGCGGATCCCAAGGACAGCGCGGACTACGGTCCGTGGGTCGGGCAGGAGCTCGCCGAGCGACTCCAGGCGCACACGCCTTGGCGCATGCGCGCGGAGGAGGAGAACGAGATCGGCGCCCTGCTCGAGTTCTTCGGCGAGAACAACCTGCGGCTCGTGCTGACCGGCGCCGACGCCGGCGCGGGCATGGCCGAGGCCATCGCGGCCGCCGGCACGCCCGTGATCGTGTACTCGACCGTGCGCCCGAACGGCGCGCCGCAGGACCGCGGCAAGGGCCCCGACGACCGCTGGCCCGACCTCGGCCTGGCCGGAGACCTCGCGGCCGCGGGCGTGCAGGTGGCGCTCGCGCCGCCGCGCTACGCCGCCGTCAGCGACCTGCGCTTCCACGCCGGTCTCGCTCAGGCCTACGGCCTCGCGCCCGACCAGGCGCTCTCGGCCGTGACCCTCAACGCGGCGCGCACGCTCGGCGTGGCCGAACGCGTCGGCAGCCTCGCGGCCGGCAAGGACGCGGACCTCGTGGTGCTGAACGGCCCGCCGACCGCCTCGTCGAGCAGCGTGCTCGCCACGTGGGTCGACGGCGAGGTCGCGTGGAAGGCCGAGGAGAGCGGCGCGGTGGTGCTCGAGGTCGAGCAGCTCTTCGTGGGCGACGGCACCGTGCTCGAGCCGGGCCAACTGCTCATGGACGGCGGCAAGATCGTCGAGGTCGGCCGTCGCGTGTCGCACCCGCTCGGCTGCACCGTCGTGCGCGGCGCCGCGGCCATGCCGGGCATGATCGACACGCTCGGCTACCTGGGCCTCGAAGGCTCGACGAAGGGCGTGAAGACCGACTTCCGCTTCGAGCAGATCATCGAGCCCGGTGACGCGACCGATCGTCGCGTGGCGCAGTCGGGCGTGACCACCGTGCTGATGACGCCGCGCAACCCCGGCGGCGCGGCCATCCCGGCCGTGGCGTACAAGCCGGCCGGCGTGGACCTCCAGCGCATGATCGTGGCCGACCCCGCCGTCGTGCACATGGTCTGGTCGAACCCCGACCGCACGAAGTCCGGCCTGCAAGTGTCGTCGGTGCTGCAGAAGGCCGCCGAGTACAAGCAGAAGTGGGACGAGTACGAGGCCGCGATGAAGGCCTACGTGCCGCCCGCGGAGGAACCCGAGGCCGCGGCCGAGGCGAAGTCGGAGGAGAAGTCCGACGAGGCCGCGAGCGACGAGGGCGGCTCCGACGACGACAAGAAGGCCGACGAGGAGAAGTCGTCCAAGAAGAAGAAGAAGAAGGGCGAGGACGAGGACCCCGCGTTCCCCGTGACCGGCATCTGGCTGGCTGCGGCGTGCGACGGCGGGGACGAGCCCAGCCGCCTGCGCTTCCAGGTCCTCGAGACCGAGGGCGAGCTCGAGGGCTTCCTGCGCTGCGACGCCGTGTCCGACGACCTCGTCGAGGTCAGCGGCAAGCGCGCGGAGAAGGAGGTGACGCTGAGCGGCCTCGGCACGCGCGGCACGCTCACGCTCACCGCGACCGAGAAGGAGGGCAAGCTGCACGGCACCCTCGTGCTCGGCGACCTGAGCCTGTCGTTCACGGCCGAGCAGACCTCGAAGGAGTACCCGATCGCCAAGCGCGGCGAGCGCCGTCGCGAGAAGACCGAGGAGCCCAAGCGACCGAAGGACGAACCCAAGCCCCCGGGCGTCGACGGCGACCTCGAGCCCTTCAAGAACGCGATGGAGGGCCATGGCGCCGTGGTGATCCAGGTCGACCGCGACGACGAGATCCTCGCCTGCGTGGACGCCTGCGAGCGCGTCGGCATCCGTCCGATCCTGATGGGCGCGAACGACGCGTGGAAGGTGAAGGACGAGCTCGTCGGCCGCGTGAGCGGCGTGCTGCTCGACCACCGCGTGATCTACTCCGACGCGAAGATGGGCACGCAGCGCCGCAACCGCTACGCCGAGCTGGCCAACGCGGGCATCCCGGTCGCGTTCCACAGCTCCGCCGAGGAAGGCGCCGCCGACCTGCCGTTGATCGCCGCGTACGCGGTGAGCCAGGGCATGAGCGCCGAGGGCGCGCTGTACGCGCTGACCCTGGGCGCCGCGAAGATGTTCGCCATCGACGGCCGCGTGGGCAGCCTCGCCGGCGGACACGACGCCGACGTACTGCTGCTCGGCACGAGCGCGTACGACTCCCTCGGGGACGTGCGGCGCGTGTGGGTCAACGGCCGCGAGGTGCGGGTCCACCCGTAGCGCCCCCGTGCTGCCCGAGCTCTCCGCCAGCCGACGCCTCGCGTCGCTCGCCGCGCTCGCGCTCCTCGTGAGCGCGGGGCCGGCGGCGGCGTCGACGGACGGCGGCGGGGAGCGCTTCGCGCTGCGCACGGCCAAGGCGCTCGTCTGCCCGCCCACGGGGCCGCAAGTCGTCGACAACGCGCTCGTCGTCGTGGCCGACGGCAAGATCGAAGCCGTGGGCCCCGCCGCGACGACGCCGGTGCCCGAGGGCTACGACCTCGTCGACGTCGGCGACCGCTGGGTCGTGCCCGGCTTCGTGGAGCTGCACTGCCACGTCGCCGGCCCGAACATGTTCGCGGTCAACGACATCAACGACATGGTCTACCTGACCAACCCCGGCCTGCGCGCCAGCTCCGCGGTGATCCCGTCCGCGGACAACGTCGCGCTGCGCATGGCCACGGCGGGTGGTGTCACGACCGTGCTCTACATCCCCGGGTCGGGCACGAACATGGGCGGCCAGGGCGTGCTGCTGAAGACCGGGCTCGACGGCTACACGCGCATGCTGCTGCGCGATCCCGGCTCGCTGAAGCTCGCGCAGGCGGGCAACCCCGAGCGCTGGCTGATCCGCCCTGGGCGCTCGTTCATGAACTGGAACACGCGCAACACCTTCCTGCGCGGCATCGCCTACGCGAAGCGTTGGGCGCGCCAGGTCGCGGAGGGCGAGCGCCCGCGCGTGGAACCGCAGTTCGAGATCTTCCGCGCGCTGTACGAAGGCCGCGCGCAGGTCTCGACGCACACGCAGATCTACCAGGTCGTGCTGATGACCATCACGATGGTCAGCCAGGAGCTCGGCCTGCCGGTCTACATCGACCACGGCACCTTCGACGGCCACCGCGCCGCAGCGCTCGCCGAGGCGAACGACGTCTTCGCCATCCTCGGGCCGCGCGGCATCTCGCGCCACTACAGCGGCTTCGTCGACACCGACGGCCGCATCCTCGGCGTGGCCGCCGAGTACCAACGCGAGGGCCACACGCGCATCGGCTTCAACACCGACTCGCCCGTGATCCCCGAGGAGCAGCTCTCGCTGCAATCGGCGATGGGCGTGCGCTACGGCCTCGACACCTCGCACCTCGAACACGTGCGCGGCCTCACGATCGTCCCGGCGCTCGCCGCGGGCACCGCGAACCGCGTCGGAAGCCTGGAGGTGGGCAAGGACGCCGACCTCCTCGTCGTCACCGGCGACCCCGCCGACCCCCGCACCTCGGTGGAGATGACCTTCATCGAGGGGGAGCGCGTCTACGACGCCGCGCGCGACGGTCGGCGCTGGTAACCCACCCCTCCGAGACATGAGATCCCTCTCCACTTGCCTCCTCGCTGCCCTGGCCCTGGCCGCGCCCCTCGGCGCGCATGCGTCCACGAGCGGCGGCGCCTCCGCCAACGCGCCCGCTCCGATCGCCCAGCCGGGCGAGCTCGGCGGCCGCGGCCTGGCGCTGCGCGCGGCCAAGATCCTGACCGTGCCGCTCGAAGGCCGGCAGTTCGTCGACAACGGCGTGGTGCTCGTCAAGGACGGCAAGATCGAGGCGGTCGGCTCGGCGCGTGACACCGCGGTGCCCGCGGGCTACGAGGTCGTCGACCTCGGTGACCAGTGGCTGATGCCCGGGATGATCGACCTGCACTCGCACATCGCGGGCACGTTCGACATCAACGACAGCGTCTACCTGACCAACCCCGGCCTGCGCGCGTCGACCGCCGTGCGGCCGCAGGACCGCAAGATGGAGATGGGGCTCGCCGGCGGCGTGACCACCATCCTGTTCATCCCGGGCTCGGCGACGAACATCGGCGGCCAGGGCATCCTCTACAAGACGGGCTCCGCCGACTACGAGAGCGGCACGGTGCGCAACCCCGGCTCGATGAAGCTGGCGCAGGCGGGCAACCCCGAGCGCTGGACCATCAACCCCGGCCGCTCGTTCATGAACTGGAACCTGCGCAACACGCTCGTGCGCGGCATCGCCTACGCGAAGCACTGGGAGGCGTGGCGCAACGGCAAGGGACCCAAGCCCGAGCGCAACCCGCAGTTCGAGGTCATCCGCAGCCTGTACGAGAAGGAGACCCAGATCTCCACGCACACCCAGATCTACCAGGTCGTCAACGAGACGCTGACGCTGGTGGCCGAGGAGCTGCACCTGCCGGTCTACATCGACCACGGCACCTTCGACGGCTGGCGCGCCGCCGCGCGCGCGAAGTCGCTGGGCGTGAACGCGATCGTCGGCCCGCGCGAGATCGACGTACCGAGCTACGGCTTCATCCGCTGGTCCGGCTCCAACCCCGAGAAGATCGGCGGCTGCGCGGCGGGCTACCAGGAGGCCGGCATGGACATGGTCGGCTTCAACACCGACGCGCCCGTCGTGCCGCAGGAAGAGCTGCAGCTCCAGGCCGGCATGGGCGCGCGCTACGGCTTCAAGACCGATCGCCTGCAGGCCGTGCGCGGCCTGACGATCGTGCCCGCGGTGACCGCCGGCATCCAGAACCGCGTCGGCAGCATCGAGCCGGGCAAGGACGCCGACCTGCTGGTGATCACCGGCGACCCCGCCGATCCGCGCAGCTCGGTCGAGCGCGTGTACGTCGACGGCCAGAAGGTCTACGACCCCTCCATCCAACGCCGCCGCTGGTAATGCTCGACGCCCGCACGACCCAGGCACGCCGGCGCCCCCTCGCGTATGCGGGGACGGGGCGCGCGTGCCGTCGAGCGGTCGCCGCCGCGGCGCTCTGCGTCGCGGCCGTCGCGCCGAGCGCGGTCGCGGACGAGGAGGCGCCGGGCCTCGCGGTGCTCGCCGCCAAGGCGCTCGTGTGCGAGCTCGACGGCCGCCAGGTCGTCGACGACGCCGTGGTGCTCGTCAAGGACGGCCGCATCGAGGCGGTCGGTGCGCGGCGCGAGCTCGCGATCCCCGCGGACTACGCGGTTCACGACGCGGGCGACTCCTGGGTCATGCCCGGCATGGTCGACCTGCACAGCCACGTCGGCGGGCCGGGCGGCTACAACGACATGGTCTACCAGGTGAACAGCGGGCTGCGCGTGAGCGCGACCGTGACGCCTGGGAACGCGCGCCTCGCGCGGCCGCTCGCCGCAGGCGTGACGACCATCCTGTACATCCCGGGCAGCGGCACGAACATCGGCGGCCAAGGCGTGCTGATGAAGACGCGCCCGGGCGACTTCGAGGACGTCGTGCTGCGCAACCCCGGGTCGCTCAAGGTGGCCCAGGGCGACAACCCCAAGCGCTGGGGCTACGGCATGCAGCGCGGGTTGATGAACCACCACATCCGCTACTCGCTGCGCCAGGGCAAGGCCTACGCGAAGCGGTGGCAGGCGTATGAGCGCGGCGAGACCGAAAAGCCCGCGCGACACCTCAACCTCGACGTGTACCGCGACCTCGACGCCGGCGCGATCGGGATCTCGACGCACACGCAGTACTACCAGGTCGTGCTCTCGACCCTGCGCATCCTGCGCAAGGAGTTCGGCTTCCCGGTCTTCATCGACCACGGCTCGTTCGACTCGTGGAAGCTCGGTCCCATCGCCGAGGAGATCGGCGTGCCGGCGATCCTCGGTCCGCGCGAGGTGCTCTGGCACCGCGCGTATTCCTTCGACACCGAGGGAGCCGCGCAGGGCACGGCGGCCGGCTTCCAGCGCACGGGCGTCAGCCTGATCGGCTTCAACACCGACGCACCGGTCGTGCCGCAGGAGGAGCTGCCGCTGCAAGCCGCGATGAGCGTGCGCTACGGCTTCGACGACGCGCGCATGGGCACCGTGCGCGGCCTCACGATCGTGCCCGCGGTCGTGGCCGGCATCGCCGACCGCGTGGGCAGCCTCGAGCCGGGCAAGCACGCCGACCTCGTCGTGCTGACCGGCGACCCCGCCGACCCGCGCACCTCGATCGAGCGCGTGTGGGTCGAGGGCGAGCTCGTGTACGACGCGAGCGTGGGGGTGCGCAAGTGGTAGCCCGCACGCTGATCGCCGCGCTGCTCGTCGGCGCCTTCGCGTCCGCGCAGGACCTCGCCGTGCGTTGCGGCAAGGTGCTGACGATGGGCGCCGCCGACGAGATCCACGCGCCCGGGCTCGTGCTCGTCGAGGACGGCAAGATCACCTACGTCGGCGCGCCGAAGGAGCTCGCCGCGGACGTGCCCGTGATCGACGCGCCGGACGCCTGGCTGGCGCCGGGCCTCGTCGACCTGCACACGCACATCCACACCGGCGGCTGGGGAGACATCAACGACATGGTGTACTCCGTCAACCCCGAGCTGCGCTCGGCGCCGACGCTGCGCCCGGACAACCGCGCCATGCAGATCGCCTGCGCGGGCGGCGTGACGACGCTGTTCGGCATCCCCGGCAGCGGCACGAACATGGGCGGCTTCGGCGTGCTCTACAAGACGAAGACGACGCACCGCTTCGAGGACGCCGTCGTGGCGAGCCCGGGCGGGCTCAAGGTCGCCCAGGACTCGAACCCGCAGCGCGTGGCCGGCAACTTCGGTTGGGGCAACGCGCGCGCCTCGATGGGTTGGACGCTCGAGCACGTCTGCAACCAGGCGCTCGCCGCCGAGCGCGCCGGGCGCAACGACCTGCGCCTGCGCGACCTGCGGCGCGTGCTCACGCGCGAGCTGCCCGTGCTGATCCACACCGCCGGCAGCGACGGCGTCGTCAACGTCGCGCGCATGTGGAAGCAGCGCTACGGCGCGCAGTGCATCGTGAGCCACGGCTCGTTCGACGGCTGGAAGGCCGCCCGGGCGGTCGCGGAGCTCGGCGTGCCGGTGAACCATGGTCCGCGCACGATGGACTGGTTCTCGAGCCGCAACGGGCGCATCAACGGCACCGCCGCCGAGTACGTCAAGGCGGGCGTGCAGCACCTGTCCCTGAACACCGACTCGAACGTGATGCCGCAGGAGGAGCTCTTCCTGCAGGGCGCGATGAGCGCGCGGCTCGGGGCGGACTCCTACCAGATGATGAAGGCGCTGACCCTGCACCCGGCGATCGTCTTCGGCATCGACGACCGGGTGGGCAGCTTGGAGGTCGGCAAGGACGCCGACCTCGTCCTGTACAGCGGTGACCCGCTCGACCCGCGCACTCACGTGGAGCGCGTGTGGATCGAGGGCGCCGTCGAATACGAGAGAGAACGCGGCAGACAGCGATTCTGAACGCAAGAGGCTGATCATGATGATTCTGAACACGCTCCTCCTGGTCGCGGCGCCGGCGCTCTCGCCGGCGTCCACGCCGCCGCCGCAGGGCGTCATGGCCCTGAAGGTCGGCCGCGCCGAGACGGTCAGCGACGGCTCGGTCCTGCACGCCGTGATCCTCATCGAGGACGGCAAGATCACCATGGTCGGCGAGGACCTGCCGATCGAGCGCGGGATCCCCGTGATCGATCTGGGGCCCGATTCGGTGGTGATCCCCGGCCTCGTCAACGCGTACTCGCGTCAAGGCATGGACAGCCGCGGCGGCAGCGGCTCCGAGCCAGGCAACCGCGCGTCGAGCGAGCTGTACCCCGCCTACGAGGACTACTCGGAGCTCCTCGACGCGGGCATCACCACGCTGGGCCTGTACCCCGCCGGCAACGGCATCCCCGGCCGCGCCGTCGCCGTGCGCACGAAGGGCGACACGCGCGAGGAGATGATCCTCAAGGACGACGCGTACCTGAAGGTCATCCTGCAGGCCTCCGGGAGCTCCAAGAAGATGATCCGCGACGGCTTCGAGAAGGCCGACAAGTGGATCGAGAAGGAGCAGAAGGAGCGCGAGAAGTGGGAGAAGGACAAGGAGAAGGCGGACAAGAAGAAGAAGGACGACGACAAGGACAAGGACGCGAAGGACGCGGGCCCGGGTCCGTACGTCGCGCCTGACAAGGACCCCGAGGCCGAGGCCTTCCTCGCGCTGCGCGCCAAGGAGCTGCGCGCGCTGATCTCGATCGACACGGCTGCGGAGTACCTGCACCTCGTCGACGCGATCGGCAAGGAGGAGTTCGACTGGGACCTGCGCATCCCGATCCAGCGCGAGAGCAACGTCTTCTACGTCGCCGAGATGGTCGGCAAGCGCGGCTGCCGCGTGGTCATGGACCCCGTGCTGAGCCTGCACCCGAACACGATGCGTCAGCGCAACCTGCCCAACGAGTTCGCCAAGGCCGGCGCCAAGCTCGTGCTGACGCCGCGCTCGGACAGCACCAGCGACAACGTGGACTGGCTCACCGACGTCGGCGGGCTGGTCACCGCGGGGCTGCCGCCGAAGGTGGCGCTGCGCGCGATGACGCTCGAGCCCGCGGAAGTGCTCGGCCTGGGCGATCGCCTCGGCAGCATCTCGGCCGGCAAGGACGCGAACCTCGTCTTCTTCGACCGCGACCCGTTCGAGCCGGGCGTGCGCCCCGTCGCCGTCATGCTCGAAGGTCAGATCGTCTCCGGGGAGGTCAACTGATGAAGCTCCTGCACACCAAGCGTGCCGCGTTCGCGGCGGTCCTCGTCGCGACCTTCGGCGTCTCGCTGGGGGCGCGCGCCCTCGCCTTCGACGACGAGGAGAAGAAGGGCGACGAGAGCGAGGAGGCCGAGGACAAGTCCGTCCCCGAGGAGGAGAAGACGGCCTGGTTCGCGGTGACGCACGCCGACATCTACACCGGCACCGGTGAGATCCTGCGCGACGCGACGCTGCTCGCCAAGGACGGCAAGATCGTCGAGATCGGCTACGACGTCGACATCCCCGGCCGCGACTACTACACCGACGTACCCGAGGAGAAGCGCGACTTCCGCGTCGACGTGCTCGACGCGCAGGGCATGCGCGTCTACCCCGGCCTCGTCGCGATCAGCTCGTCGGGGCTGCTCGGTACGGGCGGCGACTTCCGCGACAGCATCGACCCGTTCTCGTCGAACATGGTGCTCGGCCTCGCCGCCGGCATCACGACGACGGGCCAGGGCCGCTCGGCGGTCAAGCTCAAGCGCTACGTCCCGCACGAGCCGCCGCTGCCCTACGACTTCGACGGCATCGTCGTGCGTGACGACGCGTTCGCCTCGATGAGCCTCTCGAGCGGCGCCGCCAAGCGCTCGCTGATCGAGAAGTTCCAGCGGGCCTCCCAGTACCTGCGCGAGTACCGCCAGTGGGAGATCGACGTCAAGAAGGACAAGGAGCTGAAGGAGCCCGACAAGAAGGGCGTCGACGGCACGGTCCTCGAGGTGCTCGAAGGTCGCGTCTATCCGATGTTCCGCGCCGCGGAGCGCGCCGACCTGCTCAACGTCGCGCGCCTCGCCCAGGAGTTCGGCTTCCGCCCGGTGATCGACGACTGCCGCGAAGGCTGGACGGTCGCCGACGAGCTCGGCCGCGCCGGAGCGTTCGCGATCCTCTCGGCGCGCGATCGCCGCGACAAGGACGAGTCGCTGGTGCGCGAGGGCGGCTCCTCGATCGAGAACGCCGCGATCCTCTCGGCCGCCGGCGTCCAGGTCGCGATCGTGCCCGAGTCGAAGGGCGTGGCCCTCGACGGCATCGTCGGCCGCGACATCATGCACCTGCCCATCGAGGTCGACTTCGCGGTCCGCGGCGGCCTGTCCGAAGCGCTCGCCGTCGACTCCATCACGCGCATCCCCGCGCGCATGATGGGCATCGGCCACCGCGTCGGCTCGCTCGAGGTCGGCAAGGACTGCGACCTGATCGTCACCGACGGCGACCTGCTGCACTACCAGACGTTCGTCCAGTACACCGTGATCGACGGCGAGCTGGTCTACGACAAGCAGCAGGAGCTCTACTTCGCCCACATCCGCCCGCGCCCCGAGGTCGAGCTCGCCCCCGCGGCCAAGCTCGACGCCGGCGAGGACGCGCCCGCGGAGGAGCCCAAGGACGACGCGAAGGACGAGGACAGGGAAGAGGGCGAAGGCGGCGAGTGACGCCGACGCGCCAGCGATGCGGCCGCGGGCCGGTCCCCTCGCGCGGGGGACCGGCCCGCGGTGCTTCACGTCCGAGCCCGCGCCGGCCGAGAAAGACGGTGCGCCCCGGGGCGTGTCTGCTAACCTGACCCCCAGCAACCGGTTAGAGGAAAGCACGCGGTGCGCGCGGCGGCCCTCCAGCCCCACCCACCGTCGCCCGAGGAGCCTTTGAACCTCCCCGACCTCCTGCGCATCGTCACCCCGGGCCGCAAGGCCCTCCGCAACCTCACGGAGGAGGAGGGCTTCCGCGCGTTCGAGTGCATCCTGAGCGGCGCGGAGAGCGAGATCACGGTGGCGGCCTTCCTCGTCGCCCTGCGCGCGAAGGGTATCACGGTCGACGAGCTGAAGGGCTTCGCCCGCTCGGCGCGCTCGCGCGCCACGCTGCCGTGCGAGGGCGTGCAGGGGCTCGTCGCCATCTGTTCGCCCAACGACGGCCACGAGCAGGCCCCGCCGCTCGACGTGGCCGCCGGTCTGATCGCCGCCGGCGCCGGCGCGCGCGTGCTCGTCACGACGGACCGCTGCGTGCCGCCGCAGCGCGGCCTGACCGCCGCGAGCGTGCTCGAGCACCTCGGCGCGGGCATGACCTGGGACGCCTCCGAGGCCGAGGACTGGGTCGTCAAGACGCGCTTCGCGGCGTGCTCGGTCAGCGGGCTGCTGCCGCCGCTCATGGGCATGCGCCGCATCCGCGAGGACGTGCGCATGCGCACCGCGATGGCGACGGTCGAGAAGCTCATCTGCCCCGCGAACGCCGCCGTCGTCGTCGGCGCGCAGGGCGGACCGGTGCTCGGCGTGGCCGTCGAGGTCATGCAAGGCCTCGGCCACCGGCGCGCGCTCGCCGTGCAGGGCGTCGAGGGCAGCGTGGTGCCGTCGCTCAAGCGCCGCACGCGCGGCATCGAGCTCGCGGGCGACCACCTCGTGTCGCTCGTGCTCGAGCCGGAGGATTTCGGCCTCGGCGGCTGCGAGGACCCCGAGCTGCCGCTCTTCAGCCCCGCGCCGCCCGGCCGCGGCGCCGGCGACAACCCCGCGCTCGTGAAGGCCGCGGGCGAGGTCACTCAGCTCGTGCTGGTGGGCGAGCCCGGGCCCGCGCGCAACGCGAGCATCCTCGGCGCCGCGCTGGTGCTCAAGGCCGCCGGCCGCTGCCTGACGCTCGCCGAGGGCGTCGACGCCGCTTGCAAGTCGCTCGACAGCGGCGAGGCGCAGCGGGTGCTCGATCGTCTGCGCGACCTCGCGGGTCACTGATGGACTTCGGTTTCCGCTTCGACCTCTGGTACGCCGGGTTGCCCGCGTCGCCGACCGACGCGGGCGTCGTGCGTGACATCGTCATCCGGCCGCCCGAGCTCGGCAGCGGCGGCCGCCGACGGCTCGCGCGGGTGCGCGTGCTCGCGGACGGCGGGCTCGAAGGCGACCGCTGGGCGAGCGACCCGAAGAAGCTCGGCCCCGACCAGGTCAGCTTGATCAACGTGCACGTGCTCGCCTCGCTCGCCGGCGCGGAGCCCGAGCGCATGGCGCTCTCGGGCGACAACTTCCAGGTCGACCTCGACCTCAGCGAGAAGAACCTGCCCGTCGGTACGCGGCTCGAGCTCGGCGGCGCGCTGCTCGAGGTCAGCCCGCAGCCGCACCAGCCGTGCCGGTTGTTCCACGAGCGTTACGGCGTGACGGCGGTGAAGAAGGTGCTGCGCGCCAACAAGCGAGGACGCCGCGGGCGCGGCGTCCTCTGCACGGTGGTGCGCGGCGGCGAGGTCAGCGTCGGGGATCCGATCCGGGTGCTGCGGGAGCCGCCGGCGTCTCCGCCGGAGTGACCGGCGCGACGCTCAGCAGGATCACGAAGTCGCGGTCCTCTTGACTCGTGGGCGTCGTGAACGCGGTCAGGCGGCCGGGTTGCAGCGTGAACTTCGTCTCGAGCCGCACCGTGGTCACCTCTGGGAGCGAGATCGAGACGTCCGACGCGGGGTCGGTCGCGATGCGCACCTTCTTGGTGCGGATGGGGCGCTCCAGCTCGGAGCGCTCGAAGCGCAGGTCGACGCCGAAGCGGCCCTCGGCGAGCGCCGCGCACGTCAGGTCGAGCTTGAGCCCCTCCGAGACCGTGTCGACGACCGGGTCCGCGATGAGCTGCTGCTCGGGCTCGATCAGGTGCACGGTCCAGTCCTTCACGTACGCGACCTGGTTCGAGGTCTCGATGCTGCACGGCGAGAACGGCCGCGTGACGATCTCGGGTGTCATGAGCACGTCCCAGCCCTTGCCGCTCTTGGCCGCGTGCATCGCCTCGCGCAGCTTGGTCTCCTGCTCGGGCGTCAGCGAGCCGTAGGGTCCGCTCTCGAAGCCGAGCTCGCGCAGGCCGTTGCGCGGGATCTCGAGGTAGGTCGTCTCGATCAGCACCGTGGGCAGCGGCCGCGCGCGCAGCGCGTCGAGCGTCTTCGCGATCCATGTGTGCTGCTCCGCCGTCGCTCCGAACGCGAGCACGCCGCCGGTGATCGACTCGCAGCGGTTCTTCTCCTTGTTCCACGCGGGCTCGACGAAGAGCTGCAGCCCGCGTCCGAGCTCTTCGAGCGACTCGGCCTTGCGCGCCTCGTGCTTGCGCGCGAGCGCCTCGGCGAAGTCGCCCTTGAGGTCCTCGGCGAGCTCGATGGAGCGCGGCGTGAGTTGGTCGAGGAGGTCGCGCACGTCGTAGAGCACGACGGTGAGCTTGGCCTCCTCCTGGGGCGCGCCGAGGGTCGGAGGCTTGCGCAGCAGCGCCTCCGCTTGCGGCAGGGCCGTCGACGAGAGCGCGCAGAGCGCGAGGCAGAGGAGCGGGGTTCGCATGGCGTCAGTGGGGTCGCAGGGTGGCGGTGGTGGTGGTCGTGATCGAGGCGGAGACCTCGCCGGCGTAGTGCCGCTCGTCGGCGCGCAGGAGGCGCTCCGGCGTGAACTGCACGGTGCTGCGCCCGTCGGCGTGCTCGTGGACGACGGTGAGCTCGAGGCGCAGCACCTCGGCCGAAGGTCCGTGCGGGGGCAGCGACCCCGCGGGGTCCGCGCCGGCCGCGAAGCGCCACAGTCCGGCGAGGCCCAGCAGACCGGCGGCGAGCGGCGCGAGGTAGCGCGTCCACCGCGGCGGCACCGGTGCCGCAGTCGCGCCTTCGCGCTCGAGCGCGAGGAGCACGCGCGTGAGCCGCGCGACCTCGTCGCGCGCGGCGCCGTCGCAAGCGAGCCGTTCGAGGACGTGCGCGTCCGCGCGCGGGTCGCGCCGCTCGTCGAGCGCGGCGTTCACGCGCGCCCAGTACAGGTCGTCTTCAGTCGTCATCGCGGGTCTCCTGCGCGAGGCGTCGCCGCGCGCGGTGCAGGTGGGACTTGACCGTGCCCTCGGGCAGCGCGAGCGCGGCGCCGATGGCCGCCACGCTCTCGCCGCGCGCGTGGAAGCGCACGAGCACGTCGCGCTCGATCGGTGCGAGGCGCGCGAGCAGGCGCGCGACCTCGTCGCGCTGCGCAAGCGCGTCGCGGTCCCAGCTCGCCGGCTCGTCGACCAGCGCGGTACGCGGCGCGCGGCCCTCGCGCTCGCGCTGGTCGAGCAGCACGCGCAGCGCGGTCTGCTTCAGCCAGGGCCACAGCGCGCGCCGACGGTCGTAGCTCGCGCCCAGGCGCAGCGCGCGCGCGACGCACTCCTGCACGAGGTCGTCGACGTCGCCGCGGCGGCCGGCCACGCGGCCGAGGTAGGCGCGCAGCCGCGGCAGCTCTCCCGCCAGCCGCGCCTCGAGGGGCGCGGACCCCGCCGGGTCCTCGCAACGCAGCTCGCCGTCCACGGTCCGCTTGTACCGGTGGCGCTGCCGCCGGGTTGCAGCGATCGGCGGAAACCCGCTGTGCGTTACGGCGCGGCCGGCAGCACGTCGATCACGACCACCTCGGGCGGGCACAGGATGCGCAGCGGCGGCGCCTCGCCCCGTTCCATGCCGATGCCGCGCGAGCAGACCAGCGTCGTGCCGGCCGCGACCTCGTGAACGCCCGAGGTCCACGCGCGCGGCACTCGCGAGAGCGTGATCGGCGGGCCGAAGAAGGGCAGCCGCACCTGCCCGCCGTGGCAGTGACCCGCGAGCAGCAGGTCGGCCGCGACGTCGCCGAGCGCGAAGTCCGGCGCGTGGCCCAGCACGACGTGGAAGCCCGGCGCGTCGGCGACGGCAAGGTCCGTCGCGAACGACTCGCGCAGCGTGAGGCCCGTGACGCTGAGCTCGCCGCGCCGCACTGTGCGTCGCGCGAGGAAGCACTCCGCGTCGACGCGCGCGAGGACGTCCTCCCAGCCGGGCCAGTCCGTGTTCCCGCCGACGGCGTAGACGCCGAGCGGTGCGGCGAGCCCGACCTCCTCGAACAGCCGCGCGAGCGCCTCGCGCTGCTCGCGCCCGGCTTCGCCGCCGAGGTGCACGTAGTCGCCGGCGAAGAAGATCGCGTCGGCGTGCTGCGCCATCACGAGCTCGAGCACCTCGCGCTCGTACGCGCCGACGTGCGCGGTCTGCACGTCGGCCACGAGCACGAGCCGCAGCGGCGCGCTGACGTCCGCGCTCTCGAGCTCGACGCGCGTGAGCTGGAGGTTCGTGGGCTCGAGCACGAAGCCGTGCAGCGCCAGCGCGCCGAGGCCGAGCGCGCCCGCGCCGTGGACGTTGCGCATCCAGGCGCGCTGCGCGCCGTGCCGCCGCGCGAGCGCGACGAGCAGCAGCGGCGCGTGCAGGAAGGCCGCCCAGGCGTACAGGCGCAGCACGCCGAAGACGCCCAGGCCGCCGGCGAACCCGAGCGCCGCGCCGAGCGCGAGCGCGGCGACGCCCGCGCCGACGAGCACGACGACGTCGGACCAAGGCGCGCGCGTTCGAGCCGCTCGGAGCAGGAGCAACTCGACGACGGCGAGCGCGAGGTGGTAGAGGAGCGTGGCGATCATGCGGGACGTGGGGAGCTGTTTTACAGACGGATCCCTTCGACCGCACGCGACTCGGCGACTAGGGATGCGGGTGGGCAGGAGCTCGGCGAGCCTCGAACTCCCTTCTTACCCGTTTCCGCGCAACCTCCCTCGGGCGTCGGCGTAGTGAGCGACCTCGGGGAACTCGCGCACGGCAGCACTCGCACCCGGCAGGCGGGAACGAGTCCGCGCGAGAGAGGCCGAGCTCCAGCGCCCGTTCTTTACACACGCGCCACGGCGCGCACGACCACCACGACTCAGGGTCTCTAGTCAAGGCAGGATCGTGGTGAGTGGCGAGCTCCGGCTCGTCACCGACGGCAGGCAGGCGTGACCGTCGCAGGACCTGGTCTAGGGTGGACTGCCCTGGGGGGATCAACCAGGCCCTGCCGGCGAAGCGCTCCCTCGCGAGAGGTGCTTGTCACCCTCTTCGAGCCACTCCGCGAGGGGTGGCTCGTCTGTTTGAGGGCGCGCTCGCGCGCCGCGCGCTCACGCGTCGAGCTCGGCCTCGACCTCGAGCTCGATGCGCCAGCGCGGATCGAGCAGCGCGGCGACGACCACCATCGTCGCGGCCGGGCGCACGTCGCGGAAGCGCTCGCCGTGCGCGCGGCCGACCGCGTCCTGGTCGGCGGCGTCGACGAGGTACATGCGCGTGCGCACCACGTCGCGCGCGCTGCCGCCGAGCGCGGCGACCGCCTCGAGCGCGATGTCGAGGCAGCGCCGCGTCTGCGCGTAGGCGTCGCCCTCGAGCGTCGTCCCGTCCGCCGCGATCGGTGCGGTGCCCGAGACGAGGATGCGCCGGCCGACGCGCACGGCGCGCGAGAAGCCGATGGTCGCCTCGTACGGCGACGCGGAGGCGTGACGTGCTCTCATCGCGAGGTTCGCGCGCCTCAGACGGGCACGCGCTGGAAGTCGACCAGGTACTCGCCCTTGAAGTAGCCCACGCCGACGTCGCCGCGGCTCAGCTTGCCGGCCACCTTGGGCAGGGTCTGGTACTCGCCGCGCTCGCCCGAGGCGCTCTCGACGAGCGCGAAGTAGCTCGTGTGCGCCGAGGAGTTCTTGCCGCCGCCCGTGATCTGCGTGCGCTCGTCGAGGATCACGACGGGCACGCGCTCCATCGGTGCGGAGGACATGGCCGTGGCCTTCTGCGCGCCCTTCACGACCGTGAAGATGCCCACCGCGACGAAGAGCAGCGGGAACAGCGCGAACGGGCCGGTCAGCAGCGCGAACGTGCCGGTCATGAACAGCGCGACCGCGGTGAAGAACACGCCGAACACGATCATGACCACGAAGCCGGTCGTGATCGCGCCCGTGCTCGGCGTGAGCCGCATCAGGCGCGGCAGGCTGTCGTGCACCTCGAGCGCGGCGAAGCGCGCCTCGAGGTCGCCGTGCGGTCCGACGACCGGCGGGGTCGCCGGACTCGGGAGCTCCGCGCCGCAGTACTCGCAGTACTTCGCCGCGACGTTCTTCGGCGCCGCGCCGCACTGAGCGCACTTGCGAGCCGCGTCGGACATCGCCTCGTCAGGAGCGCTTGGCGCCGCAGCCGCCGCAGAAGGCCGCGCCCGGCGAGAACGGCGTGCCGCACTGCGAGCAGAAGCCCGCGCCCGACTCGGCGGGCGCTTCCTTGGCCTTCAGCGCCTGGCCGCAGCTCGAGCAGAACGCGCCGGCGGAGACGTTGGCCATGCAGTGCGGGCAGACGATGCCGGCCGCCGCGGGCGCGAGCACCTCGCCGCCCTGGTGGTCGCGCACGAGCATCTGCGCCATGCCGAAGCCGACGCCCAGGCCCGCGCCGCCGAGCAGCCCGCCCGCGTCGCCGCCGGCGCCGCCGCCCTTCGCCATGCCTTCGCCCGCGCCCATCATCGCCTTGCCGGCGGCGAACTTCTGGTACTCGCCGACGCCGCCGACGGTGCGCAGGTACGCCGCGTCGGTGTAGAGGCGCTTCAGGTTGGCGGCGTCCTCCTCGTCGATGCCGACGACGAAGTTGCCCAGGCGCACGATCTGCAGGCCGTAGCTCTCGACGTGGTCGCGGAGACCCTTCAGCACGTCGGTCTCGAGCTCCTCGGTGTAGGCGCCGCTCGTCACGTCGAGCAGCGGCCACTTGTTCTTCACGAGCAGCTCGCCGATGCGGTCGCGGATGACCTTGAGCACCTGCTCCTTCATCCACGAGCGCACGTGGTGCGAGTCGGCGCGGCCCATGCCCACCAGGCCCACGATGAGCTTCTCGGGGTCGGAGACGCGGAACGAGAACTCGCCGTGCACCATCGTCTCGGCGGGCACGCCGCTCTTGGGGTCCTCGACGTGACCCACGCGACCGCCGAACTTGATGCCGGTGATCTCGCGCGTGGAGACGAAGAAGACCTCGGTGATGAAGACGTTGCCGCCCGTGAAGCTGTCGACGAGGTTCGACAGGAAGGGCAGGTTCGACGAGTCGAGGGTGTAGCGCCCCGCGCTCATCGTCTTGACCACCTTGCCGTCGCGGAAGAAGACCGCCTGCTCGTCGGCCTCGACCGTGAGCTGCGACTTCATGGGGATGGTCGGGTCCGGGTGCTTCCAGACGACCTGCGCCTTCGCGGCGTCCGGCCGCGCGACCATCATCTCGCCGACGCCGCGCTTGAACCAGTCGATCATGCCCATGAGCTCGTCTCCTTGCCGATTGGGCCCGCGCGGGGCCGCGATGAATGGAACCTCGGGTGGGTCGTACCCGGTGCGCCGATGGAACGGCGCGCCGCGTACGCGCAGAATAGTGGCCTATTCAACGCCGCGCCAGGACCGCGGCCACGCCCCAGGATCGAACCTTTGGACCCCAGCGAGACGCCCGAGGAGGTCGCCGAGAGCGGCGCCGCCGAGTTCCCGTGCGAGGAGTGCGGGGCCACGCTGCGTTGGGACCCGGACGCCGACGCGCTCGCCTGCGAGTACTGCGGCCACACGCAGGCCGTGGCGCTCGGTGACGAGGTGATCGTCGAGCGCGGCCTCGACGAGGCCAGCGCGCCGCGCGGCTATGGCGTCGAGCTGCGCGTCGCGCGCTGCGAGACCTGCGGTGCGCGCGTGACCTTCACCGGCAGCGCGACGTCGGACGTCTGCGTCTACTGCGGCTCGGCCAACGTGCTCGCGCAGGAGGCCAACCGCAACGCGATCCGCCCCGAGTCGCTCGTCCCGCTCGACGTCGGCCGCGCGGGCGTCGAGGAGCGCTTCCATCGCTGGCGCAAGAAGCTCTGGTTCCGGCCGAACGCGCTGAAGACGCTGCGGCGCTTCGAGGCCGTCGGCCTGTACGTGCCGTTCTGGACCTTCGACGCGCGCGTGCACTCGGACTGGCGGGCGGACTCGGGCACGTACTACTACACGACCGAGACCTACACGACGATGGTCAACGGCAAGCCGACGGTGCAGACACGCACCGTCCGGCACACGCGCTGGCGGCCGGCGTGGGGCGACCGCGACGACCGCTACGACGACTGGCTCGTGCCGGCCTCGACGGGCCTCTCGCCCGGGCTGCTCGTCGAGCTCGGCGACTATCGCACCGACGCGCTCGTGCCCTACCGGCCGGAGTACCTCGCCGGTTGGCGCGCCGAGGAGTACAGCGTCGACCTCGAGGACGGTTGGATCGCCGCGCATCGCGGCATGGTCGAGCGCCAGCGCGCGCACTGCGCCGGCGACGTGCCCGGCGACACCTACCGCGACCTGCGCGTGCGCAACGAGTTCACCGGCGTGCGCTGGAAGCACGTGCTGCTCCCGCTGTGGAGCTTGCAGTACGAGCTCGGCGGCAAGGTCTACACCGTGCTCGTCCACGGCCAGTCCGGCCGCGTGGTCGGGCAGGCCCCGCTCTCGTGGTGGAAGATCCTGGGGCTGGTGCTGGGGATCCTGGTCGGCGTGGGCGTGGTGTTGCTGGTGCTCGCCGCGTTCGGCTTGATGGCCTGACCCGCGCGCGTCAGGGCGCGGGGTCGGGCACGAGCTCGAGCACGCGCCGCCGCTCGCCGCTGTCGCGGTCGACGCACAGGAGGCCGCGCGCGTCGCTGACGAGCGTGCGGCGCTCGCCGCGCGCCAGCACCCACGAACCCATGGCTGTGTCGTCGCCGAGGAACTCCAGCGTGTCCGCGCGCGCATCGAGCACGACGAGCGCCGCGCGCTTCTGGTAGTCCGGGCCGGAGGCCTGGAACACCTCGTGGCCGTTCGACCGGAGCAGCGCGCTCGTCCCCGAGAGGTGCGTCAGCCTGGGCGCTTCGCTCGCGGTGCCGATGACGTGCAGCGCGCGCACCTCGCCGCTCACCGGGTCGAGGCGCACGGGCACACCCTCACGCAGGAGCAGCAGCGTCCCGTCGTCGTACACGCCGCAGACCAGGTCGTCGGGCGCGATCTCCTCCGCGCGCTCGAGCGTCTGCGTCGCCGGGTCGTACCAGCAGGGCGGCGCGCTGCGCAGCTGCACGAGCCAGCACCCGTCGCGGACGTAGGCGCTCAGCACGCCGTCGGCCGCGCTGAGCCCCAGGCTCGCGGAGAGGTCGACGCAGATCCCCGTCACCGGATCCCAGTGCAGCATGCGGTAGCGATCGTCGTCGGAGTGATGGATCCGCAGGCAGTAGCCGCGGCCGGCGGAGACGGCGGTGTAGACCTCGTCGGCGCTCGGACGCGACGCGGGGGGCCAGCCGAGCTCGTCGAGGAGCTCGGGCGCTTCGGGCTGGGCGTCGAGCTCCAGGGCGGTGTCGCCGGCGAACCAGCGCTTCGTGAAGTCGGTCCCGAGCACGGGGACGTCCCAGAGCTCCGCGTAGGGGAGCCGCGCTCCATCGACGAGACCGCCGCCGTGATTGAACCTGCGCGGAGTCTGCCACGTCGAGCGCGACGAGCTGCCCACGGTGCGCCGCTCACCGGTCTCGAGGTCGACGAGCACGGCGGCTTCCAGCGAGCCGAAGCGCGTACGCGGGTCGTTGGGGAGCTCGTTCGCGACGTTGACGAACGCGAAGCGCTCGCCGCGGCCGAGGTACGCGCCCACGGCGCGCGGCGTCGTGACCTGCAGGTCGAGGTACTTCTGCCCGGCCCAGGCCCACGAGGGCGCGAACGAGAGCGCCGCGACGCCGAGGCTCGCGGCGAGCGCGCTCGTACGCGCGCCGCGCCGGAGCTCGCCGCGCACGAACGCGACCCACGCGCTCGCGACCGCGCCGAGCGCGAAGCACCCGAGCTGAACGTCGAGGCTCGCACGGCTCAAGCCGAAGGTGCCGGCATGGGAGACCATCCACCAGGCCGGCCCGCCGACGAGCGCGAGGAAGAGCGCCGCGACCGGCACGGAGAGCGCGCTGCTCTTCACCCACGCCGAGGCCGCGAAGACCCAGACGAGCAGCAGCGTCGCGAGCGCGACGCTCCAGGGGTTCAGGTCGTCGAGCACGTGCGCGGGCAGGTAGCCGGTGCGCGCGAGCGCCACCGCGTAACCCAGCGCGAGCCCGTACGCGACCGTTCCGAGCACGAGCAGCGCGAAGAAGGCGAGCTTCGCCGCGAAGGCGCGCTCGAGCCCGTGCGGCAGGCGCGCGAGCCACGCGCTCGTGCCGCGTTGCCGCTCGCGGGCGAAGAGGTCCGAGCCGACCGACACGAGCACGGTGCCCGCGACGAGCACGGCGCACCACCGCACCGGCTCGGGCCCGCGCAGCGCGGTCATCGGGACGAGCGTCGAGAGCGCCGCCGCCGCGAAGGCGAGACAGACGGCGAGGAACACCAGCGCCCGACGGTGCTCCCGCCACTCGCGCCACAGGTGTGCGTGTCCTGCGTTCATCCGGCGAGCGCCTCCGTCGCGCGTCCGTCGTAGAGCGAGCGCAGGCGCGCGGGGAGCGGACCGCCGCCCTCGCCGTGCAGCTCGTGGAACTCGTGCAGCCGGCCACCGTCGAGCAGCAGCACCCGATCGGCGAGGCGCGCGGCCACGTCGAGGTCGTGCGTCGCGACGAGCGCGGCGCCGCCCTCGGTGGGGGCCTCGCGCACGAAGAACTCGAGCACCTCCTCGCGCACCGGCGGCGCGAGGCGCGCGAAGGCCTCGTCGAGCACGACGAGCGGCGGCGCGGGGGCGAGCGCGGCGACCAGCATCGCCTTGGCGGCCTCGCCCCGCGACAGGCGCTCGAAGCGCGTCGCCATCGGCACCGCGAGCGCCTCGGCGAAGCGCGTGGCGCGCTGCACGTCCCACGTCGCGTAGTGCGGCGCGAGGAAGCGGTAGAGCTCGCGCGGCGTCATCCAGCCGTCGACGTCGGGTTGGTCGGGCACGTAGCCGACGCGGTCGAGCGCGCGCCGCGGCGTCGCGCCGAGCACGCGCACCTCGCCGAGGTCCGGCCGCTCGAGCCCGAGCAGGCAGCGCAGGAGCGTCGACTTGCCCGCGCCGTTCGTGCCGAGCAGTACGACCGTCTCGTCGGCGTGGAGCTCGAGCGCGGCGTCCACGAGGACGCGCCGCTCGCCGTAGGTCTTGTAGAGCGCCGAGGCGCAGAGGAGCGTCGTCATGCCGAGAGCCTCCGGCCCTGTGCGAGGGCGGCGAGCAGATCGTCGAGGGCATGGCCGGCGCGCAGGGCCTCCGCGGCCGCGCGCAGGAAGGCGTCGAGGGTCTCGTCGCGGCGCAGCGCGCGCGCCACGTCGGGCCCTCCGGCCTGCACGAAGACCCCGCGCCCGTTCTCGCCGCGCACGACCCCGAGCTGCTCGAGGTCGCGGTAGGCGCGGGCGACCGTGTTGTGGTTCACCAGCGCCTCGGCCGCCATCTGGCGCACCGAGGGCAACTGGTCGCCGGGCGCGAGCTCCGCGCTCGCCACCGCGTCCAACACGCTGTCCACGAGCTGCCGCCAGGGCGGCGTGTCGCGGGCGGGGTCCACTCGCCAGTCCATGCGACCGTACCATCGTCCTGGTACGGCTGGACGCTTGAGCGGAAGCGCGGCGCGCGCCCCGCGGAGCTGACCGCCGCCGCCCGGCCCGGTCGCCTCCGGTTGGACTTGCGTGAAGTCCGCCGCGCCCGTCGCGCCCGCCGCGGGCCGCGAGCGGCGGACCGCACGCCCCGCGCGCCCACTCGCCAGCGCCCGCGCCGCGAGGGGGGGCTGCGCGGATCGCTCCCCGCGGCTAGCCTCGACGACGGTTCACGCCTTTCGGCCGAAGCCCCCGTCGCTCCTCCCTCCCGGCACGCCCCCCATGAGAACCACCGCCTGCGCGACCCTTGCGTGCCTCGCTTCTCTCGCTCCGCCGACGCTCGCCGACGCCGTCCACCTGGTGACGCCGGCCGTCGCCTTCTCGGTGCACGACGAGCCCGTCGACAACGTGGGCGACTCGTTCAACTCGTTCGTCGGCCTGATCGGCTTGCAGCCCACGCGTGCCGACCGCGCCTGCCAGGAGTACGACGTGACGGGCTTCGCCGGCCAGACGCCGACCATGGCGCAGTTCACGGGCACCGTCAGCGTCAACAACGCCGCGGACAACGGCGTGCGCACGTTCGACTTCCTCGTGTACGACGCGAACGGCGTGGCCGACCTGTCGGACTACCAGGTGGCCGCGGTGGTGGTCGGTACCGGTTCGTACCACCCGCCCATCGACGCGTCGTTCAACTACTCCATCGACGCGACGGCGGCCGTCGCGGCGTTGATGGCGAACGGCGCGACGCACATCGGTCTGCGCGTCGAGGGCACCTCGAACCCGAACTTCCCGAACATCCTCGACGACGTGAACGCTGCGCTGAGCCTGAAGTTCGGCAGCATCACGACGGCGTCCACCTACTGCTTCGGCGACGGCTCGGGCACGCCGTGCCCGTGCGCGAACGGCGGCAGCGCGAGCAGCGGCTGCGCCAACAGCGTCAACGCTGCGGGCGCCGCGCTCGCGGGCACGGGCAGCTTCAGCCTGTCCGCGGCCAACAGCGTGCTCAGCGGCTCGGGCCTCGTCCCGAACCAGCCGGGCCTCTACTTCCAGGGCGACAACCAGGTCAACGGCGGCGCGGGCACTCAGTTCGGCGACGGTCTGCGTTGCGCCGGCGGAAACGTGGTGCGCCTGCAAGTGCGCGTGGCCGACGCGAGCGGTAACTCCGCGACGAGCGTCGACATCGGCGCGGCCGGCGGCGTCAGCGCCGGACAGACCAAGCGCTATCAGCTCTGGTATCGCGACCTGTCGGGCTCGCCCTGCGGTTCGGCGTTCAACCTCACGAACGGCGTCGAGGCGACCTGGGCGCCTTGATGCGGCTCGCCTGACTCGGTGACCTCCACCCCCATACCCACCATGCGACTTCACACCTTCTCGCGCCGCCTGCTCGGCGCGCTGGCCCCGCTCGCCCTCGCCGCCGCGGCGTCGGCGCAGATCACGATCGACGAGTGCGGGACGCTCATCAACCAGCCCTTCGGTGGCTGCAACCTGCTGTTCCAGGCCGACTCGGGCATCGTCCTGCAGGACAACACGGGCAGCGCCTTCGGCGGGCACGTGCTCGGCGACCAGATCCACATCACGGGCACCTACAACAACCTCTGCGCGACGTTCTGCACGATCAACGGCTGCCTGGTGTCGAGCTTCGCCGTCACGTCGTGCACGCCGCCGCCGCCGGGCACGGCCTACTGCTTCGGCGACGGCAGCGGCACCGCGTGCCCGTGCGGCAACGCCGGCGGCGCGACCGAGGGCTGCGCGAACTCGAGCGGCGCGGGTGCGACGCTCGCCGGCACCGGCACGGCGAGCGTGGGCGCGGACGACCTCGGCTTCGACGCGGCGCAGCTCCTGCCGAACCAGCCCGCGCTGCTCTTCTCGGGCGACGCGCAGGTGGCCGGCGGCGCCGGCGCGATCTTCGGCGACGGCCTGCGCTGCGCGGGCCAGAACGTGCGACGCCTCGGCGTGCGCGTGCCGAACGCGGCCGGAACTTCGAGCTGGAGCGGCGGGCTCGGCGCGACCGGCGGCTGGAGCGCGGGCGACACGCGCAACTTCCAGGTCTGGTACCGCGACCCGATCGCGAGCCCTTGCGGCACGGCGTTCAACCTGAGCCACGGCGTCGCGGTGACCTTCGCCCCGTAGGCGCGCGGCGCGCCCGCGCCAAACGGAGAGCCGGGCCGGCGTCGCGCGACGCCGGCCCGGCTCGTTTCGTCAGCGGGGCTCGCGGACTACTCGCCGAGCGTCAGGCGCAGGCCCTTCGAGAAGGCGTAGCCGTTCGAGGCGCCCGGGTCGAGCACGACGAGCTGCAGCACGATGTTCTGACCGATCAGCGCGGGCGAGTTCGGGATGTGCATCACCCGGTTCATGCCCTGCGGACCGATCTGGATCACGCGCGTGCCGAAGTCCTTGACGAGGAACACACCGCCCCACGGCGTCGGCTGGTAGTCCGGCCGCGTCGAGGACAGCACGAAGGCGGTCTGCACCGAGGTGGCCGAGCTGCCCAGGTGGACCGGCACGCCCGTGCCGATCGTCGGCGGTGCGGAGACGGTCAGCACCGGCTCGCCGGTCGCGCCCGGGTGGCCCTCGCCGAAGACCTCGTAGCCCGCGGTCACGTGCACGGTCGCCGTCGCGAGGTTCGACTCCTTCTTGGAGTCGGAGGCCGCGAAGGTGAACTCGTCGTAGCCGGCGAAGCCCGAGAAGGGGTAGTAGGTCGCCTGGTTGCCCGCGAGCGCGACGGTGCCGTTGGTCGGCTGCTTGACGATGCGGATCGTCGGCGTGCCGCCGTTGTCGGTCGCGGTCAGCGGGATCACGACCGGCACGCTGGCCGGCGTCGAGGCCGACGTGTTCTGCGCGACGGGCGCAGCGTCGTTGTTGCCGTTCTCGCTGAACGGGCCGTTGTGGCAGTCGTAGCAGGAGACCGTGTAGCCCTCCCAGAAGTGCTTCGTGCCGAAGTCGCTGGTCACGATCGTGCGGTCGCCCTGGGCGCGCGAGAGCACGGTGCCGCGGTCGTCCTGACCGTGGCAGCCGCGGCAGGTCGCGAGCTGGTGCTCGCCCGGGTCCTTGTGGCCCTCGAGCCAGACCTGCCCGATCGGGTGCATGCCGTGCGGGCCGCCCGTGACCGTGTTCGGGTTCGTGTCGTGGCAGGCGAGGCAGTCGCTGACGGTGCCGATGTGGCCCTGCATCGCCAGGCTCTGCAGGTTGTCGTTGACGTGCGAGGTCGGGTAGATGGCGTGCGTCGAGCCGTGGCAGGCTTCGCACTGCAGGCCGCCGTGACCCTTCGAGAAGCGGTACAGGTCGATGCCCGGCGCCGGCGTGTTGGGGTTCGTGGCGAACAGGGCGTTCACCGCGACGCGCTCGGTGCCGTTGGGCTCGTAGACCGACAGGTAGCGGATCTGGCCGTTGTTGTTGGTGGCCGAGCCGGTGTGGCAGCTCTGGCAGGCCGGTTCCTCGAACCAGCCGGCGCGCGCCGAGTCACCGACGGTGGCCATGCCGCCGTGGCAGCTCTGGCACTGCATCGCCAGCGTGCCGTCGGGCGCGACCGCGCTGCCCATCGCGCCGCGCAGGCAGCGCGTCTCGGAGCCGGGGTGGCAGCGGTAGCACGAGGCGCGGTTCGTGATCGCGTCCATCGACTGGTGGCTGATCGGGTCGGTCACGTTCGCGTGGCCGGCGTGCATCGCCTGCGTCAGCGGCGTGACGCCCGCGACGCCCGTGCCCGGCAGCGCGTTCGACGCGTGGCACGAAGCGCACAGCACGGCGTGCCCGTCGGTGATCGCCGTGGCCTCGAGGCCGGCCGGGTTGAAGCTCTGCGCGGAGAGCGCGCTCGCGTAGAGCGGGTTGCCGGCCTGGAGCTGGTCGTGCAGGCGCAGGATGTTGACGCGGTAGTCGCGCTCGTAGTCGGGCAGGTTGGCCCAACCGCCCGTCGGCATGGCCTCGGGGCCCGCGCCGCTCGAGTGGCAGGCGCGGCAGTCCATCTCGTTCGAGACGGGCAGCACGACGTCGGTCGAGGCGAGCAGCACGTTGCTGGCGTCGCGCACCTCGAGGCGCATCATCGGGTAGTTGTTCGTGTGGCCCGCGTCGTCGGTCGGCGTGAGCGGGATGCCCTCGGCCTTGAACCAGTTGAAGGCCGGGTCGAACACCATCGGCTGGGGCGTGTTGGCCGCGCCGGGCATGTTGTGACCGGCCAGACCGTTGTTCACGGGCAGGCTGACGCCGAAGAAGTCGGACATCTTCGACCAGAAGTCGGTCTTGCCGGCCGAGGTCGTGTTGATCGAGCCCGAGGGGTCGGCCACGGCCTGGTAGGTGACGGTGACGCCCGCCGGGAGGACGACGAGGTCGCCGTTCTGGTCGACCACGTGCGCGCAGACGGTGTTGTACGGCGGCAGGATGGAGAAGACCTGGTAGTCACTGTCCATGCAGTGCATGCCGAGGTCGTTCCAGCCCACGATCTCCCAGTCGGGAGTCCCCACGAGGGGAGCCGCGGAGGCGGTGAGCAGGGGCAGGGTCGAGGCGAGCGACAGGCCCGCCAGAGCCAGGGGGACGGTAGGTCTCATGATCGAATCGGGCTGAGGGACGCCGAGCTCGGGCCTCGGCTGCGGAGCCCATGAGAGCCCCGGCGGAGGACTTCGATACAGGTGCCTCCCGTTTCTTTCGGCGTTCCTTGGGAGGCCCGCGATGGCCGTCCCAGGGTGCAGAAGGCGCCCCCGCGGTTTGACGCGGCCCCCCGCCCTCGGGGAGGATCCCGCCCCCGGGGAGGATCCCCGGCCCCGCCCGCCCCCCCCGGCCCCCCAGGAAGCCCTCCCCTTGCAACTCGGATTCGTCATCGATCAGTCGCGGTGCATCGGCTGTCACGCCTGCACCGTGGCCTGCAAGTCGGAGAACGACGTCCCGCTCGGGGACTTCCGCACCTGGGTCAAGTACACCGAGCGCGGGGAGTTCCCCGAGGTGCGCCGCAGCTTCGCCGTGCTGCGCTGCAACCAGTGCAGCGAGCCGCCCTGCGTGACCATCTGCCCGGTGACGGCGCTGGAGAAGCACGCCACCGGCATCGTCGACGTCGACCCGGCGCTGTGCATCGGCTGCAAGAGCTGCATGCACGCCTGCCCGTACGACGCGCTCTACATCAACGCGCGCACCGGCACGGCCGAGAAGTGCCACTTCTGCGCCCACCGCGCCGCGCTGGGGCTGGCGCCGGCGTGCGCGGTGGTCTGCCCGACCGAGGCGATCGTGCCCGGCGACTTCGACGACCCGACCAGCCGCGTGTCGGAGATGAAGCGCGAGCTGCGCCTCGTCGCGCGCAAGCCCGAAGCCGGCACGCAGCCCAACGTCCACTACAAGGACGTCTCGGTCGCGAACGTCGACCCGGGACTGGCGAACAAGGCCGGCGGCTACCTGTGGGCCGACCCGCAGCTCGGGACGCAGGCCGCGGCGCAGGCCTTCGAGGAGGCCGACCGCAAGATGCGCGGCGAGGAGGCGCAGGCGCGCACCGTGTACGACGTGCCGCGCAAGGAGCTGTGGGGGCGCAAGATCAGCGGCTACCTCTTCTTCAAGTCGATCGCGGCGGGGCTGCTGCCCGTGGCGTGGCTCGTCGCCACCGTGACGGGCGGCGCGCAGCCCGGCGCGCGCGTGGCCGGCGCGTCGCTCGCCGCGCTGCTCGTGACGCTCGCGCTGCTCGTCGCCGACCTCAAGCGGCCCGAGCGCTTCCTCTCGATCCTGCTGCGGCCCAACTGGGACTCGTGGCTGACGAAGGGCTCGTACCTGATCCTGATCTACAGCGCGCTGCTCGCGCTCTGGCTCGCGGACGCGCTCTTCGGCTTCGGCATGCGCGGGGTGCCGCTCGGCGCCGCGACGGCGCTCGCCGGCGCGCTGACCGCCTGCTACACGGCCTGGCTGTTCGCGCAGGCGAAGGGCCGCGTGCTGTGGATGCGGCGCCACTTCTGGCTGCACCTCCTGGCGCAGGCCGGGGTCGCCGGCGCGGCCGCGCTGCTGCTGCTCGAGCCCGCGGCGTCCGCCGGCGGCCACCCGCTCGACGGCACGAAGGGCGTGCTCTTCGTCGCGCTCGCGGTGCACCTGGCGTTCACGCTGCGCGAGGAGAAGCTCGCGCCCGCCGGCCGCGAGGTCGAGTACGCTCGCGCCGCGCGCCTCCTCACGCACGGCCCGTGGATGCTGCACCACTGGCTGGGCGTCGTGTTCGGCGGCACGCTCCTCCCGCTCGTGCTGGTGCTCGTCGGCGCGCCGCCGCAGGCCGCCGCGGCGCTGGCGCTCGCCGGGCTGTGGCTCAGCGAAGACCTGCTGGTGCGCGCCGGCCAAGCCCTGCCCATCTCCTGAGCTCGTGAGCCCCGCCATGACCCTCGAGCACCGCAACACGCTCTACCGTCGGCTGCACGCCAAGGGCTTCGCGCCGGCGCACGTCGCCGAGGTGGGCGTCTACGTCCCCGAGACGTCGAACGTCTACGACTACATCCAGGCCGGCGTGCGCACGACGCTGGCCGAGCCCGACCCGTCGTCGATCGCGCGGCTCGAGCGCGCCTTCGGCGACAAGCCGTGCGTCACGCTGCACAAGGTCGCCGTCTACGACTTCAACGGGCCGCTCAAGCTGGCGCAGCGCGAGGCCTCGACCTTCGTCAGCGAGCTCCCGGCGAGCCCGGCCATCGTGAACGACGGCTACCGCGTGAGCGAGGACGACTGCTTCGAGGTGCAGGCGGTGACCTTCGACCGCATCGACGACGGCTCGATCGAGCTGCTCAGCGTCGACACCGAGGGCAGCGAGTGGTTCGTGCTCAAGCACATGACGAGCCGCCCCGGCGTGATCGCGATCGAGACGCACGGCGCGGCCTACCTCAACCCGCACCTCGCCGAGATCGAGGCGTGGATGGCCGCGAACGGCTACCGCGGCTTCTACAAGGACAAGAGCGACACGGTGTACGTGCACAAGGACGCCGTGCGCCTCACCTTCGCCGAGCGCGTGGCGCTGCGGCTGAAGAGCGCCGCGCTCGCGCTGCGTCGCGCGCGCAAGCGCCTGCTGCGCTGACGCGCCCCGACCGAACATGAGCACCTCCGACCAAGCTCCGAGCCCGACGTCGCCGCGCCAGTCCCCGTGGGAGCTCGCGGTCGGCCCGCCGCCCGGCCAGTGGGACGACTGGGTCGAGCTCGACCCCGCCGCGTGGCCCGAGCGCGTCGAGCGCCACTACCGCTGCATCCCGACGATCTGCTTCAACTGCGAGAGCGCCTGCGGCCTGCTCGCGTTCGTCGACAAGGAGTCGGGCGAGATCCGGAAGTTCGAGGGCAACCCCGTGCACGCCGGCAGCCGCGGCCGCACCTGCGCCAAGGGCCCGGCGACGATCAACCAGGTGCGCGACGGCGAGCGCATCCTGCGGCCGCTCAAGCGCGTCGGGCCGCGCGGCTCGGGCGAGTTCGTCGAGGTCACGTGGGACGCGGTGCTCGACGACCTCGGCGCGCGCATCGCCAAGGCCTTCGACGAGGAGCGTCACGACGAGGTCGTCTACCACGTCGGCCGCCCGGGCGAGGACCACTTCGTCACGCGCATGCTCGGCGCGTGGGGCATCGACGGTCACAACAGCCACACCAACGTCTGCTCGGCCGGCGCGCGGCTGGGCTACACGCTGTGGTTCCACGCCGACCGGCCGTCGCCCGATCACGCGCACGCCAAGTTCATCCTGCTGCTCAGCGCGCACCTCGAGACGGGCCACTACTTCAACCCGCACGCGCAGCGCATCATCGACGCGCGCGAGCGCGGCGCGCGCGTCGCGGTGGTCGACACGCGGCTCTCCAACACGAGCACGCACGCGGACCACTGGATCAGCCCGTGGCCGGGCACCGAGGCCGCGCTGCTGCTCGCGGTCGCGCGCGAGCTGCTCGAGTCGGGGCGCTACGACGCGGCGTTCGTGCGGCGCTGGACGAACTGGGAGGAGTACCTCGCGCGCCACGACCAGGGCGGCCCCGGCACCTTCGAGCGCTTCGTCGAGCTGACGAAGAAGCTCTACGCCGCCTACACGCCCGAGTTCGCCGCGCGCGAGTGCCGCATCGCGCCCGAGGTCGTCGGCGCGCTCGCCGACGAGATCGCCGCGGCCGGCACCGCCTTCGCGAGCCACCTGTGGCGCAACACCGCCGCCGGCCACGAGGGCGGCTGGCAGGTCGCGCGCGCGCTGATGCTGCTGCACGTGCTGACCGGCAGCGTCGGCACGAAGGGCGGCCTCGACCCGAACTCCTGGAACAAGTTCGTCCCCAAGCCGCCGCTCTCGCCGCCCGCGATCACGCGCTGGAACGAGCGCCAGTGGCCGCGCGAGTGGCCGCTCTCGCACTACGAGATGAGCTTCCTGCTCCCGCACCTCTTGCGCGACCAGGGCACCAAGCTCGACGTCTACTTCACGCGCGTCTACAACCCGGTCTGGACGAACCCCGACGGTTGCGCGTGGATCGAGATGCTCGAGGACGAGCAGCGCGTCGGGTGTCACGTCGCGCTCACGCCGACGTGGAGCGAGACCGCGCAGTGGGCCGACTACGTGCTGCCGATGGGCCTCGGCCCCGAGCGGCACGACGTGATGAGCCAGGAGACGCACTCGGCGACCTGGATCGGCTTCCGGCAGCCGGTGCTGCGCGAGCACGCGCGGCTCGAGGGCGCCCGGCCCGACACGACGCTCGGCCACAACCCGGGCGAGGTCTGGGAGGAGGCCGAGTTCTGGATCGCGCTCACCCAGCGCCTCGATCCCGACGGTTCGCGCGGCATCCTGAAGTACTTCGAGTCCAAGGCGCGGCCCGGCCAGGCCATGACCATGGACGAGTACTGGAGCGACGTGTTCGAGAACTCGGTGCCGGGCCTGCCCGAGGCGGCCGAGTACCACGGCCTCACGCCGCTCGAGTACATGCGTCGCTTCGGCGCGTTCGAGGTGCCCTACGCCGGCAAGGTGCGCTACGAGGACCCGCGGCGCGACGACGAGCCCGGCGTCGACCTCGAGGACGGCACGCGCCGCGCCGGCTTCCACACGCCCTCGCGCAAGCTCGAGTTCTACTCGAGCACGCTCGAGGACTGGGGCTTCGGCGAGCACGCGCTGCCGGGCTACATCCGCTCGCAGGTGCACTGGCGCGAGATGGACTTCGAGGCCGGCGACCGCGCGCTCCTGCCGACCTTCCGCCTGCCGACGCTGATCCACACGCGCTCGGCCAACGCGAAGTGGCTGCAGGAGATCTCGCACACCAACCCGCTGTGGGTGCACCCCTCCGACGCGGCGAAGCTCGGCCTCGTGAACGGCGGACTCGCGCGCGTGAACACGCGCCTGGGCTGGTTCGTGCCGCGCGTGTGGGTCACCGAGGGCATCCACCCGGGCGTCGTCGCGTGCTCGCACCACGTCGGCCGCTGGCGCCTCTTCGACCGCGTCGGCGGCACGCCGATGTCGAGCGCGCTGGCCGAGCTCGAGCGCGACGGCACGCGCTTCCTGTTGCGTCAGCGCCGCGGCGCCGGCGCGCTGCCCAGCGCCGAGCAGGAGGCCGTCTGGTGGCGCGAGGTCGGCGTCAACCAGAACCTGACCTTCGCCGTGCAGCCCGACCCGGTGAGCGGCATGCACTGCTGGCACCAGAAGGTGCGCGTCGAGGCCGCGCACGCCGACGACCGCTTCGGCGACGTGTGCGTCGACACGGCGAAGTCCTGGGAGGTCTACCAGGAGTGGAAGGCCAAGACGCGCCCCGCACCCGGGCCGGGCGGCCTGCGCCGACCGCTGTGGATGCACCGCCCGCTGCACCCCGCGCCCGAGGCCTATCGCCTCTGAGCGCGCGCGCTCGCCCTCGAGCACAGGGACCCGCCCGGCACAGGCCGAGCGGGTCCCTCGCACAGGGGTAAGCGTGTGAGCCTAGTAGCGGTCGCGGTCGCGGTCGCGATCTCTGTCGCGGTCCCGGTCGCGATCCCGGCCACCGCCGCCGCCACCGCCGTACCCGCCGCCGCCGCCGTAGCCGCCACGGCCGCCGCCGCCGCCACCACCGCCGAAGCCGCCGCGACCACCGCCGCCGCCGCCACCACCGTAGCCGCCGGTGCGCTTCGGACGCTCCTGCGCGAGGTTGACGCGCAGATCACGACCTTCCAGGTTCATGCCGTCCATGGCCTCGATGGCCGCTTGGGCGTCTTCCGCGGTGGCGAACTCCGCGAAGGCGAAACCGCGGGGACGTCCGGTTTCGCGGTCCATCACCAGGTGGACGTCGGTGACGTTGCGACCGCCTTCGGAGAGGATGGACTTGAGGGTGTCCTCGGTCGTGTTCCAGTTGAGGTTGCCGATGTAGAGGCGAGTGGCCATGTGTCTGTCGAGAAAGTAGCAAGCCTCGGCCGCCGTCCAGTCCCGAGCCCCCGGAGGGATCGAGACGCGTGGAGGGCGCTGCGCGAGAAGGAGTCGGGAAGCGTGCGGCGCGCGCGAGCGCGTGCCGGGGTGGAGACGGGAACAGGGTCCGTCTCGCGGTGTCGTCGGAGCGCGAGCTCGAGGAGCTCTCCTGTGTGGCGCTCCCCCGGCCGGGCGGCCGAGGAAAGGCAAAGCGTAGTGTCGAGGGTCGGAAAGCGACAGGGGGAAGCGCGGGGCCCCCGGAGGGGCCGTGACCCGGCCCCGGGAACCTTCCGCCGCGGGCCCGAAGCGGTCGCGCGAGCGCTCGCGTAGACTCCCCGCCGCCATGGGGAACAAGCACGTCGCGCTGGAGCTGGCCGCCTTCCTGGACTCGCCCGAAGCCAAGGGGCTGACGGGGCCGAGTCCGGCCGAGGTGCGCAAGCTCGCCGAGATCTTCCTCGAGCTCTGCTACGACTCCGTGGGCACCAAGCCGGCCCTGATGGACGGCGGCGACGTGCACGGCGTGCTCGGCCACCTGATGCCCGGGCGCCTGCGCCGCAACGACCCGCTGGCGCGCCACGTGCCCGACGTCCTGCGCGCGTACTTCGCGCACCTCGAGACCGATCAGGTCGTGCCGCACCTCTTCGAGATCCGCCAGGCGCTCGAGGGCACGATCGACGAGTTCCTCGAGACCGTGCGCACCGGCGAGAACGTGCACCACCACCACCCCAAGCAGGACCCGGTGGTGCACCAGGCGCCCAAGACCGGCCGCAACGACCCGTGCCCGTGCGGCAGCGGCAAGAAGTTCAAGAAGTGCCACGGCAAGGCCGAGTGAGCGCGCGCGAGCGCCACGGCCCGCCGGAGCCGTCGACGCGCCTGCGACTCCCGTCGTTCCCTCGCCGCGCAGGACGCCGCCCCGAGCTCCGAGGCACGTCGCCGACGGCCTGCTAGACTCGGCGCGTCATGCCTTACGGGATCCAGGCCGTCGACGACGAACCGCACGGCTGCCCGCCGTGGATCGCGCGGGTCGCGGTGGTGTGCATGCTGGTCTTCGCCGTGATCGTGTTGCGCATGATCGCGGGCGTCGGCCTCGCCTACGCGCACTTCAAGGCCGCGCCGAAGTTCGCGGACTTCGTCGCCGAGCACCCCGTCGACGAGGCGCACGCGCTGGCGCTGCTGCCGCCGGGCGAGGAGCTCGCCGAGGGCCGCGCGTGGAGCGTGGGCGACGTGCCGCCGGACGCGACGATCGAGACGCTCGTCGCGCGCACGCAGGCCCACGTGTCGCACGGCGACGAGGTGCTGCTCGACGCGACGGTCGAGGTCGCGCTCGAGGTCGACGCCGCGGACGGCGCGCGCCTGCGCGCCACGGTGCGTCCGCCCGCGATCGCGACGCGCGCGGGGATGCGCGCGCTCGTGCAGGTGGGCCTCGTCGGCGACGAGCACCTGCTCGCCTCCCCGACGACGGGCGCGACGCAGGTCGTCGTCGACGCGCTCGTCGTCGCCGGCGAGGGCCCCGACCTCGTGCGCGTGGTGCGCCTCGACGCGCCGCCGCCGGCGCTCGTCGAGCCCGAACGAGGCCTCGGCCTGCTGCGCGCGGCCCTCGGCCTCGTCTACCCGCGCGGCGAGCTGCCCGAGGAGGGCTACGTGCAGCACCTGCGCGCGGAGTGCAGCCTGACCTGGGCGCGCACCGCCAACGGCCACCAGGGGCTGTCGGTCGGCGAGTCGGAGTACACGACCAACTGCATCGAGTACTCGTACGAGTCGCGCGTGACGCAGGAGGACGGCCGCGACGAGCTCGTCGCGACGACGCACACCTCCGCCTGGTCGCGCACCTTCCGCTGGAACGAGAGCGTCTGGTGACCCCACGCGGGCGCACCCGCGCCGCGCTCCTCACCCGCGCTGCACCGGCCGCTCACGCGGCGCGCGCCGACTTCGCGTTCGAGTTGCACGCGTCCTCCACCCACGATTCACCCGCGTGGCCGATCCCTAGGGGGGCACGGAGCGCCGCACGTCGCGGCGGCCCGGCCCGGCAGACCCGATGGGACGCATCCACTACAGCCTCGCCGGCGAGGGCCGCGGCCACGCCGTACGCGCGCGCACGGTCGTCGAGCACCTGCGCCGCCGCCACGACGTCACGGTGCACGCGCCGGCCGACGCGTACGACTTCCTCGCGCCGCTCTACGCGGGGACGGACGTGCGCGTCGAGCGCATCCCGGGTCTGTGCTTCGCCTATCGCGGCGAACGGCTCGACCTGCCGCGCACGATCGCGGGCGCCGCGCGCTACGCGCTGAACCTGCCGCGCGAGGTGCGGCGCCTCTCGCGGCGCCTGCGGCGCGAGCGCGTCGACCTCGTGGTGACCGACTTCGAGCCGTCGCTGCCGCGCGCGGCCAAGCTCGCCGGTGTGCCCTTCGTCAGCCTCGACCACCAGCACTTCCTGACGACCGTCGACCTCTCCGCGCTGCCGTTCGGCCTGCGCGCGTGGTCGTGGATCGCGGGGCTCGTCGTGCGCGCCTACTACTGGGGCGAGGCGGCCTCGATCGTGAGCTCGTTCCACGGCGCGCCGCCGCGGCCGGGCGCGCGTCACGCGCACCACGTCGGCGTGCTGCTGCGACCCGAGCTCGTGCGCCGCGCACCGACGCGCGCCGGCCACCTGCTCGTCTACCTGCGGCGCCAGGTCTCCGAGAACGTGCTCGCCGCGCTCGCGAACAGCCCGCTCCCGGTGCGGCTCTACGGCCTCGGCGAGCGCGCGCCGCGCGGCGCCATCGCCTTCCGCGCCGTGGACGAGGAGGGCTTCCTCGACGACCTCGCGAGCTGCGAGGCGGTCGTCAGCACCTCGGGCAACCAGCTCGTCGGCGAGGCGCTCGCCTTCGCGAAGCCCGTGCTCGCGATGCCCGAGCCCGGCAACCGCGAACAGGAGATCAACGGCTGCTTCCTCGCCGCCTCCGGCGCGGGGCGCGTGGTCGCGATGGAGCGCTTCGACGAGGCGACGCTGCGCGCGTTCCTCGGCGAGCTGGAGGCGCTGCGCGCCCACTGCGGCGCCTGCCGGCCGGACGGCACGGCGCGCACGCTGGCGCTGCTCGAGGGCTTCCTGCGCGAGACGCCCGCCCGCGCCCGTCGCCGCGCGGCCCTGCGCCCGGCCCTGGAGAGCTCCTGAGCATGCGCGGCCTGTCCCTCCTGCGCACGATCGGCAGCCACCAGCGCTCGGACGGCGAGCGCCGCCCGCGGCTCCTGACGCACACGGTGACGTTCAAGTGCAACGCGCGCTGCGTGATGTGCGACTCGTGGCGGCTGAGCGGCAAGGGCGACCTCACGCTGGACGAGGTCGACGCTGTCTACGCCCAGCTCCCGCGGCTCGACGCCGTGCGGCTGACCGGCGGCGAGCCGTTCGTGCGCGCCGACTTCGCGGAGCTGGTCGAGCTCGCGCAGCGCCGCCTGCGCCCGCTGCAACTGCACGTCACCACCAACGGCTTCCTCACGGACGCGGTCGTCGCGTTCTGCGAGCAGCGCACGCGCACGCAGCCGCTCGACCTGCTCGTGTCGCTCGACGGCGTCGGCGCGACGCATGACCGCATCCGCGGCCGTGCGGGCGCGTGGACGGCGACGTACGAGACGCTGCGCCGACTCGCGCCGCGCGCCGGCGAGCTCGGCCTGCGCCTGCGCGTGAACCAGACCATCGTCGACGCCGAGGGGCTCGACGCGTATCGCGAGCTGCGAGCCGCGCTCGCGCCGCTCGGGCTGCGGCCGCAGGTCGTGCTCGCCTACGCCGAGAGCGCGATGTACAGCACCGAGCGCGACCTGGACCTCGTGCCCGACGACGCGAGCGGGTACGAGGCCTTCGGCGACCTCGAGGAGCGCGACCTGCGCGCGCTGCTCGACCTCGTCGAGGCCGACCTCGACGCGCTGCCCTTCCTCGACCGTCAGGCGAAGCGCTACTACCTGCGCGGCCTGCGCGCGCGCGCGCTCGGCGAAGGTCCGCGCCTCGCCCCGCCCTGCGTCGCCCTGCACAGCCACCTGCGGCTCCTGCCCAACGGCGACGTCCCGACGTGCCAGTTCAGCACCAAGGTCGTCGGCAACCTGCGCGAGGCGAGTTTCGACTCGGTCTGGACCTCGCTGCGCGCCGAAGAACGCCGCGCCTTCGTGCGAGCGTGTCCGGGGTGCTGGGCCGAGTGCGAGGTGCTGCCCAGCGCCGTCTACAGCGGCGACCTCTTCCTGCATCGCCTGCGCAAGCGCGCGGGCTCGCGGCCCGAGGCCGCCTACCTCACATGATCCAATACCGATCCGACGACGAGCGGCGACAGGCGAGCCTCGCCGAGGTGCTGCTCGGCAACCACGGCCTCGGCCGGCGCGGCGCGGGCGCGACCAAGCGGCGCTACCGCGCGGTGTTCCTGTCCGACGTGCACCTGGGGGCGCGCGCCGCCAAGGTCGAGTTCCTGAGCGACTTCCTCGCCGAGCTCGAGACCGAGCACCTGTACCTGGTGGGCGACATCATCGACGAGTGGAAGCTGCGCCGGAGCTTCCACTGGCCGTCTTCGCACGGGCGCGTGCTGCGCCGCTTCGCCGAGCTCGCCGACGCGGGCGTGGACGTGGTCTACCTGACCGGCAACCACGACGCCTCGCTGCGCATGCCCGGCGCGCTGCCCGACAGCCGCGTGCGCTGCGTCGACGAGGTCGTGCACGAGACCGCCGACGGCCGCCGTCTGCTCGTGCTGCACGGCGACGCCTTCGACGCGCACGCCGACGGTCAGGCGTGGCACGTGCGTCTCGGAGAGCGGGCCTACGAGCTCGCGCTGGGGCTCAACCACGCCTACAACGGCGTCGCGCGGCTGTTCGGCGCCGACTACCGCTCGGTGTCGCTCTACCTCAAGCAGCTCGTCAAGCAGGCCGTGCGGGCGATCGATCGCTTCGAGCGCGGGGCCGTGGCCGCCTGCCGCGAGCGCGGCCTCGACGGCGTGGTCTGCGGCCACATCCACAAGGCCGAGCTGCGCGAGCTGGAGGGCTACCTCTACGCGAACACCGGCGATTGGGTCGAGAGCTGCACGGCGCTGGTCGAGCACCTCGACGGTCGCCTCGAGCTCCTGCAGTGGCGCGCGGGCCGCGCCGTCCCGATCGACCCCGCGCGGCGCGTCGCCGCGGTCGACCCGCGCGCGGCGCGCGGCGTCGGGCTGCGCGAAGCGACCGCGTGAGCGCTCCCCACGCCGCGTCGAGGACGCGGTAGGATCCGCGCGCCATGAAGCACCTTCGGACTCCGCTCGGCAGCTTGCTGATCGCCGCGCTGCTCGTCGCGCCGCTCTGCGCGCAGGACGCGCCCGTCCCCGCGCCCGAGCGGCCCAAGCTCGTGTTGTTCCTCGTCGTCGACCAGCTCCGCGGCGACTACCTGCCGCGCTACGAGTCGCGCCTGGGCGAGGGCGGCTTCCGCCGGCTGCGGCGCGAGGGCGTGTGGTACGCGGACGCCCACTACCGGCACGCGACGACCTTCACCGCGGCGGGGCACGCGACGCTCGTGACCGGCGCAGGGCCCTCGGGCCACGGCATGGCGGCCAACAACTGGGCGGAGCGGGCGACGCTCGAGCGCGTGTACTGCGTCGAGGACGCGAGGCAGCACCTGCTCGATCGCCCCGAGACGAAGCCGCACACCGGCACGAGCCCGAGGAACCTCGACACGCTGACGATCGGGGACGAGCTCATCCTCGCGAGCGGCGGCGCGGCGCGCGTGTTCGGCGTGAGCTTCAAGGACCGCGGCGCGATCCTCCCGGCGGGCAAGCTCGGCAAGGCCTTCTGGTACTCGAAGCTCACCGGCGGGTTCACGAGCAGCAGCTACTACTACCCGGCGCTGCCCGAGTGGGCCGAGGCCTGGAACGGCCCCCACGCCGCCGGCGGGGCCTTCACCTGGGACCTTTCCGCGCCGCGCGAGGGCTACGTCTACGCCGACCAGGACGACCGCGACTTCGAGCTACCGCCGAGCGGCATGGGGCGCACCTTCCCGCACGAGGTCGACGCGGAGCACGCTCGCGGGGCGATCTCGAGCACGCCGCTCGCCGACGAGCTGACGGTCGCCTTTGCGCTCGAGCTGCTGGCTCGCGAGGGTCTCGGCCGGGGGACGGCGACCGACATGCTGGCGATCAGCCTGTCGTGCACCGACTACATCGGCCACGCCTTCGGGCCCAACAGCCTCGAGGCCGAGGACAACTTCCTGCGCCTCGACGCGACCCTCGAGCGCTTGCTCGACGGCGTCGACGCGACCGTCGGACTCGCGCGCACGGTCGTCGTGCTCAGCTCCGACCACGGCGTCGCTGCCGCGCCCGAGCACGTCAACCGCGGCACCGAGTGCGGCGACGCGCAGGCCGGCCGGTTCCTCGCCGACGAGCTGCTCGCCGAGGTCGAGGCCGAGGTGCGCCGGGACCTCGGCGCGCCGGCCGGCGGCGAGCGCTGGGCGCCGGTCTACTGGAACCCGTGCGTCTACCTCGACGAGGCGGCCATCCGCGCCGCGGGTCGCTACCCCGACGTGGTGGCGCGGGCTTTCGCCGCCCGGTTCGCCGAGCGCCCCGGGATCGCCTGGGCCTTCCCGCGCGCCGACCTCGAGCGCGGCCTCGTGCCGCACACGCGCGTCGGCGACGCGGTGATGCGCGCGTTCCACCGCACGCGCTCGGGCGACGTGACCCTGGTCCCCGCGCCGAACTGGCAGGTGGCCGCGGTGCGCGACGAGGACGCCACGATGCACGGCACGCCGTGGAGCTACGACACGCACGTGCCGATCCTGCTCGCCGGCCCCGGCCTCGGCCACGGCGTCGTGCGCGAGCGCGTTGCGCCCTCGGACATCGCGCCGACCCTCGCCGTGCTGCTCGGCATCGAGGCCCCGCCCGCGTGCGACGGCCGTGTGCTGCCGGGCGCGCTGGTGCGGTAGGCGCCGCACGAACGCGCGCGCCCCGGCGATCCGCGCAGGACCGCCGGGGCGCGCGCCTTCGCGGCCAGGCCTACGCGTCCGCCAGCCCCGCCGTCAGCGAGGCGTAGAAGCGCGCGCGGACGTCGCCGATGTCGATCAGCGTCAGGAAGTCGACCGTGCCGAACTCGGCGTCGAGCGCGGGCTCGCTGCAGATGCGGGCGCCGTGGCGCATGTACGCGTCGAAGAGCGGCGGCAGCGCGAACTCGCCGGTGAAGTAGCGGTAGCGGTCGGGCTCGCAGCGGAAGCCCTCGCGCACGGGGACGACGAGGTCCTGGCGCACGAAGCCCTCGCGGTCGAGCCAGTCGTAGGCGCGCCAGCCCTCCTCGGCGTCGGTGGTCGAGAGCGAGGAGCAGCCGAGCATCCAGCGCTTCTGGTTCCAGCGCCCGTAGACCGCGAGGCCGCGCCAGAGCAGGAACAGCACGCGGCGGTTGCGGTGCGGCTTCTCGATGCAGGCGCGGCCGAGCTCGACGCTGTCGTCGAGCAGGCTCGCGGGCAGGCTGGCGAGCTCGAACTCGTTGTGCGAGTAGTAGCCCAGACCCGCCGCCGCGCGGTCGTGCGTCTGCATGCGGTACGTGCCGACGAGCGCGCCCGTCTCGACGTCCTCGACCATCAGGTGGTCGCACTGCGCGTCGTAGCGGTCGCGGTCGAGGCCGGTGAGGTGCGACTCGACGAGGCCCTCCTGCAGCTCCACGTTGAAGACGCGGAAGCGCAGGCGCTGGCAGGCCTCGAGGTCGGCCGCCGTGCGCTGGAAGCGCAGCCGGTAGGAGCCGAGGACCTCGTCGAGGTCGGGGGTGGTCGGGCGGAGGGCCGCCGCCGAGGAGCGAGCGTGGACGAGGGTGCGGGTCATGGTGGGTGTCGCGGGCTCATGGCGGGGGCTCTCCCCCGGGCCGTGGAGTCGAAGCAGACCCCGCGCGGGTGAAGAACCTGCGCGGGGCCGGTGAGAACTCCTAGCCCGGACTGTTCGTGAATCGACCGGGCTTGCCGGCGACCCCGTGGCGCCCGCCGGACCGCTATCGCAGGTCCACCTCGCCCTGCGCCCAGGCGTGGTTCGCGCGCCCCGAGGCGTCGGGGTGCAGCTCGCCGGTGTGCACGTCGAGGTGCAGCAGCAGCACCGTGTCGGCGTCGGTCTCGAGCCAGCCGCGCTCGGGCGTGAAGGGCGCGGTGTAGCGCGCCACGCTCGAGAGCCGCACCTCGTCGAGCTCGCCCTTCAGGAAGCTCGTCGGCCGCCCGCTGCCGTCGGGGTCCGCGCCGATCCACAGCGGCAGGTCGTTCCACGTCAGCGGCCCGGGCGCCGGGGCCTCGCCGCGCAGCGCGCCGTCGACGAACAGCCGCGCCACCGCGCCGTCCCAGGAGAGCGCCACGTGCGCCCAGCGCCCCCACGGGAAGCCGCCGTCGGCCCACACGCTCGCGTAGCCGGGCCGTCCGGCCGGCGGCAGCGCCTGCGAGTGCACGAACGCGCCGGGCGCGTCGTGGCCCTCGTCGCGCAGGAAGATGCCGAAGGCCGAGCCCTGCGTCTTCGCCATCAGCGCCATGCGCTCGCGCGGCTCGTCGGCGCGCACCCAGGCCTCGAGCGTCAGCGCGTCGAGGCGCTGCGGCAGGTCGACGCGCAGCGCACCCTTGCCGTCGAGCGCGAGCACGTGGCTGGCCGAGGCCGGGATCGAGTTCGGTGCGTCGTACTCGGGCAGGCGCACGCGCGCCGGAACGGCGACGGCGATGGTCTGCGAGAGGCCGCTGGCGAGGTCGTACTCGAGCCGCGCCTCGAGCCGCACGTCGGGCCGCTTGCCGGCGAACCAGGGCAGGCCGCCCTGCACGGCGAGCGTGAGGTGCTTCGACTCGCCGGGTCCGAGCCGCCCGGCGTGCGTGCCGAGCTCGACCGCGTCACGCCCGACGTCGGCCAGCGACCAGCGCACGGTGCGGTCGGTGGGGTTCGCGAGGCGCACGTCGAAGGCCGCGTCGCCGTCGCGATCGGTGTAGAGCTCGGCCGTCGCCTCGGCCTCCAGCCAGTCCCCGCGGCGCAGCACGTGCATCTCGTCGAGCTCGGCGCCCGTCACCGCGTCGACGCCGTAGATCGAGCCCACCGGCAGCATCGCCATCACGACGCGGTCGCGCCGCACGTGCACGTGGTTGATGTGGTGCAGCGAGGCCGACGTGTCGAAGGTGTCGCCCGACGCGCCCGTGCGGCCGAGCGTCAGGTAGTGCACGCCGTCGACCACGCCGTCGTCGCGGTACTGGTGCGTGTGGCCGGCGAAGACCGTCACCGGCCGGCCGTCCTGCACGAACAGCTCGTGCACGCGCGGCCAGTTGGTGCCGGGGTAGTTCCAGCGCGGGTGGTGCTGGAACACGAAGATCTGCTCGGCGCGCGTCTGCGCGAGATCCTCGGCGAGCCAGGCGAGCTGTTCCTCGCCGAAGTTCTGGTTCTTCTCCGGCTCGTGGAACTCGAGCGACTCGTCGGTGAACAGCGCGACGAAGTGGCCCCACTTGTAGTCGAACGAGTAGTAGAGCGGGCCGAAGTGCTGCTTGTAGAGCGGCATGTGCTCGCCCGGCTTCTTGGGCCGCGCGTACACGTCGTGGTTGCCGCAGACGGGGAACCACGGCGCCTCGAGGCCCTGCATGACGGCCTTGTACTCGCGCATCTGCCGCAGCCAGTCGGCGTCCTCGTTGTAGCCGTCGACGAGGTCGCCGACGGTCATCGTGAAGTCGGGCCCGAGCCGATTCGCCATCTCGACCGCGTCGCCGAGGATCGCGAGCCCCGAGTCCGGCCCGCCCGTGCGGTCGCCGAAGACGACGAAGCTGAACGCGTCGACGTCCGCGGGCGCGCGCAGCGCCACCGCGCTGTCGGTGCCCGCGCGCAGCGCGTCGCGCGCGGCGTCCACGGCGGCGACGGCGGGCTCGCGCAGGTGCGCGGTGACGAAGAGCAGGGCGAAGAGGGCGGGCAGCGCCAGGCGGGACTTCATGCCCGCGAGCGTACCCGACCGCGCGTGAAGCTACTGCTCGTACTCCTTGAGGCGATAGAGCAGCTTGCGGCGGCTGATGCCGAGCTCCCGGGCCGCGTGGGTGCGGTTGCCGCCGTGGCGCTCGAGGGCGGCGAGGATGGCCTGGCGCTCGAGGTCGGCCAGGCTCCCCGCGTCGTCGACGGCCGCGGGCGCCGCGCGCAGCGTCGGCGGCAGGTGCTCGGGCAGGATGCGGTCGCCCGGCGCGAGGATGGCGGCGCGCGTGACGACGTTGCGCAGCTCGCGGATGTTGCCGGGCCACGCGTAGCCCTCGAGCCGCTCGCGCGCGGCGGGGGAGAGCTGCTTGTCGGCCGCGCCGGCCTCGCGCAGGAACACGCGCGCGAGGGGCGCGACGTCCTCGACGCGCTCGCGCAGCGGCGGCAGCTCGAGGGTCACGACGGCGAGCCGATAGTAGAGGTCCAGGCGGAAGGCGCCCTGCTCGACGGCCTCCTCGAGGTCGCGGTGCGTGGCCGAGACGAGCCGGAAGTCGACCGGCTCGGCGCGTTCCTCGCCGACGCGGCGCACGGCGCCCTCCTCGAGCACGCGCAGGAGCTTCGGCTGCGCGGCGAGCGGCATGTCGCCGATCTCGTCGAGGAACAGCGTGCCGCCCTGCGCCGCGCGCACGAGCCCGTCGCGCTGGCGGTCGGCGCCGGTGTACGCGCCCTTCGCGCTGCCGAAGAGCTCGCTCTCGAGCAGCGTGTCGGGCAGCGCGGTGACGTTGACTGCGACGAGCTCGCGCGCGGCGCGCGGGCTCCAGCGGTGCACGAGGCGCGCGAGCTCCTCCTTGCCCGTGCCGCTCTCGCCCGAGAGCAGCACCGGCGCCTCGCTCGGCGCGACGCGCGCGAGCTCGTCGAGCAGCGCGCGCATGGCGGGCGACTCGGCCACGAAGTCGGGCGGCAAGTCGTGCGTCGCGGCGACCGGGGCGCCCAGGCCCAGGTGTCGCTCGACGAGCGCGGTGAGCTCCTGCAGGTCGACCGGCTTGCGCAGGTAGTCCTTGGCGCCCAGCTTCATCGCGCGCACCGCGTCCTCGACCTCCGCGAACGCGGTCAGCACGAGCACCGGCGGCGCGTCGGCGCGCTCGGCCAGCCGCTCGAGCACGCCGAGCCCGCCGATGCCGTGCATGCGCATGTCGAGCAGCACGAGGTCGACGCCGCCGCGACCCAGCGCCTCGAGCGCGTCCTCGCCCGACGCGGCGCACAGTACGCGCGCGTGGCGCGGCTTCAGGAGCGAGCACAGCAGCTCGCGGTAGCCCGGGTCGTCGTCGACGACGAGCAGCGTGCGGTCGGAGGGCGTCATGCCGTGGGGATGCGGACGACGAAGGCGGCGCCGTGCGGCGCGACGGGCTCGTGCGCGAGCGTCCAGCCGTGCTCGACGGCGATGCGCCGCGCGATCGCGAGCCCCAGGCCCGTGCCGCCCGCGCGGCGCGTGACGTAGGGCTCGAAGAGCGTGTCGGCGAGGTCGGGCGGGACGCCCGGACCGTCGTCCTCGATGCGCAGCGCGTGGCCGCCGGCCGCGTCGTGCAAGGTGACGCGCAAGGTGCCGCCGCGCGCGAGCGCTTGCGCGCCGTTCAGGAGCAGGTTCATGAACAGCCGCCGCGCCTGCTCGCGGTCCGCGTCGACGACGAGCTCGAACTCGGCGACCTCCGCGCGCGCGTCGGCGGCCTTGAGGTCGGGCGCGAGCAGACGCGCGAGCTCGACGAGCAGTGCGCGCAGCTCGAAGCGCTCGCGGCGCAGCTCGGCGGGCCGGCTGAGCAGCAGGAACTCGTCGAGGCGCGAGACCGTGCGGTCGACCTCGTCGACGAGCGTGCGGCCCACCTCCGCGACGCGCGCGGGCTCGACGGCGCCGTCGGCGAGCTGCTGCGCGAAGCCGCGCACGAGGCCCAGCGGGTTGCGCGTCTCGTGCGCGAGGCCGGCGCCGAGCCGCCGCAGGAACTCGAGCCCGCGCAGCTCCTCCTGCGCGCGGCCGAGCTCCCCGGCGAGCGCCACGCCGCGCTCGCGCGCGGCGAGCAGCACGACGAAGAGCGCCAGCGCGGCGGTCAGCGCGCCGGCGAGACCGAGGAAGCGCCGCAGGTCGCTGGCGAGGCGCGCGTCGAGCGCGTCGGTCGCGAGGTCGAGCCGCAGCGTGAGCGGGCCGGTGGGCGCGTCGACGAGCCCGGGGGGCCCGGGGCCGCGACGCCCTTGGCCGCGCGGCTGCGGCGGCTCGAAGGTGAGCTCGAAGGCGCGAGCCGCGCGCGGGGCCGGCGCGCTCACGTCCGCGAGCACCTCACCGGCTCCGGTCGTGAGCGCCAAGCGCTCCGCGCGCAGGCTCGCGCGCTGGGTCTCGAGCGCGGGCGCGAGCTCCTCGGGGTCGTAGCGCCCGCCGCGGAACAGGTGCAGGGCGCCGCCGCTCGCCGCCTCGATCAACGCCTCGCCGAGCTCCGCGAACTGCTCGCGGTGCTCGGCCGTGTGCGCGCGGAAGTCGACCCACGTCCCGACCCACACCGCCAGCGCGGCGAGGAGCGTCCACAGGAGCTGCGCGGGGCGTCGTGTCATGGCGTCGGAGGACCTCGGCGAGGTGCCGCTAGCATGCGAAATCGCGGCGGCCACCGCACTCGATGGCCGCCGCGTCGCAAGGAGTCCACATCAGCCGCCGACTGCGTCCAGGTGGTTGTAGTTCGACGCCTGGATGTTGTTCAGCACCGGCAGGATGGCGGGGTCGGGGCAGCCGCGGATCAGGCGGTCGTAGACGCCGATCACGAGCAGCTCGATCTGCACGCAGGTCGCATCGGCCTCGGCCACCGTCGCGGGCACCACGATCGGGATGTTGTGCGACATCACCGGCGTGCCGCCGAGGTACGTGATCATGTTCGCCACGGCGTCGGCGTGGTTCTGCTCGGCGCTCGCGAGGTTGGCGAAGCGCGGCGGCGCGTTCAGGGCCTGGTCGGCGGCCGTGTAGTAGTCCCGCGCGTAGAGCTCCTTCTCGAGCGTGGACTGCAGCGCGCCGACGTACTGGCGCAGGTAGGCGGGCGTCACGGTGAAGGCGGGCGCCGCGGCGAGGGCCGCGCTGCCGCCGCTGGTGCACATGCCTTGGCCGCCTTGGCCGTTCGGGCCGCGCCGGCGACCTTGGCCCTGGCCTTGACCGCCGCACTGGCCTTGCTGACCGCCGCACTGGCCTTGGCGGCCGCGTTGGCGCGCGCGACCTTGCTGTTGGCACGACGAGCCTTGCGGGCCTTGCTGCGTGCACGAGGCGTTGTTCGGGCCGTTGGGGCCGGCGCCGTTCTGCTGGACGGAGGCGCTGGCGAAGGCCGCGGCGGCGGCGAAGGCGGCGAGGACGAGGAAGGACTTCATGGCGGGCTCCTTGAGGTTGGAGAGAAGGCGAAGGAACGCCCGGGTAGACCAACTCGCGTGCCAACGCCGCAGCCGCGCCCGCGGGGCCGCGCGCGGCGCAACGGAGCGCCGCGCTGCGCAACTCTCGTCGCGGCTGCGCAAGGCTTGCGCAGTGGCGGGCGGAAACGCAGCAGCCCCGCGCGAGGCGGGGCTGCTCGTGGTTCGCGACCGCGGTGTCGCGGGCGCGGAGGGGGGACGCCGCTCAGTAGTTCTTCGCGAAGAGCACGCGCTGCGCGCTGGGCTTGCCGGTCCTGATGCACGCGCCGGCCTGCGGCGCCGGGCCCTCGCCGTCGAGCGGGATGCAGCGGATCGTGGCCTTCGTCGCGTCCTTGATCGCGAGCTCGGTCTCGGTCGTGCCGTCCCAGTGCGCCCACACGAACTTCGAGGCGCCGTCGGCGAAGACCGCCTCGAACTCCGCCCAGGTGTCCACCGACACGGTGTTCGCCTCGCGCAGCGCGAGCGCGCGGTCGTAGAGCGCCTGCTGGAAGTCGTCGAGCATCCTGCCGACCGTGACGCCGATGCCCTCCATGGGCACGACGTCCTTCTTCGGCTTGCCGTTCGCGTCGGTCTCGGCGATGCGCAGCTTGGTCATGACCGTGCCGGCCTCGAGGTCGCGCGGGCCGATCTCGATGCGCAGCGGCACGCCCTTGCGCTCCCACTCGTAGTACTTGGCGCCGGGCTTCATCCCTTCGCGGTCGTCGATCTCGACGACGAGCCCGTCGTCGCGCAGCTCGGCCGCGATCTTGTTCGCCGCGGCGAGCACGGCGGCGCGCTCGTCGTCCTTGCGGTAGATCGGGACGATCGCCACGTGGATCGGCGCCATCTTCGGCGGCAGCACGAGGCCGTCGTCGTCGGAGTGCGTCATGATCAGCGCGCCCACGAGGCGCGTCGACACGCCCCACGAGGTCTGCCAGACGTAGTCGCGCTTGCCCTCGGCGTCCTGGAACTGGACGTCGAAGGCCTTGCCGAAGTTCTGGCCGAGGTCGTGGCTCGTGCCCGCCTGCAGCGCCTTGCCGTCCTGCATGAAGGCCTCGATGCAGGTCGTCTCGACCGCGCCCGCGAAGCGCTCGTTGGCGGTCTTCACGCCGCGGATCGTCGGCATGGCCATGACCTCGCGCGCGAAGTCGGCGTAGACGTCGAGCATGCGGTAGACCTCCTCGCGCGCGTCCGCGTGGGTCGCGTGCGCGGTGTGGCCCTCCTGCCAGAGGAACTCGCCGGTGCGCAGGAAGATGCGCGTGCGCAGCTCCCAGCGCATGACGTTCGCCCACTGGTTGATGAGCATCGGCAGGTCGCGGTGCGAGCTGATCCACTTCGAGAAGAAGTGACCGATGATCGTCTCCGACGTCGGGCGGATGCAGTAGGGCTCCTCGAGCTCCTTGCCGCCGGCGTGCGTGACGATGGCGAGCTCCGGCGCGAAGCCGTCCACGTGCTCGGCCTCCTTCGCGATGAAGCTCATCGGGATGAGCAGCGGGAAGCAGGCGTTCTTGTGGCCGGTGGCCTTGAAGCGCCGGTCGAGGTCCTGCTGCATCTTCTCCCAGATGGCGTAGCCGTGGGGTCGGATCACCATGCAGCCCTTGACGACGCCCGCCTGTTCGGCGAGCTCGGCGTGCGCGATGACGTCCTGGTACCACTGGGCGTAGTCCTCGCTACGCGGGGTGATCTTGGCTTCGGCCATGGTGGAGAGGGTGCGAAGGTGCGGTGGGGGTCGCCGAGAGTCGCTCCGGCGACCGCGAGCCCCAGAGAGTAGGCGCTGGCCCGCGCGTGCAGGCGCGCCGCAGGTCGAAAACGCGGGGGCGAGCGCGTCGCCGGGGCCCGCTGTCGCCGCGCGCGCTCCAGCTCCCGCGCTCTCGCGCCGAGAGATACCCCGAATCCGCAGCTCACGTTAGAGTTGTCGCGATCCCGATCGGGCGCCAGCTCCCACGCGCCCGCCTCCGACGCGCCCCCCGACCCGACGCGGCCCCGACCGCCCACGCACCGTGACCCAGACCCAGATCACCCCCGACATGACCATGGAGGCGATCCTCGCGGCGATCCCCTCCGCCCAGCGGGCCCTCTTCCAGCGCTACCACGTCGGCGGCTGCTCCTCGTGCGGCTTCCAGCCCACGGACACGCTCGCGAAGGTCTGCAAGGACCGCAACCTGCTCGACGTCAACGAGGTCATCCAGACCCTCGAGCGCGCCCACGAGGTCGACCAGCGCATGCAGGTCGCGCCCGCCGAGGTGCGGGGCTGGCTCGACGCCGGCGAGGACTTCAGCTTCATCGACGTGCGCCCGCCCGCGGAGGTCGCCCAGGCCGCCATCCCGGGCGCCGAGGCGCTCGACTTCGCCGCGCAGGACCGCTACATGGCGCTGCCGAAGGACCGCAAGCTGGTCTTCACCTGCCGCGACGGCGCGCGCGCCCTCGACGTGGCCTCGTACTTCGTCGGCCACGGCTTCACGCGCGTCTTCGCCGTGCGCGGCGGCCTCGACGCCTGGCGCGCCGAGGTGGACCCGAGCCTCCCCACCTACGCCGTCCCGAGCTGAGACCGGGCCGCCCGCCGGGGGGATTCCCGGGATCTTCCCCGTGGACACCTTACAAACGGTGGTGTTACAGTCCGGCCGCTCCGACGCGATCCTGCCGTCGCGTCGGTCCCGAGTGTTGCCCGATACTCGGACCCCGGCTTGCCGGGGTGCCTCGGAGGTCCTTTCCTGCCATGGACGCCGGGGCCGCTGGGCCTAGTTCCTGCCACTTGGCCCAGCCACCGTTCGGCGTTCCGCCGGACACACCTGCGCGGAGTCGTCTCCTCTGGAGACGACTCCCTTTCTTTGGCGAGCGCGGGGTCGCCGCCGTGCGCGGCGCCGAGGCCGCGGCGCCCTCGTAAGCCCTAGCGCGCCCGCGCTCCAGGGCTACGTTCCGCCCGGCGCGCCGATCCCTCGCCGCGCGCCTCGAGCGCAGCCGCCTCCTCGTCGCGGCCGAGCGCGCGCAGCACGCGCGCCGCGCCGGCGCGCGCCGCCGCGTCCTGCGGCAGCGCCGCGAGCACCGCGAGCCACGCGCCGAGAGGCGCCCTCGCGGTCGCCGGTGCGCTCGCGCGCCACGGCCAGGGAGGCGCCAGCCCGGCACGCGCAGCTCCGCGCCGCCTCGAGCGGCGCGAGCGCCTGCGCCGCCTCGGCGTCGCGGCCGGCCTCGCTGAGCAGCGAGGCGATCATCTCGGCCACGAGCACGCCCTCAGGCTCGGCCGCGTAGAACGCGCGCAGCCGCGCCACGCCCTCGTCGACGCGCCCGTCCGCGCGGCGGCCAGGCTGGCCTCGTAGAACGCCGCGAGGCTCTGCCACGTGCGCGCGCGGCGGGTCGAGGCCGGCGAGGGCTGCAGGCCCCGGCACGCGCTGCTCGCCGCCGCCGCCCGCGTAGCCCAGCGCGCGCAGGTCGGCCAGGACGCGCGCGCGTCGACCGCCGCCCCGTCGTCGGCGAGCGCCGGCCCGGCCGTCGCCGCCTCGAGCGCCGCGAGCAAGCGCGCCGCCAGCGCGGGCTCGGCCGCCCAGCGCTCCTCGCCGCGCGTGCCCGCGGGCCCCGGGAACAGCTCGGGCGCGCTCGAGTGCAGGTACGTGCCCTCCGCCGAGGCCCAGCCGCTGAGCGGGCTCCAGCCGTAGTTCAGCCAGCCGTAGGAGGACTCGAAGTAGACGCCCCGCCCGGGCGGCACCGCGCGCCGGTACAGGCTGCGGCCGTCGAGCGCGCCGCCGGGCGCGAGGTCGAGGGCCTCGAGCAGCGTCGGCGCGACGTCGGCCACGCTGACGAACTCCGCCGAGCGCTCGCCCGCGCGGTAGCCGTCGGGGTAGCGCAGCAGGAGCGGCACGCGGATCGTCGCGTCGTAGGCGAGCAGCGAGTGCGTCGGCTCGCCGTGGCGGCCGAGGGACTCGCCGTGGTCGCCGACGACGGCCACCAGCGTGTGCTCGAGCAGCCCCTCGGCGCGCAGGCGTGCGAGCAGCGCGCCCACGGCGTCGTCCACCTGCGCCACCTCGCCGAGGTAGGCCGGGAAGCGCGCCTCGCCCAGCGCCTGCGCGCGCGCGAGGAACTCCGGCGCCGGGTCGTAGGGCGCGTGGGCGTCGAAGTAGTGCACCCACAGGAAGAACGGCCGCGCGCGGTCGCGCCCGTCGAGCCAGCGCAGCGCGGCCGCCGTGACCTCGGCCGACGACCGCTCGAGCACGTGCCCGTGGCCCGGCCCGGCGCCGTGCGGCGCGTCGTAGACGTCGAAGCCCTGGTCGAGGCCGTAGCTCTCGCCGAGCACCACCGCCGCCACGCAGGCCGCCGTCTGGTAGCCGCGCGCGCGCGCCGCCTCCGCGAGGGTCTCGGCCGACTCGGGCAGCGCGCGCAGGCCGTTGTCGCGCAGCGTGTGCCGCGGCGGCCACAGCCCGGTCATCATCGAGGCGTGCGAGGGCAGCGTCAGCGGCGCGACGCTGCGCGCGTTCTCGTAGAGCACGCCCTCCGCCGCCAGCGCGTCGAGGTGCGGCGTGAGCCCCGCGCGCCCCGAGTAGCAGCCGAGCGCGCCGGGGTTGGTCGTGTCGAGCGTGACGAGCACCGCCGACGGCCGCGGCGCCGCCTCGTGCGCACACCCGGCGGCGAGCGCGAGGACGACGAGCGGCGCGACTCGACGAGCGAGGCGCCCGGGGCGGCCCGCCGCGCTCACTCCGCGTTGCGGCGCGGCAGCGGCTTGGGCAGGGCGAAGCGCCCGCCGCCGACGAGCACGAGCACCAGCGCGCCGACGAGGTAGAGCAGGTTCAGCTCGACCTTCAGGCCGCCCTGGTCCGTGCGCGTGTACCAGTCGTCGCCGAACTGCAGCCAGATCGACATCACCATCGTCACGACCACGGCCAGCCCGGCCGGGCGCACGAGCCAGCCGACGATCAGCAGGAGCGGCGCGAGCACCTCGCCGACGTAGACGCCGATGGCGAGCGCCTTCGGCAGGCCGTGCGCGGCGAGCAACTTGGAGACGTCGGCGAGGCCCGGGTCGAACCCCTGCTCCACGAGCTTGTGGTAGCCGTGCAGCACCATCAGCCCGCCGACGGCGAGGCGCAGCAGGAGCAGGGCGAGGTCGTGGCGTTTCTCGAGGGCACTCATCGGCGCGCGGGTAGGGGCCGGCCCCAGGATACGGCCGCCGCGCGCGGAACCCAGCCCGAGCCGCTACGGCTCGCGCGCGAGCTCGACCTCGGTCACGCTCGCGTGGAGCTCGCGCCGCAGCGCGTCCGCGCCGTCGGTGACGAGCGGCTCGACCGCGGACCAGGCGAGCGCCTCGCGCGAGGCGAGCGCGAGCACGCGCGTGACGGCGTTGTCCGGCGCCAGCGCGGCGGGGAAGGGCCCCAGGAAGGTGTCCGCGCCGCCCGGGAGCACCTCGGTCGTCGTGCCCTCGGGGTCGAGCGGCACCTCGTGCACGGCGCCCGCCGCGTCGATCGCCACGAGCCGCACCCACGCGTCCTCGTCGAGCCGCACGCCGACGTAGAGCTCACCGGTCGCCTGCGGCGTCGAGCGCGTCTCGGCGAACACGTCGCCGAGGCGGCCGGCGACGTCGAGCTGCAGGCGCGGCGCGGCCGGCCTGCCGCGCCCGAACCACGGACCGACGAGCAGCAGCAGCGCGGCGGCCGCGGTGGCGGCGACGACGAGCCAGGGCGCGCGCCGCAGCCAGGGCGCCGCGCCCGCGCCCGGCGCGCCGAGCGGCTCCGCGGCCGGCGCCGCGACGTCGAGCGTCGCGACCAGCGCGCGACAGGCGGCGCACTCGGCCAGGTGCGCCTCGACGTCCTCGCGCTCGAACTCGAGCAGGCGCTGCTCGCTCCACGCCGCCAGGGTCAGCTCGTCGGGGTGCGCTGCGGTCGTCATGCTCGTTCCTCGGGGGCGGCCGGCGCGCCGAGGGCGCGCAACAGGACGTGGGAGAGTCGCGCTTCGGGGACGGCGCCGCCCTCCGCCAGCTGCGCGAGCGCCTCGCGCAGCTTCTCGGTGGCGTGCTGGACGAGGCGCGTGACGCGCGAGGGCGTCACGCCCAGGTGCGCGGCGATCGAGGTCTGCGCGAGGCCGTGCTCGTGCTTGAGCAGCAGCACCAGGCGCTCGCGCGGCGTGAGCGCGGCGCGCAAGCCGGCGGCCGCGGCGCGGACGCGCTCCGCCAGCTCACGCTCCGACGCCTCTCCCTCGGGCCCGACCGCGCCGCTCGCGGGGTCGCGCGCCTCGAGCGGTTCGTGACGCGCGTCCTGGGCGATGCCGTCGATCGCGCGCCGCCGCGCGAGGACGCCGAGCCACCCGACCAGGGAGCCCGACCCGTCGTAGCGCGCGAGCGGCGCGCGGCGCCCCTCGGCCTCGGCCGCGAGCAGCAGGCCCGGCAGCTCGTGCGCGAGCTCCTCGGCTCGGCCGGGCGAGGCACCTTGTCGGCGGGCGGCGGCGGTCACGGCGGGTTCGAACTCCTCGGCGTAGAGCTCCCAGGCGCGCGCGTCGCCGCGTTCCCAGGCCAGCACGAGGCAGAGGTCGGCGAGGGCGGCGCGCTCCAGAGCGGTGCGGAAGGCGAGCGGGTCGGGCTCGCGGCCGGCGCGTTCGAAGCGCGCGAGGGTGCGCGCGACGGCCGCGCGGAGCAGCTCGTCGCGGTCGACGTCGAGCGCTCCGTAGCGGGCTCTCGCCGCGTCCCAGGCGTCGTGCACCGGGCCGCGGGCGAGCGCCGTCCAAGTCTCAGCGGGGGCGTCGTCCATGCCGTCGCCGGCAGTCTACCCGAGCCCGCCGCCGCACCCCCGCGGCGAGCTCGGGGTCGCGAGCGCTCAGGGCACGAAGGTGATCTTCAGCGCGTCCGAGAGGTCGAAGCCCGCGCCGCCGGCCTGCGGGTCGCGGAACCAGGCCTGGAAGTACCAGGTCGAACCGGCGTTGATCGCGCCGGCCATCGTGGGCGGGTTGTTCACGTCGAGGCCGTAGCTCAGCGTGTTGCCCGTCGCGACGGTGATGGCGAGGCGCTGGAAGGGCGCCGACACGCAGCGGATGCCGTTGCCGAAGGGCACCGCGGCCTGGCCCGGACCGTAGTAGAAGATGCCGGGCTGGTTCGGGACGGGCGAGGCCGAGAGCTGCAGGTTGTTGCCGCCGACGCTGGTGCTGCCGGTCGCGCCCATCACCGCCGGCGCACCGGTGGAGTTGGCGCCGCTGGAGCAGACGCTGTCCCACGCCGTGCCGTCGCACTCGTCGGGCAGGCCGTTCGCGTTGAGGTCGCTCGAGATGCCGAGCGCGATGTCGCAGGTGTCCGGCACGCCGTTGTTGTTGCAGTCGACGCCCGAGGTCTGGAACACGTGCACGTAGTTCTCGAGGCTCGCGTTGTCGCCGACGACCGCGACGGTGCCCTGCATCGCCACCGACACGCCGAAGCGTTGCAGGTTGACGCCGCCCGAGGGGCTCTCGAGCCAGTACTGAGGCACCCACGCGCCGCCGACGCGGTCGCAGACCCACGTGCGGCCGTAGTCGACGCCGCCCTGCTGGCGGAACGGCATGCCGACCAGGGCGCGGTCGCCGTCGTAGTCCACCGCGAAGCCGTAGCGGTCGACCGACGCGCCGCTCGGGTCGAAGAGCTTGTCGCTCTGGACCCACGAGCCGCTGAACTCGTTGAAGAAGTACGCGGCGCCCGAACCGACGCCGGAGTTCTGAGCGATCGGCGCGCCGACCATGACCTCCTTCACGCCGAGCGCCACGTCCCAGCCGAAGGCGGCGTTGGGCGAGAAGTCGGTCGCGATGAGCTTGATGTTCGCCAGCCAGTTCCCGCCGACACGGTCGAACACGTACGCCGCGCCGGCGTTGTTGCCGCCGTTGTCGTCGCCCGGCGTGCCGACCACGATGCGATCGTCGAGGACGTCGACGGCGTGACCGTAGCTCGGGGTGTTGAAGACGTCGTTCGGCACGACCTTGGCGCTGTACGTCCAGTTCGTGCCGATGAGGTCGAACACGTAGACCGCGCCGCCGTTGGGCGCGCTCGGCGTCGTCTGGGCGCTGGGCGCGCCGACGACGATGCGCGTGCCGTCGATCGCCACCGAGTGGCCGAAGCGGTCACCCGCGACGCCCTCGTTGGGCGTCAGGTAGTCCCTCACGGACCACACGTTGCCGCTGCGCTGGAACACGACGACCACGCCGCTGCCGGGCGCGAAGCCGTCGCCGTCGGGCGCGCCGACCACCGCGAAGTCGTCCGAGAGCGCGACGCTCGAGCCGAAGTGGTCGCCGGCGTCGATCTGGCCGGCGAGCAGCTTGGTCTCGTGGACGAGCTGGCCGCCTTGCGCGCGGTAGACCCACGCGGTGCCCGCGTCGAACCCGAGGTCGTCGTCCGCGGGCGCGCCGATGAGCGCGCGCGAGCTCGTGGTGGCGACGACGCGGCCGAAGCTGTCGTTCTGCAAGGTGTCGAAGCCCTGGAGCGTCTGCTCGGGGCACTGGGCCGCGGCCGATGCGGCCAGGGCGAGAACGGCGAGGACGCCGCGGGTGGTCCGGGTGAGTTGGTTCATGGGGTCGATCGGAGTCGTGGGGTTGGGGAAGCGCGCGGTGCTCCCCGTCCCGCGGGACCCGTCGGAGTTGACCCCCGATCTCCGAAAAACCCCGACCGTCTCCCGCGCGCTCAGCGCGGCGCGCCGACCAGCACGAAGGCCGCCCAGTAGCGCGGGTGCGAGAAGTCGTAGCTCGCCTCGCTGGGGCGCGAGGTCGGCGCGGCCCCCGGGCGCGGGAAGCCGTCGCGGGCGCGCGCCACGCCCTCGAGGCCGAGCGCTTCGAGGTCGCGCCGGTTCTCGGCCGCCGCGCGGCCGGCCAGCCACGCGCGCGCCTCGGTGAGCGCTGCCGTCGCCGGCAGCGGCGCGCCCGGTGCGTAGCGCTCGCCGCCCGCTTCGCGCGGCTCCGCGTGCTCGCCCAGGAGGCCTTCGTAGAAGCGCCGCATGAACAGCACGGTCGCGCGGTCGTCGACGCGCCAGCGGCTGACGAGCGTGCACTCGGCGCCGGCCGACCAGAAGCCCCACGACAGCCCCAGGTAGCTGTCGCCGACGCGCGAGCCCGCGCCCGAGTCGCACGCCGACAGCGTCACGAGCCGGCAGCCGACGAGCCGCCCGCGCCAGGCGGCGAGCAGCCGCGCGAGCGTCAGCGGTTCCGCGTCGGGTCCGTCGAGCGCCAGGCCCAGGCCCGAGGTGAGCGGGTGGTCCGACGTCCCCGGCCAGCCGTGCGTGGCGAGGTGCACGTAGCGCGCGCCGCTCACCGCGCGCTCGAGCTCGGCGAGGTTCGCGTCGGCTTGCACGAGCACGCGCGTGTCGAGCCCGGCCGCGCGCAGCAAGCCGTCCACGGCGCCGGCCTCGACGCGCGTGCCCGGCAGAGGCGTGAGCGCGCCGCGCGGCGAGCTCGCGCCGTCGAAGCGCGGGTCGCCGACGACGACGGCGCGCGGCGCTTCCGTGCGCTCCTCGTCGGCGAGGCTGCGCAGCGCGGCGAGCGACGCGGCGGAGACGGCGGTGCTGTACGGGCGCGCGGGCGCGAGCAGCTCGAGCGGCAGGCGCGTGAGCGGCCCGTCGGGCACGACGATCCAGCGCTCGCGCGCCGGGCGGTCCGCGGGCAACAGGCGCCGCGCGAGGTCCGACGCGGGCGCGAGCGGTGTCGCGTCGTCCTCGAGCCCGCGCAGCAGCGCCAGCACGTCGTCGTGCAGGCGTTCGACCTCGTCCGCGCCGGACGCGATCGCGTGCACGCTGAGCGCGCCCTCGGCGTCGACCTCGAAGCGAGCGACGAGCGCGTCGCACCAGAGGAACTCGAGCAGCCGCTCGTCGTCGCGCAGCCACGCGCCGTGCGCGCCGGCGCTCGCCGCGGCGTCGGAGGCGACGGCGTCGTCCGCGTCGGCACGCGCGTCGGGCGCGTCGACGAGCCGCTCGGCGAGCGCGGCGCGCGCCTGCTCGACCTGCCGGTCCGCGGCTTCGACCAGCGCAGCTCGACGGTCGCCCAGGTCGCCGCGCGTGCGCAACGCGGCGGCGCGGTGCTCGGCGGCGCGCAGGGCGCTGCGCGCGGCCTCGTCATGGTCTTCGGCGTCGCGCGTGGCTGCCTGCGCCCGTGCGCCGTGCAGCAGGTCGAGCAGCGGGAGCGCGCGGCCGCGCTCGAGGGCCAGCAGCGCGCGCTCCTCCTGCTCGCGCGCGAGGTGCACGCGCGCGAGCGTGCGCGAGAGGTCCTCGAGCTCGAGACGGCCGGCCCACAGCGCGCGCTCGCGCTCCTCGCCGAGCACGCGACCGCGCAGGTCGAGCTGGCGCTCGAGCGCGGCCGACAGCAGCGCCGCCGCTTCGTCGAGGCGGCCCGCGCGCAGCGCGAGGCGCGCGAGACCGAGCTCGCACGCCGCGCGCTCGAGGGGCGCGGAGTCGTCGAGCAACTCCAGCGCCGTCGCGTAGCCCGCGCGCGCCGCGTCGAGGTCGCCGCCGGTCAGCGCGAGGTCGGCTTCCTGCCGCCAGGCCGCGCCGCGCACGTGCGCGCCGTGCTCGCCGTACAGCGCGCCGAGCTCGCGTCGGCTCTCACGGGCCGCCGCGCGCGCCTCGTCGAGGTGACCGGCGGCGGCGAGGTAACGCGGCAGTCGGCGCCGCGTGTCCGCGATCTCGAGCAGGCCCCGGGGCGCGAGCTCGATGCGCAGCGCCAGCGCGCGCCGCGCGGCGTCCAGCGCGGCCGGCGCGTCGCCCTCCAGGCCTTCGAGCGACGCGAGCAGGTCGAGCACGCCGGGCAGGTCCGTGCGCGGATGACCGGGGTGCGCCTCGGCCACCGCGCGCGCGGCCTCGAGCTCCGCGCGCGCCGCGCCGAAGTCGCCGCGCGTCAGCAGCACGCGCGCGAGCACCATGCGGTGGTTGGCGAGGTCGGGGTGGCCGTCGGGGAACAGCTCGCGCAGTTGGCGCAGGCCTTCGCGCGCGAGCCGCTCGGCGCGCGCCAGGTCGCCGGCGCCGGTCTCGAGGCCGGCGAGCAGGCTCGCGGCGTAGGCCGAGTCGCGGCTCGCGCCCTGCGGCAGCTCCGCGGCGCGCTGCAGCGCCTCCTCGAGCGCGGCACGCGCCGCGGCGTCGCGGCCGAGCTCGCTCTCGATCTGGCCGAGGTTCGTGAGGCTGTTCACGAGCGCCGCGACGTCGTCGGGCGCGACGGCGCGGCGCAGGTCGAGCGCGTGCGCGTGCAGGTCGCGCGCGAGGGGCAGCTCGCCGGCGAGCACGAGCACGTTCGCGAGGTTGACCAGCGACACCGCGTAGCCCGCGTCGAGCTCGCCGGTCGTCGCGCGGCGCAGCGCCAGCGACGCGCGGGCGAGGCGCTCGGCGTCGTCGAGGCGCCCCTCGCTGGTCGCGAGCGTGGCGAGCACGTTCAGCGCCATCGAGCGCAGGCGCACCAGGTCGCCGTCGCCGCGCGCGAGCCCGCGCCACGCCGCGCAGCACGAACGTCGCGCGAGGTCGAACTCGCCCTGCGCGTAGAGCAGCGCCGCCATCGAGTAGCGGTTGGCCGCGGCTTCGGCGTGGTCGGGGCCGAGCGCGCCGTCGACCGCGCGCTGGTAGGCGAGCGCGCGCGTGAGCGCCTCGTCGACGCGCCCGGCGGCCGCGAGCTGCGGCACCTCGAGCGTCGCCGCGAAGCTGCTCGCGACGCGCGCCTGCGCGGCCTCGTCGAGTTCGCTCAGCGCGCCGAGCAGCGCCGCGTAGTGGTGGGCCTCGCGCGTCTGGAAGTCGTCCGCGCCGTACGTCTCGGCGAGCAGCGCGTGCATGCGCTCGCCGACCTCCTGCCCGCGCGCGTGCTCGCCGCCCAGGCGCGCGCGCACGAGCTCGCCGCCCAGCGCGCGCAGCTCTGGCGGCAGCGCGGGCCGCTCGGCCGGAGCGGGCTCGGCGCGCACCAGCTCGGCGACGGTCGGCACCTCGCCGAGCTCCGCCACGACCTCCTGGACCGAGGGCACCGCGAGCGCGTCGAGGTAGGCCGCCACGGCCTCGACGCCGGTCGGCGACGGAGGGTCCTGGGGCGCAGCGGCCCCGACCGTCGCGACCGCCGCGAGGACGAGGCCTGCGAGCAGCGGCGAGCGAGCCATCGCCAGAGTCTATCCCGCCCTGGCGGCGGGGCCGGATCGAGGCCTCAGCGCGCGAACCAGAAGTAGGCGAGCATCGGCAGCGACAGGGCCAGGCGGCCGAGCCCCGGCTCTTGGCGGCGTCTCGCAGGCTGCGCGCGCTGCACGAGACCTCGCAAGAGGGAGGCGTCCCTCCGCTTGTTCCGCTCGCGGAGTCGACGGGCTCTGCGGGCCGCGGGGTGCGCGGAGGACTCCTCGACGGACTCGTAGGCCGGGAGCCAGGAGTTCCAGGGACGTAGCAGGGCGGCCGAGAGGCGCTCCACGCCGAAGAGCAAGGCGCTCACGAGCAAGGACGCGGGCGCGAGCACGAGCGCGACGATCGTCGTCTGCGCGGCGACGGCGAGGGTCACGAGGAAGGGCCAGGCCGCGTCGAGCGGCTGGTCCCAGGTGATCCACAGGAACGCCCCTGCGGCCAGGACCCCGGCGCGCTCGAGTCGGCGGGCGTCGAGCCAGTCCGGCCGGAGCGAGCCCTCGCGAACAAGCGCGCCCGGGGAGAGCGCCACGAGCGCGTACGCGCAGAGGGTCGTACACAGCCCGCACGCGATCAGCCCGGCCGCGGAGAGCGGCGCCGCGGGCGAGACGTGCGTGTGCTCCAGCACCTGGCGCGACAGCCAGTCCGCGCTCAGGCGCACGAGCACCAGGCTCGCCAGGCCGGCGACGTACGTCGCGGCCGCGCCGCAGAGCAGCAGCAGCGCCCTGCGCAGCTGGCGCCTCGAGAGGTCACCGTCAACGCGCAACCAGCGCGCGGCGAGCGTGGAGGTCAAGAGCTCGTCGAGCACCTGAAGGGTCAGCAGCGCCAGGGCGAGCTCGAGCATGCGCATCGCCGCCCAGTGCAGCTCCGTGGAGCCGTAGAACGCGTTGGTGAGCAGCAGCACCGGGACGAAAGCCGTCACGCCGCGCGCCGCGCTGCGCGCGCGGTGGAGGAGCGGCGATGCGCGCGGGAAGCGCGCGTGGAGCCAGGCGTGCGCCAGCTCGTGCGCGCCGACGGCCCAGTGCGTCGCGTCGTTCTTGTAGTACGTCCGGTGCTCCAGGAGGATGCGCCGCGCGGCGGGCCGGTAGCTGTTCGCGGCCTCGCCCTCGGGCGCCGCCAGGATCTCGAGCTGCTCGCGGATCCCGAGGCGGCGCGCCTCGCGCTCGACCCACTCCCCGGTCACGAGCGGGAGGTCGTCGGGCAGGCTGGCGTCGAGCCAGCGTGCGAAGACGTCGTGAGCGCGCGAGACCGCGAGCATCAGCGACTCGGGCAGGGACGTGAGCAGGACGTAGAGCCACCAAGTGCTGACGACGCTCCAGAGCGAGGCGAGCATCGGCACATCGTGGGCGAGCGCCGTGGAGGCGGCAAGGCCGCGCGCGATGCGCCGCTACAGCAGGCCTCTCAGCCGCGCGAGCTCCTGCAGCGCCTCGAGGGGCGTCAGGCGGTCCGGGTCGAGCTGGCGCAGCTCCTGCTCGACGCGGCTGGGGGCGGCGGCGAAGAGCGAGAGTTGCTGCGCGGGCGCAGCCGGGCGGGCGGCGTGCTGCGCGATGCGCGGGGCGAGGTCCTCGGCGTCGTCCTCGATGTCGGTGAGGATCGACTTGGCGCGCTCGAGCAGCGCGCGCGGCACGCCGGCGAGGCGCGCGACGTGGATGCCGTAGGAGCGGTCGGTGCCGCCGTCGACGATCTTGTGCAGGAAGACGATGCGGTCCTCCCACTCGCGCACGGCGACGCTCTTGTTGCAGACGCCCGCGAGGCGGCCGGCGAGATCGGTGAGCTGGTGGTAGTGCGTCGCGAAGAGCGTCCGCGCGCCGATCGCCTCGTGCAGGTGCTCGACGATGGCCCACGCGAGCGCGAGGCCGTCGAAGGTGCTCGTGCCGCGACCGACCTCGTCGAGCACGACGAGCGATCGATCGGTGGCGTTGTTGAGGATGTTCGCGATCTCGACCATCTCGACCATGAAGGTCGACGCCCCGCGGCCGATGTCGTCGGCCGAGCCGATGCGCGTGAAGATGCGGTCGACCACGCCGACGCGGGCCCGCGCGGCGGGCACGAACGAGCCGATCTGCGCCAGCAGCGTGATGAGCGCGGTCTGGCGGATGTAGGTCGACTTGCCGGCCATGTTCGGGCCGGTCAGCACCGTGATGCGGTGCGCGCCGTGGTCGAGGCGGCTGTCGTTCGGCACGAAGGCCTCGGTGTCGGGCAGCACCTCGACGACCGGGTGGCGGCCGTCCTCGATCTCGAGCACGTCGGAGTCGTCGACCTCGGGCGCGACGTAGCGCTGTTGCGCGGCGGTCTCGGCCAGCGAGGCCAGCACGTCCACGCGCGCGACCGCGGCGGCCGTGTCGAGGATGCGCCGCACCTCGGCGGCGACCTCGTCGCGCAGCTCGCAGAAGATCGCGTACTCCATGTCGAAGGAGCGCTCCTCGGCGCGCAGCACCTTGGTCTCGAACTCCTTCAGCTCGGGCGTGATGTAGCGCTCGGCGTTCTTGACGGTCTGCTTGCGGACGTAGTGCTCGGGCACCTTGTCGGCTTGCGCGCGCGGCACCTCGATGAAGTAGCCGAACACCGAGTTGTAGCCGATCTTCAGGCCGGGCAGGCCGGAGCGCGCGCTCTCCTCGGCCTGGAAGCGCGCCATCCAGCTCTTGCCGTCGCCGGCGATCTGATGGAGCTCGTCGAGCTCGGCCGAGTAGCCCTTGCGCACCATGCCGCCCTCGCGCAGCGTCGGCGGCGGGGCGTCGACGAGCGTCGCGCGCACGCGCTGCACCACGTCGTCGAGCGGGTCGAGGGAACCGTGCAGGTCCGCGAGCAGGCTCGAGTAGCAGCCGGCGAGCTTCTCCCACAGCGGCCGCACCGGCTCGAGCGAGCTGGCCAGGTGCACCAGGTCGCGCGCGTTGCCGCGGCCGGTGGAGAGGCGCGCGACGAGGCGCTCGATGTCGCGCACGTCGTCGAGCAGCGTGCGCACGTCCTCGCGCAGGAAGGGCGCGTCGACGAGCTCGGCCACGGCTTGCTGGCGGCGCGTGATGCGCGCGACGTCGCGCAGCGGCGAGAGCACCCACTGGCGCAGCAGGCGCCCGCCCATCGGCGTCGACGTGCGGTCGAGCACCGCGAGCAGCGAGCCCTCGGCGCGACCGTCGCGCTGCGTCTGCACGAGCTCGAGGCACGAGCGCGTGGCGCGATCGAGCACGAGGAAGCCCGAGGTGTCGACGCGCTCGATGGCGAGCACGTGGTCGCACGCGCCGCGTTGCGTCTCCTCGAGGTACTCGATCAACGCGCCGGCGGCGGGGATCGCCGCGCTCGCGTCCTCGAGGCCGTAACCCTCGAGCGTGGCGACCTTGAAGTGCGCGAGCAGCGCGCGCCGCGCGGTGTCGCGCTCGAAGCGCCACGGGTCGCGCTCGGACAGGCGCGGGCCGAACGCGCGCTGGAGCTCGACCGAGAGCTCGGGGTCGTCGCGCACGAGATCAGGGCACCACAGGAGCTCGGCCGGCGCGATGCGCGCGAGCTCGTCGGCGAGCCGCGCGCGCGCGACCTCGGTCACGTGGAAGCGGCCGGTCGACACGTCGACCCAGGCGATGCCCGCCGCGCGCTCGCCGACCCACAGGCTGGCGAGGTAGTTGTTGGCGCGCGCGTCGAGCGCGTTCTCCTCGGTCAGCGTGCCGGGCGTGACGACGCGCACGATGCCGCGGTCGACGATGCCCTTGGTCGTGCGCGGGTCGGTGAGCTGCTCGCAGATCGCGACCTTGTGGCCGCGCTGCACGAGCCGCAGCAGGTAGCCCTCGGCCGCCTTGACCGGCACGCCGGCCATCGCGATGGCGCCGTCGCCCTTGCTGCGCGAGGTCAGCGCGATGCCCAGCTCCTTGGCGGCGACCTCGGCGTCGCGCTCGAAGAGCTCGTAGAAGTCGCCCATGCGGAAGAAGAGCAGGGCGTCGGGCTGCTCCTGCTTCGCGCGCCGGAACTGCTCCATCATCGCGGACGGCTTCTTCGCGCCGTTTCCCGCGCGCTTCTGGGCTTTTCCGGCCACGATCACGGTCTTCTTGGGCATGGCACCGCACAGCTTAGTCGCTAAGCTCTGCCGTGCCATGCCGGACCTCCGCGTCACCGCCACGCTGCTGCTCCTCACCGCTCTGGGCGCTTGCCGGAGCCCCGCTTCGCGCCAGGACGCGGGTCCCCGCGTGGTGCCGGGCGAGTTGGTCGAGAGCGGGGCGGCGCCCTCGGAGGACCACAGCGTCGAGCTCGCGCTCGAGCAGCTCATCCGTCAGAGCCGCGTCGAGAACGGTGTGCGCGTGGTCGACCTCGAGCTGCGCAACCGCTCGCAGCGCGAGCTGGCCTTCGCCTTCCGGGTCGAGTGGCTCGACCGCCGCGGCGAACGCGTGAGCGATCCGAGCGAGCGCTGGAAGCACCTCGTGCTGCCCGCGGAGGCCGCCGCGCCGCTGCGCTTGACCGCGCCGAGCCCGCGCGCCGAGTCCTGGCGCTTGCGCGCCGCCGCGACCGCGCAGTGACGCGCGCGCCGCGTCCGTGTGGCGTGCGCCGCGATCGCGCGCGGTGCGAAGAACGTCGCGCAGGAGGCGCTACCAAGAACGGAGCCGCCAGGGACCACGAGGTCCATGACGGCTCACGCCTTTCCCAGCCTTTTTGTTGAAGGTGACGCCCGAGGGAACAGGGGACCGCTCGCTGATGATCCCTTGCGCCCGAGGTGGGCACCACGCTCTGGATCCTACGACATTCGGACCTCGGTGTCCGCTACTAACTCCGACGAAATCGATCGGCCTCGAGGCGGACCTCGAGCCACGAACAGTTCGCTAGTCTCGCGATCATGGACGAACGCATCGAACGCAGCGACGCGGAGTGGCGCGCGCAGCTCACGCCCGCGCAGTACCACGTCACACGCCTGGGTGGCACCGAGCCGCCCTTCACCGGCGAGTACACCGACACGGAGACGCCGGGCACCTACGGTTGCGTGTGTTGCGGACTACCGCTGTTCCGCTCGGACGCGAAGTTCCACTCGGGCTGCGGCTGGCCGAGCTTCTTCGAGCCGCTCGACGGCGCGCACCTCGTCGAGCTGCGCGACACCTCGCACGGGATGGTCCGCACCGAGATCCGCTGCCGGCGCTGCGACGCGCACCTCGGCCACGTGTTCCCCGACGGCCCGCCGCCGACCGGGCTGCGCTTCTGCATCAACTCGGTGGCCCTCGATCTGGAGGAGGCCTGAGCGCGCGGGGGCCCGGATGAGGACCTCACGCCGGCCCCCGGAAAAGTCGGCGCCTGCGTTCGGTCGCCCGGCGGACCTCGCTCGACCGCGCCGTGAAAGGAAGCCGCTTCCGCTGACCCCCTCTCCTCTCTCACGGCGGAAGCTCTCGGGTATCTCTCCCTGGATGCGGACTCGGACTCGCCTCGGCGGGTCCGAGTCTCGTTTCGGCCGAGCCCGCGCGCGGCCCCGGGCCCGCGACGACGCGGCGAGCGGCGCCCCACCGGCCGAGACCCCACCGGCCTGGGCCCCACCGGCCGAGACCCCACCGGCCTGGGCCCCACCGGCCTGGGCCCCACCGGCCTGGGCCCCACCGGCGGAGAAAAGCGGCTCGCGCCGCGTTCGGTCCCGGGCGCGAGCTCGCTCCGTCGCCCCGCAGTCACGACCACTGCGCTGGGGACAACACTCTTCTCGCCCGCCGGCCCGCCCGACTCGTTCGGGCGGGCCGGCGAGCTTTGGTGCCGTGCGGCGCGGCGCGGTCGAGTTGGCCCAGCGCGGCGCGGTCGAGTCGGCCCAGCGCGGCGCGGTCGAGTCGGCCCAGCGCGGCGGGGTCGGCGTCGCGCGGCGGGGTCCACAGGCGCCGCGAGATTCTCCAGCGGTCGCGTTCGGTCGCCGTCCGCGCCGCGCTAGGGCGCCCGCAGCCACGCTGCGCTGGGGACACTCTTCTGGACCGCCGGCTCACACGATTCGCTCGGGTGAGCCGGCGGTCTTTTCGCTCTTCGCGCGCGCGCCGGCGCAGCGCGTGAACGCCTCGGCAGGAATCGAGAAAGTCGTCGCCCTCGGAGTTCGGTCGCGCGCGCGATCACGCTAGGGCGCGCGCAGCCACGAAAACGCTGCGCTGGGGAACCAACTCTTCTCGATGCCGCAAGTCCGCCGGGCCGCTCACCTGGCGGACTTGCCCCTTTTCCGGCCACTTCTCGCGGCCGGGCGCGCGGATCGCGCGAGGCGTGGCCGATAGCATGGGCCCATGGCCCTCTACCTCGTCACCGGCGGCGCCGGCTTCATCGGTTCGCACCTCGTGCACGCGCTCGTGAGCCGCGGCGACCGCGTCCGCGTGCTCGACGACTTCTCCTCCGGGCGGCTCGAGAACCTCGCCGAGCACGAGGTGGGGGAGGCCGGCAGCGGCGCGGCCGTCGAGCTGGTGCGCGGCGAGCTGTCCGACCGCGCCGCCTGCGCGCGGGCCGCGGCGGGCGCCGAAGGCGTCTTCCACGAGGCGGCCCAGGTCTCGGTGCCGCGCAGCGTCGAGGACCCCGAGCGCAGCTACGAGGTCAACGTCACCGGCACGCTGCGCCTGCTCGAGGCCGCGCGCGCAGCGGGCGTGCGCAAGGTGGTCTTCGCCGCCTCCTCGGCCGCCTACGGCGAGAGCGAGACGTTGCCGAAGGTCGAGACGATGCCCACCGACCCGCTCAGTCCGTACGCGTCGGGCAAGGTGGCCGGCGAGCAGCTCCTGAAGGTCTGGGCGCGCTGCTACGGGCTCGAGACGGTCTGCCTGCGCTACTTCAACGTCTTCGGGCCGCGCCAGGTGGACGACAGCCCGTACACCGGCGTGATCGCGATCTTCGTCCGCGCGTTGCTGGACGGCCGCGCGCCGACGATCTTCGGCGACGGCGAGCAGACGCGCGACCTGACGTACGTCGACAACGTTGTCGAGGTGAACCTGCGCGCCATGGACGCGCGCGGGCTCGACCCGGGCGTGGTGATCAACGTCGGCGGCGGGCAGCGCATCACGGTCAACCAGCTCTATCGCGAGATCGCGGCGGGGCTGGGGAGCGACCTCGAGCCCGTCTACGCGCCGCCGCGCGCCGGCGACGTGCGTCACTCGCTGGCCTCGATCGAGCGCGCGCGCGAGCTGCTCGGCTGGACGCCGGCGGTCGACTGGCGCACGGGCCTGGGGCACACGCTGGCGTGGTACCGCCGGCGCCACGCGCACGCCTGAAGCGCCGTCAGAAGGTCCCCGGGGGCCCGCTCGGCGCGCGCGAAGCCGCTCGCGAGGGGTACGAAGTCCAGCCGCCTAGCGCTCCCGCGGGCGCGACGCTACCCTCTTCGCCCTCCAACGCCGGGAACGCCCCTCCCGGCACGCGCCGAGGTCCCCCCGGAGAGTATCGATGGACATCCGCCAAGAACTGCAAGACCTGCTCGGGCTCACCCACGTCACGTACAAGGCCAACCTCTCCAAGGAGGCGCTCTTCCACGAGGCCATCGCGAACGATCGCGGCCGCACGAAGAAGGACGGCCCCGACGACGCGCAGAAGGCCTTCCCGACCAAGCTCGGCGTGAACGGCCCGCTGGTCTACTACTCCGATCCCTCGTGCACCGGCCGGCCGGTGCAGGACACCTTCGGCGTGGCCTGGCCGGAGATCTCCGACGACATCTGGTGGAAGGGCGACTTCAAGAAGCTCGAGCCGGAGAAGTTCCAGGCGCTGCTCGCCCGCGTCGTCGCGCACCTGAACGAGAAGGGCGGGAACCTGTACGTCCAGGACGTCTACTGCGGCTACGACCCGAGCTACGCGGTGCCCTACCGCTTCGTCGGCGAGTACGCCACGCACGCGATGTTCGCCCAGAACATGTTCCCCAAGGACATCGCCGGCGTCGCTGACGAAGGCTCGAAGCGCTGGACGATGCTCAACGTGCCGAGCTTCCACTGCGATCCCGAGCGCGACGGCACGTTCTCGGCGCGCGCAGTCATCGCCGACTACAAGAACCGCGTGGCGCTCGTCGTCGGGCGCGCCGACTACTGCGGCGTGGTCAAGAAGACCATGTTCACGGTGATGAACTACATGCTCCCCGAGATGGGGCACATGTCGATGCACTGCTCGGCCAACGTGGGCGAGCGCGGCGACGGCGCGATCCTGTTCGGCCTCTCGGGCACGGGCAAGACGACGCTGTCCGCCGACCCGGACCGCAAGCTGATCGGTGACGACGAGCACGCCTGGACCGCGAACGGCGTCTCGAACCTCGAGGACGGTTGCTACGCCAAGCTGATCGACCTCGACAAGCAGGCCGAGCCCGTGATCGCCGCCGCGCTGTCGATGGCCGGCACGATCATCGAGAACGTCCCGCCGCTGCCGGGCCGCAAGATGGAGGAGCTCGACCCGCAGGAGCTCGACCTCAGCGACGGCTCGATCACCGAGAACACGCGCTTCTCGTACCCGCTCGCGTGCAACCCCAACGTCGCCGAGGGCGCGCGGGGCCCGCACCCCGAGACGATCGTGCTCCTGACCGCCGACGCCTTCGGCGTGCTGCCGCCCGTCTCGATCCTCGAGCCGGACGAGGTCATGTACCACTTCGTGATGGGCTTCACCTCGAAGCTCGCGGGCACCGAGGTCGGCATCACCGAGCCGAAGGCGGCCTTCAGCGCCTGCTTCGGCGCGCCCTTCATGGCGCGCTTCCCGTCGGTCTACGCGAAGCGCCTGGCCGAGAAGATGCACGAGCACTCGGCGCGCTGCATCCTGCTCAACACGGGCTGGGGCGGCGGCCCCTACGGCGTCGGCAAGCGCATCTCGATCCACGACACGCGCGCGCTCCTGAACGCCGCGCTGTCGGGCGAGCTGCACACGGGCGACTACGTCGAGCACCCGATCTTCAAGCTGAAGATGCCGAAGGCCTGCCCCGGCGTGGATCCCAAGATCCTCGATCCGCGCAACACCTGGGAGGACAAGGCCGCCTACGACGCGCAGGCGCAGAAGCTCCACAAGATGTTCCACGAGCACTTCGAGAAGAGCGGCTTCGCCGACCTCGGGGTCGTCTCGATGATGTAGCGCGCACGCGCTCGCCCGAACGCCGCGGGGCCGCGCACCACACCGGTGCGCGGCCCCGCGGCCTTGGGAGCTGCTCCTACGACTGGATCGCGTGCGCCAAGCTCTTCGGTCCGGTCCGAGGTCTCGACGAGCGCGGCGGCAGGCCTCGACGGCCTCCGCGCCCTCGTTCTAGCCGACGAGCGCCGAGCGGCGCTCGTCGTGCTCGAGGCCGATCGACACGCCGCGACTCCTCGTCCGCGCGGAGGGTCTCGCGCAGGCCGGGTCGCACACCCGTCGCGGCCCCTCGATCAGACGGCTGCCGTCGAGTGGTCGATCGCCATCACGCGCTCGACCCAGGCGTGCGTCTTCGCGAAGCGACCGGCGAGACGGACCCTCTTCGCTACGTACTGCAGGAGCGGGTTGAGGTCGGCGCTCGACGGATCGACGACGACCGGGAGCACGAACGGCGCGAGCGTGAGGTCGGCCGCATTCGGCTCGTCGCCCATGAGGTACGGCGAGGCTTGCAGCGCGTCCTCGAGGCGCACCGCGAGCTGGTTGATCGTCCGCTCCGCGAGCGCGGTCTTGTCGGGGTCGTCCTTGCCCTCGAGGAGCTGTGCCAGCATGAGCCCGAGCGCCGCGCCGAAGCCGTTGCGCGCGAGGTCCTCCCAGCGCTCGATCGCTCGCATGCCCTCGCGCGTCGACGAGAAGAGCCGCGGGCCCCCGAAGTTCGCGTCGAGGTAGCGCAGGATTCCGAACGAGTCGTAGACCTTGCGCCCATCGTGCTCGAGCACCGGCGTCAGCGGCTGCCCGGTCGCCTCGACCAGCGCCTCGCGGCCGTCGAAGCCGCCGTAGGGCACGGTGTCGAAGTCGAGGCCCTTGAGCTTCAGGGCGAGGAGGACCTTGACGTTGTTCGGGGAGGGCGGGAGCAGGTGGAGCTTGAGTCGGGTCATCGGGCTTGGGTCCGCAGGAGCGTGGTTCTGGGAGCCGGGGCGCCGCGACGTGCAGCGCGGCCGCGAGGGGCCGGCGCGTGGCGCACTGCGAGCCCCGGTAGAGAGGTGACTTGCGAACAGCAAGCTATTGGATCGATTGCGAAGCGCAAGTGAAAAGTGGGTTCTTGGTACGCTGGAGTCGCCATGACTTCCCCGCAGCGCCGTTCGAACTGCCCGCTGGCCTTCGCCCTCGACCTCTTCGGGGACCGCTGGAGCCTGCTCGTGCTTCGAGACCTCGTCTTCGCGGGCAAGCGCCGCTTCTCCGAGTTCGCTGCATCTCCCGAAGGCATCGCGACCAACGTCCTCAGCGATCGACTGAGGCGACTCGAGGAGGCCGGCCTCCTCCGCCGCGAGCCCGATCCTGAGGACGGGCGCAAGGTCCTCTACTCGCTGACGGAGACCGGCTTCGGGCTCACGCCCGCGCTGTGCGAGCTGGTCCTGTGGGGCCTCGACCAGCAGCCCCCGGGCACCCCCGGACCGCCGGCGCAGCTCGTCGAGGCCCTGCGCAAGGACCGGGACGGCGCGATCGCGGCCTTGCGTCGGAAGCACTTCGGCTGATCCACAACGAGTCGCACCCCCTGGGCGGAGACCGCTCAGGGGGTGCGACTCGATCGGCCGTACGACTCCGTTCTTACTGGATCACGTCCATCGAGCCCGCCGGGCCGGGCGGCGCGGCGTTGGGGTTCTTCTTGAGCTCCTCCTTCCAGGAGATCATGCGCGCCTTGGCGGCCTCGCGCTCGGCCTCCTCGATCATGTTCTTGCGCTGGTAGAACATCGAGAGGCTCGTGTGCGCGAAGGCGTCGTCGGCGTCGAGCTCGACGATGCGCTTGCCCGTCGCGATCGCTTCGTCGAGCTGCCCGGCGTGCATCTGCGCCATCGCGAGGCCGTGCAGGCCGTCGGTCCAGTCGGGGTCCTCGACGAGCGCCGCGCGGTAGGCCTCGATCGCCTCCGAGAACTTGTTCTCGCCGAAGAGGGCCATGCCGCGCTTGTAGTGCTCGAGGCGGGTGGACATGGCGCTACTCCTCGTCGATGCCGAGGATCTTGCGGCCCTCCGCGGAGATGAGTTGCGGCGTCCAGGCCGGCTGCCAGACGATGTTGATGCGCGTGTCCTCGACGTGCGCGAGGGTGCCGACGCGGCGCTTGATCATCTCGGGGATGTTCTGCGCCTCGGGGCAGGTCTGGGAGGTCAGCGTCATCTCGATCTCGACGATCGTGCCGTCGACCTTGACGGCGTAGATGAGGCCGAGGTCGACCACGTTGACGGGGATCTCGGGGTCGAAGACCTGGCGGAGCTGATCGTAGACTTCTTCGGTGGTCGCCATGGCGGGGGGCGGCTCGTGCTGGAGAATCTCGGGGGGACTGGGTCGTCGCGGGCGACGAGCCGGAGAGTCTACACCACTACGCCCACGCGGCGGCCCCGAGACGGGGGCGGAGCCGCCAAGCGATGCCGTGATCCGATACCAAGGCGACGTCTACCGCCCGCCCTCCGAGGCGGACAGCCTGATCCTCCAGGCCACGCTCGGCTGCAGCTACAACCGCTGCACCTTCTGCGCGATGTACCGCGAGAAGGACTTCCGCGTGCGGCCGCTGAGCGAGCTGCGCGAGGAGCTCGCCTGGGCCGCGCGGAGCCTCGCGGGCGTGCGCAAGGTGTTCCTGGCCGACGGCGACGCGCTGGTCGCCAAGGCGAGCTTCCTGGCCGAGTTGCTCGACGAGATCGGGCGCGCGCTGCCCGGGCTCAAGCGCGTGAGTTGCTACGCCTCGCCCCAGGCCCTCGCCGTGCGCACCGTCGACGAGATGCGCGACCTGCGCGAGCGCGGCCTCACGCAGTACTACCTGGGCATCGAGAGCGGTCACGACGCGGTGCTGCGCGACCTCGAGAAGGGCGTCGACGCCGCGGAGATGATCCGCGTCGCGCGCAAGGCCCACGCGGCCGGCGTGAAGCTCTCGACGATGATCCTGCTCGGTGCGGGCGGCCGCGCGCTCTCGCGCGAGCACGCCGTCGAGTCCGCGCGCGTCGTGAACGCCATCCAGCCGCGCTTCCTCTCGACGCTCGTGATGACGCCGGTGCCCGGCACCCCGCTGGGCGCAGCGGCGGCGCGCGGCGAGGTGGACGAGCTGGACCCGGTGGAGCTCGCCTGGGAGCTGCGTGAGCTGCTCGCCGGCCTCGAGCTGGAGGGCACGATCTTCCGCTCGAATCACGCCAGCAACTACCTGACGCTGGCCGGGACGCTGCCCAAGGACAAGGCCGCGATGGTCGCCGCGCTCGACGGTGTGTTGCGCGCCCCGGAGCGCGCGCCCTTCCGACCGAAGTGGTCGCGCGGTCTGTAGCTCGCGGGCAGAATGGCCGCACCTCCCGCCTCGACACGCCCATGACCCGAGCTTCACGCCTCCTCGCCGCGCTGGCGGGCCTCGCCCTGGCGACGCCGCTCAGCGCGCAGAACGCCCGCCCGCCTCAGCCCGTCGTCCTGACGAACGTGCGCCTGTCGCGCGACGCCGAGGCGCCGCCGCGCACGCTCGTGCTCGCGAACGGCCGCATCGCCGCCGTGCTCGGCGAGGGCGCCGAGTTGCCCGCGGGCGTGCGCGTGGTGGACGGCGCCGGCGCCTTGGCGCTGCCGGCCTTCGTCGACGCCTTCACGACGCGCGGGCTCGAAGCGCCCGAGGCGCCGACCGACCTCGACCGCGACAGCTCGGTCGAGGCCAACGTGCACATCGACATGCGCGAGGCCAATCGCAAGGGCATCCGTCCCGCCTTCCACGTGGCCGACGCGCTGACGCTGGCCGACGAGGACCTCGCCGGCTGGCGCGCGCAGGGCTTCGGCGTGGTGCACGTCGCGCCCAGCGGCGAGCTGCTCGGCGGCAGCACGGCCGTCGTCAGCCTGCGCGAGGCGGCGCTGCGCGACCGCGTGCTCGCGGCCGAGGTCTACCTCGCCGCGTCGCTGCGCTCGCGCGGCTGGGGCTACCCCGGCACTTTGATGGCCTGCCACGCGCAACTGCGCCAGTTCTTCCTCGACGCGCGCCGCCAGCGCCTCTTGCTCGCGCGCTACGCCGAGGGGCGCGCCGATCGCCGGCCGCCGTACGACCGCGACTTCGCGGCGATCGACCCCGTGCTCGACGGAGCGCAGCGCCTGCTCTGCCACGCGGACAGCGAGAACGACCTGCGGCGCTGGCTGAAGCTCGCCGCCGAACTCGACGTGCCGATCACGTTCTCGGGCGGCGCCGAAGCCTGGCGCGTGGCGAGCGAGCTCGCCGCCGCCGACGTGCCGGTGCTGCTCGAGCTCGACTGGCCCGACGAGGCCGCCGATCCCGACGCGAAGAAGGAGGAGTCGGGCGGCAAGGGCCGCAAGGCCGCCGAGCCCGAGAGCGAGGGCGCCGCGCCGTCCACGCCCGAGGAGCCCGCGACCGGCGAGCCGCCGGCGCACGGCGAGGACATGCCCGCGCAGGAGCCCGAGAGCGCGCCCGCCGCGGAACCCGCCGGCGACGCGAAGGCCGCCAAGGACACGGACGAGTACGAGGAGCCGCTGGGCGTGCGGCGCGAGCGGCGCCGGCGCTGGCTCGAGCTGCGCGACTGCGCGCTGCGCCTGCACGAGGCGGGCGTGACCTTCGGTCTCGGTTCCGGCGACGTGCCCCCGAAGAAGCTCGTCGAGCGCGTGCGCACCCTCGTCGAGGCCGGCCTGCCCGAGGACGTCGCGCTCGCGGCGCTCACCTCGCGCGCGGCCGAGCTCGTCGGCCTCGCCGGCCACGTCGGCCGGCTCGAGCCGGGCATGGACGCGGACATCGCGCTGTGGAGCGCGTCGCCCTTCCAGAAGAAGGCCACGCTGCAGCGCCTGTTCGTCGACGGCGCCGAGTACGAGTTCGAGGCCGCCGCCGCGCCGGCCGGCGCGCCCGACGAGGGCGTGCAGCTCAGCGGCACCTGGTCGCTGACGTACGAGGCGCAGGAGGGCGCGCCCGCCAAGCTCGTGCTCGTCATGGACGAGGCGGGCGCGGTGACCGGCACGCTGTCGTTCACGCCGCCGGACGGCAGCGAGGTCAGCGCGACGCTCGAAGGCACGGTCAGCGGCGCGGACTTCTCGCTGCAGACGCAGCTCGACCTCGAGGGCTTCGCGGCCGAGATGCGCATCGAGGGCACGCTGAGCGGCGACGAGATGTCGGGCGACGCCACCTGGAAGTACTCCGGCGGCGAGGAGACCCAGGCCTTCCGAGGCACCCGCGTCCAGGATCCCCAGGAGCTGCTGCGATGAGCCCGCGCACCACGACCCTCGTCCTCGCGCTCGCGCTGCTCACGCCCTGCGTGCGCGCGAACGAGCACCCCTACGAGACCGACGTCGAGCGCGCGCCCGCGCTGCGCACCGGCGGCACGTGCGTGATCCGCAACGTGACCATCCACTCCGCCGTCGCGCCGCCGCAGGTCGGCGACGTGCTCGTGCTCGACGGGAAGATCGCCGCCGTCGGTACGGTCGACGCGCCCGCGGGCATCGTCGAGATCGACGGCACCGGCAAGCACCTCGCGCCGGGCGTCGTCGACTGCCACTCGCACATGGCGATCGAGCGCGGCGTCAACGAGGGCAGCGTCGCGATCTCGGCCGAGGTCGACATCTCCGATTCGCTCGACCCGACCGACGTGACGATCTACCGCGCGCTCGCCGGCGGCGTCACCACCGCGCGCCTCTTGCACGGCTCGGCGAACCCGATCGGCGGCAAGCACGAGGTCGTCAAGCTCAAGTGGGGCCGCACGGCCGACGAGCTGCGCTTCCCCGGCGCGCCGGAAGGCATCAAGTTCGCGCTGGGCGAGAACGTCAAGCGGCCCGGCGCCAGCGGGCGCGGCCGCTTCCCGGCCACGCGCATGGGCACCGCCGCCGTGTACGAGCGCGCGTTCCAGCGCGCCGAGGAGTACGCGCGCGACTGGGAGGCCTACCGCGCCGCCGTCGGCGCCGGCGAGGACCCCGCGCCGCCGCGCCGCGACCTGCGCCTCGAGACGCTCGCGGGCATCCTCAGCGGCGACGTCGTCGTGCACTGCCACTGCTACCGCGCGGACGGGATCCTGATGATCCTCGACGTCGCGCGGCGCTACGGGTTCACCATCGGCACGCTGCAACACGTGCTCGAGGGCTACAAGGTGGCCTTCGAGATGGCGCAGGCGGGCACGGGCGGTTCGACCTTCGGCGACTGGTGGTCGTACAAGGTCGAGGCGTACGACGCGATCCCGCAGAACGCGTTCTTGATGGACGAGGCCGGCGTGCTGTCGTCGGTCAACTCCGACAGCGACGAGATGATGCGGCGCCTCTACGGCGAGGCGGCCAAGTCCGTGCGCTACGCGGGCATGGACCGCGTGCGCGCGCTCGGGCTCGTGACGCTGTTCCCCGCGCAGCAGCTCGGCATCGGCGACCGCGTGGGCTCGATCGAGCCCGGCAAGGACGCCGACCTCGTGCTGCTCACGCGCGAGCCGCTGTCGTCGCTGGGCCGCGTCGAGTGGACCATGGTCGACGGCGAGGTCGAGTTCGAGCGCCGCGACACCTTCGGGTTCGACGCCGCGCCGCTCGTCGCGGCGGCGCCCACCGCGTCGCCGGCGGCCGAGCTCGAGTGGGACCCGGCGGGCGGCGAGCTCGTCGCGCTGCGCGGCGGCACGCTGCACACCGTCTCGGGCCCGGTGATCGAGGACGGCACGCTGCTCATGCAGGGCGGCAAGCTCCTCTACGTGGGCCCTGCGCGCGAGCTGCCGCTCGCGGCGCGCGTCGTCGACGTCACCGGCAAGCACGTCTGGCCGGGCCTCGTCGCGCTCAACACGTCGCTCGGCCTGCGCGAGATCGAAGCCGTGGACGTGACCGTCGACACGCGCGAGATCGGCGGCAACCAGCCCGACCTCGAGACGCTCAAGGCGATCAACGCCGAGTCCGCGCACGTCGGCGTGACGCGCTACAACGGCGTGACTCGCGCGGAGGTCGCGCCGCAATCGGGCGGGCCGATCCTCGGGCGCTCGTCGGTGATCGACCTCGACGGCGACAACTGGCAAGAGCTCGCCATGGTCGAGGCGGACATGCTCCACGTCGACTTCCCGCGCGTCTCCAACGCCGAGAAGAAGAAGGAGATGCCGAAGGAGGCCGAGGAGCTGCGCAAGCTCCTGCGCGCGGCGCGCGAGTACGCCGACGTCGTCGAGGCCGCGCGCGCGGCCGGCACGGCGCCGCCCGACTACGACGCGCGGCTCGAGGCGCTCGCGCCGTACGCGCGCGGCGAGGCGCGCATCGCGCTGCACGCGAGCAACGCGCAGACGATCCTCTACGCGCTGCGCTTCGCCGCGGACGAGCACCTCGACGTCGTGCTCTTCGGTGCCAGCGAGGGCTGGAAGGTGGCCGACCGCATCGCGGCCGCGGGAGTGCCCGTGGCCGTGGGGCCGGTGCTCGCGCTCCCGAACTCGGAGTACGACCCGTACGACGCGCCCTTCGCGAACGCGGCCGCGCTGCGCCGCGCCGGCGTCGAGATCGCGCTGATGTCCGACGACCAGGAGAACCCGCGCAACCTCGCCTTCCACGCGGCGATGGCGAGCGCGTTCGGACTGCCGGCCGAGGACGCAGTGCGCGCGATCACGCTCGGGCCGGCCGAGGTGCTGGGGCTCGGCGATCGCCTGGGGAGCCTCGAGCCGGGCAAGATCGCCGACGTGGTCGTCACCGACGGCGACCTGCTCGAGATCGCGAGCCCGGTCGAGTACGTCTTCATCGACGGCGTGCAGACCTCGCTCGAGAATCGTCAGACGCGCTTCTACGAGAAGTACGCGGCGCGCCTGGAGCGCCTGAAGTCGCAGGCGCCGCGCTGATTCGGCGCGCTACGCACCAATGCCGGGTCGACTACGATCCCGGCCTTCGGGTACCCTCCCGCCCCGCTCTACACTGGATCCACAGACTCCACGAACCTCCCGGCGCACGTCGCGCCGGCCGCCGGACGGCACAAGGAGTAGCCATGAAAGTCGCCAAGGTCATGACGCGCGAAGTCATCACGGTCGCGCCCGACTGCCCGCTGGACGAGGCCATCCGCCTCTTCGAGTCCTGCCGCTTCCGGCACCTGCCGGTGGTGGAGAAGGGCCGTCTCCTGGGCATGATCTCCGACCGGGACATCGCCCTCTCGACCGGCTGGATCCTGCAGGCCTACCGACAGGACTCGGAAGGCTCCGGCCCGTCGACCGTGGGCCAGATCATGCACGAGCACGTGCGCAGCGTCGGCCCCAACGCCCCGCTCTCGGAAGCCGCCACCATCGTGCTCGACCATCGCGTCGGCGCGGTGCCCGTGGTGACCGACGGTGAGCTGCAAGGGCTCGTCACGACCACCGACCTGCTGCGCGCCTGCCACGCGCCCAGCGCCGACAGCGACTGGCGCGTGCCGGAGGGCATGCTGGTCCAGGACGCGATGACGCGGGACGTGCGCACGGCCGGCCCCGACATGCTGATGGAGGACGCGATCGACCTGTGTCAGCACGAGTCGGTCCGCCACCTGCCGGTCGTCGAGAGCGGCCGCATCGTCGGCATGGTCTCCGACCGCGACCTGCGCTTCGGCCTGGGTCAGGAGATCATCTCGGACATGCTGGCGCAGGAGGAGGGCCGCCTCGAGGTCCCGCAGACGCCGCTCTCGGCGCTGATGAGCATGGAGGTGGTGACGATCGGCGCCCACGAGTCGCTGGCGAAGGCCGCCGAGCAGATCCTCCAGCACGGCTTCAGCGCGCTGCCGGTGGTCAAGGACGGCAAGCTCGTCGGCATCCTGACCAACACGGACATCCTGCGTAGCTGCGCCTGAGGCGGAGCGTCCCCACGGGGATCGGCGGGCCGGGGCACCTCGCAGGTGTCCCGGCCCGCGCGTTCGGACGTACGCCGCGCGCCCCCGGGCGCCGGGGGCGCACGGGTCCGGTCCTTTGCCCCTGGCGAGATTCGGGATCGGGCCTATCTTCGAAGTCCCAATTCCGAGGACCCCCCCCCTCTTCGCAGCCAGAAGGCCCGTACCGCCGGGCCGCGACCCCATGAAGGTCTCCCAAATCATGACCACGCAGGTGGTCACGATCGGGCCCGACGACACCCTGGACGAGGCCATGCGCCTGTTCGAAAGCCGCGGATTCCGCCACCTCCCGGTGGTCGTCCGCGGCGCCCTCGTGAGCCTGATCAGCGAGCGCGACGTCTTCCTGGCCACCGGCTGGCGGACGGCCGCGCAGCGCAAGGCCGCCGGCCAGCGCGGCCCCACCCTCGTGCGCGAGATCATGCGCGAGCGGGTGGTGACCCTGACCCCCGAGCACCCGGTCGAGGCGGCCGCCTCGATGATGATCGGCAAGCGCGTCGGCGCGATCCCGATCCTCGACGGCAACCGCTTCGTGGGGCTCGTGACCAAGCGCGACCTCCTGGCCGCCTTCCGCCGGCGCAACCCGCAGGCCGAGTGGGGCGTGGACGCGCGCTGCAAGGTCTCCGAGTACATGCACCGCCGCGTCGACACGACCAGCCCCGAGCGGACGGTCTCCGAGGTGGCCGGGGTGTGCCGCGAGCGCGAGCTCAGCCTGCTGCCGGTGACCGAGGCCGATCGCGTCGTCGGCGTCGTGTCCGACCACGACCTGCGCTTCGGCTTCGAGGGCGAACACCCCGAGCCGATCTCGGGCGTGATGGCGACCGAGCTGGTCACCGTCGAGCCCGAGGAGGCGCTGACGCGCGCGGCGGACTCGATGCTCGCGCACAACCTGAGCGTCCTGCCGGTGGTGAGCGCCGACCACACCCTGATCGGCCTGCTGACCGACGAGGACATCATCCAGCACTGCACCTCGCGCCCGCGACTCGGCGACGAGTGAGCGCGGCGCCGCCGGGACTCGACACGGCTCGGCGGCGCACGGCACGGCTGCGGGCCGCGCTCCCGACGGGGGGCGCGGCCCGCAGCCGCTCCTGGACGGTCGGGGCCGGACAGCGCGTCGCGGGCCCCTCGCGCGTCTCAGGCCTTCCCGCTGGTGCCCAGCCAGAGCAACACGGCCGCGAAGAGCGCCCAGAGCGCGACGCCGAGGATGCGCTCGAAGCGCCACCCTTCGCGAGCCGCGGACAGCGCCAGCCCCGGCGTCCGTGCGTCTCGATCCTGCCTGCCCGTGTTCATGCTTCCGTCCTCCATGCTCTAGTCTCTAGGGCGCCTGCGCGGTTCGGTTACGAGCGGCAGGTCGCAGGGGTTGGCGCCGGGCTCGCACCGACGGGCGCCGCACAACCTCCAAAGCGCACGAACGTCGCAGAGCGGACAGCCTGAATGGAAATCAAACAGATCGAGGTCGAGTGTCCCTGCTGCGCGGCGCGGCTGGAGATCGACGTGCTCACCGCCAAGGTGCTGCGCGCCGCGGCCGCCGCGGAGCTGGGCGAGGACGGCAAGCCGGTCGTCGACCCGGGCCGTTGGGATCGCGCCGCCGAGCGCGTCGCCGGCCGCGCCGATGCCGCGCACGACAAGCTGGAAGCCGCGCTCGACGCGGAGCGCACCAAGGAGTCGCGCTTCGACGACCTCTTCGAGCGCGCGAAGAAGAAGGTCCAGGACCGCAGCGATCGCGACCTCGACGCCTGAGCCGCGTCACGACACCCCCCCGAGCAGGGCACCTGCCCTCACCCCAGTCGCCTCACGCACCCCATGCCCGAGAGCCGCTACAGCGCCGTCAAGGCGTACAAGAACGAGCACTTCCTCAACAGCCCCGACGCTCGCGCGCTGCGCATCCTGGCCGAGTACCTCGAGCCGGCCACGCGCTTCCGCGAGTTCCACGTGCGCGACACGATCGTGTTCTTCGGCTCGGCGCGCATCCTGCCGCGCGCCGACGCGGAGGTGCTGGTGCGCGCGGCCGAGGCGGGCGAGGGCGACCTCGAGGTCGCCAAGCGCAAGCTCGCCATGTCGCGCTACTACGAGGACACGCGCGAGCTGGCGCGGCGCCTGACGCAGTGGTCGAAGAGCCTCGAAGGCACCGAGCGTCGCTTCGTCGCGTGCTCGGGCGGCGGTCCGGGCATCATGGAGGCCGCGAACCGCGGCGCGAGCGAAGCGCGCGGCGAGAACGTCGGCCTCAACATCTCGCTGCCCTTCGAGCAGAACGACAACCCGTACATCACCCGCAGGCTGTCGTTCGAGTTCCACTACTTCTTCATGCGCAAGTTCTGGTTCTCGTACCTCGCCAAGGCGATGGTCGTGATGCCGGGCGGCTTCGGCACGTTCGACGAGTTCATGGAGGTCGTGACGCTCGTGCAGACGCTGAAGATCAAGAAGCGCCTGCCGATCGTGCTCTACGGCACCGAGTACTGGGACAAGGTCATCAACTTCCAGCCGATGATCGACTTCGGCACGATCAGCCCCGAGGACGTGAACCTGTTCCACCGCACCGATTCGGTCGACGACGCCTACGAGTTCCTCGTGCGTCAGCTCACCGAGCACTTCCTCTGAGCGACGCGCGGTCTCCGTGCTTCGACGCGGCGCGGTGCGGGCTGGAAAACTTTTCCGGGTCGACCGCGCCGCTCGCTACCCTGCGAGACGCGTCGCGTTGCGGACTCAAGACCCCGGGGAGTAGGGGTCGATCTCCGCTCCGGCTGTCCCGCCCACGCGCCTCACGACCCTTCTTGTCCGCTCCTCCGACCCTCCATGGCCGAGTTCCCCATCGTCGACTTCTCGGGTGACGGTGGGGGTCTGTTCTCCGGGGAGGAGATCCGGCGCCTGATGGGCGTGGAGTGCACGCGCGCCGAGCGCTACGGCTACCCCGTGGCGGCCATGATGATCGCGGTGGATCGCCTCGAGCAACTCGGCGACCTCTACGGCACCGAGTCGCGCGACACGATCCTCGACGAGGTCAGCACGGCTCTCGAGCGCAACACGCGCGAGAGCGACCTGCTCGGCTTCCGCATCGGCAGCCACTTCTTCGCGCTGTTCCCGCACACTGCGCGCAAGGCCGCGCTCGGGCTCGCGCGGCGCCTGATCGGCGACACCGGCAAGCTGACCTTCGACGAGGGCTCGGCGAGCGTCAGCGTGACGCTCTCGATCGGGCTCGCGTTCCGCGGCGCGGGCGAGGCGGGGCGCTACGACCTCGACGAGCTGCGCAGCGAGGTCACCACCGCCGTGTTGCAGGCGATCTCGGCCGGCGGCGATCGCGCCGTGGCCTACACGCCGCCCAAGGACGTGCCGCAGGTGCCCGACCTCAAGGGCAACCTCGACGAGCTCGGCAAGAGCCTCGAGACGCTGCTGGCGCAGAAGGTCGCGGCCATCTTCGAGTCGATGGGGCAGTCGTTGCCGGACTTCGGCGGTCACCGCAAGGAAGTGCTGGCGCTGGCCGTCGAGAAGATGGAGCTCGCGCACGAGCAGATGCGCAGGGAACACGCCGAGCGCGTCGACCTGCTCGAGCGCCGGCTCGCCAAGGTCTCGCAGTCGCTCGAGTTGACCGAGGGCGAGCTGCGTCGCGCGCTGCTCGCCAAGGGCGTCGACCCCGGCGTGGCGTCGATCTACCGGACGGTACAAGGGCTCTCGGACGTCGAGCACGACCTCGAGCTCAAGAGGGAGATGATGGCCGCGATCTTCGAGGCCAACCTCGAGCTGCGGACGCAGCTCTCGGAACGCACTGGCCGCGGCTCTCACTGAACCGCGGGAAGCACAGGACTCAACACATGTCCAACAAGTCGGATCAAGCGAAGGCCAAGGACCAGGACAAGGACCACGGCGTCCTCTACATCGGCATCGACCTCGGGACCTCGCGCACGTCGGTCGCCGCCAGCAACGGCGTGCGCGCGACCGTGCCGTCGTTCGTGGGCTACCCGAAGGACGTGGTCAGCAAGAAGCTGCTCAAGAAGGACGTGCTGTTCGGCGACGAGGCGCTCGAGAAGCGCCTCTCGCTGAAGCTGTACCGGCCGCTCGAGCACGGCGTGCTCAAGTGCGGCGGCGACAAGGCTGCGGCCGAGGACGCCGAGGGCAACACGCGCGCCGCGCGCGACCTGCTCACGGAGGCCGTGCGCATGGCGAAGCCTCGCAAGGACGAGCTCGTCTACGCGGTGATCGGCGCGCCCGCGCAGGCGAGCATCAACAGCAAGAACGCGATCCTCGAGGTCGCGCGCGAGTCGGTGGACTCGGTCATGCTGTGCTCCGAGCCCTTCGCCGTCGCCTACGGCCAGGACCTGCTCGAGGACGTGCTCGTGATCGACATCGGCGCCGGTACCGTCGACCTGTGCCGCATGCACGGCACGATGCCCGAGGACAGCGACCAGATCACGCTCGAGACCGCCGGCGACTTCGTCGACGCCGAGCTGTCCAAACGCATCTCCCAGGCCTACCCGCAGGCGCAGTTCTCGGTCGGCATGATCAAGGCGATCAAGGAGCGCCACTCGACCGTCGCCGAGACGACCGAACCGATCCTCGTCGACCTGCCGGTCAACGGCAAGCCCACGTCCTTCGACCTCACCGAGCAGATCCGCGGCGCTTGCCAGGCGATCGTGCCGCCGATCGTCGAGGGCCTCGGCAAGCTGATCGGCACCTTCGACCCCGAGTTCCAGGACAAGCTGAAGCGCCGCGTGCTGCTCGCCGGCGGCGGCAGCCAGATCAAGGCGCTCGACTCGGCCATCGAGAAGGCCATGCACGAGATGCTCGGCAGCGGCAAGGTGACGCGCATCGAGGAGCCGATGTACGGCGGCGCGAACGGCGCGCTGAAGATCGCGCACGACATGCCCGAGGAGTACTGGGAGAAGCTGAAGTAGCGCGCTCCCGTTCCTGCCGCGACGGCGCGCGTCCCCCGCGGACGCGCGCCGTCGCGCGTTCCTGGTAGGGTGGTCGCATGCGCCGCGCCGCTCTCGTCCTCGTCCTCGCGGCCTCCGCGCACGCGCAGGTCGAGTTGCCCCTGCCCCCCGAGGGCGTGGAGGACGGCGCCGGTCGCGCGGTCGCCGCGAGCGGTGACCTCGTCGCGGTCGGCGTGCCGCGCGGTGCCGTGCCCGTGGCGCCCGGTGCCGTGCACCTGCTGCGCGGCCCGACGGCGTGGACGCTCGAGGCGACGCTCACCGCATCCGACGGCTTCGTCGGCGACGCCTTCGGCTTCGCGCTCGCGGTCGAGGCCGGACGCGTGCTCGTGGGCGCGCCGGCGGCGAGCGGCGCGACGCCCGCGCCGGGCGCGACCTACCTCTACGAGCCCGTTGGCGGTGCGTGGGTCGAGCGCGCGCGCTTCGTCGCGCCGGACGGCGCGGACTTCGACGGCTTCGGCTTCGCCGTCGCGTTCGTCGGTGCGCGCGTCGCGATCAGCGCGCCGTTCCACGATCTCGGGAGCGCGCCCGACGCTGGCGCCGTCTACCTGTTTGCGCACGACGGTGCGGCGTGGTCGCTCGAAGCGCAGCTCGTCGCGCCCGACGCGGCTGCGTTCGACGACCTGGGATGGAGCCTCGCCGCCTCGCTCGGGCGCCTCGCCGTCGGCGCGCCCGGCGTCGACGACCTCGGCGGGCTCTCGGGCTCGGTCTACCTCTTCGAGGAGCTCGCGGGCGCGTGGGCGGCGAGCGCCGAGCTGCACGCCAGCGACGGCCTGCCGCTGGCGCGCTTCGGCAACGCGCTGGACCTCGACGGCGAGCGGTTGCTCGTCGGTGCGCCGCACCACCAGGCGCGCGGGCAGGCGTACCTGTTCGAGCGCGTCGGCGGCGCCTGGCGCGAGCTCGCGCTCTACGCGGCGCCGAACGGCGCGGTGGGCGACGCGTTCGGTGGCGCGCTGGCGCTCGACGGACCGCGCGCGGCGATCGGCAGCGCCGGCGCCGACGGCGCGCAGCCGGACGCCGGGCGCGTGCTCCTGTTCGAGGGCGACGCACCCGCGCCGAGCTTCGCGCGCAGCCTCGACGCGGCCAGCGCGGGCGCGGACGCCGGCCTCGGCAGCGCCGTCGCGCTCGCGGGCGGCGTGCTCGTCGCGGGCGCGCCGCGGCACGACGGCGCGGCGCTCGACTCCGGCGCGGCCTACGTATGGGCGCTCGCGCCCGTCGAGATCGGCGCGCTCGAGTGCGCCGGCATCGCGGCGTGCCCGTGCGGCAACCCCGGCGTCGCAGGCGCGGGTTGCGCCAACTCCACCGGCGCGGGCGGTCGGCTCACGGCCTTCGGCTCGCGGCGCGCGTCCGCGGACGACCTCGTGCTCGTCGCGCGCGACCTGCCGCCCGGACGCCCGGCGCTGCTGTTCTGCGGCCCGCACGCCGCGGCCGGGACGGGCGCGCTCGGCGACGGGTTGCGCTGCGTGGGGAGCCCGGTCACGCGCCTCGTCGTCGCCGCGGCGGACGCGGGCGGCGCGGCGAGCTTCGGCCCGGGGCTCGGCGCCGCGCAGGCCTGGGCGGCCGGCGAGCTCGTACGCTTCCAGGCCTGGTACCGCGACCCCGCCGCCTCGCCGTGCGGCGCCGGCTCGAACGCGACGAACGCGGTGGCCGTGACCTTCGTGCCGTGAGCGTGAGCTCCGTGACGACGAGCTCGCACGAATGATCGTCGCGCGGCCGCGTAGGCGCGCGCTCCCGCACCTCGACCCCGACCCCTGACCGCGATCCCCCCCATGGCCGACCAAGTCGACTACCAGCTCGTCGGCGACGACTTCCAAGCCGTCGTGATCACCCTGGACCCGGGCGAGGCCGTGCGCGCCGAGCCCGGCGCGATGATGTTCCTCGAGCCCGGCATCGAGATGGAGACGAACACCGGCGGTGGGCTGATGAGCGGCCTCAAGCGCATGGTGGGCGGCGAGAGCTTCTTCATCACGACCTTCGAGAACCGCTCGGGGCGGCGGGCGAAGCTGGGCTTCGCGGCGGCCTACCCGGGCAAGATCATGCCGGTCGACCTGACGCGCGGGACGATCTACTGCCAGCGCGACGCGTACCTGTGCTCGGCCGACGGCGTCGAGATCTCGGTCGCGTTCACCAAGCGCTTCGGCGCGGGCCTGTTCGGCGGCGAGGGCTTCATCCTGCAGAAGCTGACCGGCGACGGCCTGGCCTTCGTGCACGCGGGCGGCTACGTGCTCGAGCGCGAGCTCGTCAGCGGCGAGGAGCTGCGCGTCGACACCGGCTGCATCGTCGGCTTCGAGGAGTCGGTCGACTACGACATCCGCCGCATCCAGGGCGTCAAGTCGATGCTCTTCGGCGGCGAGGGCATCTTCTACGCGCTGCTGCGCGGGCCGGGGAAGGTCTGGATCCAGACCACGCCGTTCTCGCGCTTCGCCGACCGCGTGATGCGCGCGGCCGGCGCGAACCGCGGGCAGGTGCGGCGCGGCGGCGGCGGGCTGCTCGGCGACCTCCTGAGCGGCAACGACTAGCGCGAGCGATCCGCGAAGCGACGGAGCGCGCGCCGGGGGCCCTCCCGGCGCGCGCTCCGCGCGTTCACGCCGGCCGGGCGATCAGTCGCCGCCGACGTAGCCGAGGCCGGACAGGTTCGAGAGCGCGTCGGCCGCGCCCAGGCTGGAGGCCTTGTCGCCCACGGTCTTGGTCAGCACGGCCCATTTGGGGTCCTCGGGGAAGGCCTTGGCGCCGGCCTGCAGGATCTCGACGGCCTCGCCGATGGTCTTGGTGGCGGCGTCCTTGGCCCCGGACTGGGCCTGCGCCGTGGCGGCGGTCACCAGGTCGGTCACCTGCACCCGGAAGTCGCCGGCCTGCAGCTTGCCGGTCTTGGCCAGGTCGAGGAACTCGCTCTTGGCCTTCGCCGCGTCGGTGTAGCACAGGGCGCGCATGCGGCCGATGCGGGCGTCGAGGTTGCCGCCGTCGTTCGCCAGCACGGCGTCGAAGTCCGAGAGCGCCTCGGCGTGGTTGCCGGAGCTGAGGGCCGAGTAGCCCGCGTCCACCTGGGCTTGGGGGTCGGAGGAGCTGCCGCAGGAGGCGGCGAGGAGCAGGGCGAGGAGCAGGCTCGAGCGGGGTCGCATCGCGGTGGGGGGTTGGGGCCGGGCGGCCGGGTACGGTTCGAGAGTCTACCCCGCGAGAGGCCCCGGGCGGGAACCGGCCGGCGCCGGCCGGGTGGGCCTCCAGCGCGGCCGCCCAGGGGTCGACAGGGTCCTCGGCGCGGCCGCGGGCCGTCCGTCCAAGCTCCCGAGGGGCCGCGACTTCGGCCGCGCGGGTCGACTTCCCGCTCAAGGACACTCCCCGAACACTCCGATGGGAGTACAGTAGGAGTGCTATCAGAGTGCGCTCCGGCTCCCCGGAGGGCACCCGCCGGCGGCCGAGGCCCCACTCCCCGGCCGCCGCCTCGTTTCCCGGGGTGCCCCGCAGCGCCCCGTCCTCCACCCCCCCGAGCCCCGTGCGCGAGAGCAAGGTCACCGTCAAGATCCCCCGGCCGCTGTATCGGAAGATCCAGCAGGTGGTCGAGGACTCGGGCTTCAACTCGCCCACCGACTTCATCGTGTACGTCCTGCGCGACCTGATGGGCGAGGCCGAGGTGAACCAGCCCGTCGAGTTCAGCCAGGAGGAGCTCGACGACGTCAAACGCAAGCTCAAGAACCTGGGCTACCTGTAGCCCCCCGCGAAGCGACCCCAGCACAGACCCATGTCCGTCTCCACCGCCACCCTCTCGCCCGTCCACGGCGGCCTCACGGCCCCGGTGAACCGCATCGTCCAGCAAGCCGGCGCCGACTGGGCCGGCCTGCCCAAGGTCGAGGTCAACGAGACCGACCTGACCACCCTCTACCGCATCGCCGACGGCACGCTCAGCCCGCTCGTCGGGCCGATGGGTGAGGCCGACTACACGAGCACGCTCGAGCGCGCCGCCATCGAGCGCGACGGCAAGCTCTGGGCCTGGGGCATCCCGGTGATCCTGCCGGTGTCCGACGCCGAGGCCGCGGCCGCGAAGGTCGGCGGCAAGCTCGCGCTCGTCAGCGAGGGCAAGGTCTTCGGCGCGCTGAAGGTCAGCTCGGTCTACGACTGGGACAAGGCGCGCTTCGTGCAGGCCGTGTACGGCACCGAGCGCACCGATCACCCGGGCGCGCAGCTCTGGATGAACGACGAGCGCACCAAGCTCGTCGGTGGCGAGATCGAGCTGCTGCCCTTCGCGGACACGCGCCCGTTCGCGCGCCGCGTGATGAGCCCCGTCGACACGCGCGCGCTCGTCGAGCAGAAGGGCTACGAGCAGACGATTGCCTTCCAGACGCGCAACCCGCTGCACCGCGCGCACGAGTACGCGCTGGTGTACGGCGCCGAGGTGATCCTGCGCGACACCGGCAAGAAGACCGGCGTCATGCTGAACCCGCTCGTCGGTCAGCTCAAGGGTGACGACGTGCCGGCCAAGACGCGCATGGAGACCTACGAGGCGCTCGTCGAGGGTCGCTTCCTCGGCCAGGGCGACATGGACGAGTCGCTGTGGAAGGGCAAGGGCCAGGACCTCAACGACCAGCTCCACCTCGTCGGCCTCGACATGCGCATGTACTACGGCGGTCCGCGCGAGGCCGTCATGCACGCGATCTACCGCCAGAACCTCGGCTTCACGCACTTCATCATCGGCCGCAAGCACGCCGACGCGCCGTACTTCGACGGCACGCCGATCTGGGGCGACTTCGACGCGCAGGAGATCTTCGACAACCTCGAGGGCCACCTCGCGATCAAGACCGTGAACGTCGGCTTCGCGGCGTACTTCGAGGAGATCGGCCGCGTGGGCCTGGTGACCGAGAACAAGGGCAACACCGTGGTCAGCATCTCCGGCACGAAGGTGCGCGAGATCCTCACCAGCGGCGACCTGCCCGACGAGCGCATCATGCGCCCGTCCACGGCCAAGGTCCTCGTCGAGTACTACAAGGCGAAGAACTAGGCGCCCGCGCCGCAACCCCCCCGAACCGCAGGAGAGCTCCGATGGGCTTGTTCGACATGTTCAAGAAGCCGGCGCCCAAGCCGGCTCCGAAGCCGCTGCGGCCGCTCGTGCGGCCCGGCGCCCTGCCGCCGCACCCCGAGCCGCAGGCGGACAACAACTTCATCATCGTGATCCTCGACTCGTGCCGCTACGACTCGTTCATGTCGGCCGAGACCAAGCACATCGCGAAGCTCTCCGGCGGCAAGGTCGAGAAGCGCTACACCTACGCGTCCTGGACCGCGCCCTCGCACTACAACCTCCTGACCGGACTGCTGCCGCACACGAGCCCCGAGCACGTGTACGCGTCGGAGTACTACAAGGAGGACTTCTTCAACTACAACCAGCGCCTCGGCGCCAAGGGCATCGAGTTCGCCAAGATGGTGCCCGGGTTGTGGTTCCCCGAGCTGCTGCGCAACCAGCTCGGCTACAAGACGCACGCGCGCGTCTCGCTGCCCGTGCTGAACCCGAAGACCGGCATCAACCGCGCCTTCGACTCGTTCCAGCTCATGGACAGCCACAACGACATGGCCTCCATGCTGCCCACGCTGACGTTCGAGAGCGACCGCCCGTCGTTCTACCTGCTCAACGTGGGGGAGACGCACTATCCCTACGCGAAGCCCGACGAGGACTCGTCGATGTGGCCGCGCATCTCCGGCGTGAACGGCGTGTTCCGCAAGATGAACGACCAGATCGATCCCGAGCACCCCGACTTCAAGGAGGAGTTCCAGTTCTTCGACCAGGACAAGCTGGATCAGCTCCGCGAGCGTCAGATCGACACCGTGCGCTACCTCGACGGCGTGTTCGAGCAGCTCTACGACCTGGTGCCGAAGAACACGCACATCATCGTCACCGCCGACCACGGCGAGCTCTTCGGCGAGGCCGGCTACTTCGGCCACGGCCCGATCATGCACGAGAAGTGCTTCGAGGTGCCCTACCTCGAGGGCATGGTGCGCTGAGCACGCCGACGACCACGACTGACCCTCCCGCATCCCCGATCCGCTTCCGCTAGACAGATGTCCAACAAAGGCTTCACCCTCTGGTTCACCGGCCTCTCCGGCGCCGGCAAGAGCACCCTGGCCCAGTACCTCACGCCGATCCTCATCGAGCGCGGCGTGAAGGTCGAGGTCCTCGACGGCGACGAGGTTCGCGAGAACCTCTCGAAGGGTCTCGGCTTCTCCAAGGAGGACCGCGACACGAACATCCGCCGCATCGGCTACGTCGCGAACCTCCTCAGCCGCAACGGCTGCTGCGCCATCACGGCGGCGATCTCGCCCTACGCCTCGGTGCGCAACGAGATCCGCGACAAGACGGTCGCCGCCTTCGTCGAGGTCTTCGTGCACGCGCCGCTCGAGTGCGTCGAGGAGCGCGACACCAAGGGCCTCTACAAGAAGGCCCGCGCCGGCGAGATCAAGAACTTCACCGGCATCAGCGACCCCTACGAGGCGCCCGAGAACCCCGAGGTCCTCGTCGACACGTCGAAGGAGAGCATCGAGGAGTCCGCGCAGAAGATCCTCGACTACCTCGCGTCGCAGGGCCTCCTGCCGGCCTGACCTGACGGCTCGCGAAGCAGCGCAGAGCGCGGCGCGTCCCCCGGGGCGCGCCGCGCTCGTTTCGCTGGTGAGCACCGTGGCGACGCGGCTGCTAGGCTCGGCGGGCCGTCCCCAGCCCTCGCTCGCCATGTCGTACTGTCGCCTCGCCGTCGCGCTCATCCCCGTGCTGCTCGCCTCCTGCCTCGCCACGCGCATGGACAAGGACGAGTGGCAGCAACGCACGGGCGACCTCGCCGCGACGGCGGTGCCGGCGCAGGAAGCGCTGCCGGGCGCGCGCTGGCTCGAAGGCGACCTCGTCGCGGGCGCGAGCGTGCGCTACCGCGTCGAGCGCGTCGGACGCGACGGTGAGCTCGACACGTGGGACCTCGTGTTCACCGCACCGACGCCGCCGGGCGAGGTGCAAGGCACGCTCTACTGCCGGCTCTCGGGCGCGACGCTCGACGGCGAGCCGGCGCAGCGGAACGTCGCGTCGCCGATGTTCCGCGGCGCGTTCGCGGCGCGCGCGGGCGACGGCGAGTACGAGACGAGCGAGGCGAGCTACGCGCTCGGCTTCACCAGCGTGGGGCTCGGGCGCGCGTGCGAGCTCGTCCATGGCGCGGACGGCGAAGCGCCGACCACCGACCTGCAGGACCCCGAGTTCTGCGCGTCCTACGGCACGCTGCTCGCCTTCGCGACGCTCTGCAACGACAACTCCGAGGCGCGCTCGCTCTTGCTCTCGCTCGTGCAGATGCCGAGCGCGTGGAGGTGGATCGTGCCGACGCTCGAGATCTCGGCCGGCGCCGACCTCGCGGGCGCCGAGCGGGTGACGACCGCGCTCGGCGAAGGCTGGCGCATCCCCGTCGAGCTCGGCATCAAGGGCGACCCGGCGCTCTACGCGCAGGTGACGACGGTGACGCCGCGCGGCGCGCTACAGCTCACGGGCGGCGTGGTCGAGGTCTCGGCCATCGCGCCGGACCAGCCCGAGCGCCCGATCCGCGTGCGCCTCGTCGAAGCGTGCGGGCCCGCCGAGGGGGACGCGATCGTGTTCCGCGTGGGCTGGACCCTCGTCGACTGACGCCGCGGCCACGGAATCCGCGCTCGACCTTCGGACCGACGCGCCGCGCGGCCGAGGAGCGCCGCATGGGATTCGATCTCGACCCCTCCACCCTGCTGGCAGGCCTGGTGGTGAGCTCGGTGGGGATGGGGCTGTTCCTCTACGGCAAACGCCAGGCGCGCCCGCCGCAACTCGTGGCCGGGCTGTCGTTGCTCGTCTTCCCCGGCTTCCTGCACGGTGCCGGCTGGGTCTTCGCGCTCGGCGGCCTCGTGCTCGGCGCGCTGTGGGGCGCGCTGCGCGCCGGGTTCTGACGGGCTCCTCGCCCGGACGATTCAGGAACGCGCCCGCCAGCCTTCGCAACCGGCCGGCGTTGCCGGCCTCTCGGCCCCAGGCGGTGCTGTGCCTGGCGCACGCCTTCAGGAATCGACCGGGCTAGCCGCGCGACTTCGCCAGGAAGAGGCCCAGCGCCAGCGCGCCGGCCGCGAGCGCCACGACGCCACCGGTGCGCCAGGCGTGCCCGGCGGCGGGCGGCGACGCGGGCGCCGCCTGCGTGCCCGCGGGCGCGTAGTACGTCTCGTGGAAGCGCGCGTCGACGTCCTCGCCGGCCTCGATCCAGCGCGCCTCGTTCGCGGCGAGCTCGGCCCACCAGGCTTCCGCCTCGGCCAGCTCGGCGCGCAGCTTCGGCTCGAGCTCCTCGAGCGTCATCGAGCGGTGCGCGCGCGGGTTGGGCGTCTGCTCCGAGAGCGCGTCCTCGGCCCGCTCGCGGTACGCCGCGCGCGCGGCCGGGTCCTCGACGCGCTGCGACGCGAGCAGCAGCGCCCGCGCGGCGAGGCGCTTGGCGTCGACGTCCCACTCGGCCAGCAAGAGGTCGGCCAGCGCCTCGCACAGGATTGGCGAGTCGTGGTGGCCGAAGCGCATCATGCCGAGGACGCCCTTCACGGCGCGCTCGACCTCGGCCGCCTCCTGGCCCTCCGCGACCCCGCGGCGGTCGCGCACGAAGGTCCAGAAGTTCGGGACCTCGTCCTGGAACCAGGGGTGGCGGTGGCGCGGCTCGAGCGGCGAGGGCGGCGCGTCGGCCTCGCCCTGGCGCTCGAGCACGTAGCGCACGAGCAGCTCCTGGTAGACCTCGCGGCCGAAGTGGGCGTCGGGGTTGACCTCGATGGCCCGCGCGACGACGTCGGCGCCCTCGGCCAGGCGCCCGGCGTGGATCAGGAAGGTGCCGCGGTTGGCGAGCGTCTCGTAGAGGCCCGGCCAGCGCGCGTCCTTCTCGTCGAGCAGCGCCAGCGCCTCGTCGTGCTCGCCGAGCTTGGAGAGCGCCACCGCGAGGTCGTCGTAGAGCTCGGGGGAGACCTCGCCGGCGGCGCGCCGGGCCTGGCGGTCGGCGATGCGCCAGCGGTAGTAGGCGTCCGAGTGGCGCGGGAAGCGGCCGGTGAGCAGCTCGAGGGCGCTGGGGAAGCGCGCGCGCTCCTGCTCGAGCGTGTCGTAGTCCCACAGGCAGGCGAGCGGGCCCGCGGCGAGCGGCAGGGCCAGCAGGGCGGTCGAGAGCAGGGTCGTGAGGCGGCTCATGGGGTCGGTCGGCGGGCGCGGCGGGCAGGGACGGTCGGCGAGGCTAGCAGCCCGTTGAAGAAGTCATCCGGCGCCATGACGACGTCCTCCGCCTCGGTGCGGCGCCTGAAAGCCTCGCCGAATCCACCGATTCGCCTGCGTCTCCAGACGCCACACCGAAGCGGATGCCGGCGCCCTGGCCTCCGAAGCACTTCTTCGACGGGCTGCTAGCGGATCGACGCGAGGCGGGGTTCGATCTTCCCCCGGGGCGGCGCCGGGCCTACGAGGGCCGCGCGCCGGCGCGCCTCGCGGTCACCTGGCGCCCACACGACCCTCACTCGGCCCGTATACTGGTAGGTCTCGATTCGCGAGGATGGCGCGGGAATGCGCCGCAGGGCTCCAGCCCCGGCCTCCCGGAGACGATCAGATCCCCTCCGACGTGCTTCCGCAAGCGCGCCGCCAGACTCGACTTGTGACGGAGCGGTGCGCTCCGCGCGCCCCCGCCCTCCGCATGCCCAGCTCTCCCCGCCGTCTCCGCCGCCTCGCCCTCGCGGGCCTCGCCCTGGCCTGCCTGACGCAGCCGGCGCTGGCCTACATCGGTCCCGGTGCGGGCATCGCGGCCGCCGGCTCGCTGCTGGTGCTGATCGGCACCTTCTTCCTCGCGGCGGGCATCGTGCTCCTGTGGCCCATCAAGCTCGTCATCCGCGTCTTCACGATGTGGGGCAAGAGCAAGGCCAAGGTGAAGCGCGTGATCGTCGTCGGCCTCGACGGGTTCGACCCCGGGCTGGCGCGGCAGTACATGGCGGAGGGCCGCATGCCCAACTTCGTGAAGCTCGCGAAGGAAGGGCACTTCTCCGACCTCGGGACCGCGTGCCCGTCGATCTCGCCGGTGGCGTGGTCGAGCTACGCGACCGGCGTGGACGCCTCGCGCCACAACATCTACGACTTCCTCACGCGTGACCCCTGCTCCTACCTGCCGGTGCTCTCGTCGGCGGAGACCGGCACGCAGCCGCGCGAGCTGAACCTCGGCTTCGCGAAGCTGCCCTGGGGCTCGAAGGCCTTCTACCGCTTCCTGCAGAAGAGCCAGCCCTTCTGGAAGCTGCTCGGCGAGCACCACGTGTGGTCGTCGATCGTGCGCGTGCCGATCACCTTCCCGCCGCAGAAGTTCAAGAACGGCACGCTGCTCTCCGGCATGTGCGTGCCCGACATCCAGGGCACGCAGGGCTCGTTCTCGTTCTACTCGACCAAGCAGCGCCCCGAGGGTCAGCACATCGGCGGCCAGCAGTACATGGTCGTGCGCCGCGGCGACAAGATCGAGTCCAAGCTGACCGGTCCGCCCGCCGGCGACGGGACGCGCATGAAGTGCGAGTTCCAGGTCGTCTTCGACGACGCGAAGCGCACGGCGACGTTCACGGTGGGAGACGAGACGCACACGGTCGGCTTCCGCGAGTACACGCCCTGGATGCGCGTGCCCTTCGACGGCGTCACCGGCATCGCGCGCTTCTACGTGCAGGACTGGGACGGCAAGGACATCGGCATCTACGTGACGCCGATCAACATCGACCCGGACTCGCCGGCGATGCCGATCTCGCACCCGTTCGTGTACGCGATCTACCTCGCCAAGCTGTTCGGGCCCTACGCGACGCTCGGCCTCGCGGAGGACACCTGGGCGCTGAACGAGCGGGTGGTCGACGAGGAGGCCTTCCTCAAGCAGGCCTGGCTGATCTTCGAGGAGCGCAAGACGCAGCTCTGGGACGTGCTGGCGAAGACCAAGAAGGGCTTCGCGACGGTGGTGTTCGACACCAGCGACCGCATCAGCCACATGTTCTACCGCTACCTCGACCCGACGCACCCGGCGAACGCGGGCAAGGACACCGAGCGCCACAAGGACGTCATCCCCGAGATGTACGGGAAGATGGACGAGTTCCTCGGCGAGGTGCGCGCGAAGCTCGGCGACGACCCGGACACCGTGCTGATGGTCATCAGCGACCACGGCTTCACGAACTTCCGCCGCGGCGTGAACCTGAACTCCTGGCTGCGCGACGAGGGCTACCTCGTGCTGAAGGAAGGCGAGACCTCGCCCGACTACTTCCGCAACGTCGACTGGACGAAGACCAAGGCGTTCACCCTCGGCCTGACCGGCGTGTTCATCAACCGCCAGGGCCGCGAGGCGCACGGCATCGTCACCAAGGAGGAGCTCCCCGAGCTCTGCCGCGAGATCAAGCGCAAGCTCGAGGCGCTCACCGACCCGCTCGACGGGCAGCCGGTCGTGAAGGAGGCCTTCCTCACGCGCGAGATCCACAGCGGTCCGTACGCGGACGCGGCGCCCGAGCTGCTCATCGGCTACCACAAGGGCTTCCGCCACTCGTGGGACTGCGCGACGGGCTCGGTGTCGCAGGAGATCTTCAGCGACAACACCAAGTCCTGGTCGGGCGACCACTGCGTCGACCCGCGCCTCGTGCCCGGCGTGTTCTTCTGCAACCGCAAGGTCGACAAGGCGAACCCCGAGCTCGTGGACATGGCGCCGACGATGCTCGACCTCTTCGGCGTCGAGATCCCCAAGTACATGCAAGGCAAGCCGCTCTTCGGGCCGCAGCCCGCGCGCGAGGCCGCGCCGGCGAAGGCGCCCGCCCAGGAGGTCGCCCGATGAGCGCGCCCCACGCTCGACCGACCGGCGTCCTCGGCGTCGGCGTGCTCGCGCTCGGCGCCGCGCTCGCGCCGTGGCCGCGCGGCGAAGCGCCCACCCCGGCCCCCGTGGCCGGTCCGCCGGCTGCCGCGCCGGCCGCGCCGCCGCTCGTCGTGCTCGGCATCGACGGGATGGACCCCGAGCTCCTGATGGAGGCCATCGAGCGCTACCCCGACCGCATGCCGAACTTCGCCAAGCTCGTGGCGGAGGGCGGCGTGCACTCGCTGGGCACCTCGATCCCGCCGCAGAGCCCGGTCGCGTGGTCGAACTTCATCACCGGCATGAACCCCGGCGGCCACGGCGTCTACGACTTCATCCACCGCGACCCGGTGACGCGCATGCCGCTGCCCGGCTCGGTCAAGGCGATCGCCGGCAGCCACATGAGCCTGTGGGGCGAGTGGCAGTTCCCGCTCGGCGGCGGCAGCGAGTCCAACCGCAGCGGCGAGTCGTTCTGGGTCACGCTCGCCAAGCACGGCATCCCCGCCGACATCTGGCGCATGCCCGCGAACTTCCCGGTCGAGCCGGCCAAGGGCCTCTCGTTCCCCGGGATGATGACGCCGGCGCTCGACTCGGCGTACGGCACGTACACGATCTACGCCTCCGATCCGCCGATCGAGCTGCACAAGAGCGGCGGCGTGTACGTCCAGGCGATCGAGCGCGACGGCCGCATCCGCGCCGAGATCGAGGGGCCGCCGAACTCGTTCAAGGAGCACGACCCGCACCAGAAGGCGAGCTTCGACATCTACGTCGACCACGACGCCCAGGCGATCGCGATCGACGTCGGCGACGACGTGATCGTGATGGAGCCCGGCGAGTGGAGCGACTTCGTGACGCTGAACTTCGAGCTCCTGCCCGCCGGCATGATGGACATGTCCGGCATCGTGCGCTTCTACCTGCGCTCGATCGACCCGGAGTTCGTGCTCTACGCGTCGCCGGTCAACATCGACCCGATCGACCCGGTCATGCCCGTGGCCGAGCCGAGCGACGAGAGCGCGAAGCTCGTCGACGCGATCGGCTACTACTACACGCAGGGCATGGCCGAGGAGGTCAACGCCCTGAAGGACGGCGCGCTCGACGACCGCGAGTTCATGCAGCAGACCAAGCTGGTCTACGACCAGCGCGTGCACATGATGGACTACGCGCTCGACCGCTACCTCGGGCGCGGCGGCGACGGCCTGTTCTTCTTCTACTACAGCACCGTCGACCTGAACTGCCACATGATGTGGCGCTTCCACGACGAGCAGCACCCGCAGCACCCGCTGATCGCGAAGATGGCCGAGGAGGACTCCTCGGACTGGTCGGGTCGCGCGGGCAGCAAGTGGAAGGAGGTCGTGTACGACCTGTACCTGCTGATGGATCCGGTGCTCGGCCGCCTGCGTGAGCGCGTCGGCGAGGACACGCCGGTCGTCGTGATGAGCGACCACGGCTTCGCGCCCTACCGCCGCAAGTTCAGCCTCAACCGCTGGCTCGTGGAGGAGGGCTACATGGTCCTCAAGGACGGGTTCACGCCCGAGCTCGAGCGCACGGACCCGAGCTACGCGAAGGTCGAGATCTGGAACGCGGTCGACTGGACCCGGACGCGCGCCTACGGCATGGGCTTCAACGGCCTGTACCTCAACCTCGCCGGCCGCGAGCAGGACGACCCCGCGACGAAGGACGTCGACGAGTCCGGCATCGTGCAGCCCGGCGCCGAGGCCGACGCGCTGCTCGCCGAGATCAAGCAGAAGCTCGAAGCGCTGCGCGACGGCGACGAGGTGGTGGTGCTCACCGCCGACCTCGCGAAGGACGTCTACCACGGCTCGCGCGCGGCCGAGGCGCCCGACATGCAGGTCGGCTACAACGCCGGCTACGGCAACTCGGACGCGTCCTCGACCGGCCGCATCCCGCACGACATCCTGGCCGACAACCTCGGCGGCACCTTCAACGGCAACCACCTGATGGCGCCCGAGGTCGTGCCCGGCATCCTGTTGACCAACGGCAAGGTCCGGCCCGGCGAGCACGCGCTGGAGGACCTGACCATCGAGATCCTCGAGCGCTACGGCATCGCCCCCCACGACGGGCAGGCGGGCCACCGCGTGCTCGAATGAACCCGGCATCCACCCTCACACCATCCCTCTAGCAACGGAGCCAGACCCATGTTCGGCGGCGGCAACAAGATCAAGCTCGACAAGGACCTCATCGATCGCGTGAAGCGCGTCTCCGAGGTCGCCGGCTACGCCTCTCACGAGGAGTTCATCACGCACATCATCGAGCGCGAGCTCGCCCACTTCGAAGAGGGCGACTCCGACGAGGACATCACCGAGAAGCTGCGCGGCCTCGGCTACATCAGCTGACCGCTCTCGACGCCCCCTGATCCTCCGCGCGCCCCGCTAGCTCATGGACGCCTTCAACGGCCTCGTCACCAAGCTCTTCGACCTCCTGCTCACGCCTCTCGAGGCCATGGGGCGGGAGGTGTCGATGATCGTCGTGGGAGGCATCTTCGGCGTCCTCGCGCTGGTCGTGTTCAAGCACATCAGCAGCCAGCACGGCATCAAGGCCGCGAAGGACAAGATCAAGGGGCACATGATCGCGATCCGCCTGTACCAGGACGACCTGGGCGTGGTGGGCGCGTCGATCCTCAAGGTGCTCGCGCGCAACCTGCAGTACGTCGCGCTGAACTTCGCGCCGTTCCTGCCGCTGGCGATCCCGTTCGTCTTCGTGATCGCGCAGATGGTCGTGCGCTACAGCTTCGACCCGCTGCCCGTCGTCCCGGTGGAGCAGGTCGACCACATGCTCGCCGGCAAGGGCACCGAGCTGCGCATCGAGTTCAAGCCGGAGCAGCGCCGCATGGCGGGCGAGCTGCAGGTCGTGCTGCCCGAGGGCCTGGTGGCCCGCTCGCCGCTCGTGCGCGTGCCGAGCGCCGGGCTCGCTTTCCAGGAGCTCGTCGCCACCGCGCCGGGCGTACACCAGGTCGAGCTGCGCTTCCCCGACGGCAAGAGCTACACGAAGACGATCGTCGCCGGCAGCGAGCACGCGCGCCTGATGCAACCCGAGCGGGTCAGCGGCCTGTTCTCCGCCGCGCTGTGGCCCGCGGAGGACAGCTTCGACGCCGCGAGCCCGCTCGAGCACGTCGCGTTCGCCTACCCCGAGCGCGACTGCGGCTGGCTGCCGATGAGCGGCCCGCTGGGCGTCATGACGTGGTTCGTGGTCGCCTCGATGGTCTTCGCCTTCGCGGCCATCAAGCCCCTCGGCGTGCAGATCTGACTTGATCTCGTCCTCCGTCGAGCGCGCGCTGCGCGCCTGCATCGAGGCCCACGACGGCCAGTTCCGCAAGGGCAAGGACGCGGCGCCCTACGCCGTGCACCCGACCCACATGGCCATCCTGCTCGCGCGCGTCGGCGCGCCCGACCACGTGATCGAGGCGGCGTTGCTGCACGACACGGTCGAGGACTGCGACGACTGGACCCTCGAGCGCGTGGCGGCCGAGTTCGGCGACGACGTGGCGCAGCTCGTGGCCGCGGTGACCGAGGACAAGTCGCTCTCGTGGGCCGAGCGCAAGCAGCGCGCCGTCGACCACGTGCCGCACATGAGCGCCGACGCGATCCTGGTCAAGGCGGCCGACAAGCTGCACAACCTCGCCAGCCTGATCGTCGAGCTCGAGAACGCCGAGGACCGCGACGTGGTGTGGGCGAACTTCAAGGGCGGCCGCGGCGAGACGCTGCGCATGTCGCGCGCGCTCGTCGCGCAGCTCGCGGCGCGCCTGCCCGAAGCGCTCGCCGCCGAGCTGCGCGCCGCCGTCGAGCGCGTGGCCGAGCTGGCGTAGTTGCAGGATCGCGGCGGGCCTCCTAGAAAGAGGCCATGAAGCGGCCCCTCCTGACGGCGCTCCTGGCGCTCCTCGCCCTGTGTCTGCCCGCGGCGGCCCAGGGCGGCTACTCGAAGGAGCGCTACCCCGAGCACGGCCTGACCTTCGAGCTCGCGCGCAAGTACGAGTGGCTCGCCATCCAGCCCAACGAGCGCTGGGTCGTGCTGCAATGGCAGTACGACGACGGCGACGCGAAGGCGCCGGGCGGCCGCGGCAACGCGCCGATGCTGCAGATCGTGCGCATCGACTACGTGCCCGACCCGGGCCCCGAGACGCCCGGCGGGATGGGCCCCGGCAAGAGCGGCGGCGAGGAGCCGCCCGACGCAGGCACGGGGAAGCCGTCGGGCGCCGGTGCGCCGGCCGACGAGGACGAACCGCCGCCCCCGCCGCCGATCAACTCCTGGCCGCGCTACCTCGAGCAGCGCCTGAACCACTGGAGCGCGACGAAGGTCGGCAGCGACAAGCCGCGCGACGACTACGAGCCCAGCGAGTACGAGCTCATCTACAAGCGCGGCCGGGGCGACGTGCGCGGCTTCGCGTACGTGTGGGAGAAGTCGCGCACGCGCACCTTCGTCGTGCTGGGTTGGTGCACGACCGACCGCTGGGACGAGCAGGTCGACATCTGGCGCAAGACCGCCGAGAAGATGCGCTTCGAGGAGCCCGTGCCCGACCCCGAGCTCGTCAAGTGGCAGCGCTACTACGAGCGTCGGCCGAAGTTCAAGGACCCCGAGTACCGCATCCGCGTCCGCAAGCAGCTCAACGGCGACTGGCAGGCCGAGGACACCGAGAACTACATCGTCATCTACGACACGCCCGACCAACCGCTCGTGCGTCGGATCGTGAAGGACATGGAGTCGATCCGCGAGGAGTACGTGCGGCTGTTCCCGGCCGTCGGCGAGATCGAGGCCGTGTCGACCGTGCGCGTGTGCGCCGACCGCGACGAGTACATGGCCTACGGCGGCCCGGGCGGCTCGGCGGGCTACTGGAACTGGGTGACCGAGGAGCTGGTGCTCTACGACGGCACCAAGCGCGAGAAGGGCAAGCCGACCGACAAGCTCGACACCTTCATCGTCCTCTACCACGAGGCCTTCCACCAGTACATCCACTACTCGGCCGGCGAGCTGGCGCCGCACTCGTGGTTCAACGAGGGCTACGGCGACTTCTTCTCCGGCGCGCAGATCAAGGGCGGCAAGGTCAAGAAGATCGAGCCCAACCGCTGGCGCGTCGCGACGATCAAGAACGCGGTCCAGCGGCTCAGCTTCACGCCCTGGCGCGACATCATCGAGTACGAGCAGGCGCAGTACTACAACCGCGCCACCGTCGGCGTGAACTACGCGCAGGGCTGGTCGATGATCTACTTCCTCAACACGTCGAAGAAGGTGCAGCGCGACGAGGCCTGGAGCCGCATCCTGCCGACCTACTTCGAGACGTTGAAGTCGAGCTGGAAGGCCGAGCTGAAGAAGCTCGAGGCCGACGGCGACGAGGAGGACGTCGAGAAGCGCGGCGCCGCGCAGCTCCGCGCGCGCCAGGCGGCGGTCAAGGCCGCCTTCGAGGGCGTCGACCTCGACGCGCTCGAGGCCGAGTGGATCGACTTCGTGAACGGCCTCGAACCCTGACGGCGCCGCGCCGCGCGAGCGGGCGCGCCCCCAAGGACGCCGCCCGGCCGAAGGGGCCGGGCGGCGAGGAGAGCTCGGGGGGAGAGAGCTCTCCGGGGGGATGCTGGAGCTGCGAGGGGGTCAGGCGCTGAGGACGGTCTTCACCTCGGGCGGCTCGGCCAACAGGCGCTTCACCGAGCACAGGTCCGCGGCGCGCAGGACGGCCGTGCGGTACTTGTCGGGGAAGTCGGCCGGCAGTCGGACCTCGAGCACGATCGAGGTGACCTTGCGCGACGCGGGGTCGCGCTCCCAGCGCTGTTCGATCGCCAGCCCCTCGGTCGAGAGACCGCGACTCTGGCAGAAGGTCAGCACGAAGTACCCCGCGCAGGTTCCCACCGACGCGAGGAAGAGGTCGAACGGCGCCGGGCCGAGGTCCGCGCCGCCGCTCGAGGCGGGCTGATCGGTGAGCACGCCGTGCTCACCGACCTTCGCCAGCACCTGCTTGCCGCCCGGGAAGGTGACCCGCAGGGTTTCGCCGACGTGGGCGGAGCAGCCCATGGCTACGCCTCCTTCGCCGGGCAGGACTCCGAACGCATGCCGAGCGCCTTCAAGATCGAGATCATCGGGCACCAGTTCGTGAACGCGGACTGCAGGAGGTTCAGCCCGACGAAGGCCGTGAACCAGAGCCAGGTCGGGTGAGTGAGGTCCCGCCCCTCGAGCCCCGCAGCGAGCCCGATGGAGAGCAGGATGAAGAAGCCGGCGATGCCGCGCAGCGTGCGTTCGATGGTCATGGCAGGAGCCTCGGGGGATGGAGTCGAGCGTCTCTCGCTCGGCACCTTGGAGGCCGGCACCCGCCCGGGGTTCCCGAGGCGCGGGAGGATCCGCGCGGCGGCTCGCTCGACCCGGCGCGGGCCCCCTGGAACGCCGCCGCCCCCGGGTCCGCGACTCGGGGGCGGCGACGCTCTGGGCGGCTGCGCGGGCGCGCGTCAGGCCGCGACCTTCTTGCGGAAGAAGGCGTAGTAGCTCACGGGCACCACGATCAGCGTGAAGGCCGTCGAGGCCACCAGGCCGAAGATCAGCGCCCAGGCCAGGCCCGAGAAGATCGGGTCGAGCGTGATCGGCCACGCCCCCAGCGCCGTCGTCGCCGCCGTCAGCAGGATGGGCCGCATGCGCACCGCGCCGCTCTGGATGATCGCCTCGCCCAGGCTCATGCCTTCCGCGACGGCCTGCTGGATGAACTCGATCAGCACGATCGAGTTGCGCACCACGATGCCGCCGAGCGCGATCATGCCGATCATCGCCGTGGCCGTGAAGAAGACCGGCGTCGCGTAGCCGCCGACCGGCACGTCCACGACGAGGTTCAGCAGCCAGAAGCCGGGCAGGATGCCGATCGCCGTCAGCGGGATGGCGGTCATGATCAGCATCGGCATGAGGAACGAGTTCGTCTGGATGACGAGCAGCAGGTAGATGCCCATCAGCGCCGCGCCGAACGCGAGGCCCAGGTCGCGGAAGACGCGCAAGGTGATGTCCCACTCGCCTTCGCCGGACCAGCTCACCTCGATGCCGCCGGGGAGCGGCGCGTCCTTGAAGTGGTTCTGCAGGTCGAGCACCGCCTCGGCCGGCGCGCGCCCGGCCATCTCGCCGGTGACGAACACGACGCGCTCGAGGTTCTTGTGGTAGATCGGCGGGTCGTGGGGGACCTCGACGAAGGACCCCAGCTCGGCCAGCGGCACGAGGCCGCCGTCGGCCGCGCGCACTTCGATGCGGCCGAGCTCCTCGCGACCGTTGCGGTCGGCGCGCGCGGGCCGCAGCCGCACCGCGAGCGTCTGACGCTCGTCGTCGCGGTGCAGCGCCGCGGGCGTCGTACCGGTGAGCGCCAGCGCGAGGGTCTGCGTGACCGTGTCTCCGCGCACGCCGTGCAGCGAGGCCTTCTCGCGATCGAGCTGGAACTCGAGCGTCGAGCGCGGGAACTCGGTCATCGAGTCCACGTCGACGAGGCCCGGCTCCTGGCCCATGCGCGCGGTGACGAGCTCCGCCGCGGCGAGCAGCTCGGCGTAGGTGCGCTCGGGCGGTCCGGTGACCTCGCCGGCCAGCGTCGCCAGCACGGGCGGCCCGGGCGGCGACTCGACGATGGCCATGCGCGCGCCGTGGCGGTCGGCGATGGCCTGCAGGTCGTCACGGATGCGCAGCGCGATCTCGTGGCTCTGCTGCTGGCGCTCGTCCTTGCCCGCCAGGTTCAGGCGCACGTCGGCCAGGTTCTCGCGCTTGCGCTCGTAGTAGTGGCGCACGAGGCCGTTGAAGTCGATCGGGCTGTGCGTGCCGACGTAGGCCTGGAAGTCGGTGATCTCCGGCACCGTGAACAGGTAGTGCTCGAAGTCGCGCGCGACCGCGTCGGTAGCTTCGAGCGGCGTGCCCTCGGGCATGTCGATCGTGATCTGCAGCTCGTCCTTGTTGTTGAACGGCAGCATCTTCATCGGCACGCGCTTCGTGACGACGAGCAGGCCCGAGCCGCCGAGCAACGCGAGCACGACGAAGAGCAGGCCCCAGCGCAGCAGGCGCGAGCGCAGGAAGGGCCGCACGCTGGCGCCGTAGACGACGCGCAGGAGCTTGCCGGCGCCCTCCTCGTGGATGCCCTGGCCGGAGCGGCGCTTGAGCAGCTTGTAGCTCGCCCACGGCACGATCGAGAGCGCGGCCACGGTCGAGAACGACACCGTCAGCGGCACGGTGATCGCCATCGGGCCCATGTAGGGTCCCATCATGCCGGTGATGAAGAACATCGGCAGGAAGGACACGATCACCGTCAGCGTCGACATGATCACCGGCGGCAGCACCTCGCGCACCGCGGTCAGCGTCGCCTTCCGCGGCTCTTCCTTGCCGGCCAGGATGTGGCGCTGGATGTTGTCGACGTTCGTGATCGGGTCGTCGACGACGAGGCCCAGCGTCAGGATCAGCGCGAACAGCGTCACGCGGTTGATCGTGAAGCCGAAGATCAGGTTCACCGCGAGCGCCAGCGCGAAGCTGATCGGCACCGCGAGCGCCACGATCAGGCCCTCGCGCCAGCCCAGCGTGAAGACCAGCAGGCCCACCACGCTGACCATCGCGAACAGTAGCGAGTAGAGCAGCTCGTCGACCTTCTCGTCGGCGGTCGCGCCGTAGTTGCGGGTGACGCGCACTTCGACGCCGTCGGGCACGACCTCCTCCCGCACCTCGTCCATGCGCGCGAGGATGCGGTCGGCCACGTTCACCGCGTTCGTGCCGCGCTTCTTGGCGAGCGCGAGCGTCACCGCCGGGTTCGAGAAGCCCTCGTTCTCGGCGCCGCCGGCGTGCGTGATGCCGATGCGCGTGTAGCTCGTCGGCTCCTCGGGGCCGGACTCGACGCGCGCGACGTCGCCCAGCAGCACCGGCCGGCCTTCGTGCACGCCGACGACGAGGTTCGCCACCTCGCGCGCGTCGCGCAGGAACGGGCCGCTCTCGACCCGCAGCACCTGGTTGGCGCGGTTCAGGTCGCCCGCGTAGAGCGACGAGTCGGCCGCCGCCAGCGCGCCGTGCAGCTCGAGCGGCGCGACGCCCAACGCGGCCATCGCGGTCGGGTCGGGCTCCACGCGCACCTCGAGGCTGCGGCCGCCGACGATGCTCGCTTGAGAGACGTCCTCGACCACGTCGAGGCGCGCCAGCACCTCCTCGCCCACCCGGCGCAGCTCGTGGTCGTCGAGCGTCGCCGAGTGCAGCGTCAGCGTCACGATCGGCACGTCGTCGATCTCGACCGGCTTGATGACCCAGCCCTTGGCGATGGGCGCCACCTGGTCGATGTGCGAGTCGAGCTTGTTGCGCAGCTTGACCAGCGAGTCCTCGCGGTCCTCGCCGACGTAGTAGCGCACCGTCACCATCGCGCCGCCGCGTTCGGAGACCGAGTAGACGTACTCCACGCCGTCGATCTGCCACAGCAGGCGCTCGAGCGGCGTCGCGACCAGCTTCTCGACCTCCTGCGCGCTCGCGCCCGGCGCCGAGACGTAGATGTCGACGACGGGGACGACGATCTGGGGCTCCTCCTCGCGCGGCGTGATGAGGATCGCCGCCATGCCCAGCAGCAGCGACAGCGCCGCGAGCAGGATGGCGAGCTTGCCCTCGAGGAACAGCGCGACGATCGAGGTGAGCGCGTTGCCGCCGCGCTCCATGGACGGGGTGTCGCTCACGTCACTCGCTCCAGCCGAGGGTCTCGCCGCCCGAGAGGCCGGTCAGCACTTCGACCGTGCCGTCGGCCTCCACGCCCAGCGTCACGTAGCGGCGCACCCAGCGGTCGCCGACCTTCACGAGCACCGTGTCGAGCTGGCCGATCGCGCGCACCGCGCGGCGGTCGACCTCGACCACCTCGCGCTGTCCGACCTCGAGCACGAGCCGCGCGAACATGCCGGCCTGCAGGCCCTGCGTCTCGGGCAGCGCGGCGCGCACGAGGAAGCTGCGGCTGCGCGGGTCGACGGCCGGCACGATCTCGACGACCTCGGACTCGAGCGTCAGGTGCCGGCTGGGCACCTCGACCGGGTAGCGCCCGCCGACCGCCACGTGGTCGAGCGCGCCTTCGCGCACCCACGCGGCGACGCGCAGGCTCGACGGGTCGAGCAGCGTGTAGAGCGCGGCGCCGGGGAAGGCCAGGTCGCCGGGCTCGAAGGGGCGCGCGGAGACGACGCCGTCCATCGGCGCGACGACCTTCAGGTAGCCCAGCGCGACCTCGGCTTCGGTCACCTGCTGGCGCGCGGCCTCGACCGCGGCCGTCGCGGCGGCGGCGCCGCTCTCGGCGGCCTCGAGCTGCGCGGCGGTGGCCGCGTTGCGCCCGAACAGCGCGCGCGTGCGCTCGAGCGCCTGGCTGGCCTGCGTCGCCTGCGCCTCGGCGGCGGCCAGGCCGCTGCGCGCCTGCGACACGCGCGCCTCGACGTCGCGGCCGTCGAGCTCGGCCAGCACGTCGCCGGCCTTCACGCTGTCGCCGAGCTCCGCGTGCAGCGCCAGCACCTGGCCGGGCATGCGCGCCGCGACGTTCACCTCGCGCGAGGACTCGACGGTGCCGACGGCGCGGTAGAGCAGCGCGTGCTCGACGCGCGCGGCCTGCGTGGTCTGGCGCGGCGCGCCCTCGTCGGGCGGCGCGGCGAGCACGCCGGGCGCGATCGAGGGCTGCGAGAACATGCCGCCCAGCCAGAGCGTCGCGAAGAGGAAGCCGAGGCCGAGCACGAGCTTGAACAGGAGGCGGAGGGAGTTCTTCATCGTCAGTTGTCCTGGGTCGGCCCGGCGGCGCGGAAGCGGCCGGTGGCGCGCGCGAGGTCCGCGTGAGCGCGCTCGAGGTCGAAGCGCGCGTTGGTGGCCCGCGTGCGCGCCTGGGTCTGCATCCACTCGCTCTCGAGGTAGCGCGTGACGGTGGCGGCGCCGCCCTCGAACTGGGCGCGCACGAGGTCGAGGTTCCGGGCGGCGGTCGTCTCGGCTTGCTCGGCGACCGCGAGGCGCGCTCCCGCGTCCTCGAGCGCGAGCCACGCCGCGCGCACGTCGAGCTGGATGCCGAGGCGCGCCTTCTGCAGCCCGCGTTGCGCTTCGGTGAGCGCCGCGCGCGCGCCGTCGACGCCCGCGCCGCGCGTGCCGTCGAACAGGCTCCACGACAGCGACACGCCCAGCGCCCAGTTGTCGCGCGAGTCGTCGAAGTCCAGCTCGGGCGCGTCGCGCCAGCCGCGCGCGAAGACGTCGGCGCGCGGCAGGTAGCCCGAGCGCGCCATGCGCACGCCGCGCTCGGCCTGGTTCACGCGGCGGCGCGCCTGCGCGAGCTCGGGCCGGGCCGTCTCGGCCGCGTCGAGGGCCTCGTCGAGGCTCGTCGGCGCGTCCGCGCGCCGCGGTCCTGCGCCGACGAGCTCGAGCTCGCCCGCGCCCTCGAGGCCGGCGAGCTGCGCCAGCGCCGCGAGGCCCAGGCGCCGCCCGTTCTGCGCGCGCAGCAGGAGCTCCTCGCTCTCCGCGCGGCGCACCTCGAGGCTCAGCACGTCCGTCTCGAGCCCGCTGCCGAGCTCGTAGCGCGCGCGCGCCTCGGCGAGCTGCGCGTCGACCGTCGTGATGGCGGCCTCGGCCGTGCGCGCCTGCTCCTCGGCCGCGCGCACGCCGTACCAGCCGTTCACCAGCGCGGCGACGAGCGCGTTCTCGACCGCGTAGCCGCCCTGGCGCGCGGCCTCGCGCTCGTCGGCGGCGAGGCCTTCGCGCAGCCCGTCGCGGCCGCCGTCGTAGAGGTTGTACTGCACGCCGATCGCGGCCTCCCAGTTGCCGAAGGCGCCCGGGTCGTTGAAGTCCGTCGACGGCGAGAAGCGCCCCGCGTCGATCGTCTTGAACAGGTACATCGACGGCGCGTCGGCGCGCAGGTAGGACGCCTCGACGCCGACCGTCGGCCACGTCGCGGCCTTCGCCGCGCGCAGCTGCGCCTCGGCGCGCTCGACGCGCGCGGCGGTCATCGCGAGGTCCGGGCTCTCGCCGAGCGCGGTCGCGAGCAGCGCGTCGAAGGTCAACGCGCCGGACGCGAGGTCGACGGTGCGCGGTCGCGCGAGCGGCGCGGAAGCCGGCGCCAGCGAGCGCGGCGCCCGCGCGACGGCGGGCGTCAGGTCTCGCGGAGCGGTGGACGTGCGGGGCGCGTTGGACGGTGCGGCGCAGGCCGCGCCGAGCGCGACCGCGAGGGTCCAAGCGAGCCCCGCGGACGAGCGGTGTCGGGGGTGCTTCATGCTGGGGAACAGGCTCGGAGGCCGGTCGCCGTCCTTGGAGTCCCGAGCGGGCTTGCGGTTCCCCGGGCTCGGGGCGGGGCGGTGGTGTCGCGCGGCGTCGGCCGCGGAGCGTCCGGTGGGCGCGGCGTACCGGTGCAGCTCGCCGCGAGCCTCGCGCAGGCGACCGAACGCGCGCGATGAGGTCGACGTCGCCCGGTAGCGTAGCACCGGCGCCCCGCCGATCGCAGCGCGGAGGTCGCGACGCTCGGGGCGCGCCGTGTCGGCGCGCGCCCGACCTGGGCGAGCTCTTCCCGAGCGTCGAGGGCGCGACCGCTTCCCGTTCGCCCGCCGCTCCGGGCGATCCGCCCGGTCAGCGCGACTCGCTCGCGCCTTCCGAGGGCACCCGCGAGAGCTCGCGCAACCGCCGGTCGAGGTAGGCGCGCTCGCGCTCGAGCGCCGCCACGTCGTCGGGCAAGGCGTCGAGCGGCACGAGCACCCAGCGCGTGCACGCCGTGCCGTCGGCGCGCGTGCCGGGGAAGGCGATCATGGACTTGCGCCAGAGCTCGGCGAGCTCGAGCTCGGGCATCGCGCAGCCCTCGACCTCGACGTAGGCGCCGGCGTCGAGCCGCGCGCGCGCCAGCTCCTGCAGCGCCGCGTCCCAGGCCTGCGTCAGCTCGCGTTGCCGCGCGGCGAGGTCGCCGGCGCTCGACGCGGCGTAGCGCTCGTCGAACGTCGCGTTCCCGGCCGGCGGTGACGTCGCCGGAGACGGAGCGATCGGCGGCGGCGCGCCCTCGACCGTCGTCGCGAGCGGACGCCGCGCCGACGCCTCGGGCTCGACGGGCCGCGCAGCGGTGTCGCGCGGCGCGGGCGCTCCCTGCACCTCGGCCGGCGCGGTGGCCGGCGCGGCGCGGACACCCGGCCCGTCCGCCACGAAGGCGGCGTGGGCGAGCCAGGCGAGCGCCCCCAGGGCGGCGAGCGCGAGCGAGCGATGGGCGAGCGTCATCGAGGTCGCGTGCAGGCTACCCGATCCGCGCGACTCGGGCTCGCGCGCCCGCCCGGCCTCAGTCCTCCAGCGCCCCGCAGCCCGCCAGCGCCGCGAGCACGCGCTCCTTCCACGCCGGGCGGCAGATCACGAGCTCGTGGTTGACCGGGTCGGGCTGGTTGTAGCGGTGCTCCTCGCCGCGCAGCTTGCAGACCGTCCAGCCGAGCGCGCGCGCGACGGTCTCGGGCGCGCAGGTGTCCCACTCCTTGAGGCCCTTCTTGTGCACGTAGAGGTCGGCCTCGCCGAGCAGCAGCAGGCTCACCTTGTTGCCGACCGAGCCGGCGCGCACGAGCTCGCCGCCGCCCATGGCCTGGTGGAAGGCCTCCATCCACGGCGGCGTGTGGCTGCGGCTGCACGCGATGCGCGGCAGGCCGTCGCAGGGCGTGTCGCCGCCGATCAGCGTGGCCTCGCCGTCGACGCCGGCGCGGCGCGCGCCCTCGACGTCCACGGCCCAGAGCGTCTTCTGCTGCGCGGGCAGGTCGACCGCGGCGAGCGCGCAGCGGCCGTTCACCGTCAGCGCCACGTGCACGGCCCAGTCGTCGCGGCCCTGGCTGTACTCCTTGGTGCCGTCGAGCGGGTCGATGATCCAGGCGCGGGCCTTCGAGAGGCGCGCGGCCGAGTCCTTGGTCTCCTCGGACAGCACGCCGTCGTCGGGGTAGCGGCCGAGCAGCGCGCCCTGCAGGTAGCCGTCGGCGGCCTGGTCGCCGACGTCGGCCAGCATCTTGTCCTCCCAGCGCCCCGTCTTGCGCAGGGCCAGCACGCGCTTGCCCGCCTGGCGGGCGACTTGCACCGCGAAGTGCAGGTCGCGGTCGATCGTCTCGGGGGTCAGCAGGGGATCCATGGCGGGGATGATAGGGTCTCGGCCCGACGCCATGGACGACTCCCTCGAATACGTGCTCGGCCAGCTCGCGGGCCTCGGCGAGGTGCGCGCGCGCAGGATGTTCGGCGGCGTGGGGCTGTACGCCGAGGAGCTCTTCTTCGGCCTGATCGCGGGCGGCGTGCTGTTCCTCAAGGTCGACGACGCGACGCGGCCGGACTACGAGGCGCGCGGCAGCGAGCCCTTCCGGCCCTACGGCGACGAGCGCGCGATGCGCGGCTACTACGAGCTGCCGAGCGAGGTGCTCGAGAAGCCGCGCGAGGCGGTGCGCTGGGCGCAGCGCGCGCTCGAGGTGGCGCGCGCGGCGCCGGCGAAGGCGAAGAAGCGGCGCGGCCGCGCGAAGCCCGCCGCGGACGCGCGTGACCTGCCGCTCGCCAAGCTCAAGAACCTCGGCCCCAAGAGCGTCGCCTGGCTCGCGGAGGTCGGCCTCCGCACCCGCGCCGACCTCGAGCGCGCGGGGTCGCTCGGCGCCTACCGCGCCGTGCGCGCGCGCCGCGGCGAGGCGTCGCTCAACCTGCTCTACGCGCTCGAGGCCGCGCTGCTCGACGTGCACTGGACCGACTTGCCCGCGCCGCTGAAGGAGCGCCTGCGCGACGCTGCGCGGAAGTGAAGAGCGCGCGGTCCGCGACCGGGCAACTTGCACGGTCGCGATCGTCGTCGCGCGACCACCGCGCGTCGCGCCGCGCGCGTATCCTGCGCGCATGCGCGCCGTCGTCTACGACCGTTACGGTCCCCCCGAAGTCCTGCGCCTGGTCGACCTGCCGCGCCCCGCGCCGGCGGCGAACGAGGTGCTCGTCGAGGTGCGCGCCACGACCGTCAGCGCGGGCGACGTCCGCATGCGCTCGTTCGACATCCCCTCGAAGCTCTTCTGGGTGCTCGGGCGGCTGTTCGTCGGCGTGCGGCGGCCGCGCAAGCAGGTGCTCGGCACCGAGCTCGCGGGCGTCGTGGTCGAGGTCGGCGCCGAGGTGAAGTACTGGAAGCCGGGCGACGAGATCGTCGCGTTCCCCGGCGCGCGCATGGGCGCCTACGCCGAGTACGTCGCGCTGCCCGAGGCGAGCGCGCTCGCGCCCAAGCCCGCGCGGCTCTCCTGGGGCGAGGCCGCCGCGCTCGCGTTCGGCGGCACGACCGCGCTGTACTTCCTGCGCAACCTCGCGCACGTGAAGGCCGGCGAGCGCGTGCTCGTGATCGGCGCGTCGGGCAGCGTGGGCAGCGCGGCAGTCCAGCTCGCCAAGCACCGCAAGCTGCACGTCACCGCCGTGACGAGCGGCGCGAACCAGGCGCTCGTGCGCGAGCTCGGCGCGGACGAGGTGATCGACTACGAGCGCGAGGACTTCGCCGCGCGCGGTGAGTGCTGGGACGTGATCTTCGACACGGTGGGCGCGACGACCTTCGGGCACGCGTGCCGCGCGCTCGCGCCGAAGGGGCGCTTCCTCGCGACGGTGATGACGGCGCGCGAGGTCGTGCAGATCCTGAGGACCGCCGTGACGCGCGGCCGGCGCGTGCTCGGCGGCGTCACACCCGAGCACCGCGCGGACCTGACGCTGCTCGCGCAGCTCGCCGAGCAGGGCCACTACCGCCCGCTCGTCGACCGCACGTACGCGCTCGACGACGTCGTCGAGGCGCACCGCTACGTCGACCAGGGCCGCAAGCGCGGCAACGTCGTCGTGCGCGTGCGCGAGTAGCGCGCCGGGCTTACTGCGGCCGCGCCTTCTCGCCCGTCCAGCGCGACATGCCGCCGTCGAGGTTGACGAGGCCGTCGTAGCCCTGCTCGCTGAGGTACTGGCACGCGGCGGCCGAGCGCACGCCCATCGCGCACACGACGAGCGTCGTCGCGTGGTTCTTGGGCAGCTCGGCGAGGCGCTCGGGCAGCTCGTTGACGGGGATGCAGACCGCGCCGGGGATCACGCCGCCGGCGGTCTCCATCGGCGTGCGCACGTCGAGCACGCGCGCGCCGTGCTCCACGAGCATCTGCGCCTCGGCCGGCGAGCAGTCGGCCCACAGGCGACCTTCGTGGACCTGGTCGGGAGAGAGGCTCTCGCCACCGGCGAGCTTGGCGAGGAAACGGCTGTTCATGGCGACGCGCTGGGAGAGTTCATCGGTGTCGCCGCGCCCGCCGTGCGCACCCGCGCGCAGGGTCGCGAGCTCGTCGGCGAGGGCCGCGAGCTTGCTACGGGTCGTCCAAGCGGACAGCAGGGCCAGGACCGCGAGGGCGAGGGCGACGTATTCCATGGCGAGAGGGTAGCGAGGACCGCCGGAGCGCGCGAGCGGGCTGCGGCCTGGAGGCGGCCGCGCGAGGCGCTACGCTGGCGTGCGACCGTCAGCACCTTACCCACGCCTCCGATGTACGACCGCGTCGCCTTCACCGTCTACCCCGTCACCGACCTGGCGCGCGCGCGCGCCTTCTACGAGGAGACGCTCGGGCTGCCGGGTCTGGGGCTCGTCGTGAACGAGCACGGGCAGGGCTGGGTCGAGTACGACCTGCCCGGCGGCGGTTGCTTCGCGCTGACGACGTTCTTGAAGGGGCACGCGCCCGGCGCGACGGCCGGCATGGTGGCTTTCGAGGTCGCGGACCTCGCCGCGCTCACGACGCGACTGCGCGCGGAAGGCGTCGCGTTCCAGATGGAGCCGACCGACTTCCCGACCTGCTCGTGGGCCATCGTGCACGACAGCGAGGGCAACGCGGTCGTGCTGCACCAGCACAAGCGGAGCTGAGCGCCCGTGGCCGCGCGCCCGCACCTCGAGGCGAACCTCGCCGCGCTCGCGGAGGCGGCGCCCGCGCTGCACGAGCGGCTCACGTGGCCGGTCGAGGGCGGGCACTTCGCGCCGAGCGGCCGCGGCGGTTGGACGTACGTGTGGCGACGCGGCAGCTTCGACGCGAGCCTGGACGCCGGCCGCGCGCGCGAGCTCGCGGCCGCGGCGCCGGTCGCGGGCACCGGGCTCGTCTTCGGCGTCGGCGGGGGAGAGCTCGTCGACGCGGCGCTGGCGCGCGGCGGCGCGTGGATCGCGTGGGAGCGCGATCCGTGGGTGCTGCGGCAGGCGCTCGCGAGCTACGACTGGAGCGCCGCGCTGCGGGAAGGGCGCCTGCGGCTCGCGCTCGGCGCGGACCTGCTCGACCTCGTGCCGTTCGACGGGCCGCGCGTCGAGCACCCCTTCTTCGCGCTCGTGTACGCCGACGAGCGGCGTTGGCTCGCCGGCGCGCCGGCCGCGCGTCGCGCGCTCGTCTGCACGGGCGAGCTGTTCGTCGACTCGGTCGTCGATGCGCTGCGCGCCGAGGGGCTCGAAGTGTGGCCCTTCGAGCCGCTGCGCTTCTCGCTCGAGGAGCTCGACCGCACCGCGCGGCGCGTCGCGCCCGAGCTCGTCGTCTCGATCAACCTGGTGCCCGGCCTGGCCGAGTTCTGCGAGGAGCGCGGGCTCGCCTATCGCTGCTGGGAGATCGACCCGGCGCTCGACGAGCCGCGGCTCGCGCGGCCGGCGCCGAGCGCGCGCGTGTTCACCTACCGGCGCGCGAACGTCGCCGCGTACGAGGCCGGCGGCTTCGCGGGCACGCGCTACCTGCCGCTCGCCGCCGACCCCGGGCGCCGCAAGCCCGTCGCGCTGACGGACGCCGAGCGCGAGCGCTACGGCGCGACGATCTCCTTCGTCGGCGCGAGCTGCTTCGAGCAGGGCAAAACGCTCGCCACGCAGTTCGTGCGCGCCTACGAGCAGTGGCGCCCGGGCGCGGGCCGCGTGGCCGGCGCGGCGCTCGAGGAGCTCGTGCGCGCGCAACGCGAGGACTTCGGCACCTACCGCGTGCCCGAGCTGCTCGAGGAGCTCGCGCCCGGCTTCCGCGACGCCGCCTACCTCGAGGGCCGCACCGACCCGGCGAAGCTCGTCGCCGAGCTGTGCGCGGCCGAGAAGCGCCTCAACTACGTCGCCGAGCTCGCGCACCTCGGCATCCAGGCCTGGGGCGACGAGGGCTGGAAGGTCGCCGAGCCGCACGGCGTGGCCTACCGCGGTCCGGCCAAGCACGCGACCGAGCTGCCGCTCGTCTACAACGCCTCGCTCGTGAACCTCGACGTCAATCGCCTGTACCAGGGCGACATCGTCACGATGCGCGTCTTCGACATCTGCGCCTGCGGCGGCTTCGTGCTGGCCGAGCACTCCGACGCGCTGGCCGAGCTGTTCGAGGTCGGCGTCGAGCTGGCGAGCTACCGCACGCTCGCCGAGCTGCGCGAGAAGGCCGCCTACTACCTCGCGCACCCCGACGAGACGCGCGCCATCGCCGAGCGCGGCCGCGCCGCGGTGCTGACGCGGCACCGCATCGACATGCGGGTGCGGGCGCTGGTCGCCGGCTAGAACCCGGCGAGGAGCACGAGCAACGCCAGGTCGTCCTGCAGGGCGTCGGCCTCGCTCGTCGGCGCGTCGGGGACGAAGCGCAGCTCGGCGCGCGCGTGCTCCCGCAGCGCGGGGTCGGGCGCCGTTCCCGTGCGGAAGGGCTCGGCGTCCTGGACCCAGGCGGCGAGCTCCTGGCACGCGCGCACGGTGTCGGCGGAGGCATCGATGGGTACGGCGAGGCGCACGAGCGAACTCGCGGCGGTCCGCGTCGCGCCGGCGTCGGCGGTCCCGCCCGCCGAGGACGCCGCGAGGTCCGCGTCCAGCGCCTCGACCTGCGCGCGCAGGTCGTTCGCCGTCGCGTTGCGCGTCAGGAGCTCACCGTTCGGCGCCTGCGCGACGAGGACGAAGCGCGGCGTCGGCGCGTCGAGCGCCAGCACGCCGACCCGCGCGACGGAGCGCTCGAGCAGCAGGTCGGCGACGACGTCGCTGCCCGGGTACGGCGGCAGCGCCTCGCCCGCGCGCCCGCGCGCCGCGCGCTCCGCGACGAGCGCGTGGTGCAGGGCGTCGAGGTCGTCGACCGCGCGCGTGTCGAACGACACCGGCACGGTGAGCACGAACGCGTCGGGGCGCTCCGCGCCGACCGTCGCCGCGAGGCGCGAGGCCTCCCCGCGCAGCGTCGGCGACGCGTCGCGCGGCAGGAGCAGCGTCAGGCTCCCGAGCGCACCTCCGGCCGGCGCGGCGCGCTCGAGCAGCTCGGGCGCGCCGGCCTCGAGGACGTGCCGCGCCTCCGGCTCCTCGTACGCGCAGCACCACGTCGCACCGCTCGCGTCGGCCGGCCAGGCGACGAGCCGCGGCCCCGGCAGCGGCGACGGCCACAGCGTGACGACGGGTCCGATCCGACAACCTTGGAGCGCGACGGCGAGCACCAGCGCGAGCGCGAGCTTCACGACCTGCATGAGGACCTCCTCACGCCGCGCTCCGCGCGACCGCTCGTCGGTGCGCGCGCGCGGCGGAGCCCGGAGGGTACGCCTGCGCCGCGCGAGGCGTCCAGTCCGCGCGCCTACGCGCGCCAGGGCGGCAGGAAGGGGATCACGCGCCCGCGCAGCGACGCCGGCAGGCGCTCGGCGAGCAGCGCGCGCGCCTCGGCCGGGCGGTAGCGCGCGGAGAGGTGCGTGAAGAGCAGCGCCTCGTTCTCGAAGGCGTCCGCGTGCGCGATCACGTCGTCGAGGTGCACGTGGCCCATCTCGTGCGCCTGCGCCGGCGTGACGCGCTCGTCGAGGAAGCTGACCTCGAGCGCGAGGCGGCGCGCGCGCAGGGCGTCGGGGCAGGCGAGCACGCCTTCCAGCAGCGTGTCGCCCGAGACGGCGAGCTCGGGCACGGCGAGCGTCTCGGTCAGGCGTTCGCCGGCGCGGCGGCGCGCGGCCAGCTCGTCCGCGGGCGCGCCGTCGAGCTCGGGCCGCAGCTTCTCGCGCTCGTCGTAGAAGACGTAGCCCTGGCAGGGCGCGCGGTGCGGCGCGTGGTAGGCGCGCACGCGCAGGCCGCGGCGCAGCTCGACGTCCTCGCCCGGCGCGAGCTCGACCAGCTCGTAGGGCAGCGCGCCGCCGTCGAGCTCGCGCCAGACCTCGACGTGGCGCCGGAAGGCGTCGGCCTTGACGCGCGGCACGACGTAGCGCGGCGGCGGCATGCGCAGCATCGCTCGCGTGGCGCAGTGGTGGATCACGCCGCCCATGTGGTCGGCGTGCGCGTGCGTGAAGAGCACGGTGCCGACGTTGACCGCGCGGCGCGGGCAGCGGCCGACGTCGATGGCGAGCTTCCAGGTCGGGACGATCAGGCACGTCTCGTGGCCGCCGACCGAGACGCCTTCGATCGCGAGGCCGGCGACGTCGACCACGGCGCCTCAGCTCCGCGCCGCGCGGTACACGGCCACCGAGGCCGTGAAGCCGTGCAGGTGGTTGCGGCCGCCCACCGGGCCGATCTCGCCCATGGCGAAGAAGCCCGCGGTCGGCACGTCGTCGCCGAGCTGCGCCTTCACGCGTCGCACGTCGTGGTCGGGCTCGACGAACATGTGCGCGCCGCGGCCGTTGCAGGTGAACAGCAGCACGCCCGCCTCGCGCGGGTCGGAGGGCGGCGGGCCGGCGTGCGCGGCGAGCTGGTGCTCGAGGTCCGCGCCGGCGCTCTTCGCGTCGCGCACCATGAACTGCACCGTCTGACCGCGGCGCACGTGGCCGACGACCACGACGGCGTCCTCCTGCGGGGCGACGCCGCGGATGGGGTGCGCGAGGAAGTCGCTGGGCCGGAAGTCCGTCTGGTTCGCGTTCCACGCGACGCCCAGGATCGGGCCGTTCTGCAGCAGCAGGCGGTCGGGCGTGGAGAGCTCCTCGAGCGTCTTCATCATCGCCTCGGTCGCCGGGCGGCCGCCGAGCTTCTTGACCAGGCTCCCCTGGCCGTCGGTCACGACCCACGGCTCGCCGACCGGGCGGTAGGCCTGGCTGAGGACGGGGGCGAGCTCGATGCCGCCCGAGAGCAGCACGCCGACGGCGCCGGAGGAGACGCGCCGGCTGCCCAGGAAGAGCGCGTTCTCGCCGGCCGCGCCGCCGCCGCTGGCCATGCCGCCGACGGCGGGCAGGCCGGGCGCGTGCTCCTCGAGGCCGTCGAGGAAGTCGGCCATCGGGAAGCTGTACGGGTCGCCGAGCAGGATCAGGCTCGAGTGGCGCGGGTCCTCGTCGCTCAGGTCGGGCAGGCCGGTGTACTCGAGCTCGGTGGGCGACAGGCGGTGCGCCTCGAGCCGGAAGGGCGTCATGACCATGTCGTCGCAGGCCACCGCCCACAGCGCCAGGGCCGGCTCGCTCTCGACCTCGCGGCCGCCGGCCACCACGCTCTGCGCGCTCACGCCGAGCAGTACGCGCGCGCCGCACAGGTCGCCCAGGCGCGCGGCCAGCTCGTCGAACTCCGCCGCGTGCTCCTGCGTCACGAACGCGAGCAGCAGGTCGGGAGTTCGGCCGTCGAGGCCGGCGGAGAGCGCCGCCGCGGCCTCGCGCAGGGCGAGCTGGAGGTCGTGACGGGTGGAGAGGGCGGAGGCGAAGCGGGGCGTGTCCATGCAGGCGATCGGGGGACTCGCCAGGAGGCTACGCAGTCGAGCGTAGCGGTGCTCGGCTTTTCTCTCGGCGTTCGGGCTCCAGTGGAGCGGCGCGCGCCGTCGAATCCCCCGTTCGTCCCTCCGGCGCGCGCCGGAAGGCCTTAGAATCTCCGCCCAAAATGCCCGCCGCGGCGCACCTCGCGCGTCCGCGGCCGGGACACGCACGGAGACCTCTCCGCCCGCCTGGACTCCCAACCAAGGCCGGTCACCGCGATGGCTGCCGGCCACGATCCATGACCACGACCACTCAATCCGGCGAGCTGCCCCTCGAGCTCGCCGAGACCGTCGTCATCCGTTTCGCCGGCGACTCCGGCGACGGCATGCAGCTCACGGGCAACCAGTTCACCACCTCGAGCGCGCTGGTCGGCAACGACCTCGCGACGCTGCCCGACTACCCCGCCGAGATCCGTGCCCCTGCCGGCACGCGCGCCGGCGTGTCGGGCTTCCAGCTCGCCTTCAGCTCGCGCGACATCCACACGCCGGGCGACTCGCCCGACGTGCTCGTGGCGATGAACGCGGCGGCGCTCGCGGTGAACTACAAGCAGCTCAAGCCGGGCGGCCTGATCATCGCCAACACCGGGAACTTCGGCGAGAAGGACCTGGAGAAGGCGCAGCTCAAGACGAACCCGCTGGCCGACGGCAGCCTCGACGGCTTCCGCGTCATCGAGATCGACATCAACAAGCGCGTCGCCGAGGCGCTCAAGGACTCCGGGCTCAACGCCAAGGAGGTCCAGCGCTGCAAGAACTTCTACACGCTCGGCCTGCTCTACTGGCTGTACTCGCGGCCGATGGACGTCACCGAGAAGTGGCTGCGCGACAAGTTCGGCAAGCGCCCCGAGCTGGCCGAGGCCAACATCACGGCGATGAAGGCCGGCTACAACGCTGGCGACATCCACCAGCTCTTCCAGGGCCGCTACGACGTCAAGAAGTGCCAGGAGCTGCCGAACGGCACCTACCGCAACATCATGGGCAACCCGGCCGTCGGCCTGGGGCTCATCGCGGGCGCCGAGCTGGCGGGCCTCGAGATCGTGCTGGGCTCGTACCCGATCACCCCGGCGACGACGATCCTCGAGACGCTGGCGGCGTACAAGCACTACGGCGTGACGACCATCCAGATGGAGGACGAGATCGCCGCCATCTGCGCGGCCATCGGCGCCTCCTTCGCCGGCAAGCTGGGCGTGACGACGACGTCGGGGCCCGGCATGGCGCTCAAGACCGAGGCCATGGGCCTCGCGCTGATGACCGAGCTGCCGCTCGTGATCGTCAACGTGCAGCGCGGCGGTCCCTCGACGGGTCTGCCGACCAAGACCGAGCAGGCCGACCTCAACCAGGCCATCTTCGGCCGCAACGGTGAGTCGCCGATCCCGGTGCTCGCCTGCGCGACCGTCGGCGACGCCTTCGAGTGCGCCGTCGAGGCCTGCCGCATCGCGGTCGAGTACATGACGCCGGTGATCCTGCTCACCGACGGCTTCATCGCCAACGGCGCCGAGCCGTGGAAGCTGCCGGACATCGACGCGCTGCCGCGCTTCGAGGTCAAGTTCGCGCAGGACAAGGACGGCTTCCTGCCGTACTCGCGCGACGAGAAGGGCGCGCGTCCGTGGGCCAAGCCGGGCACGCCCGGCCTCCAGCACCGCATCGGCGGCCTGGAGAAGGCGCACCTCACGGGCAACGTGAGCTACGACCCGGACAACCACGAGTTCATGATCCACGCCCGCCTCGAGAAGGTGATGGGCATCCGCGAGTCGATCCCGACCCCGAAGGTCGAGGGCGCGCAGAACGGCAAGCTGCTCGTGCTCGGCTGGGGCTCGACCTACGGCGCCATCACCGAGGCCCGCGAGCAACTGCACCGCAAGGGCATCGAGTTCGGACAGATGCACCTGCGCCACCTGTACCCGCTGCCGAAGGGCCTGGCGGAGATCTTCGCCCGCTACGACCGCGTGCTGGTGCCCGAGATCAACCTCGGCCAGCTCGCGCGCTACATGCGCGGCGAGTTCCAGAACGTCGAGTTCCTGTCCTACGGGCGCACGCTGGGCCTGCCGCTGCGCGCCCACGAGATCGCCGCGAAGATCGAGACCCTGCTGGAGCAGTGACCGGAGACCAAGCCATGACCGACACCCTCACCAAGAAGGACTTCAAGTCCGATCAAGAGGTTCGCTGGTGCCCGGGCTGCGGGGACTACGCCATCCTCAACGCCGTGCAACAGGCTTGCGCGACCATCGGCAAGCCGCAGCACGAAGTCGCCTTCGTCAGCGGCATCGGCTGCTCGAGCCGCTTCCCGTACTACATGAACACGTACGGGTTCCACACGATCCACGGCCGCGCGCCGGCGATCGCGACCGGCCTCAAGACGGCGAACCCCGCGCTCTCGGTGTGGATCATCACCGGCGACGGCGACGCGCTGTCGATCGGCGGTAACCACCTCGCGCACATCCTGCGTCGCAACCTCGACGTCAACATCCTGCTCTTCAACAACGAGATCTACGGCCTGACCAAGGGCCAGTACTCGCCGACCTCGCCCGCGGGGACGCGTACGAAGACCTCGCCGATGGGCTCGATCGACCGCCCCTTCAACCCGATCAGCTTCGCGCTCGGTTGCGGCGCCACGTTCGTGGCGCGCACGATCGACACGCACCTGAAGCACATGGCGGGCGTGCTCGAGGCGGCGGCCGCGCACAAGGGCACCTCGTTCATCGAGATCTACCAGAACTGCGTGATCTTCAACGACGGGGCCTTCGACGACGTGGCCGACAAGAAGGTGCGCGACGACCGCACCATCGACCTCGAGCCCGGCCAGAAGATGATCTACGGCAAGGACGGCGACAAAGGCCTGAAGACCGAGGGCTTCAGCATGGTCCGCTGCGCGCCCGAGGAGGCCAGCACCTGGACCGCCGCGTCGCCCTACGGCGCGCCGGCGTTCCTGATGAGCGGCCTCGACCACGACCCGGAGATGCCCAACCCGATCGGCATCTTCCGCAGCGTGGACGCGCCGATCTTCGAGGACGGCGTCAACGGCCAGGTCAGCGCCGCGATCGAGAAGAAGGGCCGCGGCAAGCTGAAGGACCTGATCTACGCCGGCGAGACCTGGGACATCAACAGCTAGCCGCCCGGACGATTCGGGAACGCGCACGCCAGCCCTCGCAACCGACCGGGCTAGGCTCCTAGCGCCTCGCGCAGCCACCGCGCGGGTCCGGCACGTCGCCGGGCCCGCGCGCTCGTTTCGGGCCCCCGCGCTCGTCTCGGGACGGCGCCCGATCCAAGTCGTGGGGGCCGGCGGGACGGCGCCGCCCGCGCGTCCGGCGGCCGCCGCGCCGGGCGCGACCTCGCGCTCGGGCGGAGCGGCCGGGGCGGCGCCCTCGCGACCTGCGCACTGGTTCGGGTAGAGCCACGTCTTTCGGCCCCCGGTGCAATTGCATCATCGACGCGATACTTTGCGCGCCGTGTCTGCAACTGACCCCAAACACCCCACCGTCGTGGAGCCGCGCAGCGCCGCCCGTGCGCGCTCCTGGATCCTCGTCTTCCCCCTCGATCCCGAGCCCGTCGCGGCCACGACGGATCGGATCCGGGCCCGCGGCTGGGTCGTCGAGACCTCGCAGGGCACCGAGCAAACCGTGGGGGTGGTGCATGGCCCGGAGACCCGCGCGGAGCTCGCGGCGGCCCTGCCCCCGGGCGCGCTGATCGAGATCCTGCCGCTGCGCAGCGGCCGCGACTACCGCTGGCAGCGCGCGCGTCAGCGCTTCTTCTCGGCCATGAGCCTCGGCCTGGCGCTCCTGGGCCTCGTCGTGGTGGTCGTCCCGCTCATGGGCTTCCTGCGACCGCCGCCCGAGCCGCTGATGGAGCCCGACGAGATCCTGGTCGCGACCGCCGAGCAGGTGCCCGCGAACCACGCGCGCCGCACGCGCATCAAGGACCAGCCGCTCCTGGTGATCCACACCGGGAACGAGCGCTACTACGCGCTGGATGCGCGCTGTACCCACATGGAGGACTGTCTCCTCGAGTGGAGCCCCGAGCGCCACCAGATCGTCTGTCCCTGCCACGGCTGCGTCTACGACGTCTACGGCAACGTGGTTCAGGGGCCGCCCTCGATCCCCCTGCGCAGCTACGCCGTCGAGCGCCGCGGGGACTCGATCTACGTTCACCGAGGAGCGCGGCCATGAGCTCTCGCCTGTCCAACGACAGCCTGCTGGGGGCGATCTGGTTCACGCTGCGCACTCCCGTGCGCCCCGGCTACCAGAGCTGGTCCGCCTTCGGCTGGCAGATCCTCGGCCTGCTCCTGATGCAAGGCGTGAGCGGGATCCTGCTCGCGCTCTACTACCAGCCCTCGCCGGAGATGGCCTCGCAGAGCGTCGAGTACATCATGCGCGACGTCAACTGGGGCTGGCTCGTGCGCGGCGTGCACCACTGGACCTCGGTCGGGATCCTCGTCCTGACCTTCCTCCAACTCCTGCGCGTCCTCGTCACCGGCAGCTACCGCGGAGCGCGCGCCGCGAGCTGGGGCATCGGGCTCATCCTGATGGTCCTCATGCTGGGCTTCGCGTTCAGCGGTGAGCTGCTCGCCTGGGGCCAGGACGCCTACTGGACGGTCACCATGCTGCTCGAGCACGTCGAGTCGATGCCTGTCCTCGGCCCCTGGTTCGCGGCGCTGCTGCGCGGCGGCCCCGACGAGGTCGACGCGGCGACGCTGGGACGGACCTTCTCCTGGCACGTGCTGCTCCTCCCCTGGCTGACGTTCCTGTTGCTCGTGCTGCACTTCTGGTTGATGGCGCGCCGGCGCCCGAGGAGCGAGCGATGATCCTCGTGCTGGAGCGCGGGACCTCGCAGACCGAGGTCGACAAGATCCTGGCCGAGCTCGAGCGCCGCGGTCTCGAGGGCCGCGCGCTGACGTGCGGCGAGAAGAACCTGATCCACGTGATCGCCGGCCGCACGCGCCTCGCGCGTCCGCTGCTGCGCATGGACGGCGTCCAGGGCCTGGTGCCCACGTCGGGGCCGCGCATCCGCGTTCAAGGCCGCCGCTTCTACCCGTACCACTTCATCGGCTGGTTCGCGGCGTGTCTGCTCGTCAGCGGCCTGCTGGTGTTGCTCGCGGGCTTCTTCCCTCCCGGCGTGGGCGCCGGCATCGACATGAGCGCGCGCCCCGAGGTGATCGCGGCGCCGTGGTACCTGCGGCCCTTCCAAGGCCTGATGGAGCTCTTCCCCGCCAACCTCCTCGGGATCGGGTGGGTCGCGGTGCTCGCCCTGGTCGTCGCCGGCTTCTGCCTGCCCTTCCTGGATCGGACCGAGGGCCCGGGCTTCGCCGGGCGCTGGCCGGCGCTCCTGTTGGGCTTCGGCCTGATCGCGGGCGCGGTGCTGTTCGCGCTGGGGGTGGCGTCGTGAGGCTCCACCACGTGATCGCGCTGATGGTCGCGGCGGCCTACGCGCTGCCCGTCGCCAGCGCCCAAGCTCCGCAGGGCGAGGCCTCGGGCTGCGTCGTGTGTCACGGCGAGGCCGGGCTGCAACTCGCGAAGAGCACCCACGCCCGCTCCGGCGTCACGTGCACGACGTGCCACGGCGGCGTGGCCGAGGCGATGGACAAGGAGCAGGCGCACGGGGACGCGCTGCGTCCGCTCTCCGACCCGCTGCAGGCCGTCGAGTTCTGCGGCGGCTGTCACTCGGACATCGAGCGCATGCGCGGCTTCGGCCTGCGCACCGACCAGTTGGACCTGTACTGGAGCAGCGTCCACGGCAAGCGGCTGTCCGAGACCGACGACGCCGAGGTCGCCACCTGCGTGGACTGCCACGGCTCGCACGGGATCTTCCGGGCGTCCGATCCGCGCTCGCCGATCCACAAGCTCAACCAGGTCGAGACCTGCGGCGGCTGTCACGGCGACGAGGAGCGCATGGGGCGCTACGGCCTGCGCGCCGACGCGCCCGAGCTGTTCCGCGGCTCGGTGCACGGCCGCGCCCTGCTCGAAGAGGGCCGCCTCTCCAGCCCGGCGTGCACGGATTGCCACGGCTCGCACGGGGCGACGCCGCCGCGCGTCGAGCAGGTGGGCGACGTCTGCGGTCAGTGCCACACGACGGTCCAGGAGCAGTTCGAGCGCAGCCCGCACCGCGCCGCCGCGCTCGCCGGCTCGATGGAGGAGTGCGTGGGCTGTCACGGCAACCACGCCATCAGCGAGCCGAGCGCCAACATGCTGCTCGTCGACCGCGGGGGTACCTGCGGCCTCTGCCACTCGGACCCGAACGATCCGGGGCGCGCGGTCGCCACGGAGATGCACGGGGTCATGGCGCGCCTCGACCAGGAGATCCTCGAGACGGAGGAGTCGCTGCGCGACGCGGCCTCGAAGGGGCTCTTCCTCGAGCGCGAGCACGGCTACCTGGACGAAGCTCGCGGCCTGCGCGTGCGCGCGAGCTCGCTGACGCACGCCGCGTCGCAGGGCGTGTTGTCGGACCTGGAGCAGCGCTGTCGGGCGATGATCGCGCAGACGCGCGAGGGCATCGCCGGCAAGCGACGCGCCCTGCGCGACCGCAAGATCTTCACCGGCATCTTCTTCTTCGTCGTCCTGCTGTTCGTCGGGGTGACGCTGGTCTATCGCCGTGAGGTCTACGGCCGCCGCGGCGGCGCCGGCACGGTCGGAGCGACCGAGGCCGCGAACGCGGACGAGGAGGACGCCGGATGAGCAGGATGCGGCGCTGGTGGAAGCGGCTCGGACGACGCACCGCGCGGGTGCTGTCGATCGGCCTGGTCATCTTCGTCTTCGGCCTCGTGGGCAGCACGGTGGTCGGTGTCGCGGCCGTCGAGCACACGGCGCAGCCGGACTTCTGCCTGACCTGCCACATCATGGAGCCCTACTACGAGTCGTGGAAGCACTCGAGTCACGCTGACGTGGCGTGCATCGAGTGCCACTACGAGCCGGGGGCCGTCGAGACCTTCGAGGGCAAGTTCAAGGCGCTCTCGCAGGTGGCGAAGTACCTGACGCGCACGGCCGGCACGAAGCCGTGGGCCGAGGTCAGCGATGCGAGCTGCATGCGCAGCGGCTGTCACAGCACGCGCATGCTCGAGGGCGAGATCGCCTTCGGCCGCGTCAAGTTCGACCACCGCAAGCACCTGCTCGAGAGCCGCCGCGGCCGGCGCCTGCGCTGCGTGAGCTGCCACTCGCAGGTCGTCCAGGGCGAGCACGTGTCGGTCACGGAGAACGTGTGCTTCATGTGCCACTTCATGCCCGACGCCGAGCACCAGCTCGAGCGCGACATCGGCGACTGCATGGTGTGCCACGGTCCGCCCGCGGAGGGCGTCGAGGTGGCGGGGCGCGAGTTCGTGCACGCGGACTACGTCAAGCGCGGCGTGAACTGCCGCGAGTGCCACGACCCGGTCGTCGAGGGCGACGGCACGGTCCGCAAGGAGCGCTGCCACTCGTGCCACGGCGAGGTCGGACACATCGAGCGCATCGGTGAGCAGGCCTTCCTGCACGAGATGCACGTGACCGAACACAAGGTCGAGTGCTTCGAGTGCCACGACGAGATCCACCACGGGCTGCTGCCGCTGGAGCCCGCCGAGGCGCCGCAGAAGGACAGCTGCGGTCAGTGCCACGTCTCGCCGCACGACGGCGCGCGCAGCCTCTACTCCGGCACGGGCGCGATCGGCGTCCCGGACGAGCCGAGCCGCATGTACCTCACGCGCGTCGTCTGCGAGGCCTGCCACACGGGCCGCTCGGGCTACGTGCACGACGGCGACGTGATCCCCGGCTCGGGCCGCGGCCACGCCAACGGCGGCCACGCCGGCGCTTCGGGCGCGGTGGCGGCGGCGGGCGAGGTCGACTGCATCCACTGCCACGGAACCGGGTTCGAGGGCATGCTCGGGCGTTGGCAGGGCGCGGTGTCCGCGGAGCTCGAACGCCTCGAGCCCGCGCTCGCGGAGCTCGGCACGCACCTCGGCGAGGGCGCGGACCCCGAGGCCCAGCGCCTCGCGGACGAAGCGCGCTGGAACCTCGAGCTGGTGCGCGTGGACGGCTCGCTCGGCGTCCACAACCCCGACTACGCGCTCGACGTGCTGGCCGCCGCGGCCGAACGGATCCAAGGCGCGTTCCGCGCGCTCGAGACCGACGCGCCCGCGAGCCTCGCCGTCGCGCCGCCCTTCCGCTCCGAGGAAGGTTGCAGCACCTGCCACCTGGGCATTGAGGAGGTCGCGACGGCGACCGACGCCGGGCAACCGTTCTCCCACGCCAGCCACGTCTCGCGCGGCCTCGACTGCAAGCAGTGCCACGTGCTGACGGCACCGGGCGAGGCGGGCCACGGCGCGCCGTCGTTCCCGCGCGACGATTGCATGTCGTGCCACCACCAGGAGAACGACCTGTTCGACGCGTCGGACTGCACGAGCTGTCACTCCGACCAGCAGGCGTTCGTCGATGCCGCGTTCCCCGGAGCCGACATCGAAGGGCACGCGGTGTTCCAGGAGAAGGAGTGCACCGAGTGCCACGGCGAGCCGCCGGACCTGATGGTCCCCGGGCCGAAGATGTGCGTGCTGTGCCACGACGAGAACTTCGAGAGCCTCCTCGGCGCCTGGCAGTCCTCCGTCGGCGACCAGCTCGCGCGGCTCGAGCCGCACCTCGCGGAGGTCGGCGCGGCGCTCGGCGCCAGCCCGGACCCCGAGCTGCGCGCGCTCGTCGAGGCGGCGCGGAACGACGTCGCGTGCGTGCGTCGCGCCGGCGCGGGCGGCGTGCACAACGTGAACTACGCCCTGGACGTGCTGCAACAAGGCGCGACGGACCTCGACGCGGTGCTCGCGCGCCTCGGGCGGCCCGCCGAGCCGGCGCTCGCGTCCGGCTTCCCGTACCGTTCGCCCGCGGGCTGCACCATGTGCCACGTGGACGCGCAGGCCATCGAGGCCGAGCTCCCCGACGGCCGCACCTTCCCGCACGCGGCGCACCTCGCGGGCGGCATCGACTGCGCGACGTGCCACACCACGGAGCAGCCGTACGGCGAGGACGAGCACGGCAAGCTCGAGCCCGCGGCGATGAGCTGCGTCTCGTGCCACCACGAGGAGAGCGACGACCGCGACGTCTGGGACTGCGCGGCGTGCCACGCGCCGCAGAGCGCGCTCTTCGCCGGCGAGGAGGGCGGCCTCGCGGCCGGACTGCTCGACGAGGTGCCGGTCGGGATGAGCGCGGAGAAGGAGTGCACCGAGTGCCACGGTGAGCCGCCGGAGCTCATGATCCCCGGGCCGCAGCTCTGCGTGCTGTGCCACGAGGAGGGCTACGACACCTACGTCGACGCGTGGCAGAAGGAGACGGACGAGCTCGTCGCTCGCGTCCAGGCGGCCCTCGCGGCGGCCGAGGCGCGCGGCGTCAGCGCCGACAAGCTCGACGCCGCCCGCGCGCGCCTCGCGCCGGTCCTCGCGGACGGCACGCACGGCGTGCACAACGCCATGGCCGCGAAGGCGCTGCTCGAAGCGGCGCTGGCGGACCTCGACGGCTGACCGGCTCCACGC
>JACKHS010000040.1 GCA_020638875.1 Planctomycetota bacterium
AGCGCGGCGCACCAGCTCGGCGCGGTGCACGCGCTCGGCTACTACTGGCGCCACCCCGACGACCCGCTCGAGCGCGTGCTCGAGCACCACCCCGCGGCCGCGTGCCGCGCCGCCGCACTGCGGCCCTTGCTACCGCGGCTCGTCGCACGCGGCGACCAGCCGGCCTGCGCGCTCGTGTTCGACAACCTGCGCCTGGAGACGCGCGCCGACCGCCACGCGGCGCTCGCGGCGCTGCGCGCATTCGACAGCGCGTCGTGCCGCGAGTGGCTCGCGACGCGGCTGAAGGAGCAGTCGCTCGACAGCGAGCGCAAGCTGCTGCTGCTCGACCTGTTCGAGGACGACGCGTCGCCGCTGGTGCGCGCGGCGCTCGAGAAGCGCCTGGGCGACCCGATCGACGCGGTACGGCTGCGCGCGCTCGAGCTGCTCGCGCGCCTCGGCGACGCCGACCTCGTGCACCGCCTCGAGAAGATCGCGCGCTACGGCGACGAGGCCTTCGTCGTGCGCGCCATCGGCGTGCTGGCCGGCGGGCGCGAGGGCGACCGCGGCTTCATCGAGCAGCTCTACGGCTTCACGCGCGACCAGAGCGCGCTCGTGCGCCTCGGCGCGGTGCGCGCGCTGGCCAAGGTCCCGACGCAGGACGCGCTGACGCTGCTGCACCGGCTGCTGGACGACCGCGACCGGCGCGTGCAGCTCGCCGCGCTCGCGGCCGTCGGCGAGAAGCGCCAGCTCCGCTCGTTGCCGCGCCTGATCGAGCTGCTCGGGCACTCCGACGGCATCACCAGCGACGAGGCCGCGCGCTGGCTGCGCCTGTTCACGGGCCTCGATCACGGCCTCTCCGCGGCGCGCTGGGGCGCGTGGTTCGAGCGCGAGGGGCTCGCCTTCCAGATGCCGACGCGCGAGGAGGGCGAGCGCCTCGAGGCCGAGCGCCTCGCGCGCCGCAACGAGCTGGGCGAGCTGCGCACGGCCTCATTCTACGGGCTGCACATCGACAGCCGGCGCGTCTGCTTCGTGATCGACCTGTCGGGCTCGATGGCCGATCCGGCCACGGGGCGCGGCAGCGCGTCCGGCGCGCGCACGCGCCTCGCGGTCGCCAAGGAGGAGCTGCGCAACGCGCTGCGCCAGCTGCTCGACGGCGTGCGCTTCAACCTGGTGGCCTTCGCGAGCGGCGCGCGCAGCTTCGCGCCGGCGCTCGTCGAGCTCTCCGCGTCGACGCGCACCGACGCGCTGCTCGAGGTCGAGGGCTGGATCTCCGGCGGCGGCACGGCGCTCTACGAGGGCGTGATGACGGGGCTCGCCGACCCCGAGGTCGACACGCTCTACCTGCTCACCGACGGCGAGCCCAGCGAGGGCGAGGTCACCGCGCCCGAGGAGATCCACCGCCGCGTCGTCGAGGTCTGCGCGCGCCGCGGCGTGAAGATCCACGCCGTCGCGATCGGCCGCGCCTCGTCGCTGCTGAAGGCGCTCGCGCGCGACACCGGCGGGCAGTACGTCGAGCTGCTCTGAGCGCCCGAGGAGCGCGCGCCCGCGCTCCGCGCGCCTACTCCTCGCCGTACAGCAGCGCGCGGCCGTGATCGCCCCACCACGTGCGCCAGCGCGCCTGGCCGGCGCGACGCTCGGGCTGCGAGGCGCGCGGGTCGTAGGCGAGCTGCTCGCCGGTGACGGCGCGCAGCGCGCTCGCGCACGCCTCGCGCACCTCCGCGTCGACGTCGTCGAGGTGATCGATCAGGGCCGCCGCGGCCGAGCGCGCGTCGAGGCGCTCGAGCGTGCGCGCGGCCAGCGCGCGCACGTACGCGTCGTCGTCCTCGAGCAGCGGCACGACGTGCGCCGCGACGCCCGGGTCGGAGACCTTGTGCAGCGCGTAGAGCGCGCCCACGCGCTCGACCGGGTCGCGGTCGGCGAGGCGCCCGACGAGCTCCTCGAGGGTCTTCGGCAGCGGCAGCGGGCGCGGCGCGTCGACGGCCGGCGCCGCGGCGGCGAGGCGCGGCGCCTCGGCGAGCTCGTACACGCGCGCCTGCAGGAACAGCACCTGTTGCTCGAGCTCTTGCACGCGCGCGAGTCCGTCGCCGGCGGTGAGCAACGCCTCGCGCAGCTCGGCGCGCGACTCGTCGTTCTCCGCGCCGCTGCGCGGCTCGCCCGAGGCGAGCAGCCCGCGCAGGTCGGCGACCTGGCGCTCGAGCGTCTCGACGCGGCCGAGCTCGCCGCGCAGCACGTCCTCGGCCACGGCGCCGGCCTCCGCGGCCATGCGCTCGCGCGTGCCGCGCCGCAGGCGCTCGAGCTCGTCGAGGCTCGCGCGCGTCTGCGCGAAGTCCGCGTCCCACGTGCGCGTCGCGTGCTCGACGCGCCACAGCAGCAGCACGGAGATCGCGAGGACGAGCAGCACCGACGCCGACGACAGCGCGGCCGCCACGCCCGGCGTGACGCCCGAGCCGCGCCGCGTCGCGCGCAGCGCGGGGGCCGACGCGGGCGCGCCGGACTCCGCGGGTGCGTCGGCGGCGGGCGGCGCCGCGGCCGCACCGCCCCCCATCGCGCTGTTGCAGGCCGCGCAGACCACGCGCTCGCCGCTGAGCCAGGCGCGCCCCGCGCGCACGTCGCGCTGCGGCACGGCCTCCTGGCAGAGGTCGCAGAAATAGAGGTCCATCGACGTCGAGGGGCGGGAGCGGGGCGGCCTGGGGAGCCGCGCGAGCCTACCACTCCGCGGGCCCGCGGTAACGGCGCGCCTCAGCCGGACGTGCGCGCCAGCCCGCGCGCGCGCACGGCCAGCCACAGCGCCTGGGCCGTCGAGCCGCAGGTGAAGGCCCCCAGCGCGATCTGCACGCCGGGCCACGCGGTCGCGCGCTCGCCCAGCCACAACAGCGTCGCCGTGACGACCAGGAAGATGCCGACGGACTCGGTCACCCCGCGCGTGCGGTGCGCGTGCACCAGGCGGCCCTGGTAGTAGCTGTGCGCCGCGGTCATCGCCGGCAGCAGCAGCCCGAACCACAGGCTGCCCGCGGCGAGGTCGGCCAGCGCCGGCTCGAGGCCCGCGACGCCCACGAACCACGCGTGCCCGAGCGGCGTCGCGGCGACGAGCGTGAGCAGCGCGACGCACGCGAGCGCGAGCACCAGCGCGAAGCGCCCCAGCACGCGCGTGGCGCCCGGCTCGCCGGCGTGGCTGACGACGACCTCGTTGAAGGCGATGCCCACCGCGCGCAGGACGAAGATCAGGCCGAAGACCACCGGCCACACGGCCATCGACTCGAGCGCCAGCGGCGCGCGGCTCATCGTCGCGCTGCCCAGCGGCTGCGCGGCGAGGTTGAGCAGCGGCGTGAGCGCGAGCGGCACGTAGAAGGCGAGCAACCGCGCGAGCGTCAGCGGCTCGGAGTGCGGGCCGGGCTCGAGCAGGTCGCGCTTCACCACCGGCGACACGACGGCGCGCGCGAAGAGCATCTCGCTCGTCACGCCGACGACGAGCGCGCTGCACGCCAGCGCGCACCCCGGCGCGGCGAGCCACCAGCCGACGAGCAGCGTCGAGCCGGTGGCGAACAGCCGCACGAGCGTGCCGATGCCGACGGCGCGCGAGTGCCCGTGGCGGATCAGCACGCCCTGGTGGAAGCGCCGATCCGCGATCATCAGCGTCCACGGCGCGATCAGGCGGAAGCCCAGCCGCGCGGGCTCGACCACCTCGGGCGGCGGGTCGATGGCGCCGACCACGAGCAGGTCGAACAGCGGCGTGAACGCGATCAGCGCGTGGAGGCTCGAGAGCAGCACCCCGGCGCTCAGCGCGAAGCGCCGCAGCCGCTCGAACGCCGCGCGGTCGCGCGAGAGCGCCACCGAGGCCGCCAGCATCATGATGACGGGCGCCTCGATCAGCAGGCTGACCGGGAAGACGACGCTGCCGAAGGCGGCCAGGTGCGTGTTCGGCTCGGCGAGCCGCGCGACCACCGCAGACAGCAGCGGCAGCTCCGCGCCCATCAGGAGCCACGACGCGGCCAGCGGCCACCACGTGCGCAGGACGGCCGCGGTCGTCAGCGCGGGCTGGGCCGGCGCGTCGTCGCGCGCCGCGGCGAGCGTGCTCACCGCTCGCCCGCCGCGCGCTCGGAGGGCCACACGTCCTCGGCCGCGCGCGGGTGCGCCGCGTAGCGGCCGTCGTTGTCGGGCAGCGCCACGCCCGCGCGGTGCAGCGCGGTGTAGGTGCCCAGGCAGACGACGTTGGCGAGGTTGAGGCTGCGCACGCCCGCACGGATCGGCACGTAGACGCGGCGCGCGGGGTGCGCGTCGAGCAACGCGGCCGGCAGGCCCGAGCTCTCCGCGCCGAACACGAGCACGTCGTCGGGCGCGAAGTCGGTCTCGAACAACGACGTGCCGCCGCGCGCGCTGAACAGGCGCAAGCGCTCGCCGAGCGGACGCGGCGCGCCGGCGGCGAGGTGCTGCGCCGCGCGCTCCCAGTCGGCGTGCACGACGAGCTCGACCTGCGGCCAGTAGTCGAGCCCGGCGCGCTTGAGGTAGCGATCCTCGAGCGAGAAGCCGAGCGGCTCGACGAGGTGCAGGCGCAGCCCCAACGCCGCGGTGAGGCGCGCCGCGCAGCCGCTGTTGTGCGGGATCTCGGGGTGGACGAGGACGACTTCCACGGGGCGGGGGCGCGGGCGCTCGGGGCGGGGCGCTCCGCGAGCGGCGCGGCAGTCTAGCCCGGACGATTCAGGAACGCGCACGCCGGCCTTCGCAACCGGCCGGCGTTGCCGGCCACTCGGCGCGCGCCGCACGCCGCGACGTCTCCGGCGCCGCGCTCGCTCCGGGCCCCGTCCCGTGGACGCCGCGAGCCGCGGCCACGCCGACGGCTCTCACGAGGCGCGGGTGCGCTGGACGCTGCCGTCTTGCCCCCGGCGCCCCGGCCGGGTCTGCTGGGTGCCCGCGGGGCGACCGCGCGGGCGCGCCATGCACCTCGATCCCCTGCTCGTCACCTCCGCCGTCGCCGTCGTCGCCGGCGTGATCAGCCAAGTCGTCGCGCGCCGCCTGCGGCTGCCGGCGATCCTGCCGCTGCTGCTCTCGGGCATGCTGCTGGGACCGAGCGTGCTGGACGTGATCGAGCCCGCGCGCCTCGGCGCCGGCCTGCGCGTGCTGATCGGCTTCGCGGTGGCGATCATCCTGTTCGAGGGCGGCTTGTCGCTGAAGGCCGAGTCCTTCCGCGCGGCGGGCAAGACCATCCGCAACCTCGTCACGGTCGGCGCGCTGGTGACCTGGGCGGCGTCGGCGGCGCTGGCGCGGCTGTGCTTCCCCGAGCTCGGCTGGTGGCTGGCCTTGCTCTTCGGCTCGCTGATCATCGTCACCGGGCCGACGGTCATCCAGCCGCTGCTCGCCACCGTGCGGCCGCGCAAGCGCGTGTCGGACGTGCTGCGCGGCGAGGCCATCCTGATCGACCCGGTGGGCGCGCTCTACGCCGTGCTCGTGCTCGAGTACCTCGTCGGCGCCGACGCGCGCGGCGGCGCGGCGGTGCTGGGCGACTTCGGCCTGCGCCTGGGGCTCGGCGTCGTCCTGGGCCTCGCGACGGCGCTGCTGCTGCGCTTCGCGCTCGTGCGCAAGAACCTCCTGCCGCGCGACCTGCACAACCTGGCCGTGCTCGCCGGCGCGCTGGGCTCGTACGCGCTGTCGGAGACGTTGCTCTCCGAGTCCGGCGTGCTGACCGTCACGCTGGCGGGCTTCGCGCTCGGTTGGCTGCACCCGCCCGGGCTCGAGCGCGTCGAGGAGTTCAAGGGGCAGCTCACGACGATGATGGTGTCGATCGTCTTCGTGCTGCTCTCGGCCAACGTCGACCTCGCCGGGCTCGCGCACCTGGGCTGGCGCGGCGCGCTGCTCGTGCTGCTCGTGATCTTCGTCGTGCGACCGCTCGTGATCTTCACGTGCACGCTGGGCACCAAGCTCGAGCTGCGCGAGAAGCTCTTCCTGTCGTGGATCGCGCCGCGCGGCATCATCGCCGCGGCGGTGTCCTCGCTGTTCGCGCTGATCCTGGCGGGTCACGGCGAGCCGCGCGGCGAGCTCGTCATGCAGCTCACCTTCGCGGTGATCGCCGGCACGGTGCTCGTGCAGGCGCCCACCGCGCGCTGGGTGGGCCGACGCCTCGGCGTGCTCGAAGGCACGCGCAACGGCTTCCTGTTCGTCGGCGGCAACCGCATCGCGCGCGCCCTGGGCCGCGCGCTCGACCGCGCCGGCATCGCGGTGCAGCTCATCGACACGAGCGACTGGCGCGTGACCAAGGCGCGCGAGGAGGGCCTCAAGGCGCGCCGCGCGGACGCGCTCGACCCGCTCGAGATCGCGCGCATGGACCTGTTCGGCATCGGCCACATGCTCGCGCTCGTGCCGAACGACGGCGTGAACCGCCTGGCGCTCAAGCTCTACGCGCCCGAGTTCGGCCAGGAGAACGTGCGCGCGGCGAAGCTGACCAGCTCGCCCGCCGACGAAGGCACCAGCGGCGAGCCGCTGTACGCGTTCGGCGAGCGGCTCACGTGGGAGCAGTTCTACCGTCGGCTCGAGGAGGGCTGGACGGTCAAGAGCGCCGAGGTCGACCACGAGCTCGGCGTGGACGAGGTCGGCGACCTGCTCGAGGGCGCGGTCGCGCTGCTCGCGCTCGAGCCCGACGGCCGCGTGCGCTTCCTGGGCGACGCCGACCGGCTGACCGAGGGCGAGAAGCTGTTCTACCTCGCGCCCGGCGAGCCCGCACCGACGCCGGCTCCGGCCGCCTGAGCGGCGCCGCGCCGCGCGAGCGAAGCCGCACGTGCGGCGAGCAGACCCGCACGCGCAAGGGATGTGTGTGCGCGGCGCGAGCGGCCGCGCGGCGCTACACGCCGCGGCACGCCCGTCGCATACTGGAGCCTCGACACCCGGGTTGCCCTGGCCCGATCTCCGTCCCTTCCCATCCCCTGCTCGGAGACAGGAACGACATGAACGGATCGATGCGATGGAGCGTCGCGGGCCTGGCCCTCGGCGCGCTGACCCTGGTCGTGGCGCCGGCAGCGGCGCAGCGCGCGGCGCAACCCGCGCAAGAACGCAGCGCGCGCGAGGACGCGGCGGGCGCCTCGGCGCGGAGGCTCGTGCACCTGCGCTCGGGCGCGGTGCTGCGCGGCGTCGCGCGCGCGCGCGGCGACGCGTGGGAGCTGCAGCGCGGCAACGAGTGGTTGCGCCTGGAGGCCGACGAGGTGGCGCGCGTGGAGAAGGAGGCCGACGTGCTGCGCGAGGCGAAGCGCCGCGAGCGCGCCGCGACGGACTGCGCGGCGCGCGTGGAGCTCGCCGGGTGGCTCGCCGACGAGGGCCTGCTCGTCGAGTCGCTCGAGACGCTCGACGCGGTGCTCGAGGAGCGCCCGCACGACCTGGGCGCGCTGGCGGCGCTGCGCGCGCGTCCGCTCGTCGCCGTGCCGAGCCTCGACGTGCCCGCCGAGGAACGCGCGGACGCGCTGGAGGCGCTCTTGCGCTACGCGGCGGGTGCGCCGCGCGCCGCGCGCGAGCTGTGCATCGCCGAGCTCGAGCGCTGCGAGGATCGCGCCGCGCTGCGCGCCGACGTGATGGCCGAGCTCGGCAGCGTCTCGCTGCGCCGGCGCGCCTTCGCCGCGCAGGCGCTCGGCCGCCTGTGGCCGGGCGAGGAGGCCAAGCGCCTGCTGCAGCACGCCGTGCTGGACACGAGCTCGCTCGTGCGCCGCAGCGCGAGCGAGGCGCTCGGCAACGCGGACGATCCGTCGCTGCTCGCGCCCGTCGTGCGCGCGCTGGCGAGCGACAACGCCCGCGTGCGCGTGCAAGCCGCCGAGGCGTTGGGCTTCATGGCCTACCCCGCCGCGGTCGAGCCGCTCGTCGGCTACATGGCGAGCGCGTCGCAGTACACGCCGCGGAACCGCGTCCCGCACGGCTACGTCTTCTTCGGCCGCCAGCGCGCCTACGTCCAGGACTTCGACGTCGAGGTCGCGACCTTCCAAGCCGTCGCCGATCCGCAGATCAACGTGCTGCTCGAGGGCAGCGTGCTCGAGGCGGGCGTGATCGGCGTGACGCAGTACGGCGCGGGCGTCGAGACCGGCGCGGCGCGCTCGGCGCTGCGGCGCATCACCGGCGAGGACCCGGGCCACTCCGTGCGCGCCTGGGAGAGCTGGTGGGCGGAGCACCGCGAGGCGTGGGCGCTGCGCGACTCCGACGGGCGCACCGAAGCTCCCTGACGCCGCGCGCGCCCGACTCGCGCGAGTCCCGGCCGCGTCGCGCTCGCCGCGCGACGCGGCCGGGCTATGCTCTGCGCCCATGCAGACGAGCACGGAACCCGCGGCCCTCGACGAGGCGCGCGCGGCGGAGGTCGCGGCGGCGCTGGCCGAGGCCGGCCCGGCCGCCGACCCGGTCGGCCCCGTCACCCCCGCCGAGCACGCCGCGCGACGCACACGCTGCGCCGCGCTGCTCGCCGCCGCCGGACTCGACGCGCTCGTCGTCGAGCCCGGCGCGACGCAGCGCTACCTGAGCGGCGTCGACGCGAGCCTGTCCGAGCGCCTCACCGCGCTCGTCGTGCTCGCCGACGGCTCGTGCTTCTGGCTCGTGCCCGGCTTCGAGGTCGAGCGCGTGCGCGGCTCGGCCGGCGACGTCGAGGTGCTCGGCTGGCAGGAGCACGAGTACGCCTTCGCGCCGCTCGCGAGCGCGCTGCGCCGCCGCCGCGCCGAGCGCGTCGCGGTCGAGCCCGCGCTGCGCGCGTTCCAGCTCGCGGGCCTCGCGCTCGCGCTCGGACAGGAGACGCTGCCGCTCGCGACCGGCCTGCTGCGCGACCTGCGCGGCTGCAAGGACGAGCACGAGCTGGCGCTCCTGCGCAGCGCCAGCGAGCGCACGCAGCGCGCGTTGCTCGCGGTCTCGCGGCTGCTGCGCCCCGGCCTCACCGCGCTCGAGATCGGTGCGCTGTTGCGCCACGCGCACCGCCTGCAGGGCATGAGCGGGCACTGGGACCTCGTGCTGTTCGGCGCCGACGCCGCCGAGCCGCACGGCAGCACCGGTCCGCGGCGCCTCGAGCGCGGCGACCTGGTGCTGGTGGACACGGGCGCCGCCCTGCACGGCTACCAGAGCGACACGACCCGCACGTGGGTCTTCGACGGCGCGCCGAGCGAGCGCGTCGCGCAGGTCTGGCACGCGGTGCACGACGCGCAACGCCGCGCGTTCGAGGCCCTCGCCCCCGGCCGCCGCGCGCGCGAGGCCGACGCCGCCGCGCGCGCCGTCTTCGCGGCGGCGGGCTTCGGCGGCGCGTACGAGCTCTTCACGCACCGCGTCGGCCACGGCATCGGCATGGAGGGGCACGAGGCGCCGTACCTCGACGGCGGGAGCGAGGTGTTCCTCGCGCCGGGGATGGTGTTCACCGACGAACCGGGGCTCTACGTGCGCGGCGAGCTCGGGGTGCGGATCGAGGACGTCGTGGCGATCACGGCGGGAGGGGCGACGCACTTCGGTCAGTGGCAGGCGGCCCCCACCTCCCCCGCCGGGTAGCCCTGGTCGACGGCCGGGCTGGCGCGCGGATCCGGCCCCGTGCACGATCGGGCGAGCGCTGCGCGCGAGGTGCGCCGGGGCCCGCCTCACCGAACCCGGGAAGTCCCCTGGCTCAGCGGGGGCGGGTGAGCCAGTCGAGCGCCTCTCGCTCGCTCCGAAACACCTCGAGCTCCACCCGCGCCCCCTCCGCGACGCGTCGCAGGCGTTGCTCGGTGGAGAACGCCATGGGCCGCTCGCGTTGCAGGGCCGCGCGCCGGCCGAAGCGGTCGGCGTGCTCCTCGAGGTAGCCGGCCACGCGCTTGAGCACCTCGACGCCGCACTCGTCGCCCCCGAGCGAGGTGTCGGGCACGATCAGGAGACCGTGGACGTCGGGAGCGTCGGCGGGCTCGAACAGGCTCCGCAGGGTCGCGCGGCCCTCGGCGTCGAGGGGCGGGCCCTGGAAGCGGAGCCGTAGCAGTCCGGGCTCGTAGCTGGCGAAGACGGGCATGGGCGCTTCGCGAGCGCGGGGCGCGATCCCCGCCGGAGCGGAGAGCGCAGGGCCGGGAAGGGGCCCGGGGGGATGGAGGACGCCGGAGCGAGCGGTCCGTTGCCGGACCCTAGCACGGCGCCGAGCCGGCGCCAGGAATCTCGCCCTGGATCGGAAGATCTCCCGAAGTCGGGTCGGGCGACGTCCTGACGGCGCTCGCTCTAGTCGGGACCGGGCGAGGCCGACGCCTCGCGCGAGCACCACCGCGCCTCAAGGCGGCCGGGCCCCGTTGCCGAGCAATGGCGCCGAGGCACTTCATGTCCCAGACTCCCCTCCCCCGAGCTGCAAGCGCCGAGGCCGCGCAGGCCACCCTTCGTATCGCTCTGTGCTCGATCTCCTTCGCGGCGCTCGGGACGGCCTACCTGCTGGGTGCCGAGCCGGAGGGCTACGCGACCTCGCTGATCGTGCTCGCGCTCTACGTCGTCGGCTCGGTCGCGTGGCGCCGCTGGGTCCTGCGCGCGCCAGGTCGGCACCTGTGGCGGCGCTGGATCGCGGTGTGCGCGGACATCGGGCTCGCGCTCGTCGGCATGCACCTGATGGGCAGCGCGGGGAGCTGGATCTACCCGGCCTTGCTGTGGTGCATCATCGGACACGGGCTGCGCTTCGGTCGCCGCGTGCTCTACGTCGGCGCAGCGTTCGGCACGTTCGGGCTGTGCACGCTCATGCTCACGCATCCGCAGTGGTACGCGCTGGGCAGCGCCGGGGTCGGGATGTGCGTCGGCGCGGCGCTGATTCCGATGATGGTGCTCGAGCTGATCGGCCGCAACGAGGAGCTGACGGCGCGCTTGGCGCGCGAGCTCGAGCGCTCCGAGGCGGCGGCGCAGGCCAAGTCGCAGTTCCTCGCGAACATGAGCCACGAGATCCGCACGCCGATGAACGGCGTGATCGGGATGGCGGAGCTGCTCCTCGGGACCGACCTCGACGACGAGCAACGCGAGTTCACGCGCACGATCGCGGGCAGCGGCAACGCGCTGCTCGGCATCATCAACGAGATCCTCGACTTCTCGAAGATCGAGGCCGGGCGGATCGAGATCGAGCACAACGAGTTCAACCTGCGCACGCTGCTCGACGAGATCAACGACCTGATCGCGCTGCGCGCGCACGAGAAGGACCTGAACTTCAACTGCACCGTGGACGCGACGTTGCCCTCGCACCTGGCCGGCGATGCGCACCGCCTGCGCCAGGTGCTGCTCAACCTGGCCGGCAACGCGATCAAGTTCACGGCCAAGGGAGACGTCTCGATCCGCGTGACGGTCGTCGAGCAGACCGAGAACGACCTGCGCCTGCTCTTCGAAGTGCGCGACACCGGCGTCGGCATCCCGCCCGAGAAGCAGGCCTCGGTCTTCGAGGCCTTCACGCAGGCGGACGCTTCGACCGCGCGCGAGTTCGGCGGCACGGGCCTCGGCCTGGCCATCTCGGCGCAGCTCGTCGAGCTCATGGGCGGCGAGATCGGCGTCGAGAGCGAGCCCGGCGCCGGCGCGACGTTCTGGTTCACGCTGCCCTTCGAGAAGCGTCACGTCCGCCGTCGTCTGCCCCCCGAACTGCGCGCCAACGGCGAACCGCGCTTCCTCGTGGTGGACGCCAACGACCAGGCGCGCGAGTCGGTGGCCTCGGTGCTCGAGTCGTGGCGCTTCGAGCACGAGCTCGAGGTCGACCGCGAGACGGCGCGCGCCCGCGTCGTGGCCGCGCGCGAGGCCGGTCGGCCCTTCGACGTCGTCATCGTCGATCGCGACAGCACGAGCGAGGGCCCCGGCGCGCTGCGCAAGCAGCCGGGCGAGGACACCGCGTACGTCCTGCTGCTGCCCCTGGGCTCCCGCGTCGAGCGGTCCCGGCTCGAGGAAGGCGGCTTCGCCGGCGCGGTCACCAAGCCGGTCAAGCCTTCGAGCCTGCTCGACGCGCTGCTCCTGGCCATGGTCGGCTCGACGCGCGACGAGCTGCGCAGCGCCGAGGAGGACGAGGCTTCCGAATCCGCCGGCGCGACGCCCGCGCTCCAGCCCGACGGCGAGCACGCCGGCGTGCCGGACGTGCTGCTGGTCGAGGACAACCCCGTCAACCGCAAGCTGGCCCTCGCCATGCTCGGGCGCCTGGGCATCACGCCCGAAGTCGCCGAGGACGGCGCGCAAGCGCTCGAGCAGCTCGCGCGACGTCGCTTCGACGTCGTGCTGATGGACTGCCAGATGCCCGTGATGGACGGCTTCGAGGCGACGCGCGCGATCCGCGCCGGTCGAGGCGGGGTGCTCCAACCCGAGGTGCCGATCGTCGCCATGACCGCCAACGCCATGGCCGGGGACCGCGAGCGTTGCCTCGAGATCGGCATGAGCGACTACGTCTCGAAGCCGATCCGCAAGGACCAGCTCGCCGAGGCGCTGCAGCGCTGGTCGCCCTCGCGACCGCGGGGGTGATCGCGCGCCCGACGCGGGGGCTGGTCGCGGCTTAGGGTTTTGTTAGGGTGGCGGGGTGCCGCCCGCCAACCGCGACCTGCTGCTGCCTCCCGGGACCCGCCGCATCCTGCACCTCGACGTCGACGCCTTCCTCGCGTCCGTCGAGTGCGCCCTGCACCCCGAGCTCGCAGGTCGACCGCTCGTCATCGGCGGCCTGCCCCACGAGCGCAACCTCGTGATGTCGTCCTCCTACGAGGCACGCGTCTACGGCGTGCGGCCGGGGCTCCTGCTCGCCGAGGCGAAGCGCCTCTGCCCGCACGCGATCTTCCGCCGCGGCGACGCCCAGGCCGCGGCGCGCTTGCGCGACGAACTGACGCGCGTCGTGATGCGCTACACGCCGCGGGTCGAGGTCACCTCGATCGACGACCTCCTGGCCGACGTGACGGGGACCGCGCGCCTGTTCGGCCCCGCCTTCGAGCTCGCCGTCGCGTTGCGCGCCGCGGTACGCGCGGAGGTGAACCTGCCGGTCACCATCGGCATCGGCACGAGCGTCACCCTCGCGCGCCTCGCCGGCAAGCTGGCCAAGCCGGGCGGCGTCGCCGAAGTCTGGCCGGGGCACGAAGAGGCCTTCCTCGCCGGCTTGCCGATCGAGCACCTGCCGGGCGTCGGCTTCAGCACCGGGCGGCTGCTCGCGCGCTTCTCCATCCGCACCGTGGGCGACCTGCGCCGCGTCTCGCGCGAGGTGCTCTTCGCCTCCTTCGGCAAGCTCGGCCTCGTCCTGCACGACCGCGCGCGCGGCGTCGACCCCGAGCGGATCGAGCCCACCTGGATCCCCGGGCCCGACGGACGGCTCGTGCGCCGCGCGCCGCGCTCGATCCGTCGCGACAGCACGTTCGAACCCGAGGAGGGCTCGCGTCGGCGCGTCGAGGCGATGCTCGCCTACCTCGTCGACCGCGCCATGCACAAGCTACGCGGCCTCGGCCTGACGGTCTCGACGCTCGAGGTGCACGTCCGCTACGTCGACACGCGCCCGCCCTCCCTACGCCGCGCCCAACGCCTGGCCGCGCCGGCCGAGCGCGAGGCCGCCGCCGCCGAGACCGCCACCCGCCGCGTGCGCCGCACCCTCGACGCGCCCACCGACAGCACCGACCGCGTGGCCGCCGAAGCGCGCGCGCTGCTGCGCTCGCTCCCCCGCCGCCGCGCGCTCGTCAAGCGCGTCGGCGTCGAGCTCGCGAACCTGCGCCCCGCCAGCGGCTGGCAGGGCACGCTCTTCAGCGAACCGGGCGGCGACCGCATCGCCGAGGACGCACGCGGCCCGAGCGGCTCCCACGCCGACCGCCAGCGCCGCCTCGACGACGCCGTCGACGCGCTGCGCGCGCGCGTGGGCTTCGGGCGCGTGTTGCGCGGGTCGAGCCTGGCGCTCGGGGAGACGCACGAGCTCGAGGTCGGGGGCTATCGCCTGCGCACGCCCTCCCTGAACCAGTGATGAAACGAGGACGGCCCGGCGGGTGCCGGGCCGTCCAACGAGCTCGTGCTACCGAACCGCGGTCACGGTGCGAACGTCACGCACAGCGAATCGGTCATGTTGAAGGACGGCGTGTTGCCCGGGTCGCGGTACCAGAGCTGGAAGTAGAACGGCACGCCCGGAACGACCTGACCGAAGCCGATGTTCATGGGCGGGCTGGCGAAGTCCAGCGGGATCATGGCGACGCCGCTGGGGTCGATGTCGGAGACCTTGTGATAGCGCACGAGCGGCGAGCCGATGCACTGCACGCCGGAGCCGAAGGGGATGTTCACCCCGTTGGTGCCGTAGAACAGGTAGGCCGGCTGGTGCGGCGGGAGGTTGGTGAAGGTCACCGAGAACTGGTTGTCGCCGAGCGACGTGCTGCCGTTGCCCGAAGCCGAGGCCACCTGGCCGGTGGAGTTGGGCAGGCTGTGGCAGTTGACGAACGGGATCGGCTTCAGGCCGAAGTCCACGGTCGGGTCGTGCTGGCCGGCGCCGAGCGTCACCGGGGCGGGCTGGCAGTTGCTGTCGAGCGCGGGGTCGTTGCCGACGCCGCAGGGCGACTGCACGAAGCCCTCGGGGAGCGTCTGCACGTCGAGCGCGACCGAGTACGTGCCGGGGCACAGGCCCGGGAACAGGTAGGAACCGTCGAGCTGGGTCTGCGTGGAGCCGAGCGGGGCGCTGTTCGCGTCGAACAGCAGCACGGTGACGCCGCCGACGCCGGGCTCGCCCGCGTCCTGCAGGCCGTCGCCGTCGAGGTCGTTCCAGACGAGGTCGCCGAGCGACGCGGTGCAGTCGACGTCGAGCTCGAAGCCGGCGATCGCGCCCGAGCCGTTGAGCGTCACGCGCATGTGGTCGACGCCGGCGACGTCGCCGAGCGAGAGCGTGTTGACGCCGTTGTCGCCGACGGGCGTCAGCGAGACGGAGGCGAGCAGCTGGTTCGACGCGTCGAACATCTCGACCTGCCCGTCGGGGCGCGTGGTCTCGATGTCGATGTAGGTGCAGGTGCGCAGCGTCACGGTGCCGAGCGCCGCGAAGTCGAAGTCGAGCGTCTGGCCGAGCACCGCCGCGTCGTCGGGGTCGACGACCAGGCCGTTGCCGCCGACGACGAGGTGCTCGTCGACGATGAGGATCTTGCCCAGCGCCGTGCTGTTGGCGTACGGCGCGCCCATCGCGCCGCCCGCGCCGAAGCCGGGGCCGCCGAAGGTGACGTTCGGCGAGCCGAGGTCGGAGTCCCCGCCCGTCGGGTTGCTGGAGTCGAAGATCACCGCGGCGTTGGGCGCGCCGAGGCTCGGGTTGTGGCCGTGCACGAGGATCGGGCCGGCGCCGCCCGAGGTGGACAGGCTGGAGAGGATCGTGCCCGCGGGCAGTCCCTCGAAGTCGATCGTGTCGGCGTGGAGCGCCGGCGTGGCGCAGAGTGCGGTGGTGAGGACCGCCAGGGTCCGGCGAGAGAAGACGCTGTTCATCAGGATGTCGAGCAAGGAGTCGATCGGAACGGTCGAAGGGCACCTCCGGCGGAGGCCCGGTCGTCACGCGGTGGCGACAAGAACGCGCCGCGATCCCCCGATCGCGGCGTTTTCGCCGAAGACGGTACCCGCACCTCCCGGATCTCGCTACCCCCGTCCGGGGAGAGCCCGCGACGCGGCCCGCGCACACGCCGAGGCGCCGCCGCGCCGCCGGGATCCGCCCGGAGCGTCCTCGCGCCGCGGCGGTCCGTCCCGCGCGCGCTGCCGCCTCAGTGGAGTCGCGCGCCGAGCGGGACCTCGCGCTCGGGCTGGCAGAGCACGACGCGACCCTGCGCGTCGGGGAAGCCGGTCACGAGGCACTGCGAACGCAGCGGCCCGATCTGCTTGGGCGGGAAGTTCACCACGGCGACGACGAGCCGCCCGACCAGGTCCTCGGGCGCGTAGAGCGCGGTGAGCTGCGCGCTCGACTTGCGCGTGCCGAGCTCGGGCCCGAAGTCGACCTGCAGCACGTAGGCCGGCTTGCGCGCCTCGGCGAAGACCTCGGCCGAGAGCACGCGCCCCACGCGCAGCTCGACGCGCGCGAAGTCCTCCCACTCGATGAGCTCGGGCTCGTCCATGCGTCGATCCTACCGCGGCGCGGGCAGCACCATCACGACCTCGTCGATCTCCTCGCCGCGCGCCTGGGCGAAGCCGCGCTCGTAGCGAACGAGCTGGAAGCCGCACTTCTCGAGCACGCGCCGCGAGGCCGCGTTGTCGGCCGCGGCGCGCGCGTACAGCGGCCGTTCGGGGAACTCGGCGAGGAACTGCCGCAGCGCGCGCGTGGCGAGGCCGCGCCCCCACGCCGCGCGCGTGATCCAGTAGCCGAGGTGACGCAGCCCGTCGTGCAGGAAGCTGACGAGGTAGCCGACGTACGCACCGTCCTCGCGCAGGACGCGCACGACGCGCGACGGGTCGGCGCGCACGCAGGCCCAGCGCGCGTCGAACGCGGCGCGGTCGTCGGCGTCCGGCGCCCCGAACGCCGCCATCCGGCGGCCGAGCGGGTCGCGCTGGTCGGCGAACACGGCCTCGAGGTCCGTGTCGCGCAGGTCGTCGAGGACGAGCGCGCTCACGCGGCCTCCAGCGCGCGCCGCGCCGCCTCGAAGGCGCGCCGCGTCTCGTCGCCGAAGCACACGAAGGTCACGTCGAGCGCGTCGTCGTGCGCGCGCAGCCACGCGCTCACCGCCGCGGTCGCGACGCGCGCGGCCTGCTCGATCGGGTAGCCGTAGACGCCGCAACTGATCGCCGGGAAGGCGAGGCTGCGCGCGCCGACCGCGTGCGCGAGCTCGAGCGCGCGGCGGTGCGTGCGCGCGAGCAGCTCGGCCTCGCCCGCGTCGCCGCCGCGCCAGACGGGTCCCACGCAGTGCGCGACCCAGCGCGCCGGCAGGTCGTAGGCCGCGGTGAGCTTCGCGTCGCCGGGCGCGCAGCCGCCCAGCCTGCGGCACTCGGCCAGCAGGTCTGCCCGCGGCGCGGTGCAGCGCGCCGTCGACGCCGCCGCCGCCCGCGAGCTCGGCGTTGGCCGCGTTCGCGAGCACGTCGGCGCGGAACGCGGTCAGGTCTCCCTGCACGACGGTGATCGGCATGTGCGGAGCCTACCAGGCCGCGCGGCGCGCGAGCGGAACGGCTCGCGGCGAGCGTGCGCCTGCGCTGCACGCGCGGGCCGCGAGCGCGCTGCACGGCCTCGCAGCGCGGTCCGCGCCGCGGCACGCCGCTTGCCACGCTCGACCTCGTGGCCGCGCCCTGCGCGCGCGTCACGCTCGCCGCCACGCCCGTCCCGAGGAGAACTCCCCATGAGGCCGCGCCTCGCTCGTCCCGCATCCCGCGCTGCTCGTCGCCGTCCTCGTGATCGTCCTCGGTTCCATCGCACGCGCCGACGCGCTGGCGCGCGCCCGCGCGGAGGCCGGCCCCGCGCGCTCCACGGGCGCCGCTCAAGCGAGCCGACCGGTCGGCCCGCACGCGCGGCGCGCGAGCGCGAGTCGCGCGCGGACGCGGCGCAGCGCGTCGCCGCGCTCGCGTGCGCCGCGAGCCGCCGCCAGGTGACGCGCGCGCCGGGCCGCGCGTCAGAGCTGCCGGACCTCGACGACCTCGACGTCGAGCGCGCGCAGCGTCGCGAGCAACGCCTCGAAGTCGGCGCTGCTCGCGCATGAGCTCGCACGCCGCGCCGCCGACGTGCACCGCGTAGACCGCGGGCGGTCCGCCGCTGCGCGTGGGGCGGCGGCGCTCGACGCGCGCGAGCTCGGCGAGCGGCCAGGCGCAAGGCGCGCCCAGGCCCGCGGCCGGCCGCCAGCGCAGGCCGTCGGCGTCGACGACGAGCTCCCAGTCCCTGCCGCGCGCGAGGCGCAGCGCGCCGGTGCACGTCACCCACGCCGCGCTGAGCGCGATCATCACGCCGGCGACGCGCAGCAGGAACGTGAACGGCAGCACGGCGAGCAGCGCGCCCGCCACCAGGAAGCCGAGGCCGCGGCGGACGCGGCGCGCCGCCAGCGGGCGCGCGCTGACGCGGTGCTCGAAGCGCGCGACCATCGCTAGGCGCCCGGCTCCGCGCCGGCGCAGGCGAGCACGTGCCCGTCGAGATCGGCGCAGTAGGCCACGCGCTGGCCCCAGTCGCGCGACGCGAGCGGCGCCAGCTCGCGCGCGCCGGCGGCGAGGGCCCGCGCGTGCGCGGCGGCCGGGTCGTCGAGCACGAGGTAGAGCTCGCAACGCGACACGCCGGGCGTCGTCGCGAAGCAGGCCGGCGGCTGGTCGAGCAGACGCGCGATGCCCGCCGCCGGCATCAGCCCCAGCGCCGCGCCGTCCTCGAGCTCGAACTCGGTCATGCCGGGCACGTCGAGCACGGGCGCGCAGCCGAGCACCGCCGCGTAGAAGTCACGGCTGCGCGCCTGGTCGGCGACGTAGAGCACGAAGAGCGAGCGGCGCATCGGCGAGGTCAGGGGGTCCAGACGAGCTCGACGCCGTTCGACAGGTTGAAGCCCGCGCCGCACGGCGAGCCCGCGGGGTCGCGGTAGAAGAGCTGGTAGCGCCGCACGTCGCCGGCGGACGCGCCGCCGAGCACGGCCACGCGCGCGCTCGAGGCGAGCTCGCCCTGCGCGTTCGAGGGCGCGACCTCGAGGCGCACCACGCCGCCGACGGCGCAGCGCAAGCCGTCGCCGAAGGCCGCGCCGGACGCGAGCGCGGCGTCGCCCTGGAAGAACAGCGCAGGCTGCGTCGCCGGCAACCCGCTCGCGCGCAGCACGAGGTCGGCCGCGCCGACGGACACGCTGCCCGTCGCGACGAGGTGCGCGCCCGCGCCGGTGGAGTTGGCGCAGCCCGTGCCGGCGGAGACGTTACCGCACGGCGCGTTCGCCTCGCAGGTGCAGAAGAGCACGCCGAGCGTCGCCGGCGGGCAGTAGCGGTACGTCACCTGCAGGCCCACGCGCCCGTCGAGGTCGTGGTGCGCGACGACCGCGTGGTGGAAGTTGCCGCCGATGGCGCCGAACGCGGACGAGTCGAACGCCACGCTGCCGGCGGGTCCGATCCACGGCGCGAGGTCGGCGCCGTCGAGCACGACCGGCGTCGCCTGCAGGTTCGAGTTGAAGGCGTAGAGGAAGTGGTCCTCCCCCGCGACGCACGTGCCGCTCGAGGGCGGCCCCTGCGTCACGCCGGGCATCGCGCAGTCGTCGAAGCCGTCCGAGGGCCCTAGTTGGAAGCCGAGCGGCGTCGGCGTGTGCTGTCCCACGAGCTGCATCGGCGGCAAGCCCGTGACCTGCGGGAGGTTCGACGCGGCCGGCAGCAGCACGCCGAGGTACGCGACGTTGAACTCGCAGATCGCGCAGTTGATGCCGGTGTTGTCGAGGCATCCGGTGCCCGCGAAGTCGGCGCTCATGCGCACCTCGACCTCCAGCAAGCTGCCGAGCGCCGGGTCGAACTTGGGCACGACGAGCGGCGTCGCCATCGCCGCCTGCCAGTCGAGGTCGTGCAGCGTGCCGCACGCCGCGGGGAAGCAGCTCGTGTGCACGAGCTCGACGGGCGTGCAGGGCCCGCGCTGAGCGAGCGCGGGCGCGGCGCAGACGAACAGCGCGACGCCGAGCCGGGCGCCGCGGGCGCGGAGCTCGCGCGGTGTGGGGATCATGGTGCCTTCCTGGACGGGCGCGGTGGGTCCGGTCGGCGCGGAGCGAGCCGCCGACGCCGGAGGGTAGCGAGCGGCGCGGCGCGGTTGAAGCGCCGCGGCGCAACGCTCACGGCGCCCAGACGACCTCGTACCCGTTCGAGAGGTTGAAGCCCGCGCCGCAGGGCGAGCCGGCGGGATCGCGGTACCACACCTGATAGCGCCGGACCTCGCCGGGCGAGGCGCCGCCGGCCGCCGCGAGCGGAGCGCTCGTCGCGACCTCGCCCAGGGCGTTCGCCCAGGCGAACTCGAGCCGCACGCAGTCGCTCGCGAGGCAACGCAGGCCGTCGCCGAAGACCACGCCGGGCTCCAGCGCAGCGTCGCCCTGGCAGAAGAGCGCGGGTTGCCCCGGCGGCAGGCCGCGCGCGTGCAGCGCGAGGTCGGCGGCGCTCACCGACGCGCTGCCCAGGCCCGCGAGCCGCGCGCCGAGGCCGGTCGAGTTCGCGCAGCCCGCCGCGCTCGCGACGTTGCCGCAGGGCGCGAGGCTCTCGCACGTGCAGTAGACGCTGCCCGGCGGCGGCGGACAGTAGCGGTAGACGACGCGCAGCGAGACGCTGGCGCCGACGTCCTGGGCGCGCTGGATCTCGGGGTCGACGTTGCCCACGAGCAGGAAGATCGCGGTGGAGTCGAACGCGACGCTCCCGCTCGCGCCGATCCAGGGCGCGAGGTCCGCGGCGCCGAGCGTCACGGGCAGCGTCTGCATCGTGACGTCGATCGTGACGACGTAGTGGTCCGCGCCCGGCACGCACGCACCGTCGGACGGCGGCCCCTGCGTCACGCCGGGGACGGCGCAGTCGTCGAAGCCGTCGCTCGGTCCGAGGGCGAAGCCGCTCGGCACGAGCGTCGCGCCGCCCGGGAGCTGCAGCGGCGCGAGCC
>JACKHS010000041.1 GCA_020638875.1 Planctomycetota bacterium
CCTGCGCGAGCGAGGCGAGCGAGAGGGCGGTGACGAGCGGCAGCAGCGGCGTACGGAGGGGCTTCGCGTGCATGGCGGTAGCGGTGCGCAGGAGGTCGCGGAGGGAGGGAGCGCCCGGCGGTGCGGCGCGCCGGGAGCCCCCGCGCGCGCCTGGGCCCGTCCGCGCGGGTGCGGGGGCCGTCGAAGGCCCTCACGCACCCCGGACGGGTGGGCCACGAAGCCTACCCCTGGGTGCGCGGGCGGGTCGGGCTCGGGTCGCAATCCGCGCGCGGACGCTGGGGACGCCGGCGCGCCGGCGCGGCGCCGCTCAGAGCTCCCAGACGACCTGCCAGGCCTGGCTCAGGTTGAAGCCCGTGCCGCACGGGCTCGCGCCCGGGTCGCGGTACCACCACTGGTAGTAGCGCGTGTCGCCCGGCGCGACGGCGCCGGCGGTGACGAGGTTCGCGCTCGACTGCAGGTCGCCGAAGACGTCCGCGAAGACCACCTGCAGGCGCAGCACGCTGCCGCCCACGCAGCGCAGGCCGTCGCCGAAGGGCAGTCCGTTGCCGCCGTTGACGGCGCTGGTGCCCTGGAAGAACAGACCCGGCTGGTTCGGCGTCGAGCTGAAGACGTGCAGCACGAGGTCGGCCGCGGCGACGCTCGCCGAGCCCGTCGGCGAGAGGCCCGCGCCCTCGAAGTAGGTCGAGTTGCCGCAGCCGCCCTGGCCGTTGCCGAGGTTGCCGCACGGGCAGGCGACGCCGGTGCCGTCGCCGAAGCACAGGGGGCCGATCAGGCCGCCGAAGGAGCACTGGCTCGCGAACAGGCAGTCGACCCACTCGGGGTGGTCGATGAACGGGTTGCGGTTGCCCTGGAAGCTGTAGACGACGTCGTTGCCGTTGCGCTCGAAGTCGTCCGGCGGGTCCTCGGCGTGCCACTGCAGGAGCACGGACAGGAGGCCCATGTAGGCCACCGACTCGTTGTTGCCGGTGTTGGACGCGCCGATGAGCGCCTCGTTGTCGGTCAGGATCAGGTCGGGCTCCGCCGCGCCGGTCGTGCCGTGCGTGCCGCCTTCGTAGCGCACGTCCATGTAGAGCAGCGCGCGCGCGAGGTCGCCCTTGCGCTGACCCCAGGTCTGCCAGCCGCCCGTCTCCTGCACGCCGAAGGTCCAGTTCGAGTTCCCCGGGAACACGCCGGTGCCCCCGCCGACGCCGTTGGTGAGCACGGTGTTGCGTTCGGTGTCGCTCGCGCTCGCGTTGCGGAAGGGCTTGTTGCCGCGCGAGCTGTTGTACACCGAGTCGGCGAGGAACAGCACGTGGCAGTCGGTGTACGGGTAGTTCGTGCTGGAGTCGTTGGGGAAGCCGTAGGACTTCGGCCACGAGTGCTCGCGGTCGTAGTCGCTGTTGCCGCCGCCCTGCTTCGCGTAGCTCTCGTTCTTGTAGACGTCGACGATGCGCGACCCGTTCGAGGGGTCCTGCTGCTTGAGCTCGAGGATGTCCCAGGTGTCCGTGCCGCTCGAGGTGTACGGGTAGCGCACGTGGTCGTCGATGACGGCGTGCAGCGTGGCGCGCAGCGCGGCGGCGTTCGAGGTGTCGACGCTGTCGTAGTAGCCGGGCGGGATCTGGGCCGCGGCCAGGGGCGCCAGCAGGACCAGCGCGACGAGGGCTCGGGGGCGAAGCATGGGCAGCACTCTAAACGGCACGCTGCCGAACGGGGCGGCCCGGGCGGCGGCGCGCCCGATTTTCCGGCCGCGGCGCGCCACCGCGCCGGGGCCCGGCGGTCGTCGAGGCGCCGCGCACGCGGCCTCCGCTTCCTCTGCCCACGACCGCGCCATGCTGCCGCTCCTCGCCCTCGCCCTGCTCCAGGACCTGCCCGCCTCTCCGCCGCCGCTGCTCGAGCTGCACGGCACCACGCCCGGCGGGCGCTTCGGCGTCGCCGTGGCGAGCCTCGGCGACCTCGACGGTGACGGGCGCGCCGACCTCGCCGTCGGCGAGCCGCGCGCGCTCGTCGGCGGCGTGCGCCGCGGCCGCGTGGCGGTGTGCTCGGGCGCGAACGGCCACCTGCTCTACGAGTTGCGCGGCGCCGTGGCGCTGGGCGACTTCGGGCGCGCGCTGGCGAGCGGCGCGGACCTCGACGGCGACGGCGTGCACGACCTCGCCGTGGGCGCGCCGCGCGCGGGCAGCGGGCTCGTGGCGGTGTTCTCCGGCGCGACCGGCCGACGCCTGCTCACGCTGCGCGGCGAGGCGCCCGGCGACGAGCTCGGCTCGAGCGTCGCGCTGCTCGGCGACGTCGACGGCGACGGCCGCGGCGAGCTGCTCGTCGGCGCGCCCAAGTGCGACGCGGGCGGCACGAACGCCGGCCGCGCGTACTTGCTCTCGGGGGCGAGCGGCGCGCGGCTGGCGCTGTTCGACGGCGCCCCCTTCGACCAGCTCGGCGCCGCGGTCGCGGCGGCCGGCGACGCGGACGGGGACGGTCGCGACGACCTGTGGATCGGCGCGCCCTTCGCCGACGTCGGCGCGTTCAACGCGGGCGCGGCGCGCGCGTGGTCGAGCGCGAGCGGCGCGCTGCTGTTCACCTGCACCGGCGACGCGCTCGGGGACCAGCTCGGCTTCGCGCTGGCGCGCGCGGGCGACGTGGACGGCGACGGTCGCGACGACCTGCTCGCGGTGGCGCCCGCGTCGGACCTCGGCGCGCTCGACGGCGGCGCGCTGCTCGCGCTCTCGGGCGCGGACGGCGCGCGGCTCGCGCAGGCCGAGGGCTGGGGCGCGGGCCACTTCGCGACCGGCGGCGCGAGCCTCGACCTCGACGGCGACGGGCGCCACGACCTCGTGCTCGGCGCGAGCGCGGCGGGCGGCGGCCAGCGCGGCGAGGTGCGCGCCTACGCGACGGCGGGCGGCGCGGAGCTCCTGCGCCTCGCGGGGCGCGCGCCGCGCGACTGGTTCGGCGCGTGCGTGGCGGCCGTGGGCGACGTCGACGGTGACGGCCGCGCGGAGCTCGCCGTCGGTGCGCCCGGTCACGACGACGACCCGGGCCAGGTGGGCTACGTGCGCGTCTACGCCGGCGCGCCGGCCGGACCGTGAGCGCCGCCTCGCCGGATCGCGAGGTCGGTGCTAGGGTCGGAGCCCGGTTCGAGACGCATCCCGAAGCCCGCAACCCCGGAGGTCCCATGCAACGCTCCACCCTCCCGCGCGTCCTCGCCCTCGCCCTCGCCCTGCTCGCGCCCGCCGCGTCGGCCCAGGTGCTCGAGTTCCAGCTCGACGGCACCAGCGAACAAGGCCTCTTCGGCCACTCGATCGCCTACGTCGGCGACCTCACCGGCGACGGCGTCGAGGAGTTCGCCGTCGGCGCGCCGTTCGACGGCCCGCTCGTGCAGCGGCGCGGCGCGGTGTTCGTCTACGACGGCGCGACGCGCGCGCTCGTCCACGAGTGGCACGGCCTCGACGGCTGGGAGCTCGGGCACACCGTGGCGCGCGTCGGCGACGTTGACCAGGACGGTACGCCCGACGTGCTCGTCGACGCGCAACAGTTCGACTCCTATCGCGGGCGCGTGCTCGTCTACTCGGGCGCGACCGGCGCCGTCCTGCAGCAGCGCGACGGCCTGGCGAGCTGGGAAGGCCTGGGCTTCTCGCTCGCCGGCCTCGGCGACGTCGACGGCGACGGCTGGCCCGACTACGCGGCCGGCGGCATCGGCAGCTCGGTCACGCCCGGGCGCCTGGTGGTCGTCTCCGGGCGCGACGGCGGCATCCACTGGCAGGTGACCGGCACGCAGTACGGCTACGACTTCTACTCGATCGCCGGGCTCGGCGACGTCGACGGCGACGGACGGGGCGACCTCGTGGTCGGCACGCGCGTCTTCGGCGAGCTCACCGGCAACCGCGTCATCGTCTACTCGGGTGCGACGGGCGCCGAGCTCTACGCGTTCGACGGCAGCCCCGGCAACCGCATCGGCCACACGGTGGCCGACGCCGGCGACGTCGACCAGGACGGCGTGCACGACTTCCTCTACAGCGTGCACTACGACAACACGCTGGGCGTGTACCCGAAGGCGCGGCTCGTGTCCGGCGCGACCGGCGCGCAGCTCCACGAGTGGGCGGGCACGGGCTACTTCAGCTTCTTCGGCGTGGCGTTGGCGGGCGCGGGCGACCAGACCGGCGACGGCGTGCCCGACCTGCTGATCGGTCAGTCGAACGCCAGCGTGGCCCCCGAGAAGCTGTGGCTCGTCGACGGCGCGACGAAGGCCTACCTGCACGGCTTCGAGCTCGGCTGGACGGGCTCGATCCTGGCGCTGGCGGCCGACGCGAACCTCGACGGGCACGGCGCGAACGAGATCCTCGTCGGCTTGCCCGTCGACGGCATCATGGCGGTGGAGGGCGAGGTGCGCGCCTTCTCGATCGGCTGCAGCGCCACGCCGCTCGCGAGCTTCTGCACGAGCTCGCCCAACTCCGCCGGCGCGGGCGCGACGATGGCCTGGCAGGGCAGCTCGAGCGTGGCGGCGAACGACCTGCAGCTCGAGTGCCACGGTTGTCCACCCAACCAGTTCGGCGTCTTCTACTACGGCCAGCAGGAGGCGGCGCTGCCCTTCGGCGACGGCGTGCGCTGCGTGTCGGGCCCGGTGGTGCGCCTCGCGGTGGTGCCGACGGGGGCCGCGGGCTCCGCGAGCTTCCCGCTCGATCTCGGCGCGCTGCCGGGCGGCGACGCGCTGCTCGCGGGCGCGCGGCGACTCTTCCAGTTCTGGTACCGCGATCCGGCCTTCGGCGGCGCGGGCTACAACCTCAGCGACGGCCTGGCGGTCGAGTTCTGCCTCTGAGAGCCCGTCCGACACGACCTCCGGCGCCGTCGCGGCGTCCGAAGCACGTCTCGGACAGGCTCCTCGCCGCCGTGCGGGATCCGCTCCGGTGAGGTTTGCGCCGCGGGGGCGGCGCGTGGTCTGCTCTGGGCGCGGCGTCGACCCCACGCCGCGCCCCCCCGCCATGCAACGCCCCACGCTGCGCCAGCTCGAGTACTTCGTCGCCCTCGCCGAGCACCTCAACTTCCGCGCTGCCGCGGAGGCCTGCTACGTCACGCAGCCGGCCATCTCGGGGCAGCTCGCGCAGCTCGAGGGCCAGCTCGGCCTGCGGCTGTTCGAGCGGGACCAGCGCCAGGTGCGGCTCACGCCCGCGGGCGAGGCGCTGCTGCCGCGCGCGCGCGCGATGCTGGCCGACGCCGACGCGTTCGGCGAGACGGCGCACGCGCTCGGCGCGCCGCTGACCGGCCCGCTGCGCCTCGGCGTGATCCCGACCATCGGCCCGTACCTCCTGCCGCGCGTGCTGCCGGCGCTGCGCAAGGACTTCCCCGAGCTGCAGCTCTTCCTGCGCGAGGACCTGACCTCGCGGCTCGTCGCGGCGCTCGACGCGGGCGAGCTCGACGTGCTGCTGCTCGCGGTCGACGTCGACCTCGGCGACCTCGAGTCGCTGCCGCTCTTCTCCGACCCGTTCGTGCTCGCGGTGCCCGCCGGCGACACGCTCGCGGGGTGCGAGGGCGTGGGGCTCGAGTCGCTCGCCGGCCGCGACGTGCTGCTGCTCGAGGAAGGCCACTGCCTGCGCGACCAGATCGTGCCGCTGTGCGCGACGAGCGGCGCCGACGAGTCCTCGGGCTTCCGCGGCACGAGCTTGGGCACGATCTCGCAGATGGTGGCGAGCGGCCTGGGCGTGACGTTGTTGCCGGAACTCGCGCTCGAGCGCGAGCTCGCCGGCGCGCACGGCCTCGCGACGGCGGAGTTCGGCCCCGAGGGCCCCTCGCGCAGCATCGGCCTCGCCTGGCGCAAGAGCTCGCCGCGCGCGGAGGAGTTCCGCGCGCTGGGCGAGGCGATCGCGCGCGCCTACATGGCGAGCTGAGGGCCGCGCGCGCACCGATCAGGGTCCGTGATGGGCCCTATCGTGCCTCGCGATTGGCGTCCTGACGCCGTCTGCCCGATGCTGTGCCTCCAAGCTCACGACGCGCGCGCGATCCACGAGCCCGCCGGGCCGAGACGCGCCGCGCTCGCCGCACCTCCTCCCCCCACCGAACCCGAAGCTCAGGAGCGAGCACCATGACGAAGGATCGCCGAGCCGTGGTCGAGGCCCTCGAAGGCCTCCTGGCCGACAGCTACACGCTCTACCTCAAGACGCACAGCTACCACTGGAACGTCAAGGGGCCCATGTTCACGACGCTGCACACGATGTTCGAGACGCAGTACAACGAGCTCGCGCTCGCCGTGGACGAGATCGCCGAACGCATCCGCGCCCTCGGCGCGCCGGCGCCCGGCAGCTACACGCAGTTCGCGCAGCGCGCCAAGGTCAAGGAGGACACGGGTGTGCCGCCGGCGACGGCGATGATCGAGAACCTCGTGGCCGACATGGACACGGTGGTCGCGACCGCGCGCGCCGTCGTGCGCGCCGCGGAGGCCGCCGGTGACGACGCGAGCGTCGACCTCGGCGTGCGTCGCATCGACGTGCACGAGAAGGCCGCCTGGATGCTGCGCAGTCACCTCGAGTAGTCGCGCTCCCGCCCGCGAAGCAGACGGCGCCGCTCCCCCCGCGAGGGAGGAGCGGCGCCGCATCGTAGTCCCGAGAGATCTCCCGAGCCCGAGAGCGTCGCGAGGAGCGCCTACGCGCCCCAGGTGATCTCGTAGCCGTTCGACAGGTTGAAGGCCGCACCGCAGGGCGAGCCGGCCGGGTTGCGGTACCAGTACTGGTAGCGCTTGGTCTCGCCGCCGGAGAGGCCGCTGCCCACGCTCGAGGTCGAGGTCGCGGTGCCGCTGCCGTTGGAGATCACCGTGCCGAGGCGCACGACGTTGCCGCCCGCGCAGCGCAGGCCGTCGCCGAAGATCGCGCCGAGGCCGGCGCCGACCGCGTTGTCCGCGCGGAAGAACAGGCCCGGCTGCCCGGGCTGCGCGCCGGTCACGGTCAGCACGACGCTGTCCGCGGAGACGCTGGCCGTGCCGAGGCCCGTGAGGCTCGCGCCGCCGGCCGAGAAGCCGTTCGCGCAGCCCGCCGGGCCGTTCGAGCCGTCGTTCTCGTTCGCGCAGGGGCACGCGCTGCCGACGCCGAAGCAGTAGGCCGTGCCCGGCAGCGGGTTGCCGGGCGTGTCGTTGCGCAGCACCTTCACCTCGCCGGTGAAGTGGAAGCCCAGCACGACGTCGAGCTTGTTGTCGCCGGTGACGTCCGCCGCGCCGACCGAGTACATGCCGGCCGCGCTGCCGACGCTGCCCTGGCCCTGGCCGGTGAAGCCGCGGTTGCCGTCGCCGAGCAGCACCTCGTACACGAACGGCCCGTTGCAGACCGTGACGATGTCGAGGTGGCCGTCGAAGTTCATGTCGGCGATCACGCACTCGCTGAGGTTCTCCTCGCCGGAGACGACGTACGCCTGCGGCGTGTCCCAGCCCGTCGCGTTGCCGTAGGTGACGTGCACGTGATCCTGAGAGCCGCTGGTGAACACGTCGCGCACGGCGACGACGTCCTGACGGTTGTCGCTGTCGAGGTCCGCGACCTGCACGTAGGTGCGCGAGCCGCTGAGGATCGGGCCGACGTCGACGAAGCTCGGGCTGCCCATGGCGAAGGTGCCGTCGCCGTTGCCCTTGAAGAGCACGACCTGGTTCACCTCGACGCCGAACTCGTTCGACTGGTAGGGCACGACGGCGTCGAGGTGCCCGTCGGCGTCCACGTCCGCCACGGCGAAGTCCCACGGCTGCCACGTCGAGACGAGGCCGCTCGGCATGGAGACCGGCGCGGCGAGCCCGGTGCCGGTGCCGGCGAGGAAGTGCAGCGTGTAACCCGAGAGGCTCAGCGCGAGCACGTCGTCGAGGCCGTCCTCGTCGAAGTCCCCGACGGCCAGGCTGCTGACGAGCGCGCCCGTGTCGAACAGCAGCGGCGTCGCGAAGCCGCCCAGGCCGTCGTTGGGGATCAGCGCGACCTGTTGCGTGCCGTGGTGAGTCAGCACGAGGTCCGCGCGGCCGTCGCCGGTGAACTCGCCGGGCTTCAGGCGCGAGAGGAACTCGGGCGAGCCGACGGTGGTGAAGCCGATCTGGCTCGTCTGCACGGGAGGCGCAAACGCGCCGCCGCCCGTACCGAACAGGATGGCGAGGAAGTCGGCGTCGAAGGGCGGCGCGAAGATGCCGTCGCTGTTGTAGGCGACGAGGTCCTCGAGGCCGTCCCCGTCGACGTCGAGCACGGCGACGTCCGCGGCGTCCGGCGGGCCCTGCGTGCCGCCGATCGTGTAGGAGGTGCTCTCCGTCAGCGTGAACTGGGCCAACGCGGGGCCGCACAGGAACGCCGCGACGGCGCCCGTGGTCGGGGTCAGGAACTTCGACATGGGGATGCTCCGAAGGGGGTGGTCTGGAAGGTCGTGGTGCGCCGCGCCGCGCGAGCGGTGCGAGGTCGGGCGGCTCGGAGCGGCGCTCCGCGGGCCCGACTCGAGCAAGGCTACCCCGCGCTCGCGAGGCTGGGTAGGCCCCTGGAACGTTTCCTGGAACGATTCACGGACTCGAAATGGCCGCGGAGGAGTCCGAGGAGTACGCTGGGACTCCATGGAGCCCCCCCTCGAGCGCGCCACCCCGAGCCCCGGCACCGCCGTCCAGAAGCTGCGCCGCGAGGTGCGCGAGGTGGGCACCCAGCTCGCCCAGACCTTCGGGAGCCTGCTCGGCAGCCTCGAGGGACGCCCGCGCCGCCCGCGCACCCTGGCCGACGCCCTCGGCATCACGACCGTGACGGCCTCGCGCCTGCTGCGGGCCGTGGCGCTGGCCGACCCGGTGGCCGTGGTGCTGCAGATCCCGGGCACCGTGCCGCTGCGGCGCGTGCTCGACGCGGCCGAGGCCGCGGGCGGCGCGCCCGAGCTCGTCGAGCGCGGGCGCGAGGCCGTCGCGCGCTTCGAGCAACTCGTGCGCGGCTACGCCGGTGATCGCAGCAGCCTGGACGCGATGCTCTCCGACTGGCTGCCCGGCGTGCGGCGCGAGTTCGAGGTGCGCCGGCGGCAGGCCGTGTACAAGTCGCTGAGCGAGCTCAAGGGCCTGAGCAGCGAGCTCGAGCTCGCGACGATCGCCGTGCATCCCTCGCAGCTCGAGCAGAGCTTCGACCTGCTCTCGATCATGGGCATCTTCGGGCTCGACCGCCTGCGGCCCGACACGCCCTTCCACCTCGGCACGCTGCGCGACGTCTCGGGTCAGCGCACGGCCAAGGGCGAACCGCGCCGCGGGCCGCACACGCTCGACGGCGAGCCCGCGCTGGAGGGCTACGCGTCCGTGCGCCTCGACGAGTTCTGCCACGCGACGCCCGCGCCGCTGCGCGTGCGCCAGATCGGCGAGTTCATGCAGTACAGCCTGGGCGAGACCGGCCTCGGGCCGGACTCGAGCGTCGACCTCGTCGTCGCGGACCTCAACGTCGGCGAGGTGCCGAACCACCCGGGCGCGCTGCGCACGCCGACCTACTACCACATCCCCTCGGCGCCGGCGCAGGAGCTGCTGTTCGACCTCCTGCTGCACCGCGACGTGTACCCGGGTCACGACCCGGCGCTGCTCGTCTACGACACGACCGTGCGCGGCCCGGCGCGCGGCCAGGAGCCGACGCGCGACCTCGATCTCATGAGCGTGAGCGAGTCGATCGAGTTCCTGGGCGACGACCCGGCGCGGCGGCGCTTCGCCGGCTATCCGCGCTACCTCGAGCTGCTCGACCACGCGTTCGGCAAGCTCGGCTGGAAGCCCGAGGACTTCCGCGCCTACCGCTTCCACATGAGCTACCCGCTGTGCGGGACGCAGGTCTGCATGAGCTTCACGCTCTAGGAGCCTCTGGGAGAAGGCTCCTGGAGGTCCGCCGCGCGCGGACGAGCGCGCCGACCAGCCAGGGCACGAGCCCGGCCGCGAGCACGAGCCCCCACCCCGCCGCGCCGGGGTCGCGCGTCTCGAGCACGCGCGCGAGCAGCGGTAAGCGCACCGCCGCGGCGAGCAGCAGCACGCACAGCGCGAGCGCGCCCCAGACGAAGGGGTTGCGCGTGACCTCGTTCGCCAGCGGGCCGCGGCCGGGCGTGCGCGCGTTGAAGACGTGCGTGAGCTGCGCGAAGGCGAGCGCGAGGAAGGACACCGTCACGGCGCGTTCGCGCTCGAAGCCGAGCTCCTCGCGCGCGACCCACAGCGCGGCGAGCACCGCGCCGGCGATGAGCAGCGCGAAGGCGGCGACCTCGAGCCAGTGCGCGCGCGTCAGCACGGCCTCGCGGGGGTCGCGCGGCGGCCGGCGCAGCACGTCGTCGTCCCCCTCCCCGAACGCGAGCGCGAGCGCCGGGAAGACGTCGGTGACGAGGTTCAGGAAGAGGATCTGCAGCGGCAGGAGCGGCAGCGGCACGCCGACCACGGCCGCGAGCGCGACCACGAGCACCTCGCTCGCGTTGCACGACAGCAGGTAGAAGACGAACTGACGGATGTTGCCGAAGATCACGCGGCCCTCCTCGATCGCCGCGACGATCGACGGGAACGCGTCGTCGGTCAGCACCATGTCCGCGGCGTCGCGCGCGACCTGCGTGCCGCCCTTGCCCATCGCGACGCCGATGTCGGCCTTGCGCAGCGCGGGCGCGTCGTTGACGCCGTCGCCGGTCATCGCGACGACCGCGCCGCGCGCCTGGTGGGCGGCGATCAGCTCGAGCTTCTGCGCCGGCGTGACGCGCGCGTACAGGTCGGCGTCGAGCAGCGCGGCGCGCTCGTCCGGCGAGCGCGCGCCGAGGCCGTCGAGCTCGCGGCCGCTGACCACGCGCGCGTCGGGCCCGCGCACGAGCCCGAGGTCCGCCGCCACGCTCGCCGCCGTCGCCGCGTGGTCGCCGGTCACCATCACGACGCGCACGCCCGCGGCGCGGCACGCTCGAGCGCGGCGCGCACGTCGGCGCGCGGCGGGTCGGCGAGCGCGAGCAGCCTGAGCCAGGTGAGCCCTGCGCGCGCAAGGGCCCGTCGACCGCGCCGCCGCGGCGCTCGGCGACGCCCAGGAGCCGCAGTCCGAGCGCGCCCAGCGCGTCGAGCCGCGCGCTCCAGGCGCGCCGCGCAGCCTCGTCGAGCGGCCGGCGCGCGCCGCGCGCGTCGAGGGCGTCGTCACACGCCGCCAGCACGCGCTCGGCCGCGCCCTTGAGCGCCACGCGCACCTCGTCGCCGCGCCGGTGCACGGTCGCCATGCAGAGCGTCGCCGGGTCGAAGGCTTCCTCGCGCACCTCGGGCCACTCGGCGACGAGCGCGGCGCGCGACAGGCCGGCCTTGGCGCCCAGCTCCAGCAGCGCGATCTCCATCGGGTCGCCCAGGCGCACGTCGCCGTGCAGCGCGGCGTTGTTGCACAGCACGGCCGCCTCGAGCGCGGCGCGCAGCGCGGCGTCGCCGGTGACGTCGAGCTCGGCGACGCCGTCGAGGTCGAGCTCGCGCCCCTCGAGCTCCACGCGCCGCACGACCATGCGGTTCTGCGTCAGCGTGCCGGTCTTGTCGCTGAAGATGACCGTCGTCGCGCCGAGCGTCTCCACGGCCGCCAAGCGGTTCACGAGCGCGTTGCGCCGCGCCATGCGCGCCATGCCGCGCGCGAGCGCGAGCGTCGCGACGATGGGCAACCCCTCGGGGATCGCGGCGACGGCGAGCGCGATCCCGGTCTCGATCATCAGCAGCAGCGGCTTGCCCCACGCGATCCCGGCCGCCACCGTCACCGCCGCGAGCGCCACGGTGACGACGATCAGCTTGCGCCCGAGCACGGCGAGCTGCCGCTCGAGCGGCGTGGCCTCCTGCGTCGCGCGCTGGACCAGCTCGGCGATGCGGCCGAGCTCGGTCTGCATGCCCGTCGCCGTGACGAGCGCCTCGCACGCCCCGCGCGTGAGCGCGGTGCCCTTGAAGAGCTGACAACTGCGCTCGGCGAGCGGGACGTCGGGCGCGCAGACCGCGGGGTCCTTCGCGACGGGCAGCGACTCGCCGGTGAGCGTCGACTCGTCGGCTTCGAGCTTCGACGCCGAGAGCAAGCGCAGGTCGGCGGTCACCACGTCGCCGGCCTCGAGCAGCACCACGTCCCCGGGCACGAGCTCGACCGCGTCGACCTCGTGCTCGCGCCCGCCGCGGCGTACGCGCGCGTGCACCTCGCCCAGGCGTCGCAACGCCTCCATCGAGCGCACCGCGCGCAGCTCGGTCGCGAAGCCGATCGCGGCGTTGAGCACGAGCACGACGATCACGGCGGCACCGTCGAGCCACTCCCCCACCGCGAAGGCGGCGAGGGCCGCCGCGCCGAGCAACGCGACGATCCACGACGCGAACTGTCGCGCGAGCACGTGCCAGGCGGAGGCCGGCTCGAGGCCGCGCAGTTGATTCGCGCCGACGACGGCGCGGCGCCGCGCGACCTCCGCCTCGTCGAGGCCCTGGCGCGGATCGACGTCGAGTGCGCGCGCGACCTCCTCGGCCGGCGACGCCGCGGGCGCCGCGACGCGCGGCGCGCTTCGAGCTCGTGACTCGACCTTCATGGGCGTGCCACCACGCCACTCATCCTAGAGTGTGCGAAGGTCGCGAGCGCCCCACTTCCGCGCTCCGATCTACCCACTCCACCCCGTGCCTCGCGCCGCGTTCGTCGCCGACAGTACCAGGTTGCCGGCGCTGTTCCGGCGCCGCGCACGCTACGGATCGATCGAATCCACGGAGGCTACTGAGATGACAAGTCTTGTGCCCAGGCGCATGAAGCTGCGCTCCCTCTTCGACCAGATTCCCGTCGAGCAGTGGTTCAACAACATGTTCGAGGAGAACCGGCTCACCAAGGACCTCGACGAGTGGGGCATCCCGCGCGCCGACGTCCGCGAGAACGACAAGGACTTCCTGATCTCCGTCGAGCTGCCCGGCTTGGACGAGAAGGAAGTCGAAGTGAAGATCACCGGCAACCAACTGATCGTGACCGGTGAACGGAAGTTCGAGAAGGAGGCCGACGACGAGCACTATCACCGCGTCGAACGCCACTACGGCTCGTTCGAGCGCACCTTCGACCTTCCGCCCAACGTCAAGATGGACGCCGAGAGCGTCACGGCGAAGTTCAAGAAGGGCGTGCTCGAGATCCGTCTGCCGAAGGTCGAGCCGCACCCGGTCGCCAAGATCCCGGTGAAGTTCGACTGACGACGACGCGGGGCTCGCATCCCTAGAGTCCCGTTGAAGACGTGCTTCGGAGGCCAGGTCGACGGCCTCCGCATCGGTGTGGCCTCCGGAGACGCAGGCGAATCGGTGGATTCGGCGAGGCCTCCAGCCGCCGCACCGAGGCGGAGGACGCCGCGACGGCGCCGATAGACGTCTCGGACAGGCTCCGAGCTCCCGGCGCGGGGAGGCGGCAGCAGCCCCTCCCCGCGCCGCTGTTTCGCGCCGACGCTGGCACCGCGCCGCGCGCGCGCGCACGATGCGGCCATGCGCCTGCTCCACACCGCCCCACTGCTGCCGCTCCTCGCCGCGTGCACCGCGTTGCCGCGCGACGCCGCGCCGGTCACGCCGCAGCGCCCCACGCTCTCGTCCGACACGAACACGACCGCGCGCGGAACGCTCGAGCTCGAGGTCGGCGCCGAGCTCGACCCGGGTGACGCGTTCGCCTCGCCCACGACGCTGAAGTACGGCGTCGACGCGCGCACCGAGGTCTACCTCGGCCTCTCGCCGTACAACGTCGTCGATCGCGCGCCGGCGAGCGACGGCAGCGGCTTCGGCGACACGACGCTCGGGGCGCGGCGCCGCGTCTGGGAGGACGGGCGCGGCACGTCGGCCGCGGTGCAGCTCGCCGTGAAGCTGCCCACCGCGAGCGAGCGCGAGGGCCTCGGCAGCGGCGAGCTCGACGTGGCCGCGGCGGGCATCCTGAGCCGCGGCTTCGGCGAGCGCGTCGGCGGCACGCTGTACTACGAGCTGCGCTCGCTCGGCCGCAGCGATCGCGGCGGCCGCGACCTCGCGCACGCGCTCGCGCTGGCCGGCGCGTATGCGCTCGACGACGAGCTCTCCGCGTTCGCCGAGCTCTCGCAGCGCGTCCAGCCCGGCCCGGACGATCCGTCGGCGCTCGTGACCGGCCTCGCGTGGGCGTGGAGCCCGAGCCTGGTGCTCGACGCCGCCGTGAGCGTCGGCCTCGACGACGACGCGCCCGACGCGGTCTGGATGCTGGGCCTGACGACGAACTTCGGGCCCCTGCGGCGCTGAGGCGGCCGCCTACGCAGAACGCCCCACTGCGCGTCGGCCACCTGCTGCGTCCGGCGACCGCACGCGTGTCCTATGCTGGCGGGATCCGGCGCAGTCCGGGCCTCCGACGACTCAGGAACACACGCATGGACCTCGCACCGAACTCGTGGGCGACGGCGAAGTGGGGCAAGGCCGCGCTGCGGCGCGACGAGCAGCGCTTCCTCGAGGGACCGAAGCGGCGCTTCGAGGAGCTGCGCCGCGCGACGCGCATCTTCGTCGAGTTCATCCGCGGCTTCCGCGCGCTGCACTTCCTGCCGCCCTGCGTGACCGTCTTCGGGTCGGCGCGCTTCGGCGCCGGGCACGAGCACTACGAGCTGGCGCGACGTCTCGGCGCGGACCTCGCCGGCCTCGGCCTGACGGTGATGACCGGCGGCGGCCCGGGCATCATGGAGGCGGCCAACCGTGGCGCGCGCGAAGCGGGCGGCAAGACGGTCGGCTGCAACATCGAGCTGCCCAAGGAGCAGAAGCCCAACCCCTACCTCGATCGCTGGATCACCTTCCGCTACTTCTTCGTGCGCAAGGTGATGCTCGTGAAGTACAGCGTGGCCTTCGTCGCGTTGCCGGGCGGCTTCGGCACGCTCGACGAGATCTTCGAGACGGCGACCCTGATCCAGACGGGCAAGATCCGCGACTTCCCGATGATCCTCGTGGGCGTCGACTTCTGGCGGCCGCTGCTGGAGTTCCTCGACCAGCGGATGGTGCGCGCGGGGACGATCTCGCGCGCCGACCTCGAGCGGCTGATCCTCACCGACGACCCCGAGGAGGTCGTCGCGCGCATCCGCGCCACGCGGCCGGTGCGCGTGCACCTCGGTGAGGAGGTGGCGGCGTGAGCGCGCTGCTCGAGGCGACCGCACCGCTCGAGCCCGTCGAGCTCGTGCTCGGCTTCGCGCTGGCGCTGGCCGTCGGCGGGGCGGTCGGGCTCGAGCGCGAGCGCCACGCCTTCGCGGAGCAGAAGCCCAGCTTCGGCGGCGCGCGGACGTTCCCGCTCGTCGCGTTGCTCGGCGCGCTGCTCGCGCTGCTCGCGCGCGCGCACGGCCCGATGCTGCTGGTGGCGGGCTTCGTGGCGCTCACGGCGCTGCTCGGGCTGGGCTACTGGGGCTCGCGCCGGGTCGCCGGCGACGTGCAGCTCGGCCTGACGACCGAGTTCTCGGCGCTGGTCGTCTTCCTGATCGGCGCGTTGCCGTTCGTCGAGACGGCTTCGATGACCTTCCCCCTGCGCCTGCTGCTCGGCGGCGCGCTCGGCACCGTGGTCATGTCACTGCTCGCGCTGCGGCGGCCGATCCACGAGTTCGCGGAGCGCATCTCCTACGAGGACCTGCTGGCGGTGGTGCGCTTCGCGCTCGTCGCGGTCGTCGCCCTGCCGCTCCTGCCCGACCGCTCGTTCGGCGCCTACGACGCGCTCAACCCGTTCCGCATCGGCGTCGTGGTCGTGCTGATCGCGGGCATCAGCTTCGTCGGCTACGTCGCCGTGCGCCTGCTCGGCGCGCGCCGCGGCATCGGCATGACCGGGCTCGCCGGCGGGCTCGTCTCCTCCACGGCCGTGACGCTGACGTTCTCGGCCAAGGGCAAGGAGCACCCCGAGCTCGCGCGCGCCTGCGCCCTCGCGATCAGCCTCGCCGCGACGATCATGTTCGCGCGCGTGTTGGTCGAGGTGCTCGCGATCCGCCCCGAGCTCGTGCTGCCCACGTCCGCGCCGCTCGGCGCGATGCTCGCGGTGGGCGTCCTCGGCAGCCTCGTGCTGTGGCGGCGCGCCAACGGGCCGCAGGACGACGCCGAGCCCGCCGTGCGCAACCCCTTCCGGCTGCGCCAGGCGGTGCGCCTCGGCCTGCTCTACGCCGCGGTGCGTCTGCTGGCCGCCGCCGCGTGGAACCACCTGGGCGAGCGCGGCCTGCTCGCCTCGGCGGCGATCGCCGGCCTCGCCGACGTCGACGCCATCACGGTCAGCGTCGCGCGCATGCACGCCGAGAGCCTGCCCACCGACCTCGCCGTGTCGGCCGTCACGCTCGCCGCGGTGACGAACACCGTGGTGAAGGTCGTCCTCGCCGTCGCCCTGGGCGGCCGCCGCGTCGCGCTCGCGGTCCTGTCGGTCCTGTTGCCCGCCGCCGCGGTCGGCGCCGCGGTCGCGTTCTTCGCCTGAGGCGGCTCGTCAGCGCGAACTCGCCTCGGCCAGCGCGCGCTCGATGCGTCGGTCGGGCACGAGCCACAGCAGCGCCACGAGGACGTAGAGCGCGCAGCCCAGCCATGGGTGCCAGAGCGCGCCGGGCACGGCCGCGACGTAGAGCACCACCGAGGCGCTGCCCTTCAGGTCGCGGCCGAGCGCGCGCGCGAGCACCGAGTCGGGTCCCTCGGCGCGCAGGAGGGCGCGCACCAGCAGCTTGTACGCGACGCCGGCGAGGAGCAGCACCAGCCCGTAGAGCGCCGTCGGCACCGGCGCGAAGCCGTGCTCGCCCATCCAGGCCGTCGTGAACGGCACGAGCGAGAGCCAGAACAACAGGTGCAGGTTGGCCCACAGCATCCCGCCGCTCGGCCGACGCACGGCCTGGAACAGGTGGTGGTGGTTGTTCCAGTAGATGCCGAGGTACAGGAAGCTCAGCACGTAGCTCAGGAACACCGGCAGCACCGGGCGCAGGTCCGCCAGGCGCGCTCCGCCGCCGGGCACCTTCATCTCCAGCACCATGATGGTGATGAGGATGGCGAGGACGCCGTCGCTGAAGGCCTCGACGCGGGACTTGTTCATGCTGCGGAGGCCTCCGGCGGCGCGTCGTGGCTACCGCGCGCGGGAGGGCGCCCTGCGGCGCGCACGAGCGACGCGAAGATGGTCGGGGCGAGAGGATTCGAACCTCCGACCTCTGCAACCCCATTGCAGCGCGCTAGCCAGGCTGCGCCACGCCCCGACCGGAGGGACGAAGGTTATAGGGGCTGGCCCCGACGCCGTCAATTCCCGGGGGCGGCGAACTTGCCCGTCGGGGAGGGGGGCCGGAGAATCGCCGGCATGGTGCGGCCCGGCAGGCGACAGGCGCGGTGGAAGCGCGCGGTACGGCGGCGCCACCGCACGTGGATGCTCTCGATGACGGCGGCCTCGCTCGGCTGGGGCACGGTCTGGCTGACGGTCGTCCTGATGAAGGTGGCGCCCGGCTGGGCGCCCGGCGTGACCGCGGCCGAGTGGATCTCGAGCGGCTTCGCGCTGGCCGGCCTGGCGATCGGCGTGTTCACGCTGCGCGCGAAGCTGGCCTGGATCCTCATCACGGCCGTGCCGCTGTTCGCCAACGGCAGCCTGCTCGTCCTGCCGTGGATCGTGCCCGACCCGTCCGTGCTGTTCGCGCGCTAGGAGTCTGTCCGGGAAGTGCTTCGGATGCCGACGTGGTGGCGTCCGCTTCGGTGCGGCGGTCGGGGACGCAGGCGAATCCGTGGATTCGTCGAGGCTTTCAGGCGCCGCACCGAGGCGGAGGACGTCGTCATGGCGCCGGAGGACGTCTTCAACGGGCTGCTAGCTACGGCTGCAGCGGCTCGCTCATCAGCACCATCGCCGTGCCGGTCGCGGCCGTGACGACGGTCATGAACAGCACCGCGAAGGCGACGCGGCCGTGCAGCTTGCGGCCGGCCTGGTTGCGCAACGTGCGCACCCCGGTGAACACCGGCAGCAGGTAGCCGAGCGTCGTGAGCTTCGCGAGGAACAGGTGGATCGGCGTGATGACGCCCGCCGTCTTCAGGTCGTACTCGCCGCCCAGCTTCTCGGCGTAGTAGATGGTCACGAGCAGCGCCAGCACCGCGCCGGCCACGCAGGGCAGGTGCACGGCGCGCTTGGCGCGCAGGCCCGAGACCACGGCGGCGCCGAGGAAGGCCAGGGTGATGACGAGGAAGACGAGGAAGCCTTGGACGGGAGTCATCGTGGGATCGTGCGGGGGGCTGCGGCGGTCGCGACGGTGGAGGCGGGCAGAGGCTCAGAGTTCCCCGACCAGGCCGTCCATCTCCCCCACCAGCTCGCGACGCATCAGGTCGAGCACGGCGGCGCGGGGGTCCTTGCCCTCGAAGAGGATCGAGTGCACCTCCTGCGCGATCGGCAGGGCCGTGTCGCCGAGGTCCGACTCGGGGCCGAAGAGGGCCTTCGTGGTCCAGACGCCCTCGGCGACCATGTTCATGCGCGCGAGGATCTGCTCGAGCGTCTCGCCGCGGCCGATCGCCTCGCCGACGGCGCGGTTGCGCGAGTGCTTCGAGCAGCACGTCGTGACGAGGTCGCCGAAGCCGGCCAGGCCGAAGAACGTGCGCGGTTGCGCGCCGCGGGCGGCGCCGAAGCGCGCCATCTCGACCATGCCGCGCGTGAGCAGCGCCGCCTTGGCGTTGTCGCCGAGCTCGAGGCCGTCCGAGATGCCGGCGGCGAGCGCGATGACGTTCTTGAGCGCGGCCGCGAGCTCCGCGCCCACGCGGTCCTCGGCGGTGTAGACGCGGAAGCTCTCGTTGCTGAAGGCGTGCTGCGTCGCCGTGGCGAGCGCGGCGTCCTCGCACGCGACGACGACCGAGGCCGGCAGACCGCGCGCGACCTCCTCGGCGTGACTCGGCCCGGTGAGCACCGCGATCGGCCGCGCGCCGAGCACGTCGGCGAGGATCTGGCTGGGCGTCGAGAAGGTCTCGATCTCGAGGCCCTTCGTCGCCGTCACGATCGGCAGGTCGCCGGACAGGGCGTCCTCGAAGCGCGCCGCGACGCCGCGCAGGAACTGCGTCGGCACCACGCTGACGACCATGTCCACGGACTCCGCGGCCGAGTACGGGTCGGCGGAGAACTGCAGCGCGTCGGGCAGGCGCACGCCGGGCAGGAAGCGCGCGTTCTCGCGCCGCTCGCGCAGCTCCTCGGTCTGCTCGGGGAACGCGCTCCACAGCGTCGTCTCGACGCCGTTCTCGCTGAGCAGCTTCGCCAGGGTCGTCCCCCAGCTCCCGTCGCCCAGCACCAGCACTCTCTTCACGTCGTTCTGCATCCGGTTGGCCGCGATCCCTCGCGCCTCACTCCGTCGGCCGCTGCCACAAGGCCCGCACGCGCGCGCCGAAGCGGGAGCGCGACTCGGTGCCGGCGAGGAGCTTCCTCATGTTCGATCGGTGGCGCACCAGGATCAAGACGGTGAGGCCGCCCGTGGCCCAGATCACCGCCGCGGGCTGGCCGCGCAGCCAGGCCGCCACCGGGAAGGCCACGCCCATGACCATCGAGGCCAGGCTGACGAAGCCGGTCAGCACGAGCGTCCCGAGCCAGGCGAGGCCGGCCGAGACCACGATCAGCGGGTCGATCGCGACGATCGCGCCGCAGCCCGTGGCGACGGCCTTGCCGCCGCGGAAGCGCAGGTAGACCGGCCAGACGTGCCCGCAGACGGCCGCCGCGCCGCAGGCCACCTGCCAGTCGACGCGCCCCGCGCCGAGCAGCGCGACCGGCGCGAAGCCCTTGAAGAAGTCGAGCGCGAACGCGACCAGGCCCAGCGGCCTGCCGAGCACGCGCATGGCGTTCGTCGCGCCGATGTTGCCGCTGCCGACCGTGCGCAGGTCGACGCCCTTGATCAGGCGGCACATCACCAACCCGAACGGCACCGCGCCGACGAGGTACGCGACGAGCACGCGCCACCACAGGGCGGCGGGGTCGAGCGGCTCGAGGAGGGCGGGGACGGCCATGGCGCGGGGCGACGAGGATACGCGGCGCGCCGTGCGGACGGCGCGCCCCGGGTGGGATTCCGGGCGGAGTTCGCTCGCCAGCGCATACGCTCTCGCCCATGGCGCGCACGATCTGGCGGCTGTTGTCGTTCCGGCTGACACCCGCGGAGTTCGCGGAGCTCGGGCGCGCGCACCTCGCCGTCGGGCTCGCGCTCGCGTGGGCGGTCGGCTACGGGCGCTGGTGGGACCGGCCGGACCAGGTCGCGCCGCTCCTGCGCTCGGGGCTGGTCTCCGTGTTCCTCGCACTCGGCCTGGGCGTCGTGTTGGGCGGCTTCCTGACGGCGCTGCGTCCGCCGCGCGGCGGGCTCGTGCAGGTCTGCGCCTTCGTCGCGCTGACCGCGCCGCCCGCAGCCGTCTATGCGCTACCGCTCGAGCGTTGGCTCGACCTCGAGGTGGCGCGCGCGCTGAACGTCGCCAGCCTCGCCGTCGTCGCGACGTGGCGCGTGGCGCTCGTC
>JACKHS010000042.1 GCA_020638875.1 Planctomycetota bacterium
CTGCTCCTGCACCTTCGCCCACGTATCCCTGAGCCCCACCGCCCGGTTGAACACCGGCACCCCCTCCGCCGAGTACCGCGTATCCACGCAGTAGTACCCCAGCCGCTCGAACTGGAAGCGATCGCCCGGCTGCGCGCCCGCGAGCGCCGGCTCCAACTGGCACGCCGGGCGCACCGCCAGCGACTCGGGGTTCAGGTTGTCGAGGAAGCGCGCCTTGTCCCCCTTCATCGGGTTGGGCACGCGGAACAGGTGGTCGTAGTCTCGCACCTCCGCCTCGAAGGCGTGCGCGGCCGACACCCAGTGGAGCGTCGACTTCACCTTGCGCTCGTCGGGCGTGCCCCCGCCGCGGCTCTGCGGGTCGTACTCGGCGTACACGACGCTGACCTCGCCCGTCTCCGCGTCCGTCTCGAAGCCCGTGCAGGTGATGTAGTAGGCGTAGCGCAGCCGGACCTCGTTGCCCGGCGCGAGCCGCCAGAACTTCTTGGACGGGACCGCCATGAAGTCGGCGCGCTCGATGTAGAGCTCCTTGCCGAAGGGCACCAGGCGCGTGCCGGCGCTCTCGTCCTCGGGGTTGTTGACCGCCTCGAGGTGGTCGACCTCGCCCTCGGGCCAGTTGGTGATCACGACGCGCAGCGGGTCGACGACCGCCATGCGGCGCTCGGCGCGCTTGTTCAGGTCGTCGCGCAGGGCGTTCTCGAGCAGCACCATCTCGACCGTGCTGTTGAACTTCGCCACGCCGATGCCCGTCAGGAACGCGCGGATCGCCTCGGGCGTGTAGCCGCGGCGCCGCAGCCCCGCCAGCGTGGGCATGCGCGGGTCGTCCCAGCCGTCGACGTGGCCCTCCTCGACGAGCTGCGTCAGGAAGCGCTTCGACAGCACCGTGAACGAGAGGTTCAGGCGCGCGAACTCGATCTGCTGCGGGTGGAAGACGTCGAGCTGCTCGAGGAACCAGTCGTACAGCGGCCGGTGGTTCTCGAACTCGAGGCTGCAGAGCGAGTGCGTGATGCCTTCGATGGAGTCCGAGAACCCGTGCGCGAAGTCGTACATCGGGTAGATCGGCCAGTCGTCACCGGTCCGATCGTGGCGCACCTTGCGGATGCGGTAGATCGCCGGGTCGCGCAGGTTCATGTTGGGCGACGCCATGTCGATCTTCGCCCGCAGCGTGCGCGCGCCGTCCTCGAACTCGCCGGCGCGCATGCGGCGCAGGAGGTCGAGGTTCTCCTCCACCGAGCGGTCGCGGAACGGGCTGTTGCGCCCCGGCTCGGTCACGGTGCCGCGGTACTCCTTGGTCTCGTCGGCGCTGAGGTCGTCGACGTAGGCCACGCCCTGCTTCACCAGCGCCTCGGCGTACTGGTAGAGCTGCTCGAAGTAGTCCGACGCGTGGTAGAGCCGGTCCTCCCAGTCGTAGCCGAGCCAGCGGATGTCGCGCTGGATGGCGTCGGTGAACTCGGGGTCCTCCTTGACCGGGTTCGTGTCGTCGAAGCGCAGGTTGCACTGGCCGCCGAACTCGCGCGCGATCTCGAAGTTGACGGTGATCGCCTTCGCGTGACCGATGTGGAGGTAGCCGTTCGGCTCCGGGGGGAAGCGCGTGTGCACGCGCCCTCCGTTCTTGCCGTTCTTGACGTCCTCGGCGACGCGGAGGCGGATGAAGTCGCGCTTGGCGGGCTCTTCGGCGGGGGTCTCGCTCACGATGGGCGGCGGGGTCGGGCGCCCGAGGACGCACTCAGGGGGCGGAAGCGGGCGCCTATCTTCGCGGGGCGCCGCGAGAACTCAAGGGGGCCCGGCGCCCGCGAGCGTCCCGCACGCGGCCGCGACGTCCGCGCCCAGGGAGCGCCGCAGCGTCGTGGGCACGCCTCGCGCGCGGAAGCGCGCCGCCAGGGCCCGCGCGGCCGGTTCGGGCGTCGGCGCGAGCGCGGGCGCGGCGGCCAGCGGGTTGTACGGGATCAGGTTGAGGTGCACCGGCAGGCCCTCGAGCCACGCGGCGAGCGCGGCCTCGTCCGCCGGCCGATCGGTGCGCCCCGCGAGCAGCAGCACCTCGACGAGCACGCGCCCGCCGGTGCGGCGCGCGACCTCGGCCACGGCGTCGCGCAGCGCGTCGAGCTCGTGCGCGCGCGCCGTCGGGATCAGGGCCGCGCGCACCTCCGGCACGGCGCTGTGCAAGCTGAGCGCCTGGTGCACGCCGGGGAAGCGCGCGGCGAGGCGCACCATCGCGTCGGGCACGCCCACCGTCGAGACGCACACGCGCCGCGGTCCGAAGCCGAAGCCGCGCGGGTCGACGAGCCGCGCGAGCGCCGCGTGCAGGAGCTCCTCCTCGAACAACGGCTCGCCCATGCCCATGAAGACGAGGTTGCGCAGGTGGCGCCCCTCGGCCGCGGCGAGGCGCCGGCCGAGCACGACCTGCCCGAGCACGTCGTCGAGCCCGAGCCGCGCGCGCAAGCCGAGCCGGCCCGTCGCGCAGAAGGCGCAGCCCGCGTTGCAGCCCGCCTGGATCGAGACGCACAGCGTCGTGCGCCCGCTCGCCGCGCGCAGCAGCACCGCCTCGAAGCTCGCGCCCCGCGCGCTCTCGAGCAGCAGCCGCGTGGCGCCGTCGAGCGCGCTCTCCACGCGTCGCACGACGCGCGGCTCGCCGGTCGCGAGGCGCGCGCGCAGCTCGTCGGGCAGCGCCGCGGCCGCCTGCGCCAGCGCGCGTCGCGCAGCACCTGCCGCGCGACGCGCAGCAGCGGCGCGGGATCGCGGCGCTGCTCGCGCGCGAGCGCGCGCAGACCGTCGAGGTCGTGGAGCAGCGTCACCGCGCCTCTCCGGGCTCGCGCACCGCCTCGCGGCGCGCGCCGTCGCGGACGTCGGGGCCTGCGGGACGGAGGGATCGCATGCCCGCGAGAGGCTAGCACGCGACTCCCGCCGGCGCGGGACCTCTCCGCCTTCCTCGCTCGCGCCCGGTCGACGGGTCCGGTGCCGCGCGCCCCGGCGACGCGGCGAGCTCCGACGACGAGAGCGCGACAGCGCCGCAGCGGCGTGTCGCGCTCTTCAGGTGCGCCGGTGCGCCCCGCCGGCGCCTCGCGTCGAGGCCGCCGACGGAGTCGCCCGCGGTGCGCTCAGCCGCCCAGCGGATCGGTGCGACCGAGCTCGCTCCAGTCGAGGATCGATTCGCCGCCGCTGGAGCCGTGGCAGTCGAAGCAGCCACCGCTGCCGAGCGCCGCTTCCTTCGGCGCGATCTCGTGGTTCACGCCGAGGTACATCACCGTGTCCACGAAGCCGAAGGTGCCGCTGTACGGGATGCCGAGCTTGGCGGCCGCGTCTTGCAGCGCGAGGTCCCAGTCGTAGTGACCCCAGTACGCGTTGGGACCGCCCTTGGTGCCGAACAGGTGCGGGACCATGACCCGCTGGTTGACGGTGTCGGCGACCTGGTTGCCGACCATCTTCTTGAACGGGTAGATCATCGTCGCGCCGGCGGCGCCGGGGTCCTTCGGCGCGGCGGGTTCGCCGAGCACCACCGGGTCGGCCGCCGAAGGCGTACCGCTGTAGGTGTCGTTGACGCCGTAGATCATCTTGTTCCACGTGCCGTCGTGCCGGCGCAGGACCGGACGCACGTCGTTCGCCCAGACGAACTCGCCCTTCTTCGCGTCGTAGTCGACGCGTCCGTCGCCGACGTCGACCGGCGTGCGGCCGAGGTCACCCGCTTGCTCCCAGTACCACTCGACCTTCGTCGTGCGGAAGCGGGCGATCGCGGGGATGTGGCAGACCTGGCACGCCAGGGTGGGGTGGCTCGCGACGATGGTGGCCGCGAGGGTGCCCTCGTCGTGCGGGCTCGCGCCGTGGCACGTCGTGCAGGTCTTCATGTGACCCTCGCCCACCGAGTGGTAGGGCATGCCGCCGATGCCGTGCGTGTCGTCCGCCACGTGGCAGGCGGTGCAGCTCATGTCGCCGCCGTCCGTGCCCATGTGGACGTCGTACTCGCGCGTCGTGTCGTTGAGGTTGACCGCCAGGTCACCGTGCTTGACGTTGTCGTCGCCGCCCGCCGAGTAGTGACACTTGCCGCAGTTGTCGCGCCGCGGCATGCCGATGCCGGACGCGATCGCTTGCCAGTCGAGACCCGGGACGGGCATGCCGGCCGTCGTCGGTGCCTTGACGTAGGTCCCCGTCGTGTCGTGACAGACGAGGCAGTCGACGTGAGCCGGATCGCTGAAGTCGAAGCTCGAGTCCGCCCAGCCGGTGCCGACGTGGCACTGCGTGCAGCGGCCCTCGTTGGTCGGGATCGCGATGCAGAAGTTGTTGATGAAGTCGACCTTGCCGTGCGTCTCCGTGGTGACGCCCGTGACATGGGTCGCGACACCCGACCAGTTCCAGTGGCCGGTCTGCAGGAGGTCCTGGACCTCCTTCGCGTGGCACCCCACGCAGGCGACGTTCATGTTCGGCCCGACGTAGGGATTGTCGGTGAAGTGCGCCGCGTGAGAGAAGGACTCCGCACCTGGTGGCGGCGCGGTGCCTGAGTCGGAGTTGCTGCAGCCGTAGAGCGCCAAGCCGCTCGCGAGCGTCAGGGCGGAGAGGACGAGAGTTCTGGTGCTGTCTGGGGGGTTTGGATTCATGTCGCGTGCCTGTAGCGATGAGGCGTGGAGAGCGAGCGTCGTGCGCGACGACCTCACGCATGGAGGTCCACACGACGGTTGAAGCGCCTAATAGACTACCCGCTTGTCTCGATAGCCTCACCGGGTTCGCGGCCTCGCCGGAACGGTCGCCGAGTGTTGAAACTCGTCGCGCACGTCGTGCGTACTCGCGAGTGCTCAGAGGTCCAACGCCAGACTGCGCACCTCGCCCGCTGCGATGTTCACCTCGCGCACGAACGACGACGCTCCACCATCAGTTTCCCGAGGTGTGAACCGTAGCAGGCGCGCTCCCGCCGGAACGGCGTCGAGGCGGAAGCTGCCGTCCGCACGCGTCACGGTCGCGACGTGTCGACCGACGAATCGCGGTGCGAGCGACGCGTCGGGTTGCGTCGCGATCACCGTGACGCGCCAGCCGCCGGCCGCCGCGCCGTCGACGCGCAGCACGCCGCTCACGCCGCCGAGCAGCGGCGCTTGCACGACCAGCGGGAGCTCGCGCTGCTCGCCGGCACGCAGCACGACGTCGGAAGCGAGCGGACGCCCGGTGACGTCGGTGTGAGGCTGTACGAGCGTGACCAGGCCGTCGCGCGGATCGCCGCTGCAAGCTCGAACCAAGTACGCGCCGGGCGCCAGGCCTTCGACGCGGTAGTCGCCGTCGATCGCCGCGCGCACGACCTGGAGCCGCCCGACGCCGCCGTAGACCAGCACGTGCGCGCGCTCCGACGTCGCCGTCGATCCGGCCACGCGTCCGGTGAGCACCGCGGGTGCGTCGAGCTCGACGCGCAGGCCCGCGCGGCTCTCGGCGAGCGCGAAGGGTTCGCCGCGGAACGTGACGAACCCCGCACGACGAGCGACGAGGAAGACCTCGGCCGCGGCCAAGTCGTCGAACTCGAACGCTCCGTCGGTGTCGGTGATCGCCGTGCGCGCGAGCACGCCGTCGACGGGCTCGTCCTCCGGCCCATCGACCGATTGCACCGCGACGGTCGCCGGCGGCGCGGCGCGCGGCGGCACACGCAGCTCGACGCGCGCGGCCGCCAGCGGCGCGCCCGTGGCAGCGTCGACGACGTGACCCGCCACCGTTCGGCCGCGCACCAGCCGCAGCTCGAGCGGAGCCGCGGGCGCGTCGGCCCGGAGCTCGACCACCGGACTGCGCGCGAAGACGTAGCCCGGCGCGTACGCCTCGACGACGTAGCGCCCGACGTCGAGCCCGCGCTCGACGAACTCGCCCCGCACGTGGTCGCGCGGCGGAGCCAGGCCGTCGGGAGGTGCGACGGGCGGTGTCTCGAGGTCCTCGAGATCGGGGTTCACCTCGCGCACGCTCGAGGTGTAGCGCGTCAGCGGCGCCCCGCTGACGGCGTCGATCACGCGCCCGGAGAGCGCGAGGCCGGCGACGAGCTGGACGCGCAGCTCCGCCCCCGTCGTCACGACGACCGGTTCCTTCGCCCAGCTCAGGCACCCCGCGGCGTCGACCTCGACGCGCAACGGCCGATCGGGCAGGTGATCGAGCTCGAAGCGTCCGAGCGCGTCGGTCCGCAGCACGGCGCGCACCGAGAGCCCGCGACCGGCGCTCGGTGCGTCCCGCACGCGCACGGTCGCCCCCTCGCGCGGCGCGCCGAGCGGGTCCAGGACCACTCCGGCCAACCGATAGCCGCGCGCCAGCACGAGCTCCCCCACGTCGGTGACCTCGCCCTCGCGAACGATCGTCGGCGTCTCCGGCGCGACGCGCTGCAGCCCCGGCGCCCACGCTTGCAAGCGGTAGGACCCGGCCGGCAGTCGCTCGACGGCGAAGCGGCCGTCGGGCCGGACGCGCGGCGCGGGCAAGAGCTCGCGCCAGGCCTCGAGCCGGTCGAGCTCGTTGCCGCCGGCCGGCCGCAGTCGCAGCTCGGTGCCGGCGACCGGCGTCGCGCCCGGACCCAGCACGCGCCCGACGATCGCGCCTCCCGCAGCGAGCACGACGTCGCCGAGGTCGAGCGCGTCGTCCGCGCCGCTCAGCCTTCGCTCGACGACGGTCGGCGCGAACGCATCGTGGCGCGCCACGAGCACCAGCCGCGGGTGCGACGGCGCGGCGCCATCGAACGCGAAGGTGCCGTCGGGCCCGGTCGTCGCCGCAGCGCGCAGCCGCAGCGCGCGGCCGCCGAGTCGATAGAGCGCCCAACGCACCTCGGCGCCGGCAATCGGCCGGCCCTCGACGTCGACCACGCGTCCGCGCAGCCCGAGCCGCACCAGCGGCGCGTCCTGCGGCTCGTCCGCCGCGGCGCGCTCGGCCGCAACGGGATCCGGCGCCAGCCACGGATCGTCGGACGTCGCGGCCGGGTCGAGCCGCTCGAGGTCGCCGGCGCCGAACTCGAGCGGCGGCCGCGCCGCGCCGCCGCGGTGCCCCCAGAGCGCCCACGACACGACGACGACGCCGAGGGCCGCCAGCAGCGCGAGGCCGAGCGTCTCGCCCCCGCGCCGGATCACGCGACCTCGCCGGCTGGAGCCTCGCGGGGAGCGGTGCGCATGCGGACGAGTGTACTTCGCGCCGCACGCCGCGGGGAACTCGCGACTGCGCCGAGCGGCACGGTGCGCGGCGCGCGAACAACCGCTCCACCTCCCTGGCGTCGCTCGGCGACGCGTGCTTCACTCGCCGTCGAGCGGCGCCTCGCCTGCGGACGCGTGCGGCGCGCCTCCGCCCCCTGCACCTCCGGCCCGCGTCGAAGCGATCCCCATGCTGCAAGCCCTCCCCGTGCTCCTCTGCTGCTCCGTCTCGCTGCTCGTCACGCCGGCCTGCACGACGCCGCCCCTCGCGGCGCAGCGCGCCGTCGCCGCCCCCGGCGCCGACCTCGCGCCGCTCGTCGAGGCCTACGGCACCGACGCCGACGCGCTCGAGCGCTTCTACGACCTGCCGGGCGCCGAGCTGCGGCTCGCGCGGCTCGACGCGCTCGACGACGCCTGGCGCGCGAAGCTGGACGCGCTCGACTACGACGCGCTGTCCGTCGAGGCGGCGGTGGACTGGCACCTGCTCGCCACGCACCTCGCGCACGAGCGCGCCTCGCGCGACCGCCTGCGCGCGCAGCGCGAGCGCTTCGCCGAGCTGCTCGAGTTCCTCGCGCCGATCGAGGCGCTCGAGACCGCACGCTGGGAGCTCGCGCCGCTCGACCCGCGCACCTCCGCGCAGACGGTCGCGGACGTCGCCGACAGCGTCGAAGCGCTGAAGGCGCGCGTGACGCTCGCGCGCGCCGCGAACGCGCCGCCGCCGGACGAAGCGCCCGACGCGGACGCCGCGCCGCCCATCGAGCTCGACGCCGCCGACGCGCTGCGCGCCGCGCGCTGGGTCGCGAACGCGCGCCGCACGCTCGACACGTGGTACCGCCACTACGCCGCCTTCCGGCCGGACTTCGCGTGGTGGAACGAGGCGCCGCACGCGCGCGCGGGCAAGGCGCTCGACGCGCTGGAGACGGAGCTGCGCGAGGGCCTCGCGAAGCAGAAGGGCGAGGACGACGACCCGCTGATCGGCGCGCCGATCGGGCGCGACGCGCTGCTCGAGGACCTCGCCGGCGAGTACCTGGCCTACTCGCCCGAGGAGCTCATCGCGATCGGCGAGCGCGAGCTCGCGTGGTGCGAGGCGGAGCTCGCGCGCGCCGCGGCCGAGCTGGGCCACCCCGGCGACTGGAAGGCCGCGCTCGAGGAGGTCAAGCAGGCCTGGGTGCCGCCCGGCGAGCAGGACGACCTCGTCGCCGCGCAGGCGCGCGAGATGATCGCGTGGCTCGACGAGCGCGACCTCGTCACGATTCCGGCGCTGTGCCGCGAGACCTGGCGCGTGCGCATGCTCGACAAGCGCGCGCAGCGCACGCTGCCCTTCGCGGCCTACGGCGGCCAGGAGGTGCTCGTCGCCTACCCGACCGACGACATGAGCCAGGCCGAGAAGCTCATGAGCCTGCGCGGCAACAACCGCCACTTCACGCGCTGCGTGACGCCGCACGAGCTGATCCCCGGCCACCACCTGCAGGGCTTCATGGCGCAGCGCCACGCGACGCACCGCGGCCGCTTCCGCACGCCGTTCCTGGTCGAGGGTTGGGCGCTCTACTGGGAGATGGTCGAGTGGGACCTCGGCTGGCCGCGCTCGCCCGAGGAGCGCCTGGGCATGCTTTTCTGGCGCGCCCACCGCGCCGCGCGCATCCTCGTCTCCCTGCGCTACCACCTCGGCGAGACGACGCCCGAGGCCATGATCGACTTCCTCGTCGAGCGCATCGGCCACGAGCGCGAGAACGCCACCGCCGAGGTCCGCCGCTACATCGGCGACGCCTACTCGCCGCTCTACCAGTGCGGCTACATGATCGGCGGCCTGCAGCTCCGCGCCCTGGCGCACGAGCTGGTGGACTCGGGCCGCATGTCGCCGCGCGAGTTCCACAACGCCGTGCTGCACCAGGGCCCGATCCCGATCGAGCTCCTGCGCGCCGCGCTGACGGGCGAGAAGCCCGCCCGCGACGCGGGGCCGAGTTGGCGGTTCTAGGCAGGCACGGCGCGCGAAGCGGCCGAGCCGATCGCGCTGCCTTCGCCTCCTCGTTCCGGCACCGCCCCTCTCCGCCGTGGCTTCGCTCGCACCCCGCGCGCGGAGTCGACGAACTCCACGTCTGCGAGGCCGAGACCGGCGAGGCTGCGCGGGTCGAGCGCGGACGCCGCGGCGACTAGCCCTCCGCCGGCCGCTTGCGCAGGTCGAGCACGAAGCGCAGGCAGACCAGCAGCAGCGTGACGCCGAGCATCTTCTCGGCGACGTCCTCGACGCCCGGGATGTGCACCAGGCGCACGCCGGCGACGGCTCCCACCACCGCGCCGAGCGCGAAGCTCGCCGAGCCGCGCAGGTCGAGCTGGCCGGCGCGCCAGTACAGCGCCAGCGAGCGCGTCGAGGTGACCGTCGCCATGGCGAGCGAGCACGCGCGCGCGCCGAGGTGGCCGATGCCCGGAAGCGCGAAGAGCAGCGCGGGCACCGCGATCAGGCCGCCGCCGATGCCCAGGAGCGGCGCCACGAAGCCGCCGCCCAGGCCGATCACCGCGGCCAGACCGTAGTCGCTCCAGGACGGCTCGAAGACCGGCACGCCGTCCGGGCCCGCGGCCATGGCCTGCGGCACGAAGCCGAGGATGCGCGAGCCGACGAAGGCCAGCAGCACGGCGAAGACCAGCTTGAGCTTGCGCGAGTCGATGCGCTTGGCCACCTGGAAGCCGAGCGGCGCGCCGAACAGGCTGCCCACCACGAGGCCGGCGACGATGCCCCAGCGCAGCGCGCTGTCCGCGCGCAGGGCCTCGGCGATCGTGCCCGAGATCGTGCCCGCGGCGACCAGCGACAGCGAGACGGGGATCGCGCGCTTCAGGTCGAGCTTGTAGACGAAGTGCAGCACGGGCACGGCGAACAGCCCGCCGCCGATGCCGCACATGCCGCACCAGGCCGAGATCGCGAAGCCCATCGCCGCGACGCCGAAGCCCTGCGGCGAGCGCTCGGCGCGCTCCTCCGCCGCGGCGGTCGCGTCGAGGTCCGGGTCGTGCGCGCTCATGCCGCTGGAGGGTAGGCCCCGGCCGCGCCGCGAGGAAACGCGCGGCGGCGCTTTTTCGCCCTCAACGCTCGCGCACGCGCGCGAGCAGGTCGGTCGTCGAGTGGTCCTTCGGGTCGCCGCAGATGGCGATCTCGATGCCCAGCTCGCGGTCGACCTCGCGCTCGGGCACGGTCTCGGGCGTGTAGTCGGGGCCCTTGGCGTGCACGTCGGGCACGAGCGCGCGCAGCGTCGCCTCGAGCGTCGGCTCGTCGAAGCTCGTCACGAGGTCGACGCACGCGAAGCCGAGCAGCAGCTCGGCGCGCTCGGCGAGCGGCGTCCAGGGCCGGCCGTCGCCCTTGAGGCCGCGCACCGAGGCGTCGGTGTTCAACGCCACGACGAGCCGCGTGCCGCGCGAGCGCGCGTCGGCCAGGTAGCGCAGGTGACCGACGTGCAGCAGGTCGAAGCAGCCGTTGGCGAGCACGACGCGCTCGCCGGCGTCGCGCCACGCGCGCACGCGGCGCGCGGCCTCGTCGCGGGGCGTCGCCGCGCTCACGGCCGCCCCGAGGTCGAGAGCAGGCCCGGCGCGGGGCTCTTCGGCAGCGCGCCCTCGAGCTGCGCGCGCGTGCACACCGCCGCGCCGTTCTCCATCACGACGACGCCCGAGGCCGTGTTCGCCAGGCGCATGGCCTCCGGCGCGGCGAGGCCCGAGGCGAGCGCCAGCGTGAAGACCGCGGCGGCCGTGTCGCCGGCGCCCGAGACGTCGGTGACCTCGCCCTCGCCCGAGGCCTCGACGGCCACGCCGGGCTCGGGCAGCCCCTCGCCGAACAGCGCCATGCCGAGGTTGCCGCGCGTCACGAGCAGGTAGTCGACATCGACCTGCTCGAGCACGGCGCGCGCGGCGCGGCGCAGCTCACCGGGGTGGTCGAGGCGGTGCGCGTCGACGGCGGTGAAGCGCGCGAGCTCGCCGACGTTCGGCGTCAGCGCGGTGATGCCGCGGAAGCGCTCGGGCGCGAGGCGCGGGTCGAGCACGACCGTGCGGCCGGCCGCCGCGGCGCCGCGCGCGACGAGCGCGAGCTCCTCGTCGACGAGGCCGTACTCGTAGTCGGACACCAGCACCGCGTCGAGCGTCGTCAGCCGCGCGCGCAACGCCTCGGCCACGCGCTGGCGCTGCGTCGGGCTCGCGGGCTGCGCCGGCTCGCGGTCGATGCGCAGCACCTGCTGCGGCGAGCGCCGCGGCTCGGCCGCCAGGACGCGCGTCTTGGTCGGCGTGGTCCACGCGGCGTCGACGACGACGCCGGCGACGTCGAGGCCCTCGGCCTCGAGCACGCGCAGCAACTCGCGGCCGTTCGCGTCGGCGCCGACGAGCCCGAACACGGACACGCGCGCACCGAGCGCCCGCAGGTTGCGCGCGGTGTTCGCGGCGCCGCCCGCGCCGAGCTGCTCCGACAGGTGCCGCAGCACCATCACCGGCGCCTCGCGCGAGAGGCGGCGCGGTTCGGCGCGCAGGTAGTGGTCGGCGACGAGGTCCCCCGCCACCGCGACCGACAGGCCCGCGAAGTCCGGCACGGCGCCGCTCACGAGACCTCCGCCGCGGCGGCCGCCAGCGCGGCGCGCTCCAGGTCCTCGCGCGCGGGCCGCGCGGCGGCGGTGGTCCACTCCAGGCCCTGCTCCTCGGCGAGGAACCAGTCCGAGCGCACGCCCATGAAGTCGTTGTAGCGGATCGCGTAGTGCAGCTCGCCGTTGGCCGTCGCGTCGGCGCTGAGCGCCGCGTCGACCTCGCGCAGGCACGGCTTGAAGGCCTCCCACGCGGCCGCGTCCATCGCGAGCACGCGCTCGACCAGCGTCGCGTAGCGCGCCGACGCCGGCGCGCCGGGGTGGAAGCGCGCGAGGCGCGCGTTCACGAACCACGGCATGGCCTTGCCGAGCTTGTCCACGAGCAGGTTCTGCTCGGGGCCGAAGTCGAGCGCGCTGCCGTCGGTGAACGTCGTCAGCGAGGTGATCTCCTCGCGCCCGACGTGGCCGTGCTCGATCGCCAGGTCCCAGCCCTCGGTGCCGGGGAACGGGAAGAAGAACGACGTGCGGAAGCGGCCGATGCGCGTGCGCGCCAGGCAGTCGACGGTCTCCCACAGCTCCTCGGGCGTCTCGCTGGGCAGGCCGACCATGACGAAGCCGGAGGTGTGCAGGCCGGCGGCCTCGGCGCTCGCGACGGTCTCGTCGATGTCGCGGTCGGTCATGTGGCGCTTCAGCACGCGCGCGCGCACGCGCGGCGAGCCCGACTCGATGCCGAGCTTGAGGATGCGGCCGCCGGCGCGCCCGAGCGCCTCCGCGACGCGCGGGTCGAGCTTCTTGACGTGCGCGTTGACCACGAAGGGCACGCCGATGCCGGCCGCCTCGTACGCCGCGCAGATCGCGAGCGCGTGCTCGACGTTCTGCGTGAACAGGTCGTCGTCGAAGATGAACGTGCCGATGCCGGTGTACGTGTCGAGCACGCGGCGGATCTCGGCGATCAGCTTGTCGGCCGGGCGGAAGCGGAAGAAGCCCAGGCTCGAGACGCCCTTGCCGAGGTCCTCCTTGTAGCGGTCGACGATCTTGTGGTTCAGGCAGTACGTGCAGCGGTACGGGCACCCGCGCGAGGACATCAGCCCGAACCAGCCGTGCTTCTGGTCGGTGATGCGCTGCGTGTCGAAGAGCGCGTAGTCGGGCTCGGGCAGGTTCGCGTAGTCGGGGAAGGCGCCGACGGGGTTCTTGACCCACTCGCGCGCCGCGCGCGCCGCCGCCTCCCGCGGCCGCGTACCGCCGCGCCACGAGAGGAAGTTCGGCACGTCGTCGGGCGCCTCGCCGGCCGCGAGTCGCGTCACCAGCGCGAGCAAAGCGTCCTCGCACTCGCCCACGCCGACGTGGTCCCACACGCCGTCGGCCATGACCTCGTCGGGCACCATCGTCGGGTGGATGCCGCCCACGACGAGCGGCGGCGTGGCGTCGCCGAGCGCCGCGCGCAGGAACTCGGCCAGCTCGCGCGCCGCGCCGTACTGCTGCGTCAGGCAGGAGAACGCGACGAGGCCCGGCGCCCACTCGCGCACGAGTTCGACGACCTCCTCGCGCGTCGGCACCGGCGGCAGCTTCTCGTTCAGGTTCACGAGGCGCGTCGCGTGCCCCGCGTCCTTCAGCACGGCGCTCAACGACGCGAGCCCGTGGTTGAACCCCATCTGCGTGTAGAGGTTCGGGTAGACGAAGAGGACGCGCATGATCCCGTCGGCGGCGGCGCCTCAGCGCGGAGCGCCGGACTCCCCGCCCTTGGCGCGCGCGAGGATGTTCGTCGTCGAGCGGCCCGGCACGAGCGGCGCGAGCACGACCTGACCGCCGTGCTTCTCGACCCACTCGCGGCCGACGACGCCCTTCTCGGCCCAGTCCTCGCCCTTCACGAGCACGTCGGGCGTGACGCGCTCGACGATCTTGGCGGGCGTGTCCTCGCCGAACGCGATCACCGCGTCGACCATCTCGAGCGCGGCGAGCAGCTCGAGGCGGTCCTCGATCGGGTTGACCGGCCGCTCGGGGCCCTTCAGGCGCCGCACGCTGTCGTCGTCGTTCACGCCGACGATCAGCGCGTCGCCGCGCGAGCGCGCGAAGCGCAGGTAGGTCGCGTGCCCGACGTGCAGCACGTCGAAGCAGCCGTTGGTGAAGACGATGCGCTTCCCCTCGGCGCGCCAGACGTTGAGCAGCGCGTGCAGCTCCTCGTCGCTGTGCAGCACCTTGCCGTGGTGGTGCATCTGCTGGCGCAGCGTGGCGCGCAGCTCCTCGCGCTCGACCGCGTTCGTCCCGAGGCGCCCGACGACGATGCCGGCGGCCTGGTTGGCGAGCGCGACCGCCGCCGCGAGCGGGTGGCCCGCGGCGACGTGCAGCGCGAGGTGCGCGACGACCGTGTCGCCCGCGCCGGTCACGTCGAAGACCGCGCGCGCCTTCGTCGGCTCGTGTCCGCTCTCGCCGTCCTTCGTGCGGTAGTAGATGCCCTGCGCGCCGAGCGTGATGACCGCCGCGTCGAGCCCGGCGAGGTCGATCAGGTCGCCCGCGCCCTCCTCCACGGCCGCGAGGTCGGGCAGCTTGCGCCCGAGCGCCTCCTCGGCCTCCTTGCGGTTGGGCGTGATGAGCGTCGCGCCCTTGTAACGCGTGTAGTCGCTGCCCTTGGGGTCGACGAGCACCGGCACGCCGGCCAGGCGCGCGGACACGAGCACCGCCTCGAGCACGCTCGGCGTCAGCACGCCCTTGCCGTAGTCCGAGAGCACGATCGCGCCGACGCTCGCCAGCATGGCCTCGACCTTCTCGACCACCGCGGCGCTCGCCGCCGCGTCGAGCGCGCGCGCCTCCTCCCAGTCGACGCGCAGCATCTGCTGCACGCCGCTGACCATGCGCGTCTTGAGGCTCGTCGGCCGCGCGGCGTCGACCACCAGGCCCGACGTGCCGATGCCGGCCTCCTCGAGCAGCGCGCGCAGCGCGCGGCCCCAGCCGTCGTCGCCGACGACGCCGACGAGCTCGACCTCCGCGCCCATCACGGCGAGGTTCAGCGCGACGTTGCCCGCGCCGCCGAGCTTCTCCTCGGCGCGCTTCGCCGCCAGCACCGGGATCGGCGCCTCGGGCGAGATGCGCGTGACCTCGCCGGTCACGTAGCGGTCGAGCATCAGGTCGCCGACGATCAGCACGCGCGCGCGGCGCGGGTCGTCGAGCAGGGCCTCCAGGCGCTCCGGGTCCATCATGCGCGTCCTCCGCTCCAGCCCGCGCGCGCGAGCTTGCTCAGCACGGCCATGCGCAAGAGCGGCAGCAGCAGCTCGTGCTGGCCGATCAGCGTGAGCCCCATTCCCGGCGGCCGCTGCACGACGTTCGTCTCCGCGCGGTACTGGCGCAGCATGTCGAGGTTGGCCGTGGTCATGTCCGACAGGTCGGCGCCGAGGTTGATCGCGACGCTGACCGCCTTGAGGTACGTCTCGGGCAGCACCACCGCGCAGCCCACGTTGATCCAGACGCCGCCGTTCATGCCGTGCACGAGGCGGCAGACGTGGCGGAAGTCGATCACGCTCGCCTCGCCGACGTCCGCGCCCGAGCAGGCCGGGTGCATGTGGACGATGTCGGCGCCGAGCGATACGTGCACGGTGCACCCGACGCCCAGGCGCGCGGCCTCGGCGCTGACCGAGAGCGCGGCGTGCGGCGCGCCCTCCTCGAGCAGCAGGTGCCCGAGCGCGCGCCCGAAGCCGGCCTCGCGCCCCGCCGCGGCCGTGCAGCCCTTCGCCGCCGCGCGCGCCAGGCCCGCGCCGGTCTCCTCGGCGAAGCCGAACTCGCCGCGCGGGAGCTGTTCGCCGACGTCCTCCGACGTGCAGCCCGCCGTCGCGATCTCGAAGTCGTGGATCGCGCCGGCGCCGTTCATCGCCACGTGGTCGATCACGCCGCGCCGCATCAGGTCGATGAGCAGCGGCGCGAGCCCGACCTTCAGCACGTGCGCGCCGAGCGCCACCGCCACCGGCTTGCCGCCGAGCTTCGCGTCGACGATGCGCTGCACCAGCCGCTTGAAGTGCGTGCCGGCGTAGATGTCCGGCAGCGAGTCGACGAAGCCCTCGAAGCCGTCCAGCGGCTCGGGCACCTCGCAGAACTGATCGAGCGAGACCAGGCTGCGGCGACTGGCCAGGGGGTAGGTGCGGACCGCCCGCATCGCGGGGAACGGGTCCAGCTCGGGGTCGAGGGGGCGCATGGGGCGTGCAGGATCTCCGAAGGGGGCGTCGGTTGGAAGGGTCAGCGCCGGTTCTGGCCCGGAGCGGCATCCGACGGACGTCGGGGCGCGAGGGACAGGCCGCCGCTCCCTCCGAGCGGAGCCTACCTCCCCGCGCCGCGCGCCCGCTCCATCGTCTTCACGACCCAGCCGAACGCGGGCTCCTCGTCGACTCGACGCCGCAGCAGCTCCATGAACGCGTCGTAGTCCTTCCACGTCCTCACGTGCGAGGCATGGATGAGCCGGAACGAGTAGGCCGCCAGGGGATCGGCCTCGTCGTGCGTGAGCCAGGGAAGGCCGATGTAATCCCGCGGGTCGTCGATCTCCCCGCCGCACGCGAGGCAGCGCGGCGGCGCCAACAGACGGTTCCGCTCGAAGGCCTCGAGGACGCGCGCGAGCAGCGGCTGCCTGGGATCGGGCGCCAGACAGGAGGCGTGCACGGCCGCGTCGCTCAGCTCCCAGAGCGGGTCGCTCTCGCCCCACGCGACGGCGGGCAGGAGCTCGACGCCCTCGGAGGTCTCGTGCACCTCCTCGCAGATCGGGCAACGACTGAGGCCGAGGAGGAAGATCGCCATGGTGGGAGCCGGGAGCTCGCGAGGGGGCGTGCGGCCCTACGCGCCGCGATAGCGGTCGTGCAACCAGAAGTACTGCTCGGGGTGGCGCAGGATCAGCGCCTCCATCTCGCGGTTCAGCAGCGTGACGAGCTCGACGATCGAGAGCTCGGCCAGCTCCTCGGGCTGCAGCACGCGCGTGACGCGCAGGTCGTAGCGGAAGGGCTCGTCGGTGAGGTAGTTCGCGCCGATCAGCACCGGCACGCGCATGCGCTTGAGCAGCACGGCCGCGCCGCGCTCGCAGGGCGCCGGGCGGCCGAAGAAGGGCGCGACGACGTGCTTCCCGCTGGGCCGCTGGTCGAGCAGCATCGCGATCCAGCCGCCGCGCTCGAGGATCGTGCCGGCCTGCGCCATGCCGCCGCGGCGCGGCATCACCGTGACGCCCTTGCGCTCGCGCACGCGCAGCAGGTGCTCGCTGAGGTAGCGGTTGCGCGGCGGGCGGGCCACGACGTACGTGGGCGTCATGCCGAGGTGCGGCAGCGCCGCGGCCGCCGCCTCCCAGTCGCCGACGTGCGGCGTGACCAGCACGCCGCCGCGGCCGGCGCGCACGGCCTCCTCGAAGCCGGCGCAGGTGCGCAGGCGGTAGTGCTCGAGCAGCGTCGCCTGCGGCACGCGCCGGTCGAAGGCGGCCGCGTCGAGCGAGATGCGGAAGAGGTGGCGGTAGGCCTGCAGGATGCGCGCGTCGCCGTCCTTCTCGAGGTGCGCGCAGCCGAGCGCCTGGCGCAGGAAGCTCCGCGCGGCCTCGCGGTGGCGCGCGTCGAGGCGCATGGCCAACCGCGCCGCGCCCGAGACGAGCGCGCGCCGCGCGCCGTCGGGCAGCCGGCCGATCGTGCCCAGCAGGCCGCGCGTGAGCGCGTACTCGAGCCACGCGCCCACGCCGCCGGCCGCGCCGAGGTTGCGCGCCTCGTCGAAGCGGACGGCCTCGAGCTCCTCCGCCTCAGCCATGCAGGCCCTCGTGCTGCGCCATGCGGCGCGCCTCGGCCAGGCTCGGCGGCAGCGCGTCGACGAGCGCGGCGAGCACCTGCGCGCCGCGCGTGATCGCGAGCTCGACCTCGAGCACGAGGTGCGGCACGCCGAGCGCGGCGAGCTTGACGGCGTCCTTCGCGGTGACGAGCAGCGCGACGCCGGGCTCCGCGAGCGCGGCGAGCTCGTCGGCGCGGTAGGCGTGGTGGTCGGGGAACGCGTGCACGCCGCGCACGTCGGCGCCGAGGCCGCGCGCGGTGGCCTCGAACGCGGCCGGGTTGCCGATGCCCGACACGAGGCGCACGGCGCGCCCGGCGAGGGCGTTCGGCGCGAGCCGCGTCGCGCCGTCGCGCAGCGCGCTGGGCCGGTGCTCGGCGAGCAGGCGCGCGACGCCGGGCACCTCGCGCTGCAGCTCGGCCTCGAGCGCGGCGAGGGCGGCCGGCGCGAGCGCGTCGCTGCGCGTGATCACGAGCGCGTTCGCGCGCGCGAGCGAGCGCACGGCCTCGCGCAGCAAGCCGCGCGGCAGCAGCGCGCGCAGCGGCGCGGCGCCGTCGTCGGGTGCGGGCAGGCCCCACGGCCGCGTGGCGTCGAGCAGCACCAGGTCGAGGTCGCGCGCGAGGCGCCGGTGCTGGAAGCCGTCGTCGAGCAGGACCACGTCGACGCCGCGCTGCAGCAGGGCGTGCGCGCCGCGCACGCGGTCGGCGTCCTGCACGTGCGGGACGTCGGGCAGGAGCTCGGCGAGCAGGAGGCCCTCGTCGTTGAGGGAGTCGTGCTGCTTGCGGTAGCCGCGCGAGAGCAGGCCGACGCGACGCCCGCGGCGGGAGAGCTCGCGCGCGAGGTGCACGACCATCGGCGTCTTGCCGGTGCCGCCGACGGTCAGGTTGCCGACGCTGACGACGGGCGCGGGGAGGCGCGCGGCGGGCAGCAGGCCGACGTCGTAGAGTCCGTTGCGCGCGCAAGCGAGCGCGCCGAACAGCGCGGCCGGGACGCGCAGCAGTTCCCGCGCCCCGCCGCGACGAGCGAGCCACTCCTCGGGTCGCGCGCTCACGAGGCCGGGACGCGGGGCCGGGGCGCCGCAGCGCTCAGAAGACGGGCGTCGTGTCCTCGTCGGGGATGAGCTCGATCAGGCCGCGCTCCATCTCCAGGAACGCGATCTTGATCGGGTTCTTCTCACGCGTCTCGATCAGCGGGGCCGCGCCGCGGATGAGCTCGCGCACGCGCTTCTGAAGCAGAGCGGTCTTGTGGAACGACCCGCAGACGGACTTCTGAAGGCGCTGGGGCAGGGTCTGGTTGTCCATGGACGCGTGATGCGGAGGGGCGGCGAGAGGCCTGGAGGGGCGGCGCGAATCGCGGAGTGT
>JACKHS010000043.1 GCA_020638875.1 Planctomycetota bacterium
ATGGCGCCGCCGCCCGCGATCTCGGCGACCTCCTTCCGGCGCACGAGCGAGAGGTACGTGCGCGACGACTCGCCGCCGCCCAGGATCTGCATCAGCATCTGCAGCGGGAGCGCGTCGGGGTGTCCGGCGGGCACGGTCAGGAAGACGATGCCGCCCACCGGCGCGGGACCGCTCTCCTCGGAGATCTCGAGCCTCCGCAGGCCCTTGTCGACGGGCTCGACGACCGTCACCCGCGGTGGCTCGGGGCAGCGCGGGATCCAGCCGAAGCGCTTCTGCGCGAGCTCGCGCACCTGCGCGTGCGTCACGTCGCCGACCACCACGAGCGTGGCGTTGTTCGGCACGTAGTACGTGTCCCAGAAGTGCTGGATGTCGTCGGCGGTCGACGCGCGCAGGTGCTCGATCTTGCCGATCGGCGACCAGCGGTAGGGATGCTTCGTGAAGACGAAGTCGAGCACGCGCTCGAGCACCATGCCGTACGGACGGTTCAGGCCCAGGCGCCGCTCCTCCTCGACGACCTTGCGCTCGGTGGCGAAGCCGCCCTCGTCGATCTTGAGCGCGGCCATGCGCTCGGCCTCGAGCCACAGGATCATGTCGAGCTGGTTGGACGGCACCTCCTGCACGTACACGGTCTGGTCGAACGCGGTGTAGGCGTTGCAGTCGCCGCCCGTGCGGCGCACGTACTCGAAGTGGTCCTTGGGACCGAGCCGGTCGGTGCCGCGGAACATCATGTGCTCGAACATGTGCGCGAAGCCCTGGCGCTCGGGCTGCTCGTCCTTGCTGCCCACGTGGTACCAGAGCTGGACGGCCACGATCGGCGTGCTGTGGTCCTCGAGCGAGATGACGCGCAGGCCGTTCTCGAGCGTGGTCTCCTCGAAGGCGAAGCGCCCGTTGCCGCGCACGATCTCGGCGTCGGCGGCGAGCAGGGACGGGACAGCCAGGGCGAGCAGCAGCGTGCTCGCCAGCAGACGGATGCGCAGCATGGGACGGATCCCCGAGGAGGCCGGTGGCCCGGGGGACGCAGGGCGTCGGGCGACGCAGCGCGCTGCACGGCGGGGGAGCGACGACCTCCCGTGCGCCGCGCGGGACTTCCCCCGGGCGGGGTGGGCCGATGATACCGGGCGCACCCGCCGCGCGTCCTTGACCGTCCGATGTCGGAAGGCGGCGGCACCGCGTCGCGTGCGACCCGCGAACGCGCGCGGCCGCGCCGTCCGACGAGCGGAGGGCGCGGCCGCGGTGCGACGACGGAGCGGTGGTCGGGTCAGTTGCCCGAGTCGCCTCCGGAGTCGCCGCCCTCGTCACCGGCCTTGTCGCCGGCGTTCTTGAGACGGTCGAGCACCGAGTCGAGCAGCGACGGCGCCGGCTTGAGCGCGTCGAGGTTGCCGCGCGCCACGCGCTGCGTCTCCTCGAGGTGCGCCTTCCAGGCGGCGTCGATCTCGGGGTCCTTCAACTGCTCCTCGCACATCGCGACGGCCTTCTCGTAGAGCGGGATCGTCTCGGACGAGTCGCGGTTGAGGTTCTCCTCGAGGATCTTCGCCTTGTCGTTGTAGGTGCGCGGATCGTCGGGGAAGAGCGCGATCTTCTTGTCGTAGGCCTTGATGGCATCGTCGAACTGGCCGGTGGTCTGGCAGGCCACGGCGTAGTTGTCCCAGATGTCCGGGGCCGCGGGGTCGGCGGCCACGATGGCCTCGAGGATCATGCGCGCCGTGGCGTTGTCGTTGCGGTTCGTGTAGACCGAGGTCGACCAGTGCAGGTTGAGCGCCACGTCGTCGGGGTCGTCCTCGCGCCGGATGCGGCGGCGCAGGTCGCTCGCGTTGAGCTTGACGATCGTCTCGAGCGCCTTGGCCCCGGCGGCGAACTGACGGGCGTAGCTGTACTGCTTGGCGAGCTCGTAGAGCTGCCCGAGGTCGGGGTCGTCCTGGCGCTCGACGATCTGCACCGCGGCGTTCACGGCGTCGAGGGCGCGGTCCTTGGCCTGGTAGAGGTAGATGAGCTGGTTGAGCGCCTCGACGCGTCCCTTGCCGAGCTTGGCGTCGGCCGACTTGAGGTCGTCGACGGCCTGGTTCCAGGCGTCGTCGGCAGCGAGCTCGTCGTCGCCCTGCGCCTTGTAGTACCAGTCGAAGACCAGCGCGTTGCCGCGCAGGAGCAGCAGCTCGGCGTCGTCGGGACGCTTGGCGAGGTAGGTCTCGGCCAGCTCGAGCGCGGCCTTGTAGTCGCCCAGTCCGAAGAGCTGCAGGTAGCCCAGCGCGACCACGGCTTCGGAGTCACCGGGCGGCGCGAGCTCGACCGCGCGCTTGTAGTGCGAGACGCCGTCGAGGCGCGTGAACCTCACGTCGTCGGCCGACGCGTTGTCGTACGCGAGCTGCTCGGCCCAGATCGCGTACGTGCGTCCGAGCAGCAGTTTGGTGCGGTAGCTCTCGGGCAGGGCCTCGAGGATCTCGAGGGCGGCGTCGACGTCGCCGGCGCCGATCTGCGCCTCGGCCAGGTACTGCTCGAGCTCGGTCGCGTCGCCGGCACCTTCGTCGATGAGCTGCTGGAAGGCCTTGGCTGCGTCGTCGAACCAGCCCTTCGCGAGGAAGTCCTTGGCTTCCTCGAGGTCGCCCGCGAGCACGCTCGGGGCGGCCAGGGCGAAGGACAGGAACAGGGAGGTCATGAGCATCGGGATCGTCCTTGCAGCGGAGCGTTCGGAGGTGAGGCGCCGGGCCGGTGAGCGACGCACGGAACGTCTGCGATTCTCGGTCTTGAGCGCGTGATCGGCGGTGTCGCCCGTGTGGCGTCTGCACCGGCGATCCGCCGCCGTCGCGGCCGCAGTGTACCGCGCGAACCGCGCCGGACGAGCGACGCGCGCCCGCGTCGGTGCCGCGTCGACAGGCCCACGGCCCGGAGCGGCGGAAGAAGTTGGTGCCCCCTCAAGGACTCGAACCTTGGACCCGCTGATTAAGAGTCAGCTGCTCTACCAACTGAGCTAAGAGGGCACGGCGAGCCGCATATGGAACCGGTTCGCCCGCCGTGGATCAAGAGGCGGGGGACGAAGAACGTCGGCCGCGGCCGCGCACGGGACTCGAGGCCGTCTGTGCGAACGCGGGCGACGGGCTCCGGGCGCGGCCGGGGAGCGCCGGTCGCGGCGGCCGTCAGCGGCCGCGCGGGAGCGATGCCTCGAGGGCTGCCGGGGACGTCGCGTCGTGCACGGCCGCCGTGCGCTGCTCGGCCCAGCCCTGGCGCAGCGCGTCGCTGCCGTCGCCGGCCACCGGCGTGGCCGTGCCGGGGATCCCGGCGAGACTGAAGAACACCGTCAGGCAGCCGATGACGAGCAGGAACAGGATCTCGGCCGGCAAGCCCGGGACGGACGGCTTCTCGGACGCGATCTCGACGGGTTGGGGCTCGGGCGCGGCCATGGCGGGTCCTCGGGCGATCGGCTTCCAGGAGGCATCGTCCGGCGGGAGCGCGCGACTTGAGGGGCGCCACGGGCTTCCGCGACGCGGGAACCGGGGACGCTTGCGCGACAGGCGACGACGACTCAGCCGTCGCGCCGCGGCTCGTCGGGGAAGACGCGCGGCTCGAGTCGCTCGAGGAAGCGCGCCACGACGTCCTTGCGCTGCTCCTGCGGACCGCCGGCCGGGAGGTCGTCGGCCAGCCGTTCGGCCGTGCGGTCGTCGAGGCGTCGCGCCAGCAGGTGCATGGCTTCGCCCGTGACGGGCATCGGCAGCTCGCGGGACTCGTTCAGCCGGTCCCACAGCCAGCGCTCGACGTGGGGGTCTCCGCCCTGCGGCAGCAGCGCCGCCAGGGTCGTGCCCGTGGACGTCAGGTCGCGCTCGGCGAGCAGCACCGCGAGCAGACGGGCGCGCTGGCCGGCGTCGAACTGCGGACGGCCCGCGCGTCGTCCCGCGGCCCGCGGGTCGCTGGCGGAGGACAGGTCGAGGAGTCCGTCCCAGCGCGTGTCGGGTTCTTCGACGAGTTGCACCAGCCACTCGGTGGTGCGCGCCTCGCGGCGGCTGGCCGCGCGCTCGTCGAGGATGTCGAGGAGTTCGACCAGGCTGTGCTCGAAGACGGCCAGCGTGCGTCCGCTGGCCGGGACCCAGGCATCGAGCACGAGCGGCGCGTCGGACCGTTCTTGCTCGGCCGGCGAGAGGAAGAACACGCCCGATTCGCCGGCCGCGGGGCGCGTCGAACGCTGCGACGTGCGCGCGTTGAGCAGCACCGTCGGGACCTGCCCCCGCAGCACGCGCGAGGGGCGCAGGACCAGGTCGGCGGCGCCGTCGTCGAAGGCCTGCTGCGAGCTGCGTTCGACGTCGGCCAGGAGCACCACGGGGCTGGCCAGCACGAGCTGCCGCAGTGGTTCGCGCGGCGGACGCTCGGGTCGCGCCGCGTCGCGCGGCGGCGGTGGACGCCGGTCGGCTGGCGACGGCCGTCCCCCGGCCACGCCGAGCGGGGCACGCGGACCGTCGTCCGGCGGCGGAGCGCCGTGCGGCGGCGGCACCTGGGCCGCTCCGACGACGGCGAGCGCGAGCAGCAGCATGGCGGTTCGCAGCAAGCCGGACCTCCCCGGGGCGTCGTGGACGGCGGCGCGTCACGCATCGCGCCGGCCATCGCTAGCGCACTCGTGCGCCCGAGGTCACGCGGCAGTCGCGCGGGCGACCCGGCGCGCGAGGATGGGGTGGATGAGGGGATTCGAACCCCCGACCCCCAGGACCACAACCTGGTGCTCTAACCGACTGAGCTACATCCACCATCCGACGCGTCCGTCGGGGGACGCGAAGCGGCTGGGAATCCTAGTCTGTCACCCTGGGGGACACAAGATCGACGCCGCCCGGCCTCAGCGTCGAGGGGGCGCGTCGGGCACGTCATCCGGTGCCGCGTCCGGCGCACCGGGGTCGGTGCCGGGCCCGTCCCGCGGCGCCGGTGTCGGCGCGAGGTCTGCCTCGGCCAGGCCCACGCGCGCGAAGGCGGCGGCCACGCGCGTCCAGGTGCGCACGAGGCGCAGCAGCTCGTGACGATCGGAAGGCGTGGCGGCCGCCAGCGCGGCCCGTGCGTCCGGCGGGCGCTGCTCGAGCACCGCGAGCAGGGTGGCCGAGACCGGGTCGTCCAGCGAGACCCAGGCGTTGCGCGCCAGGCTGCGAGCCGTGGCGATCATCGGATTGCCGGGCTCGCCGAGGAACGCGAGGTGCAGCAGCGCGCGCAGGCTGCGCGCCCGGGCGGTGCTCTCCAGCGAGCGCGGGACGGACAGCGCAGCCAGCCCCTCGTCGAGCGTCGGAACGCGTCCGTCCTTCGCCGGCGTCGCGAGGACGCCCTGCTGCCGCAGGGTCTCGGACACGGAGAGCGCCAGCAGCCGCTGCCCGGCCAGGGTCGGATGGCAGTGATCCATGAAGAGGTTGAAGCCCGGGGGACGCCCGTGCGTCGCCTCGTCGAAGCGCGCCGCGACGTCGACCAGCGGCGGGCCGAGCTGGCGCATCGCATCGACGAGCCGCGCGGGGGCTCGCGCGGGCCAGGCGTCCTCGTCGCGGGCCTGCCGCAGCAGCGGGAAGGCGCCGACGTCGTCGTGGGCCTCGAGGCGCGCGCGTCCGGCGGACCAGGCCGCCTGGGCCGAGCGTCCGAGCACCGGGGGACAGTCGGCCAGGTTGCTCACCGGCAGCGTGAGCAGCAGCGGCACGCCGGCCGCGGCGCACAGTGCGCGTGCGTGCGCGAGCGTGTCCCGGAACGCGCCCGCCACGGCCGCGTGGTCGAAGGGACGGGATTCGGTGGGAGCCTCTTCCCCTGCGCCGAACGAGATCCCGAGGCGCCGGCAGAGCGGATGCAGCAGCGCCGAGCGCTCGAGCCACGAGTCGGCCAGCAGGCGATGCGCGTCGAGGTACTCGTTGTGTCCCGTGGTGAGGATCACCGCGTCGGGCTCGAGCGTCAGCACGTCGGGCAGCCAGGCCACGAGTTCGCGCGCGGTCTTGCCGGGGGCGGCCACGGGCAGCACCTCGACGTCGAGGCCCTGGGCGGCGAGCAGCAGTCCGAGCCATTTCGGAGGCGACGACCACGGGTCGAACGGCACGCCGACCACGGTGCTCGCGCCGATCCACACCAGCCGAGGGCGCACGGGATGCAGGGACACCGAGGGCCAGCGCGTGGGGTCGTCGCCCGCTCGCAGCACGACCCGTCCGCCGCGCGCGCGCTGGAGAAGCGGCGGGATCCAGGCGTCGAGCGGCGAGGGCAGCAGCCACTCGGACACGGCCGCGGCGGCCAGCAGCGCGCCCAGCAGCAGCGCCACGCGACGGGCGCATCCGCCGCGCGTGTGCGTCGAGGGGTGGGCGCTGCGGACGTCGTCGGCGCGGCGCGGCGCGGGGGGAGGCTGCGACGCGCGCTGGCTCACGGCTTGCCGACGAGGGAGCGTCCGATGATCAACCGCTGGATGTGGTTGGTGCCCTCGTAGATGCGCAGGCCCTGGATGTCGCGGTAGTGCCGCTCGACGCTGTGGCCGTCGCCGTAGCCGCGGTTGCCCAGCAGCAGCACGGCCTTCTCGGCGGCGCGCTGGGCGACCTCGGTGGCGAACAGCTTGGCCGCCGACGTGAGCCGCGTGACGTCGGGCGCGTGGGCGTCGGCCGCGCGCGCGGCGCGTTCGACGAGCGCCGAGGCGGCCTCGGTCGAGGCGTAGATCTCGGCCAGGTCGGCCTGCACCATCTGGAAGTCGCCGATGCGCTGTCCGAACTGGCGTCGTTCGCGGGCGTGCGTCACGGCCTCGTCGAGGCAAGCGCGGGCGATGCCCACCGCGCCGGCGGCCACGCCCAGGCGTCCGTGGTCGAGGGCCGACATGGCGATGCGGAAGCCGTCGCCGACCTCGCCGAGCCGCCGCTCGTCGGGCACGCGCACGCCGTCGAACACGAGCCGCGCGTGGTCGGAGGCGCGGTGTCCCAGCGGCTCGACGCCGAGCGGCAGGCGCTGCAGGCCGTCGACGGGCAGCTCGAGCACGAAGCCGGTCAGCGCGCGCTTGCCCTCGCCGGTGCGCGCGAACGCGATGCACAGGTCGGCGATGCCGCCGTTGGTGATCCAGACCTTGCTGCCGTTCAGCACCCAGTCGTCGCCGTCGCGCGTGGCGGTGGTGGCGATCGACTGCACGTCGCTGCCGGCGCCGTCCTCGGTGAGCGCGTAGCAGCCGATGGCCTCGCCGGACGCGAGCTTCGGCAGCCAGCGCGCACGGTCGTCGTCGCGCGCGTGGTCGAAGAGGCACTGCGAGACGAGACCGGTGTGCACCGCGAGGAAGCCGCGCGTGCTGCTGCAGGCCCGTCCGATCTCCTCGTACACGCCGACGAAGATCTCGTTGTTCCAGCCGCTGCCGCCGACCTCGCGCGGCAGCGGGCCGGCCAGGAAGCCCAGCTCGCCCAGGCGCGTGACGACGGAACGCGGCACGCGTCCGGCCTTGTCCCACGCGCCGGCGTGGGGCGCGATCTCGTCGTGGGCGAAGCGGCGCGCGCGCTCGCGCACCTCGGCCGCGGTGCGCGCGGTCTCGCGCGGGTCGACGTCGGACGCGCCGTCGCTCACGCTCCGGCCTTCCGCGGGTGCGCGGGCGCCAGCAGGCGCTCGACGATCTCGCCCGCCACGAGCGTGCGTGCGACGATCTCGTCGACGTCGTCGAGCGTCACGCCGCGGTACCAGACCCCCTCGGGATAGACCACGGCCGAGATGCCGTCCGCGCAGGCGTCCAGGCAGCCGGCCTTGTTGACGCGCACGCGTCCCTTGAGGCCCTGCTCGTACGCGGCGACCTTCAGCGCCTCGGCCACCTCGGCGCCGCCCTTGCTCGCGCAGCATCCCTTGGGATGGCCCGGTTCGCGCGCGTTGATGCAGACGAAGATGTGCCGCTCGAATCGCTGGCTCATGACACGGGGGCTCGGTGCGTCGGGGGTCGGGGGGAGGACGTCAGCTCGCGTCGCCTTCGCCGTGGCGCTTGATCTCGCCCGAGAAGCGCGGGGGACGCTTGGCGACGAAGGCCGCGTGGAAGCGCTTGTGGTCGGGCTGCCGCAGGTGCATGGCCTGGGCCAGGGCCTCGATCTCGATGGCCGTGTCGAGGTCGAGCGACCACTCGGCGTCGATCAGGTGCTTGGTGCTGGCGAGCGCCGCGAGCGGACCCTTCGCGAGGCGTTGTCCGAGCGCCATCGCCGTGGGCAGGCACTCGTCGCGCGGGACGACCTGGTTCGCGAGGCCGTAGCGCTCGGCGGTGGCCGCGTCGATCGCGTTGCCGAGCAGCAGCAGCTCGGACGCCCGTCCCTGTCCCACGACGCGCGGCAGCAGGTAGCCGGCGCCCATGTCGGCGCCCGTGAGCCCGACGTTCGTGAACAGGAACGCGATCTTCGCCGTCTGCGCGAAGACCCGCAGGTCGGACGCGAGCGCGATCACGGCCCCCGCGCCGGCCGCCATGCCGTTCACCGCGGCCAAGATCGGCTTGCGCAGCTTGCGCATGTTCGCGATGAGCTCGCCGGTCATGCGCGTGAACGCGAGGGTCTCCTCCTCGCTCACCTCGAACAGCCGACCGATGATGTCGTGCACGTCGCCGCCGGAACAGAACGCCTTGCCGGCCCCGGTGATCACCACCGCGTGCACCGCGTCGTCGTGCTGCATGGCGGCGAAGCGGTCGGCGAGCTCGCGGTAGACCTCGAAGGTCAGCGCGTTGTACCGCTCGGGACGGTCGAGGGTGACGAGGCTCACGCCGTCGTCGTCGATCTGCTCGTGGAAGCTCTCGGGCATGGTGCGGCGATGGTACCAGCCGGGGGCGTCCGTCCCGAGGGGGCGCACGGGCCCCGCACGGCCCCGCGCATGCCGCGCGGTGGCTTCAGCCGAGGACGAGCGCTTCGCCGTGCCGGGCGCCGGGCTGCTCGAGCACCAGGGCGAGCACCGCGTCGGCCACCTCGTCGGGACGCAGGAGCCGTCCGCCGGGGTTCATCGCCGCCAGCCGGTCGCGTGCCGCGGCCTCGTCGACGCCCGCCACGCGCACGAGGCGCTCGACGGAGCGCGCCACGATGTCGGTGTCCACGAAGCCGGGACACACGGCGTTCAGCGTCAGGTCGGCGTCCTTCCAGCGCTGGGCGGCCTCGACCGAGAGCGCGCGGGTCAGTCCCAGCAGCGCGTGCTTGCTGGCGACGTAGGCCGACGTGTACGCGAAGCCCTCGAGCGCCGCGGTCGAGGCCACGTTCACGACCCGTCCCCAGGCGCGGGAGGCCATCTCGGGCAGGGCGGCGCGACACAGCGCGAAGGGCGCGCGCAGGTTGAGCTCGAGGGTCTCGTCGAACAGGTCGTCGTGGGTCTTCTCGAGCGGCGCGCTGGGCGCCGTCCCGGCGTTGTTCACGAGGACGTCGGCGGACACGGCCACGGTCTCGCACAGTTCGGCGAGGTCGTCGCGGTCGAGCAGGTCGACCGCTTCGCAGCCCACGCTCGACGCGCCGGCGGCACGCGCCTCGTCGGCCACCGCGGCGAGCGCGCGTGCGTTCCGGGCCACGAGGGTGAGCGCCGCACCACGGGCCGCGAGCGCGAGGGCGACGGCGCGACCGATGCCGCGGCCGGCACCGGTCACGAGCGCGTGGCGTCCGGCGAGGGGGAGCGAGGCGTCGGTCATGGGAGGTGCTCCGAGGAGTTGCGGCGCCGCGCGTCGCTCACGTCGGGTCGCGTGCGTGCGCGGCGCGGCGTCGCGAGGGCCTCAGGTGCCGTGGTCGTAGAAGCCCTTGCCGCTCTTCTTGCCCAGCCGTCCCTCGGCCACCATGCGCCTCAGGATCTCGGGCGGACGGAAGGTCTCGCTGCCGAGTTCGCGGTGCAGGTGCTCGGCGATGGCGAGACGCACGTCGAGTCCCACGAGGTCGGTCAGCTCGAGCGGGCCCATCGGATGGCGGTAGCCGAGCTTCATGGCCTTGTCGATGTCGGCCGCCGACGCGACCTCTTCTTCGACCATGCGCATGGCCTCGAGGCCCAGCAGCACGCCCAGCCGCGAGGTGGCGAAGCCCGGGCTGTCGCGGACCAGGATCGGGTCCTTGCCCAGGCGCAACGCGAAGGCCACGGCGGCGTCGACCGAGGCCTGCGCGGTCTGCCTGCCGTGCACGATCTCGATCAGCGCCATGGCCGGCACGGGGTTGAAGAAGTGCAGGCCGATCACGCGCTCGGCCGCGGGGCAGTCCTGCGCGATCGACGCGATCGAGAGCGAGCTCGTGTTGCTGCCCAGCAGCGTGTGCGAGGGACAGGTCTTGCCGAGGCGCGCGAAGAGCGCGCGCTTGATCTCGATCTTCTCGGGCACGGCCTCGACGACCACGTCGGCGTCCTTCGCCGCACCGTCGAGGTCGGTCGACGGACGGATCGCGGCCAGGATGCGCGTGCGCTCGTCGGCGCCCACCTTGCCGCGCGCCACCGCCCTCTCGAGCGAGCTGGCGATGCCGTCGTGCGCGGCCTTCGCGCGCGCCTCGTCGTTGTCGAGCAGCGTGACGTGGCTGCCGGTGGCGGCCGCGACCTGCGCGATGCCGCGTCCCATGGTGCCCGCGCCCAGCACGAGGACGTGGTCGAAGCTGAAGTTCGTCACGAGGATGCTCCCGGTTGGAGGACGATCTTGCCGAAGACGGAGCGCTCTGCGAGCAGCGCGTGCGCCTCGCGCACGGCCTCGAGCGGCAGCACGCGGTCGATCACGGGCCGCAGCAGGCCGCGCGCCACGAGGTCGACGAGGCGCACGAGGTCGCCCCGGCGTCCCATGGTCGAGCCGAGGATCGACAGGTTCTTGAAGAACACGTGGCGCAGGTCGGCGGTCAGCACGGGACCGGTCGTGGCGCCGCAGGTCACGACCCGTCCGCCGCGGCCCAGGCAGCGCAGGCTGCCGGGGAAGGTCGCCTCGCCGACGTGCTCGAAGACCACGTCGATGCCCTTGCGTCCCGCGAAGGCCCGCGCGCGCCGGACGAAGTCGTCGCGCGTGGTGTCGACCACCTCGTCGGCGCCCAGCGCGAGGGCGCGCTCGACCTTCTCGGGCGAGCCGGTGGTCGCGATCACGCGCGCGCCGCGCAGCTTCGCGATCTGGATCGCGGCCGTGCTCACGCCGGCGCCGGCCGCGTGCACGAGCAGCGTCTCGCCCTCGCGCAGCGCGCAGCGGCGCACGAGCATCTGCCACGCCGTCAGGAACGTGAGCGGGAACGCCGCGGCCGTCACGAAGTCGAGCGCGTCGGGGATCGGCAGCGCGTTCACCGCCGGCAGCGTGGCGCGCTCGCGGCAGCCTCCGTCGGACGCCTCGCCGAGCACGCCGTAGCGCGGGCAGAGGTGGTCGTCGCCGTCCTGGCACGCGGGACACAGCCCGCACGAGGTGCCGGGCGCCGCGAGCACGCGCTGTCCGACCGTGAGGCCGCGCACGGCCGAACCGAGCCCGACGATCTCGCCCGCGAAGTCGCAGCCGGGCACGATCGGCAACGGGAACGTGTGTCCGGGGACGCCGCGGCGCACCCACGTGTCGAGGTGGTTCAGGCCGATGGCGCGCACGTCGACGAGCACCTCGTCCGGCGCGGGGACGGGCTCGTCGACGTCGACGAACTGCAGCGCGTCGAGATCGCCGTGCTCGCGGATGACGACCGCCTTCATGCGCCGACCCCCGGACGCGTCCGGGGACGCGTGGGCGTCCCCGTGCCGCCGTGCGACCCGCGAGCGCGCACGCTCAGCGACCCTCGAACGCGGGCTTGCGCTTCTCGTTGAAGGCGGCGAAGCCCTCCTTCGCGTCGCGGCTGCGGAACAGCTGCTGCTGGAGCTCGCGCTCGAGCGCGAGGTGCGAGGCGAAGTCCATCTCGAGGCCGCTCGTCACCGAGCGCTTGATGAGTCCCACGGCGAGCGAGGCCTTCTTCGGCGGACAGTAGTCCTGCGCGCGCGCCACGACCGCGTCGAGGAAGCCCTCGGCCGGCAGCACGTCGTCGACCAGCCCCAGCGAGCGCGCCTCGTCGACGCCGAACGTACGCCCGGAGGTCATCAGGTCGATGGCGCGCGAGCGTCCGACGAGACGCGCGAGGCGCGCGGTGCCGCCCGTGCCGGGCAGCACGCCCAGGGCCACCTCGGGCAGTCCGAACTTCGCCTTGCCGTCCTTGGCCCAGCGCAGGTCGGCGGCCAGGGCCACCTCGAGCCCGCCGCCCACGGTGTGCCCGTTGAGCGCGGCGATCACGAGCTTCGGCGTCTGCTCGAGCCGGCACAGGGTCTCGTTCGCATGCAGGCAGAAGTTGTACTTCCACTCGGGCGTGACGCGCTCGAGCATGGCGATGTCGGCGCCCGCGCAGAAGAACGCGTCGCCCGCGCCTGTGAGCACGATCACGTGCACCGCCTCGTCGAAACGTGCGGCCAGGATCGCCTCGTCGAGCTCGCGGTGCATCTCGTGCGAGTAGGCGTTGGCCGGCGGGTTGTCGAGGGTGAGGACGGTCACGCCGCCGTGGCGGCTCGTCCGGACCAGGCTCATCGGGCGCTCCTCGGGGGACGCGCGGGATCGGCGCGCGAAAAGGCCCGGCATCCTACGCGATGGGGCGCGCCCTCCGCGAGCGCCGCCCCGCGCCGGGCGGGCCGGGGACGCAGGGCCGCGCGAAGCGCGCGTGACATGGGCCGGCGCGCGTCCAAAGATGGCCGGGACGCGAACCCGGCCGACCCGTCCACCCGCCCGCGGAGCCTCCCGTTGACCGACGACACCTTCGCCGACGACCACGGCGGCCCCGCGCCCCGGGTGGGGCTGCCCGGACACCCGCCGCACGCGGTCCCGGAAGTCCCCCAGAGCACCTACGAGCACGGCTACCTCGTGATCGCGTCGCTGTTCATCGCGATGCTCATGCTGACGAACATCATCGGCACCAAGCTCTTCGCGCTGCCGCTCGACCTGCCCGTGCTGGGCGGCGTCCTGCGCGCGGCGCAGCGTGCGATCGAGTGGCTGCTGCCGGGCGAGGGCGTCGGCGACTCGCTCACGCTCACCGCGGGCATCGTGACCTACCCGATCACGTTCCTGTGCACCGACATCGTGTCGGAGGTCTACGGACGGCGCCGGGCCGACCGCATGGTCGTGCTGGGCTTCGCCGCGTCGGTGCTCATGCTGGGCTGCCTGTGGATGGGCAAGTCGCTGCCGCCGTCCGACTTCTGGACCGTGCCCGAGCGCCTGACCGGCGCGTTCCACCCGGACGTCCTGGCGGTGGGGGCCGACGGCACGAGCTACGGCACGGCCCAGGCGGCCCAGGCGGCCTACGCGTTCACCTTCGACGCGCCCGGCGTGCTGCTGTTCGCGTCGATGCTGGCGTACCTCGTCGCGCAGCTCGTCGACAACCGGCTGTTCCACTTCTGGCGCGGGCTGACCAAGGGCCGGCACCTGTGGTTCCGCAACAATGCCTCCACGACGATCTCGCAGCTCGTCGACACGGCCATCGTGAACGGCATCTTCCTGCGCTTCTACTTCGAGATGGAGTGGCCGCGCATCCTGGGCATCATCCTGGCCGTGTACGCGGTGAAGTTCCTGCTCGCGCTGGCCGACACGCCGCTCTGCTACCTGGGCGTGTGGTGGGTCGGACGCTACGCCCGCGCGTCCCGGGTCAGCCCGCGCTGCGCAGGGTGAAGTGCAGGCGCATGATCGAGCGGCGGTCTTCCTCGAGGTCGAGGTTGCGGTAGCTGTTGTCGAAGTCGAGCCATCGGACGTCCGCGAGATCGGACGCCGGGCGCAGGTCCGAGCGCGTCTCGCCCGCGTGGTAGCCCACCGACCAGTCGACCTCCTCGAGGTGCCCGACCTGGATGTGCGTGGCCAGCTCGAGGTCGACCATCTGCCGCGGCGCGTTGAGCCCGATGAGTTCGCCGACGTTGCGCACCGCCGCCTGGAAGATCGACTCCTCGGGGCGCATGAGGCCGGTCACGGGCGTCCAGAACGACTCGATCACCGGCGCGTGCCGGACCACGAGGTACTCGAAGGCCGCGCCCGCGCGTCGGAACACGAACACCCGGACTCGGTGGAACTGGTCGAGCACGACGAGACCTCGGCTGGAGGGACGATCCCCGAACGGATGCCCTCCTATCGGTCGCGGGCCGGGTCGGGGTTGAGGTGCGGGTCGGCGGGGGCCGCGCCCGGCAGGAGGACGCGACGCCCCTCGTAGCGCGGTCCGCGGTCCGGCGCCGAGCCTCGCCCTCGTCGCGACGGGCGCTCAGCCGCCGAAGCCGGTCTCGATGAGCGCCTTGAAGCCTTGGATCGCCGTGCGCTGCGTGTAGAACTCCAGCCCGCGCAGGCCGCCCAGTTCCTCTCCGCCGCCGGCGCGACCGGGGCCGCCGTGCACGAGGGCGGGCAGTACGAGTCCGGGGCCCGTGGTGTGCTCGGCGACCTTCTCGCCGGCGAGGTAGACCCGTCCGGTGTAGGGCGCCAGCTCGAGCGCGAGTTCGACCGGGAAGCGCTTGTCGTCGCTGTACACCGAGCAGACCAGCATGCCGTCGCCGCGTCGCACGATCTCGGCCGCCTGGGCCACTGCTCCGTCGTAGGGCAGCAGAGTCGCGACCGGACCGAACACCTCGTCGGCGTGCACCGGCGCGGCGAGGGGATCGTCGGCCACGAGCAGCGTCGGCGCCACGAAGCAGCCCGGGGCGCGCAGCCGCTCGGCGCCGCCCGTGGCGAGCTCGGCCACCGACGCGAGGCGCGCGATGCCCTCCTGCACCGACGCGAGCTGCGACTCGTTCGTGAGCGGACCCATGCGCGTGCTCGACTCGCGGGGATCGCCCACGACCACCGAGGTGAGCGCCGCCACGAGCGCCTCGCGCACCGCGCCGACCTTCTCGCGCGGGACGAGGATGCGCCGCACCGCGGTGCACTTCTGTCCGGCCTTCTGCGTCATCTCGCGCGCGGCCTCGCGCACGAACAGGTCGAAGGCGTCGTCGCCCTCGCCCACGTCGGCGCCCAGCACGATCGCGTTGAGCGAGTCGGCCTCGACGTTGAGCCGCGCGCCGCGCTCGACGAACGCCGCGTGGCGCCGCAGCACGCGCGCCGTGCCCGACGAGCCGGTGAACGCCACGCAGTCCTGCGAGGCCACGTGGTCGAGCAGGTCGCCCGCACCGCCGGCCAGGAACTGGAAGGCGCCCTCGGGCAGGATCCCCGACTCGACGATCACGCGCGCGATGCGCTCGGCGATCATGGCGGTGGGGGTGCCCGGCTTCTCGAGCACCGGCACGCCGGCCAGCAGCGCGCAGGCGGCCTTCTCGAGCATGCCCCAGGCGGGGAAGTTGAACGCGTTCACGTGCACGGCGACGCCGCGCCGCGGCACGCGCACGTGCTGGCCCACGAAGCGCGGCGAGCGCGAGAGCTGGATCGCCTCGCCGTCGACGAGGTACGCGCGCTCGGGCAGACCCTTCGCGAAGTGCGCGTAGGCCGTGAGCGTGGCCGTCGCGCCGTCGACGTCGAACTTCGCGTCGGAGCGCGTGTTGCCCGCGTTCGCGATGCCCAGCTCGATGAGCGCCTCGCGCTCGGCATGGACCGCACCCGCCAGCGCCTTCAGAGCCTCGGCGCGCGCCGCGAAGCCCATCGCCCGCAGGGCCGGTCCGCCGACCTCGCGACCGTGCGCGAGGGCCGCGCCCAGGTCGAGTCCGTCGCTGCTGGCGTGCGCCAGCACCTCGCCGGTGGTCGGGTCGACGAGGGCCGTGCCCTGCCCCGCGCCCTGCGTCCAGCGTCCGGCGAGGTAGCTCTGCAGGCTCGTCATCGGTGCACTCCGTGCGGATGGGAGGTGTGGGACGCACCCGCCGAGGTCCGGGCGCGAGCCCCGCAGCGTAGCGTCCGCGAGGCGGGGAGTCGACGGGCGCGCGGGCCGGGCGGCGAATCGGCGGAGGGCGTCGGCGGGTGGCGGGGGGCGACTCCACGCGAGTGCTCGCT
>JACKHS010000044.1 GCA_020638875.1 Planctomycetota bacterium
ACACACCATGTGGCAGAAGCTCAGCCTGCACGAGCAGTCGGCCAAGGTGCCGCTGATCGTCGCCGGGCCCGGGATCCCCGCCGGGCGGCGCGACGCGCTGGTCGAGTTCGTCGACGTCTACCCGACGCTCGCCGACTACGCGGGACTGCCGATCCCGTCCGCGTGCCAGGGTCAGTCGCTGCGGCCGGTGATCGAGAGTCCGACGGGCGTCGTGCGCTCCTCCGCGCTCTGCAGCGTCGCGCAGGCCGGCACCTACGGCGACCTGTTGCGCACGCCCGAGTGGGCCTACATGCGCTACGACGGCGGCGGGCAGGAGCTGTACGACATGACGCCGGGCGGCGACCCGCTGCAGTTCACCAACCTGGCCGGCAACCCGGCCTACGCCGCAGTGGTGAGCGAGCTGAGCGCGCTGTTGAGCTCGCGCCTCGCCGCCGCGTCGAGCGGCGGCCTGTGGGGCAGCGCGTACTGCTACCCCGGCGCGTCCGGCACTCCCTGCCCTTGCGGCGGCTGGGCGAACGTCGGCGAGGGCTGCGCGAACTCGAGCGGCGCGGGCGCGCGCGTCTACGAGTCCGGCTCGCTCAGCGTCTTCAACGACACGTTGCGCGTGCACGCCACGGGCCTGCTCGCCAACCAGCCGGCGCTGCTCTTCTGCGGACTGAACGCGGTGAACGCGGGCGCCGGCGCGGTCTTCGGCGACGGTCTGCGCTGCGCGGGAGGCGGCGTCGTGCGGCTCGGCGTGCGCACGCCTTCCGCGGCCGGGCTCGCGACGTGGGGCCCCAGCCTCGGCGTGCTCGGCGGCTGGAGCGCCGGCGACACGCGCTACTTCCAGGTGTGGTACCGCGATCCGGCCGGCGGCCCCTGCGCCAGCGGCTTCAACCTCTCCAACGGCCTCGCGCTCTCGTTCGTGAACTGACGCGCCCGCGGCGCGCCGCGCTCACGGCACGAAGGTCGCCGTGAGCGCGCTCGACAGGTTGAAGACGTTCCCGCACGGGCCGGGAGGGTCGCGGAACCAGGCCTGGAAGTTCCAGGTCGAGCCCGGCGCGATGGGCGCCGAACCGACGAAGCCCGCGGGCAGGGCGAGCGTCCCGCTCGCGCCCGAGTTGCCGATGGGGAAGCGCACCAGGCCGATCCCGCCGCCGCCGACGCAGCGCAAGCCGTCGCCGAAGGGGAGCTGGATCTGGTTGGGCCCCATGTAGAAGAGCCCGTTCTGGTTCGTCGGCAGTTGCGTCGCGGTGAGCGCGAGGTCGTTCGCGCCGACGCTCGTGCTGCCGGTGAACGTGATCGTCGCGCCCGCGCCGCTGGAGTTGCGGCAGCCCTCGCCCGGCCCGCCGGCGTTCGCGCAGGGACAGGCGCCGCTCGTGCCCTCGCAGTAGAGCGCCGGCGCGCCGGCGATCGTGATCACGGCGGTCGCGCCGATGTCGCCCGTGATGTTCTGGCCGGGCACGAAGAAGTCGAGCACCTTGGTCGAGGCGAAGCTGCCCATCGTCGGCGCGAACGACACGACGCTGCCCGCGCTGGGCGCCAGCGCCTGGAAGCGCAGCGTCGTCACGACGAGCCCGGGCGGCGGCGGCGCGCTCGCGGGGGTGGTGATCTGGGCCAGCGCCGTGAAGATCGCGTCGCCGTCGGCGATGGACGTGTTGATGCCGTCGGGGTCGTTGAAGAAGCCCGCGGCGAGCCACGCATAGCCCGCGCCGGTCTGATCGCTGCCGAGCAGTTGCAGCACGGCCGCGTCGTACACGAGCACCGCGTCGAGCGCGCCGATCGCGGTGGGCGACGCGTTCTGCGCCGTCGCGACGAGGCGCACCTCGACGACGTCGCCGACGGAGGCGAGCGCCGCCGGCGGCGAGAGCGAGAGGTCGGCGAGGCCCTGGGCCTGGGCGGCGCCGGCGAGCGCGAGGACGAACGGGACGAGGAGGGAGGTGCGCATCGGAGCTCTCACGGGACGAAGGTGACCTCGAGGCCGTTGGTCAGGTTGAAGCCCGATCCGCACGGACCGCCGAAGGGATCGCGGAACCAGGCTTGGAAGTAGTAGGTGCCGCCGGCCTGGATCTGGCCGGCCGGGGGGAAGGCGAGCGAGGCGGCGACGAGGCCCGGCCCGCGACTCAAGGTACCCCCGGCGGTCGCATGCGTGGGAGGGTTGAAGCGGTGCAAGCCGCTGGGACCCGGCGCCACGCAGCGCAGACCGTCCCCGAAGACGACGTCGTTGGTCCCGCCGCCGACGATGAAGAGCCCGAACTGGTTCGGCGGGACGTTGGCGGCGTGGAGCACGAGGTCGTCCGCGCTCACGCTGATCGAGCCCGTCGCCGACAGCAGCGCGCCCTGGCCGGTGGAGTTGCGGCAGCCCTGCCCGGCGCCGCCGGGGTTCGCGCACGGGCACAGCGAGAGGTCGCCGTGGCAGTAGCCTTGCGGCGAGGGCGCGATGCGCACGAGCGCGGTGCTCGAGAGGTCGCCGGTGAGCTCGGTGTTCGGCCCGTCGTACGCGTAGACGGCCGTCGTGCCGAAGGCGCCCAGCGCGGGCAGCAGCGACACGACCGTGCCGGGCGTCTCCTGCAGCGCGAGGAACTGGAACGTGGTGACGATCGCGCCGCCGGGCGGCGCCGTCGCGGGTGCGCCGGGCGGACACAGCGCGGTGTACAGCGCCTGGCCGTCGGTCAGGTCGGCGTTGATGCCGTCCGGGTCGGGCAGGAAGGCCGATGCGAACCAGGGCTCGGCGGCGAGCGTGTCGTCCACGCCGAGCAGCAGCAGGTGGTTCGGGTCGTAGTCGAGCAGCGCGTCGAGCGCGGCGAAGTCGACGCTCGCGACGCCGGAGGCCAGCACGAGCAGGCGCACCTCGACGGCGTCGCCCACCTGGACGAGTTGATCGGCCGGGTCGAAGGCGAGGTCGACGGTCTGCGCGGACGCGGACGCGGCGCACAGGGTCAGCGCGGCGGCGACGTGCGCGGGAGTGAGGCGATTCATCGGGCGATAGCGAGCGGCGATCGGGCGCGGCGTCGACGCCGCGCGCAGGAGGGTGGGGGAGCCCCGGCCCGTGACGGGACGGGGCTCCCCGTGTCGGAGTCCGCGCTCAGCGGCGGCGGCGTTGCGGCGGGGGCGGCGTACCGTCCTTGACCGCGCGCGACAGGGTGTCGGGCAGACCGTGCTGCTGCTCGAAGCGGCGCACGTCCTTGTGGTCGAGGCGACCGTTGTGGTCGAGGTCGACCGCGTAGTGCCACGGCATCTGCACCGGACGCGAGAGCTGACGCGACCCGAGGCCCGGTCCGTGCACGGACGGGATCGGCGTCGAGCAGGCGCACGCGCTCATCTGCAGCCAGTTCGCCGTGAGGAAGGTGTAGTCCTCCGAGCCCACGGCGCCGTTGTCGCTGAAGTCCGCGTCACGCGTGCCGTCCCACGGGCAGCCGCCGGCTTGCGCCAGACCGCCGAACTGGAACATGAACCACGTCACGTCGTTGATGTCGACGTCACCGTCGTCGTCGGTGTCGCCGCCGTTGAGGTCGAGCTGCGTGGTCGCCACCCAGTAGGTGCCGTCCATGCTCAGCGCCAGCGGCGAGGTGTCCCACAGCGTGTGCTGGCGGTCCTTGGCGCAGAGCTGCGTCCAGGTGCCGCAGGGGATCTCGACCCAACCGGCGAAGTAGCCCGTGTTGTCGAAGGGCAGCTGCGCGTCGGCGACCTCGGTGCAGAGGTCGGCGACGAAGTGGATGCAGCGCGTCGTGGCGGTGGTGACGCCGACGAGCTGGATCTCGACCATCACGAGGTTGGTCGACGTGACGGTCACGTCGAAGGTGCTCGTGGCGGTGTTGCCGGCCTCGTCCGTGGCGACGCAGGTCACCGTCGTCGTGCCGACCGGGAAGGTCGAGCCCGAGGGCGGATCACAGACGACGCTGACCGCGCCGCACGTGTCGATCGCCGCGGGCAGGCCGAAGCTGACGACCGCGCTCTCGCAGCCGCCGCCCACGCCGGCGTCCGCCGGCTGCGTGATGTCGGGCAGCGTGCCGATGATCGGCGGCGTGGCGTCGGCCTCGAGCTGACCCGAGTCGACGAGCTGCGTGGCGATCGGCGTGCCCTGGTAGCTCAGCTCCGAGGGGAACGGCTGGCCGAGGTCGAAGGCGACCTCGAACGGATCGCACTCGCCGCCGACCGTGAAGACCAGCGTCGCGAGCAGCGCGTCCGCCGCGGCGCCGGCGCCGCCGAAGCTCACGCTGCCGTCGAGGCGCAGCTCGCCCGCCGCCACCTCGGCGCTGCTCATCGGCTGGATGTGCGTCGCGTACGGGGCGGTGGTGTAGCTGCTCAGCGTCGGTTCGAAGGTGAGCTTCGTGTCGTCGAAGGCGAGGAAGGCCTGGAAGCCGGTCGCGTCGCCGGACAGGTTGCGCTGGTGCAGCTCGACGACGACCTGCGTGCCGGCCGTGTTGCAGTCCGCGTCGCCCTGGATCGCCGCGCCCTCGAGCGTCAGCGCCGGGCCGCCGGTCACGACGACCGTGATCGCCGAGCGCGCGACCTCGTTCGCGCCGTCCTTGACCGCGAGGTAGACCTCGTAGCGGCCGGGGACGTGCGGATCGAAGCCGTCGAACGGCGCGTCGTTGAAGAACTCGGGGTTCCACGACTGCTGCACGAGGTTGTAGGTGGCGAGGTAGCCGGCGTAGGTCGGCTGGTCGCCGGCCTCGACGCCCGCGCTCTGCGCCGTCGCGTTGTCACCGAACGAGTGGTCCCAGAAGCTCGTCACCACCGGCGTGGTGAAGGGGATCGTCGCGCCGATCGAGATCGGGTCCCAGACCAGGTAGTCGGTGCCCGGACCCGGATCGTAGTCCCAGCCGAGCTCGTAGGTGTAGTCGCCGACCGAGGCGCCCGAACCGCCGTCGTAGTCGGTGTTGACCGACCACTCGACGTTCCACACCGGCGTCGTCGTCGTCGCCCAGCCGGCTTGACCGGCCGCGTCACCCGCGTCGAAGGTGTAGGTGCCGTCGCCGTTGGAGTTGTAGGTGCCGCCGCCGCCGAAGCGCAGCTTGCCGCGCAGGCCGACCTCGACGCTCTGGCCGCGCGCGGTCGTGAACGAGCCGTTGCCGTTGCCGGAGCCGAAGATGGCGTTGTTGGTGACGTTCTGGTCGAACGCCTCCGGGTGCTCGGCCACGATCGTGATGTGCGTGCGCGCGACCTCGTCGGCGCCGTTGAACGCCGCGAGGTAGAACTCGTACCGCCCGGCCACGGTCGGGTCGAAGCCGTCGAACGGCGCCTCGTTGTAGAACTCGGGGGTCCAGGAGTTCTGCGCGAGGTTGTAGGTCGACAGGTAGCCCGCGTAGGTGGGCGCGTCGCCGGCCTCGACGCCGCCGCCGTTCAGCGTGGCGTTGTCACCCATCGAGTGGTCCCAGAACGGCATCACGACCGGGCTGTCGAAGGGCAGCACCGAGCCGGCCGCGATCGGGTCGAACACGAGGTAGTGCGTCCCCGGGCCCGGATCGAAGTCCATGCCGATCTCGTAGGTGTAGTCGCCGACGTTCGCGCTCGTCGAGCCGTCGAAGTCGCTGTTGACCGACCACTCGATGCTCCAGAACGGCGTGGTCGTGCCGGCCCAGCCCGGCAGACCGCCGCCGGTCGGGAAGCCGGTGTCGAAGCTGTAGGTGCCGTCACCGTTGCTGTTGAACGTGTTCTCCGGCTGGTTGCCCGCGCCGAAGCGCAGCTTGCCGCGCAGGCCGAGCTCGACGCCCGCGTTGCGGTCGGTCGTGAACGAGCCGTTGTCGTTGCCGGCGCCGAAGATCACCTCGTTGGTGACGTCCTGGTCGCAGGCGAGCATGCCGTGACCGAAGGTCGTCGTGCTGCCCGCGCGGTAGTAGTTCGTCGCGAGCTGGTTGACCCAGACGCTCGCGCCCGCGTTGCCCGAGCCGACGCCGAACTGCACGCTCGTGACGAGGGCACCCGGCGCCGTGATCAGCGCGTAGACGTCCGCGACGGTCTTGGGCCCGCCGCCGACGAGCGCGCCGCTGCTCGACATGTCGGAGAGCGTCATCGGCGTGCCGATGATCGACGCGCCCGCGGTGCGGTCGAAGAACCACCACTTGCCCGTGCTGAAGTCGACCGTCTCGGTGTGCCACAGCCCGTCGGACGTGCCGCCGTTGAGGTTGCCCGGCTCGTAGATCAGGATCTTGTCCCAGGCGTTCTCGCCGGTGCGCGACGAGACGCCGGTCGCGCCGAACTCGGCCGTCTTCACGCCGAGCTTGAAGGACGCGGTGACCGACGGCGTGCCGTCGCCCATCCACGAGTACTCGAGCGTCGCGGCCGGACCGAAGGCGTCGGCGCCGGCGCAGTGGCCGAAGCCGTCGTCCTTGCGGTGGCTGACCTGGCTCTTGCCGGAGCCGCTCGCGCCGATCGAGAGGTGCAGCGCGCCCCGGTGCGTGCCGGCGGGGACGGCGCCGGGCGCGGCGCCGAAGCCGATCTGGCGACGGATGTCGCCGTCGTGGGCCATGGTGCCCGTGGCGCTGGCCTCGGGGTCGGCCGTGAGCTGGTCGCTGACGAGGTTGGTGCCGGCCGGCTCGCTGCCGAAGCCGTCGGCGCGGGTGTCGTCCGAGTACCAGCCGTTCTGAGAGAGCTGCGAAGTGTTCTGTGCGGCTGCCGGTGCTGCCGCGACGGCGAGCAACGCCACGACGGTGGCGTGTCGTCCGATGGAATGGAATTGGAGCATGAGTCTCCTCGAATGCGATGAACGTCCGCGGGTGCGGTGTCTGTGCAAGACGGATCGCGAGCCTGGACGGATCTCCTCCAGCCGGGCGCGAGCACGTTCGTGACGGTAGCGAGGACTCTGAATTCGGGCAACGTCAGCGCCTGAACTTGTCTCGAACTTTCAATTCATTCGGGTCTCCATGTGGAATGAATTCGAACGCGCGAGACGGCTCTACGAACTAGCGCGGAGCGCCCCCGCGCGGCAGCGCTCAGCCGAGCGACTTGCGGAAGCGCGCCAGGCTCGCCACCAGCAGCACCGCACAGCAGGCGGACAGGCCGACGACGTGCGGCCAGAGGTCGCGCAGCTCCGCGCCGCGCAGCACGAGCCCGCGCAGGAGCTCGATGAAGTGCGTGACCGGGATCGCGTTCGTCGCGACGCCCACCGGTGCGGGCATCGACGCGCGCGGGAACATGAAGCCCGACAGCAGCACCGAGGGCATCAGCACCAGGAACGCGAACTGCACCGCCTCGACCTGCGTGCGCGCCAGCGTCGAGACGAACAGGCCGATCGCGAGCGCCGTCACGATGAAGAGCGCCGTCAGCGCGAACAGCGCGGGGAGCGAGCCGGCGATGGGCACGCCGAAGCCGTAGACCATCGCCACGAGCACGACCAGCGCCTCGACGCCGCCGAGCGCGGCGTAGGGGAGCAGCTTGCCGAGCAGCAGCCCGGCGCGGCTGACGGGCGTGGCGAAGAGCTGCTCGAGCGTGCCGCGCTCGCGCTCGCGCACGATCGCGAACGACGTCAGGAACATCAGCACGAGCTGCAGGATGATCCCGACGAGCCCCGGCACGAAGAAGTGCGCGCTCTCGAGGTCGGGGTTGTAGAGCAAGCGCGGCCGCACGTCGACGGCGAGCACGGCCTCGCCGGCCTCGTCGCGGCTCGGTACGCGCGGGCTGGCCTCGAGGAAGCTCGTCGCGATCTGCCGCGAGCGCTGTACGCCGAGCTGGTTGGCCGTCGCGAGCGCGGTGTTGGCGACCTGCGAGTCGCTGCCGTCGATGAGCACCTGCACCGAGGCCTGCTGGCCGCGCGCCAGGCGCTCGCCGTAGTCGGGCGGGATGCGCAAACCGGCGCGCGCGCGCCCGGCGGCCAGCGCGTGCTCGAAGGCCGCGTCGTCGTGCACGCGCTCCTCGAGCGCGAACGTGCGCGTGTTGACGAACGCCTCGGTCAGCTCGCGCGAAGCCGCGTGACCGTCGAGGTCGAGGACGACGAGCGGCACGTTCTCGATCTTCGTGTCGATGGCCCAGCCGAACAGCGTGATCTGCAGCAGCGGGATGAGCAGCGCGAACACGAGCGTCGAGGGCTGGCGGCGGATGTGCACGAACTCCTTGGTCAGCACGGCGAGCAGGCCGCCGCGCGCGCGCTCGACCGGGCCGCGCTCCTCGGGCGCCGACGACTCGGCGTGCGTCGAGGTCACCAGCCGCCGCGCCTCACCGCGCTCCGCCGCCCGCGCGAGCGTGACGAACACGTCCTCGAGGTTCGCGGAGACCTCGCGCGCCTCGACGCCGCCGGTCAGCGCCGCGTCGAGCGCCTCCGCGTCCACGCGCGCGTCCGCGACGACGTGCACCGTCTCGCCGAACAGCGTCGCCTCGCGCACGCCGTCGAGCGCGCGCAGCGGCCCCAGCGCGTCGACCGGGCTCGCCACGCGCAGCTCCCAGCGCCGCGTGCCCTCGGGCGTGACGAGCGGGCTGCGCTTGAGCTCCTCCGGCTTGCCGAGCACGAGCAGGTGCGACAGGTGCAGGTACGCCACCTCGCCGCAGCGCTCGGCCTCGTCCATGTAGTGCGTCGTCACGAGCAGCGTGACGCCGCGCGCGGAGAGCTCGAACAACAGGTCCCACAGGTCGCGCCGCGCCACCGGGTCGATGCCTGCGGTCGGCTCGTCGAGGATCAGCAGCTCGGGCTCGTGGATCAGCGCGCAGGCGAGCGCGAGGCGCTGCTTCCAGCCGCCCGACAGCGTGCCCGCGAGCTGCGCGAGCCGGTCGCCGATGCCCGTCAGCGCGCAGACCTCGCGCACGCGCTCGGCGCGCCGCGCCGCGTCGAGGCCGTACACGCGCCCGTAGAACTCGAGGTTCTCGGCGACCGACAGGTCCTCGTACAGGCTGAAGCTCTGCGACATGTAGCCGACGCGTCGCTTGACCGCCTCGCTGTCGCGCCACGCGTCGCGGCCGAGCACGCGCGCCTCGCCCGCGCTCGGCTGCAGGATGCCGAGCAGCATGCGGATGAGCGTCGACTTGCCGCTGCCGTTCGGCCCCAGCAACCCGAAGATCGTGCCGCGCGGCACGCTGAAGCTGACGTCGTCGACGGCGACGAGGTCGCCGAAGCGGCGCGTCAGCCCGCGCACCTCGATGGCCGGCGCGGCGGCGCTCACGGCGCGTCCTCGAGCACGACGTCGGCCGACATGCCCGGGTGCAGCACGTCGAGGCCGTCCTCGAGGTAGACCTTGATGCGGAAGACCTGATCGACGCGCTCCTCGGGCGTCTGCACGTTGCGCGGCGTGAACTCGGCCTGGTCGGCGAGGAAGCCGATGCGCCCGCGGAAGCGCCGCGCGGGCCACGCATCGACGCGCACGTCCACGGCCGCGCCGACCTCCAGGCGCAGCGCGCCCTGCGGCACGTACGCGCGCACCCACAGGCGCGCGGGGTCGAGCAGCGTGAGCACCGGCGCGTCGGGCGCGACCAGGTCGCCGGGCCGCAGGCGCACGGCCTGCACGACGCCCGCGACGGGCGCGCTCACCGAGAGCTCGGCGCGGCGACGCTCGAGCGCGTCGAGGCGCGCCTGCGCGGCCGCGGCCGAGGCGCGCGCGGCGGCGACGTCCCGCTGCGGTAGCCCTGCGCGAGCTCGTCGTGCGCGGCCTGCGCCTCGGCCAGCGCGGCGCGCGCCTGCGCGAGGTCCTCGGCGCGCGTGCCCTCCTCGAGCAGCCCGAGCGCGGCGCGGCGCGCGTCGACCTTCGCCTCGGCCCCGCGCAGGTCGGCGCCGGCGCGGTCGAGCGCGTTCTTGCTCGTCACCGCGTCGGCCTCGAGCCGCGCCGCGCGCGCGTGCTCGGAGCGCGCGAGCTCGAGCTCGGCCTCGGCCAGCCGCAGGTCGGCGCGCCCGGCCTCGAGCTCCTGCGCGCGCGGACCGTTCTCGAGGCGCTCGAGCGCCGCCGCGAGCTGCGCGACGCGCGCCTCCGCGCCCGCCACCTCGGTCGCGCGATAGCCGGCCTCGAGCCGCGCGAGCTCCGCCTGCTGCACGGCCAGCTCGGCGCGCGCGCCGGCCTCCTGCTCGGCGAGGTCGTACGGCTCGAGTTCGACGAGCACCTCGCCCGGCGCGACGCGCTGGCCCTCCTCGACGGCCACGCGCGCGACGCGGCCGCCGACGCGCGACCCGACGCGCACCTCGTCGACCTCGAGGAAGCCCGACACGACGAGCGGTCCCGTGCGTCGCTGGCTGCGGAAGAGGAGCGCCGCCATCACGGCGACGAGGACGAGGACGGGCAGGACGCGGCGCATGTCGAGCGGGGGCGGAGGCGGTGGGGGCGAGGATAGTGCGCGCGCGCCGCGTCGGCGTCGCCCGCCTCGCGGAAGCCGCGCCGCTCGCTCCGCGACGAAACGGCGCGGGGGCCCCGCCGCCCGGCGAGACCCCCGCGTCCTTCGCGAAGTGTCGCGACTACGGCAGCCAGGTCACCTCGTAGCCGTTCGACAGGTTGAAGCCCGACAGGCAGGGGCTGAACGCGGGGTCGCGGTACCAGAGCTGGTAGCGCTTCGTCTGTCCCGCCGAGACGCCGCCGGCCGCGGCGACGTTTACCGTCGTGTTGGACGTCCCGCTCGCGCTGGCCATGCGGATCTGCAGGCGCACCGTGTTGAGGCCGGTGCAGCGCAGGCCGTCGCCGAAGACCGCGCCGTTGCCGCCCGAGATCTGGTTGTCGCCCTGGAAGTACAGGCCCGACTGACCGGACACGAGGTCACTGCCGTGCAGCACGAGGTCGCCGGCGCCGATCGAGGCCGTGCCGCTCGCGGTGAGCTGCGCGCCCGCGCCCGTGCTGTTCTGGCAGCCGTGGCCCGCGGCGCCCTGGTTGTTGCACGGGCAGCCCGTGCCGCTGCCGTCGCCCGCGCAGAACGCCGTACCCGGACCGCTCGGCCCCGTGCCGCCGACCGTGTAGAGGTTCGGGCGGTAGTTGTAGATCGTGCAGCGCATGCGGTTGATCTGCTCGGGCGTGAACTCCCACATGCACGTGTCGTCCGAGTAGTCCATGTAGTTGTGGACCGGGTCGGCGCTGCCGCAGCTCGACTTCGTGCCGGGGCAGCCGAACGTCGGGCTCGACTCGGAGGCCGTGTCGGCGATGCGGTCACCGCTCGTGTAGCCGCTGCCGCAGCCGCCCTCGAAGGTGTGGTACAGCCCGAGGTAGTGGCCCACCTCGTGCGTCGTCGTGCGGCCCTGGTCGTACGGCGGGCCGTAGGCCGAGTTGCGGCCGAAGGACGCCCAGTAGATGACGACGCGGTCGGAGGTCGTGCCGACGATGCCGCCCTGCGGCAGGTCCGGCACGTAGCCGAGGTAGCCGCCGGCGCTGTTCGTGTAGATGTTCAGGTAGCGGTTCGTGTCCCACGCGAGCGTGTTCCAGTACGACCCGCCGTCGTTGTACCAGGTCGTGTTGTTCGAGTAGGTGATGCCGGTCGTCGCGTTGCCGCTCGGGTCGACGGTGGCGAGCTCGAACTGGATCTTGCCGTTGGTGCCGGGCTGGCCCGGCGTACCCGGCAGCGCCTGGAAGTCCTCGTTGAGGATGTCGATCTGGCTCTGCACCAGCGCCGGGCTCACGTACCCCGTGCCGCCCGAGGTCTGCAGCACGTGAACGACCACCGGGATCACCAGCGTCTCCCCGGGGTCGTAGTCGCCCTTGATCGTCGTCGACGAGTAGCCGCAGTCGGAGGGGGCCATCGCCGCCGTCGCGAAGCGGTACGGGTCGAAGGGCGGCGTGCCGCACCGCCAGTCCTGCAGCACGCTCTGCGCTTGGATCTGGACGGCGGGGGGCGATTGGGCCAGAGCGGGGCCGGCCAAGCACGCAGCGAGGCCCAGCCCGGCGAGGGTCTGGAACTTGGGCATGGAGAGTCTCCGGGGATCGTGGAGTCTGGGGCGAGGCCGGTGCGCCTCGAGCCGACAGGAAAGACTGCCCCCTGAGACGCACGCGGGCGGAGCCGGGTGCTCGGAAGTCAGCGGATTTCGAGGTCCGCAAGGGCTCGGGCGCGCGCCGCGGGTGGCCTGGAGGGGAGGGCACCCTCCCGCCGGGGCCGGGCCCTCCCGCCGGGGCCGGGCCCTCCCGCCGGGGCCGGGCTCTCCCGCCGGGGCCGGGCCCGCGGCTCACTCGAGGTCCAGGCGGACCTCGCGCGTCGAGAGCTCCTCGCCCGGCGCGACGTCGACGCGCCGCGCGGCCCGGCGCCCGTCGCTGGCCTCGGCGGTGACCTCGTAGGCCCCCGGCACGAGCAGCAGCGCGCGCTCGAGCGGGCTGACCAGGAAGCCCGGGTCGCGCACCGCCTCGCGCTCCTGCGCGACCGCGCCGTCGCTCGCGCGCGTCGCGCGCAGGACGATGCGCTCGGGCGAGGCCGCGCCGCTCCAGCTCACGACGCAGGTCACGACCGCGCCCGCGCGCACCGCCACGCGCGCGTCGACGTCGGTGCCGGCGACGACCGTCACCTCGAACGTGTCGGCCACGACGTGCGGGCCGTACAGCCGCCCGCTCCAGCGGCCGGGCGCGAGGTTCCCCAGGCGCAGCGTGTCGCGGCCGGCGGCGAAGGCGAAGCTCGCCTGCGGCAGCTCGTCCGCGTGGCTCAGCCACACGACGCCCTCGAGCGCGGCGCCCGCGGCGTCGCGATCGAGCGCGAGGACCACGTCGCCGCCGGGCTCGGTCACCAGCGTGCCGAGGTCGACGTGCTCGCCCGGCCCGAGCTCGAACCACTCGCCGGCGCCCAGCGCGAGCTCGCCGTTCCACAGCACCGCGCGGTAGCGGCCGGGCTCCACGTCCTCGAAGCGGAACACGCCCTCCTCGTCGGGCTGCGAGAGCTGCCAGCCGCGCGCGCCGTTCAGCGTCACGCCGAGCTCGGCGCGCGCGGCGGCGCGACCGCCCGCGTCGTCGACGCGCACCACCACCGACCCCGGGCGCGCCTCGCGCGGCGGCACGTAGTCGACCTGCAGCACGACCTCCTCGCCGTTCGGCCGCACGCCGTGGCGCGTCGGGCGCTGCGTGCCCGGCGGCGCGTCCCAGAGCTGCGCGGAGAGCGTGTAGGTCCGGTCGTCGAGGTTGTAGAACGCGAAGCGCCCCTCGGCGTCGGTGGTCATCGAGCGCCGCGCGCCGCTCGACTCGTCGACCGCGCTCACGAAGATGTCCTGCAGCGGCGACGCGTCGGCGTAGAGCGCGCGCCCCGTGAGCGCGAGCCCGGGGCCGATCACCGGGTCCCACGCGAGCTCCTCGCCCGGCGTGGCCGCGACGTGGTGCTGATCGAGCTTCAGGCTCACGCCGTAGTAGCTGCGCGGCTGCGGCTCCTGCGCGTAGAGGTGCACTTCGCCCGGCGCGAGCGGTCCGAGCCGATAGCGCCCGTCCGCGGCGCTGCGCGTCAGCGCGTACCCGAACACGCCGGAGTGGTCGTACTGGCCGCCGCCGAGGAAGTCGGGCTCCTGCGCGTGGTCGAAGCCGCGCAGCTCGATGCCCGCGAGCGGCGCGCCGGCGTCGTCGCGCACGGTGCCGCGCGCGTAGACCGGCCGCGCGAGCCGCACGACGTGCTCGAGCGTGCGCAGCTCCTCGAGCGCGAGCTCCTCGTGCACCACGGCGTAACCCTGCGCGTGCACCTCGAGCGGCAGGGGCTCTGCGCGCAGCCCCTCGAAGCGGAAGCGCCCGTCGGCGTCCGTGCGCGCGACGCGCGGCGACCAGCGCTCGACGCGCGTGCCGTTCTGGCGCATGTCGAGGTAGGGCACGTGGCGATCCACGGCGATCCGCGCGCCGGCGACGGGCGCGCCGTCGGGGTCGAGCACGAGACCGCTCAGCGTCGCGCCGCCGCGCGTAAGCACGAGCCGCACCGGCTTCACGCCGTCCTGCGTGTCGACGAGCTCGAGGTCCTGCAGCGGCGAGGGCGCGAAGCCCGCGGCGAGCGCACCCACCGAGGTCTCCGCGGGCACGTCGCGCAGGCGGAACGCGCCCGTCGCGTCGGCGCGCGCGACCACCGCGCCGGCGAGCCAGCTCGGCAACGACGCGCACAGCCAGACGTCCGCGCCGGGCACCGCGTCGCCCGCCGCGTCGACGACGCGGCCCACGACGTCGACACCGCGCGGCAGCGAGAGCTCGACGACGGCGTGCTCGCCCGCGCTCAGCGCGAGCTCGCGCTCCGCGTCGCGGTCGCAGCGCACGACGTAGTCGCCCGGCTCGAGCGCGGCGAAGCGCACCTCGCCGTCCGCGGCCGCGATCTCGCGCGCGAGCGCCTCGTAGCGCCCGCCCCGCGCGACCATCAGG
>JACKHS010000045.1 GCA_020638875.1 Planctomycetota bacterium
GCCAGGCGGAGAGCTGCGCGCGCAGCTCCGGCTGCTCGAGACGGCGGCGCTGCCAGGCGGCCACGTCCGGCAGCTGCACGGCGGGCGGCTCGAGCGGCGCGGCCGCGCCGCGCAGGTGGGTCGCGTAGCGCGTCGCGAGCTCGTCTCCCAACAGCGCCAGCGAGCGCGCGTCGGTCACGAGGTGGTGCTGGACGAGCAGCAGCGCGTGGTCGTCCGGCGCGAAGCGCAGCAGGTGCGCGCGCAGCAGCGGCTCGCGCGACGGGTCGAAGGGGACGTCCGCGAGGCGCGCGAGCCGCTCGCGCAGCGCGTCGTCGCGCGCCGCGTCCGGGATGTCGTCGAGCACCTCGCGCACGAGCACGCCGGACCGCGGCGCGTCGAGCTCGAGCACGTGCCGTCCGTCGCGCAGCGGGAAGCGCGCGCGCAGGACCTCGTGCCGCGCGACCACGTCGTCGAGGGCGCGGGCCAGCGCGTCGGCATCGAGCTCGCCCTGCAGGCGCAGGGCGGCCGGAACCGCGTAGTGCGTCGCCGCGGGCTCGAGGCGCTGCAGCAGCAGCAGCCGCTCCTGGCCCGGCGTCGGGTGCATGGGTGCATCGCGCGGCACGCGCGGGATCGGCGCGGCCGCCGATCCGTCGGCGGCGGACGCGTCGCCGCGCGCGGTGCGGGCCGCGTCGAGCGCGGCCGCCCATCCCGCCACGCTGGGCCGCTCGAAGAAGCGCAGCAGCGGGACCTCGACGCCGAACGCGCGCGCGCTGCGGGCCGCCAGCCGGCTCACGAGCAGCGAGTGCCCGCCGAGCGCGAAGAAGTCGTCGTCGCGCCCGGGACGCGCGACGTCCAGCAACTCGGCGAACAGCTCGGCCACGCGCGCCTCGGTTGGCGTGCGCGGAGGATCGGCGGCGCCGGTCGCACCGCCGGTCGCGTCGGGCGCGGGCAGCGCGTTGCGGTCGAGCTTCTCGCTCGACGTGCGCGGGATCGCGTCGAGCACGGTGACGAGCGCGGGCCGCAGTGGACGCGGCAGGTTGCGCTCGATCCACGCGCTCAGCGCGGCGGGTTCGGGGGCTGCTCGCCCGTGCGCGGGGACGACGTACGCGAGCAGGCGCGCGGGCGCGTCCTTCGGGTCGGCGATCACGGCCACGTCGCGCAGGTCGGGATGGCTCGCGAGCACGGCCTCGACTTCTCCCAGCTCGACGCGGTGGCCGCGCAGCTTGACCTGTCCGTCGCGGCGGCCGACCGATTCGAGCCGTCCGTCGGAGAGGCGGCGCGCCAGGTCGCCGGTGCGGTACGCGCGTCCCGGGCCGAACGGGTCGGGGACGAAGCAGGTCGCCGTGAGCTCGGGCCGCCCGAGGTAGCCGCGCGCGACGGTGGGTCCGCACACGATCAGCTCGCCCACGACGCCCTCGGGCACGGGCTCGCCGCGCGCGTCGACCACGTGCAGCGCCGTGTTCGGCAGCGGACGTCCGATGGGCACCGCCTCGCGCCGCGCCGTGACGAGCTCGTCCCACGAGCAGGTGTGCATGCTCGCGTCGATGGTGGCCTCGCTCGGACCGTAGAGGTTGTGCAGCCGCGCGTCGACGCCGGCGGCGCGCCAGCGCGCGAGCACATCCCGAGCGAGCGGCACGAGCAGCGCCTCGCCGGCGCAGATGAGGTGTCGCAGCGACGCGCAGCGCTCGAAGCCGTCGTGCTCGAGCCAGGTGCGCAGCATGGACGGGACGGTCTGCAGCACGCTGATGCGCGCCTCGCGCACGAGCGTGAGCAGCGCGCCCGGGTCGCGTTGCACGTCCGGCGGCGCGACCACGAGGCACGCCCCGCAGGTGAGCGGATGGACGATCTCCCACAGCGACGCGTCGAAGGTGATCGGCGTGCGGAACAGGAAGCGATCGCGCGGCCCGAGGTCGAACGCCTCGCGCACCCAGGCGAGATGGTGGCAGAGCGACCCGTGTTCGACGAGCACGCCCTTGGGCCGTCCCGTCGAGCCCGAGGTGTGGATCACGTACGCGAGATCGCGCGCCCCCGCGCGCGGCGGCAGGGGAGAGTCGTCGAGCGCGGTGAGCGCCGCGGCCTCCTCGTCGAGCAGCAGCCACGTGGGCTGCGGCGCGGTGTCGGCTGCGGCTTCGGCTTCGGCTTCGGCTTCGGCTTCGGCTTCGGCGCGCGCGGCGTCGTCCAGCGCGTGGGGCAGCGCGGCGTGCGCGATCACGACGCGCGCGCCGCAGTCGCGCAGCAGCGCGCGCAGCCGCCGCGGAGGATCGTCCGGGTCGAGCGGGACGTACGCGCCGCCGGCCTTCCACAGCGCGAGCAGGGCGACGAGCACGTCGGGCGAGCGCGGCAGGCACACGGCCACGAGCACGCCGGGTCGCACGCCGAGGGCGACGAGCCGGCGCGCGAGGCGGTTGCTGCCGCGCTCGAGCTCGGCGTAGGACGTGACGCGTCCCGCGTGCTCGAGCGCGGGTGCGTCGGGCGTGCGCGCGGCCGTCTCCGCGAACAGCGCGTGCACGGGACGGCTCGTGTCGACGGCGCGCGACGGCCCGCGCGCGACGGCCAGCAGCGCGCTGCGCGCCTCCGCGTCGAGCAGCGGCAGCGCGGCGACGGGCCGCGTCGGATCGTCGAGCGCGGCGCGCAGCAGCGCGACGAGCTCTCGTCCCATGCGCCGCAGGCTGGGCGGCTCGAAGAGCGGCGCGGACGCGGTCAGGCGCAGCGCGAGCCGGCCGTCCTCGTCGTGGACGGCGAGCGACAGGTCGAACGGCGCGTCGTCCCCGCCCAGCGGCAGCGTCAGGAAGCGCAGCCCTGGGAAGCTCGGCGGCGCGATGGACACCGGCATGTCGAAGAACACGTCGAAGAGCGGATGCCGGCTCGGATCGCGCAGCGGTGCGAGGGTCTCGACGAGCGTCTCGAAGGGGACGGCGGCGTCGGCCAGCGCATCGCGCGCCGCGCCGCGGGCGCGGTCGACGAGGGTCGCGAAGTCGCAGCCGCCGGCGTCCACGCGCAGCACGAGGGTGCTCACGAAGGGACCCATGAGGTCCTCGAGGCCGCGTCGCGTGCGGTTCGCGAACGATGTGCCGAGGCACAGATCGTGGTGGTCGCACAGCCGCGCGAGCCAGGCGCAGGCGCCGGCCAGCAGCGTGGCGTAGAGCGTGGCGCCGCGCGCGCGGGCGAAGGCGCGCAGGTCGGCGGCCAGCGCGTCGGGCAGCACGAGCTCGTGGGTTTGCCCGGTATGCGCCATGACCGCCGGACGCGCGCCGTCCGCCGGCAAGGGGAGCGCGCTCGCGGCGCCTTGCAGGCGGCGGCACGCGCGCGCCAACGCCTCGCGCGCGGCCGGCTCGGCGAGGCGCCGACGTTCGTCGCGCGCGTGCTGCCCGAACTGCAGCGGCAGCTCCGGCAGCGGATCGGCGCGTCCCGCGGCGAAGGCGGCGTAGAGCGCGGAGAGCTCGCGCATGAGCACCGCGAGCGACCAGCCGTCGGAGACGATGTGGTGCTGGCTGACCACGAGCACGTGCTCGTCGGGGCCGAGTCGCAGCAGCGCGGCGCGGAAGAGCGGTCCCCGCGCGAGATCGAAGGGACGCGCGCCGAACGCGCGCGCCGCGTCGAGGGCGCGCGGCAGCCGCTCGTCGGCCGGCAGGTGCGAGAGGTCGTCCCGCGTGAGCGCGAGGGGCTCGGGTGGCAGCACGCGCTGGGCGGGCACGCCGTCCCGGGCGGGGAAGACCGAGCGCAGCACGGCGTGCCGCTCGACGATGCGCGAGAGCGCCCGCGCGAGGGCCGTCTCGTCGAGGGCGCCGACGAAGCGTCCCGCGCCGGTCATGTGGTACTCGCGCGAGTCGGGTTCGAGGCGCTGCAGGAACCAGAAACGCTCCTGCGACGAGCTCAGCGGATGCTCGTCGGCGCGCGCGTCGGCGTCGTCGTGCGGGACGCGTGCGTCGTCCGGTGGGGCGCGGCGTTCGGCCAGCCGGCGCCGCAGCAGCTCCTGCTTCGCGGGCGACAGCCGCCGCACGCGCCGCGCGCGGTCAGCCATGCGTCTCGTCCAGCAGACGCCGCGCCTCGTGCTCGTCGAGGCCCTCGATCTCGTCGAGCAGCGCGCTCTCGTCGGCGTCGAGCACGTCGTCCCCGTCGCCGTCGAGCAGTTCGAGCAGGTGCGCCACGAGCGCGTCGAGGGTCGGATGGTCGAACACGAGCGTGGCCGGCAGGTCGCGTCGCAGGCTGGTCTCCAGCCGGTTGCGCAGGTCGACCGCGAGCAGCGAGTCGACGCCCATCTCGACCAGCGGCCGGGACGCATCGAGCGCGCCCGCCGTGCCGCCCATGACGCGCGCGAGCTGCTCGCCCAGCCACGCCAGCAGCAGCGCGCGCCGCGCGGCGTCGTCGTCGAGGGCCAGCAGCCGCTCGAGCACGTCGTCGTCGGACGCGTCGGACGTCGCGCGCGCGGTCGTCGTCGCGAGCCGTGACAGGAAGCCGGGCACCTCGCCGGGATACGTCGCGAGGTGGCGCGTCCAGTCGACGGGCAGCACGCCCAGGTGCGCGGGTCCGTCGGGCTCGGCGAGCACGCGCCGCAGCACCGCCAGGCCCTGCTCGGGATCGATGCTGCCGATGCCGCGCTCGGCGAAGCGCGCGCGGTTGCGCTCCTCGCTCGCGGCGGCCATGCCGGCGCCGGCCCACGGTCCCCAGCCGAGCGAGACGCCGCACAGGCCCTGCGCGCGGCGGTGCTGCGCGAGGGCGTCGAGCCACGCGTTCGCGGCGGCGTAGCTGGACTGTCCCGCGGCCCCGGTGAGCGAGACCATCGACGAGAAGCAGACGAAGAACGAGAGGTCTTTCGGCGCGAGCTCGTGCAGGTGCAGCGCGCCGAGCACCTTGGGGTCCAGGACGCGCCGCATGCGCTCGCCGTCGAGGTTCGCGAGCAGGCCGTCGTCGAGTACGCCGGCCGCGTGCAGCACGCCGTCGAGCGGGTGCTCGAGGCTCGCGAGCAGCGCCTCCAGCGCCGCGCGGTCGGACACGTCGAGCTGTGCCACGCGCACGTCGGCGCCGCGCGCACGCAGCGCGTCGATGCGTTCCTGCGCGTCGGCGGACGGTGCGCGGCGCGCGGCGAGCACGAGGTGTCGCGCGCCCGCGTCGACGAGCAGGCCCGCGCAGGCGAGTCCGAGGGCGCCCGTCCCGCCGGTCACGAGCTGGCAGCCCTCGGGACGCAGGCGCGGCTCGCCGCCGCGCGGAGGCGGCAGCGTGAGCACGAGCTTGCCCACGAGCTTCGCCTGGGCCAGGCGCGTGAAGGCGGTCACCGCGTCGCGCAGCGGCACGACCGTGGTCGGGGGCGGGACGAGTTCGCCGCGCGCGAGTCCGTCGACGAGCTCGTCGAGCAGGGCGCGGTGCAGCGCCGGGTCGGCGCCCAGCACGTCGGCCATGTCGAAGGCGTGGTACTCGGCGTCCGGGCGTTCGGCGACGAAGGCCTCGGGCGTGCGGATGCCGATCTTGCCGATCTCGACGAAGCGTCCGCCGCGGGCCAGGCAGCGCAGGCTGGCGTCGAGCGCCTCGCCCGAGAGGCTGTTCAGCACCACGTCGACGCCGCGTCCGCCGGTGGCGGACAGGATCGCTTCGGCGAACGCCGGCGTGCGCGAGTCGAACACGTGCGTCACGCCCTGGGCGCGCAGGTGCGCGTGCTTGCCGCGGCTCGCGGTGGCGAAGACCTCGGCGCCGGCGAGGCGCGCGAGCTGCAACGCGGCCTGTCCCACGCCACCGGCCGCGGCGTGGATCAGCACGCGTTCGCCACGACGCAGCCGAGCGCAGCGGCGCAGGCCGAAGAGTGCGGTCAGGAACACCGTCTGCACGCCGGCCGCGCGAGGCGTGTCGAGCGTCCCGGGGATCGCCGCGACGGCGTGGCGCGGCACGACGACGTGGCTGGCGAACGCGCCCGCGCAGGACGCGAATACGCGCTGTCCCACGGCGAGGTCGGTCACGCCGGGGCCGATCGACTCGACGCGCCCGGCGCACTCGAGGCCCAGCGGCTGGTCGGGGGCGTGGACGATGCCGGTGTGCTCGCGCAGCAGGCCGAGGGCGAAGAGCACGTCCTTGAAGTTGAGCGCGGCGGCTTCGACCGCGATGCGCACCTCGCCGGCGGCGGGCGCGCGCGGCGTGAGCGGCAGCAGCGCGAGGCGTTCGAGCGATCCGTACGACGAGACGGCCAGGCGGTAGCCGGGCGCCTCGGGGGGACGCAGGCCGCCGCGCGCGACCTGCGCGGCGCGCAGCAGACGCGCGACGCGCAGGCGTCCGTCGCGCAGGGCGAGGCGATCTTCGGTGGGCGGCGCGCGGCGCAGCGCGTCGACGAGGCGCGCACACTCGGCGGCACGCGCGGTGACGGACGCCTCGTCGTCGACGCGCGGCGCGAGGGCCGGGTCGAGGTCGACGCGCAGGCAGCCGCGCTGGACGTGCTCGAGCGCCGCGCTGGCGCCCAGTCCCCACAGGCAGGCGGCGTCGAGGTCGAGCGGACGCGGCAGGTCGTCGGCCGCCACCGCGCCGCGCGTCACGAACACGAGTCGCGCCCCGGACGCCGAGGGCTCGCGCTCCAGCGCGCGCATCAGTCCCGGCAGCGGCGCGAGCAACGCGTCGCGGCGGACGTCGTCCGGTGCGGGGACGAAGGCGTGCGCGCCGGACGCGAGGGCGTCGGGTGCGTGCGCGTCGGCGTGCGCGGCGCCGGACGTCGCGTCGTCCGGCGTCCAGCCGTCGAGCGCGGAGGCGACGATCACGGCGCGCCAGTGGCTCCGCGCGCCGAGGCGCTCGGCGAACGCCGCGGCGGACGCGTCGACGTCGCCGCCGCGGTCGACGTCCGCGGGGGCCACGAGCTCGACCGACGCGCCGCTCGCGACGAGCGCGTCGGCCAGGGCGCGCGCCGGTCCGTCGGGCGCACCGAGCACGAGGGTGCTGCCCGCGTCGGCCTCGGCTTCGGAGTTCACGTCGGCGTGTGCGCGCGCGGCGTCGTCGAGGTCGAAGTCCTCCCAGGCCACGACGTGCCCGAGCGCGGCGAGCGGATCGGCGGCGGCCAGGAACGCGCTGCGCGTGGTGCGCAGGAGCTGCTGGCCTTCGATCTGGGCGAGCTCGGCGCCGTCACGGTCGAGCAGGCGCAGGTCGACGAGCAACAGGCGTCCGTCGCCGGCCACCGAGCGCAGGCGCACGTGGCAGCGCACGCTGCGCGAGGGCGCGCGTCGCACGACGACGCGCTCGAAACCCACCGGCAGGTACATGTCCTCGAGGCCGCGCTGGAGCGCCAGGGCGCGCGCCGCCTGGAAGCAGGCGTCGAGCAGCACGGGATGCAGGCGCCACGCCGGCGACGCGTCGAGGCCCTCGGGCAGCGTCACGTCGGCCAGGCATTCGTCGTCGCCGCAGCGCAGGGCGCGCAGCGCGCGGAAGGACGGATCGTAGGTCAGCCCGACCTCGTCGTAGAGCGCGTAGAAGCCGTCGACGTCGAGGGACTCGTCGCAACGACGCTCGATCGCGTCGAGCGTGTCGTCGTCGTCGTCGCGCCCGCCGTCGCGCCCGCCGTCGTCGTGCGCGCGCGCGTCGATCGCGTCGGCGGACAGGAGGCGTCCGTGGGCGTGTCGCGTCCAGGCGCCGGCGTCGTCGCGGCGCGAGAGGATCTCGACCTCGCGCGTGGCGCCGTCGTCGGCGTCGCGCACGACGACCTGCACCCGGGCGCCGTCGGCGTCCAGCACGAGCGGCGCGTCCAGCGCGAAGGCGGACAGGGCGCTCGTCGCGTCGCCGGCGGCCAGGGCGAGTTCGACGAACGCGGCGGCGGGCAGTACGACGGCGTCGTACGCGCGGTGGTCGGCCAGCCAGCGCGGGTCGCGCTCGGCCAGGCGCGTCTCGTGCACGCGCACGTCGGACGGCAGCGCCGGCGAGTCGAGCGCCGCGCCCAGCAGCGGATGGGCGCCGGGGGCGACCTCGCGTCGGGCGTGCGCGCGGCGTCCCGGGAGCCAGTGCTCCTCGCGCTGGAAGGGATGGGTCGGCAGCGCGCAGCGCCGCGCGCCCGTGCCGCGGAAGAGCGCCTCGCCGTCGATCGGCGCGCCGCGCACGAGCAGCTCGGCCACGCTCTCGAGCAGGCGCGCGCAGTCGCCCGTCCCCGGACGCAGGCTGGGCAGCCACGCGCGGCCGCCTTCGTCGACGAAGCGCCGCGCCATGCCGAGCAGCACCGGCGCGGGACCGATCTCGACGAACGCGTCGCAGTCTTGGGCGGCGAGCGCGGTCATGCCCTCGACGAAGCGCACCGGCTCGCGCACGTGGCGCACCCAGTATTCGGGCGTCGTGAGTTCGTCGCGCACGGGACGCGGGTCGACGCACGAGACGAAGCCGAGCTGCGGCGCGTGCAGCGTGAGTCCGCGCGCCACGTCGGCGAACGCGGCCAGCATCGGATCCATGAGCGGCGAGTGGAAGGCGTGGCTCACGTCGAGCGGCTTGCAGCGCACGCCGTCGGACTGCAACCGCGCGGTCACGTCGGCCACGCGCGCCGCGCTGCCCGAGAGCACGAGGTGTCCGCTGCAGTTCCAGGCGGCGATCGAGAGCTCGTCGGGGTGGGCCAGCAGGTGTGGACGCAGCACGTCGGCGTCGGCGAAGACCGTCACCATCGCGCCGGGCGGCGTGTGCTCGACCATGAGTCGTCCGCGGGCGGCGACCAGGGCCGCGGCGTCCTCGAGCGAGAGCACGCCGGCCAGGCACGCGGCGGCGTACTCGCCCACGCTGTGTCCCAGCACCCACGTGGGACGCACGCCGAGCGCGCCCCAGGTCGCGGCCAGCGCGTACTCGAGCGCGAAGAGCGCCGGTTGCGTGGAGTCGGTGCGCGAGAGCAGCTCGCCGCGGGCGCCGAAGAGCACCTCGCGAAGGTCGACCTCCAGGTGCGGACCGAGCGCGTCGGCGCACGCGTCGAGCGCCTCGCGATAGGCCGGGAAGGTCGCGTAGAGCTGCTGTCCCATGCCGGGGGACTGGCTGCCCTGGCCGGTGAACAGGAAGGCCACGCGCGGGCCCGGCGGCGAGGCCTTGCCGCGGATGCCGGCGTCGCGTCCGGCGGCGACGTCGTCGAGGCGCGCGACGAGCTCGGCGCGATCGGCGGCCAGCAGCACGGCGCGGCGCGGCAAGCGCGCGCGTCCCACGCAGGACGTGTAGGCGGCGTCGAGCAGCGAGGGCGCGTCGTCGCGGGCGAGCGCGTCGCGCGTGCGCGCGGCGAGCTCGGTGAGCGCCGAGGCGTCGTGGGTCGCGAGCACGAACGGCTGCACGGGACGCTCGACGCCGGACGCGCGCGCGGCTTCGGGCGGCGCCTCCGAGAGCACGACGTGCGCGTTCGTCCCGCCGAAGCCGAAGGAGCTCACGCCGGCGATGCGCGGGCGTGGGCCGGCCGGCCAGGGCGTGGTCTCCAGCGGCACGCGCACCACGCTCTTGTCCCACGGGACGTGCGGGTTCGGCTCGCGCAGGTGCAGGTGCGGCGGGAGCGCGGCGTGGCGCAGCGCGAGCACGACCTTGATGAGTCCCGCGACGCCGGCGGCGGGTTCGCTGTGTCCGATGTTCGTCTTGACCGAGCCGACCAGCAGCGGACGCTCGCGCCCCGGGCCGAAGACCGCGTCGAGCGCGGCGATCTCGATCGGGTCGCCGAGCGACGTGCCCGTGCCGTGGGCCTCGACGTAGTCGATCTCGTCGGGCCGCAGCCCCGCGTCGCGCAGCGCGCGCCGGATGACGTCTTCCTGCGCCTTGCCGTTCGGCACGGTGAGGCCGCTGCCGGCGCCGTCCTGGTTCGACGCGCTGCCGCGCACGAGCGCCAGCACGCGGTGGCCCTCGGAGAGCGCGCGCGAGAGGCGCATGAGCACGAGCACGCCGCAGCCCTCGCTGCGCACGTAGCCGTCGGCGGACGCGTCGAAGGTCTTGCAGCGCGCGTCGCGGCTGAGCATCGAGGCCTTGCTGATGGCGATGGTGCCGAACGGGTCGAGCAGCAGGTTCACGCCGGCGGCCAGGGCCGCGCTGCACTCGCCGCGCCGCAGGCTCTGGAGCGCGTCGTGCACCGCGACGAGCGACGAGCTGCACGCGGTGTCGATCGCCTGGCACGGTCCGGTGAGTCCGAGCACGTAGCTGATGCGGCCCGCCATCGTGCTCGCGGCGTTGCCGGTGGCGTAGTACGTCGTGGCGTCTTCGGGGGCCCAGTCGGAGTGTCCGGTGAAGTACTCGGCGCCGCGCTGTCCGACGAAGACGCCGACCGGCGCGCCCTTCAGTGCGTCGGCCGAGAGCGCGGCGTCCTCGAGCGCCTCCCAGGTGACCTCGAGCAGGACGCGCTGCTGCGGGTCGAGCTGCTGCGCCTCGCGCGGCGAGATGCCGAAGAAGCCCGCGTCGAAGCGGCGCACGTCGCTGAGGAATCCGCCCTGGCGCACGTAGGTGCGGCCCGGCGCGGCGGGGTCGGGATCGTAGAGGCGCGCGGCGTCCCAGCGATCGGGCGGGACGTCGACGATGGCGTCCCGTCCGTCGCGCTGCAGGCGCCAGTAGGCGTCGACGTCGTCGGCGCCGCCGGGGAAGCGGCAGGCCATGCCGACGATCGCGATCGGTTCGCTGCGCGCGTCCTCGAGCGAGCGGATGAGCGCGCCCTGGCGCCGCGCGAGGGCCAGCAGCTCGTCGCGCGGGAGGGCCGCGAGGGTCGCCTCGTCGGGCAGCTCGTGGGTGCGGCGCGAGGGCAGCGCGGACGCCGACGGCGTGCGCGCGCGCGTTCCGTCGAGCGCGTCGCGCAGGTGCTGCACGAGGTCGTCCGGCGTGGGACAGTCGAACAGCACCGTCGACGGGAGCGCGCAGCCGAGCCGCTGCTCGAGCAGGATCTTGAAGTCGACCGCGCGCAGCGAGTCGAAGCCCAGGTCGAGGAAGCGATCGTCGGCGCGCACCTCGTCGTCGTCCTCGAAGCCGAGGAAGCGCTGGGCGAGGCTGCAGGTGTAGTCGGACAGCAGGCGCGCCGTCTCGCTCGGCGGCGCGGCGTGCAGCCGCGCGAGGAACGCGTCGTCGAGCGCGTCGTCGGGACGTCCGTCGCGGGACTCGGGCGGCATGGCGCCGTCAGCTCCGGGTGCCTGTGCGCACGTCGCGCGGGGTGCCGCTGCGATCGACGATGGCCAGCGAGACCGAGCCCTCGGACGAGCCGTCGGCGTCGTCCCAGAAGCGCACCGACGTGCGCACGAACAGGAACCGCCGGCGGTCGCGCACCTCGTCGATGCGCACCTCGCCGTAGAAGCGCTCGATGCACATCGGCTGCCTGAACTTGCTCGCGAAGTCGTGGATCAGCACGTCGGGGAGCTGCCGCGCCAGGTACTCGTCGAGCGACATCGCGGCGAACGGCTCGGTCACGCCGCTCACGACGCACTGCGCCATGAGCGTGTACACGAGCTGGTTGTAGCAGATGTTGAACTCGACCGAGTTGAAGTGCCCCGTGTCGTCGATGTAGCAGGACGAAGGGATCGCGAGCACGCCGCGCAGCAACGCCGGGGGGCCGTCGCCGCCCGCGTCGAAGACGGCCTCGGCCGAGCGCAGGTAGCGGCAGTTCGGGAAGTACGGCGTGAGCACGCGCTGCAGCAGCGCGTCGTCGACGGGCACCGGTGCGCTCACGACGCGAGCCGTCCGCGCGGTTCGTCGGCGTAGAACGGCAGGCCGTCGTAGACGCCCACCCGGTGGCTCTCGGCGGGCTCGCGGTGCGAGCCGCCGGCGGCCATGTGCACGAGCTGGCGGTTGTCCCAGAGCAGCATGCGGCCGGGGCGCCAGGGTTCGCGGTGGACGTGCGCCTCGTGCTCGACGAAGTCGAACAGCTCGCCGAGCGCCTTCATCGAGACGTCCGGCGGCCACTCCTCGAGCGCCACGGTGAAGCCGCGGCTCACGTAGAGCAGCTTGCGTCCGTGCACCGGGTGCGTGATGACCGTCGGATGGGTCACGGCCGGGGTGAGCGCGCCGAACTCCTCGAGGATCTCGGTGATCGACTTGTCGACGTCGCAGGGCTGGATCTTGTAGCGCCACTTGGCCTCGTGCCGCGCGCGTCCGTCGACGAACGGATGCAGCGCCTCGGGCAGCTCGCGCAGCACGCGCTCCATGTCGATGAAGCAGGTGGCGCGCTCGCCCGACGGCACGACGCGCGGCAGCACGGTCGTGAGCGGCAGCGGCTCGGGG
>JACKHS010000046.1 GCA_020638875.1 Planctomycetota bacterium
GCCGTTCGGGCCGCCCGTGCCGCGACACTACGCGCCGCACGAGACGGCGCTGCTCTACCGCGCGCGCGACGTCGTCGAGGCGACGCTGCTCGTCGCCCACCTCGAGGCCGACGGGATCCCCGCGTGGACGGTGGGCAGCGGCGCGTGCTTCGCGTTCGGCGATGCGCCCGCGGACACGCTGCTCGTCGACGTGCGCGTCCCGCGCGAGCACCACGCGCGCGCCATCGAGCTCGTGCACGCGTACTTCGCCGACGGCGAGGACGGGACGCCTTGGACCTGCGCCGCGTGCGGCGAGGCGGTCGAGGGCGGCTTCGTGAGCTGCTGGAGCTGCGGCGCCGAGCGCTCGGCCGAGGCCGCGCCCGCGGCGCTCGCCACGGAGCCGCGTCTGCCCCGCGAGACCCCCGAGGCGCTGATGCGCGGCTTCTTCGTCCTGGTCGGCGTCGGGGCGCTGTGCGTGCTCGCCACGTTCGAGTCCAGGTTGCTGCTGCAGCATCTGGGCCTCGACCCCAAGGCCGTGCGGCTCGTGCTCACGGTCCTCGTGCCCCTGACGCTCCTGCTCGCGAAGCTGCTGCTGGGGCGCTGGGTGCTGGGCTCGCGCACGCGCGACCGGCGCGAGGAGCTCGGACGGCCGGCGCGGCGCTTCTAGCGGCCTGTCGGAGCGCTCCCGGGGCGCTGCGACGACGTCGCGAGGCGCGCCCGCGGCGAGGTGCTACGCTGGACCCATGACCTCACCCGACTCGCACGTCCTGGTCTATCGCGGCCGGGACACCGTCACCACCGCGCAGCTCGCCGGCGTGCTCGAGGACGAGGGCCTCGCGGTCCGGCGCACGGGCGGCGCCTCGCTCGCCTACGGCGACATGCCCTGGACGGAGGCCTGGGTCGAGCTGCGCGTGCGCGCCGAGGACTTCGAGCGCGCGCGGCTGCTGGCGCGCGCCTTCCTCGCGCGGCGCTCCGACGGCACCGGCTGGCTCTGCCCCGGCTGCGGCGAGGAGCTCGCGGGGACCTTCACCGAGTGCTGGAGCTGCGGCGCCGAGCGCGGCGACGAGCCGACGATCGTGATCGCCGCCGCGCCGCCCGTGGAGACGGTGGTCGAGGCGCCCGCGCTCGAGCCGGAGAGCGTGCTGCTCTATCGCGCGCGCGACACGATCGAGGCGGCGCTCCTGATCGCGATGCTCGAGGAGGAGGGCGTGCCCGCCTGGCGCGTCGGCGGCGCGCGTCGCTGGCCTTCGGCGACCTCCGGCGCGACGCGCTGCTCGTGGACGTGCACGTGTGCGCGCCCGGACGTCGCGCGCGCGCGACGCGCTCGTGACGGCGTGGTTCGAGCGCGCGCGCGGAGCGCGAGGCGCGACGAGCCGCCGTGGAGCTGCGCCGCGTGCGGCGAAGAGGTCGACGCGGACTTCGACGTGTGCTGGAGCTGCGGCGCCGCGCTCGGCGGCCGTGGCCGCGCCCGCGCCGCCGCTCGCCTCGGACGTGCCGCCGCTCGACACGCAGCGCCGCTGGTCGAGCTTCCCGTGCGCGTGAGTGCGGCTACCTCGTGCTCGTCTTCACGTGGTTCGCACGGCGGGCGTCCTGGCGGCTGTACTTCGCGCTGACGCGCGGCGCGCACCTGCGCAGCCTCGACGCCTTGATGGGCGGCGTGCTGCTCGGCTGTGGGTCGTGGGGCTGCCTCGCCGGGACGCTGATGGGCCCTCGCGCGGACTCGCGGTGCGCGGCGAGGTCGGCGAAGCGCTCATGAGCGCGGGCGCGCCGAGCCCGGAGCGCGCGCTCTTCGAAGGCGACGGCGGCGACGGGACGACCGGCTCGTGCGCGCGGCTCGCGGCCGAGGGCGTGCCGTACTGGCGCGAGCAGCCGCGCGCCTGGATGCCGCAGCCCGATCAGTCCCTGGAGAGCCAGCTGGGACGTCTGGGTGCCGCGCGCCGAGCTCGAGCGCGCGCAGGCGCTCGCGGAAGAGCTCTTCGAGGCGACCGACGTCGCGCCTGGCGTCTGGCGCTGCCCGGCCTGCGGCGAGGCGTGCGAGGCCGCCTTCGAGGCCTGCTGGAGCTGCGGCGCCGAGCGCGGGGCCGAGGTGAGGATCGTCGAGCCCGCGAGTCCGCCGAGCCGCGCCTGAGCGGCGGCGTCACGCTCAGGCGCGCAATCGGAGGTGCCGTTCGCTCGGTGCGCCTACCTGCTCTTCGCGGCCGCCATGACGAGCTGGTTCGCCGCCCGCGGGCTCCTCGAGCGCACGCCCGACCTCGGCCCGCTCGAAGGTTGGCGCGACCGATTGCCGCTCGCGGGTCCGCTCGTCGTCGCGCTCCTCGCGCCCTGGTGGCTGCTCGCCCGCGTGCGTCCCGAGGGCGACAGCGGAAGCGACGCGCAAGACTGAGCCCCGCCACCGGGCTTCCGCTCCCCCACCGCGGGCCACTAGGCTACGCCGATGGCCCTCCTCGACTGGCTGATCGTCGCCGCCTACGTCGTCTTCGCCCTCGCCGTCGGCTTCGTCTACGCCAAGCGCGCGGGCAAGGACGTCGACGAGTTCTTCCTCAGCGGCCGCACGCTGCCGTGGTGGATCGCCGGCACGTCGATGGTGGCGACGAGCTTCGCCGCGGACACGCCGCTCGTCATCACCGGCTGGGTGCGCGACCGCGGCATCTGGCAGAACTGGCTGTGGTGGTGCTACTGCGCGGGCGGGATGCTGGGCGTGTTCCTGTTCGCGCGCTGGTGGCGGCGCGGCGGCGTGATGACCAAGGCCGAGCTGGCCGAGCTGCGCTACGGCGGGCCGGGCGCGGCGGCGCTGCGCGGCGTGCTCGGCGTCATGCACGCGGGCTTCACGAACACGATCACGCTCTGCTGGGTGCTGCTCGCCGCGGCGAAGATCATGGACGTGCTGTTCGAGGTCGACCAGAACCTCGCCGTGGTGCTCTCGTGCGCGATCGCGCTGAGCTACTCGCTGATGGCGGGCTTCTGGGGCGTCGTCGTCACCGACCTCGTGCAGTTCGCGATGGCGATGGTCGGCGCGGTGGTGCTCGCGTGGATGAGCTGGAGCGCGGTCGGCGGCGCAGAGGGCGTGCACGCCGCGGCCGCCGCGGGCGCGCCGTTCACGAAGGACACGCTCGAGATGTTTCCCCACGCCGGTCCGGGCGGGCCGCTCGACGCCAGCTTCTGGACGGTGCCGTTCACGGCGCTGTGCGTGTACCTGGGCGTCGCGTGGTGGGCCGTCGAGAACGTCGACGGCGCGAGCGTGGCCGTGCAGCGCATCGCCGCCTCGCGCGACGAGCGCCAGGGCGTGCTGGCGCTCTTGTGGTTCAACCTGACGCACTACGCCGTGCGGCCGTGGCCGTGGATCCTGGTGGCGCTCGCGTCGCTGGTGGTGCTGAAGCCGGCAGAGGTCACCGCGCCGGCGGCGGGCACCGTGCGGCTCGACGCCGCGACGCCGAGCGTGCTGGTGCTCGAGGAGCCGAGCGGCGCGCGGCACGAGCTCGCGCTCACGACCGACGTCGAGGGCTGGGAGCTGCAGCCCGAGGTCGACGACGGCGCCCTGGTCGACGCCGGCGTGCGGCTCGCGAAGACCGACTCCGAGCGCGCCTACGTCGTGATGATGCGCCGCTACCTGCCGGTCGGTCTGCTCGGCCTGATGGTGGCGAGCCTGCTCGCGGCGTTCATGTCGACGATCGACACGCACGTGAACCTGGCGGCGTCGTTCTTCGTGAACGACCTCTACCGGCGCTTCTTCGTGCGCGACGCGAGCGCGAAGCACTACGTCGCGGTCGCGCGCCTCGCGAGCGGCGCGGTGCTGGTCGTCGCGGCGCTGATGGCGCTGGCGGCCGACTCGATCTCCGACCTGTTCACCTTCTTCCTCGCGTTCCTCGGCGGCGTCGGCCCGATCTACGTGCTGCGCTGGCTGTGGTGGCGCGTGCGGCCGGAGACGGAGATCACGGCGATGGTGACCTCGGCCGTGACGACGACGCTGCTCACCTACGCGCCGATCACGTGGCACCTCGGCCCGCTGTCGCAGGACGGCGCGCTGCTCTCCGAGGGACGCCTGTGCCTGGTGGCGCTGGCGTCGCTCGTGACCGCGCTCGGCTCGCTCGCCGTGTTCGGAGCGCCGGACCCGCGCGCGCTCGTGCCGTTCTACGAGAAGGTGCGCCCCGCGGGCTGGTGGGGCCCGGTCGCCGCCGTCGCGCCGCACGTGCGCGCGCCGAAGCCGTCGCTGCGGCCGCTGTACGGCGTCGTGGGCGGCGTGGCGCTCGTCTTCGGCGGCATGCTCGGCCTCGGCTACGCGTTGCTCGACGACTGGGCGCGCGCGGGCGTCGCGAGCGCGGTCGCCGCGGTCGGCACGGTGGGCCTCGTGCTCGCGCTGCGCGGCGACGAGCGGAGCGCGCACGAGTGAGCGCGCGGCCGGCCCTTGACGCGGACGTCGCGCGCTACGTCGCGAGCTCCTACCCGCACAACGCCGACTACCGCGTGCTCGCCGGGCGGCTCGTGCCGCGCTGGAAGCTGTGGCGGCGCGCGCGGCGGCTCACGGCGGGCTACACGACGCCGCTGCGCTCGCTGCTCGACCTCTCGGCCTCGAAGGGCTGGTTCGTGCTCGAGGCCGCGGGCCGCGCGAGCTGCGAGCGCGCGCTCGGCATCGACGTGCACGCGCCGGACCTCGACGCGGCGCGCGCGGTGGCCGCGCACCTGGGTCGCGAACGCGCGCGCTTCGAGCTCACGACGCTGCGCGAGCTCGCCGCGTCGCTCGACGCGCACGGCGGGCCGTTCGAGACGGCGCTGCTCGTGAACACCTACCCCTACCTGTTCCTCGGCAGCGACCGCTCGGACGACTGCGTGCCCGACCACGACGAGCTCTTCGGGCTGCTGGCCGCGGTCACGGCGCGGCGGCTCGTCTTCTCGAATCGCGTCGAGCTCGCGCGCCTGCCGCGCCACATCCAGGCGCGCGCGCAGGCGCTGGGCCTGGCCGAGGCCTACCGCCCCGAGGCGATCCGAGCGGCGTGCGAGCGCTGGTTCGTCGTCCGCGAACAGCGCCCGCTCGGCCGCATCCCGCTGTGGTTCCTCGATCGGCGCTGACGCGCCGCGCGCGCGCTCAGCGCTTGTAGCGCGACTTGGCGTCGTGCACCTCGAGGCCCAGCGAGTCCCAGAGCTCCACCACGCCGCCGCGCACGTCCTCCCACGCGCTGGGGCCGGCCTGTTTCACCTCGTGCAGCTTGTCGTGCACCTGTCCGGCCTTCTCGCGCAGCGCGCTCAGCTCGCGCTCGTGGTGGATGCGCACGTCGGCGGCCGCCTCGCGCGCCTGCGCTTCGAGCCGCGCGATGTCGGCGTTCCACTGGTCGAGGCGGGCTTTGAGCTTCTGAACGTAGGCGTCGCGATCCATGGCGGTCCTCCTGAGCGTGTGCCGGTGCCGCGGCGGAGCCGCGCGCGGGAGCGCGGACGCCGCGGCGTCTCTTCGGTGTGCACTGCGCTGTACGGACGGGCGCCCACGCGACGGGCGCCGATCGCAGTTTCTCTGCGCGCCGGCCTACCAGGGCAGCTCGCGGCCGTCCTGGTGTCGGAACGTACCCGACTTGTCGAGCGTCAACTCGTCGATGCGCGCGAGCAGGCCGCGCGCGGACTCCTCGACCGCGATCCCGCGGTGTCCGGTCATGCGCGTCGCGACCATGCCGGGGTGCAGCAGCACCACGGCGACGCCGAGCTCGCGCAGGTCGTGCGCGAGGTTCACGCCGACGACGTTCACGGCCGCCTTCGACATGCGGTAGCCGTAGTAGCCGCCCGACTCGTTGTCGCCGAGCGAGCCCATCAGGCTCGTCACGATCGCGACCTTCGAGCCCGGCGCGAGGGTGCCGCGCAGCGCGAGTGCGGTGCGCAGCGGCCCCAGCGTGTTGACCTCGAACTGGTGGCGCAGCGACTCGAAGTCCAGCGACGCCAGCTCGTCCGCCTCGAGCACGCCCGCGTTCAGCACGAGCACGTCGAGCTGCGTGCCCCCGAGCGCGTGCGCCAGGCCGACCAGCGCCTCGTCCGAGGTCACGTCGACGCCCTGGTGGATCTCGATGCCGAGCGCGGCGAGCTCGGTGCACGACGTGCGGCAGGCCGCGATGACGCGCTCTCCGCGCGCGACGAGTTGGCGGCACAGCTCGAGGCCGATGCCCCGGTTGGCGCCCGTGACGAGCCAGGTCCCCATCTCAGCCCTCCTGCTGCGGTTCGAACGCGCTGAAGTCGACGTCCTCGACGTGCTGGCCGAAGGACCACCGGTGGCCCTCCAGGTCGCGCACGGCGTAGTTGCGGTCGCCGTAGAACTGCGTGACGGGCTCGCCGAGCACCTCCGCGCCGGCGGCCTTCACGCGCTCGTAGTGCGCGTCGACGTCGTCCACGTACACGTACAGCCCGCCGCTGCCGCCGCCGAGGTGCCGTGGGCTGTCGAAGCCCGGCACGGCGCCCGCCGGCCCGAGCATGACCACGCCGTCCGCGTAGCACAGCTCGGCGTGCACGACGCCGCCGTCCTCGCCGGGGATCACGATGCGCGCGGTGAAGCCGAACACGCGCGTCAGCCAGTCGATGGCCGCCGCCGGGTCGGCGTAGGCCAGGCTGGGCGTGATGCGCGGCATGCCGTCGGGAGGGTTCTGGACCATGGCGATGGGTGCGGTGCGGAGGCGTCGGGGCGCGGAGTGCGCGCGCGGCGCGGGGGGACGACCCTACTCGCCCGCCGCGACGCGGCACAAGCCCGCGGCGCGGATCGGCGCGCGCTCAGTCGGGCCGGATCGTCAGCCCGCCCGAGGCGCGCAGCTCGACGCGGTAGACCTTGCCGGGGCGCGCCTCGATCGAGGGCGCCTCGCCGTGCGCGGCGCGCACGCCCTTCTCGGCGGCGGCCTCGGCGTCGTTGGCGTAGTCCCAGAAGCGCTGCCAGAGCTCGGCGTGGAAGAGCTCGTCCTCGCTGTCGCCGCCGGTGTACGGGCGCGGGTGCGTGCCCTGCTGATCGAGCGCGACGCCGTCCTCGGGCGCGACGACCTCGCTGAACATGCGGCGGAAGAGGCACAGCGACGTGCCGCGCAGGAACTCGCCGGCCTCGACGTAGTCGTCCTCGAACTTCACGACCTGCGTGTCGAGGTAGAGCTTCTTGCCGGGCAGCGTGATCTCCTGGCCGGGGCCGAGCGTCTCGCCGTCGGGGCCGAACTCGACGAAGCGCACGGTCGTCACGGTGCGCTTCGGATCGGCGGGGTCGGGGCCCTGACGGACGACCTCGAGGCGTGCGACGCGGTGGTCGACCTTGAGCAGCGTGAGGCGCGTCTCGAGCTCGAGGATGCGGCGCTTCTTCTCCTCGACCTCGACGCCGAGCTCGCCGACGCGCGCCTGGCTCTGGTCGAGCTCGCCCTCGAGCTCGGAGATGCGGCCCTGCTGGCGCTCGAGCTCGATCTCGTTGCCGAGCACGTTCTCGCGCACCATCCAGGTCCACCAGCCCGCGATCCCGGTCAGGGCCGCGAGCAGCACGACGATCGTCGCCTTGAGCATGGGTTCAGCAGCCCGTCGAGGAAGTGCTTCGGAGGCCAGGGCGACGGCATCCGCTTCGGTGAGGCGCCCGGAATCGCCGGCGCAGCGCTCGCTCCGGCGAGGCCTGCAGGCGCCGCGCCCGAGCGGAGGACGTCGTCATGGCGCCGGAGGACTGCTGCAACGGGCTGCTAGTGTTGGTCGCCGGCGTAGCCGAGCTTGATGAGCTCGTCGGTGAGCTCGTCGGTCATGTCCACGCGCACGTGCGCCGGCGGCAGCGGCTTCAGCCCGTCGCGCAACTCGCTCATCAGCGCGCGCATGCGCGCGAGTTGCTCGGGGCGCTCCGCCGCCAGGTCGTGCTGCTCGGTGCGGTCCGTCGCGCGGTCGTACAGCTCGAGCACACCATCGGGCGTCTCCTCGATCAAGCGCCAACGCCCGACCGTGAGGCCCCACAGCACGCGGCCCTCCTTGCCGCCGATGCGGTGCGTCAGGAGCGGCCGCTGCGCGAGCGACGCGTCGTCGAGCCCCGGGATCAGCGGCACGCCGTCGTGCTCGGCCGGCGGCGCGAGGTGCAGGCGCTCGAGCACCGTCGGCAGGATGTCGACGTGGTGCGCCGGCATCGTCGAGTGCCGCGGCGCGACGCCCGGCGCGCGCACGATCAGCGCGGCGCGCGCGAGCTCCTGGTGCACGCTGTAGCGGTGACCGATGTCGCCGTGGTCGTTGAACTCCTCGCCGTGGTCGTTGACGAGCACGACCAGGGCGTCGTCGCCGATGTGCGCGCTCTCGAACAGGCGCCGGAGCTGGCCGTCGAGGTAGCTGATCTCGCTGGCGTAGCGGCAGGCGTTGCTGCACTCCGCCGGGTCGTCGTGCGGGCACCAGGGCTTGCGCTGCTGGTAGGGCACGTGCGGGTCGTTCAGGTGCAGGAACAGGAAGCGCGGCTGGCCGTCGTCGAGGTCGTGCGCGAGCTCGAGCAGCTCGTCCACCGCCACGGCGGCGTCGACGTCGCCGAGGTTGTGGAACGCCTCGAAGCCGCGCGTGAAGCCGAAGTCCTCGCAGAGGTTCGGGTTCGTCGCCACCCCCACCGCCTGGTAGCCGGCGTGCACGAGGTGCTCGGGCAGCGTCGGCACCGCCGTCGGCAGCGCGATCAGGTCGACGTCGGCCATGTACGCCTTCAGGTTCTCGTCGGCGCGCTCCTTGCGCCCCACACCGACCTGCGCCCAGAGGTTCTGCACGAGCCCGTGGCGCGGCGGGAAGAGGCCCGAGAACACCGTGGCCGAGCTCGGCCCGGTCCACGTCGAGCCGGTCCACGCGTTCTCGAACACCACGCTCTGCGCGGCGAGCTCGTCGAGGAAGGGCGTCGCCGCGGCCTGCGCATCGCCGAACGGGCCGAGGCGGTCGGCGCGCGTCGTGTCGAGCAGGATCAGCACCACGTCGGGGCGCGGCGGCTGCGGTTCGTGGCTGCACGCGCTCGACGCGAGGAGCGCGAGCACGCAGAAGGTGAAATGAAGCGGTGACGGGCGAGTCATCGGGTCGGGGGGGCCCTCGCTCGGAGTAGCGAGGCCGATGCTACCACGCCCCTCGCGGGCGCCGGGACGTTTTACAGTCCGGCCTCGCCCGTGCCCGCGGGCGCGGCGTGCCGCGCGCGCCACTCGGCCACGAGTCCGTCCACCATGCGCCCGTAGCTGCGCACGCCCGCCGGGCTGCCGGTCGTCTTCAGGTAGGTGTCGTTCACCGTCTCCGCGACGTCGGTCAGCGCCGTGCGCTGCTCGCGCCAGTAGCGGCGGTTCGACTCGAGGTCGTCGAGCACCGCGTCGCTCAGCCGCGCGTGCAGCGCGAGCGCCTCGTGGCCGCGCGTCTCGGTCAACGCCTGCAGCACGAAGCGCAGCGCGACCAGCGTGACGGAGTACTGCAGCGCCGGGTCGTCCGAGGCGCGGCACACCTGCCACGCGATCCAGTTCGCCTCGTCCTCGCGCGCGAAGCCCTTCTGGTGCGCGAGCTCGTGCGCCGCCGAGAACAGGTGCAGCCACGGCCGCGTGCGGTCGTTCACGTGCGCTTCACCGGTGAACGGCGAGAAGATGCCCGTGATGCCCAGGCGCGAGAGCAGCGGCGCGGAGAGCGGCTTGCGCAGCAGCATGCCGCCGCCCGCCAGCGCCGGCACGCGCTCGCCCAGGCGCGCGTAGGCGGCGCGCAGGCGCGGGTCGACGCCGTCCTCGCCGGGCTGCAGCAGCAGCGCCTCGTCGGGCACCTCGGGGCGCAGGCGGTTGACCTCCCCCACCAGCCAGCGGCCGAGGTCGACGAGCTCGTCGTGCGAGACCTCGCGCAGCTCGAGCCCGACGTGCCACGCGTACGGTTGACGCGCGTGCGAGAAGCCCCACAGCACGAGGAACGCGAGCCACAGGCCGCCGGCGGCGCACAGGCCGTCGCGCGCGGCCTCGAACGTCAGACGCGCGAGCCCGGCCTCCCGCGTGCGCCACCGCCGCCACGAGCGCAGGGCGCGCAGCGCGATCGCGACGACGAGCGCGGCGAGCAGCAGCTCGGAGAGCGAGACGGGGAACACGCCGGCCAACGAGCGCAGCACCGTCGCCTCGCGCGGGTACAGGCCGCGCGAGTACCAGCGCTCGACGAGCCCCGGCTCGAGGCGCGCGGCCCACAGCGCGCCGAAGCCCAACGGCCACGCCAACAGCGCGGCGGCGAGGCGCCGCTTGCCGCTGCGCCTCGCCGCCGCTCCGTCGTCGCCGTTCGCGCTCAAGCGGCGCTCACGGGCGCACGATGCCCATGATGGGCAGGCGCCGCTCGCCCTCGTCGGGCAGGTCGGTCTCGATCACGGCCGTGCCGCGGATCAGGCCTTCGTAGTCGCCCACGTCGCCCTCTACCCACACGCGCACGCCGCCGGTCGGGTCCGGCTCGCTGCGCAGCGTCAGGCCGGCGGGCTGCGAGCCCTCGATCTCGGCCTTCGTGACCTGGAACGGCGTGCCCGCGGCGCTCTTCAGCGAGACCGAGTGGTGCACCTTGCCGCCCGGCAGCACCTGACCGACCGCGAAGAGGTTCGGCGTGACCTCGAGGTCGCCGTAGATCGACGCGGACAGGTGCAGCACGGCGTCGGCGGTGATCGGCGCCTCGCCGGCCGAGCGCACGCCGCGCAGCGAGGCGGTCACCTGCGCGTTGAAGAAGCCCCAGGGCGCGGTGTCCTTCAGCGTGACCTCGATGACGCGGTCGCCGTTCTCGAGCTGCTCGATCACCTCGGCGGTGACGTGCGGGCTCGAGGTGACCAGGCCCATCAGCTCGGACTTCGGGTCGACGCAGGAGAGCGTCGCGCGCTGCTTCTGCTCGGTGAACAGGCGCACCTTCTCCCAGCGCATCGGCTCGGGCGTGAAGGCGCCGAAGGGCACGATGTTGGCCTGGATCATCAGGCGCGTGTAGGGCGTGCCCTCGGTGTTCGCGGTGACCGTGACGGTCTTGATCTGCTGCCCGTGGCCCTTGGTGTGCCAGTTGACGTCGATCTCGCCGCTCTCGCCGGGCTCGTAGCTCATCTTCTCGAGCGCGGTGGTCGTGCAGCCGCAGCTCGCCTTGACGAGCTCGATCTCGAGCGTGCTCTTGCCGGCGTTGGTGAACTGGAACTTGCTCTCGACGGCGTCGCCCTCCCAGATGTCGCCGAAGTCGATGTTCGGGTTCGTCACGCGCAGGATCGGGCCCATGCCGGGCTCGCCGCTCCACCCGCCGCCGGCGCCGCCGGACTGGATCGCGGCCTTCTCCGACAGGATCTTCTTGCGCAGCGCCTCCTGCTCCGGCGTCAGGCCGGGCGGCGCCTTCTCGCCGTCGATGGCCGGCACGGGCTGGCCCTTCGAGGCGTCGATCGTCTTCTGGCCCTGCTTCTCGGCCTGCGCCTGCTTCTGCGCGAGCGCCTGCTTCTGCGCGAGCGCCTGCTTCTGGGCCTGCGCCTGCTTGTCGAGCATGGCCTGCTTCTCCGCCATGGCCTGCTTCTGCGCGAGCGCGTCCTTCTGCCCCTGGGCCTGCTTCTGCGCGAGCGCCTGCTTCTCGGCCAGCGCCTTCTGCTCCGCGGTGGTCGCCGCCTGCTTCAGCGCGTCGCCGCCCTTCTGCGCCGACGCGGCGAGCTGCTGCTTGGCCGCGAGCGCCTCGCGCTCCGCCGCCTCCTTCGCCGCCGCCGCCGCTTGCTGCGCGGCGAGGCGCTCCTGAGCGAGCGCCTGCTGCGCGGCCTCCTCCGCGCTCAGTCCGTTCGCGGCCGCCGGCGTCGTCGCGGCGGGCGCGCTCTCGTGCGGCTGCGTTTGCGTCGCGCTCGGCGCGTGTTCCGACTCGACGCTGCAGGCGGCGCCGAGGATCGAGAGCGTGACGAGGAGGCCGAGGGTGCGGAGGCTCATGGCAAGGTCGGGAATGTGTGGTGGTTCCGCAGCGGCGCGCTTCGACGCGCGCGAGCGTTGGAGTAGATCAGGGGTTCAGTTCTACACAA
>JACKHS010000047.1 GCA_020638875.1 Planctomycetota bacterium
GAGCGAAGCCTGCGCGGGTCCGGCGGGTCGCGGAAGAGGATGCGCGAGGCGATCTGCTGCGTGGAGTCCCCGTCGAACGGCCGCTGCAGCGTCAGCAGCTCGTAGAGCACGACGCCCAGGCTGAAGACGTCGGTGCGGTGGTCGAGCTCGGAGCGTTTGGCGCCGACCTGCTCGGGGCTCATGTAGAGCCAGGTGCCGGCGATGTCGCCGCTCGCCGACACGGCCGTCTCGTCGGCGAGGCGCGCCAGGCCGAAGTCGGTGAGCTTGGGGCGACCGTCAGGCGTCAGCAGTACGTTTTGCGGCTTCACGTCGCGGTGGATGACGCCGAGCTCGTGCGCGGCGTGCAGCGCATCGGCGAGGTCCGCGACGAGCCGCGCGACGTCGCGGTAGTAGCCCTCGGGCAGCTCGTACTCCGCGCGGCGCTCGTCGAGCAGGTCGCGCAGCGTGCGGCCGCCCGCGACCAGCTCCTGCGCGATCCAGTGCCTTCCGTCGGCCTCCCCGTGTCCACGCACGGCGACGATGCCCGGGTGCGCCAGCCGACCGCCCGCGCGCGCCTCGCGGGCGAAGAGCGCCAGGGTCTTCGCGTTGATGCGGTCCGGCAGCACGAGCTTGAGCGCGACCGTGCGGTCGAGCGAGAGTTGCCGCGCCTCCCAAACCTCGCCCTGGCCGCCGCTCGCCAGGCGCCGGACGAGCTCGAAGTCGCCGATGCGCTCGCCGGCGCGGGCGCCCTCGGCGTAGGCGGGCGCCTCGCGGTCCAGGCGGCCCTTGCCGAAGACGGCCAGCAGGTCGCCGGCCTTCTCGTAGCCCTCGCGACAGCGCCGCAGCTCGTCGGCCAGCTCGGGGTGCGCGGCGCAGAGTTCGGCGAACGCGTCGTCGTCGTCCGCGTGGCTCTGGCCGACGTAGCCGATCCAGATCTCGGAAGCGGAGCGCCCCCCCGTGCGAGCGGAGGCGGAGGTCGCGTCAGGCATGGGGGTGTTCTCTCAGGGCGCCAGCTTCGCCGCCACCGCCGCCTTCTCCGCGTCCGTCAGCACCGCCGCCGGCGGCATGCCCACCTCGTGGATCGTGTTCGTCGGGATCAGGTGCACGTGCACGTGCGGGACCTCCCAGCCGATCACCGACACGACCACGCGCTTGCAGCCGAGGCGCTCGCGCAGCTTGGCCTCGACGGTGCGCACGGCGCTCCAGAGGGCGGCGTACTCGTCCGGCGCCATGTCGAAGAGGTAGCTCACCTCGCGTTTGGGGACGACGAGCGTGTGGCCGGCCTGCACGGGGCGGATGTCGAGGAAGGCGAGGTGGTGCTCGTCCTCCCACACCTTCTGGCAGGGGATCTCGCCGGCGAGGATCTTGGTGAAGACGGTGGCCATGGGGGAGAGGGTAGCGCCGGCGCGCGCGGCCCACTAGAGTCGTCGGCCGCCATGCCCGCCCCGCCCGACGACGCCCGCTCGCAGCGCTGCGAACTGATCGCGGTCGAGCGCTGCGGCGCCGACGGCGTGCGGATCGTCGTGCGGCCCGAGGAGCGCCTGCCGCGGCTGCGCGGCGCGCGCTTCTTCATGCTGCGGCGCGAGGACGACCTGTCGCCGCGCATCCCGCGGCCGTTCTCGCTGTACCGCCAGGAGGGCGACACGCTCGAGTTCCTCGTCAAGGTGATGGGGCGCGGCACGCGCGCGCTGGCGGCGTCGCGGCCGGGCGACGCGCTGCGCCTCGTCGGACCGCTCGGCAACGGCTGGCCGGACTTCGAGCCCGACCGCGCGATCGTGATGCTCGCCGGCGGTATCGGCTCGGCGCCCTTCTTCGTCGGCGTGAAGGACGCGCTCGTCGCCGGCGTGCTGGCCGCGGACGTGACGCTGATCTACGGGGCGGCGAGCGCCGGCTACCTGTACGACTTCGAGCGCTTCGAGGAGCTCGGCGTGCGCGTGCTCGCCGCGACCGACGACGGCAGCCGCGGCTTCCACGGCAACGTGCTGCAGTGCCTCGCCGCCGAGCAGGAGGCGGGCCGCATCCCCGACGACGCGCGCCTGTACGCGTGCGGCCCGGGCCCGATGCTGCGCGCGGTCGAGCGCCACGCGCGCGCCGCGCACGTGGAGGCGTGGGTGAGCCTCGAGGAGCTGATGGGCTGCGGCGTCGGCATCTGCAACGGCTGCCCGGTGCCCACGCGACCGGACGGTCCGCTGGGGAGCTGGGGCAACGCCAAGTGCTGCGTCGAGGGGCCGGTCTTCTCGGTCGACGCGGTCACGCTGGTCTGAGCGCGCGGCGCGGCCCTTGCGAGTCTGGCACGGGCCCGCCCGGGGCCTTCAGCTCGCGCCGCGATCGGTCGATCCGCGCCCTGGTCCCCGCACCCCGACCCCGCCCCGCATGGCCAGCTCCAGCACCTCCTACGTCGCCACCGTCGAGTCCGTCTCGACCTGCCCGGTCAACTGCGAGATGTGCCCCGTCTCGCGCGCGGACGTCGCGCAGCCGAAGGCGCAGCTCATGTCGCTCGAGACGGCCGCCATCGTGGCGACGCGCCTCAAGCACGAGTTCGACGTCGACTTCGTCGCGTGGGGCAACTGGGGCGAGCCGCTGGTGCACCCGCAGATGGTCGAGCTCACGCGCGTGTTCGCGCGCGTCGGCCTGCGCAACCAGTTCCTGAGCACGAGCCTCTCGGTCAAGATCGACGCGGACGCGCTCGTCGAGAGCGACCTCGCGCAGCTCGACGTGTCGCTCTCGGGCATCACCGCCGAGGTCTACAACGTCGGCCACAAGGACGGGAAGTGGGACCTGATCCGGCGCAACCTCGAGGCGCTCTCCGACGCCGTGCGCCGCAAGCCGGGTCGCCTCGCCGTCGCGATCCGCTGGCACCGCTACAAGCACAACGAGCACCAGCTCGAGGCCGCGCGCGCGTGGGCGCACGAGCTGGGCTTCGACTTCAAGCCGTACTTCGCGCACATCGGCGGCATCGACGCGCTGCGCGACTGGGACCGCGGCACGCTGCCGCAGGACAAGGTCGACTTCGTGCGCGAGCACGTCTTCCTCGAGTTCGTCGAGCACGTCATCGCCCAGCACGTCGGTGAGACGAGCTGCCCGATGAACCGCAACCTGATCGTGCACCCCGACGGGCGGCTGCTGCACTGCTGCGCGCTGATGGCGTCGCACCAGAGCGGCGCGGACCTGCTGCGCGAGTCGCGCGAGGCGCTCGTGCGCTTCAAGGAGGGGCCCAACCCCTACTGCGCGGAGTGCCTCGCCAAGGGCTGGGCCGGCTTCACGCACTCGTCGAAGACCGAGGCCGACCTGCGCGCGCCGTTGCCCGCGCCCGCGCCGCGCGCGAGCGGGTTGCGGATCCTCGCGCAGGGCGCCGCGGCGCCGCGCGGCTGAGCGCGGCTCAGTCGCTCGACGACGGACCGGCGCTCGGCTCGAGCTTCGCGATCTCCTCGAGCGCCGTGCGCAGGCGCTTGGACGTCTCGAGGCGCAGCTCGGGCGCCATGTCGGTCTGCTTCGGCAGCAGCGCGAGCGCGCGTTCGAAGTACGGCTTGGCGGCGAGCTCCTGCTGGGTCTGCAGCAACACCTCGGCGAACTCCATCTGCGCCGTGAAGGAGTCCTTCAACGCGTCGGCGGCTTCGTGCAGGTAGTCGTAGGCCTCGACGTACTGCTTGCGCTGCTTGAGGAGCATGCCGAGCAGGAACTTGGTCTGCGCGTGGTCGGGCTCGAGCTCGAGCACCTTGCGCGCCCAGTGCTCGGCCGGCTCGTAGTCGCCGCGGTCGTTGTCGATCGTGGCGAGCATGAGGAGCACGACCGGGTCGTTGCGGTGCACCTGCTCGGCGACGCGCGAGAGCAGCCCCTCGAGCTCGCCCTTGGGGCGCAGGCGGTACGCCACGAGGAAGGGCTGCAGCGCGGCTTCGGGCTGGTTCGAGTCGAGCAGCAGCGAGGCCAGGTTGTAGTGCGCCTCGAAGCTCTGCGGCAGCAGCTCGGTCGCCGCGCCCAGCGCCTGGACCGCTTCCTTGCGCCGGTCCAGCGCGATGAGCGCCTTGCCGCGGTGCAGGTACGCGGGGCCGTACTCGGGGCTGACCGCGATGGCCTCGTCGAAGCGCTGCAGCGCCTCGGCCGGGCGCCCGCCCTTCGCCGCCGCGATGCCGAGCATCACGAGCGGGTCGGGGTCCCGCGGGTTGCGCGCGTGCAGCGGCCCGGCGACGTCCACCGCGTCCTGGTCGTGTCCGGCCTCGAGCAGCGCGCGCGCGAGGAAGACGAGGTCGCGGTACGCGCCGTTACGCAGCTCCGCGCTGCGCCGGAAGTGCGTCGCGGCGGTCTCCCACTCCTCGATGCGGACCATCAGGAGGCCCATGTCGAAGTGCGCCTCGGGCGACTTGTCGTTCAGCTCGAGCGCGCGTCGCAGCGCGCGGCCGGCCTCGTTGGGGTCGCCCGCCTCGAGCCACGTCATGCCGCGGCCGATCCAGCCGCGCTCGTTGTCGGGCCACTTCTGGATCACGCGGTCGAAGACGACGCGCGGCGTCGCGTAGTCGTGGAACGGGTCGAACTCGGTCTCGTAGAGCAGCGCCCAGCCGAGGCCGAGGTTCGTCTGCAGGAAGTCGTCGTCGGTGGCGAAGATGTCCGTCCCGCCCTGCGTCGACTCGGCGAGCAGGTCCATCGCGGTGTCGAAGCAGCGGTGCGCCTCCCGCAGGTCGTCCGGCTGACGTCGCTCGCCGTAGCGCGTCAGCAGCACGCGCCCGAGCCCCCAGTAGACGTTGGGGTTGCGCGGGTTCTGCGCCACGGCCGTGCGGAACAGGCGCTCCTCGTCGTGCCAGTCCGCGACGCGCAGCGCGCCGCGCACGCCGTAGCCGAGCGCCGCGAGCACCACCACCGCGATGCCGAGGTGGCGCGGCAGCCGCGTGAGCGACACCCACGCGAGCAGCGTCGTGAAGCCCAGCACCGATACGAACAGGAAGCGATCGGACAGCGGGAAGGCGCCGACCGAGTTCGCGCGCAGGAGCAGCGGCGCGATGCCCGCAGGCACGAACAGGAGCAGCGCGAGGGCCGTCCCGCAGCGCCGCAGCCACGCCCATAGCGCGAGCCCCGCGAACAGCAGCGTTGCGCCGGCCGCGACCCAGAGCGTCAGCGCGCCGGCCGGCAGCTCGGGCTGGAAGGGGCGGAAGAGGTTGAGCTCGGCCGGCCAGGCGAGCAGGCCCAGCGCGCCGCCGAACAGCTCGAGCCGCAGCGACGCCAGGCGCGCGAAGCCGACGCCGAAGCCGGTCGTGCTGCGGTCGAAGCCCGCCATCAGGTCGCCGAAGACCGCCACGCGCACGCCCCAGTACGCGACGAGCGCGAGCGCGAGCGGCGCGTAGGTCGGCAGCAGGCGCGGCGCCGGCGCGCCCGCGTCCGCCGAGCGGCGCGCCACGCGCCGCCCGAGGTCGAGCGCCACCGCGAGCGGCAGGATCGCGACCGCCGCGTCCTTCGAGAGCAGCGCGAGCAGGAACCAGACGCCCGCGGCCCAGGGCGCGCCGCCGGCGCGCGCGTCGCGCCAGCGCAGGAACGCGTTCAGCGCCAGGAAGCCGAACAGCGCGAAGACGCAGTCGTGCAGCGCGGAGATCCACGCCACGCTCTCGACGTGCAGCGGATGCAGCGCGAACAGCAGGCCGCCCGCGAAGCCCACGGTCTCGTCGCGCGTGATGCGCACCGCGAGGCGCCACGCCGCCAGGCACGCCAGCGCGAAGACCGCCAGGCTGAGCGCGTGGAAGGCCCACGGATCGCCGCCGCCGAAGACCCACGCCGCCGTCATCAGCACCATCGTGAGCGGCCGGTAGTAGCCCACGAGCTTGGCCTCGTCCTGGTCGAGGAAGTCCCAGTACGAGCTCGAGAAGAGCTGCGGCAGGTGCTCGAAGCTCGCGATCTGCGGGTTGCTCTCGACGACGAGCAGGTCGTCGTAGACGTACTCGCCCTGCAAGCTCGTGCGATAGACGAGCAGCAGCGCGACGACGAGGACGACGGCGCGCAGCCAGGCAGGCACGCGGTGCGGCGCGGGAGAGTCTGCGGAGGGGGCGGCGGACATGGCCCTCTGTTACGCAGCCGCGCGGGGGCGCGCTACCCTCCGCTCGCGGAATCTCGAGCGGCGTGCGCGGTCGCACGCGGGGTCGAGCGCGGGCGCACGCTCGACGCGCGCAGCGCCCCGCCCGGAACGCAGCGGAGGGGCCGCTCGCGCGGCCCCTCCGGGATCGTTCACGGTGCTCGCGGCGTTCAGCTCACGGGCAGATCGTCATGTCGAGCGCGTCGGACAGGTTGAAGCCCGAGCCGCCGGCCGCCGGATCGCGGTACCAGAACTGCACGAACCACTGCGTGCCCGAAGCCCACTGGCCGCTGCCCGACGCGACCGGAGCCGCGCCCCAGTTCACCGGCATGCTGACGTCGCCGAAGGCGTCGGCTTGCTTGGGCGAGAAGCGGTAGACGCCCAGGCCGCCGCTCGCGACGCACAGGATGCCGTCGCCGAAGGCCGAGGAGACCTGCGAGCCGCCGTAGAAGAAGATGCCGAACTGGTTCGGCGGGACGCCGTAGCACGCGAGCGTGAAGTCGTTCGCCGCGACGCTCGGCAGGCCCACCGAGTCGATCACCGCGCCGGAGCCCACCGAGTTGGGGGAGCTGACGCAGTAGTTCGAGGGGCTCAGGCAAGTCGGGCCGCTGGGCTGCAGGTCGGTCGGCCAGGCGTTCGACAGGTCGTCGTTCGCCGTGCCGTCGTTGCGCACGAGCACGTCGCCGGGGCCGGCCGTGCTCGGCACGTTGCACACGAGCTGCGTGCCGCCGTTCGTCGAGGTCAGGTTCGTGACCTTGATCGGCGTCCCGGTGCCGCCGCTCGAGCCCTGCGTGAACCAGACCTGGTTGCTGGTGCTGGCGAAGTTCGCGCCGGTGATCGTGATCTGGTTGCCCACGACCGTCACGCCGGTGATGCGCGGCTTGTTGCCGGCCTTCACGCCGTACACGGCCTGCACGCCGGCGATGTCGTCGGACGAGATCGAGCGCTGCGTCACGCCCGAGCCCGAGATCGCGGGCTGCATCGTGGCGCCCGTCGCGGTCGAGTGGTCGAGGCCCAGCGCGTGGCCGTACTCGTGGCAGGCGACGCCCTGGATGTCGATGCGCGAGCCGATGTTGGTGTCCGGGCCGTCGTCCCAGGTCCAACCCGAGTAGTACTTGATGCGCCAGCCGTCGGAGATCGGCGTCTCGGTGAAGGCCAGCACGCCGCCGCTCGAGCCGGAGAGCTCGGAGTGCACGTTGCTGTTCGTGGTGCCCTCGCTGGTGGCGAGGCCCTGGAAGCTGGCGTCGAAGTTCGCGCCGCCCGAGCCGAGCCCGTTGGGCTGGTGCGGGTCGCCCGAACCGTCGCCGTGCAGCTCGCTGCCCCACTCGACCGAGGCCTTCCAGATCGCCACGACGGCGCCCTGGTAGCCCGGGAACGACGGATCGGGCGTCGTGTTGTCGTTGGCGGTCGAGTCGGTGAAGTTGTTGAACACGCGGAAGTCGCGTTGCGACTGCGACAGGCTGCCGCCCAGCAGCGTGAACGCGCCGGCGTCCTGCGCGGGGACGAGCAGCAGCGCGCCGAGGCCGACGGCCAGCGCGGGGAGGATCAGGTGTTTGGTCTGCATGGCTCTCGCTCCTGCTACTTCTGGGCGTTCTTGAGCTCGGTGACGTTCTCGTCGAGCGTCGAGAGCAGGACGTTGTCGCTGATCGCGTAGCCTTCGCCGCGACCGAGGACGACCTTGCCCTGGCGGCCGGTCGCGGTGCGGAAGAGCCCGCCGTGCGAGGCGTAGAGCGCGTCGGCCTCGAGGTCGCCGCCCATGTTCTCGCTGTGCTTGTAGAAGACGACCACTTCGTTGCCGAGCTTGGTGTCCTCGTCCGAGGGGGCCTCGGAGTTCCACACGCCGTCGGTGTCGTTGACGAAACCGCCGGGGTAGGTGACGACCGCGGTGAGCTCCTTGCCGTCGACGAGCGAGCGGCCCTTCACGGTCAGGTGCGTGAAGTACAGCTCGGGGCCGTCGATCGGGTGGTCGATGCGGATCACTTCCTTCTTGGTGATCTCGCCGAGCACGGCGTTGTCGGTCTTGGCGACCATCTGGTCGAGCGTCAGGCGTTCGATCTGGGCGGTGCCCAGGGCCGCGATGCCTGCCAGCGCGGCGCACGTCAGGTACACGAATCTCATGTCGGAGTCTGGACTCGGGGCCACTCGCGAGAGGGGGGGGCGCGGCCGGGGCGCGAGCGTCGCCGGGGGCCGGGCGCGGGACAGAGGTCCTTATGACGGAACGGGCCTACCTACCAGGTGCCGTCCGAGTTCGGATTTTCGGGCCGCCCGCCCGCGCGGGAGGCCGCTCGGCGGCTCCGAAAAGGCGGGAGGCCGCGGCGCTCGCGCGCGCCGCGGCCTCCCTGTCGGAGAGCTCACCGGGGGGACCCGGGGCCGGCCTCACGGACAGATCGTCATGTCCAGGGCGTTGGAGAGGTTGAAGCCCGAGCCGCCGGCGGCCGGGTCGCGGTACCAGTACTGGATGTTCCACTGCGTGCCCGCGGCCCACGAGCCGGGGCCCGAGGCGACCGGCGCGGCGTTCCAGTCGACCGGCATCGAGACGTCGCCGAAGGCGTCGGCCTGGACCGGCGCGAAGCGGTAGACGCCGAGGCCGCCGCTCGCGACGCACAGCACGCCGTCGCCGAAGAGCGAGCTGACCTGCGCGCCGCCGTAGAAGAAGATGCCGTACTGGTTGGCCGGCACGCCGTAGCAGGCCAGCGTGAAGTTCTGCGCCGCGGCGCTGTTGGTGCCCGTGAAGTCGATCAGCGCGCCCGAGCCCACCGAGTTCGGCGACGTCACGCAGAACGTCGTCGGGTCGGGGCAGACGATGTCGGGCTGCAGGTCGGTCGGCCAGGCGTTCGACAGGTCGTCGTTCGCCGTGCCGCTGTTGCGCACGAGCACGTCGCCGGGGCCGGCCGTGCCGGGGATGCTGCAGGTGATCTGCGTGCCGCCGGCCGACGAGGACAGGTTCGTGACCTTGATCGGCGTGCCGGAGCCGCCGCTGCCGGCCTGCGTGAACCACACCTGGTTGCTGTTGTTGGAGAAGTTCGCGCCGGTGATGGTCATCGAGCTGCCGGTGATGACGACGCCCGTGATGCGCGGCTTGTTGGCGGACTTGACGCCGTACACCGCCTGGATGCCGGCGATGTCGTCGGAGGAGATCGAGCGCTGCGTCACGCCCGAGCCGGAGATCGACGGGTACATCGTCGCGCCGCTCGTGGTCGAGTGGCCGAGACCGAGCGCGTGGCCGTACTCGTGGCAGGCGACGCCTTGCAGGTCGACGTTGCCGCCCACGTTCGTGCCCGGGCCGTCGTCCCAGGTCCAACCCGAGTAGTACTTGATGCGCCAGCCGTCGGAGATCGGCGTCTCGGTGTAGGCCAGCACGCCGCCGCTCGAGCCGGCGAGCTCGGAGTGGATGTTGTTGTTCGTGCTGCCCTCGCTGGTGGCGAGGCCCTGGAAGCTCGGGTCGAAGTTCGCGCCGCCCGAGCCGAGGCTGCCGTTCTGGTGCGGGTCGCCCGTGCCGTCGCCGTGGAGCTCGCTACCCCACTCGACCGAGGCCTTCCAGATCGCCATGACGGCGCCCTGGTAGCCCGGGAACATCGGGTCCGGCGTGTTGTTGTTGTTGGCCTGCGAGTCCGTGAAGTTGTTGTAGATGCGGAAGTCGCGCTGCGACTGCGACAGGCTGCCGCCGATCAGCGAGTAGGCGCCGGCGTCCTTCGCGGGGACGAGCAGCAGCGCGCCGAGGCCGAGGGCCAGCGTGGGGAGGATCAGGTGTTTGGTCTGCATGGCTCTCGCTCCTGCTACTTCTGGGCGTTCTTGAGCTCGGTGACGTTCTCGTCGAGCGTCGAGAGCAGGACGTTGTCGCTGATCGCGTAGCCTTCGCCGCGACCGAGGACGACCTTGCCCTGGCGGCCGGTCGCGGTGCGGAAGAGCCCGCCGTGCGAGGCGTAGAGCGCGTCGGCCTCGAGGTCGCCGCCCATGTTCTCGCTGTGCTTGTAGAAGACGACCACTTCGTTGCCGAGCTTGGTGTCCTCGTCCGAGGGGGCCTCGGAGTTCCACACGCCGTCGGTGTCGTTGACGAAACCGCCGGGGTAGGTGACGACCGCGGTGAGCTCCTTGCCGTCGACGAGCGAGCGGCCCTTCACGGTCAGGTGCGTGAAGTACAGCTCGGGGCCGTCGATCGGGTGGTCGATGCGGATCACTTCCTTCTTGGTGATCTCGCCGAGCACGGCGTTGTCGGTCTTGGCGACCATCTGGTCGAGCGTCAGGCGCTCGATCTGGGCGGTGCCCAGGGCGGCCGCGGCGAGCAGCGCGAGAGCGCCGAGGCCGAGGTGGCGGGGGTTCATGCGAAACATGGGATCGGTCTTCTGGGGTCCGGTCGAGATCGGGTCGGGGGGGAGCTCGGGTCCGACGGGGCGGCCCGGCAACACTGCGGGCCCTGAGTCCGTCGCGCCGACCTGCTCGGTCGCGCCGGGTCGGGGCCCGTGGGTGAGTACCCCGCGGAGGCCGCGAGGTACCGACTAGGAGGGCCTGGGTACGGTTGGAGTTCCAGGAAAGCGGTGAAAGAGGTGCACCGAAGGCTACCCCCGATCCGCGCCGCGGGTCGGCCGGGAGTCCCGATCCGCGCCCGGCCCGCACCCGCCGGACGGGCCCCGCGCCCCCGCACGGGAGCACGCGCCCGGACGTCTCGAACGGGCTGCTAGTGCCCGTGCTCGCCGCGCGAGAGCGGGTGGTAGCCCTGCCGCGGGGGGCCCCAGGGCCCGGCGCCGCGGTAGCGCAGCAGCTCCTCGCTCTGGGGCGCCTCGTCCAGCGCGCGCGCGAGCCGCTGCGGGCCGTCGGGGCGCCCCGCGCGCACCGCCGCGACGGCCAGGCGGCGCTCGAGCTCCTCGTTCCCCGGCGCCAGCGCCAGCGCCCGCTCGAGGCTCCGCGCGGCGTCCTCGTCGTGTCCGAGCTGCTGCTGGCCCTCGGCCAGCATGGCCCAGGCCGCCGCCGAACCGCCACGGCCGGCGAGCAGCGGCTCCAGGCGCTCGACCGCCGCGGCGGGGTCGAGCAGCTCGAGGTCCGCCTGCGCGAGCGCGACCTCCAGCGCCGGCCACGGCGCGTGCCGCTCGGCCGCCGGTCCGAGCGTCGGGTAGAGCGCGTCCACGCGGCGCTTCTCGCCGAGCACGCGCGCGAGCGCCTCCGCCGCCTGCACGGTGAGCGCGTCGGGCGTCGGCCCGGCCGCGGCGCGTCCGAGCGCGTCCTGCACCGCGTCCTCGAGCTCCATCGCCAGGGCCTCGGACTCCCACTTGTTGTCGATGCGCTGCGCGGCGAAGTGCGCCGCGAGCACGCTCAGCACGCCGGGCGCCTGCTCGGCCGCGGCGAGCCGCTGCGCGAGGCGCCGTTTCGCCGCGATCCCGCGGTCGTACGCGCGCTGATGCAGGAGCTCGATCGCCGGCGGCGGCGGCACGGGCGCGCCCGCGGCGTACAGCGCGGGCACGCCGAAGCCGC
>JACKHS010000048.1 GCA_020638875.1 Planctomycetota bacterium
CTCCGCCCGCGATCGGGGCGCGCGCGAGCCGTCGAGCCCGCGACGCGGGCGGTTCCGCGCACGGTCCGCCGCCGCGCACGCGCTTCCGCGCAAGACGTCGCGGCCCGCGGGGTGACTCGACCGGCCCCTTGGGTTAGAACCTGCTCGGCGCGCCGACCTCGCGATCCCCAGGTCGCACTCCCTGACCTCCGGCGCGCCCGACGCCCCTCCGAGCGCCCATGACCCGAGAGCCCCGCACCTCCCTCCCCGTCCGTGCCCTGCGCCGCGCCGGCTTCACGCTGATCGAGCTCCTGGCGGTGATCCTGATCATCGGCGTGCTCGCGGCAGCGCTCCTGCCGAAGGTCATCGAGACCATCGACCAGGGCAAGGTGACCGCCTGCCAGGCCAACCTGAGCAACATCTACAAGGGGCTCCTGCTCTACGAGACGAAGTTCAAGGGCCTGCCCAAGAAGGACAACTCCGGCGTCAAGTTCTTCGCCGTGCTCATCGCCAGCAAGACCTGGGAGAACACCGAGCAGAACGCGAAGACGCTGACCTGCCCGGGCGTCGACCAGAGCGTGCTCGAGCTCGGCAACCTGCCGCCCGAGGAGTGGTTCGCGGACCTGTCGGTGGTCGACGGCGGCTACTCGACCTACGCCGGCCGCGACACGATGAACTACCCGCTGCGCGGCCTGAAGAGCGGCAAGGACGCGCTGGTGGCCGACGACAACGACGGCGCGATGAACCACCGCACGACGACCAACGTGTTGTTCGCCGACGGCTCGGTGAAGCCCTACGAGCTCTACACCTTGTCCGAGGAGGGCGTCCTCGACCCCGAGGAGGAGCTCCTGCTCGTCGGTCCCGAATCGCCCGTCGAGGCGCTGCAGACGCTGACGCTCGACTGATCCGCCGCGCCCCCGAACGGCCCGCGCGCCCCGCCCGGCGCGCGGGCTTTTTCGTGGCCTTTCCGCGCCCCTGGCCCCAAGCTGCGCACGCCCGCGGTCGATGAGTGCCGCGCACCCCGCCGTCCCCGCCATGAAGCCCGGCGCCCTCCTGCGAGCCATCCGGCCCCACCAGTGGGTCAAGAACGTCTTCGTCCTCGCCGCCCTCGTGTTTGCGGCGGGGGAGAAGCACGCCTTCCAGGTGGACCAGGTGGTCGCGACGCTGCTCGCCGTGGCGGCCTTCTGCCTGGGCTCGTCGACGATCTACCTCGTCAACGACATCCTGGACGTCGAGAGCGACCGGCGGCATCCCGAGAAGTGCAAGCGGCCGATCGCGGCGGGCGAGATCACGGTGCCGGCCGCGCTGGTGATGGCGGCGTTCTGCCTGGTCGGCTCGCTGGCGCTGGCCTTCTGGGTGGGCGGCGAGCCCTTCCCGCTGGCCTGGATCGTGGGCGCCTACATCGTGTTGAACTTCCTCTACTCGTGGAAGCTCAAGCACGTGGTGCTCGTCGACGCCTTCTGCATCGCCGCGGGCTTCATGTTCCGCGTGCAGGGCGGCGCGCTCGCCATCGGCGCGCCGGTGTCGCACTGGCTCTTCCTGTGCACGCTGTTCCTGTCGCTGTTCCTCGCGCTCTGCAAGCGCCGCGCGGAGGGCGACCTGCTCGGCGAGGACGCCGGCGAGCACCGCGCCATCCTGCGCGAGTACCCCAAGGGCTTCCTCGACCAGATGGTGACGCTGCTCGCCGCCTGCACGATCGTGGCGTACACGATGTACACGATCGACGAGGGCGCCACGACCAAGTTCAGCCGCGGCGAGATGCTGGTCTGGACGGTGCCCTTCGTCGTCTTCGGCCTGGGCCGCTACCTGCTGCTCGTGGAGACGCAGAAGGGCGGCGGCAGCCCGACGCGCGTGCTGCTCGGCGGCGACTTGATGTTCGCCGTCAACGCGCTGGCCTGGACCGCGGTCGTGCTGGTCGCGCTGTTCACCTGAGCCCGCGCCTCCGCGCGGCTTCCTGGCGCTACAGCCGCGCCCAGGCCTCGACGAGCAGCGCGTGCCGCTGCGCGCGACGCGCGTCGGCCTGCGCCGTGGTGGGGAAGGTGCCCGGCGGCGGCGCCAGCGCCGACCACGCCGCGAGCAGCTCCTTGGCCGCGGCGTCCGTGCGGCCGCGCAGCCACAATTCGAGCGCCTCCTCGGCGCCGGGCTGGTCGGCCAGCGGGTCGGCCAGGGCGTCGCGCAGGTAGGCCGCCGCGCGGTCGCCGGCGCCGGCGCGCACGAGCGCCACGGCCGCGGTCTGGCGCAGGTCGCGCGGCTCCGCCGCGTCGTTGGCGACCTGCTCCAGCGGCGCGAGCGACGCGCCCAGGCCGAGCTGACCGAGCGCCGCGGCGCAGGCGACGCGCAGCTCGTGGCGGGTCGTGGCGGCCAGCAGCAGCTCGCGCAGCTTCGGCTCGGCGTCCGGGTACGCCACGCGCCCGAGCGCCGCGGCGGCCTCGATCGCCAGCGACGGGTCGCTCAGCGCGTCGAGCAGCGTCGGGCCCGAGGCCACGGCGCGCGGGCCCATGCGCTCGAGGCACTGCGCGCCGTGCACGCGCACGTACACGTCGTCGTCGTGCAGGGCCTCGCAGAGCAGCGGCACCACCCACGCGCCCATGCGCGAGAGCTGGAAGCGCGCGTCGTCGACGCCGCGCAACTGGAAGTGCTCGCCGGAGAGCTGGTCGATCGCCTTCCACGCCTCGAGCACGAGGCGCGCGCTCGGCGTGCGCTGCAGCACGCCTTCGGGGTCCGCGACGTTCCACAGCTCCCAGTGCTGCTCGGCGCTCGCGACGCCGGCGCGCCGGGCGATGTCGTCCAGGCGCGCGCGTGCCGTGGCGCGTAGCTCGTCCGTGGCGCCCTCGTTGGCGAAGCTCCACAGCACGCGCAGCCCGTCGTAGTTGCCGAAGGTCGCCAGCGAGTCGGCCAGCCACACCACGGTGTCGTTGTCCGTCTCGTACTTCATGCGCAGCAGCATGCGCGGCACGAGCCAGTCGGCGTCGGTCTGCCCGAGGCGCCACGCGGCCTGCGCGCGCATCCAGCTCTCGGGTGCCTTCTCGACGAGCTGCATGAGCTGCTCGCACGCGCGCGGCGTGCCCAGCTTGGCGAGCAGCTCGACCGCGGCGAGGCGCTCGGGAGCCTCGTAGTCGGCGCGGTGGGCCAGCACCGCCAGCTCGGCCGTGGCCGCGTCGCCGAGCGCGCCGATCTCCTCGAGCGGCACCTCGCGCATGCGTCCGGTCGAGTTGGCCAGCATCTCGACGAGGCCGCTGACGTGGCCCTCCTCGAGGGCCGCGCCGGGCTCGGGGTCGGCCGGGACCGCGGCGCGCGCGCGCGCGAGCCCTTCGGCCAGCACCGGGCGGTGCGCGAAGCTCGCCGGCGGCGCGGCCGGCTCGCCGCAGCCGGCGAGCGCCAGCGCGAGCAGCAGGGCGGCGCGCTTCACGGCCGCAGCTCCACGCGGTGGACGAGTTGCGCCTCGCGGTCCGGGTCGGGCGCCGCGGGATCCGTCCAGTAGGGCGTCAGCTTGTAGAACAGCGCGACCTCGACCGCGCCGTCGGCGTCGGCCTCCGCGAGCGGCAGCGCGCGCGTCTCGTCGGCCAGGAGCAGCGTGTCGGGCACGTCGACCTCGTAGCGGTAGGGGCTGCGGAAGCGGTACAGGTGGCGCCACGCGCCGGGCGCCGCGCCGGCGGCGGGCAGCGGGCGCCAGAACACGTCGGCGGCGCGCGAGCGCTCGTCCGTGGGGAAGGAGTGGCCGGCGCCGACGTTCTCGACCTCGATCGTCCAGCCGCCCTCGGTGCGCGTCCCGCGCAGCGCGACGGCGGAGCGCACGAGCTCGAGGTCGTGGCCGCCGTGCATCGTGTGGTCGCGGCCGCGGCCCGGGTCGCCGCCGCGGAAGGGCATGTGGCAGTCGAGGCAGTCGACGCCCTTCTGGAACCAGCTCGAGTCCTTCCACTGCTGCACGGTCTTGTGCTGGTCGTGGCAGCCGGCGCAGAAGTCGGCCTTGGACAGCTCCCAGACCGACTTCGGCGTGCAGGGCGCGCTGGGCTTGTCGATCGTGCCGGCGACCGCGCCGTCGGGCATCAAGTGGCAGGCGATGCAGTCGACGCCCTCGTTGCGGCGCGAGGCGCGCGGCAGCACGCGGTTGGCGACGCCGGTCTCGAAGACCGGACGCGGCGCGTGGCAGTCGATGCAGTCGGTGTTCGAGAAGTTCTCCGAGAGCGCGAGCACGTCGGGGTCGGTCCACGACTGCGCGTGCCAGGAGCCCTCCCACTCGCCGTAGACCTCGGCGTGGCAGTCGCGGCACTGCGTCGACGTCGTGAAGCGCTGCGGCGCCGCGGGCGGCGGCGGGGGCGCGAAGACCTCGACCAGGATCCAGCCGGTCAGGGCGACGAGCAGCAGCGCCGCCACGGTTCGCAGCGCCTTCATCGCGGCGCCTCCGCCAGCCGGCCGGACTGCAGGTGCAGGGTGCGCGTGCTGTACATCTCGGACTCCTCGGGGTCGTGCGTCACGTGCAACAGGGTCAGGCCGCGGGCGCGTTGCAGGTCGTCGATGCGCGCCAGCAGCGCGCGCCGCAGCTCGGCGTCGAGCGGGCCGAGCGGTTCGTCGAGCAGCAGCAGGCGCGGCGCGCCGGCGAGCGCGCGGGCGAGCCCCAGGCGCTGGGCCTCGCCGCCCGACAGCGTGCCGGGCTTGCGCTCCTCGAAGCCGACGAGCTCGACCGCCTCGAGCAGCTCGCTCACGCGCGCGCGGCGCTCGCCGCGCGGCACGCCGGCACGGCCCAGCACGAACTCGAGCGTGGCGCGCGCGGTCATGTGGGGCCACAGGCCGCCGCCCTGGAAGAGCATGCCGATACCGCGCCGCTCGGGCGCGACGAGCTGGCGCGCGCCGTCCGTGACGAGCTCGCCGAAGAGGCTCACGCGGCCGGCGCTCAGGCGCGCGAGCCCGGCCACGACGCGCAGCAGCGTGGTCTTGCCGCAGCCGGAGGGACCGACGAGCGTCACGTGTTCGCCCGCCGCGACCGCGAGGTCGACCGGCCCGAGGACGCGCGTCTTGCCGGCGAAGACCTCGACGCCGGCGAGCTCGACGGCGGCGCTCACGGCAGCACCTCCACGCGGCGCTTGCCGTACAGCGACCAGGCGAGCCCGGGCAGGAGCAGGAAGAAGACGACCAGCAGCGCGAGCGCCGCCACGAAGTCGTCGCGGCCGAAGTGGATCTGGTTGAACACGCGGAAGATGACCGTGTGGTTGGCGGCGGGCACGAGGATGGCGGCGTCGAGCTCGCGCATCGAGAGCACGAAGACGAGCGCCCAGGCGCCGAGGAGGCTCGGCAGCAGCGCCGGCGCGACGATCCGCGCGAGGCGCCGCGCCGGGCCCGCGCCGGCGAGCTGCGCGGCTTCCTCGAGCCGCGGGCCGAGGGTCGCCACCGCGCCCGAGAGCAGGAGCAGCGGGAAGGGCAGGAAGCGGCCGACGAACAGCAGGATCACCAGGCCGTTGCCGTCGTACAGGCGCGCGGTCGCGTCGTGGTTCCACAGCGCGATCTCGCCGATGCCGAACAGGATCGCCGGCACCGCGATGGGCAGCACGTAGACGAGCTCGAGCCAGCGGCCCAGGCGCAGGCGCTCCGCGGCGTGACCGAGCACGAGCGCGACCGGCACGGCCACGAGCCCCGCGGCCGAGGCGCACAGCAGCGAGTTCGCGAGGTCGCCGCGCGAGAGCTCGAGCGCGCGCGCGAAGGCCGCGTGGGCGCGCGCACCGCTCCAGCCCTGCGCGCCGCCGCCGCAGTCGTACACGAGCCGCCCGAGCGGCACGAGCGCCGCGGCGCCGACCAGCAGCAGGCAGTAGGCCAGCGCGGCCCAGCGCAAGCGCCCCAGGCGCAGCGGCGCCGGGCGCAGGAAGTCGCCCTCCAGCGTGGCGAGCGTGCCGCGCCGGCGCAGCGCGAGCGCGGGCAGCAGCACGACCAGCGTCAGCAGCACGAGCGGCAGCGACGTCACGACCGCGCGGCCGGTGTGCTGGTCGAGCTTCCAGTTGGCGAAGACCTCGTCGGCGTAGACGTTGAACTTGGGGCCGACGGAGGACACGTAGTCCGGCACCGCGAAGTCGTTGATCGCGAACACGAACGCGAGGCACGCGCCGCACAGCACGGCGGGCAGGAGCAGCGGCAGCTCGACGCGCAGCGCCGCGCGCCACCCGCCGGCGAGCAGCGCCGCCTCTTCGCGCCGCGCGTCGACGCGCTCGGCGGCCAGCGCCGTGAAGAACGCGACGATGGGGAAGGTGCCCAGCGACATCAGCACGATCGCCATGGGCGCGCCGCGCAGGTCGGAGAGCACCGTCCAGGTGATCGCGAGGAAGAGCGGCGGCAGCACCAGCGGCACGAGGCCAAGCGGCCGCAGCAGCGCCGCGCCCGGCACGTCCGTGCGCGCGACGAGGAAGCCGAAGGGCGCGCCGAGGAGCACCGCCAGCCCGCACGAGCCGGCGCCGAGCAGCAGCGTACGCCCGAGCAGCCCGAGCGTGCGCGCGCCCAGCAGGCCGGCGAAGTCGCCCGGCTCCACGCGCAGCGCCATCGCGCCGATGGGCGCCAGGCCCAGCAGCACGAAGACGAGCGCAGCGGCGAGGAGCAGCGGCCGGCTCAATCGAGGAACAGCTCCTTGAGCGCCTCGAAGCGGGCGTCGATCTGCGCGCCGACCGCGGCGTAGTCGACCACCATCGGCCGCATGTCCGCGATCGGGAGCTGGTGCGGCTCGTCCTTGAGCTCGGCGTGCAGCGGGATCTGCGCGCCGTCGAAGCTCGCGAGCTTGCGCTCGACCTCCAGCGACAGCAGGTAGTCGACGAGCTTGCGCGCGGCCTCCGGGTGCGGCGCGTCCTTCAGGATCGCCACCGTGTTCGGGATGAACAGCGTGCCGAGCTCGCCCTCGCCGCGGTCGGGGAAGACCATCGCGACGGGCGCGCCGCCCTGGAGCGCGCGGTTGTAGTCGTCGGTGTCGGTCCAGCCCCAGGCGAGGGCGCCGTCCTTGACCTGGCGCATGACCTGCCCGTTGCCGGGCATGAGCTGCAGCTCGCCGGCGTCCGAGGCGGCCTTGACGCGCTGGAAGTACTCGTTCGCCTTGTCGTCGCCGAGCGCCACGTACAGCGCCGCCGCGTGCGTCAGCGTCGTGCCCGTCAGCGGCCGCGCCATGCAGACCTGACCCTTCCACTTCGGGTCGAGCAGGTCCCACATGCCGTGCACCGCGGCCGGGTCGGCCTTCTCGGTGTTGACGATGAACACGCGCGCGCGCGCCGCGAAGCCGGTCCAGCGGCGCTCGGGGTCGCGGAAGGTCTCGGGGATCGAGGCCGCGTTGGGCGCGTCGTAGCTCGCCAGCAGGCCGTCGTCGGCCAGGCTCACGGTGTGGGCGAACTCGTTGTTCCAGAAGACGTCGCAGCGCGGGCGCGCCTGCTCCTCGCGGATGCGGCGCACCAGGCCGACGGTCTTGTGCGCCTCGGCGTCGAACTCGGCGCGCACCTTCAGGCCGGTGGCGGCCTCGAAGTCCTTGAGGATCCGCTCGGAGTCGACCTGGTCGAGCGCGCAGTAGACGACGAGGTCGGGCTCGTCGGCGCAGCCGCAGGCGAGCGCGGCGAGGGCCAGGACGGGGATCAGGCGTCGGAACGGGAGCATGGCAGCGTGGGGGGGCAGCAGCGAGTCGGAGGCCGGGGGCCGGCGAGTCTACCGGCGCGCGCCGTGCTGTAGGAGCGGCGCGACCGCGCACCTACACCCCGCGAGCGGTCGGGCGCGGTTGACCGCGCGACGAGTGCCCTCGTACCCTGGGGAGCCCGGCCCTCCCGCGCAGGGAGTCGCGTCCCCCTCGAGCCCCCAGGAGTCCTCCCGTGCCTCTCGCCCAACGCATGTCCCAGCTCGGCACCGAGACCGCCTTCGAGGTGCTGGCCAAGGCCAAGGCCCTCGAGGCCCAGGGCCGCAGCATCGTGCACCTGCACATCGGCGCGCCCGACTTCCGCACCCCCGAGAACATCGTCGAGGCGGGC
>JACKHS010000049.1 GCA_020638875.1 Planctomycetota bacterium
CGGCGCCCGACGGCTACCTGGAGGCCGCGCGTCGCCTGGGCGTGGCGCCCGCCGAGTGCCTCGTGGTCGGCGACCGCGACGACGCCGACGGCGCCGCGGCGCGCGCCGCGGGCATGGCGTTTCGACGGATCGGCTGAGCCGCCCGCCGGCCGATCGGGTAGCCTCGCGAGCGCGTCCTCGGCTCCTGCCGGACGCGTACCGCGAGCCATGACCTTCACCAAGTGGACCGTCGTCGGCGGGCTGTGCCTCGCCGCGGGCCTGTACCTGCGCGTCGTCGCCTGCGACACCTGAGGCGATTGGAAGTCCATGCTCGGTACGGGCATGATCCTCGTCGGCCTGATGCTCGCGCTCGGCGGCTCCAGCGCTAGCTGACGCGCGCTGCGCGCCCCGCTCGGCGCGCCTGCGACGCCGCGCAGCCCCCCCCGCGGGCCCTTCGCGGCCGCCCGGAGGGCCTTTCTTTCCGGGCACGACCTCCTAGGAAATTCCTTTCGTAGGAAATCCCTTTTGTGCTGGAGCGCCCCCTCGCGGGCGACCGAAGCAGGGACCGGACGGCGTCGCTCGCCAACGAGGCGCCGAACGGGAGCATGCAACACCACACCACACGCAAGCTGCGGCGGGCACCCCACGGCCCCCGCCTGGGACTCACCTTGCTCGAGGTGACGCTCGCCATGGGGGTCCTCTCGGTCCTCCTGATGGGCATCACGGCGGGCTTCTCGATCGACCTGGGCTCGCTCGGGCGCGCGAAGCGCCTGACGGCCGGCACGGCCCTGCTGCAGACCGTCGTCGAGGACCTCTCCGCGCAGAGCTACGACAACCTGCTCGCGCTGAACGGCGACCAGTTCTTCGACGGCGCGGACGCGGACTCCTCGGAGTACTCGGTCACGCTAGCGACGTTCGAGGCCGACGTGGACCTGCTGCAGGTCCGCGCCGTGCTGACCGACCTCGACACCGGGCGCGAGCTGGGGCGCATCGTCACCCAGCGGAGCCGCAGATGACGGGCGCGCAGACGAGAGCGCGGCGACGCGCGGGCTTCACGCTGGTGGAGGTCACGATCGCCAGCGGGCTGTTCCTGATCATCGGCTGGGTGCTGGTGCAGGTCACCGGCGTCGGCGTCGGCTCGGCCGAGCGCGTCTCCGCCGAGCGCGCGGCCAACGCGGGCGTGCGCGAGGCGGTCGGACGCCTCGCCGACGAGTTGCGCTGCACGAGCGCGGATCAGCTCACGGTGACCGCGCTGCCCGACGGCAACCAGCGCCTGGACTTCCGCGTCCAGGTGCTCGACGGCGCGAGCACGTCCTGGGGCGTGTACGACGCCGGCTTCGGCAGCACGGCCGAGGAGCAGAACCAGGTCGGCTGGAGCCTGCGCTACACGGTGGAGGCCGCGGCGCAGGCCGACGGCTCGATCGTGCGCACGCTGGTGCGCCAGGTCCTCGACACGCTCGGGGACGTGCAGGAGGAGGACGCGCTGGTCACGGGCTTGCGCGCGGGAGACGGGGTGAACCCCGGCCTGGCGCTGACGCAGGTCGGCGACGTATGGGAACTGGTGCTCTCGCTCGAGGGAGAGGTCGGGAACGGAACGGGGAGGAGGACGGAACTCCATGTCAGACTTCGCAACTAGACGACGGAACCGCCGCGCGCGTCGCGGCACGGCGATGGTGGGCGCCCTCGTGGTGGTCACCGGACTCTTCGGGCTGCTCGTGGCCACCTCGACGATCTCGTCGGTGGAGGTGCGCGAGGCGCGCCGCGCGCTGGACGAGGTGCGCGTGCAGTACGTGGCCGAGGCCGGCGTGGAGCGGGCCATGGCCTTCCTGGACCAGGCCTCGCTGGGCGACCCGACCGACGGGCCGCTGGCGGGCCTCGAGAACCTGTTCGGCGCGGGCGAGACGATCACGCCCTTCGTCGGCACCGGCCTGGTCGACGGCAACGCGCAGGTGGGCGCCTTCACGGTGCGCCTCACGCGGCTGACGCAGAGCCCCGACGGGATGACGATCCAGATCGACGCGACGGGCTACCTGCCCGACGCGCCGGTGAACCTGCCCGCGGGGCGCCGCGTGCAGGAGTGGAGCGCGGCCTCGGTCGTGGTCGAGTACACGCTCGAGCCCAGCGAGGTCTTCGACTACGCCTACTTCATCAACAACTGGGGCTGGTTCTACGGCAGCACGATCTTCTCGGAGGGCAACGTGCGCTCGAACGGCCAGTTCGACGTCGCGGGCTACTCCCCCACCGTGAACGGCCAACCGCTCTACGAGGGCGTCGACTACGACGGCTCGACGGCGAGCCTGTCCGGCTATCAGGACGACAACGGCGACGGGTTGCAGGACGGCAACGACGGCGGCGTGTTCTCCGGCTGGGACATCATCGGCGCGCAGAACCTGAAGGGCACCGGCGGCAACGACGAGAACCAGCACGACTTCCAGGGTCGGGTCGACATGCCCAACCTGACCGAGCTGGACTACTACGAGCAGCGCGCCACGGCCTACGGCAGCGGCGTCTCGATCGGCGGCAGCAGCGTCAGCGACGCCGTCTACGGCGACGAGCCGGGCGAGACGGGCAACCTGTACCTGAAGGGCACGGCCGCGAATCCGATCGTGCTCGACGGTCCGCTCGTCGTGCGCGGCGACGTGATCCTGAGCGGCTACGTGACCGGCCAGGGCGCGATCTACTGCGGCGGCAACGTCTACGTGCCGGACTCCATCGAGTACGTGAACCCGCCCTCCGAACCACGCCCGGACGGCACCACGCAGGAGGAGACCGAGGCCTGGCTCGCGGACAACTGGGACAAGGACTTCCTGGGCCTGTTCGCGCGCGAGAACATCGTCGTCGGCGACCACACCAGCAGCACCTGGCGCTCGTACGTCGGCGGCTGGATGAGCTCCTCGATGAACAGCTCGAAGGAGGACGCCGGCGAGGACGGCATCCCGAACACGCGCGCCGGCATGGACGGCATCCTCGGCACCGCGGACGACGACGTGCTCGAGGGGGACGGCGTCTTCACGACCGACGTCTACACCGAGGCCGACCTCGCGTACGGCCTGATCCCGGCCGGCAAGAGCGTCGGCGACGTCGTGCCCGGCAGCGGCGAGGACATCGACGGCGACGGCGTGTACGACGGCACGACCACGCTCGACGACGTCACCTTGACCACGCCGATGGACACCGCGCACTGGGGCGGCAACATGCCCGCGGGCGGCATCTCGAAGTGGAAGGACATCGCGACCAACTACGCCAACCGGCTCGACGCGGTGTTCTACACCAACCACTCGTTCTGCTACGTCGTGCTCGGGTCGGACCCGGCCGAGATCAACGGGGCGCTCGTCAGCCGCAACGAGAACATCGTCTACGGCACGCCCAAGATCAGCATGAACCACGACGCGCGCCTGCTGGGCGGCAACTCCGGCATGGCCGGCAGCCTGCTGCCGCAGATGCTCCGCGAGCCCGCGGTGCTGAGCTGGCGCCGCCTGGACCGCGACCCGAACCACTACGCGGGGATCGAGGAATGAGCCGCTCCACCTACCGACGTCGCGTCGCCGCGACGCTCCTGGCGGCCGTCACGCTGGCCGCGTACGCGCCGGCGCAGGAGGACGCCCCCGGCCCGCGCGAGACCGACCCCGCCGACGTCGAACGCCTCTGGCAGCGGGGCCGCGAGGTCCTGCACCCGGGCGAGCCGCTCGACCTGGTGGGCTCGGAGCAGGGCGGCAACGACTTCCGCGGCCGCACCCCGGCGCTCGAGCGCAGCGACCGCCAGGGCGCGCAGGTCGACCTCGACGTGCTGCGCGAGCGCAAGCTCGCCATGTACTCGGGCGCGCAGACCTTCAGCGCCCCGCCGCCGCCGGCGGCGCCGCCCGGGGTCGCGCCCGACGAGTGGCGCGAAGCGCCGGTCGGCGCGGACTCGCCCGACTCGTTCGTCGAGGAGGAGCCCGCCGAGCACGAGTTCTGGGCGCCGATCGTCTCGGCGCTGCTGGCGCTGCTGGGGCTGGCCGGCTGGGTCTGGCGCGGGCGCGTGGCCGCCTGAGCGCGGCCGATCACCCGCGCGTCACGCGCCGCGTTCGGAGCGCTCCAAGCCCTCGACGCGGCGCGTGAAGCGCAGCGCCCCGCCCGCGGGGCGCACGCGCCGGAAACCGAGCAGGTGGAAGATCTCCACCACCCACCAGCGCGCCACGTGCCGGTCGACCTCGAGCGTGCCGCGCTCGCCGCGCACGCGACGGATGCCCGGCAGGAGCGGCGCCAGCCGATCGAGCCGGGCCGCGCGAACGACGCGCGAGAGCCGCAGCCAGACGCGCCGCACCTCGCGGCCGACGAAGAAGCCGTCCTGGCCCTGGCCCTGGTACAGCGGCAGCAGCACGAAGCCGTCCTCGGGGCACGCGATCTCGCCGCGGGCGTCGCGCGCGAGCACCTGACCGGCGCGCACGGCGTCGAAGTTCGTGAAGCCCGGGCGCATCTCGAACTCGTCCGCAGGCTCGACGTGGTGGCGGTACCGCATCTCGACCACGCCCGGCAGCCCGCGCGCGGCGCGCCGCAGCAGCGCGTGGTACTCGGCCGCCTCGGGCAGCTCCGCGCGCGTCAGCGCGCCGCAGGCGAGCAGCGTGAGCCAGACGGCGGCGACGTGGTGCGCCTGCGTGCTCTCGGCGTCGTGCTGGCCGCCCTCGAAGCCGACCGCCACGTGACCGCGCTCGCCGAAGTAGCCCAGCAGCGCGCCCTCGACGTTCTCCTCGAGCCCGAGGATCACCGGCACGGGCAGCGCGAAGGCGATGCGCCGGTTCTGCAGCGTGTCGCCGATGATGCTGAAGGGCGCGCCGTCCGCCGAGGTGGAGTGCAGGTCGAGGAAGACCACCGGCTCGCGCGCGTCGGCCAGCGCCCGCTCCACCAGCGCGTGCAGCGCGGCGCGCTCGGCCGCGTCCCGGCTCGCGTCCGACGGCGCGCCCGGCGCGAGCTCGGTCGCGGACCACATGCGGTTGAGGTCGCGGTCGAGGAAGCGGTCGCCGCGGCGCAACGCGCCGAGGTTGCCGGCCAGGCCGACCACGCGCCCGCGCAACGGCAGCGCGCGCCGTTCGAGCTCGGCGAGCACCGCGCGGATGGCGTACACCCCGGCGGGCTCGTTGCCGTGCAGGCCGCCCACGAGCACGACGGTCGGCCCGGGCCGCGCGGTCTCGTAGGCGCCGAGGACGTGCCGCTCCAGGTCGGGGCGGCCGGCGCGGGGGGCGGCGAGGGTCATCGGCGGCCGGGCGGGCTCAGCTCCGCAGCTCCTCCTCGAGCAGGCGCGCCGCGATCTGCATGAAGTCGTGCTCGGTCAGGATGCCGACGAGGCGGCCGTCGCGCACCACCGGCAAGCACGAGACGCGGTGCTCGCGCATGCGCTCGATCGCCTCGAGGCACGTCGCGTCGGGCGCGACGGTGATCGGCTCGGCCTGCATGACCTCGCCCACCGAGAGCGACTGGCTGCGGCCCTTCGCCAGGCCGTGCGCCACGAGCCGCAGGACGGTGCGGTGCGAGAGGATGCCGACCAGGCGCCCCTCGTTGTCCTCGACCGGCACGTGCCGGATGTGCTCCCAGTCCATCACGCTCGCGGCGAGGTCGACGAGGTCCTCGGGGTGCACGGTGAACACGTCCGTGGTCATGATCTGGCTCACGGTGCGGTAGCTGTCGCGCCAGCCGCGCTCCTCGTCGAGCGCCGCGTAGCGCCACTCGTGCACGGGCGCGCCGCTCCACTGCTGCGCTTCCATCGAAGCGGTGACGGCGCGCACGCACGCGTCGCGGCGCCGACAGTCGGCCATGCCGGCCAGGGAGTCGAGCATCCACTGCGCGCCGGTCTGCCCGGTGCGCACGCGCTCCTCCAGCACGCCCAGGTAGCGCGCGCGGTCCTCGGCGGGCACGCCGCGCTCGGCGAGGCCGGCGTGGGCCAGCGGGAGCAGGTGCT
>JACKHS010000005.1 GCA_020638875.1 Planctomycetota bacterium
TCGACCGCTTGACCACCGAGCTCGCCGTCGCGAAGGCGCGCAGCGCCGCGAAGGCCGCCGAGCTCGAGGAGGCGCGCGTCGGCACGCGCGCCGAGGACCTCGCCATCGCGCGCGCGCGCGTCGACCAGGCGCAGGCGCGCCTCGCCGAAGCGCGCCGCGGCCTGCAGGAGACGCGCCTCGTCGCCCTGACCGACGGCGTCGTGCTGCGCCGCCTGGCGTCGGTGGGCGACCACGTGACCGTCGGCACGGCGGTGCTCGAGGTGGTCGACCTCGGCGACCTGGAGGTCGAGATCGAGATCCCCGGCCGCTACGCGTACGAGCTGGGCGACGCGCCGCGCGTGCTGCTGACGGCCGACGACCTGCCGGGCTGGAGCTACGAGACCGCGCTCAGCGCGCGCATCCCCGCCGCGGACGAGCGCAGCCGCAACTACACCGGCGTCGTGCGCCTCGAGCGCGGCGGCGCCGGCGCAGCGCTGCGGCCGGGCATGTTCGTGCGCGCCGAGGTCGACCTGCGGCTGCGCGAGGACGTGCTGGTCGTGCCGGCCGACGCCGTGCGCCGCACGCCGCTCGGCACCGAGATCGCGAAGGCCGTGGTCGGCGAGGCGCAGGGCGAGGGCCCGCCGCCGACGACCGCCGAAGTGCTCGCGGTGGACGTGCTCGCGAGCTACGGCGGCCAGAGCGCCGTCGCCTTGAAGGACCCGGCCGCGAGCCTCGCCGCAGGAGAGCGCGTCGTGCTCTCGGGCGTCGACCGCGTCTTCCCCGGCGCGCCGCTCCTGCCGGCGCAAGCCGCTCCTGCGCCGTGAACCCCATCCGCGCCGCCGTCGAGCGCCCGCACACCGTCGCGGTCGCCTACCTGCTCGTCGTGCTGTTCAGCGTGCTCGCGCTGCAGCGCATCCCGGTGCAGCTCAAGCCCACGGTCGACGTGCCGCGCGTCAACGTGACGACGATCTTCCGGGGCGCGAGCGCCGTCGAGGTCGAGGAGCAGGTCACGCGCGAGCTCGAGGACGTGCTGCAGAGCGTGTCGGGGCTCGACGAGCTCTCGAGCACCTCGAGCGAGGGGCAGAGCTCGATCACGCTCGAGTTCGGCCTCGACACCGACGTGCAGCTCGCGATGACCGACGTGGTCACGAAGCTCGCGCAGGTGCCGCCGCTGCCCGACGAGGCCGAGGAGCCCGTGGCCGCGATCGCCAGCTCCACCGACCGCGAGATGGTCATGTGGATGGTGGTGCAGTCCAACCAGACGCCCGAGGAGGTGCGCCGCGCCGTGCAGGACGACATCCTCGCGCGCATCGAGCGCGTGCAGGGCGTGTCGAGCGTGATGGTCGCCGGCGGCGCCGAGCGCGAGGTGCAGGTGCGCGTCGACCCCGACAAGCTCGTGGCGCGCGGCGTGACCTTCGACGAGCTGCTGAGCGCGATCGCGGCCGGCAACCAGAACCTGCGCGGCGGCACGGTCGAGACGGCCTCGCGCCAGCTCGTCGTGCGCACCATCGGCAAGGCCGTCGTGCCCGCGGAGCTCGAGCGCCTGATCGTCAAGGAGACCGCGGGCGGCTCGGTGCTCCTCGGCGAGGTGGCCGACGTCGTGGACGGCTACCAGGAGCGCACGGGCTTCCTGAAGATGAACGGGAAGTACGGCGTCGCGCTCGGCGTGCGGCGCGAGGTGGGCGCGAACGTCGTCGAGATCACGCGCGACCTGGACGCGCTGCGCGCGGAGCTCAACCAGGGCTTCCTCGACCGCGGCGTCGACCTGTGGCTCTCGCCGGTCTACCGCGAGACCGACTACATCGACGAGGCCATCGGCTTCGTGAAGAACAACCTCGTGGTCGGCGCGGCGCTCGCCATCGGCGTGCTGCTGGTCTTCCTGCGCAGTCTGCGCTCCATCCTCGTCGTCGCGGTGACGATCCCCGTCTCGCTGGTCAGCGTGTTCCTCGTCATGAACGCGCTCGGCCGCACGCTGAACGTCATCAGCCTCGCCGGCATCGCGTTCGCGTCGGGCATGGTGGTCGACAACGCGATCGTCGTGCTCGAGAACGTGTTCCGCCACCTCGAGATGGGCAAGCGCCCGCGCGAGGCGGCGATCGACGGCGGCAAGGAGGTGTGGGGCGGCGTGCTCGCCTCGACGTTGACCACGGTGGCGGTGTTCGTGCCGATCCTGCTGCAGCGCGACGAGGCCAGCCAGCTCTTCAAGGACATGGCGCTGGCGATCTCGGCCGCGGTGGCGGCGTCGCTCGCCGCCGCGTTGACCATCGTGCCGGTGCTGTGCTCGCTGCTCTTCCGCAGCGCGCGCGCCGTGCCCTCGAGCGAGGAGGCGGCGGCGCGCGGGCTGTTCGCGCGCGGCTACGCGGCCTTCTGCACGCGCCTGGCGAACCCGCGCCCGGGCTCGTTCGGCGTGAAGCTGGGCTTCGTGCTCGTCGTCGTCGCGGCGTCGCTGCTCTCGATCGAGCTGGCGCCCTCGGCCGAGTACCTGCCGACCGGCAACCGCAACATGGTGATGTTCTTCGCCGACCCGATCCCCGGCACCAAGCCCGAGACCGTCGCCGAGAACTACCGCCCGTTCGAGCAGTTCGTGATGGCGCAGCCCGAGTTCCTGCGCATGTTCGCGGTCTCGGGCGGCTTCAACGGCGGCGGCATCATCCTCAAGCCCGAGTACGCCGACAACGAGGCGCTGACGGCCTTCACGAACAAGCTGTTCTTCGGGATGACGCTGCCCGGGTGGCGCTTCTTCGTGCCGGTGCGCTCGAGCATCTTCCAGGACCCCGGCAAGCAGTTCGAGGTCGAGCTCTCCGGTCCCGACCTCGACACGCTCGAGGCGGCCTCGAAGCGGCTCGAGCAGCGCATCGGCGCGCTGGAGGGCGTGACGAGCGTGCGCGGTTCGCTCGTCACCGGTCGGCCCGAGCTGCACGTCGAGGTCGACGAGCAGAAGGCGAAGGACCTCGGCCTCGACGTCGCGGCGGTCGGCCGCGTGGTCGAGACGGTCATCGCCGGCCGGCGCATGACGACGATGATCGACCGCGGTCGCGAGGTCGACGTCAACGTGCTCGCGCCGCAGTGGCGCATCGAGTCGCCCGAAGCGCTCGAGGAGCTGACCTTCCTCGCGCCCGACGGCCAGGCCGTCGCGCTCGGCAGCGTGGCGCACGTCACGCGCACCACCGGCCCGCAGAGCATCCAGCGCCTCGAGCGCGAGCGGAACGTGCTGCTCACCGTGAACATCGCGCCCGAGGCGCCGCTCTCGGACGTGGTGGGGGAGGTCGAGCAGCAGGTCTTCCCGGACATGTTCCGCGAGCTCGGCCCGTCCTACACGCTCGCCGTGGGCGGCTCGGCCGACAAGCTGAAGACCACGCTCGAGGCGCTGACGAGCGGCCTCGGCCTGTCGGTGCTCATCATCTACCTGCTGCTGGTGTCGCTCTTCCGCTCGTGGCTGCTGCCCGGCGTGATCCTCGTGACCGTGCCGCTCGCGCTGTCGGGCGGCGTGCTCGGCATCCGCGTCGCGGCGGCGCTGACGAACGGCGCGGCGTCCTTCGACGTGATCGCCATGCTGGGCTTCGTGATCCTGGCCGGCCTCGTCGTGAACAACGCCATCCTGATCGTCCACCAGGCGAACAACTTCCGCGAGGAGGGCATGGACGCGCGCCACGCGCTGGCGGAGTCCGCGCGCACGCGCCTGCGCCCGATCGCGATGAGCGTCATCACCACCGTGTTCGGCATGCTGCCGCTGGCCGCGGGCGGCGGCGCCGGGGCCGAGCTCTACCAGGGCCTGGGGGCGGTGATCGTGGGCGGGCTGGTCGTGAGCACGCTGTTCACGCTCTTCCTCGTGCCCGTCCTGCTCAGCCTGGGCCACGACCTGGGGGTCGGGACGGGCCGCGTTGACAGCTCCGAGACCGCGCCCGTATCCTCCTCCGCCCCGGAACCGGCCGTCAGCCCCTCCTGACGGGGGCTCCCCCGTAACCGCCGCCTTCGCGGGCGGTACCCCGAGCCGACACCCCCCGGCCTCTCCGGGGGCCGACGCCCCCCGCCCCGGCCTCCCGCGCCGCACGCCACGCTGCCCATGAACGCCTCCCCCCTCCGCCTCGGTCTGGCCCTGGCCCTGCTCGGCCTGCCGGCCGCTGCCGACACGATCTACCTGCTCGACGGCACCTCCATCGACGAGGTCTCCATCACCAACGAGACCTGCCAGGAGATCGAGTACAAGGACAGCTCGAAGAAGAAGACCGTGAAGACCGACGACGTGCTGCGCGTCGAGTTCACGGCGAAGTCGGCGCTGGTCGACCGCGCGGACACGGCGGCCGCGGAGGATCAGCTCGGGGCCGCGATCGGCGACTTCACGACCTACGTCGAAGGCCAGCTCTCGAGCGGCAAGAAGCCGCGCTACGAGTGGGAGCCCGCGTACGCGATGCACCGCCTCGTCGAGCTGTACGGCATCGTCGGCGACGCGCAGGGCCTGATCGGCGCGGCCGACAAGCTGATCGCGAACGCGCCCGACTCGCGTCACGTGCCCGAGGCCTACCTGGCCAAGGCCGACGCGCAGTTCCAGACGGGCGACGCCGCGGGCGCCAAGAAGACGCTCGACGCGATGCACGACTTCATCCAGGCGAAGCGCCTCTCGCCGCGCTGGGACCTCGAGCAGAAGCTCGCCAGCGCGCTGTGCGACGCGAAGCTCACCGGCAAGAAGCTGCGCGACGAGCTCGACAAGGTCTCGAAGGAGGCCGGCGGCAACTTCCCGCAGGTCAAGAACGCCGCCGACGTCGCGGTGGCCGAGTCCTGGCTCGCCGAGCAGAAGTTCAACGAGGCCGAGCCGATCTTCAAGCGCGTCACCGACCAGCCCAAGGCCGGCCGCGCGACCCTCGCCGCCGCGTACACCGGGCTCGGCGACTGCCTGTTCAAGCGCGCGACCACCAAGGAGGGCGAGGAGCGCGCCGCGCTGATGACCGACGCCATCGAGGCCTACATGCGCGTCGTGGTCGTCTACAAGGACCAGGTGCGCTACGTGCCGAAGGCCATGTTCTGGGCCGGCCGCGCGCTCGACGACTCCAACGACGAGCTGCAGAAGGAGAAGGCCCAGAAGCTCTACGCGAAGGTCGCCCGCGACTACGCCGGCTCCAAGTGGGCCGAGGAAGCGCGCAACTTCCGCAAGTCGCCAGCTCGTCCGGCGAAGACCGGAATGCCCCGCGCGGCGGGCGCTCCCCAGCGGGGGGCGCCTGCCGCCGCGCGTTCGGGGCGCGCCCTGCGCGGCGCCTCGCGGCGCCGGGGGCTACGTCGCGCGCGGCGCGGCGGACTCCCCACTTCTCGCGGCGCCGCGAGCGCGCCGAGTTGTCCACGTCGCGACCGCGCGCGCCACGGCGGCGCGCGCGGGCGGTCTGCTCCTGCACCGGCGAACGATCCCGCGGGCCGTGGTGGCCCCCGCCGGCGAGGAGGAGGTGGATGAGCCCCACGAGCTTGGAGGCCGCGGCCTGGGCCGACCTGGAGCCCTTGCGCCGCGAGGTGATGCGCGCCCTGCGCCGCGACTGTCGCGACGAGAACCAACTGGACGACGTGGTGCAGGAGACGTTCCTGCGCGCGGCGCGCTTCCGGCGCGGCCTGGCCGACCGCGCGCGGCTGCGCGCCTGGGTGGTGCGCATCGCGCGCAACGTGCTGAGCGACCACGTGCGGCGCGAGCGCACTTACCGCGGCGTGGACGGCGCGGACGAGATCCTCGCGCTCGCCGAGAGCCGCGAGCTGACGCCGGGCGAGGCGCCCACGCGGCACCTCGTCGTGGCCGAGCAGCCGCTGCCGCAGGACGAGCTCACCGGCCTCCTGGCCGAGGTGTTGCCGCGCCTCTCCGCGCAGGAGCGCGGGCTGCTCGAGCGCTACTACGGCGAGGGGCGCTGCTGCTCGGAGGCCGGCGACGCGCTCGGGTTGAGCGCCGAGCGCGTCAAGATGCGCCTGTACCGGCTGCGCGGCTGCCTGCGGCGCGAGCTCGAGCGCCGCGCGCGGCTGCGGCGGGCGGAGCGCGGGCACCCGCTGGAGGCGTCGGCGTGAGGGCCCTCGCGTTGGCGCTCGCGCTCGCGTTCGGCGGCGCGCCGGCGGCGGCCGGCGACGAGCCGCCGCGACCGATCGTCGTGCCGCGGCTCGCCGACGCGCGCGCGCAGCTCGACCACGCGCGCGAGCTCAAGCTGCGCTTGCGCGGGCTGGCCGGCGCGGCGCGCGACTGCGCGCGCGCCGAGGCCGTGGCGGCCTACCGCGCGGTACGCCGGCACCACCCGACCGCGCGCGCGCTGAGCGCGGAGGCGGCCTTCCGCGCGGGAGAACTGCTGCGCTCGGCGGACCGCCGCGACGAGGCGCGCACCGAGTTCGAGGCCGCGCGCGACCTCGGCGCGGGGACACCGTGGGGCGCGCGCGGCGGGCTCGAGGCGGCGCACCTGCTGCGCGGCGCGGGGCGCCTGCTCGACGCGCTCGAGGCCTACCTGGCGGTGGCGGGCGAGGACGAGGCCGAGGCGTGCCACCGCGACCGTGCGCGCTACTGGAGCGGCCGCGTGCAGGCCGACCTCGGGCGCGCGCGCGAGGCGCGGCGCACCTTCGAGCGCGTGGCGCGCGAGGCGCTCGGGCCGCTCGAGCGCATCGACGGCTTCGACGCGTGGGCGAGCGCGCTCGTCGCCGAGGGGGAGCTCGAGGGCGCCGCGGGCGTGCTCGAGCTGTGCTACGCCGAGCTGCGGCCGAGCGCCGCCGAGCGCACGCTGCTCGGCCTGCGCGTCGCGGGCGCGCTCGAGCGCATGCGCGCGCCGGCCCGGCTCAAGCGCGCCGTCGAGCACCGCGACCGCGCGCGCCGCGAGGCCGGCGTGGGCGCGCGCTGAACGACCACGGCCGCCCTCGGCGCGAGCCGGGGGCGGCCGTGAAGGCGCGCGACGCGGCGGCGCTCAGCAGCCGATGCCGTAGTAGGTGAAGCCGAGCTTCTCGAGCACCGGGCGCGAGTAGATGTTGCGGCCGTCGAAGACGACCGGGTGGTTGAGCGAGTCGTGCACGGCCTCGAAGTCGGGGCGGCGGAACTCGTTCCACTCGGTCACGACGACCAGCGCGTCGGCGTCGTCGAGCGCGTCCATCGGCCGCTCGCTGTAGCGGATGCGGTCGCCGAGGTAGTGGCGCTGCGACTCCTCCATGGCCTCGGGGTCGAAGGCCGTCACCGTGGCGCCGGCCTCGAGCAGCAGGTTGCAGAGCACCACCGCCGGCGCCTCGCGCATGTCGTCGGTGTTCGGCTTGAAGGCCAGGCCCCAGACGGCGAAGTGCTTGCCGGCCAGGTCGCCCTGGAAGTGCCGGTGGATCATGTCGAAGAGCAGGCGCTTCTGCGCCTCGTTGACCTCCTCGACGGCCTGCATGATCTTGAAGTCGTAGCCGTACTCGGAGGCGGTCCTCACCACGGCCTTGACGTCCTTCGGGAAGCACGAGCCGCCGTAGCCGCAACCCGCGAACAGGAAGCGCGCGCCGATGCGGGCGTCGGTGCCGATGCCCTTGCGCACGTGGTCGATGTTCGCGCCGACGCGCGAGCAGATGTTGGCGATCTCGTTCATGAACGAGATGCGCGTGGCGAGCATCGCGTTGGCGGCGTACTTGGTCAGCTCGGCCGACTCGATGTCGGTGTGGATGATCGGGTTGCCCGTGCGCACGAACGGCCCGTAGAGCTCGTCCATGACCTCGGCGGCGCGCTGGCTGTCGGTGCCGATCACGACGCGGTCGGGCTTGAGGAAGTCGTCGATGGCCGCGCCCTCCTTCAGGAACTCGGGGTTCGAGACCACGTCGAACTCCTGCTTGGCGGCCTCCTTGAGGACCGCCTTGACCTTGCGCGCGGTGCCCACCGGGACGGTCGACTTGTCGACCACGACGGTGTAGTTCGTCAGGTTCTCGCCGATCGAGCGCGCCGCGGCGAGCACGTACTTGAGGTCGGCGCTGCCGTCCTCGCCCGGCGGCGTGCCGACGGCGATGAACACCACCTTCGCGCCCTTGATGCCCTCGGCGTAGTCGGTCGTGAAGCGCAGGCGCCCGTCGTGGATGTTGCGCTTGAGCAGCTCCTCGAGCCCGGGCTCGTAGATCGGGACCTCACCCTCGCGAAGGCGTCGGATCTTGTCCTTGTCGATGTCGATGCAGACGACGTTGTTGCCGCTCTCGGCGAAGCAGGTGCCTGCCACGAGTCCGACGTATCCGGTTCCGACGACGGCGATGCGCATGAGGAGTGGGGGTGTGAGGCTGGGGGGGACCGCTCGGGAGCCGGGCACGCGGCGGCGACTCGCGTGCGTCATCGCTCGTCCCGGGGCCTCCGTTGGAGGGGAGGGGCCGGGAGGATACCCTAGTCGTCCCGCTCCTGGCACGGAGGGCGATTGACTCAGTTGGTAGAGTGCCTCCCTTACAAGGAGGAAGTCGGGGGTTCGAGTCCCTCATCGCCCACCATCGGCGGGACGGAAGGCCCGCGACGACGGCGGATCCGGCGCGCAGGAGCTCAGCGCGGCGCGTCCGGTGCGCGCGACGCCGAGGCTGCGGGCGCGTCCGGCGCCGGCGGGTCGGGCTCGACCGGCTCGACGAGGTACGCGCGGTGGCCGACGTCGCGCCGCGCGACGATCAGCTCGCCGCGCCGCGCGCCGTCGCCGCGCAGCTTGCGCGCGAGCGCCTCGGCTGGCTCGGGGTGGCTGCGCTTGCGCACCGCGAGCGGGCCCACGTCGTGCTCGCGCAGCAGGGCGCGCGCACGCGCTTGCGGTCGAGCGGCGCCGAGCCCAGCACGCGGAAGGCGCGCAGGAACGGCTCGCCGAGGGCGCGTCGCCCGCGAGGTAGCCCAGCCGCGGCGCCAGCGGGCGAGCCCTTCGCGCGCGGCCAGCCGGCCCAGCAGCCCGGAGCGCACCAGCGCCGGGTCGGGGTCGTGCAGGAAGGCCGGCGCTCGGCCGCGCGGCGGGCGCCAGGGCGGCCACCTCCTGCGGCGCGCCGGCGACCTCCGCGCGCGCGCGCGCCGTCGGGCGCCAGGCGCACGGCCACGCGCTCGGCGCCCGTCGCCGCCGCGCCGGCCAGCGCGCCGGTCCAGAGCGTGACCTCGACCAGCTCGCCCGCGCGGCTCAGCCACTCGCGTCGGCGCGCGAGCCCCGCCGGCAGCGCCGCGGCCTCGGCGGCGAGCAGCGCGTCGGCGTCGAGCGCGGGCGCGAGCTTCAGGCACGCGCCGTCGAAGCTGCGCGCGACGCCCAGCGCGACGTCGAGCGGCGGCGACCAGGCGGCGGGGTCGAGCGCGCGGCGTGCGTCCGCGCGCCGGTCGGGGTCGACGAGCCACAGCGCGCTGCGCAACGGCGGCCGCGCGGCGTCGGCGCGCAGGAGTCGCGCGACGCGACCGTGGTGCGCGAGGTTGGCGCGCGCGTAGCGCAGCGACTCGACGTCGAGGTCGCCGCCCACGACGTCGACGCCTTCCAGGGCGAGCGCCAGCAGGTCCGCGCCGAGGCTGCACGTCGCGTCGAAGAGCGACGCGCCCGGCGCGCGCGCGTGCACGACGCGCGCGCGCTCACGCGCCACGCGCTCGCTCGTCGCCTGCTCGAGTCCCTTCGCGTGCAGGTAGCGCAGCTCCATCACGGGGAAGCGCGCTCGAGCACGAGTTCGCAATTCGTGCAGCGCCGCCGCGCGTCGCGCGAGATCAGGTGCGAGACAACGGCTCAGGATTGTGATACTCCTCAGCGCGTCGACGCCTTCGGGCAGCGACTCCAGCGCGCGCTCCACCTCGTCGGCGAGGAGCGGGTCGTGATCGGGGAAGCTACCGGTGGAGCGACGGGTTCTCATTCCAGAGAATCGAACGTGTTGGCTGCTGGGCTCCACGTGGGGGTGGAGCCTCTGAACTGGATCCCGCGCACCTCCGACCACGGCGACCCGCGCCGCCGGACCCGGACGCGCAACCCAGCCGGTCGTCCCCGGACCGGTCGGAGGCATTCCATGAGTCGCATCCTTGTCATCGACGACGATCCGGGCAACCGCCTGGTCATCAAGAGTCGCCTGAGCGATCTCGGGTACGAGGTCTGCCTCACCGAGAACGGGGCCGAGGGCCTCGTGGAGGCCCGTAACCTCGGCTGCGACCTGTTCCTGGTCGCCGCGGGCCTGGGCGCCGGCGTCGACGCGGTCGAGGTCACGCGCCGCCTGCGCAGCATGCCCGAGACCGGCGCGACGCCGATCGTCGTCTACAGCCACCTGCCCGCCTCGCAGGAGGAGATGGCGCGCGCCTACGACGCCGGCTGCGACGCGTTCGTGCCCAAGCAGGAGCTGCCGGTGCTCGAGCACGTCGTGCGCGTGCAGCTGCGCGCGAAGGCCATGCTCGAGGACCTCTCCGAGCAGAACCGCGTGCTCGACCAGCACAACCGCCGCCTGCGCGAGGAGAGCCAGCGCAACGCCGACCGGGAGACGTCGGTGAGCGAGGGCGGCGAGTCGCTGCTCGTGCTGCGCGAGCTCGCCACCAGCCGCCCCGACGGCGTGCTGCTCGTCGACGGCGACGGCTTCGTGCGCTCGGCCGACCGCGGCGCGTGCGAGATCTTCGGCAACCGCATCGAGGGCAAGAACCTCGGCTCGCTGGCGCCGGCCGCGGGCCTCGAGGCCTTCGTGCGCGACGCGCGCAGCGAGGTGCGCGACGGCTTCCGCTTCGACCTGCAGGCGCTCGGCGGCCGCTCGGCGCGCTCGCTCAGCGCGTCGGTCATCCCGCTCATCACCAAGCCCGGCGGCGGCGAGCGCGTCTTCAAGGTCGTGCTGCTGCTCGACGCGGGCAAGCGCCGCATCGCCGGCGAGCTGCTGCGCATCACCGAACCCGGCGTGCCGCGTCAACAGCTCGGCGCGCTGCTCGAGGCCGCGCGCGAGACCTACGGCGTGCACGCGCTGGCCGGCGAGAGCAGCGGTGTGCGCGGCGCGCGCGAGATGGTCGATCACTTCGCGCGCAAGCGCCGCCCCGTGCTCGTCACCGGCGAGCGCGGCACCGGCAAGACGCGCGTCGCGCGCACGCTGCACTACGCCGGTCCGTTCACCGGCCCGTTCCTCAAGCTGTGCTGCTCCGCGCTCGACCCGGCGAGCCTCGAGCGCGAGCTCTTCGGCTACGTCAAGGGCGCCTTCGAGGACGCCAAGGACGATCGCCCCGGCCTCGTGCACCAGGCCGCCGACGGCACGCTCTACCTCGAGGAGCTGACCGCGCTGCCCGCCGAACTGCAGCAGAAGCTGCGCGTGATGCTCCAGGAGGGCGTCGTGCGCCGCGTGGGCTCCGAGCGGGCCGAGAAGGTCGAGGTCGGCGTCGTGGCGTCGACCAGCGCCGACGTGCAGGCCGCGCTCGACGAGGGGCGCCTGTCGCGCGAGCTCTTCGACCTGTTCACCGAGCACCAGGTGCACCTGCCCTCGCTGATCGATCGCCCCGAGGACGTCGTGCCGCTCGCGAGCCTGTTCGTGACGCGCTACGGCCGTCCGCGCGGCGTGCGGCTGATCACCGAGGACGCGGTCGACCTGCTGATGCGCTACGAGTGGCCCGGCAACGTGCGCGAGTTCGAGGACTGCATCCGCGACGCCTGCGCCGCCGCGCCTGGCGCCGAGATCACGGCCGCCTGCCTGCCGCCCGCGCTGCACGACGGCGGGGACGGGCTCATGCAGCGCGAGCTGAAGCCCGTCGCGCGCCCGGCGGCGGCCACGAACGAGCCGATCCCCGGCGGCGTCCCGGTGCCGAGCGCGTCGGCCGCGGCGCTGCGCCGCAAGCAGCCCTGGGACATCAACGACGACGACCCGATCAGCCTCGACCTCTACGAGCGCAAGGCGCTGCTGCGCGCGCTGAACCACGTCGGCGGCGACAAGCTGGCCGCGGCGCGCCTCTTGAAAGTCGGCAAGAGCACCCTATACCGCAAGCTGAAGCGCTTCGACATCACGTGAGCTGAACCGCACTCACGTGGCGGAAGGAGGAGTTGAGCCTTCCGCACGGAAGGTGGTTGCGATCGCTCCGGCCTCACCTCCGCAGGTGGGGCCGGGGCATTTCGGTCCGGCAGCGCGCCCCGCGGATCGCCGCAGCGCGGTGCGAAGGGGCACCGCCGCGCTACTCGAAGACGTGCGTGCGCTCGTCGCTCACCGCGCTGTCGGGCGCGCCCAGCGCGGCGTCGGGGTTGAGCAGCACCGCGTGCAGCTCGCCCAGCTCGGCCACGCGCTGCTCGAGCGGCAGGTCGAACAGCGTGATCGGCCGCTCGCCCGTCGCCGACAGCAGCAGGTTCGGCCGCGCGCGCGTGGCCGGATCCGCCGAGAGCCCGCCGGTGGGGGTGACGCACAGCACGCGCCCGTCGGGCGAGCGCGCCCACAGCGCGAGGTCGGCGAGCTGCGGGTGGCCGGCGTGGTACAGCCGCACGACCAGGCGGCCTTCCTCGCTGCCGAGCTCGAGCCGCGGCGTGAGGCCCAGGTCGCGCCGGCGCAGGAGCACCACGCTGGCCGTGCGCTCGAAGCCGCCGCGTCCCGAGGCGAGCGGGACGGTGACGAGCTCGTAGCTCTCGAGCGCGCGCTCGAGGTCCGCGAGGCGTCCGGGCGCCGCGGGCTCGAGGTCGAGCCCCGTCAACCAGCGGCGCGCGTACAGCTCGCGCGTCGGCGGCGCCGCGGCGTCGCGCCAGTCCGGCACGACGTAGTCGGGCGCGGCCTCCAGCGCGGCGAGCACGTCGACGCGCGGCAGCGGCTCGTCCGGGCGCGGCCGCGTCCAGGGCGCCGCGGGCGTCACGCGGCCGAGCTGGTCGCGCACCTCGAGGTCGGAGAGGTAGGCGATCGAGCCGGGCCACGCGGTCAGCACCGTGCTGCCGGGCGCCGCGTAGTCGCGCAGGAACAGGCCCACGCCGCGCAGCGCCTGCGTGGCGCGCAGCTCCTCCTCGAGGCCCTCGCGGCCGAGCGCGCCGACGAAGCCGTAGGCGGGCCGCGCGCTCGGGCGCGTCCACGCGCCGTGCAGCACGCCCGCGGCCGAGTCCGCGCGCGCCGGCGCGGACAGGCTCGCGAGCGTCGAGGCGACCACCGCGGCGATGAAGCTCACCCACGCGAACGAGCGCACCGAGGAGCGCGCGCTGTTCAGCGCGACGATCATCGCCTCCTGCGCCGAGAGCAGCGCCACCGGCAGCACGGGCACCATCGACTCGGCGAAGGGCGTCTCGCCGCCGCCGCGCAGCACGATCACGCCGGCCCACGCGAAGCACACCGCGAGCGAGTGCGCGCCGGTGTGCGTGAGCCGCCCGCGCAGCGCGTAGAACAGGCTGTACAGCAGGAGCAGCGGGCTCGCCGTGCTGAGGAAGAAGTCGAACAGGTAGCGGCCGCCGTTGGCGAGGCGCGCGGCGTCGAGGCGCGGCAGCTCGACCATCCACTCCGGCAGCGGGTTCCCCGCGCCGCGCCAGGTGACGAAGCCCATGGCGAGCATGCCGAGCAGCGCGGGCGCGAACACCCACAGCGGCGCGGCCGGCGGGCCTTGCACGCCGCGCTTCTCGCGCCGGCGCGCGCGGTGGCGCAGGAACAGGAAGACCGGCACGAGCACCCACGCCTCGGCGCGCGTGAAGCCCGCGAGCAGCAGCACGAGGCTCGTCGCCTTGTACCAGCTGCGCTCGAACGCGAGGAAGGCGACCGTCACCAGCATGGTGAGCACCGCCGTCTCCGTGCCGTTCACCGCCGCGGCCGCCATCGCGCCGCTGATCGCGAGCAGCATCGGCGTGATGAGGCTCGCGATGCGGTCGTGGTGGAAGCGCGAGGCGGCGAAGAACGTCGTCGCGGTCGCGCCGATGCCGAGCGCGCGCACCCACTCGTGGATCGGCAAGTAGAGCCGCTCGCCGAGCGCGCACAGCAGCACCCACAGCGGCGACGCGTGACTCTCGAGCAGCCCGACGCCCGCGCTCCAGCTCGGCGAGCCGTCGAAGACCCAGCGCCGCGCCAGGTGGTACGCGACGTACGCGCGGTCGTAGGGCGGCCCGAGGTCGCCGAAGGCGTCCGTGCGGATCGCCAGGCTGTGCGCCACGAGCACGGCCAGGGCCACGAAGAGCGCGATGCTGCGGTTCATGCGCCAGGAGTTTGCCCGCTCGCCCGCCGCCGTGCACGCCCGCGGCGGGCTTCCCGCGTCAATCCTCGGCGACGACGTCGATGCGCTCGACGCCGGCCAGCGCGCGCTCCACCAGGCCCTGGACGTCGAGCTGCGCCTCGGCCTCCTCGCAGACCTCGAGCTTGCCGTGGATCATGGGGCGGCGCGGCATGAAGACCGTGCAGCAGTCCGGCTCGGGCAGCACCGACACGTCGAAGGTGCCGATGCGCCGCGCCAACGCGATGGTCTCCTCCTTGTCGTACGAGATCAGCGGGCGCAGCACCGGCAGCTCGGCCGCGGCCTGGATGCAGGTGATGTTCTCGAGGGTCTGGCTGGCGACCTGTCCCAGGCTCTCGCCCGTCACCAGCGCCTTGCAACGCTCGCGCACGGCGAGCCGCGAGGCCAGCCGCTGCATGAAGCGCCGGTAGAGCACGGTGCGGTACGGCTCGGGCGCGCTGTCGCGGATCGTGGTCTGGATCTCGGTGAAGGGCACGACGTACAGGCGGCACTGCGGCTGGTAGCGCGCCAGGCGCTGCACGAGCTCGACGACCTTCCGCTTCGACGCCTCGCCGATGTACGGGTAGGAGTGGTAGGTGACGAAGGAGACGCGCGCGCCGCGCTTCATCGAGAGCCACGCGGCGACGGGCGAGTCGATGCCGCCCGAGATCAGGCACATCACGCGGCCGAGCGTGCCGACCGGGAGCCCGCCGGGGCCGGGCAGCCGCTCGAGGAAGACGTAGGCGCGCTTCTCGTGCACCTCGATGCCGAGCTCGAGCTCGGGGTCGTCGAGCCGCACGGTGAGGCGTTGCGTGCCGGGCAGCACGCGCTCGGCGACGTAACGGTCGAGCTCGGTCGAGATCAGCGGGAAGCGCTTGTCGCTGCGGCGCGCGCGCACGCGGAAGCCGAGCGCGTGCTCGCCCGGCGTGCGCGCGAGCGTCTCGTGCAGCACCTCGCGCGCGAGCGTCGCGATGGCCTCCGCCTCGGGCGCGACGCCCCAGGCCGGCGAGACGGTCACGACGCCGAAGACGTCGCGCAGCCGCTCGGCGACCTCGTGCACGCGGCGCTCGGGGAACACCGCGATGCGCCCGCGCCACACGTCGATGCGCACCTTCGACACCGGCGCCGCGGCCGCGCGCAGGTTGCGCACGAGCGCGTGCTCGAAGCTGCTGCGGTTCTTGCCCTTGAGCGCCAACTCGCCGTAGCGCACCAGCACCATCTCGGGTGCGCTCGTCCCTCGCGTCACGTCCGTCATCTCGTCCTCAGAGCTGCGCGAGCTCGCGCGCGACCGCGTCGAGCTGACGCGCCGCCTCCTCGAGCTCGTCCTCGGTCGTCTCGGGCGACAGCGACGCGCGCAGCACCTGGCGCGCCGCGCGCTCGTCCAGACCCGCGGCCAGCAGCGCGGGCGAGAGCTCGCTCGCGCGCGCCTGGCACGCGCTGCCGGTGCTCACGCACACGCCGCGCGCGTCGAGGTGGTGCAGCCAGACCTCGGCCGGCGCGCCGGGCACGCGGAAGGCCACGATGCCGGGCTGCCGCGCCGCGCCGCCGGGCGCGAGCACCGCGCCGCCCGCCGCCTCGATCGCCGCCACCAGGCGCGCGCGCGCGCCGCGAGGCGCTCGAGCGCACGCGGCTGCTCGCGCGCCGCGCGCTCGACCGCCGCGCCCAGGCCGACCGCGCCGGCGACGTGCTCGGTGCCCGCGCGCAGGCCGCGCTCCTGCCCGCCGCCGAACACCAACGGCCGCAGCGCGCAGCCCTTGCGCACGTACAGCGCGCCGCTGCCCTTGGGCCCGCGCAGCTTGTGCGCCGAGAGCGCGAGCGTGTCCGCGTCGAGCTCGCTCACGCGCACGTCGAGCTTGCCGAGCGCCTGCACCGCGTCGACGTGCAGCGCCGCGCGCGGCGCCCGCGCGCGCACGCGGCGCGCGACCTCGGCCGCGGGGTACACGATGCCGAACTGGTTGCACACGAGCATCTGCGCGACCAGCACGGTGTCGGCGCGCAGCAGCCCGTCGAGCGCCGCGAGGTCGAGCGCGCCCGCGGCGTCGAGGGGCGCGCGCTCGACCTCGAAGCCCTCGTCGACGAGCGCCTCGGCGGCCGCGCGCACCGACGGGTGCTCGGTCGGCCCGACGACGACGTGCCGCCCGTGCGCCGCCCGCGCGCGCGCCAGCCCGAGCACGGCGAGGTTGTTGGCCTCGGTGCCGCCGCTGGTCAGCACGACCTCGTCCCGCCCCGCTCCGATCGCCCGCGCCACCTGCCCGCGCGCCCGCTCCAGCGCCTCGCGCGCCGCGCCGCCCAGCCGGTGCACCGACGAGGGATTGCCGAAGGCCTCCGCGAGGAACGGCGCCATGGCCTCCCGCACCTCGGGCGCGAGCGGCGTGGTGGCGGCGTGGTCGAGGTAGACGGGGGGCATGGCGGGGTCCGCGCGGCGCTGGGCGGACCCGACAGGATAGCGCCCCTCCATACGGAGTCGCACACCACCCAGGGGGGACCCCACAGGTAGTGCCGTAGCAACTGCTGCGTGGGCCGGCCGATCTACACGGGGAAGGCTGCCGTCCATATGGAGTCGCACACCACCCAGGGGGGACCCCACAGGTCGTGCCGTAGCAACTGCCGCGCGGGCCGGCCGATCTACACGGGGAAGGCTGCCGCGAGCGCCTCCGCGACGATCTCGGAGACCGCGGTCGCGTACTCCGTCGCTTCCGCCAGTGCCCAGCGATGCAGGTGCAGACGCCGACGCACGGTCTCGCAAGTCACCCCCTCCAGCCGAGCGATCCTCGAGATCGAGAGGCCAGCGGCCTCGCGCAGGAGGCCGTATCGAGCGATCTGCGACCCCCGCCACGTCCGCCCGAGGCGCTCCACGAGCCACTCGCCGCGCTCGCGCTTCCGCCGCTCGATGGCATCGAGCAAGGTCCACGGCCCGCAGACCGGCAGCCCGACCTCCATCCCGTCCGCCAGCCGTGCCTTGCGCGTCATCCACTCCCGCACTTGCCGCGGCGTCGCGCCGATCAGGTCGTCGAGAGCGTCGATCTCACCCGCCGCTGCCATGCGTGCCTCGATCAGGGAGGCGAGGGCCTCGGTGTCTTCGCCCGCGCGTTGGCCGAAGGTCGCCGCGTAGCCGGCTGCGTCGAACGTGCGCTCGCCGGCCGCACCTGCGACGGTGCCCTCGACCCAGTCCGCGCAGAGCCAGCGCGGCCGGGGGCCGATGACGTAGGCTCGGGCGCTCCCGAACTCGTGCTCTGCCGCGTGCCGGACGAGCCCCGCGCGAACGGCATTGGCGTCGATGTAGCGGACTACGGCCCGCCGGTAGGAGTCCGTGCGAACGCGCTTGGAGTAGAACCGCGCGCGGATCAGCGGGCCATCTCTGCGGTGCCGTCGGTTGAAGTGTCTGGAGTAGGCGCACTGCACTCGACGCATCGCCTCGGAGAGCTCACCGACGGGGCTCCGCACCAACAGGTGGAAGTGCGTCGTCATCAGACAGAACGCGTGCACCTCGAGGCGCCCAGCGCGAACCTCGGACGCCAGCCGCGCGAGGAAGTACCGCTTCTCCGAGCGAGCCTCGAAGTAGGGGCGCTTCGCGATCGCGCGGTTGACGACGTGGTGCCAGGTGTCGGGACCGTCCGCTCGAGGTCGTCGGGCCATTCGAGGAGACGACTGTCGAGGCCCCGGGCGGTCACCGCTGCTACGGCACAACTTGTCAGGTCCCCCCTAGGTGGTGTGCGACTCCGTATGGAGAGCGGAGATTCCGCGGCTCAGCGCCGCACCCGCAGCGCGAGCGGCGGCACGTCCAGCACCGAGGTGTGGCCGGCCAGCACCGCGACGCGCTGCTCCCAGCGGCCCTCGCCGGCGCGCACGGCGACGCGGTAGTCGCCGGGGGGCAGGTCGCCGACCTCGAAGCTGCCGTCGGCGGCGCTCGAGACGGGGGGCCAGAGGCGGCGGGGGTCGTCGGCGGGGGTCACGAGCACCTGCGCGCCGGCGACGGCGTCGCCGTCCTCGTCGAGCACGCGGCCGTGCACCTCGCCGGCGGCGAGCGGCAGGCCGACGCGCGGCGTGGTCGGGCCGTGCACGAAGGTGCGCGCGTCCTCGGCGCACAGGTTCGGCCAGGTGCCGCCGCGCGCCCAGGGCGGCAGGATCGCGACGCGGTACTCGCCGAAGAGCAGCCCGGGCAGGCGGAAGGAGCGGTCGGCGGCGACCTCGGCGCGCACGGGCACGGGGCGACCGGGCTCGTTCACCGGACCGGCGGGCAGCAGCACCACCTCGTAGCCGAGCAGACCGCGGCGCGCGGCGGGCGTCGTGACCTCGCCGGCCAGGTCGCCGCGCGCGAGCGCCGGCAGCTCGTCGAGCTCGGCCAGCGGCTCGTCGAGCACGAGCTCGAGCGCGTCGGCCGGCGCTCCCGCGGGGAAGCGCTGCGCGCGGAAGCGCCGCGCGACGACCTCGAGCACCAGCTCGCCCGGCGGCACGCCCGCGAGCTCGAACGCGCCCGTCGCGTCGCTGTACGTGAAGGCGAGCTCGCCCGCGAGGTCGGCCACGAGCAGCGCCTCGGCCACCGGCGCGCCGCTCGCGTCGAGCACGCGGCCGGCGACGTGCGCGGCGTGCACGCTGGGCTCGAAGTCCGCCAGCAACACCTCGGGCGGCGCGGGGAACGCGCGCAGCCCCAGGCCCTCGGGGCGCAGCGCGCGCACGACGAGCGCGACGGCGAGCAGCAGCAGGCCGAGCCAGGGCAGGCGTTGGACGAGGCGACGCATGGGAGCGCGCGTCACCCTACGCGACGGGAGCCGCCGCGCGCTGCCCCCGGCCCGGATCCGTCGTCGCCCGCGCGCGGCGGGCGCGCGCTCACTCGGCCAGGGCGGCCAGCAACTCGCGCTGCAGCGCCGCCGCCGGCTCGAACTCGGCGCAGTCGAGCGCCGCGACCGTCGCGACGAACTCGTCGAGCCCGCGCTGGCCCGCGCGGCGGTAGGCCAGCAGGCGCACCCCGAGCTGGAGGCCGTCGCAGAGCTTGGCGAGGCGGGCCTCGCGCGTGTCGAGGGCCAGCGCCTCGCGGTGGCGCTCGAGCGCGGCGGGGGAGAGCGGCCCGAGCAGGAGCTCGGCGGCGCGCTCCTCGGCCGCGCGCTTGGCGCCCGCCGGCAGGAGGCGCGCGCCCGAGCGCGGCAGGTCGCCGAGCAGGGCCTCGGGCGCGTCGTGCACCGCGCACAGCGCCACCACCCGGTCGACGTCGAGCGGCGGCGTCACGCGCGGCGCCAGCGCGAGCGCCACCCAGGCCGTCCCCAGCACGTGCGCGGCGACGCTCTCGGGAGCCGGCACTCCGCGCTGGATCCAGCCCGTGCGGGGCAGGGCCTCGAGGGGCACGAGGGCGAGCAGGGCGTCGAGGGGACTCTGGGGCATCGGCGGGGCGGCGGCGGATTGATGGGATTCGGGGGCGATCCTATACTGCCGCGTTCGAAAAGCGCCGCCCGAGGCCCCGCGACGGCCTCGCGGGCGCACGGCGGGCGGTCCCGCCAGCGCCGTCCCGGCGCCCACCCCAGCCCACCTCCAGGCCCTCGCCGTACCCACGATGCTGCTCCGCCTCCGCAAAGGTTCGGCCGAGCGCCAGCGCCACGCCGTGCTGGCCCTGGCCGACGAGCTCGGGTACCGCCGCCGCTTCCTCGACCACGCCGAGACGCTGCTCGAGCTGGTCGGCCGCGGCGCGCCCGAGCACCGCTCGCGCTTCGAGGACCTGGCCGCCGTGGCGGAGGTGCTCGACGCCGGCGACGCGCGCGAGCGCCACGAGCGCGGCGACCGCGACGACACGGTCGTGACCGCCGGCGACGCGCGCTTCGGCGGCGGCGACCTGTCGATCATCGCCGGACCGTGCGCGGTGGAGGACGTCGACCGCCTGCTCGAGATCGCGCGCGCGGTCAAGGCGCGCGGCGCGACGCTGCTGCGCGGCGGCGCGTTCAAGCCGCGCACCTCGCCGTACTCGTTCCAGGGCCTCGGTCGCCCGGGCCTCGAGAGGCTCGCGCGCGTGCGCGCCGAGGTCGGCCTGGGCGTCGTGACCGAGGTGCTCGAGACGCGCGAGGTCGAGCACGTCGCCGAGGTGGCCGACATGATCCAGATCGGCGCGCGCTCGATGGCGAGCACGCCGCTCCTGCTCGAGGTCGGCCGCACCGGCAAGCCCGTGCTGCTCAAGCGCGGCTTCGGCGCCACGGTGCGCGAGCTCCTGATGGCGGCCGAGTTCGTGCTCTCGACCGGCAACGAACAGATCGTGCTGTGCGAGCGCGGCGTGCGCGGCTTCGACCGCGTGACGCGCAACCTGCTCGACGTGGGCGCGGTGGCGCACCTCAAGCGCGCGACGCACCTGCCCGTGATCGTCGACCCCTCTCACGCCGCGGGCCGCGCGGACCTCGTGCGCTCGGTGGCGCGCGCGGGCCTGGCCGCCGGCGCCGACGGCCTGATCGTCGAGGTGCACCCGCACCCCGAGGAGGCCCACTCCGACGGTGCGCAGGCCATCTCGGTGGCCGAGCTCGGGCACGTGGTCGAGGACGCGCGCGCCCTCGCCGCCCTCGACGGCAAGCACCTCGTCCGCCCCGAACGCATCAGCCTCACCGCCTAGCTCCTCTGCGCCTCGCGCCCCTCGCCATGAGAACGCCCTACCTCGCCGGCAACTGGAAGATGAACCTCGACCGCCGCGCGGCCCTCGACCTCGTGGGCACGCTGCGCGAGCACGTCGGCACCCGCACCGACGTCGAGGTCGCGGTCTTCCCGCCCTTCGTCTACATCGACGAGGTCGCGCGCGCGCTGGCCGGCTCGCCGGTGCGCGTCGGCGCGCAGAACTGCTGCGACGAGGAGAAGGGCGCCTTCACCGGCGAGGTCTCCGTCTCGCAACTGCGCGACGTCGGCGCGGAGATCGTCGTGCTCGGCCACTCCGAGCGGCGCCACATCTACGGCGAGGCCGACGAGCTCGTGAACCGCAAGGCGCAGCGCGCGCTCGACGGCGGCCTCGACGTGATCCTGTGCGTCGGCGAGACGCTCGAGGAGCGCAAGGGCGGGCTGACCGAGAAGGTCGTGCGCACGCAGCTCCAGGGCGGCCTGGCCGGCGTCGCCACGCGCGACATGGACCGCGTGACGATCGCCTACGAGCCCGTGTGGGCCATCGGCACCGGCGTCGTCGCCACGCCCGCGCAGGCCGGCGAGGTGCACGCCTACGTGCGCGGCCTGCTCTCGGGCCTGTTCTCCACCGACGTCGCCCAGACCGTGCGCATCCAGTACGGCGGCAGCGTCAAGGCCTCCAACGTGAAGGAGCTGATGGCCGTCGGCGACGTCGACGGCGCGCTCGTCGGCGGCGCCTCCTTGAAGGCCGACGACTTCCTTCCGATCCTCGACTTCGCCCGCTAGCCGCGCGCCGCCGCGCTCCAGCCTCCTTCGCGAGCCCAGCCTCCTCCTCGAGCCATGTCCCTGCTCACCATCCTCCTCTACATCGTCTTCGTCCTCGCGGCCATCGTGCTGACGGTCGTCATCCTGCTCCAGGAGGGCAAGGGCGGCGGCTTCGGCGACGCGCTCGGCACCGCCGGCACGCAGACCTTCGGCGTCGCGACCAAGGGCATCCAGACCTTCACCGGCATCGTCGCCGGCGTGTTCCTGGTCAGCGCCTTCCTGATCCACTACTTCAACCGCCTGTCGGGCGAGTCGTCCTTGGTGGGCGGCACGCCCAGCGCGGTCGAAGCGCCCGCCGACGGCGGCGGTGCGGGCGGCGGCGGCGAGTGACGGAGGCGCACGTGGACACCGAGACCGTCCTCGAGCACTTCCGCGCCACCGGGGCCTTGCTCGAGGGGCACTTCGAGCTCTCCTCGGGGCTGCACTCCGACCGCTACTTCCAGTGCGCGCTCGTGCTCTGCGAGCCGTGGCGCGCCGAGGCGCTGGCGCGGGCCTTCGCCGCGAAGGTCGAGACCGAGGTCGACGTCGTCGTCGGCCCCGCGATGGGCGCGGTCGTGTGGGCGCACGAGGTCGGCCGCGCGCTCGGCAAGCGCGCGCTGTTCACCGAGCGCAAGGACGGCGTGATGAGCCTGCGCCGCGGCTTCGGCTTCCGGCCCGGCGAGCGCGTGCTGCTCGTCGAGGACGTGCTGACCACCGGCGGCTCCGCGCGCGAGGTGATCGAGGTCGTCGAGGCGCACGGCGCGCAGGTCGTCGCCTGCGGCTGCCTGGTGAACCGCTCCGGCAAGAACCCCTTCGCCGACCTCGGCCTGCCGCTGACCGAGCTCGTGCGACTCGAGGTGCAGACGTGGGAGCCCTCCGCGTGCCCGCGCTGCGCCGAAGGCTCGCCGGCCGTGAAGCCCGGCAGCCGCACCGTCGCGACGGGAGGCGGCGCTTGATCCGCTCGATGACCGGCTTCGGCCTCGGCGAGGCCGCGGCCAAGGGCCTGACGGTCCGCACCGAGATCCGCACGGTCAACCACCGCTTCCTGCAGCCGCGCCTGCGCTTGCCGCAGGAGTTCGCCGAGCTCGAGCCGCTCGTCGACGCCGAGCTGAAGAAGGCGCTCGCGCGCGGCGCCGTGACGCTGACGGTCAACGTCACGCGCTCGGCCGCGCCGACGGCGGTGAAGGTCGACGAGGAGGTGGCCAAGCGCTACGTCCAGCTCCTGCGCCGCATGGGCAAGAAGCTCGAGCTGCCGGACGACCTCTCGCTCGCGCACCTCGCCGCGCTGCCGGGCGTGATCTCGACGCCCAGCGACGACCAGGGTCACCAGCGCGACGCCAAGCTGGTGCTCGCGTCGGTGCGCGCCGCGCTGAAGAACCTGGTCGAGATGCGCGAGGTCGAGGGCAAGAGCCTCGAGGCCGACCTGCGCAAGCACGCCAAGGCCATCGCCGCGCTGCGCAACAAGGTCGCCAAGCGCATGCCCGAGGTCGTCAAGGCGCACCACGAGAACGTGCGCCAGCGCGCCGCGCGCCTGATGGAGGGCGTGCAGCTCGACCCGAAGGACCTCGCCCGCGAGCTGGCCCTGCTCGCCGAGAAGACCGACGTCAGCGAGGAGCTCGCGCGCCTCGACAGCCACCTGCAGCAGCTCGACACCGTGCTCGGCCAGGGCGGCGAGGTCGGCCGCAAGCTCGACTTCCTCGTGCAGGAGATCTACCGCGAGGCCAACACCATCGGCTCGAAGGCCAACGACGCCCAGGTGGCGCACTGGGTGGTCGACCTGAAGACGCACATCGAACGCGTGCGCGAGCAGGTGCAGAACGTGGAGTGAGCGGACGACATCAGCCCGGGAGAGCACTGCTTCGATTTCGACCATGAACACCAAGCTCGTGCTGTTCCTTGGAGCTGGGTTCTCGGCGCCGTTTGGCCACCCAGTCATGTCGGGGTTCCGAAGCGCTGCGGAAGACAGCGGGACGCTGTCGCGCGACGAGCTCTCGTTTCTGAGCGAGCTTTGGGAGAGGGCGAGGAATGCGAATGCTTTTCTCGCGAGCTCGCAGTTCAACCTCGAGGACATTCTCTCCTTCTTCGTGATGAAGGAGAGGTTGGACGATGCGGGCGAGCGAGAGGATGCAGATAGACTGAAGCTAATCCTTGCGAAGGTCTACACACATACACGCAATACGCGAGGGTATTGGCGCGCATACGATGTCCTTCGCAAGTTCCTTGGCCCTGCAGCTGAGGGGAAGGCGGTCGACATCAGCGTCATCACGACGAACTACGACTTGAACGCCGAGAGCGCGTTCTATCGCCTAGGCATGCCGTTGAGCCTGGGCTTCCCGGCAGAGGCTGTGGAACGTCAAGCTGGGATTGTGACGGGGAATCTCTATGGCGCTGGGGGTCCACTGCTCTACAAGCTCCACGGGTCCGTGAACTGGTATCTGGACTCTGCGTCCGGCTCGGTAGGCGTCGAAGGTCGCATTGTCAGTGTCTTCGATCATCATGGTGCCGACATGCCCGAGCTCCCATGGCCGTGCGCCGGGGACTATCACAGGGACTTCGAGCAGGGGGTCCCACTAATCGTGGCGCCCTCCTTTCTGAAGCCCGCGCTGGACGGTCCGCTGCCGAAAGCCTGGCGTGGAGCCTCGCAGGCGATTTCGGAGGCAAGGCACCTGGTCTTCATTGGATACAGCTTCCCGCCCACAGATGTTGAGATGCGCTACTTCCTTGCGCACTCGCTTGGAAGGAATGCCGGGCTTCGGTCAATCTCGATCGTAGACACTCGGGCGAATGACATCGTCGCGCGATTGCGCGCTCCAGGTAGCTGGGCTGGAGCGCACTTCCAGGAACTACTGCGTCCCATCGAAGGTGATTGGACGAGGAGCAAGCTGATCCTCTGAGCTCCGGGAACAGGCACATGACGACCCCCTGGCTCCCGGCGCGCGAGCTGCGCGGGCACGGCGTGGTGCTCGAGCCGCTCGACGAGGCGCACGACGAGGCGCTGCGCGACGCGGCGTGCGAGCTCGAGCCGCTGTGGTACACGCTCGTGCCGACGGCCGAGAGCATCGACGCCTACCTCGCCGACGCGCGGCGCATGGAGGCGGACGGCAGCGCGCGGGTCTTCGTCGTGCGGCGCGCCGCGAACGGGCACGTCGTGGGCTCCACGCGCTTCTGCAACGTGGACGCGGCGAACCGGCGGCTCGAGATCGGCTACACCTGGCTCGTGCCCGCGGTGCGGCGCACGGCGGTGAACAGCGCGTGCAAGCTGCTCCTGCTCGAGCACGCGTTCGAGGTCGGCGGCGCGATCGCGGTCGAGTTCCGCACGCACGGACACAACCGCCGCTCGCGCGCGGCCATCGAACGGCTGGGGGCCAAGCAGGACGGCGTGCTGCGCCAGCACCGGCGCGACGCCGACGGCGCCTTCCGCGACACGGTGGTCTACTCGATCCTCGACAGCGAGTGGCCGACCGTGCGCAAGGGCCTCCAGGCGGCCCTCGCCGGGCGCGGCTGACGCTCGGCCTTGATGCCCTGCGGCGCGGCCCTATCCTTCCGGCGATGACCTCTCCCGGGAAGATGGTGGTGATCTCCGGGCCCTCGGGCGCGGGCAAGAGCACCGTGTGCAAGCGCATCCTCGAGGACCCGCGCGTGCAGTTCTCGGTCTCGGCGACGACGCGCGCGAAGCGGCCCGGCGAGGTCGACGGGCGCGACTACTACTTCCTCGACAAGGAGACCTTCCGCAAGAAGGTCGCGGCGGGGGAGTTCCTCGAGTCGGCCAGCGTGCACGGGAACATGTACGGCACGCTGCGCAAGCCCGTCGAGGACGCGATGGCGGCGGGCAAGCACGTGCTGCTCGAGATCGACGTGCAGGGCGCGCTGCAGCTCAAGGACCAGGACGTCCCGGGCCTGCACATCTTCATCGCGCCGCCGAGCTTCGAGGAGCTGCGCCGCCGGCTGGTGGGGCGCGCGACCGACGCGCCCGAGGTGATCGAGCGGCGCCTCGCGAAGGCCGAGGACGAGTACCGCGAGCGCGTGAAGTACGACCACGTGGTGGTGAACGACGACCTCGAGCGCTGCGTCGCCGAGGTGCGGCGCCTGATCGGGCTCGACGGGCCGCCCACCGGCGCCGGGGGTGCCGCGTGACGCGCGTGCTGCTCGGCGTGAGCGCCTCGGTGGCGCTCTACAAGGCGTGCGACCTCGCCAGCAAGCTGACGCAGGACGGCGACGAGGTGCGCTGCGTGCTGACGCGCAACGCGGCCAAGCTCGTGGCGCCGCAGCTCTTCGAGGCCGTCACCGGCCGGCCCGCGGCGACCGACGAGTTCGGCGCGGAGCGCGAGGGCGCGATGGACCACATCGCGCTGGCGCGCTGGGCCGAGGCGCTCGTCGTCGCGCCCGCGACGGCCGCGCTGATCGGGCGGCTCGCGCACGGGCTCGCGGACGACCTGCTCGGCACGCTCGCGCTGGCGATCGACCCCGCGCGCGTGCCGCGGCTCGTCGCGCCGGCGATGAACCCGGTCATGTACGCCTCCGCGCCGGTGCAGCGCAACCTCGCGCGCCTGGTGGAGGACGGCTGGACGCTGTGCGAGCCCGACACCGGGCGCGTGGCGTGCGAGGACGTCGGCCCCGGGCGCCTGGCCGAGCCCGAGCGCCTGCGCGCGGCGCTGCGCGCGCTCCTGGGGAGCTGAGCCGTGGCGCGGCGCCGGCGGGTGGTGGTCACGGCGGGGCCCACGCGCGAGCACGTGGACCCGGTGCGCTTCCTCTCCAACGAGTCCAGCGGGCGCATGGGCTTCGCCATCGCGGCGGCCGCCGCGGCGCGCGGCGACCACGTGACGCTCGTGGCCGGGCCGGTGGCGCTGCCCACGCCCGCGGGCGTCCGGCGCGTGGACGTGGTCAGCGCGCGCGAGATGCTGACGGCCGTGCGCGACGCCTTCCAGGAGGCCGACGCGCTGTTCATGTGCGCCGCCGTGTGCGACTGGCGACCGCGCCGGCGGCTGGCCGGAAAGTGGCGAAAAAAGGACGATGGCGCCGAAACGGCGCGCTTGGAGTTGGTCCGCAACCCCGATATCGTGGCCACCGTAGCGCGGAAGAAGGGCGAGCGCCTCGTGGTCGCCTTCGCCCTGGAGACCGGTGACGGGCTCCGCCGCGCCCAGGCCAAGATGCGACGCAAGGGAACGGACTACATCGTGCTGAACGACGCCTCGGCGTTGTCCGCCGCCCGTGCGAGCGTGACCCTCCTCGGTCGGGACGGCAGCGTCCTGCGGCTCCGGGGCCGCGCCAAGGAGGAGATCGCCGAGGTCCTCGTGGGCCTCGCGCCGCCGGCCTGATTCGTCAGGACGAACAGACCTCCCGAGGGGGGCCGCGCCGGGCGCGGAGGGGATCGCAGCGCATGGCCCGCAGGGGCACCTCGAAGAAGGGCAAGGGGAAGGCCCGCGGGAAGAAGGGACAGCCGACCAGTCTGGTGGGCCGTCTCCGCGACGTCGCCGCGGGGTTCCTCTTCGGCCGCCCGGTGGACGAGGGCACCTCGGAGCACCTCCAGGAGATCAAGGGCCTGGCCCTGATGGCGCTGTCGGCCTGGCTGCTCGTCGCGATGGTCAGCTTCTACGCGCCGTACGGCGACGTGGGCGCGGCCGGGCGCAACTGGGGCGGTCAGCTCGGCTTCTTCCTGGCCGACGGCGCGCTGCGCATCGCCGGCTGGGGCGCCTACCTCGGCGCGGTGCTCGGCTTCGTGTGGGGCTTCATCATCCTCGCGCGCAAGGAGGTCGCCTGGCCGGCCATGCGCCTGTTCGGCGCGGTGTGCCTGGTGCTGTCGGCGAGCTTCATGCTGCAGCTCGGCTTCGGACCCGAGCAGGACCCGACCTCCGGCCTCGAGACTCCGGCGGACGCCTCGGCGACGCTGCCCTACGGCCCCGGCGGCTGGTTGGCCTTCGAGCTCGTCGAGCGCCACCTCGTGCCCAAGTTCGGCGTCGGCGGCCTGTGGATCCTGCTGTCGATGCTCGCGGTGGTGTCGTTCATGCTCGCCACCGAGATGGCCTTCTACCCGGCCATCGCCGCCGCCGGCGAGTGGCTCGAGGAGCGCCGCGCCGAGCGCGACGAGAGCGTCGCCGTGACCGTGATGCGCTGGTTGGGCGGCGTGTTCGTCGGCCTGTGGGACTTCCTGCGCGGCGCCGACCTCGTCGAGCCGCCCGCCGCCAAGGCCAAGGGCAAGGCGAAGGCCAAGAGCGCCAAGGCGAAGTCCAAGGCCAAGGCCAAGAAGCCCGGCAAGTCCAAGGCCGCCGTCAGCGACGACGAACCCGAGGAGGAGGACGCCGAGGCCGACGACGAGGAGTGGGAGTGGGTCTACGAGGACGAGGCCGCGCTCGACGAAGGCGAGGAGTGGGAGTACGAGGACGGCGAGGAGCCCGAGGAGGAAGAGGGCGACGAAGAGGAGGAGTGGGAGTACGAGTACGAGGAGGAGCCCGAGGAGGAAGAAGAGGAGTGGGAGGAGGAGGACGCCGTCGAGCTCGAGCCGGTGAAGGCCGCGCCGAAGAAGCCGGTCAAGACCTCCAACGCGCTCGTCGGGTCGCAGCTCAAGTACGAGACCCCCTCGCCGCCCAAGGGCCCGTGGACCTTCCCGCCGCTCGACCTGCTCGAGGCGCCCGAGGCCGGGATCGGCGTCGAGGACGAGGTCCTGCAGCGCATGGCGACCAAGCTCGAGCACGCGCTCGGCAGCTTCCGCGTCGAGGCCGACGTGATCTCGGCGCAGGTGGGCCCGGCGGTGACGCTGTTCGAGCTCAACGTCGCCACCGGCACGCGCATGAACAAGGTCACCGCGCTGAGCCAGGAGATCGCGGCCGCGCTGCAGGCCAAGAGCGTGCGCGTCATCGCGCCCATCCCCGGCCGCTCGACCGTCGGCGTCGAGGTGCCGAACAAGACGCGGCGCATCGTGCGCCTGCGTGAGCTGATCAACAAGAAGGCCTACGACGCCAACCACGCCGCGCTGCCGCTCTTCCTCGGCATGGACGCGGAGGGCCGCCCGGTCGTCGAGAACCTGGCCAAGATGCCGCACCTGCTCATCGCCGGCACCACCGGCTCGGGCAAGTCCGTGTGCATCAACACCATCCTCACCAGCCTGCTGCTGACGCGCTCGCCGCACGACGTGCGCATGATCCTGGTCGACCCGAAGATGGTCGAGCTGATGACCTACGCGAAGGTGCCGCACCTGATGCTGCCGGTCGTCACCGATGCGCGCCAGGCGACGCAGGTGCTCGAGTGGCTGTGCGAGAAGATGGAGGGCCGCTACGAGCTGATGAAGGACGTCGGCGTGCGCAACATCAAGACCTTCAACTCGCTCGGCGAGGAGGAGATCAAGAAGCGCCTCGGCGACAACTTCAACGAGGACCGCACGCCGCGCCACCTGCCGTACATCGTCGTCGTGATCGACGAGATGGCCGACCTGATGATGGTGTCGAAGAAGGAGGCCGAGGGCGCCATCGTGCGCCTGGCGCAGAAGGCGCGCGCCGTGGGCATCCACGTCATCGTCGCCACGCAGCGCCCGTCGACCGACGTCATCACGGGCGTGCTGAAGGGCAACCTGCCCACGCGCATCGCCTTCCGCGTCGCGAGCAAGATCGACAGCCGCGTGATCCTCGACCACAGCGGCGCCGAGAAGCTGCTCGGCGGCGGCGACATGCTCTACACGCCGCCCGGCTCGTCGCTCATCAACCGCGTGCAGGGCGCCTACCTCGAGGACGACGAGCTGCAGAAGATCGTCGACTTCGTCTGCCAGAACTCGGCGCCCAGCTTCGACCAGGAGCTCGTGCAGACCGCGACGGGCACCGCGGGGCCCGGCGCCGGCCGCAAGAGCGGCCCCGACGACCCGCTCTGGCAGGAGGCCGTGCGCGTCGTGCTCGAGTCGAAGCGCGGCTCGGCCAGCTTGCTCCAACGCGCGCTCGCCATCGGCTACACGCGAGCCTCGCGCCTGATCGACCTGATGACCGAGGAGGGCATCCTCGGCGAGCACCGGGGCAGCAAGGTGCGCGAGATCCTGATCACCCTCGAGGACTGGGATGCGATGCACCCCGATCCGCTGAACTTGACTGCCGGCGATGAGTAACAAGAAAGGCGACAGCTCGGCGAGCGCCGACCTCCTCGGATTCCTGCTCTTCGGCGTCGGCGCGGTCACCTCCGTGGTGGTCGCGGGCGCGCTGATCTTCGGCTTGCCGGAGAAGGAGCCCGACGTCATGGGCCGCTTCGCGAAGGCCGTCATCGACTTCGGCGGCGCGGCGCCCTCGCTGCTGTTCGGCGTGGCGATGATGACGCTCGGCGCGCGCGTCTTCCTGAACGGCCCGATCGCGAGCCTGGCGCAGCACCTCTCGGGCGTGCTCGGCGTGTCGGTCGGTCTCGCGGTCCTGCTCGGCGCGTTCTCGCCGACGCTCGGCGGCGCGGTGGGGGACAACACCGGCGGCATGGTCGCGCGCAACCTGACGCTCGTGCCCGGCGTGCTCTTCGGCGCGGCGACGCTGGCGCTCGCCGTGTGGATGGCGTGGCTGCGCGACAGCGGCCTCGTGGGTTTGTCGCGGAATTCGTACCCGGCCCTGCGCGACGCCTCGGAGGAGCAAGCCGTCGGCGTCAGCGCCGCCGAGGCCGAGGCGCTCCTGCCCGACGAGGTCGAAGAGGAGGAGGAGCTCGCGGCCACGGCGCTCGACGCCACCGCCGCCTCGCTCGAGGAGCGCCCGGCCTGGGCGCTGCACAACGAGGCTCCCCACCCCTACCCCACGGACGTGCGTCGCGAAGGGCGGATCCCCGTCGGCGCGCGCCCGCTGGGCGAACCCGAGGAAGGCCACGCGCCGGACATCGATGACGCAGCCGAGGACGACGATCTCGAGTCGCATGGCACCCTGCACCGCTGGGCTCCCGCGCACCTGGCCGACGCCGGGGACGCCGCTGACGAGGATCTGGTTGCTGCCGCGTCCGACGCGGACGACCTCGAGGACGAGCTCGGCGAGCCGCGACCGCTCGACGTCCAGCCGACCGCCGCTCACGGGCCTGCGGACGAGCTGGACGAGCCCGAGCTGAGCGAGGCGGCGCCCGCCGCGGCCGCGCCGCGCGCGCTCGGCGCCCAGGTGGGCAGCCCCGAGGTCGAGGCCAAGCTCGGCCTGAAGATCATCCGCCCGAGCGCGATCGCGCCGCCGCGCCCGAGCTGGGAGGTCGACGACGAGGACGAGGACGTCCCCGTGGCCGCCGCGCTCGCGGCCGAGGCGGAGACCGAGGACGACGCCGCAGCCGCGGCCCCCGCGCCGGCCGCCGTCGCCGCGGACCCCGACGACGCAGCCTCCCTCGAAGCCCTCGCCGCGCTCGACGACGAGGAGTGGGAAGAGGTCGAGGAGGAGGAGTGGGAGTTCGTCGAGGTCGACGAGGACGACCCCGAGGCCCTCGCCGAGGGCGAGGAGTGGGAGTACGTCGAGGTCGAGGTCGACGAGGACGAGGAGGAAGAGGAGGGCGTCCTCGAGGCCTCCGCGGCGGAGGACGAGGAGGACGAGGAGGACGAGCTCGCCGCCGAACTCGAGGACGACGAAGAGGACGAGGAGCTCGAGGAGGAGCTGGTCGACGAGCTCGCCGAGGACGAGGACGACGAAGACGCCGAGGAGGACGAGGACGAGCTCGTCGCCGAGGACGAGGCCTACGAGGAGGACGAAGAGCTCGACGAGGAGCTCGCCGCCGAACTCGAGGAGGACGAGGCGCCCGCGCTCGTCGCCGTGGTCGACGAGGAGGACCTCGAGCCCGCGCCGACCGCGGCCGCCGGCGAGCGCCAGATGGACCTCTTCGCCGAGCCCGAGGAGCTGGTCGCCGCGGCGGCCGAAGCGGAGACCGAGGCCGAGGCCGAGCTCGAGGACGAGCCCGTCGTCGTGCTCCAGCCGCAACCCGCGCTGCAGGCCTCCGACCTCGCGCGCCGCGCCGCCCACATGATCCTGGCCGAGGACCGCGTGGCCGTCTCCATGCTCCAGAAGGCCTTCTCCATGGACTTCAAGGCCTCCTGCCTCGTCCTCGACGAGCTGCAGGACCTGGGCCTGATCGGTCCCTACGTCGACGGTCGCAGCCGGGCTATACTCATGTCCCGCGAGGAGTGGCTCACGGCGGTCGGCGAGTCCTGAACCCCACCGCGGGGCGGGCCGCCGGCGCGACATCGAGGCACCGACTTGAGCGACCCCACCCTCGTCACCCTGGTCCACCTGGGCTGTGCCCGGAACCTGATCGACTCCGAGCTCATCCTGGGCCGCATGGCCGAGGAGGGGCTCGTGGTGACCGGCGACCCCGACGCCGCGGGCACGGTGGTCATCAACACCTGCTCGTTCATCGGGCCGGCGCAGCAGGAGTCCGAGCAGACCGTGCGCGACTGGCTCGCGCGCAAGCGCAGCGGAGCGCTGCGGCACGTGGTCGTCGCCGGCTGCCTGGTGCAGCGCTACCGCAAGGCGCTGCGCGAGCGCTTCCCCGACGTCGACCTGTTCGCGGAGATCTCGGACTACCGCGACCTGGCGCGCTCGATCCGCGGCCTGGCCGAGGGCAAGCGCGTACCGAGCTACCTCGAAGGTCCCGCGCAGCGTGAGCCCGAGCGCGAAGGCGCGCGCCTGCTGGCGACGCCGGGCTCGTACGCGTTCCTGCGCATCTCGCACGGCTGCGACCACCAGTGCAGCTTCTGCACGATCCCCTCGATCCGCGGCACGCACCGCTCGAAGCCCGTCGAGGCGCTCGTCTCCGAGGCCGAGGAGCTGGTCGGCGCGGGCGCGAAGGAGCTGGTGCTCGTCGCCGAGGACTCCACCTGGTGGGGCCGCGACCTCGGCCTGCGCCTGCCGCACCTCGTCGAGCGCCTGGCCGACGTCGAGGGGCTGCACTGGCTGCGCCTGATGTACGCGTACCCGAACGACTTCCCGTGGGAGCTGACGACGCTCCTGCGCGAGCACCCGCGCGTCGCGACCTACCTCGACATGCCCGTGCAGCACGCGGCGACCGACGTGCTGCGCGCGATGCGCCGCGCCGGTAGCGGCGATCAGGTGCGACGCCTGCTCGACCGCCTGTTCGCGGAGGTGCCCGACCTGTCGCTGCGCACGACGCTGCTGCTCGGCTTCCCGGGCGAGACGGAGGCGCACGTCGACGAGGTGGTCGACCTGCTCGAGACGTACCGCCTCGGCCGCGTGGGCGCGTTCGTCTACTCGCCCGAGCCGGGCACGCCCAGCTACGACCTCCCCGGCCGCGTGCCGGCCGAGGTCGCCGCCGAGCGCCACGCGCGCGTGCTCGCGGCACGCGACCGCGTGCTGCGCGCGGAGCAGGAGGCGCTGATCGGCCGCGAGGTCGAGCTGCTCGTCGACGAGCCGGCCGGCCCCGACGGCGCGTGCGTCGCGCACGGCGAGCGCGACGCGCCCGAGTCCGACCTCGTCACCTGGCTGCACGACGCCGCGGCCGACTGGTGCCAGGCCTCGCCCGGCGAGGTCGTGCGGGCGCGCGTGACCGGCGTGGACGACGACCACAACCCGCAGGCCACGCTGCTGCGCGAGGAGGCGCGCCCATGAGCGGCGGAGTCTTCGCGCACTGGCCGAACCGCATCACCGCGCTGCGCTTCGTCGGCGCGCTGCTGCTGTTCCTGCTCTACGCGCTGATGGGCGACCGCGGCCCCGCCGACACGCTGGCGCTGGCGGGCGTCGAGCTCGGCATGCGCACGGCGCTGCAGGTCGCGTTCTGGACCTTCGTGCTCGTCGCCGCGACCGACTTCCTCGACGGCTGGCTGGCGCGCCGCGGCGGCCAGGTGAGCGCCTTCGGCCGCATCGCCGACCCCTTCGTGGACAAGGTGCTGATCCTGGGCGCGATGATCTTCCTGGTCGTGCTGCCCTGGTCGCGCGAGTACTTCCCGGCCTGGGTGGTCGTCGTGATCCTCGCGCGCGAGCTGCTCGTCACCGGCCTGCGCGGCTTCGTCGAGAGCCTGGGGCGCGAGTTCCCGGCCGACCGCTTCGGCAAGCTCAAGATGGTCGTGCAGTGCTGCGCCGTCGGCGGCGCGATGTTCGCGCCCGGCTACGCGTGGAGCGACGGCGCGCGCGAGGCGCTCGGCTGGCTCGTGCACGGGCTCGTGTGGCTGACCGTGATCGCGACCGTCGGCTCGGGCGTCGGCTACGTGCGCAAGACGCAGCGCATCCTCGCGGAGGAGGGCGTGTGAGGCTCGTCAAGCTGGGGCTCGTCACCTGCGGCTTCCTGGGCCTCGCGCCCTTCGCGCCGGGCACCTTCGGCACGCTCGGCGGCGTGGCGATCGCGTGGGCGTTGCGCGGCACCGACGGCTTCCTCGTGTGGACGCTGCTCGTCGCCGCGGCGCTGTACGCGCTCGGGCGCGCGCTCGGACCCTGGGCCGAAGCCCACGCGGGCCGCAAGGACCCCGGCTTCTTCGTGCTCGACGAGGTCGTCGGCTACCTCGTCACCGTCGCGTGGCTCGAGGGGCCGAGCCTGCTCGCGCTGCTCACCGCGTTCTGCGCGTTCCGCCTGTTCGACATCCTCAAGCCGCCGCCGATCCGCCGGTTCGAGCGCGTCGGAGGCGGGGACGGCATCATGTTGGACGACGTGGTCGCCGGCGTGTACGGGCTCGTGCTCGTGATGCTGCCCGCGCGACTCCTGATCGACGCTCCCTGGAGCGTGGGGGCCTGAGCGATGGCGAGAGCGCGACGACACCAGGAGCAGCGCCTGGGCGGCATGAACCTCAAGACGAAGTTCACGCTGCCGATGACCCTCGCGCTGCTGGTCGTGATGACGATCGCCGGCTTCCTGCTCGTGCGCACGGTCACGGCCGTCGCGCGCCAGGCGACCGAGGAGCGGCTGGTCGAGGCGGTCGAGCTGACGGCGAGCGTGCGCGCGCAGGGCAGCTACGAGCTCCGCGGCACGACCGGCATGCGCATCGGTCAGTCCTCGGTGACGAGCTACCCCGTGACCATCGAGGGCCCCGACGGCCACACGGAGGCGCGCGTGCTGCGCGCGGAGAAGTACGAGGGCGGCGACCTCGTCAACCTGCTCGTGCCCGACGACAGCGGCAAGGCCGACCGCGGCCTGCTGGGCTTCATCATCGGCATCATCGCGCTCGTGTTGCTCGTGGCCTTCGTCGTGTCGGTCGTGATCGCCGGCCAGGTGGCCGCCCCGATCGAGGGCCTCGTCGACGACGTGCGCGCGATCGCCGGCGGCAACCTCGCGCACCGCACGCACGTGCGCGGCGCGCGCGAGGTGCAGCTGCTCGGCAAGACCATCGACCGCATGGCCGCGTCGCTGCGCGAGGCGCAGGACGCCGAGCTGGAGCTCATGGCGCGCGAGCGCGAGCTGGCGGTCGCCGGCGAGGTGCGCGAGGCGCTGCTGCCCGAGAACGTGCCGCAGGTCGACGGCTACGAGCTGGGCGCCCTGCAGATCCCCGCGCCCGAGCCGGGCGGTGACTTCTACGACGTGATCGAGCGCGGCGACGGCAAGCTCGGCCTGCTGCAGTGCGAGGTCAGCGGGCGCGGCGTGCCGGGCGCGCTCGTCGCCGCGACCGCGCGCTCCTACCTGCGCGCCGTGCTCGCGGGCGGCGGCGACCCGAAGGAGGCGCTCTGCCGCGTCAACCGCTTCTTCGCGCCCGACGTGCGCCGCGGCATGTACGTGACCGCGATGTACGTCGAGCTCGACCCCGCGGCGCACGTCGCCGTCGTGGCGTGCGCCGGGCACAAGGTGCCGCTGCTGCGCTTCAGCGCCGCCGACAAGAGCCTGCGCAAGGTGCAGCCCGAGGGAATCGCGCTCGGCTTCGACAAGGGCCCGATCTTCGAGCGCACGCTCGAGACCGTGCGGCTCGAGCTCGGCGTCGGCGATCGCCTGGTGCTCTCCAACCAGGGGCCGCTGATGGTGCAGAACCCCCAGGGCGAGGAGCTCGGCGACCAGGGCTTCTTCCGCGGCGTGCTCAAGCGCGCGACGTACGCGACGGAGGAGCTGCTCGAGAACCTCGACATCGCCTTCGAGACCTTCGCCGACGGCGAGGACTACCCCGCCGACATCTCGCTGCTCACCCTGCGCCGCACCCGCTGACGCCCATGCAGATCGCCGAGTTCCAGAAGCTGATCGAGGACATCTACTACCAGCGCGACGCCGCGCGCGGCCTCGCGGGCACGCACATGTGGTTCTGCGAGGAGGTCGGCGAGCTGACGCGCGCGTTGCGCCGGAACCAGCGCGAGGAGCTCGAGGGCGAGTTCGCCGACGTGCTCGCGTGGCTCTCGACGCTCGCGTCGATCGCCGGCATCGACCTGCAGGCCGCGGCCGCCAAGAAGTACGCCGAGGGCTGCCCGCGCTGCGCGGCGACACCCTGCGGCTGTCCCTGAGCGACGGTGGACACGGGCGCGGACTCCCTCTTCCCGGCCTCGGCCGAGGAAGCGCCGGCGGCGCCGAGCGCGCCGGTGGGGGGCTATGCGCAGGTCGCGCTGCGCAAGCCGCTGCGCACCGAGTTCACCTACGCCGTGCCGGCCGAGCTCGCCGGCCGCGTGCGCCCGGGCATGCGCGTCGCGGTGCCCTTCGGCAGCCGCCGCGAGGTGGGCGTCGTGGTCGAGTTGCGCGCCGAGACCGACGTCGAGGCCAAGCGCGTGCGCAAGCTCGCCGCGCTGCTCGACGACGAGCCGGTGCTCGACGCGGGCCTGCTCGAGCTGACCAAGTGGGTCGCCGGCTACTACGCGTGCTCGTGGGGCGAGGCGCTCGGCGCGGTGCTGCCCTCGTCGCTCAAGCGCGAGCAAGGCGTGCGCAAGGTGCTGATGATCTCCGCGCGCGCGGAGGCCGACGCCGCGGCGCTCGCCGAGCTCGTCGACGCGTTCCCCAAGCAGCACCGCCTGCTGCGCACGCTGCTCGAGCTCGGCGCGCCGATCGAGCTGCGCGAACTCACGCGTCAGCTCAACGTCTCCGAGGCGCCGGCGCGCTCGCTCGAGCGGCGCGGCCTCGTGACGATCCAGCGCGTCGCGAGCTCGCCCGACCCGCTGCTCGCCTCGACGCGCGAACGCGCGCGCCACGCGACGCTCGGCGCGGACCAGGCCGCGGCGGTCGACGCGCTCACCGCGCGCCTGCGCGCCGGCGGCTACGAGACCTTCCTGCTGCAGGGCGTGACCGGCAGCGGCAAGACCGAGGTGTACCTGCGCGCGATCGAGGCGGCGCTCGAGCTCGGCCGCGGCGCGATCGTGCTCGTGCCCGAGATCGCGCTCACGCCGCAGACCGTCGGCTGGTTCCGCTCGCGCTTCGGCGACGTGGCCGTGCTGCACTCGCGCATGACCGACGCGCAGCGCCTCGACATGTGGCAGCGCGTGCGGCGCGGCGAGGTGCGCGTCGTCGTGGGCGCGCGCTCGGCGGTCTTCGCGCCCGTGCCCGAGCTCGGCGTGATCGTCGTCGACGAGGAGCACGAGCCGTCCTTCAAGCAGGGCTCGAGCCCGCGCTACTCCGCGCGCGACGTCGCGGTGGTGCGCGCGAGCCAGACCGGCGCGATCTGCGTGCTCGGCTCGGCGACGCCGTCGCTCGAGACCTGGAACAACGCGCGCGAGGGGCGCTACACGCTGCTCGAGCTGCGTGAACGCGTCGGCGGCGGCACGCTGCCGCGCGTCGAGGTCGTCGACATGTGCCAGGAGAAGGGCGACGCCGACGGCCCGCCGCTCTTCTCGCGGCGGCTCGCGCAGCTCCTCGAGGACCGCCTCGCGCGCAAGCAGCAGTCGATCCTGTTCCTCAACCGCCGCGGCTTCGCGCCGGTGCTGTGGTGTCCGGGCTGCCACGAGACGGTGCACTGCCCGCAGTGCGACGTGTCGCTGACCTTCCACCGCCGCATCGGCCGCGCCGTGTGCCACACGTGCTGCGAGGAGATCGCGCCGCCGACGGCGTGCCCGTCGTGCACGCGCCCGGGGCTCAAGTACCTGGGCCTCGGCAGCGAGCGCGTCGAGAGCACGCTGAAGAAGCTGCTGCCCGCGGCGCGCGTCGCGCGCATGGACTCGGACACGATGCGCCGCCGCGAGGACTACGAGGAGACGCTCGAGGCCTTCGGTCGCGGCGAACTCGACGTGCTGGTCGGCACGCAGATGATCGCCAAGGGCCTCGACTTCCCGAACGTGACGCTCGTGGGGATCATCAGCGCCGACAGCGCGCTGCACCTGCCCGACTTCCGCGCCGCCGAGCGCACCTTCCAGCTCCTCGCGCAGGTCGCGGGCCGCGCCGGGCGCGGCGACGAGCCGGGCGAGATCGTCGTGCAGACGCGCGCGCCCGAGCACCCCGCGATCGTGCGCGCCGCGGCGCACGACTTCGAGGGCTTCGCGCGCGCCGAGGACGAGCTGCGCGACGAGCTCGGCTACCCGCCGCACGGCCGGCTCGTGCGCGCGGTGTTCGAGGACGAGGACGAGGCGCGCGTCGTCGAGGCCGCCGCGGCCTGCGCGGCCGCGCTGCGCGAGCACACGTCGCCGGCGGAGGTGCTCGTGCTCGGCCCCGCGCCGGCCGCCATCGCGCAGGTGCGCGGCCGCCACCGCCGCCACCTCCTGCTCAAGGCGCCCGAGCTCAACGCCGGCCTCAAGCGCGCGCGCTCGATCCTGCTGCGCTTCGGCGAGGACCACCCGCGCCCGCGCCTCGCGATCGACGTCGACCCGGTCTCGTTGCTCTGAACGAACACCGCGCCCGACTCGCGAGAGCCGGGCGCGGCGGGGGGGAGAGTCCTTCGCAGAGAGACGGATCCTCAGCGGATCACGGCACGAACGTGGCGCGCAGGCCGTTCGACAGGTTGAAGGCCGACGGGCCGGCGGGGTCGCGGTACCAGAACTGGAAGTTCCAGGTCGAGCCGGCGATGATCGCGCTGGCGCCGCTGCCGGCCGGACCGGACGTGAAGTCGACGAACGCGCTCGCGTTGCCCGCGACGTCGCACGCCACCGGCGGGTTCAGGCGGAAGAACGGCGCGGCGACGCAGCGGATGCCGTCGCCGAACGGCGCGGCGGTCTGACCGCCGCCGTAGTAGAAGAGGCCGTTCTGGCCCGGGACGGCGCCGCTCGCGGTCAGGGTGAAGCTGCCGTCGGCGATCGACAGGCTGCCGGCGAAGCCGATGCTCGCGCCCGCGCCGACCGAGTTCGGCGCGCCGGTGCAGTAGTTCGTCGCGACGCCGCCGTTCGGAGCCTGGTTCACGAACAAGGAGACGCTGTTGCCGTCGCGGTTCGCGCAGGCCAGGTCGACGTCGCCGTCCCCGTCGACGTCGGCCGTCGACAGGCCGCCCGGGCGCGCGCCGGTCGGCTGCGCGGTCGCGGCGCCGAAGGTGCCGTCGCCGTTGCCGGTGAGCAGCGAGATCGAGTTCGAGTCCTGGTCGGAGGTCACGAGGTCCATGTCTCCGTCGAGGTCGAAGTCGGCCGCGACGATCGCGTCGGGGTTCACGCCCGCGACGGGCGCGATCAGCGCGGCGCCGAAGCCGGCGCCCGTGCCGAGGTACACCTGCACCTGGTTGAAGCCCGTGCCGCTGGTCGAGACGGCCAGGTCCAGCAGGCCGTCGCCGTTCAGGTCGGCCGCGGTCAGGCCGTCGGGGCGCACGTTGCCGCCGACGAAGATGGCGCTCGGCGCGCCGAGCGTGCCGGCGGCGCTCGTCATCACGAAGACCTCGCGCGAGTCGTGGCTCGAGACCGCGACGTCGGCCTGGCCGTCGCCGCCGAAGTCCGCGGCGGTGATGCCGCGCAGGTCCGCGCCGACGGCGGTGGTCGCGGCCGCGCCGAACGTGCCGCCGCCGTTCAGCAGCACGGAGACCGAGTTGCCGTCGCGGTTCGCGGTGACGAGGTCGAGGTCGCCGTCGCCGTCGAGGTCGCCCGCGGCGATGCCCTCGGGCGACGCACCGACGGTCATCGTCTGCGCCGCGGTGAACGCGCCGCCGGCGTTGGCGAGCACGCGCACCTGGTTGACGTTCTTCAGGCAGACGGCGAGGTCGACCTGACCGTCGGCGTTGAAGTCGCCGGCGACGAGGGCGTCGGCGCCCGTGCCGGCGCCGGTGAAGATCACGGCGGTCTGCGTGAAGCCGCCGAGGCCGTCGTTCGACCAGATCTCGACCTTGTCGAGGTTGTCGGTCGTCACGGCGAGGTCCTGGTCGCCGTCGAGGTCGAAGTCACCGAAGGCGGTCGCGCTGGGGCGCTGACCGGTGAGGAGCGAGGCGCCGGGGAGCAGGTCGACCTGCGCCGCGGCGAAGCCGGGCAGCAGCAGGGCGGCGAGGGGAGCGTTGATGGAGAGTCGCATGGGAGTGAGGTTCGTCGTGGGGGATGTCGAGGGAGAGGTGCGGCGCGTGCCGCGAACGCCCCTCGCTTCCCAAGCGGCGTGCCAACGCGCTGCGAGGCGCGTTGCGCGCCCGATGCGGCCGCTCCGCGCCCGCGGCGTCCAGGAGCTGGATGCACGCGTCGCGCGCCTGGACGGAGGCGCAGGCCGAACCGTCCGTCGACGGCGTCCTCCCCTCCGCTGCGGCGCTCGGGCGCGGCGCCGACTCGACGGGCTGCTGACGAAGAAGCGCCGCGATCCGTGGGACCGCGGCGCCTCTCGGTGGAGCGCGTCGAGCGTGCCGCGGCGTCAGTGACCGGGCAGCACCGCGCCGAAGCCGCCGGGGACGCGCAACAGGACCGGCGCCGCGCCGCCGGTCGGCCACGCGACGAGGCGCGGCGTGCCGGCGACGACGAAGGAGAACGCCAGCGCGCCGCTCGCCGTCACCGCGACGGGCGAGCCGAACTCGTCCGCGGCGACGGGGAAGACCTGGTGCAGCCCGTCCGCCAGGCGCACGCGGTGCAGACGACGCACGCCGACGTCGGGCACCTCCTGGAACGCGAGCCAGCGCGGGTCGGACGTCACCGGCTCGAGGAACGCGTCGTTGCCGCCGTCGACGAGCAGCGCGGGCGCGCTCGACAGGTCGACCGGCAGCGTGAGCACCTGGTGTTGACGCTGGCCCGTCGAGAGCCGCACGCCGACCACGAGGCGCGCGCCCACGCGCTCGAGGAAGGTGATCTCCTTCAGACCCGCGGCGAGCAACTGCACGCCCGTGACGCCCGGCGTCACGCTCACCAGCCGCCCGTCGCCGCTGCCGAGGTCGTCGAACATCACGTAGGCGTTCGCCTCCGGCACCCAGCGCAGGTGGCTCGGGCTGAGCTGCGGCGTCGCGAGGAAGGGCGCCGCGGTCTGCCCCGAGGTCTGCGTCGCGTTCTCGAGCACCGGCGCGCCGGTCGCGTCGACGCGCACGCGGAAGAAGTCGAGGTTCTCGATGCCGCCCTCGGCGAGCGGCGCGACCTCGCCGACCGCGGCGGTCAGCTCGCCGGGGGAGAAGATGCCCAGCACGCCGATCTCCTCGAGCGTGTCCGCGAAGTAGGCGTCGGCCGTCACCTGCGTCTCCACGGGCGTGGCCTGGGCCGGACGCTCACGCATGAACAGCTCGTGCTTGCCGACGAGCACGGAGGTCCAGCCGGCCCACTGGCCGTCGTCGGAGACGGCGAGGAACGGGCCGTGCGGCGCGTCGGGCAGGTAGCCCGCGCCCGTGAGCTCGGCCGGCGCGGCGTTCATGCGCGTCGCGTCGCCCGTCGGTCCGAAGGACCACGCATCGAGGTGCGTCGCGTCGCTGCCGAGCGTCGTCAGCGCCCAGGTGCCGCTCGGGCTGAGCACGAGCTCGCCGGTGACGAGCGCGGCGGGCGGGATGCTCGCGACGCGCGTCATGCGCGCCGCCGGCGCGCGGTCCCCGCGCAGCACGCCCTCGTCCGCGGCGGCCACCATCCACTGCGGCGCGATGCGCAGCGACGGTCCGCGCAGGTGCAGCGGCGGCAACTGCGGCGTGCGGTCGCGGACGACGCCGGTGTCGAGGCGCACCTCGAGCACGTCCCCGCCCGCGGCGAAGGTCGTCGCGACGAGCAGGCTGCGCAGGTCGGGCGCGAGCGCCGCGCGACCGAGGTACGGATCGTCGAGCTGCTGCGGGCCCGCGCCCGGCCGCTCGGCGAGGCGCGCGAGCGTCCCGTCCGGCAGCGCGCGCAGGAAGCCGTAGGTGCGCGCGCCCGAGCTCTCGTGGCGTACGAAGCGGTACAGCACGCCGCCGCGGCCCGGCAGCTCGATGCGGCCCAGCCCGGCGGGCTCGTCGAGCCAACGGGGGCCGGCGGGCAGCAGCGCGGTCTGGCCGGACTGACCGTTCAGGACGAGCGGCAGGAGCTGGACGCCCTGCAGCTCGGGCGCCGGCGGAGCCAGGGCGAGCCCCGTCGCGTCGTCGTAGGCGACGAGGGCGCCGGGTTGGCCCAGCGGGCCGGTCAGGACCTGGACGTCGGCCGCCGCGGCCGAGATCGCGAGGCCGGCAGCGGCCGCGAGGGCCGCGAGTCGTTGGGCGTGCTTCATGCTGGTGTCGGTCTGCCAAATCCTATGCCCCACCCTCGATCCGTGCTCTCTGGGGACCTGCACCCCGCGCTCTGCCCCCGCACAGGCCTCCTGGGTGGCGTCGCGGGCCGAACGTGTTCCAGGAGGCGCGGCACCGCCGGTTCGTACATCGGTCTAGAATCCGGAGCCATGATCCAGAGTCTGGACGCTGGACGCCCCCGATGACGACCTCGCGAACCCTCCCCGACGGATTCTCCGCCCTCGCCGTGCTGCGCGAGGACGCCGGTCGGACCGTGCTCCACGCGCGCGGACCGAGCGGGGACGTGCTCCTACGCGTCGGCGCGCCGGACGGGGACGGCCAAGGGCTGACCGAGCTCGCGGTGCTGTCCGAGGTGCGCCTCGCCGGGCTCGCGCCGCTGGCGGGCTTCGGGCAGCTCGGGACGAGCGGCGAGCTGTGGATCGCGCGCGAGTGGGTGCCGGGCGAGGACCTCGCCACCTGGGCGGCCGGGCGCGCGCCGCGCGAGGTCGCGGCCGTCGTCGCGAGCCTGTGCGACACGCTGCACGGGCTGCACGCGCGCGGGTTCGTGCACGCCGATCTGAAGCCCGAGAACGTGATCGTCGCTCCCGACGGCCGACCCTGGCTGACCGACCTCGGCCTCGCGCGCCGCAGCGGCAGCGCGGGCGCCGCCGCGGGCACGCCGTACTACGTGGCGCCCGAGGTGCTGCTCGGCGCGGCGCCCGGGCCGGCGGCCGACCTGTTCGCGCTCGGCGTGCTGCTGCACGCGCTGCTCGTCGGCCGCCGCGCCGGCGCGCGCGAGTTCTACGCGCGCTTCCCCGCGCACGACTTCGTCGCCGCGAGCGAGACCGCGCCGGCCGACCTGCCCGAGTGGGCGCGCGAGCTCGTCGCGCGCCTGGTCGAGCGCGATCCGCGCCGGCGCCCGGCCTCGGCGGCCGCGCTCGCGGCGGACCTGCGCGCGGCGCTCGGCGGCGCCGCGGCCGCGCCGCCGCCCGCCGTGCCGCCCGGAGGACTTCGTGCCGCGCTGGTCGCCGCTGGCGGGCGCGAGGCCTGGAGCGAGCAGGTGCTCGGCGGCTACCCGGGCGTCCTCGCGTGCGCGCTGCCCGCGGGGGGAGAAGCCGGTGACGTGCTCGAGGCGCTGCGCCTCGCGGCGCTCCTGCGCGGCGGCGGCGCGCGCGTCGTGCGCAGCGACGAGCTCGCGCACCCCGAGCGCCTCGTGCGCGCCGTGCTCGACGACGCGCGCACGCTGTGGCTCGTCGACGCGCGCGACCGCGACGCGCTCGAGGCCGCCGCGTACGTGGCGCGCGGCCTGCGCGCACAACCCGACGACGACGTGCACGCACCGCGCCGCTGGGTGACGCTCGTGCCCGCCGACCTCGCGCCGCCCGCCGAGGCGTTCACGCTGCTGCCGCTGCCGCCGTCGCGCCGGCGACGCTCGCGGCGCGTGCTCGCGCCTGACTTCGAGGGCGACCTCGACGCGCTGGCGAGCGGAGCTGGCCGAACGCAGCGCCCGGCGGCGTCGCCTGCGCGGCGCGCGTGCTGCGCCACGCGCTGCGCCAGAGCGAGTTCGTGCGCGGCGCGCGCGGTCTCGTGCGCCGACCCGCTGCGGGCGCGCTGCCGGCGCTCGAGCCCGCCGGCGACGAAGCCGAGCTCGACGCGGACGCGCGGCTCGTGCGCGGCGCGCTGGGCGTGCTGCGCGGCGCCGGCGAGCTGGAGGAGCTGCGCGAGCTGACGACGCTGGCGCCGCTCGCGTTCGCGGCCGCGCTGAACGCGCTGCGCGCGCGCGCGGCCTGGTCGACTGGCGCCGCGCAGCGCGACACCGCCGGCGTGCGCGCTGGTGGGCGGGCGCGGGCGGCTCGAACACGGCGGGCTGGCGGCCGAGCGCGCGCGCGCGCTGTACGCGCGCGCGCGTCGACGCGACGGCGGGCGCGGAGCGCGCCCTGTGCGAGCTCGCGGCGCGCGGCGACGACGCGCGCTGCAACGCGTGCTCGAGGAGCTCGCGCGCGCACGACGGCGGCGAGGCGGCGCGCGCGCTGTCGCTCGCGGAGGACCTGCGCACCGTCGCGCGCGCGCTGTGGCCCGCGCACGAGGCCGTCGCGGTCGGCGAGGTGGCCGCCGCGTGGGCGGCGCTGGGCGTGCCGAGCGCGCCGAGCGCGAGCTCGAGGCGCTGGCGGCGAGCACCGCGCCGCACGCAGGCCGTCGTCGCGCGCACCCGCGGCCGACTCGCGCACCTGCGCCACGACTTCGCCGAGGCCGAGCGCCAGCTCGCGCGCGCGGCGGAGCTCGAGCCGAACGACGGCGGCGAGGCGCTCTTCCGGCGCGCGCTGCTGTGCTTCGAGCGGCGCCAGGACGACGCGCTCGAGGCGTGCCTCGCCGAGGCGCGCGGTCGCGAGCTCTCCGAACGCGTGCGCTGGAGCCTCGAGGCGATCGGTGCGATGGCCGCGATGCGCGTCGGTGAGCTCGAGCGCGCCGGCGCGCGCCTCGACGCGCAGCTCGGCGAGGCGCGCCGCCGCGGCGACGAGCTGCGCGAGGCGCTCGTGCGCAACAACCTCGCGCTGCTCGAGCGCCGCCGCGGCCGCGCGAGGAGGCGGCCGCGCACCTCCTGCGCGCGGAGGAGCTGCAGGCGCACCTCGGGCTGCTGCCCGGCCTCGCGCAGACGCGCGCGATGCTCGGCGCGACGCGCCGCGAGCAGGGCGCGCTGCACGAGGCGGAGGCGCTGCTGCGCTCGGCGCACGAGGTGCGCGCGCGCCTGGGCGACGCGGCCGGCGCGGTCGCCGCGCGCGGCATGCTCGGCCTCGTCCACGCCGACATGGGGCGCCTGCGCTCGGCGCTCTCCGACCTCGAGGCGAGCGCGCGCCGCGCTGGGGAGGGCGGGCGCTCGGCCGACGCCGCGCTGCTCGCCGGCAAGGCGCGCGAGCTGCGCGCGCGCGTCGAGGCCGACCCGACGCGCCTGAAGCCGAGCGAGCCGGCGCCCGACCCGCGCGCGATGCTCTCGAGGCGCGCGTGGCGCCCTGCGCGGCGACGACGAGCGCGCCGACGAGCTGCTCGGGCGCGCGGCGGACCTCGCGCGCCGCCTGGGCCTCGCGGCGCTGGAGGCCGAGCTGGCCGGACGCGCGCTGGGTGCTGGACGCGCTCGACCTCGACGAGGACCCCGGCGACGGCGGCGGCGAGCGGCGCGCCGCGAGGCGCTGCGCGCGCTGGCCGCGCCGGCCTCGGAGTTCGAGGCCGCGGCGACGCTCGAGCTCGCGCAGCGCCTCGGTGCGCGCGGGCGCGCCGACCTCGCCGCGCGCCTCGCCGCCGCCGTCGCGGCGCGCAGCGAGGACCGAGAAGAACGCCGCGTGGCGCACGCGTTGGCACGCGAGTGGCTGAGCCTCGTGCAGCGCGGCCTGACCGAGGTCGAGGCGGCGCGCGCGCGCGAGACGTTGCTCGGCCTGCCCGATCCCCGCCCCGACGACCTGGCGGTCCTCGACCGCACGGAGACCTCCGACGACGACGACATGGACATCATCTCTCTCCTCGACATCAACCGACGGCTAGTGGCGCAGGAGGACCTGCCGGCGCTCCTCGGCGAGATCGTCGAGAGCGCGCTCTCGGTGACGCGCGCCGAGCGCGGCTTCCTGATCCTCGAGGAGGACGGCGAGCTGGCCTTCGACACCGCGCGGCACTCGCGCCGCGGCGACCTCGGCGAGCCCGAGTCGGAGGTGTCGCGTTCGATCCTGACCAAGGTGCTCGCGAGCGGCACGACGCTGCGCCTGTCGAACGCGGTCGACGACCCGCTGCTCGGCGCGGCGCCGTCGGTCGCGCAGCTCGACCTGCGCTCGATCCTCGTCGCGCCCTTCGACGTCGACGACGGCCTGCGCGGCGCGATCTACGTCGACCACCGCCTGCGCGAGGGCGCCTTCAGCGAGCGCGCCGAGCGCTTGCTCGACCTGCTCGCCGGGCAGGCCGCGCTCGCCATCCGGCAGGCGCGGCGCCTGCACGAGATCCGCTCGCTGAACCGCCAGCTCGAGCAGCGCGTCGTCGCACGCGAGGCCGACCTCGCCAGCGCGCGGCGCGCCCTGCGCGAAGCCGGGGCGGTGGTGCCGACGAGCGGGCTGGTGGGCAGCTCCGAGGCGATGCAACGCGTGCACGCCCTGTTGCGGCGCTGCGCGAAGGCGCCGCTGCCCGTGCTCGTGTGCGGGCCGAGCGGCAGCGGCAAGGAGCTCGCCGCGCGCGCGCTGCACGCCGAGAGCGAGCGCTCCGACGGCCCGTTCGTCAGCGAGAACTGCGCGGCGCTGCCGCCGAGCCTGATCGAGTCGGAGCTCTTCGGCTACGTGAAGGGCGCGTTCACCGGCGCCGATCGCGACCGCGCCGGCCTGTTCGAGCGCGCGCACGGCGGCACGCTGTTCCTCGACGAGATCGGCGAGCTGCCGCTCGAGCTGCAGGCGAAGCTGCTGCGCGTGATCGAGACGGGCGAGCTGCGCCGCGTCGGCGGCACGCGCACGGTCACGGTCGACTTCCGCCTCGTCGCCGCGACGAACCGCGATCTGCACACGGAGGCCGCCGAGGGGCGCTTCCGCGCCGACCTCGTTTATCGCCTTGACGCGCTGCGCGTCGACATGCCCGCGCTGGCGCAGCGCACCGAGGACGTGCCCGAGCTGGTCGAGCACTTCCTCGACCTGGAAGCCGCGCGCAGCGGCGGCCCGCGCCGACACGCGGCGAAGGAGGTGCTGCGCGCGCTCTGTCAGCGGCCCTGGCCCGGCAACGTGCGCGAGCTCTCCAACGAGGTCGCGCGACTGTGCGTGCTGAGCGAGGGCGACCTCGAGGACCCCGAGCTGGTGCGCGCGCCCGCCGCGGCTGCCGTCGCGCCGACCTTCGAGGGCGGCGTGTGTTCCCTGGCCGAGCTCGAGCGCCGCGCGATCCTCGCCGCGCTCGAGCAGACGGGCGGCGACAAGCGCAAGGCGGCCGAGTTGCTCGGCATCTCGCGCGCCAAGGTCTACCAGCGCCTCAAGGAGTGGGGCGAGGGCTGATCAGCGCTTCGTCGTCGACGCCACCACGTCGTGGAAGCGGCGGAAGAGGTGCGCGGAGTCCAGCGGGCCGGGCGCGGCCTCGGGGTGGTACTGCACGCTGAACACCGGCAGCGTGCGGTGGCGCATGCCCTCGACCGTGTGGTCGTTCAGGTTGACGTGCGTCAGCTCGAGGTGGCCCGGCAGGCTGTCGGGCACCACCGCGAACGAGTGGTTCTGCGAGGTGATCTCGACCTTGCCCGTCAGCAGGTCGCGCACCGGGTGGTTCGCGCCGTGGTGACCGAAGGGCATCTTCTCCGTCTTCGCGCCGAGCACGATGGAGAGGATCTGGTGGCCGAGGCAGATGCCGAAGATCGGCAGCTTGCCGACGAGGTCGCCGACCGCGTCGATCGCGCCCGTCACCGCGGCCGGGTCGCCCGGGCCGTTGGAGAGGAACACCGCCTGCGCGTCCATCGCGAGCACGTCCGCGGCCGGCGTGCCGGCCGGCACCACGGTCGTGTCGAAGCCGCAGTGCGCGAGGCTGCGCAGGATGTTGCGCTTGGCGCCGAAGTCGTAGGCCACGCAGCGGAAGCGCGGACCCTCGGGCGCGACGACCTCGTTCGGATAGCTCGCGTCGTAGGCGCCGCTCCAGGTGTAGGGCTCAGGGCACGTGACGCGGCTGGCGAGGTCCTGGCCGTCGGTCGACCTGGCCGCGCGCGCCTTCGCGACGAGCGAGGCCGGGTCGGAGTCGGTGGTGGAGACGACGCAGCGCAGCGAGCCCTCGGTGCGCGTCATGCGCGTCAGGCGGCGCGTGTCGAGCCCGTCGACCGCGACCACGCCCTGCTTGCGCAGCCAGTCGCCCAGCGTGCTGGTGCTGCGGTGGTTGCTCGCGAGCGGCGACATCTCCTTCATCAGGAACGCCTCCGACCACGCGCGCCCGCTCTCGGCGTCCTCCTCGGCGACGCCGTAGTTGCCGATCTGCGGGTAGGTCATGATCACCACCTGCCCGGCGTAGCTGGGGTCGGTGAGGATCTCGTGGTAGCCGGTCATGGCCGTGTTGAAGACGAGGTCACCCGTCGCCTCGCCCGTCGCGCCGACCGAGCGGCCCTCGAGGACCATCCCGTTCTCGACGCCCACCCAGGCCTTCTGTTGATCGCTCATGATGCAGGCGTGGGCGCGCCCACGCGGTTGATCAGCGCGGCCTGGAAGCCGGCGCCGAAGCCGTTGTCGATGTTCACCACGGACACGCCCGAGGCGCAGGAGTTGAGCATGGCGAGCAGCGCGGCGAGGCCGTTGAAGGACGCGCCGTACCCGACCGAGGTCGGCACCGCGATCACCGGCCGCGCGACGAGGCCGCCGACGACGCTGGGCAGCGCGCCCTCCATGCCGGCGACGACCACCAGCGCGCGCGCGTCGCGCAGCGCGTCGGCCGCCTCGAGCAGGCGGTGCAGGCCGGCGACGCCGACGTCGCTGTACGTCTCGACGCGCGCGCCGAGCATGCGCGCGGTGAGCGCGGCCTCCTCGGCCACGCGCAGGTCGGAGGTGCCGGCGCTGACCACCGCGACGAGGCCCTCGCCCTCGTCCTCGCCCGGCAGGCCGCGCGTGAGCACGCGGCTGCGCGCGTGGTGCGTGACCTCGGGCACGGCCGCGAGCACGGCCGCCGCGCCTTGCTCGCTCGTGCGCGTCACGAGCAGCTTCGCGTGCTCCTCGCAGATCGCCTTGCAGATCTCGACGAGCTCGCGCGTGCCCTTGCCCGCGCCGTAGACGACCTCGGGGAAGCCGCAGCGCAGCTCGCGGTGCGTGTCGAGGCGCGTGTGGCCGAGGTCGCGCACCGGCGGCGCGCTCAAACGGCGCAGCCCTTCCGCGACGCTGACGTCGCGGTCACGGATCGCTTCCAGGAGGGCCGTCAGCTCGTCGGGGCTCAAGGCGGGGCGGGGGCGCGGGGGCGGCGGAACCCGGGCGGGGATTCTAGCCGACCCGCCGCGCGCCGTCTCTCACCACAGCACCGCGACGGCGTTCAGCGTCGCGTGGGCCACGATCGAGGGCGCGAGGCTGCCCGTGCGCTCGCGCAGCGCGCCGAGGACGAGGCCGCACACGAAGCGGTGGGGGACCTCGAACAGGCCGCCGCCGTTCCAGGCGTGCGAGAGGCCGAAGAGCAGCGCGCTCGCCACGACGGTGCCCACCGGCCCGGCCAGCTCGCGCAGCGCGACCCACAGGACCCCGCGGTCCGTCCACTCCTCGATCACGGCGGGCAGGGCCACCATCGAGAGCAGCGTGAGCGCCAGCGAGCCGGGCGGGAGCGCCTCGGTCTCGCCCTCGGGCGCGAGGGCCGAGAGCAGGCCCACGTAGCCGAAGCTCACCAGCACGCAGGCCGCGCCGCCGAGCAGGCCCAGGCCGAGTCCGGGGAGGCGCGGCGGCTGCGCGAGGCTCGCGCGCCACGCGGGCCGGCCCAGGCGCGCGAGCGCCGCCGCGGCGAAGGCGACGAGCAGCGCGAAGAACAGCGCCGTCCAGCGCAGCTCCTGCCCGGCGCTCGCGTACGCGTCGGGCGCGAAGGGCGCGAGCAGCAGGCCCGCGCCGAGCACGCCGCCGAACACGAGCGCGGTCGCTTGCACCGCCGCGCGGTCGCGGCCGGCGCTGCTCGCGTCGAGCGCCTTGCCGCACGCGCGGCAGAAGCGCGCGTCGGCGGGCACGGGCCGGCGACAGGCCGGACAGCGCGCCGTGCCCGCGCTCACGGCCGCCAGTCCTTCACGCTGCGCAGGTCCAGGCTGGCGAGGCACCAGCGCTCCTCCTCCCAGGTCAGGCGAACGCCCAGCGCGCCGGCCGGACCGTGGAGCTTGGCGCGCGCCGCGGCGCCGTCGAAGAGCTCGACCTCGACGCGCTCGAGCGGCGGCAGCGCGTCGCCCCACGCGTAACGCTCCTGCAGCTTCTCGACGTTCGACGTCCACTTGTCCCTGTTGGCGCTCGCCGCGAAGGCGCCCACTGCCGCGGTGTCGGCGCGGTTCCAGGCGTCGCGGAAGTCCTCGAGCATGGCCGCGGGCGAGGTCGGGCCGGTCGCGCTGCGCAGGCCCCAGAAGCCCGCGCCGAGCAGCGCGACGAGCGCGACGCCGATCGCGACGAGGCGCAGCGCGCCGCCGCGGTCGCGCGAGCGTGCGCGGTCGCGATGGCGTCGGCCGACCGAGCTGCCTTGCGCGAGTCGATCGCGGTGCGTGTCGAGCTCGCCGCGCATGCGGCGCGACAGGTAGAGGTCGGGGTGCTCCTTCGCGAGCCGACTCAGCCGGGCGGCGGCGACCACCGCGGCCCACAACCACGCCGTGACCCCGATGCTCACCAGGTTCACGATGCCGCCCATCAACAGGAGCGACGTGTCCACCGTCTTCAGCGCCGCGACGCCGAGGACGACCGGCAGCGGGTGCGACTCGACCTTGTAGACCGCGACGAGGTTGAGCAGGCAGATCGCGCCCACCAGACCGAGCAGCAGCGCCATCGTGCCGGCGTCGGCCTCGGGCCTGAAGCTCGCCAGGACGAGCACGAGGAGCTGGAACACGCTGAACAGCAGCGAGACCCACAGCATCGTCTTGAGCGTGCGCACGCGCTTCATCGCCTTGCGCATCTCCGCGCCGGCGACCTTGGCCTCCGCGCGCCGGGCCGTCTCGGACGAGCCGCTCAGCGCGTGGCCGCACGCCTCGCAGAAGGCGTCGGCGGGGCTCGCTTCGGCGCCGCACGACGGACAGCTCGGCGCCTCGTCGCCTGCGTCGGACTCCGCTTCGTCGTGCGCCAGCTCCAGCGCGGCCCCACAGGCCTTGCAGCTCCACGCGCGCTCGGCGTGCGGCACGCGGTAGCGCTTGGCGCACTGCGGGCATACGGCGGCGATGCTCATCTCTCCATCCTCCCGGCTCGGTGCGAGCCTGTGCGAGCGGTCCCGCGCATCCTACCCGCGGGTCCGAGATCGCACACGCTCAGCGCGGGCAGGCGTCGAGCTCGAGGCCCGCGGTGCGACCCGCGCGCAAGAGCTCGTGGCCGAGCCCGGCGATCATCACCGCGTTGTCGGTGCAGTAGGCCGGGCTGGGGAAGGCCGCGCGCAGGCCGCGCGCTGCGCCGCGGGCGGTCATCTCCTCGCGCAGGCGTCGGTTGCACGCCACGCCGCCGGCGACGAGCACGCGCTCGAGGCCTTCCTGCTCCGCGGCGCGCAGCGTCTCGTGCACGAGCGCGTCGACGACCGCCTGCTCGAACGAGGCCGCCACGTCGGCGCGGTCGGCGATCGCCTCGGCGGGCGGCGTGGGGTTGCGCGGATCGCCGCCGCGCAGGTGGTAGAGCACCGCCGTCTTCAAGCCGCTGAACGAGAAGCCCAGGCCGCCGTCCTTGGCGCGGTAGCGCGGGAACTCGATGGCGCGCGGGTCGCCCTCGAGCGCGAGGCGGCTGACCGCGGGCCCGCCGGGGTAGCCGAGGCCGAGCAGCCACGCGACCTTGTCGAAGGCCTCGCCCGCGGCGTCGTCGAGCGTCGTCGCGAGCAGGTGCATCTCGAGCGCCGACTCGACGCGGTAGAGCGAGGTGTGGCCGCCCGACACGACGAGCGCGACGCACGGGTACGGCGCCTCGTCGAGCTCCATCGTCGCCGCGTGCACGTGCGCCTCGATGTGGTGCACCGGCACGAGCGGCAGCCCGCGGCTGAACGCGAGGCCTTTCGCCGCCGAGAGGCCGACGAGCAACGAACCGATCAGGCCGGGTCGTACGGTGACCGCGATGGCCGCGAGGTCGTCGAGGCCGACGCCGGCGTCGGCGAGCGCGCGGTCGACGACCGGCAGGACCTTGCGCAGGTGCGAGCGGCCGGCGATCTCGGGCACGACGCCGCCGTACGGCGCGTGCTCGGCGATCTGGCTGTGCACGACCGACGACAGCACCACACGGCCGTCGCGCACGACGGCCGCGGCCGTCTCGTCGCACGAGGACTCGAGGCCCAGCAGCAGCGTCATCGCGCGTCCTCCGCGTGCGCGAGCGAGCCGGGGTGCTCGCCGCGGAACAGGCGCAGCGCGGCCTCGAGCTGGCGGTCCTCGGGGTGCGGCGTGAGCAGCGTCTGGCCCACGGAGCGCTCCCACGCGCGCAGCGCCGGCAGCGCGCCCGCCGGCGGCGAGAACGTGCCGTGCAGGTAGTCGCGCATCCGCTCGCGCGTGCGGTCGTCGGCCGGCACCAGCACGTCGGGGATCAGGCCCACGACCGTGCGGTCGTCACCGGGCACGAGCGCGGAGGCGCGCGGCGTCACGCTCGGGTCGTGGCCGAAGTGCGCCTCGAGGTTGCGGTGCGCCGGCGTGTAGTAGAACGAGCTCGTCACCTTCGCGATGGCGTCGCGCTCGGGGTAGCGGTGGATCGTCTGCACCATGCCCTTGCCGTAGGTCGGCACGCCCACGAGCACGGCAGCGCGGTGGTCCTGCAGCGCGCCGGCGAGCACCTCGCTGGCGCTGGCGGTGTACTCGTCGACGAGCAGGACGAGCGGCAGCCCGGCGTACTTCGCGAGCTCGGGCCGCGCGAGCTCGAACTCGGGCGCGCCGCGGCCTTCGGTCGAGGTGATGCGGCCCTCGTGGACGAAACGCTGCGTGACCTCGACCGCCGCGGCGAGCACGCCGCCGCGATTGCCGCGCAGGTCGATCACGAGCCCGCGCATGCCTTGGCGCTGCAGCTCGGTGACGGCCTCGTCGAACTGACGCGGCGTCTCGTTGCTGAAGCTCACGAGCGCCAGGTAGCCGATGCCGCGCTGCGCGTCGACGAGCTCGACGTGGCGCACGGAGGGATCGATGAGCGACTGCAGCACGACCTCGAGCGCACGGCGCGCGCCGTCGAGGCCCTCGACCTCGACGTGCAGCGTCTGCCCGGCCTGTCCGCGCAGGAGCGGCACGACCTCGTCGTAGGTGCGCCCGGCGAGCGACTCGCCTTCGATGGCGACCAACGTGTCGCCGACGCGCATGCCGGCGCGCGCGGCCGGGCCGTCCTCGACGGGGAAGAGCACCTGCGGCGCTTCCGTGCCGCCGCGGAACACGACGCCGATGCCGAGGAAGTGCCCGGTCGTGTCGCGATCCACGACCGCCGTCTCGTGCCCGAGGTAGTAGCGCGAGTAGTCGTCGTGGAAGCGCTCCTCCAGCCCCGTGAACATGCCCTCGATCGCGTCCTCGGTCACCTCGTCGGGGTCGAGCCGCGCGACGTAGGTGTCGAGCAGGAGCTGGCGCACCTCCTTGTAGTGCGCGATGCCGGGATCCTCGTCCGGCGGCAACATGTCGGTGATGAGCCACATCAGGCCCATCCCGAAGAGCGTGCCGAGCAGGAAGATCAGGTTGCCGACCCACGCGCTCTCGGTGTCGCGCCGGGCGGCGCGGCGGCCGTGCGCGGGACGCGGACCGTGCGTGGGGCGCTGAGGGGGGAGCTCGTGCTCGTGCGCGTCGTCGTTCATGCGGGAGGGGCGGCGTCGCCGGCCGCACATCGTAGCAGCCCGCCCCGGCGCGGGCCGCGCGCCGGGACGGGCTGCCGAGTACGGCGTGTGTCCTAGACGCCCAGCTCCGCCAGGGCTTCCCGCGCCTGCTCGTCGTTCGGCGCCGTCCCGTGCCAGGCGGCCTTGCCCTCCATGAACGAGACGCCCTTGCCGATCGTCGTGTGGCAGATCAGCGCGCTGGGGCGCTCGGTCTCGGCCTTGGCCGCGCAGAGCGCCGCGTCGATCGCCGTGACGTCGTGGCCGTCCACGTCGACCGCGTGCCAGCCGAAGGCCTCGTACTTCTGGCGCAGGTCGCGCACGTTCATGACCTTGCGCATCTCGCCGTCGATCTGGATGTTGTTGAAGTCGACCAGCACGGTGAGGTTCGAGAGGCCGAAGTGCGCCGCGCTCGTGGCCGCCTCCCAGATCTGTCCCTCCTCGCTCTCGCCGTCGGACGAGGTGGCGTAGACGCGCGTCGGCCAGCCGTTCGCCTTGGCCGCCAGCGCCATGCCCTGCGCGGTCGAGAGGCCGGTGCCGAGGCTCCCCGTGCTCATGTCGATGCCGAGGTCCGCGTTGCGGTGCGGGTGCCCCTGCAGCGGCGAGCCCAGCTTGCGGAACGTGTGCAGCATCTCGCGCGGCACGATGCCCTTGTGCGCCAGCGCGGAGTACAGCCCGGCGCACGTGTGGCCGTTGCCGAGCACGAAGCGGTCGCGCTGGGGGTCGTGCAGGTTCTCCTTGCTGATGTTCAGGTGCTCCATCCACAGCACGGCCATGAAGTCGGCCATGCCCAGCGGCCCGCCGGGGTGGCCGCACGCGGCGGCGTGGACCATCTCGATCACGTCGACGCGGATGCGGCGCGCGATCTCCTCCAGGGCCAGCTTGCGCTCGGGGGTGAGGGCCATGTCAGTTCTTCCTCCGCAGCAGGCGGCGCGCGCGCTCGGCGATCGAGGCGGCGTCGAGGCCGTACTTGGCGAGCAACTCGTCGGCGTCACCGCTCTCGCCGAACGTGTCCTGCACGCCCACGAGCTCGAGCGGGACCGGGCAGTGCTGCGCGAGGTGCTCCGCCACCGCGCTGCCGAGGCCGCCGACCGCTTGGTGCTCCTCGGCGGTCAACACCGCGCCGCACTCGCGCGCGGCCGCGACCAGCAGCTCGCCGTCGATGGGCTTGATCGTGCCCATGTTGATCACGCGCGCCTCGACGCCTTCGGACGCCAGCAGGTCGGCGGCCTCCAGCGCGGCGCCGACCTCGACGCCGCAGGCGACCAGCGCCACGTCGTTCCCGGGCCGCAGCACCGTGCCCTTGCCGATGCGGAAGCGGTAGTCGTCGCCGAGCACGATGGGCGTCTTCGCGCGCGACAGCCGCACGTAGACCGGCCCGCGGCACGCGGCCGCGGCGAACACCGCCTGACGCGCCTCGACGGCGTCGGCCGGGACCAGCACGGTCATGCCCGGCAGGACGCGCATCAACGCGAGGTCCTCGAGCATCTGGTGCGACTTGCCGTCCTCGCCGACCGTCAGGCCCGCGTGCGTGGCGCAGATCTTCACGTCGAGGTGCGGCACGCAGATCGACTGCCGGACCGGCTCCCAGGCCTTGCCGGCCGCGAACATGGCGAACGAGCTGGCGAAGACCACCTTGCCCATCGAGGCCAGGCCGGCGGCCGTGCCCATCATGTTCGACTCGGCCACGCCGAGGTTGAAGAAGCGCTCGGGGAAGGCGTCGGCGAAGACCTTGGTGCGGGTCGAGCCCGACAGGTCGGCGTCGAGGACGACGACGTCGGGATTCTGCTTGCCGAGCTCCGCCAGCGCCTCGCCGTAGGCGTCGCGCGTCGCGGCTCGTTTCGCGGCGGTGGGGTTCAAGACAGGGCTCACTCTGTGCGGCGTGGGCTGGGGCGTCGCGGGACGCCCGAGGGGACGGGGGACGGCAGGGCGCTCGCGGCCGACCGAGGGGACGCTCGGGTTGTACCGGGCCCGCGGGGGGGCTTCAATCGCGGCGCGCGCCGCGCGTCGAAAAGCGCGGATCTCGGTCAACGTCGCGCGCCGTGGCCCGAATGCACACCCAGCGGCCGAGCGCGCGGGGCGGTTGTCTCTTGCGGAGGACGACCCGCGCGCGGGCCTGCGACCGCGCCGAGCCTCTAACCTCCATTGCGCCCGTGAGTTGGCGATGCTCCACTGCGAGGGGCAGGCTTGGCACGCGACTCGCTCGACCGGCCGCTCCGTCCGCCGCCCCGACTCCGATCCATGAAGCACTCCCTGCTGCGCGCCGCGCTGCCCGCCTCCTTCGGGCTCCTGCTGACCTCCTCGCTCCTCCCGGCCCAGGACACGCCGGTCACGACGCCGCTCGCGCGGGCCACGCGGGTGTTCGAGACGGCCGACCTCGACGCGAACGGGCGCCTCGACCTCGGCGAGGTCGCCAAGGCCTCGATCCCGCGCACGGCGGTCACGACCTGGGACGAGGACCAGAGCCGCTCGCTCTCGAAGGACGAGTTCCTCTGCTACTACCGGCAGCTCATGGTGAACGCCGGCCAGCAGCCCGGTGGGGAGCTCGACGGCGAGGTGCGCCGCATCGAAGCCGAGCGCAAGGCGCGCCAGGAGGAGGAGCGCGCCCGCCAGGAGCAGGAACAGGAGCGCGCCAAGGCCGCGCAGAACCAGGACACCGCCGGCGCCGACGCGGCGGGGCAGGAGTCCACCGCCGAGAAGTACCGCCGCGCCCAGGCGGCCCTGGAGGAGCGCCTCGCGCGGGCGAAGTCCGAGCGCGAGGGCGCGGGCGGCGACGCGAACGTGCCGGCGCAGGAGTCGGCGCGCGAGCGCCTCGCCCGCGCGCAGCAGGCGCTCGAGGAGCGCGCGCGACTGGCCGGTCCGGCCGCGACGCGCGAGAAGCTCGCACGCGCCCAGGCGCAGCTCGAGGATCGCGCGCGGGCCCAGGCCGGTGGCGCGACCGAGCCGACGAACGCGGAGCTCGTCGCGCAGGTGCCGGCGAGCGAGCAGCAGAAGCTCGCGCGCGCGCTCGACGCGCTCGAGCAGCGCGCGCAGGCCGGGAGCTGGACGCGCGAGCAGCTCGCGAAGGAGAAGGCCGACCTCGTCGCCCGCGCCCGCGCGGAGCAGCAGGGCAAGGCCGCGGTCGAGCCGACCAACGCGGAGCTCGTCGCGCAGGTGCCGGCGAGCGAGCAGCAGAAGCTCGCGCGCGCGCGCGCGACGCGCTCGAGCAGCGCGCGCAGGCGGGGAGCTGGACGCGCGAACAGCTCGCGAAGGAGAAGGCCGACCTCGTCGCGCGCGCGCGCGCCGGAGCAGCAGGGCAAGGCCGCGGTCGAGCCGACGAACGCGGAGCTCGTGGCGCAGGTGCCGGCGAGCGAGCAGCAGAAGCTCGCGCGCGCGCTCGACGCGCTCGAGCAGCGCGCGCGCAGGCCGGGAGCTGGACGCGCGAACAGCTCGCGAAGGAGAAGGCCGACCTCGTCGCCCGCGCCCGCGCGGAGCAGCAGGGCAAGACGGCCGGCGGTCGAGCCGACGAACGCGGAGCTCGTGGCGCAGGTGCCGGCGAGCGAGCAGCAGCAAAGCTCGCGCGCGCCCTCGACGCGCTCTGAGCAGCGCGCGCAGGCGGGCAGCTGGACGCGCGAGCAGCTCGCGAAGGAGAAGGCCGACCTCGTCGCCCGCGCCCGCGCGGAGCAGCAGGGCAAGGCCGCGGTCGAGCCGACGAACGCGGAGCTCGTGGCGCAGGTGCCGGCGAGCGAGCAGCAGAAGCTCGCGCGCGCGCTCGACGCGCTCGAGCAGCGCGCGCGCAGGCCGGGCAGCTGGACGCGCGAACAGCTCGCGAAGGAGAAGGCCGACCTCGTCGCCCGCGCCCGCGCGGAGCAGCAGGGCAAGGCCGGCCAGCCAGCGGAGCCGCGCAGCGCGCCGCGCAGCCGGGGCAGTCGCCCGACGAGCGCAAGCTGCAGGAGGCGCGCCGGCGCGCATCGGAGGCGCGCACCAAAGGCGCCGAGAAGCGTGACGACGGCGCCGCGCCGGCGCCGGGAACGGACGGCGCGAAGCCGCAGGCGAAGCCCGGCACGGAGCAAGCCGCGCCCACGCCCGGCGGCAAGCCGAAGGTGAAGCCCGCGCAGCCCAAGGCGCAGGAGCCGGCGCCCAAGCCCGCCGAGCGCCCCAAGCCCGAGCGCGGCCGCCCCGACGGTCCGCGCGCCTGACGGTCCGCGCCTCGGGCTCGGACGGCACACCGCGGCGCTCCGCCCTCGCGCGGGGGGCCGTGCCGTCGCGAGCGATCCGGCGTCGATCTCGCGCGCGCTGGTAGGCTCTGCGGGCCGTGAAGCGACCCAAGTCGAAGCTCCTGCTGCTGCTCGCACTGACGGGCGTCGCGCTCGCCGATCAGCTCGTCCTGCGCGTCGTCGCGCGCGACGGGCGCTTGCTCGAGCGGCGCGTCGCGCCCTTCGATCCGCCGCTGTTCACCGACGGACAGCGGCACGCCTTCGAGAAGCTCGAGCGCTTCGTGCTGCACGGCGAGCCGCACCCGCTGCTCTCGATCCACGACGCCGAGCTCGGCTGGGCGCCTCCGCCCGGCGGCGCGGTGGGGGAGATGCACTTCGACGAGCGCGGCGCGCGCCTCGGTGCCCCGCTCGAGCCCGGCGCCGTGACGCGTCACGTCGTGACGCTCGGCTGTTCGTTCACGCTCGGCGACGAGGTCGCGGACGAGGAGACCTGGCCGCGGCAACTCGACGCGTTGCGCGCGGACCTGCGGGTCACGAACCTCGGCATGAGCGGCTACGGCCTCGACCAGGCCTTGCTGCGCTACCGCCGCGATGCGCGCGGGCTCGGCGCGGACGAGGTCTGGTTGGGCTGGCTGCCGCCGGCCTCGCTGCGCACGACCACGCACTTCCGGCCGCTCGTGCGCCACTGGACCGGTCCGGTGCTGTTCAAGCCGCGCTTCGTGCTCCAGGGCGAGGAGCTGCACTTCGTCCCGAACCCCGGCGCGACGCTGGCGGACACGTATCGCCTGCTCGGCGATCAGCGCGCGTTCCTCGCCGAGGTCGGCGCCACGGACTCGTGGGTGTTGCGCGCGCCCGCCGCGTACGCGCCGCTCGGCAGCTCGTGGCTGCACCAGAGCGCGCTCGCGCGGCTGTGGCTCACCTGGCGAGAGCACGGGGACCGCAACAGCGGACCTTGGTTGCTCGACGAGCGGAGCGAGGTCCATCGCCTGGTGCGCGCGCTGGTGCTGGCGCTGCGCGACGACGTCGAGCGCGACGGCGCGCGCTTCCGCTTGCTCGTGCTGCCGGGCCGCGAGGAGCTCGAGGCCGCCGCGCGCGGCGCTGCGCCGTACTGGCGGAGCGTCACGAAGGCCTTGGAGGACGAAGGCGTCGAGGTGATCGACCTGCGCGAGGCCTGCCTCGCGGCGGGGATGGCGACGAGCGACGCCTACTGGGCCGGTGGGGGGCACTACGGCAGCGCGGGGAACCTCGTCGTCGCCCGTGCGCTCGCCGACCGGTGAGTCGGACGCTGCACCGGCCGTGACATGCAGGCGCCCGGCGGGGGAGCCGGGCGCCGTCGCTGCGAGGCGGAATCTCGCTCGAGGTGCTGCGTCGATCAGGCCGCTTCGGGACCGTCGTTCACGAGGTTCATGAGCTGCTCCTCGCCCGCGCGCCAGGCGTAGCCGTCCGTGAGCTCTCCCGAGCGACCGGGGATCAGCACGCGGAAGGGGTTGGCTTCGTCGAGCAGACAGCCGAGGCGTTTCAGCTCCTTCTCGGCCAGGCGCAGCTCGCGCCGCTGGTTGGCGATGTCGGCGCGCACGTTCAGCTCGGCCATCGCGCGCACGCGACGCGCCAGGCGTTCGCGGCCGTTGCGGAGCTGGTGCAGCCGCACGTTCAGGTCGCGGAGGGCTTCCGCGCGTTCGCGCAGTTCGCGGTGGATGGCTTCGATCAGAGGGATCAAGCGCTTCGCACCTTCGTGGTTGTAGGCGTTCTTCATGGCTTGGTCTCCTTGCGGGGGGTCCCGAAGTACGGCGCCCGAAGCCGCGTCGGGACCGAGACCGAGCGCTCCGGCGGTCTTTTTTGCACGCGCCGCATTCACGAGGATTCCGAGGTTTTCCGTCACGAACGCAGCGCTGCGCGCAGGCGGGAACCTCGGCGCTCGGCGAGGCTCGCGACATGGTCGCGGTGCCCGGGACGATCACCGCGACGGAGCCGGGTGTCGGCGCGGACAGGCTCCTGGCCCGGTCGCTTCAGGAACGCGCACGCCAGCCGTCGTGAATCGACCGGGCTAGTCCTCGTCGACCAGGATGACCTCGACGGGACAGGACTCGGCGGCCTCGAGCACGGCAGCGCGCAGCTCGTCGTCGGCCGCGACGGCCTCGAGCGCTCCCGGACGCACGCGGCACTCGCCGCCGGCCACGACTTCGAAGACGCGCGGGGCGAGGTCCTCGCAGAGGTTGCAAGAGATGCAGCCCTCTTCGATGCGCAGGGTACGTAGCGGCTCGGTCACGGTGGAGGCTCTCGCGGCGGGGCAGTAGATTCTACGGCCCTCCGCCGGCCAGAACCCCCGCCGTCCCCATGCCCGCCCCCTGCCTCGAGCTCACCCACCGCCAGGAGTTCTCCGCGGCGCACCGCCTGCACGACCCCGCGCTCAGCGACGAGGAGAACCGTCGGCTCTACGGCCCGTGCAACAACCCGCGCGGTCACGGGCACAACTACGAGTACGAAGTCACCGTGCGGGGCCCCGTGCCGCGCTCGGGCATGATCCTCGACCTCAACGTGCTGACCGTGATCATGCGCGAGGAGATCTTCGCGCACGTCGACCACAAGCACCTCGACCACGACGTGCCGTTCCTGCAGGGGCGCATCTCCACCGCCGAGAACCTGTGCATCGCCTTCTGGGAGCGGCTGGCGCCGCGCCTCGCCGGCTACGACGGTTGCGCGCTGCACCGCATCCGCGTCTACGAGACGCGCGGCTCCTTCGTCGACTACTACGGCCCCGACGCATGACGACCTCCGACCTGATCCACGAGCTGCTGCTGCGCCTGGGCGAGGATCCCGAGCGCGCCGGCCTGAAGCGCACCCCCGATCGCGTGGAAGCCTCGCTGCGCGAGCTCACCGCCGGCATGCGGATGAGCGTCGAGGAGGTCGTCGGGAAGGGCGTCTTCGACGAGGACTGCTCGGAGATGGTGATCGTCAAGGACATCGAGTTCTACAGCCTCTGCGAGCACCACCTGCTGCCCTTCTACGGCCGCGTGCACGTGGCCTACATCCCGAACGGCAAGATCATCGGCCTGTCCAAGATCCCGCGCATCGTCGACGTGTTCGCGCGGCGGCTGCAGGTGCAGGAACGCATGACCGTGCAGATCGCGAACGCGATCCAGGAGGTGCTTCAGCCCAAGGGCGTCGGCGTCGTGGCCGACGCGGCGCACCTCTGCATGATGATGCGCGGCGTGCAGAAGCAGAACTCCTCGACGATGACGTCCTGCCTGCTGGGCGGCTTCCGCTCCGACGCGCGCACGCGCAACGAGTTCCTCGACCTCGTGCGCAACATCGGGCGCTGAGCTCGGCCCGGGCGGACGCTACGCCGCGCCGCCCGGCGGCGGCACGGTCCAGTCCGCTTGCCCGTCGGCGCCGCGCCAGGCCTGCCAGACGACCTCGGCGACCTCCGCGGGGGTGTTCATCGTCGAGCGGTCCCACTCGCCCGGCACGTCGTCGAAGATCGTGGTGTCGGTGCCGCCCGGGTAGACCGTGACGACGCGCACGCCCGCCTCGCGCAGCTCCTCGCGCAGCGCGTCGTCGAGGCCGCGCAGGCCGTACTTCGTGGCGCAGTAGCCGGTGCTGCCGGGGTAGCCCTGCAGGCCGGCCATGGAGGAGATGCCGACGATCACGCCTCGGCTCCCGAGCAGCGCCGGGAGGGCCGCCTGCGTGACCAGGAACGGGCCGGTCAGGTTGACGCGCAGCAGCCGCTCCCAGGTGGCGAGGTCGAGCTCGGCGAAGGGCGCCACGGCGAAGACGCCCGCGTTGTTCACGAGCACGTCCAGCCCGCCGAGGGCCGCGACGGCCGCGGTCACGCCGCGCGCGACGGAGGCCGGATCGGCCTGGTCGAGCTCGACGACGTGCGCGCGGCCGCCGGCGGCCGCGACCTCGCGCGCGACCGCCTCGAGCTCGGAGCGCGTGCGCGCCGCCAGGGCGAGCGCCGCGCCCTCGCGGGCGAAGCGCAGGGCGACGGCGCGGCCGATGCCGCGGCCGGCGCCGGTGACGAGGACGCGCACGGGGCTCATGCGCGGACCTTAGCCCGCCGCACTCCCGGCGTCGATCTCCGGGCCGCGGGCGCGTGAGGTCGCGGCGGATGGGGCGGAAGGAAGGCCTGCGCCAGCGCTACAATCCCCGGATGGATTGGAGCGACCTCGGCGCGCAGTTCTGCCTCCAGCTCGGCTTCGGCGTGCTCCTCGCGCTGGCGTTCGTGCCCAAGGCGCCCGTCGGCGTGCTCTTCTACCGCGTGATGGGCACGACGGCGCTGGTGCCGCTGGCCATCGCCGCGCTGGTGCCGGTGACCCACGGCGGCCGCGCCTGGGGCGACCCCGCCGTGCTGTGCGCGTGGGCGTCGATCCTCGCGTGGCCGATCTACTCGGGGCCGGTGCGCGGCCGACGCTGGGCGGCGGCGCTCGGGTGGGCGCTGGCGTTCTGCGTCGCCGCGCTGGTGCTCACGCTGCGCCGCGCGCTGCCGGAGGAGAGCGCCGCCGAGCTCGCGCTCGCCAGCCTGTCCGCGCTCGCGACGGGCGCAGTGGCGGGCAGCGTGGGCCTCGCGATGGTCCTGGGCCACTGGTACCTGACCGTGCCGAACCTGTCCGTGAAGCACCTCGGACGCCTGAACCGCGTCACCATGGGCAGCATGGCGGCCTCGCTGCTGCTGCTGGGGCTCTCGCTGCTGTTCTTCCAGGGCCAGCTCTACAGCGAGCGCGGCAGCTCGATCTTCGGGCCCTGGGGGCTCTTCCACCTCGGCACCCGCGCGCTGGTCGGCCTCGTGCTGCCGCTGGTCTTCGCCTTCATGACGACCGGCTCGCTGAAGTACGGCAACACGCGCTCCGCGACCGGCATCCTGTACGCCTCGACCGTGCTGGTCCTGATCGGCACGGCCCTCTCGATCAACCTCCAGGACAGCTACGGGCTGCCCCTGTGACGCGCGCGACATGAGCGAGGCCCAGGTCCGACCGCTCTCCCTGCGCGTGCCGTGCGCCTGCGGCGCCTCCGTCGCGCTCGAGGTCGACCCCGCCGTGGGGACGCCCGCGTCCGCGCGCTGCGCCGCGTGCGGCGAGGAGCGCGCGCTGACCCCCGGCCGGCTCGACGCAGACGGCGGCCTGTGGGCCTGCCAGGCCTGCGGCCACCCCGAGCTCTTCACGAAGAAGGACCTGCCCCAGGCCGTCGGCATCGCGGTCGTGGTCGTGGCGGCCGTGCTGGCCCCGTTCACGCACTACCTCAGCCTCGCCGTGGCGGCGCTGATCGACCTCGGTCTCTACTTCGTGATGTCCGAGGTGGTCATGTGCTACGTGTGCGGCGCCGAGCACCGTCGCGGCGCCGCGCGGCCGCGCCACCCGCGCTACGACCGGGAGATCGCGGAGCGCCTCGCCTACGGCAAGCGCGCCGTCATGGGCAAGCCGATGCGCGCGGGCGGCACGGCCGACGCGCCCGAGCCCGAGCACTGAGCCTCACCGCGCGGATGCCGCGCGGCTCGGGGCTTCAGCAGGAAGCCCCAAACGAACTGCGGCGGACCGGCGCAGGCCGATCCGCCACAGGAAGCATTGGGGGGCAGGCAGCTTAGCCATTCTCGCTGGCCATGCCCGGCCCCCGGCGGCATCACTCAGGCCGAACCTCCGAGGTGAAGGTCCACGAGCATCGCCAGGGGCCTGTTGGGTTTATGACTAGTGTCGATTTTGATCACCTCCTTTGGGGCTGAGTGAGTCCCCGCTTCCTGTGGCTCGTCCGGGGGGTCGGGGACCCGGCACCCGGCGGACTGATGCTGGAAATGTACACCTCGCGCGGGGCGAGAAAAGGGGCCGAGCCGGGAGTTCCTGCTCGGTCCCCGAATTGGATGCCCGCGAGCGGCCAGGAGGGGCGATCGGAGCGCCGGGCGGCGCCTCGCGATCAGAAAGAGACCGTCAGGCCCAGAGCCACCAGGATCTCGTGGGGGCCGTCGGAGAGGCCGCTCTTGCGGGCGTCGGAGTACTGCAATTGCCACTTGGCGTCGTGCCCGCTGATGTAGCGGTTGACGCCGAAGCTCAAGGTCTGGCGCTTGAAGTCGAGCGGCGTGTTGCGATCGTCGAAGTCGTCGAAGCGCACGGCCAACTCGTAGGTCTTGGGCACGATCATGTAGCTGGCCGTCACGCTCCAGGGCTGCGTGCCGCCGCGCTGCTCGCCGACGAACGTCGAGTCGTAGCCCATGCCGTAGTCGAGCCACTCGGCCTGCAGGCTGATGCCGCGGTGCACGAGGTAGGCATCGAGCGCCCAGACGGTGCCGTCGCCCAGGGAGGCGTCGTCGGCCATGGAGACGCCGAGGCTCGCGCGCGTCCCGGGGCCGGCGTCGTAGGCGCCCTCCCAGGGCAGCTCGTCCTCGCCGACGACGTTCACCTTCAGGTTGAGCGTGGTGAGCCAGTCCTCGACCGTACCGTCGGCGCCGTTCTGCAGCGCGGCCGCCCAGTGCACGCGGCCGTGGTCGCCGTTGAGCATCGCGCCTTGGTCGCGCACGGACCAGAAGACGCCGTTGCGCGTGCGCGTGATGAAGAGCAGGTCGCGCGCCTCGACGACGCCCGAGCGCAGGAAGGGCGACTTGAAGCGCCCCATCGTGGCGGTGATCTCCTCGCCTGCCTGGAACGCGGCCCACGCGTCCTCGATGAAGGCGTTGCCGCCCGAGAGATCCGCGGTGATCCGGTACTCGAGCCCCGCGGACTCGCCGCTCACGTTCACGCGCACGTTGTCGAGCACGAAGCCGCGCAGGCGCGCGTTGTTCGGCGGCACGCGCAGGTTGTCCGAGAAGGCGAAGTTGGTGCGCAGGTAGCCCCAGATGTACGGGCCGGGGACCCGCTCGTACTCGAGGGTCTCGAGCTCGGCGAGCTGCCGGTCGAGGTCGGCCCACTCGTCGGTCGACTCGTCCTGCGCCGCGGCGAGGCCCGCGAGGAGCGCGGCGGCGAGAGCGGTGTGCAGCAGGTGCTTCATGGCGTGCGCGTCGTGGGGGAGGCGGCGGAGCGTGCCGCCCGCGGCTCGCGCGAGGATGGACTCCGCAAGGCGCGCGTGGAAGCGCGAGCTCCGGATTTCGGGCGGCCGGCGCGCAGGCCCGGAAATGGAGGCAGGGCCTCGCGACGCGCGCGAGGCCCTGCCTGATCGGTGCTCGGGGGCGCGACGCGCGCGACCCCGCAGCGGAGGTGAGGACTAGAAGCCGAGGGCCAGGCCCAGGCTGATGATGCTGTCCTCGTTGGTCGTCACGTCCGAGCTGCCGCCGCTGTACTGCAGCTGCCACTTGGCGTCGTGACCGTTGACGTAGCGGTTGACGACGACGTTGTAGCGCGTGGTGTTCGCGACGTCGTCCCAGTCGTCCCAGCGGAGACCGGCCTCGTACTCCTCGTTGATCAGGTAGGACGCGCCCACGCTGTAGGGGGAGTTGTCGCCCACGTCTTTGTCGTGGTCGACCATCTCACCGAAGATCGAGAAGCCTTCCATCGTCAGCGTCGCGTCGATGGCCCACTGCATGGCGTCGCGCGAGGCGCCGCCGAGCGTGGCGTCGGAGGTGTCGTCCTGGATGGCGAGGCCGACGTTGAGGTTCGTGCCCTCGGCAGCACCGAGCGCGCCCTCGCAGTTCGCCGAGGAGCCGATCACGTCCATGTCGACGCGGCCGCCCCAGGCCCAACCTTCACCCTGGTTGTCGAAGCCGTTCATGATGGCGACTTCCCAGTTGATGCGGTCGAAGCTGCCGCCCAGGGAGACGCCCGTGTCGCGGCTGGCGTACATGCCGCCGAGCATGCTGCGGTCGATGAACAGCGTGTCGTTACGGTCGATCAGCTGGCTGCGCAGGAAGGGCATGCGGAACACGCCGATCTTGCCGTTGAGCTGCTCACCGATCGTGAAGGTGCCGTAGGCGTCCACGAGGCCACCGTTGCCGACAGTGCCCAGGGGCGTGCCGCCGGGGGCGTAGAGCTCACCGCTGTCGGTGAAGTCGAAGCCGACGACGTAACCGAGGCCCTCGCCAGCCGAGCCCGAGATCTGGACTCGGGACGCGTGGACGTTGAAGCCCTGGCTGTCGTTGGCGTTGTTGGTTTCGCTGTCGCTGTTGTAGTCGAGGGCGCCGATCAGCCATCCAGTCACGATGGGGCCGCCGGCATCCTGAGTGAGGGGGGCGTTGTTGAGCGCCGCCAGCTCACTGTCCAGCTCCGACCAGTCACTGGCGAAGCCGGTGGCGCCGACGAGAGTCGCAGCCAGCGCGCTGAAGACAAACTTGTTCATGTGGGTATGCACTCCAAAGAGAGAGAGACCACTGAGTGAAAGGGATGGGGTCTAGAGCGCGCAGAGGATGCCGCTCCGGTGTTGGCGAGAGAAGGCTCACCAACGGTTTTTCACTGAGAGACCGCAGGCACCATCGGCGGGTCGCGCGGAGGCGTGTCCCCGAAAGCCGATCCGAGGGCCTCGAACACCCCCATGTCCCTGGAGGGAAGGGGGTTAGCGCTGCTCGGCCGTGCCGCCGGCGTGCGCCGGGCCGGCCCGGGCGCGGCCGCCGAGGCTCGGCCTCGCTCTCTGCCGGCGAAGCCTGCGCACCTCTCTAGTGTCTTGTCAGGAAACGGGTTGCGTCTCCCGAGCGCGTTCGCCCCGAATGGGGTGGAGCCTGCCTCCCCGGGACGTGCGCTCGCGGACGAGTCTCCGAGTTTTCCCAGTCGAAGAGGGGCGGAATGAGCCGCCCGCAGGGCCGGATTCCCAGCGCTGGTCCGGATCGGGACCACGGGCCCCCGACTTCGCCGGCCTCGCGCGCACGCGCGCACGAGGCGGCGGAGGGGGCGCGGGGCGCGTGAGGCGCTCAGCGCCTCCATAGATAAGGACACGCGTCGCGGGCCTCCGCGCGCTCGCGGCGCCGGCCGCGTCAGCGCGCGTCGAGGTACGGCTGCAGGATGCGGTCCGCCTCGGCCACGCGGTCGAGCAGGGCCTCGTCGACCTCGTACTCGAGCAGGCCGGCCGCCACGAACCGGGCCTCGAGGCGCTCCCGCGCCGCCACCGTGTACTCGAAGTCGTAGATGGGCTGGTCGAGGTAGCGCGGGTCCACGCTGCGCACGTGCTCGGTCCCGGCCATGGCCATCTCGGCCTCGAGCGCGGCCTCCCAGGCCTCCCGGACCGGCGCGGTGGTCTCGCGGACCTCGCGGGCCAGCTCGCCCGCGCTGCCGGGCTCCTCGAGCTCCATGCGGCCGAGGCTCACCAGCAGGGCGCGCGCCAGGAAGCGGTCCAGGGCCTCCTCGCGCTTCACGCGCCGGCGCAGCTCGTCCACGGCCGCGCGGGCTTCCTTCTCGTCGGGGGTCATTCGTAGTCCTTGCGGCGGTCGCGCTTGACCTCGCCCCGGCGGCGCTTGGTGTCCAGGCGCTTGCGCACCGAGCCGCGCGTGGGGCGGGTCTTGCGGCGGGTCTTGGTGGGGGCGAGGGCGGCGCGCAGCAGCTCCGCCAGGCGCTCGCGGGCGTCGTCGAGGTTGCGGGCGCGCTCGCGGTGGCTCGAGGCGTGCAGCACCAGCTCGCCCTCGCCGGTGAGTCTCGCGCTCAGGCGCTGGAGCAGCAAGTGCCGCTGTCCCTCGCTCAGCGCGCGGCTCTCGCGCACCGAGAAGCGCAGCACCACCTTGCTCTCGACCTTGTTGACGTTCTGCCCGCCGGGGCCGCCGGCGCGCGCGAAGCTCACCTCGAGCTCGTCCGCCGGCAGGACGAGGCGGCTGGTCACCGGGAGCGGGTCCACGGGGAGAGTGTGCGGTACCCCCGGCGCGCGCGCCAGGCGCGGCGCTCAGTCGGCGCGCTCGTCCAGCGCGCGCAGGGCGTCGAACGTGAAGATCCCCGTGCCGTGCCCGTCCGAGAAGCGCATCGAGATCGCGTAGTTGCCGACGAGCTGCAGGCCCTGCTGCTCGAGGTCGTCCGGCACCGTGGCGGGGTCGTGCATGCGCACGCCCGTCGTCTCGCTGACGCACTGGGCGCAGGGGCACACGCGGCGCAGGTCGGCGGCGCTGAACTCGCTGCGCCGGCCGTCGGTCCACTCGATCAGGACGCGGCGCGGATCGCTGCGGGTGATGGCCTTCGGCTGGTAGGGAGGCATGAAGGCGGAGCGAGGTCGGCGCGGGGGCGCGCGGCGGAGGGGGACGGCGCGGCGGCGCGCAGCGCGCTCGGGCGCGTGGTGGGCGGGACCGGACTTGAACCGGTGACCCCTTGATTTTCAGTCAAGTGCTCTACCAACTGAGCTACCCGCCCGAATCCGCGCATCACGACGTGCGCACGGGGCGCCGGCGTGGGGGACGGAGAAGTATGCCCCGCGATCCCCGGCGGTCAACCGCGAGGGCCGGAATCGCTGGCGGTCGCGGGGCCCTCGCGCGCCTCCGCCGCGGCCAGCGCCGCCCGGGCCAGGGCCGCGTCGCGCTCGATCTGCCGGCGCAGGGCCTCGACGTCGGGGAAGCGCTGCTCGCCGCGCAGGCGCGCGACGAACTCGACCTCGAGGTGGCGGCCGTAGAGGTCCCCGTCGAAGTCGAACAGGTGCACCTCGACCAGCGGGCTCGCCGCCGGCGTGCCGTCCACGGTGGGGCGGAAGCCGATGTTGCAGACCGCGTCCCAGGTCCGCCCGGCCGGCTCGCCGTGCGCCCCGCGCACCAGGCGCGCGCGGCAGGCGTAGACGCCCACGGGCGGGTGCAGCTCGTGGTGCGGGTCGAGGTTGGCGGTGGGGAAGCCCAGCGTGCGGCCGAGCTGGGCGCCGCGCACGACCTCGCCGAGCAGCCCGACCCGGCGCCCGAGCATGTCGCCCGCGCCGGCGAGGTCGCCGAGCTCGACCGCCTCGCGGATCGCGGTGCTGGAGACCGCGCGGCGGGCCACGTCGACCTTGGGGACGACCCGCACGTCGTGGCCGAGCGAGGCCAGCCACTCGGGCGTGCCCTCGCGGTCCGCCCCGAACTTGCTGTCGAAGCCCAGCACGAAGCTGCGCGCCCCCAGGCCGCGCAGGAGCAGCTCGTCCAGGAACGCCTGGGCCGACGTGCGCCGCAGGGCCTCGTCGAAGGGCAGCACGAGCGTGTGCTCGACGCCCGCCCGCTCGAACAGCCGCAGCCGGTGGGCCAGCGAGGTCAGGGTGCGCGGCGCGCGCCCGAGCAGCACCGTCTTGGGGTGGTCCGCGAAGGTCACGACCGTCGGCAGCGCGTCCAGCTCGGCCGCGCGCCGCGCGTTGGCGGCCAGGATGGCCTGGTGGCCGAGGTGGACGCCGTCGAACACGCCCACCGAGACCACCGACCCGCGGGCCGGCGCCGGGGGCAGCTCGTCGCGGCCGCGCGAGACCCGCATCGGAGGGGGCGGCTAGCGGCCGGCCTTCGCCAGCGCCTGCTTGTAGTCGTAGACGAGGTTGTCGAAGGCGATCTTGTTGCGCAGCTTGTCCGCGGGGGACATGCGGTCGATCAGCAGCACGCCCTCGAGGTGGTCCTGCTCGTGCTGGATCACGCGCGACTGGAAGCCCTCGAACTCGCGCTCGACGGTCTCACCCGCGAGCGTCTGGTAGCGCACCTTGCAGCGGTCGGGGCGCAGCACCTCGCCGTAGATGCCCGGGAAGGACAGGCAGCCCTCCTCGTAGGTCGTGCGCGGGCCCGCGAGCTCGAGGATCTCCGAGTTCACCAGGGCCAGGTCGTCGCCCTCCTCGCCGGTGTGGTTCAGCACCAGGATGCGGCGCTTCAGCCCGACCTGCGGGGCCGCGAGGCCCACGCCCTTCGAGGCCCGCATGCGCTCGAACATGGCCGCCACGACGGCCGCGAGCTCGTCGTCGAAGGCCGTGACCGGCTCCGACGGCTTGCGCAGCAGGGGGTCGGGGTAGAGGGTGATCTGGTACTCGAGGGGCTCGGTCATGGCTGGGGGAGAGGGTCGCCGGCGGGCCCGGCGAGGGCCGGCGCGCGCGCGGGGCGACCAGCGTATAGGCCGCATTGACGGGGCGGCGGGGCACCCCTAAGATTTTCCGCCCCCTTCTCCCGCCCGGACCGACCTGCGCGTCGCTCCGGCGGCCGCTCCGTGCGGAGGGGTCCCCCAGGTTGGACTACGCCAAGCACATCCAGAAGGCCGAGGAGGCCGCCCGGCGCAAGAACTACGACTTCGCCGTGGAGCTCTACCAGCAGCTGCTCGAGCTGGACGCCGACCAGGGCGACGCCCGGGCCGGTCTGCGGCGCGTGCTCAAGCTGCGGCACGAGGCGAAGAAGGGCAGCCGCCTGCTGCGCGCGCTCTCGGGCGCCGGTCCGCTCGCCGTGGCGAAGACCATGCGCAAGGCCGGGCGCCTCGACGCGGCGATCAAGTCCGCCGAGCAGTACCTCGCCTCCAACCCGCTCGACGTCGACGCCAACCTGTTCCTCGGCGAGGCGCTCGAGGCCGGCGAGTACTACAAGTCGGCCTGCGCGGTGTACGAGTTCATCGCCGAGATCGCGCCCAAGAACCCCGAGGGGCTCAAGCGCGCGGGCGCGATGATGTACCAGCTCGGCGAGCACGAGAAGGCGCTCGACTACTACGAGCGCGCGCTCGAGGCCGACCCGCGCGACCAGGACGCGCTCAAGCAGCGCAAGAACCTCGCGGCGGAGACGGCGCTCACCAAGCGCCGCGACGATCAGGTCGCGCACAGCCGCGAGCAGATCAAGGACAAGGACACCGCGCGCGAGCTCGAGCGCGCCACGCGCCTGCACAAGAGTGACGACGAGCTGCGCGAGGACCTCGAGCGCCTCGAGGCGCGCTACGCGGAGTCCCCGAGCGACGCCGACCTGATGGTCGCGATGGCGGACGTGCTCGAGAAGCTCAAGGAGCACGAGGCCGCCCTCGACCTCGTCGAGCGCGCCTGCGACTACCGCAAGGACTCGCCCGAGCTCGCCGCGCGCCGCCGCAAGCTGCGCGAGAAGGTCCTCAAGCGCGGCATCGCCAAGGCCGACCGCCTGGGCGACACCGAGAAGGCCAACCGCCTGGAGCAGGAGCTCCTCGCCTTCCAGCTCGAGGCCCTGCGCGAGGAGGTGCGCCTGCGCCCCGGCGACGCGGCCCTGCGCCTCGAGCTCGGCCGCGGCCTGGCCCGCACGGGCGAGCTGGACGCGGCGGTGGCCGAGTTCCAGCGCGCCGTCGACGACCCGCGCGTCGGCCTCGACGCCCTGTGCCAGCTCGGAGGCGCCTTCCAGCAGAAGGGCTTCCTCGACCTGGCCAAGAAGAACTACGAGCGCGCCCTGTCCGGCAGCAGCGGGACCGACGCGCGCTCGAAGGAGATCCTCTACAATCTCGGCTCCATCGCGGAGGCCGAGGGACAGCCGGACGAGGCGCGCGCGCGCTTCGCCCGGATCTTCGAGATCGACATCGGCTACAAGGACGTGGCCGAGAAGATGGAGCACTACAAGTAAGGGAGCCCCCCAGGAACCGACATGCCGAACACCAAGCAAGCCGCCAAGCGCCTCCGCCAGTCCGAGGATCGTCGTCTGCGCAACAAGGTCGACAAGAGCTCGATGCGCACCGCCGTCCGCAAGGTCCTCGAAGCCGACTCGAAGGAGGCCGCGCAGGCCGCCCTCCCGGGCGCGATGAAGAAGATCGACAAGGCCGCCAAGAAGAACATCCTGCACGACAACACCGCGGCGCGCCTGAAGAGCCGCGTCGCGCGCGCGGCCAACACGAAGTAGGTCCGCGGGGCCCGCGCGCGCGGGCCCGTAGTGCTCCGTACGGCAGCACCTCCCCGCCCGCGTCCCGTGCGCCGGCGGGGAGGTGCTGCCTGCTTGCCCGCGCAGGTCGCGCGCTCTCGACCGTGAGGCCGCCGCGGAAATGTGCGCCCCGGCGGAAAGCCCGCCGCGGGGCTTCCGAATAGGATGGCCCCATGTCGGAGGCCCTCGCTCGCACCACCCGACGCTTGCGTCGCAAGCTGGTCCTGGCCGCTTGGCTCGGGCGCAGCGCGCGCTGGGGCGCGGGGGTCGCCGCGCTCTGCGCCTGCGCCGCGCTCGTGGCGCGCGTGAGCTTCGCGCTCGAGCTGCGCGAGGCGAGCCTGTGCTTCCTGCCGCTCGCGTTGGTGCCCTTCGTCGCCGCACGCGGCCTGCGCGGCGTGGTGTTCGACGAGCACGCCGCCGCGGCCTGGATGGACCTGCGCTCGGGCGCCCAGGGCTACCTGGTCGCGGCCGAGGAGCTGGACGACCCGCGTTGGCGCGCGCGCGCCGCGGCGCAGCTCGAGGCGCTGCCCGAGCTGCCCGCGCTGAACGGCGGCGCCTTCGCGCGGCCGCTGGTGCCGGCGCTCGCCTTCGCGGCGCTCGCGCTGCTGCTGCCGCTGGAGCGCGCCGAGCCGGGGCCCTCGAGCTCGCTCTTCGACCGCGCGATCGCCGGCCTCGCCGAGCGCCTCGACCTCTTGCAGGACGTGGTCGCGCTCGACCCGCAGAAGGCCGAGGAGCTCTCGCAGCGCGTGGCCGAGCTGGCCGAGGACGTCGACGCGAGCGAGCCCGAGGCGATGCTCGAGGCGATCGACGCGCTGCGCGAGTCGCTCGGCGTCGAGGGGCAGCAGGCCGGTGAGCTCGCGCAGGCGTTGAGCGATCGCCTGGGCGAAGTCGGCGCGGCCGCGCTGGCCGACCCCGAGCGCGCGCAGGACATGTTGCGCGTCGCGCTCGACGCGCTCGACAAGAGCGGGCTGCGCGGCGACCTGATGAGTCAGCTCGACGAGCTCGCGCCGCAGCTCGCCGCGGCCGTGCAGGGCAACCGCCTGCAGTTGCCCGAGGGCCTGCAGCTCTCGCCCGAACAGATGCAGCGCCTGAGCGAAGGGCTGCGCGACGCGCTGCAGAAGAACCTCGGCGACCTCAGCCTCGCCGGGCTCGTGAACCTCGCCGCGCTCGCGAAGGCCGGCGAAGCGGGCGACCTCGAGCGCCTGCTCGCGAAGCTCCACCAGTGCGACGAGCGCTGCAAGCAGCCGGGCGGGACGTGAAAGGGCGGCTCCGCGCACGGGACCGGGGGTCTCGTGCTCGCGCTCGGCAACGCGCCTTCGCGCGGCCCCGGCCGCGTCGGCCTCTTGTGGGGCGACGAGACGCAGGGCGACACGAGCGCCTTCGACGCGCACCTGCTGCCGCCCGGCCAGCGCGTCGACCTCGACAGCAGCGCGACGCTCGGCCTCACCACGGACGCGCCGGAAGTGGCCGCCGAGGGGGAAGGCGCGGGGCGCGTCGACGTCCAGGGCGCGACCGGCCAAGCCGCGTGGCGCCGCAGCCTGCGCCCCAAGCACCGCGATGCCGTGAGCGCCTTCTTCTCCGACACGGCCGACCAGGACTGACCCACAGGATCCGCGCATGACCGAAGGAAGGAGCCCCGGGCTGCTCGCGCCCGAGGAAGTGGACGCCGCCAAGCTGAAGGCGGACGCCGTGTTGGCCGGCCTGGACCGCGCGATCCTGGGGCAGGAGCGCCTCACGCGCTTGATGACCACGGCGCTGCTCGCGCGCGGTCACGTGCTGCTCGAGGGCCTGCCGGGGCTCGGCAAGACCGAGCTCGTCAAGGCGCTCGCGAAGCTGCTCGGCCTCGACTTCCGCCGCTTGCAGTTCACGCCCGACCTGCTGCCCGGCGACGTGACCGGCGGCCACATCCTCGAGGAGACCGCGCACGGCCGCGCGATGGTCTTCCACCCCGGGCCGGTGTTCACGAACCTGCTGCTCGCCGACGAGATCAACCGCGCCTCGCCCAAGACGCAGTCGGCGCTGCTCGAGGCGATGCAGGAGCGCTCGGTGACCGTGCTCGGCGAGACGCGCGAGCTCGAGGTGCCCTTCTGCGTGCTCGCCACGCAGAACCCGATCGAGCTCGAGGGCACCTACCCGCTGCCCGAGGCGCAGCTCGACCGCTTCCTGTTCAAGCTCGACGTGCACCGCCTCGACCGCGGCACGCTCGAGCGCATCCTGACCGAGCGCCGCCGTGGCGCGCCGCCGGCGCTGGAGACGGTGCTCGACCGCGCCGAGCTGCTCGCGCTCTTCGACGTGGTCGACCGCGTCTTCCTGCCCAAGGCCGTGGCGGCCTACATCGCGCGCCTGGTCGACGCGACGCACCCCGCGTCCGACCTCGCGCCCGAGGTCGTGAAGGGCTACGTGCGCTACGGCGCGTCGCCGCGCGCGGCCATCGCGATCTCCGAGTCGGCCCGCGCGCACGCGCTGCTGGCCGGCAAGCCCAGCGTCGGCTTCGAGGACGTCTACGCCGTGACGGTGCCGGCCATGGCGCACCGCGTCGTGCTCGACTACCGCGCGCGGCTCGACGGCTACGACGGCCCGCGCGTGGTCGGCGCCGTGCTCGAGGCCGTGGGGGAGCTGGAGCGCGGGCTGCCGCGCGAGGTGCACGACGTTGCTCGCTGAGCTGCGCGGACGCGTCGCCGCGCTCCTCGTCGCGCTCTGCGCGCTCGCGCCCGCCGCGCCGGCGCTCGACGTCGACGACTTGCGCGTCGGCGACGTGTACGTCCAGACGTCCTACTTCGGCCCCGGGACGCTCGACCAGGGGTACTTCCCGGTGCGGGTGGAGCTGTGGAACCAGGGCGCGGAGGCCGTCGACGTCGACCTCGACGGCGAGCAGTCCTGGCAGCAGGAGGACTTCGTCCACAAGTCGACGCACCTCGAGGCCGGCGAGCGCGCGAGCTTCGAGCTCGTCCTGCGCGCGCGCGTCGGTCGACCGAACGCGTACGAGCTGACGTTCGCGACGGGCGACGCCGAGGGCGTGATCCAGGTCGACGTCGACTACGGCTGGGGCGCCGCGAGCGCGATCCTCTATGCGGCCGCCGACCCGCTGCCCGCGGGCACCGTCGAGCGTTGGGCCTCGGAGTGGCAGAGCGACACCTCCGGCACCGTCGGTGGCCGCGAGTTCAAATTCAGCGGCTGCACCTTCGACCAGCTCTCCGAGACCTGGATCGCGTACACCTCGCTCGAGTCGGTCGTGCTCGACGCGAGCTCGGGCGCGCCGAGCCCCGCCGTGCTCGACGCGCTGCTCGCGTGGGTGCGCGCCGGCGGTCGACTCGTCGTCTGCGGCGCGGACCCGGCGGCGCTCTTCGCCGCGCGCCCCGAGGACGCGAAGTGGCTGCGGCCGGCGTGGCGCATCACGGACGGGGAGACGTGGGGCCGCCAGGAGGCCTACCGCGTCGGTTTCGGGCGCGTCGTGCTGGTCGACACGCCGCGCCTGGGCGCCGTCGCGATGGACGAAGCGGCCGACCTGGTGCCCGCGCTGCACGACGCGCTCGTCGATCAAGGGCCCTCGTCGTGGTACGGGCGCGAGTGGGTCGGCACGCAGGATCGCACGCGGCAGGTCGAGCGCGAGCTGCCCGGCTTCGGCGACCTGCCGCTGCGCGGGCTGATGCTCCTGCTCGTGCTGTTCGCGGTGCTCATGGGCCCCGTGAACTTCCTGTGGGTCAAGCGGCGCGGCAAGCCGGTGCTGCTGCTCGTCACCGTGCCGCTCCTGTCCCTCGGCACGGGGCTCGCGCTCGTGCTGTTCGGCGTCTTCGCGCAGGGCCTCGACGTGAAGGTCTCGACGCGCTCCTTCGCGATCCTCGACCAGCTCGGCCAGCGCGTCACGTGCGCCGAGGTGCGGCGCCTCTTCGCGGGCTCGTCGCCCGGCGAGGGCCTGCGGCCGGCGCAGGGCACCGCGGTGATGCCGGTGGTGAGCGGCCGCTACGGCGGGCCGATCAGCATGCACCGCTTCCTGCTCGACCTCGACCGCGGCCGCCTGCTCGGCGGCGACTACCTGCCCGTGCGCACGCCGACGACGCAGCTCCTGCTGTCCGACCACGCTTCACGCCTGCGGCTCGAGGTCACCGCGGTCGGCGACGAGGTCGAGGTCTCCAACGCGCTCGGCGGTCGCGTCGAGGAGCTCGTGCTCCGCGACGCGCGCGGCGCGCTGCACCACCTGGGAACGCCGCTCGACCCCGGCGCGAGCGCGCGCCTGCGCGGCGGCGTCGAGGACGAGCAGGAGCCGCTGCTCGACCACGACCTGAAGCGCCTGTGGGGCGAGGACGCGCCTGCGAAGCTCGCGCCCGGCACCTGGCTCGCCGTCGTGGACGCGCCTGACCTGCGCGACGCGTGCGGCGTCCCCGTGACCGTCGTCGAGGGACGCCACCTCGTCCTCGGCGTCTACGCCCTGCCCGTGGAGGAGTCGCGATGAGCGCCGCGCTGGAGGTCCGCAAGCTGACGCGTCGCTTCGGCGACTTCGTGGCGGTGAACGAGGCGAGCTTCGAGGTCCGCCGCGGCGAGATCCTGGGCTTCATCGGCCCCAACGGCGCCGGCAAGACCACGACGATGCGCGTCTGCGCGACGCTCGACCTGCCCGACGAGGGCGACGTGCTGATCGACGGCGTGTCGGTGATGGAGCGGCCGCGCGAGGTGCGCCAGCGGCTGGGCTTCATGCCCGACAGCTACGGCGCGTACGTGCACACGACGATCACCGAGTACCTCGACTTCTTCGCGCGCTCGTACGGCCTGCGCGGCAAGGACCGCGCGCGCATGCTGGCCTACGTGAAGGACTTCACCGGGCTCGGGCCGCTCGAGGGCAAGCTGATGACCGCGCTGTCCAAGGGCATGAAGCAGCGCCTGTGTCTCGCGAAGACGCTGCTGCACGACCCGGCGCTGCTGATCCTCGACGAGCCCGCGGCGGGCCTCGACCCGCACGCGCGCGTCGAGCTGCGCGAGCTCGTCAAGGCGCTCGCCGGGCTGGGCAAGGCCGTGATGATCTCCTCGCACATCCTCAGCGAGCTCTCGCAGATCTGCACGAGCGTCGCGGTGATCGAGGCCGGCGAGATCCGCGCGTCGGGCACCGTCGAGCAAGTCGTGCGCATGGCGCGCACGCACCACCAGCAGGTCTTCCTGCGCGCGCTCGCGCCGCTCGAGGAGGTGCAGAAGTGCCTGTTCGAGTCGCCCGGCGTCGAGGCCGTGCGCCCCGAGAAGGACGGCGTCGTGTTCGACTTCGCCGGCGAGGAGGACGACCTCGCGCGGCTCCTGCGGCGCCTCGTCGAGCGCGGGCTCGCGCCCGTCGAGTTCGCGCCCAAGGCCACGAACCTCGAGGACGTGTTCCTCGAGCTGACCGCGGGGAGGGTGCAGTGACGATCTCGGAACCGATCGCGCGCGAGACCGCCGGCCCGGCCCAGCGCCTCAGCGACCTGCTCAACCCGATCCTCGTGAAGGAGGTGCGCCAGTCGCTGCGCGGGCGCTACTTCAAGGTCTCGTTCTGGGTGACGCTGACCATCGCCACGCTCGTCGGGCTGGCGGTGCTGCTGTTCACCTACAACGAGGCGCAGGACATGGGCCTCGATACCTTCGGCGCGCCGTTCTTCATCGCGATGCTGTCGTGCCTGGTGCTCGCGACGCAGGTGCTCGTGCCCTTCTCGGCCTTCCTCTCGATGGGCAGCGAGTGGGACGAGAACACCTACGACCTGCTCGTGCTGAGCAACCTGCGGCCGCGGCAGATCGTGCTCGGCAAGGTGCTGTCGGCGTTCGTGCAGGCGCTCTTGTTCTACGCGGCCTTCGGGCCCTTCCTGGTCTTCGCGTTCCTGCTGCGCGGCCTCGACATCGTGGCGATCTTCACGGTGCTGGGCATGTCGACGGTGGCGTCGCTGCTGCTCTCCTCGGTCGCCGTGGCGATGTCGAGCTTCGGGCGCGGCCGCTTCGTGCGCCTGCTCCTGATGGTCGTGCTGGCCGTGCTGCTGGTGTGGACCTCCTTCGGGACGGTCTTCGCGGGCGCCGGTCTCACCTTCTCCCCGACGGAGCTCTACCGCCCCGAGACGCAGCAGGCCATCGGCGCGACGCTCTCGATCGCCTTCGCCGTGGCGCTGTTCTTCTTCGCCGCGGCCTGCGCGCGCCTCGCGCACCCCGAGGAGAACCGCTCGACCGGCCTGCGCCTGATGACGCTCGTCGTGATCGCGATCGGTCTGGGGTGGATGACCTGGATCATGGGCGCGCACTTCGAGGACGAGCCGGCCCTCGCCAGCGTCTGCCTCGCGCACGCCGTGCTGGCGGCCACGACGCTGTTCTTCGTCACCGAGCCCGAGCGCCTGGGGCGGCGCGTGACCAGCGGCTTGCCGCGCTTCCGCCTGCTGCGCCTCCTCGAGGCGCCCTTCCTGCCGGGCGGCGGGCGCGGGCTGCTGTTCTTCCTCGTCGGCAGCGCGCTCGTGAACGCGTGGGCCTACCTCTACCCGCTGATCGCCGTGCACGAGCTGCACTACGACAAGCACGAGGTCCTGGTGCCGCCCGCCGTGACGCTCTACGGCCTGATCTACCTGGGCGTGCCCTCGGCGCTCTTCAGCCTGCACTCGGACTCCGTCGTCGCGCGCACCGTCGCGCGCGTGGTGACGCTCTGCGCGTTCTTCGCGGGCCTGCTGCTGCCGGCGCTGTTCGGCTTCCTGTTCGGCCTCGAGCAGTGGGCGCGCTTCCGCCACCCGCTGCACGTCTTCCTCGCCGTGGAGGACGTCTGGGAGGGCCGCGGCCGCGTCGGCGGCGTGTGGCCGTTCCTGATCGTCGGCGGCGCGGTGGCGCTGGCGCTCAACACGCCGCGACTCTGGCGCGCGCTGCGCGAGGTCCTCGCGCGTCCGACGACGCCGCGCGAGGAGGGCTGAGCGCGTGCCGCGACCCAGCGACGCGGCGCGCGCCGAGGCCGCGCTGTGGAAGCTCGCCTGGCTGCCCGCGCCGCCGCGCGGCCGCGAGGGCGACGTGCTCGGCCGCGGCACCGGCTCGTCGATCGAGTTCCAGGACCGCCGCCTCTACGCGCCCGGCGACGACGTGCGCCACCTCGACTGGCGCACCTTCGCGCGCACCGGCGAGCTGGCGGTGAAGCTCTACCGCGAGGAGCTCCTGCCGCGCCTCGACCTCCTCTTCGACGGCTCGGCCTCGATGGCGGTCGACGACGAGAAGGCCGCGCTGCACCTCGACCTCGTGACCTTCCTCGCCGCGGCCGGCGCGGGCCAGGGCTTCGCCGTGCGGCTGGTCGAGCTCACCGACGAGCCGCGCGTGCGCCAGCTCGACGAGCTCGTCGCGCGTGGCGCGGCGCTCGACGGCCGCCTGCCGCTCGCGCACACCGTCGAGCGCGCGCAGGGCCTCCTGCGCCCGGGCACGCTGCGCCTCCTGGTGGGGGACTTCCTCTCGCCCTTCGACCCGGCCGCGCTCGTGCGCGGGCTCGCGGCGCGCGCCGGCGGCCTCGCGCTCTTCCAGGTGCTCGCCCGCGACGACGCCGCGCCCGAGGTCGGCAGCGCGTGGCGCATGACCGACGCCGAGACCGGCGAGGTGCGCGAGCTCGTGCTCGAGGCGCCCGTCGTCGACGCCTACCTCGCGCGCCTCGCGCGCCTGACCGACGGCCTGGCCGTCGAGTGCCGCCGCGCCGCCGCGCGCTTCCAGCGCCTCGTCGCCGGCCCGCCGCTCGCCGAGCACGTGCGCGGCCCGCTCGCGCGCGAGGGCTTCGTCGTGCCGGCGTGAAGCGGGTAGGATGCGCGGCCCCCCGGCCCCCCGCCCGACCTCCCCGCCATGATCGAGTTCCTCCCCCAGAACGAGGGCAACCTCGTCGCCCTGCGCTTCATCGGCAAGCTCGAGCACGAGGACTTCGACGCCTTGACGCCGATCCTCGACGCGCAGATCGAGAAGGACGGCGGCAAGATCCGCCTCCTGCTCGACCTCTCCGAGTTCGACGGCTGGGAGGACCTGCACGCGCTCTGGAACCACTTCGTGCTCGTGAAGAACCACCACAAGCACGTCGAGCGCATCGCCGTCCTCGGCGACGAGGCCTGGGAGCGCAAGCTCGCCGAGCTGGCGGATCGCTTCGCGCTGGCGGAGGTCGGGTACTACACCGCCGATCGCAGCGCGGCGGCGATCGAGTGGTTGGCGGGCTGAGCGCGCCTCAGCGATCCAGCTCGCGGCGCGCCTTCGAGCGGGCCTGCGCCATCGCGTCGGCGAGCGTGGAGTGGGCGGCGGCGGTGGTCTCCTTCGGCGCGGGCGCTTGCGGCATGGACGGCGCGCCCTTACCGCGCGTCGGCGACGCGGCGTGCGCGGCGCGCGCTTCGGCCTCGGCGGCGAGCTCCTTCGCCGAGCGGCGGCGCAGCGGCGCGCTCCAGTCGACGCCGCTCCACAGCGACAGCCTGCGGAAGAGCACCTCGAGCAGCACGAGCAGCAACGCGGCGAGGTAGAGCTCGCGGCTGATCGGGCGCCAGGCGCTCGAGCTGTCGGGGCCCTCGAACAACGTCGTCACCGCGGGCGCGACGGCGCCGCCCGACTCGAGCGCGAGGCGGCGCAGGAGGCGCTCGCCGGCCTCGGGGTCGGGCGTGGGCTCGAACTCCGGCGAGTAGGGCAGCGCGACCGGCGGCAGGAGCAGCGCGCGCTCGTCGTCGAGCGTCACCGTCGGCAGCGCGACGCCGGCCTGCTCGAGCGGGAAGCGCGCCTCGAAGAGCCGCTCGGTGACGCGCTCGAAGTCGCGGCGCAGCGTGCGGCCGTCCTCGAGGCCGAGTCGCGCCTCGAGGCGGCTCGCGTCGGGCGCGGTGGGGGACTCGGGGTCGAGCTCGACCTGCACGACGGCTTCGCGGCCCTCGCGCAGCACGGTCGGGAAGAGCTCGAGCGGCGCCTCCTCGCCGACGAGCCAGCGCGCGGCCGTCACGAAGAACGCGGCGAAGCCGTCCCAGGCGACGACCTCGGCGCCGTAGGTGCCGCCGACCTGGCCGGTGAACGCGGCGCTGCGGCCGAGGCCCTCGTGGCCGAAGGCGAAGATCGGCGCGTGCAGCTCGTCGGCGGTGACGACGCCGGCCGTGGCGCCCTCGCGCAGGTAGCACAGGTTGTAGCCGCCGACGACCGGGAACTGCGCGCCGGCGAGCTCGCCGAGCGTGTAGAGCTCGGGCAGCGTGACCGTCGCGGCCGGCTGGTCGACGAAGGTCGCGCGCGAGGCCGTCAGCGTGTCCTGCGCGAACAGGCGCGGCAGCTCGTCGGCGCTCGTCGTGAAGTAGATCTCGCCGCCGCCGATCTGCGCGATCTCGCGCAGGAAGTCGGCGTCGCTGTCGCCCGGCGTGCCGAGCGCGATCACCGAGAGCGACACGCCGGCGTCGGCGAGCTGCTTGACGAGCTGGGCGCAACCCTCCGGCTGCTCGGAGTCGGCGGCGTCGGCGAACAGGGTGATGTGCTTGCTGAGCTGCGGCGCGTCGTCGAGCTCGCGCGCCGCCGCGACGAGCGCGTTGTAGACGTAGATGCCGCCGCCGCCGGGCGCGATGCGCCGCACGCGCGCGGTGAGCGCCGCCGCGTCCTCGACGCGCGCCATCGGCTGCACGACGTCGGCCGCGGTGTCGACCGCGAGCACGGCCACCGAGTCGAGGTCGCTCAACAGCTCGATCGCCGCCGACGCGCCGAGGTTGGCGAGGTCCATCTTCGTGCCGCCGGTCGCGGACGCGCCCATCGAGCCCGAGCGGTCCATCGCGATGGCGAGCGCCATGCCCTGCTTGCGCTGCTCCTTGCGCAGCTCCATCGACACCGGCAGCAGCGGGTCGAGCGGCGAGAGGTAGTAGCCGCCGATGCCGAAGCTCGCGCGTCCGCCGGTGAGCATCAGGCCGCCGGCGCGCTCGCGCACGAAGCGCGCGAGGTCGCGCATGTGCGCGCCGAGGCGCGCGGCAGCGACGTTCTCGACGACGACGGCGCGGAAGCTCTCGAGGCCCAGGCGCGTGAGCGGCGCGGCCTCGGGCGTCGCGACCGCGACCGGCAGCCCCGAGCGCCGCAGCGCGAGCACGAGCGAGTCCTCCTGGCCGTCGTGGTTCACGACGAGCACCGCGCGCGGCCCTTCGACGCGCAGCGCGCCGCGCGCGGCGTTGTTCTCGGGCACGCGGTCGTCGACGCCGAGGATCTCGAGCTCGTAGCCCGCGACGCCCGCGCGCGCGACGCGATCGCGGAAGACGAGCCGCGAGCGGCCGGCCTGGAACACGCGCTCGCCCTCGAACAGCTCCGTGCCGTCGCGCGTCAGGCGGTAGCGCGCCGTGCGCTCGTGGTCGCTCAGCACGAACGCGCTGAACTGGAAGGGCTCGTCCTGCACCGCGCGCTCGGGCAGCTCGAGGCGCTCGACGGCGAGGTCGGAGCGCTGCGGCCGCGGGTAGCCGCGCACGTCGATGCGCACCTCGCGCGCGAACGCGCGCCGCGCGGCCGGCAGCGGGTCGCGCCCGCGCGCCTCGCCGTCCGACAGCAGCAGGATCGCGCCGCCGCGCTCGTCGGGGATCAGCTCGAGCGCGGCTTCGAGCGCCTCGGCCAGGTTCGAGCCGTCCGCGTCGACCTCGCGCGTGAAGCCGTCGAAGCGCGCCTCCGCGTGCGGCGTGCGCTCGACGCCGGCGCGCGCGCCGAAGGTCACCAGGCCCACGCGGTCGCCCTCGCCGCGCTGCTCCTCGACGAGCTTCAGCAGCTCCTCGGCCGAGGCCGCGGCCTCCGCGGTCATCGAGCGCGAGCGGTCGACCACCACGACGACGTCGCGGCCCTTCGAGCGTCGCGCGAGGTACGGCGAGCACAGCGCGGCGACGAAGCACGCGAGCGCGACCAGCCGCAGCACCTGCGTGCCGCGCTCGCGGTCGCGCGCCCACCACCACAGCCACGCGGCCGGCAGCGCGAGCAGCGCGAGCTCGGGGCGCTCGAAGCCGATCACGGCTTGGCCTCCGCCGTGCGCCGCGGGCGCAGCACGTACCAGTCGAACAGCAGCGCGCCGAGCGCCAGCGCGCCGAGCCACAGCTCGACCCACGACGAGCCCGCGCGCTGCTCGGCCAGCTCGACGCTCGAGGTGCGCTCGCCCGCGTCGAGCCGCGTCAGGTCGCCCTCGGCGTCGTCGCCGAAGTGCACGGCGTACTCGGCCACGACCGCGCCGTCGCGCGCGAGCTCGTAGCGCCCGACCTCGCGCACGTCGTCGACGACCAGCTCGTCGCGCGCGCGCAGCCGCTCGCTCCCGCTCGGCCGGCGCAGCTCGTACTCGGCCTCGCCGTCGCCGCGGAAGCGCAGGCTCTCGCCCATCGCGAGGTTCACGCGCACCGGTCCGGCGAGCTCGAGGCGCCGCAGCTCGGCGAGGTTCGCGAGCAGGATCGGCCAGTCCGGCGAGCGCGCCAGCGACGAGCGCGCGAGGTTCAGGTTGAGGTGGTAGAGCCGGCGCGTCGCGGTGAGCTCCTCGGTCACGAGCGGCAGGTTGCCCGCGCTGACCAGCGGCACGCCCGGCAGCGCGACGTCGGCGCCGGCGCTCCACACCACGCCGTCGAGCGTCACGCCCTCCAGCAGCGGGTGGCGCGTCTCGACGAGGAACGGCCCGACGAGGTCGAGCGGCTCGCCGGCCGGCGCGTGCAGCACGAGGTCCCACGTGCGCGGCCCGCCGTCGGGCTCGTCGGTGAGCAGGAGGTGCGCCTCTTCGGGCGTCGCCGCGAGCGTCGTCGCGCGCGGCACGAGCGCGAGCCAGCGCGCGAGCCGCGGCGCGCCAGGGCGGCCGAGACCGAGCTGGCGCTCGACCTCCTCGCCGAGCGTCGAGGCGAGCGCCAGCGTGCGCGCGCGGCGGCGGCGCGAGCAGCGCCTCGTCGTCGAGCGCGAGCGCGTCGGGCGCGAGGCGCGCGCTCAGGGTCGGCGTGCCGGCCGGCACGTCGAAGGCGAGGTGCCCGCGGCCGCGCGGCTCGAGCTCGAGCGTCTTCGCCGCCAGCGTCTCGTCGCTGGCCTCGAGCCGCACCGCGGCCGTACGCGCGGGCGTTCGGCCAGGTTCGCGACGGTCAGCAGCACGCGCTCGGCGCCCGGCCCCGCGTCGCTCTCGGCGAGCCGCGTCGCGCGCGTGATCGCCAGGTTCTCGAGCGGGCGGCCGAGCGCGACGACGCCCACGCGCTCGGGGAAGCGCTCGGGCTCGAAGCGGTCGGTGACCACCGTCACCGCGCCGGCGCCGGCGAGCTGCAGCGCGAGCGACGTGGCCGGCTCGAGGTCGTGGCGGCCGGCGCTCGCGAGCGCCGGGTACCCGTCGAGCGCGGCGCGCGCTTCCTGCGGGAAGGCGGCCGGGCCACACAGGATCGTCGGGCGCGCGCCGCTGAGCACGAGCGTCACGCGCGAGCCGCCCGGCAGCGCGGCGATGCGCGCGTCGACCTCGTCCACCGCGCGCTCGGCGAAGCTCGCCTCCGCGCGGCCGTCGGCGCCCTGCGGCCGCGCCGACATCGAGGCCGAGCCGTCGAGCACGACGACGAGGTGGCGCGCCGCGAGGCCGCTGCACGCGCGCGGTCCGGCGAGCGCCAGCGCCAGCAGGAGCGCGAGCAGCACCTCGGCCCAGAACGAGGGCGAGCGCAGGACGCGGTCGCGGCGCCGCCCGCTCAGCGCCGTCGTCGTGCGCGCCTCCCACAGGAAGAGGGCGCTGACGCGCTTGGGCTGGAAGCGCCTGCGGAACAGGTGCAGCGCGACCACCGCGGGCACCGCGAGGAGCGCCAGGAGTCCGAGCGGGTTCAGGAACATGGAGCGGCGCCCATCATCGGGTCTGGCGGCCCGCGGCAGAAGGGCCTGGCGTGCCGGGCGCCTCCGCCGCGGGCAGCCCGTGCTTCGGAGCGCCGCGCGCTTCCTTTCACGCGAGCCGCCGCCTTTCGCGCGCCGCCGGCCGCCGACGTGGACGCCGCGCGCCGGCCGGTCCAGAATCGAGGCGCGTGCCCGAGCTGCCCGACCTCACCGTCTACCTCGAGTGCCTCGCGCCGAAGGTCGTGGGGGCGCCGCTCGAGGCGCTGCGCCTGGCGAGCCCGTTCGTGCTGCGCACGGTGGAGCCGCCGCCGAGCGCGCTCGAAGGCCGGCGCGTGACGGGCCTGCGGCGCGTCGGCAAGCGCGTGGTGCTCGAGCTCGAGGCGCAGCACTTCCTCGTCGTGCACCTCATGATCGCCGGCCGCCTGGCGTGGAAGGCGCGCGGCGTGCGCCTCGCGGGCAAGGCGCAGCTCGCGGCCTGCGACTTCCCCGGCGGCAGCCTCGTGCTGACCGAGGCCGGCACGCAGCGGCGCGCGTCGCTGCACGTCGTGCGCGGCGAGGAGGCGCTGCGCGCGCTCGACCCGGGCGGCGCCGAGCTCGACGCGCTCGACCGCGCCGGCTTCGTCGAGGTGCTCACGCGCACCAACCACACGCTCAAGCGCGCGCTCACCGACCCGCGCCTCCTGAGCGGCGTCGGCAACGCCTACTCGGACGAGATCCTGCACGCGGCGCGGCTCTCGCCGGTGCAGCTCACCGCGAACCTCGACGAGGCCGAGTGGACGCGCCTCCACGACGCGACGCGCGCGGTGCTCGCGCGCTGGACCGAGCGCCTGCGCGCCGAGGCCGCCGGCGGCTGGCCCAAGCAGGTCACCGCCTTCCACCCCGAGATGGCCGTCCACGGGCGCTTCGGCGCGCCGTGCCCCGACTGCGGGACGAAGGTGCAGCGCATCGTCTACGCGAGCCGCGAGACGAACTACTGCCCGACGTGCCAGACCGGCGGGCGCCTGCTCGCCGACCGCGCGCTGTCGCGCCTGCTCAAGGCCGACTGGCCGCGCACGCCCGAAGAGCTGGAGGAGCGCCGCGCGCGCGCCGACTGACGCGCGGCGCGCGCGGACGGATCCCGCGCTCGCGTATACTGCGCGCGTGCTCCGCCGCGTCGTCCCCCTCCTCGCGCTCGCAGCCTGTGCCGCCACCGACGACGGTTCGCGCCCCCTCGCGCCGCCGTCGGGCGTGGACCTCGCGCTCGCGCGCTTCGTCGGCACCGGCTTCACCGGGCCGCTCCCCGATACGTCGACCCTCGCGCTCGAGCCGGACCTCGTCGTCGTGCACCTCGAGCTCGTGCACCTCGAGCGCGTGCCCGACACCGCGCTCGAGTCGCTCGCGCGGTGCGCCGCGCTGGTGGCCGCGCCGGGCCGCAGCGCGCCGCTCGAGCCGAGCTCGGTGCTCGCCAGCGGCGCGGGGATCGCGCGCGGCGACGAGGCGCGGCGCGTGCGCGCCGAGCTCGACGCGGGGCTCGCCGGACGCGCCGCGCTGCTGATCGGCGGCGAGCTCGCCCTGCCGCGCGACGCGAGCGCGCGCCTCGACGCCGAGCAGCTCGGCGTCTACCACGAGGCGCTGACCGAGTGGCGCCCCGACCCCGAGGTGCGCACCTACGCCCAGGCCGTGGCCGCGACGGTGACGCGCCCCGCCGGCGACGACGCGGACGCGCCGCTGGCGATCGTGCTCGACCTGCGCGCGCCGCGGCCGGGCTTCGACGCCACGGGCCTCGAGGAGGACGCCGAGCCCGCGCCGCCGCGCTCGATCAACGAGCGCATGGCGGGCGCGCCGCGCTGGGCCGACCTGCGCGGCTTCGCCGAGCGCGTCGTGCCCGACGCCGGCCTCGCGCCCGACGGTGACGCGCTGCTCGTCGTGGGGCGCTCGCCCTTCGATCCGACGCGCACGCGCGGCCTCGCGCTGTTCGTGACGACGAGCCGTGCGCCCGAGGACGTCGCCGCGGCCGACCTGGCCGCGCTGCGCGAGCAGCTCGCCGCCGAGGCCGCGGCCGCCGCCGAGCTCGTGTCCGGCGAGCGCACGGCGCGGGAGCGCGACCGCACGCTGGTGCGCGCGCTGCTGCTGGTCGAGCCCGGCGCGAGCGGGCGCCGCAGCCTGGCGCAGCTCGCGCGCGAGGTCGGCGCCGAGCTCTGTCACGACGTGGCGCTCGTCGCCGAGGACGCGCTGCTCGCGACGTTGATCGAGGAGCTGCGCGGCGCGTCGGCGGAGCTGCTCGCGACCGCGACGCCGCAGGAGCTGGCGTGGCGCCTCGAGCGCCACACCTACGCGCTGCTCGCCGGGCTCGAGCCGGGCGAGACGCTCACCGAGCCGCTCGCCGCGCTGCTGCTGCGCCGCGCCGGCCAGGTCGGCCGCTACGCGAGCTCGATCGAGGAGGGCATCCTGATCAGCCCCGACCTCGCGCGCTTCCAGCGCTACGTGCGCGAGGAGAACCTGGTGTTCCTGGAGGACTCCGACCCGGCCGCGCGCGTGCGCGCCTGGGACTGGCTCGTCGCGCGCGGCGTCGTCGTCGAGGGCTACGACCCGCTCGGCGAGGTGCGCGAGCGGCGCGCCGCGCTGGCGCGCTACGAGGAGCAGCGCCTCGCCGCGCAGGCCGGCGCCGAGACCGCCCGACAGCCATGAGCGAGCCGACTCCCGCCTCCGCCGCGCGCCCGCCGCGCTGGCGCCGCGTGCTGCGCCGCGTCCCGCGCGTCCTGCTCGTGCTCGCCGCGTTGGCGGTGCTCGCGCGCCTGCTGCTGCCGTGGGGCTTGCCGAAGGTCGTCGACGCCGCGGCCGGCAGCCTGGGCTTCGAGGTCGAGTACGACGAGATGCACCTGCGCCTCCTGCGCGGCGACCTCGAGCTGTGGGGGCTGCACGTGCGGCCCGCGCGCGCGGAGGGCGCCGAGGCGCCCGCGCCGGACCTCGTGCGCGTCGGCTACCTCGGCGTCGACCTCGACGTGCCGTCGGTGCTGTCCGAGCGCCCGCGCGTGCGGCGCGTGGCCGTCGACGACGTCGAGCTGTTCGTCGAGCGCGACGAGGCCGGCCGATGGGCCTGGCTGGAGGCGCTCGCGCCGCTGCTCGCCGCCGAACCCGACGCCGAGCCGCCGCCGGAGGAGGAGCCTGCGCCCGTCCCGCTCGAGCTGCCGCTCGAGCTCAGCGCGCTCACGGTCAGCAACGTCGTCGTGCACCTCGACGATCGCTCGCAGACGCCGCGCCTCCTGCGCGACGTGCACCTCGAGGCGCGGCTCGCGAACGTCGGCGTGCCCGAGCACGCGGCGCCGATCGAGGCCTTCGCGTGGAGCCCGGGCCTGCTGGCCGGCGGCCGCGTCGAGGGCGCGTTGCGCGCGGGCCCCGAGGCGCTGCAGCTCGACCTCGGCCTGCGCGTGGGCGGCCTGCACGCCGACAGCCTCGCGCCGTACCTCGCCGAGCTGGGGCTCGCCGCGGTCGGGCACGAGACCGCGCTGCGCGGCGACCTCGCGGTCGAGGTGCGTCACGCGCAGGACGCGCCGCTCGACCTCGCGCTCACGGTGCGCGTGACGGACGCGCGCTGCGAGGTGGACGGCGCCGAGGAGCTCGCGCTCGACACGCTCGAGCTCGCGCTGCCGCGCGTGGGCGACGAGGCGATCGTCGTCGAGCGCGTGCGCGTCGACGGCGTGCGCGGCCGCGCGCGCCGCTCGGCCGAGGGCCTGCTGGGCCTCGCGGGGCTGGAGCTGCGCGGCGCGCCTGCGAGCGCGCCGGTCTCGAGCGCCGCGCCCGCGCCGGCGCCCGCCGACGCCGCACCGCTCGACCTGCCCGCGTTCAGCGTGCTGGCCGTCGAGGCCGGCGCGATGCGCTTCACGTTCGACGACGCCGCCGTGACGCCGGCCGCGAGCCTCGCGCTCGAGGTCGAGCGCTGCGCCCTCTCCGACCTCGTCTTCGACGCGCACGGCGGGCCGCGCGAGGCGCGCTTCGACGCGCTGGCGCACCTCGCGGGCGTCGCGCGCGACCTGCACGTCGAAGGGCGCGCGGTCGCCGCGGGCCGCGGCGTCGACGTCGCGCTGACCGGCGGCGCGCGGGGCCTCGACCTCGCCGCGCTCGAGCCGTACCTCGCGCCGCTCGGCCTCACGTCGCGCTACGCGGGCGGCCACCTCGCCGCGCGCGTCGACGCGCACGCCGAGCTCGGCGACGAGGCGTTGACGCTGGGCCTGGGGCTCGACGGTTCGAGCTCGTCGCGCGACCGGCGAGGCGCCGGTGCTCTCACGCTCGCCAAAGGCCGAGCTGCGCGACGTCGAGGTGCGCCTCGACGGCAGCGGCGTCACGGTGGGGACGGGCGCGTCGAAGGGCTCGTCGGCGACGCCTCGCTCTCGAGGCCGACGGCAGCCTGCGCGCGCTGGGCCTCGCGTTCACGCCGCCGGCCGAGGCGCCCGCCGCGCGCGAGGCGACGCCCGCCGCGCGCGGGGACGCGCGCGCGCCGCAGCCTGCCGCCGACGTCGCGCCGGCGCCGGACGCCGGGCCGCCGCCGCGCATCGAGGTGCGCAGCCTGGCCTGGGTCGGCGAGCGCGTCGCGTTCGTCGATCGCTCGCGCGAGGAGCCGGTCGAGTTCGCGCTCGAGGCGCTCGACGCGCGGCTCGTCGGGCTCGTGCTCGGCGGCGAGGGCGAGCGCGCGCCCGCGCGGCTCGAGCTGTCGGCGTCGGCCGGCGAGCTGGCGCGCGAGCTGTCGCTGCGCGGCGCGCTCGCCACGCGCCCGAACGCGCTCGACGTGCACGGCGAGCTGGAGCTCAGCGCCGGCGGCCTCGACCTGCGTCGCCTCGCGCCGTACCTCGCGCCGTTGCAGATCGAGCCGGTCGTCGCGGACGGCGCGCTGCACGTCGGCGTGCGCGCCGACGTCGTCGAGCGCGACGGGCGCACGACCTTCGGCCTCGCGCTGGCGGACGTCGCCTTGCGCGAAGGCGACGAGGAGCTCGCGGCGCTGGGCGCGCTCGAGCTCGAGGACGCCTCGGCCACGCCCGCGGAGCTGCGCATCGGCGCGCTGCGCGTGCGCGCGCCGCGGCTCGCGGTGACGCTCGAGGAGACGGGCGCGCTGCGCACGCTCGGCCTGCGCGTGCTGCCGCGCGTGCCGGTCGAGGGCGGCCTCGCGCGCCTGCCGCGCCTGCACGAGCTGATCGACCTGAGCGCGCTCGAGGAGCTCGCGCGCTCGATCGCGCTGGGGGAGGGCCCGGCGCTGCGGCTCGACGCGCTGGCGCTCGAGGACGCGCAGATCACCTGGAACGACCTCGTCGCCGCGCCGGCCGTGCACGCGCCGCTCGGCGTCGACGCGCGGCTCGACGGGCTCGTGCTCGGGCGCGAGGCGCCGCCGGCGCGCTTCGACGCGACGTTGCGCGTCGCGGACGCGCTCGAGCGCCTGCACGCGCGCGGTGAGCTGCTCGCCGCGCCGCGCCACGCGCACCTCACCGCGGACGTCGCGGGCGCGGGGCTGCGCGCGGGTGCGCTGGCGAGCTACGTGCCGCCCGGCGTCGAGGTGACGCTCGTCGACGGGCGCCTCACCGCCGTGCTCGACGCGGAGCTGGAGGAGCGCGAACCCGGCGTGTACGCCGCGCGCGCGGCGCTGTCGCAGGTGGACTACCGCGAGGCCGGCGCCGAACGCGCGCTGTTCGCGCTCGGCGAGCTGGGCGGCTCGCTCGACCGCTACGCGCCCGAGGAGGGCGTGCTGGAGCTCGGCGAGCTGTTCGTGCGCGGCGTCGAGCTCGACCTCGAGCGCGACGGCGGCCAGGTGCTGCGCGCGCTGGGCGCGCGCGTCGACCTGCAGGCGCTGGCCGCCGCGGCGCCGCCGTCGAGCGAGCCGAGCGCCGCGCCCGCCGAGCGGTTCGTCGACCGCTCGGGCAGCGCGAAGGAGCTCGAGGAGCGCAAGCCGTTCCCGCGCGTCTCGCTGCGCGGGCTCGACGTGGGCGTCGCGCGCCTCGGCATCGCCGACGCCGCGGTGCGCGGCGGGCGGCCGCTGGACCTCGCGCTCGCGCTGCGCACCGACGCGCCCCAGGTGCTGCTCGACGCGCAGCCCGAGGAGCTCGCGCCGCTGAAGCTGCACGTGGGCGGCGCCGTGCCGCCGGCGGTCGGCGAGATCGCGGTGGACGTCGTCGCGGAGCCTTACGCCGCCGAGCCGCGGCTGCACGTCGACGCGCGCGTCGGCGGCATCGACGCGCAGGGCGTGCTCGAGCTCCTGCCCGAGCTCGCCGAACAGATCGACGGCGCGGGCCTGCGCGAGGGCGAGTTGACCGCGAGCCTCGACGTCGTGCTGCGCGCGCGGCGCCGCGGACCGACCGACTTCGACCTGCGCTCGGGCTTCGGGCTGGAGCTGGAGATGGGCGAGCTCGCGCTGCGCGACCGACCGGGCGGCGAGGTGCTCGGCGGTCTGGGCGGCGTGCGCGCCGAGGTGCGGCGCTTCGAGCCGCGCACCGGTGACCTGCACGTGACCGAGCTCGAGCTCGTGGAGCCCAAGGGGCACGCGACGCGCGTCGCCGAGGGCCTGCGCGTCGCCGGCGTCGTGCTGAAGGTGCCGACGGGCGAGGCGCAGGCGGCGGCGCCGGACGACGAGCCCGAGGCGGCGAGCGCGGAGACCGAGCTCGTGCCGCAGGTGGCGTTGCCCGACGACCTGCCCGACCTGCGCATCGATCGCTTCTACGTCACCGGCATGGACGTGACGCTGCGCGACGAGGTCGTCACGCCGCGCATGGTGTTGCCGCTGCGCGACCTCGACGTCGAGGTGCGCGGGCTCTCGACGAGCGCGCTGCGCCAGGGCCGGCCGGTGCGCTTCAACGCGTTCGCCGGCGCCGGCGCCGTGCTGCTGCCCGAGCGTGACGCCTACGGGCGCCTCGTGCGGCTGCAGGAGGGCGAGGAGAGCGAGTGGCCGCTGGGCCGCTACGCCGTCGAGCGCCGACCGGCCTTCGACGAGCTGACGGTGAACGGCGAGGTGAAACTCGCGCCGACGCTGGCCGGGCGCCTCGAGCTCGCGCTGCGCGGCCTCGAGCTGCTCAACTACAGCGGCCTCTCGCGCGAAGCGGGCGTCGAGATCCAGGACGGCGTGCTCGACCAGACGGTCTCGATGCGCCTGCGCGAGCGCGGCCTCTCGGTCGACTCGACCTCGACCTTCACCGGTCTGTCGATGAGCGAGGGCGAGGGCGGCCCGCTGTCCTCGGCGCTGTCGCTGCCCGCGCCGCTCGACACCGTGCTGTTCATGACGCGCAACGCCTCGGGCGAGAACGTGCTGCCCGCGTCGCTGTACGTGCCGGCCTCGGGGCTCTCGCTGAGCTCGCTCGCCGCGACGGCGGTCTCGACCTTGACGCAGGTGCTGGCCTCGTCGATCGCGCAGTCGCCGTTCCGCGTCGTCGGCGGCCTGCTCGACCTGACGGGCGTGACGTCCGACGAGCCCGAGCCGCGCACGCTCGACTCGACCGACCTCGCCTTCGAGCCCGGCGCGGCGCGCGAGGCGGCGGCCGACGGCGCGGACCTGACCGCGCTGCGTGAGAAGCTGCGCGCCGAGCCCGACCTCGTGCTCGTCGTGCAGCACGAGCTCGGCGGCGGCGACGTGGCGCGCTGCGCGGCGCTCGCGAACCCCGACCCGCGCTGGTGCGCGGAGCTCGCCGCGGGCCTGCGCCTCGACAAGCAGCGCCTGTGGGCGTTGCGCGAGCGCGCGGCCGAGGAGGTGCGCGTCGAGTACGCGATGGGCGAGCTCGACCGCGCCGAGTCGCTGGCGCAGCACCTGCGCGAGCTCGACGCGCAGCTCGGCCGCACCGAGGACGCGCTCGACGAGATCTACCAGCTCCTGCGGCCCGGCGCGGAGCGGCGCGCGGACAAGCGCACCAAGGCGGCCTGTCTGGAGCTCGCGCGGCTGCGGCTGGCGCTGGCGCGCGCGCGCCTCCTGGCCGAGCTCGGGCCCGAGGTCGCCGAGCGCCTCGACGTGCGGCGCCCGCGCTTCGCGCCGGCGGAAGGCGACGGCGGCGGGCGCGTGGTCGTCACGCCCAAGCGGCGCTGAGGTCGCGATGCCCGAGCTGCCGGAGGTCGAGACCGTCGCGCGCCTCGTGCGCCCGGACCTGGAGGGCCGGCGCGTGCGCGGCGCGCACGTGTGGTGGCCGCGCACGGTGGGCGAGTCCGGCGAGGAGGCCTTCGCGCGCCGCGTGACCGGCGCGCGCATCGCCACGGTCGGCCGACGCGCGAAGTACGTCGTGCTCGCGCTCGAGCGCGGCGGGCGCCCGGCGGGGGAGCTGCTCGTGCACCTGCGCATGACCGGGCGGCTGCACGTCGTGCCGTCGACCGCCGAGCCCGCGCCGTACGAGCGCGCGCGGCTGGACCTCGAGGGGCGCCGCGCGCTGAGCTTCGTCGACGTGCGCAAGTTCGGCCGCATGACCTGGGTCGCCGACGTGCGCGAGGCGCTGGCCGAGCTCGGCCCCGAGCCGCTCGGGCCGGAGTTCACCGTCGCGTGGCTGCGCCGCGGCCTGCGCGAGCGCCGGCGCCAGCTCAAGCCGCTGCTGCTCGACCAGACCTTCCTCGCCGGCCTCGGCAACATCTACGTCGACGAGGCGCTGCACCGCGCGCGGCTGCACCCGCTGCAGAGCTCGGAGCGCGTCGCGGCGCCGGCCGCCGCGCGCCTGCACGCCGAGATCCAGGCCACGCTGCGCGAGGCGATCGAGCGCGAGGGGTCGAGCTTCGACACCTTCTACCGCACGCCCGAGGGCCAGCCGGGTAGCTACCAGCACCAGTTCCGCGTCTACGGCCGGCAAGGCCAGGCCTGCAAGGCCTGCGGCGCGACGGTCGTGAAGATCGTGGTGGGGCAGCGCGGCACGCACCTCTGCCGGCGCTGCCAGCGGGCGCCGCGGCGGGCCTGAATCGCGCCCGCGGGGCGTCGCGCCCGGTTCCCGGAGCGCGGGCTCGCGAGTAGAATTCCGCCGCCATGATCGAGACCAACCAGCTCAAGAAGGGCGTCGTCATCAGCTACAAGGGCGCCCCGATGGCGGTGCAGACCATCAGCACCTCCTCGCCGACCGCGCGCGGCGGCAACACCATCACGCGCGCGCGGCTCAAGAACCTGATCACCGGTCAGGTCCTGAACGAGTCGTTCCGCGGCGGCGAGAAGTTCGAGGAGGCCGACCTCGAGCACCACGACTGCGGCTACATGTACAGCGACGGCTCGGAGTGGCACTTCATCGACAACGAGACCTTCGAGCAGTTCGCGCTGACCGGCGAGGAGCTCGGTGAAGACGTCGGCTACCTGAAGGACGGCCTCGAAGGCCTGCAGGCCATGCTGATCGACGGCAAGATCGTCAGCCTCAAGCTGCCGCTCAGCGTCGACCTCGTCGTGACGCAGTGCGACCCCGCGATCAAGGGCGCGACGGCGAAGGCGCAGATGAAGAACGCCGTCTGCGAGACGGGCCTCGAGGTGATGGTGCCGCCGTACCTCGAGCCGGGCGAGATGATCCGCGTCGACACGCGCGACGGTCACTTCGTCGAGCGCGTGAAGTGACGCGCGCGGGCCGCGTCAGCGCGCGGCCCAGACGCTCTGGATCTCCTCGACCTGCGGCCACTGCTCGGCGCAGATCGAGAGGTAGAGCGTCACGTCCTCGGGCGCGAACTTGCCGTCGAGCTCGGCCACGGCGGCCGCGACCTTGTCGCCGGCGGGCCGCGCCTCCTCGACGTTCTGGATCATGCCGTCCTGGTGCTCGACGCCGGTCAGGTCGAGGAAGCCCGTCACCAGGTCGCGGTGCTCCTTGATGAGGTAGCTGCCGAAGAGCTCGTAGCACAGCTCCGCCTGGGCCTTGCTCTCGAGGATGCGCTTGGCGCGCTTCGCGCGCTGGGCCATCGGCAGCTTCTTGATGGCGTGCGGGCGGAACTTCATCGCCTTGGCCACCTCGCCGTCGAGCGGGCCGAAGCCCTGCTGCTCGAGCGAGGTGTAGATGGTGAGGAAGCGCTCGTCCTCCATCTTGCGGAGCTGTTCGATCACTTGCATGGCGGTCCTTCTGCGGAGTTCGGGGGGCGGAGAGTGTAGCAGCGGCCCGCGCCTTGTCATCCCGGCCGGCCTTGTCATCGCCGGCGGGCGGCCCCAGAATCGCCGCCCCGATGAGCCCCGCCCAGCCCACGGATCCGGGACGCTGGTCCGCCGAGCCCCACATGGCCCGCGCCGACGCGACCTACACGCTCTTCGCGACGACCTTCGCCGTCGTGCTGGTGCTGACGAACATCATCGGCACCAAGCTCTTCTACCTGTTCCCCGACGGCGGGCCGAGCTGGTTCAACGGCGGCGAGCCGGTGACGCTGACGGCGGGCATTGTCACGTACCCGCTGACCTTCTGGCTGACCGACATCGTCTCGGAGGTCTGGGGACACCGCCGCGCGAACCTGATGGTGATCCTGGGCTTCGTGATGAGCCTGGTCATGCTCGGCGTCATCCAGCTCGGCGTGTCGCTGCCGCCGAGCGCCTACTGGACGCTGCCGGACGGGTCGTTCGACTCCGCCGAGGCGATGCAGGCGGCGTACGCGGCGACCTTCCGCAACCCGCGCCTCCTGCTCTTCGCGTCGATGCTGGCCTACCTCGTGGCCCAGCTCCTCGACGTGCGCCTCTACCACTTCTGGTGGCGGCTGACGAACGGACGGCACCTGTGGCTGCGCAACAACGGCTCGACGATCCTGAGCCAGCTCGTCGACACCGCGATCGTCAACGGCATCTTCCTGCGCTGGGGCCTCGAGATGGAGTGGGGCACCATCGGCCACATCATCGTGTGGGTCTACGTCTGCAAGGTCGCCATGGCGCTGGCCGACACGCCCTTCATCTACGTCGGGCGCAGCGCCTTGCTGCGACTCTTCCGCATCGAGCCCGAGGCCGCGCCCCGGAGCGCGCCGCTCGCTCGCCTCGAGGCGCAGCAGTTCGCCCACCGCCCGCTCGACCCGCCGCAGTGACGGGCCGAACGGCCGGAGCCCCGCGGCGTCGCGTGGACGCCGCGGGGCTCCGCGTTCGAGCGGCGCCGGCTAGTAGAAGCTGATCGCCAGCGCGTTGGAGGTGTTCGAGCCGGTGAGGCAAGGCCCCTGCGCGTCGCGGTAGTAGGCCTGGAAGAACCAGCTCTCGCCCGCGTCGATGCCGACGATCGACGGCAGGCCGATCGTGTTGGACTGGCTCAGCGCGACGAGGCCCGGGCCCCACGTCAGCACGCCCGACGGCGGCGCGGCGAGCGGCGCGTTGTAGCGCACGATCTTGGTCTGGTGGCCGCCGACGCACAGGTTGCCGTCGGAGAACGGCACCGCCTGGTGACCCTCGGCGGCGATCAGGATCGTGAACGAGCCCGCGGGCAGGTTCGTCGCCTGCAGCACGAGGTCGTCGGCGAACACCGAGGCGCCGCCGGCGACCGGGTCGAGGCGCGCGCCCTCGCCGCTGGAGTTCGCGCAGCCGCCCGAGGTCGACGGGTTGTTGCACGGGCAACCGCCCGCGTCGCCGAAGCAGAAGCGCGAGATGCGGTCGGGCAACGGGCAGCCGATCTCGTTGGCCGCCGCGAGCTCGTTCTTGGCCTGCTCGGCGTTCAGCGGTCCCGGGTCGGCGTCGACGCCGTCGCGGTAGATCGCGCGCACCTGCGCGACCGTGTACGGATAGCAGGCCAACGCGTCGGCGCTGGCCAGGCCCGCGGCGGCGTGCCGCGCGAGCGCGAAGAGGCCGCCGGCCCCGAGCTGCGTCGCGTCGTGCAGCGTGACCGTGTTGGCCAGGCCCGACTGCGCGGGCGTGACGCCCATGAAGTCGTTGAAGGCCAGGAACGTGAAGATCGTCTGGGTGAAGTCGTCCTTGTCGCCGTCCCAGCTCCGCGGGTGCGTCTTCCAGTACCCGGGCGTGCAACCTTGGGCGCAGTCGAGCTGCGCGGTCGCGGACGGAGCGAGAGCGAGTAGGGCGAGAAGAGAGACTACGGTCGCGTGCATGGCGGACCCTCCTGTGGACTCCAGTTGCGGGGCGAGTGGGTGCGGTCGGGGGTCCGCGCTCCAAGCCTAGCAACTCCGCTCCGGGTTCGCGCGCCGACGCGGCGCGGGGCCGCACGGATCGGCGCGGACCTGCGGAGGCCGCGCTCCGCTCGGGGTGGAGCGCGCCGGCCGCGGCGGCGGTCGGCGGCGCCCCGCGCCCCTCAGCGCTTGGGCTGCTCGACGTAGAACCCGCCGATGGCCAGCCCGTCCAGGCGCCCGTCGAGGAAGGCGCGCACCGCGTCGTCGGGCGAGCACACGATCGGCTCCTCGTGCATGTTGAAGCTCGTGTTGATCAGGCTCGGCAGACCCGAGAGCTTCTCGTACTCGGCGAGGATGTCGTAGTAGCCCGGGTTCATCTCGCGGCGGATGAGCTGCGGCCGCGCCGTCCCGTCGACGTGCACCGCGGCCGGGCAGCCCTGCTTCATGAAGTCCGTGCAGTCGAACGTGATCGTCATGAACTGCGCCGTGTCCTCGGCGCCGGCGAGGCCGCGGTAGCACTCGTGCCGCTTCTCCCACAGCGTGACCGGCGCGAAGGGCATGAACTCGGTGCGCCCCAGGCGCTGGTTCAGCCACTGGTTCACCTCGGGCTCGCGACCGTGGTAGAGGATCGAGCGGTTGCCGAGCGCGCGCGGGCCGTACTCCATGCGGCCGCCGAAGCGCGCGACGACCTCGCCGCCGTGGATGCGACGCGCGACCTCGGCCGCCAGGTTCGCGGGGCGCTCGTAGCGCAGGCCGGCGCGGTCGAGCGCGAGCTTGATCTCGTCGTCGGAGTACTCCGGCCCGAGGTAGGCCGTCTCGAACGGCGCGCGCACGCCGCCGGGCCAGCTCGCGTGCATCGCGATGCCGCTGCCGCAGCCGCCGTCCCCCATGTTCGGATAGACGAAGATGCCCTCCACGCCGTCGATCTCGTGGATGCGCTGGTTCATCTTCACGTTGGCCGTCACGCCGCCGGACAGCACGACGTTCGAGCAGCCCAGCGCCTCGACCCAGTACTTCACCAGGCGCGACGCGACCTGCTCGAGCACCCACTGCCACGCCGCGGCGACGTCGATCATCGGGTAGCGGCAGGCGAGGTGGCGCGCGAAGAAGGTGTTCAGGTTCTCGAAGATGCGCACGTCGCCCGGCTCCTCGTGGAAGCGCGAGAGCACGGCCTCGCCGAGCACGCTCACGTCGCCGTAGGCCGCCAGGCCGACGATCTTCCCGGCGTGGCGGTCGGGGCGGAAGCCCAGCGCGCCGGTCACCGTCTCGTAGAACGTTCCGAGCGAGTGGGGGAAGAACAGGCGGTGCTTGCGCGAGAGCTCACCGCCCTCGCCGAGGCTGATCGAGCCGGCCAGGCCCGAGCCGTAGCCGTCCAGCGTGACGACGACCGCGCGGTCGAAGCCGCTCGCGTAGTAGGCGTTCGCGGCGTGCGAGAGGTGGTGGTCGTAGTGCTCGAGCTTGTCCTCGAGGCCCAGCGCGGCGAGCTCGCGGTGCAGCTCCTCGTACCAGTGGCGGTGCGCCTCGGTGGCGCGCGCGCCCCAGGCGTCGGACTCGCGCAGCGCGACGCGCTCGCTCAGCCGCGTCGCGCCGAACAGGTGGTAGGCCATCCGCTTGTACAGCGGCTTCTGCATGCGCTGGTTCGGCTCGGCGAGGCCGTGCACCGGCCGCGTGCGCTGCGGCACGCGGCGGTCCGCGGCGCGCAGCAACGCGCCGATGTCGGGGCGCGGGATCTCGGCGTGGAACGCGCGCTCCTTCGACAGCGCCTCGGAGATCTTCTTGGCCTCCTGCTGCCAGGGCAGGAAGGGGTACGCGACCTTGTCGACGTCGTCGGGGCTCAGCCCGGTCGCGTCGAGCGCGGCGCGCAACGCCAGCCCGGGGAAACCCTCGTGCTGCTTCTGGCGGCTGTAGCGCTCCTCACCGGCGGCGAAGAGGATGCGGCCGTCCTCGACGAGCGAGGCGGTGGCGTCCTTGTCGAGGGGGGAGATACCGAGGACTCTCACGGGGCGGTGGTGCGGGGGGGATCGAGGAGCACTTGGCGCAGTTCCAGGGGGCCCATCGTCGCGCCTCCCAGCTCACCCAAGAAGAACTCGAAGAACTGTCGGCACAGCGACAGGAACTCCTTCAGCTCCGTCTCGCTGCGGACGTAGGAGGTGCAGCCCGGTCTCAAGGACGGGCTGTGGAAGCTGAAGCTGAGCACGCGCGTGCCGCACGCCAGGAGCGCGCGCGTGAGGCGCTTCAGGTGCTCGAGGCGGTAACCCTCGGGCGACAGCAGCAGGCGTTCGAGCGCGCCCGTGCGCGACAGGATGCCCGGCACGCGCAGGCCGGCCCACGGCGCGCGGTGGCTCGCCGCGTGCAGCGCCGGGCCGGCGCCCGCGAGCCAGCCGACGAACGCGCCGCTGGTCGGCAGGCCGACGAGGTCGCGCGCGCGGCCGAAGCGGTACGGCGCGGCGTCGAAGCGCGACCAGTCGGGGCCGCCGTCGGCGCCGAGGTCGAACGCCGCGCAGGGGGACAGGTCGACCTCGTACCCCAGCCGCTCGAGCAGGTCCGCGGTGTGCGGCCCGAAGCCGTAGCGACCGGCCTTGTAGACCGTCGGCCGCAGCCCGACGTAGTGCTCGATCGCGTCGGTCAGGCGCCAGAGCTTGCGCTCCTCGAGGTCGGGCGGGAGGTTGCCGGGGTAGGAGTTGCGCGCGTTGACCGGCTCCTCGTGCGGCGGCGAGACCCACGGGTGCAGGTGCGCGCCGACCGTGCCGCGGCCCGTGTCGACCAGCTCGCGCAGGAACTCGTAGCCGGCGGGCTGGGTCACGATCGGGTAGTCGGCGACCCAGGTGGCGCGGATGCCGAACGCGTCGAACAGCTCCTGCGCGCGCCACGCGTCGCGCATCGCCTCGACGGAGGTCTGGCCGCGGTCGAAGGGCGCGCTCCAGTCGAACTCCTCCTCCGTGTCGATCACGACGAGCAGCACCGGCGGGTGGTCGGCCGGCAGCCGCAGGCGCGTGCGCTCCGCGAGCAACGTGGTCATGGCGGAGGTGTACGGGGCGGCGGCGGGGGCGCGCAAGCCCGCGCGCGGAATCCACGGCGCCGGCGCGCCGCGCGCCCCGAAACGAAGCTCGCGAGCGGAGCCCGCGCAGGAGCTCCGCTCGCGATGTCCGTGCGCGCCGGCGGGCGCCGCGCGCTCAGTCGCAGCCGCAGCCTTCGCCGTGCTCGTGGCGCAGCTCGAGGTCCTCCTCGGTGGGCTCGCGCACCGCCAGCACCTCGACCGCGTAGCGCAGCGTCTTGCCGGCCAGCGGGCTGTTGCCGTCGAGCACGATCGCGTCGTCGTTGATCTCGACCACGCGCATGTCGAGCTCGAACTCGCCCGACTCGCCGTCCTCTTCCTCGTCGAGCTCGACGTCGACCGAGATCCACGCGCCGACCTCGATCTCCTCGTCGGCGGGGAAGTCGCTGCGCGGCACGGTCGTGATGAGGTTGACGTCGTACGGGCCGACGTGCTCCTCGGGCGTGAGCGTCAGCTCGAGCTTGGTGCCGACGCCGGCGCCGGCCAGGGCCTGCTCGAGGCGCTCCGGCAGCTCCTCGTTGCCGTGCAGGTAGATCAGCGGACCCTCCTGCTCGCTGCTCTCGATGACCTCGCCGCCTTCCTCCGCGAGGGTGTAGGCCAGCTCGACGATGCTTCCTTCCGTGATCTTCATGTGCGGGGCGCGGGCCGGTGCCTCACGCGGTGGGGGTGGGCGCGGGTAGCGCCGAGGGTTGGCGGGAGAGGTAGGTGTAGCCCTGCAGGGCCTTCTCGAAGCGGCGGTAGACCAGCGCCGACTCTTCGTAGGTCATCAGCCCCTCGTCGAGGGAGGCCTCGACGTGGCGGCGCAGGTCGCGCAGCAGGTCCTGCTCGAAGTACTCGACGTAGGCCAGCACGTCCTGCACGCGATCGCCGCGCACGACGTGGCGCAGGCGCGGCCGGCCCTGGTCGTCGACGTCCACGTGAACGATGTTCGTGTCGCCGAACAGGTTGTGCATGTCGCCGAGGATCTCCTGGTACGCGCCGATCAGGAAGAAGCCGATGTAGTACGGCTCGTCGGGGTCCCAGGTGTGCAGCTCGAGCGTCGAGTTGACGTCGCGCCGGTTGATGAAGCGGTCGATCTTGCCGTCCGAGTCGCAGGTGATGTCGGCCAGCGTGGCGCGGCGCGTCGGCTCCTCGTTCAGCCGGTCGATCGGCATGATCGGGAAGAGCTGGCCGATGGCCCACGAGTCGGGCAGCGACTGGAACAGCGAGAAGTTCAGGAAGAACGTGTCGGAGAGGTCGCGCTCGAGGTTCTCGAGCTCGTCCGGCACGTAGTCCAGGTCCTTCGACACGCGCATGACGCGCGCGCAGCCGTACCAGTAGAACTCCTCGATGCGCGCCCGCTCGAGCATGCTGAGCTGGCCCGTGTTGAAGAGCATGCGCGCCTGCTCGCGCTCCTCGCCGAGGTCGTGGTAGGCCTCCTGGAAGGTCTTGCGCGTGATGCCGACCGCGGTCTCGCTCATCGCCCAGATGAGCTCGTGCTCGTCCTCGGACGGCGGCTCCGGCCGCTCGCGCGCCACGGTCTCGGTCGTGCCGAGCACCTCGGTCACGAGCACCGCGTGGTGCGCCGAGAGCGCGCGCCCCGACTCGGAGAGCAGCGTGGGCATCGGGATCTCCGCCTCGCGGCAGGCCTCGCCCACGTGGTAGACGATGTCGCTGGCGTACTCCTGCAGGGAGTAGTTCATCGACGAGTCGAAGTTCGTGCGCGAGCCGTCGTAGTCCACGCCCAGGCCGCCGCCGACGTCGAGCCAGTCGATGCGCACGCCCATGGCCGACAGGCCCGTTAGCGTGTGCGTCGCCTCGCGCAGCGCCATCTTCAGCGAGCGGATGTTCGTGATCTGGCTGCCGAGGTGGAAGTGCAGCAGGCGCAGGCACGAGAGCATGCCCTCGCCGTCGAGGCGCCGGACGACCTCCACGATCTCGCCCGTGGTCAGGCCGAACTTCGAGCGGTCGCCGCCCGACTCCTTCCAGCGGCCCGAGCCGGCGTAGCCGAGCTTCGTGCGCACGCCGATGACGGGCTCGATGTCGAGCTCCTTGGCCTTGCGCAGCACCGTGTCGAGCTCGGTGATCTTCTCGATCACGACGATCGTGGTCACGCCGAGCTTCTGCGACAGCAACGCGAGCTCGATGTACTCGTCGTCCTTGTAGCCGTTGCAGATCACGAGCGCGTCGTCGCCGCCGCCGCGCAGCGTCATCACCGCGACGAGCTCGGGCTTGCTGCCGACCTCGAGGCCCATGCCGCGCGCGCGGCCCTCCTCGAGCAGCGACTCGACCACCTCGCGCTCCTGGTTGACCTTGATCGGGTAGATCAGGCGGTAGGGCGCCGGGTAGTCGAACTCCGCGCGGGCCGCGTCGAACGCCTCGAAGATCGAGCGCACGCGCGACCGCAGCAGGCCGTCGAAGCGCATCAGGATCGGCGCGCGCACGCCGCGGCGTTGGAGCTGACCCATCAGCTCGCACATGTCGATGGGCGTCGCGCTGCCGCCCGGGCCGTCGGGGTGCACCTCGACGTGGCCTTTGTCGTTGATCCCGAAGAACCCGAGACCCCAGTGCTCGATGTTGTACAGGTTCGCGCTGTCGTGATGGGTCCACTTGCTCATGGTCACCTCGCCAAAAGGGCGGAGCATTCTAGCGGTGCGAGGCCCGGACCGGGCCTCCCTGGGTGCGGGTGGCGGGGGAAACTTACGGCTCGGCTCGACTCTGCGCCGCCGCGACGGCCTCCAGGCGCCCGCGCAGGCCCTCGGCCTCCGGCTCGCCCAGCCACGCGGCGCGCTCGCCGTCGACCAGGCCGCCGGCGCTCCAGGTGCGCAGGAGCTGCTTGACGCGCCCGGCCGCGCCGCCGCGGCTGGTCGTGCCGGTCTCGGCCAGGCGGTCCATGTACTCGAGCAGGAAGCGCGCCGCCTCGGCGGGCGGGACCGCGCGGCCCGAGAAGACCCACGGGTCTCCGAGCGCGGCGCGGCCGACCATGACGTAGGCGCAGCCGCTCTCGCGGCGCAGGCGCTCGAGGTCCGCGTGCGCGTCGACGCCGCCGTTGCCGCAGACCGGCACGCCGACGGCCGCCACGGCGCGCGCGATGCGCGACCAGTCGACCTCGGGGTCGTAGTGCTCGGCACGCGTGCGGCAGTGCAGCGTGACCAGCTCGGCGCCGCCGGCCTCGGCCGCGCGCACGAGCACCTCCACGTCGCCGGCGTGGTCGTAGCCCGCGCGCAGCTTGGCCGTCACCGGCACCGCGCCGGCGACGCCGCGCCGCGCGGCCTGCACCGAGCGCTCGATCTGCCCCGGGTCGCGCAGCGCCGCCGAGCCCGCGCAGCCGCGCAGCGCGCCCTTCGCGGGACAGCCGAAGTTGAGGTCGACGAGCGGCGCGCCGGCCGCGACCGCGTTCGCCGCGGTGGCCTCCAGCGCCGCGAGGTCGGCGCCCATGAGCTGCACGCCCACCGGCTGCGCGAAGCGCCGCGCGCCGAGGTGCTTGCGCAGCACCTTCACGGACATCGGGTGGTCGACGACGCGCACGAACTCGGTGAACGCGCCGCCGAGGTGCTCCGGCGCGTTGCGCTCGAGCACCAGGTCGCGGAAGCACGGCTCGGTCACGCCCTCCATGGGGGCCAGCAGCCAGGGCGCCGTGAAGGGCAGGGCCATCGCGGGATTCTACGCGCCGCGCGCCGACGCGTCGGGTATCACCTGCCGCATGAAGACCCTCCCCGGCCTCGCCCTCGCCCTCGCCCTCGCCCTGTCCGCCTGCGCCAGCACCGGCGCCGACCCCGCGCCCGTCGACCGCGCCGCGGGCGCCACGCTGGACCTCGGCAACTTCTCGGTCAGCCTGCTCGTGCAGGACCTGGCCGCCTCGCGCGCCTTCTACGAGGCGCTCGGCTTCGTCGTCGTCGGCGGCGTGCAGGAGCAGAACTGGCTCGTGCTGCAGAACGCGACCAGCACGATCGGCCTGTTCCAGGGCTTCGTCGAGCGCAACACGCTGACCTACAACCCCGGCTGGGACCGCAACACGCAGCGCCTGGCCGACTTCACCGACGTGCGCGAGATCCAGCGCCGCCTGCGCGCGGCCGGCATCGAGCCCCTCGTGGCCGCCGACGAGAGCGGCAGCGGGCCCGCCTGGCTGATGCTGCAGGACCCCGACGGCAACCCGATCCTGATCGACCAGCACGTGGAGTGACGGCCGCGCCGCGGCGGCGTTACCCTCTCGGGCGATGTTCGAGACCATCGACTCGCGCGCCGCGGCGGCGCGCCTCGTGGGCGTCGTGCAACGCACGCCGCTCGTCCCGTTCGCGAGCGGGGACCCGCGCGTCGAGCTGCGCCTGAAGCTCGAGAACCGCCAGGAGACCGGCTCCTTCAAGGCGCGCGGCGCGTGGAACAACGTGTCGCAGCTCACCGACGCGCAGCGCGCGGCCGGCGTGATCGCCACGAGCTCGGGCAACCACGGCCGCGCGCTCGCCTGGGCGGCACAGCGCGCCGGCGTGCGCGCGACGATCGTGATGCCGGCCGACGCGTACCCGAACAAGATCGCCGCGTGCCGCGAGCTCGGCGCGGAGGTCGTGCTGGGCGAGACGCGCGCCGAGGCCGAGCGCCTGTGCCGCGAGCGCGTCGAGGCCGGCGCGGTGCTGATCCACCCGTACGACGCCGAGCGCACCGTCGAGGGCGCCGGCACCGTCGGCGTCGAGCTGGCCGAGGACTGGCCCGAGGTCGAGCTCGTGGTCGTGCCGGTCGGCGGCGGCGGCCTGGTCGCGGGCACCGCGCTCGCGCTGCGCCGCGCGCTCGGCGACGCGCTGCACATCCTCGGCGCCGAGCCCGCCGGCGCGCCCTCCATGACGCGTGGCCTCGCCGCGGGCGCACCGGTGCGCATCGACCCGATCACGACCGCGGTGCAGGGCCTGTGCCCGCTCGAGTCGGGCGCGCTCAACATCGCCGTCGCGCGCGAGACGCTCGACGACGTGGTGCTGCTCGAGGACGCGGTCGTCTTCGCGGCGCAGAAGGCGCTCGTCGACGCCGGCGAGGTGGTCGAGCCCGCGGGCGCGGCCGCGCCGGCCGTCGTCCTCTCGGGGCGCATCCCGGCGGCCTGGCTCGCGGGCCGCGACGCGTCGAACCCGCTGCGCGTCGCGGCGGTCGTCTCCGGCGGCAACCCCGCGCCCGACCAGCTCGCGGCGCTGCGCGCGCGATGAGGGCGCTGCTGGTCCTGCTGGCGCTCGCCGGCGCGAGCTTCGCGCTCGCCTGCGAGGCGCAGGAGGCCGGCCCCGCGCCGCGCCTGGTGGTCGTGAGCGTCTGGTCGGGCGTCGACCCCGCGCAGCTCGCCTGCTGCGGCGCGCCCTACGACACGACGCCGACGCTCAGCGCGCTCGCGCAGCGCGCGACCGTCGAGCGCCGCGAGCTCGAGGAGGTCGACGCGACGCCCGAGCTCGCCACGTGGCTGACCGGCGTCGGCGTCGAGCGGCACGGCCTCGTGTCGCTGAGCGAGCCGGGCCGCGACGCGATCTGGGACGACGTCGCCACGCTGGCCGAGCGCGCGCGCGCGCAGGGCTGGCGCACGCTCGCCTCGGTCGGCAGCACCAAGTACGAGCTGGCCGGCCTCGCGCGCGGCTTCGACGTGTTCCGCGCGCCGCCGCTGGCCGAGCCGCGGCGCGACGCGGCGCAGGTGGCCGCGGCCGTCGAGCGCGACCTCGCCGTCGCCCTCGGCGACGCGGACAAGGTGCTGCTCGTGTGCGTGTTCGACGACCTGCGCGGCGACGCGTGGCCGCGCGGCAGCGAGGTCGACGCCTTCTTCGAGCAGCGCATGGCGCCCTTCCGCGGCGCCGGCGACGCGGTCGACCAGGCGTACGCCGCGACCGACGAGGAGGCGAACGTCGTCGTGCGTCTGCAGCGGCGCCTGTACCGCCAGGGCGAGGGCGCGGCGCGCGCGGCGCTCGAGGCGTCGCTCTACGGCGCGCTGCTCGCGCGCGTCGACGGCGCGCTCGCGCAGCTGCTCGCCGTCGCGCGCGACGCCGACGTGGCGCAAGTCGCGGTCGGGCGGCGCGTGCAGGTGGCCGAGCCCGGCGCGCTGGAGGCCTTCCCGCTCGTCGCGCCGCTGCCGCCGCCCGCGCTCGCCCAGGGCGTCGACGTCGACAGTCGCGGCGCGTACCAGCTCGACGTGAACCTCGTCGCACCGACCGGCCAGGTCGCCGTGCGCGAGCGTCCGCCGGGCACGGGCAGCGGTGTCTCGCTGTCGCTCGAGCAGCCGGGCCGGGTGCGTTACGACCTCGAGCCGCGCGGCGCGGAGGCGCGCCTCGTGCTGCAGGGCGCGGCGTGCGCGCAGGGGCTGGTGTGGATCGGAGCGCGGCGCTTCGACGCGACCGACCTGTGCGAGCTCTCGCCGCAGCACGCGCCCGACTGGCCGCTCGAGGACGCGTCCGAGCCGGCGCTCGAGGTGCGCTCGCTCGGCGGGCGCAAGGAGCGGCTGATCGTGAACGGCAGCGGCGCGGTCGAGCTGGTGCTCGAGGAGCACCCGCCGCGCGCCGAGCTGCTCACCACGCTGCAGCGGCAGGCGCTCGACGCGCGCCCGCACCCGCTGCGGCCCGACGCGGTCGTCGTGCGCGCGAGCGCGCCGTTCGAGCTCGACCTGCCGCCGCTCGTGCCGAGCGCGCGCCTCGGGCTGGCGCTGTTCGTCGACGGCGCGCGCGTGCCCGGTGAGCGACTGCGCTACCGCGACCGCGTCTTCCGTCAGACCGGTCGGCTCGAGGTGCTGCTGTCGCCCGGCGTGTGGACCGACCCGGCGCTGCGCGGCGTCGCCGCGGACGAGTCGGGAGCGTGGGCCGCGGTGGAGCTCGTCGACGCCCTGCCGGCGAAGCGCGCCGCGCGCGCGCTCGACGCCGCCGAGCGCGACTACCTGCGCAAGGTGGACGAGCGATGAAGCGCGTGGTGCTCGTGCGGCCCGAGGGGCCGCGCAACGTCGGCATGATCCTGCGCGTGTGCGACAACTTCGGGCCTTGCGAGCTCGTGCTCGTGCGCCCGCAGCGGCCGGCGATGCTGATCCACCCCGAGTTCGAGCAGATGTCGCACGGCGTCGAGCGCGTCGACGAGAAGCTGCGCGTGGTCGAGACGGTGGAGGAGGCGCTCGCCGGCTGCACGTGGGCGGTCGGTTTCACGGCGCGCGTGCGCGACGGGCTCGTGCGCGAGGAGTGGAACGAGGCGGCGCCGCGCCTGCGCGCGCTGGCCGCCGGCACGGACGAGCGCCTGGCGCTGGTCTTCGGCGCCGAGTCGACCGGCCTCAGCGCCGGCGAGGCCGCGCTGTGCCAGGAGCTCTGTCACATCCGCACCGCCGCCGACCACACCTCGCTCAACCTCGCGATGTGCACCGGCGTCGTGCTGCAGGCGCTCTTCACCGGCGAGGCGGTGCACCAGAGCGAGCCGGGCGGCGTGACCCTCTCCAACGAGGAGCGCGAGTACCTCAAGCGCAACCTGGAGTACACCTTCACCGAGAAGGTGGCGCGCTCGAAGGAGGCCGCGCGCGTGATCGCGCTGTCGATCCAGCGAGTCTTCGGCCGCGCGCCGCTGACGACGAGCGACGCGCGCTCCTGGCACATGATGTGTCGCGCGCTGGGCAGCGAGAAGACGCCGCTCGACTTCGGATTGGAGCCCCACGCGCGCAGCCGCCGCGAGCGCGACGTAGACTGAGCAGCCGACGCAGCCATGGTCAAACTGAACCGGATCTACACGAAGAGCGGCGACGACGGCACGACCGGCCTCGGCGACGGCTCGCGCCTGGTGAAGCACCACGAGCGCATCGCGACCTACGGCACCCTCGACGAGCTGTCGAGCGTGCTCGGGCTCGCGCTGGCGCGCGGGTGCCCCGAGCCTTGCGCGGGCTGGCTGCGCGAGATCCAGAACGATCTCTTCGACCTCGGCTCGGACCTGTGCGTGCCGGGCGAGGCCGGGGCCGCGCTGCGCATCACGCCGGCGTACACCGCGCGCCTCGAGGAGCTCATCGACGCGACGAACGCCGATCTGCCGGCGCTGGCGAGCTTCGTGCTGCCCGGCGGCCGCGAGCCGGCGGCGTGGCTGCACCTCGCGCGCACGGTCTGTCGCCGCGCCGAGCGGCACCTCACCGCGTTGATGGCCGACGACGCCGACGTGAACCCGGAGGTGCTGCGCTACCTCAACCGGCTGAGCGACCTCTTCTTCGTGCTGGCGCGCGCGCTGAACGACGGCGGCGCGGCCGACGTGCTGTGGGAGCCCGGTCGGCGCAAGCGCGACGCGGGCGACGCGTGAGCCGCGCGCTCGAGTACGCCACGCCGCCAGAGTGGGTGCGCCTCGTCGAGCGCCGCCCGCTCGAGCTGCTCAGCGATCACGCGCACAACGAGCTCAAGGCGGCCTCGACCGCGCAGGCCTGGCTGCTCAAGCGCCCTGAGGCTTCCGCGCTCGTCGTGCGCCTCGCGCGCGTGGCGGCCGAGGAGACCGAGCACTTCGACCGCGTCGTGCGGCTGCTCTACGGCCGCGGCGGGGCGCTGCTGCCGCTCGACACGAACCCCTACGCCGACGCGCTGCTCGCGCGCTCGGCCGCGACGCGCAAGGACCGCTTCCTCGACCGCATGGTCGTCGCGGCGCTGATCGAGGCGCGCTCGTGCGAGCGCTTCGAGCTGCTCGCCGCGCACCTCGCGGACGCCGAGCTGCGCGCGCTGTACGCCGGCCTCGTCGAGAGCGAGCAGGGCCACCGCGCGCTGTTCCTCGACCTCGTGCGCGAGCACTTCGAGCCCGCCGTCGCCGAGGCGCGCATCGCCGAGCTGTTCCGGCTCGAGGGCGAGGTGATGGCCGCGCTGCCCTTCGCCTACCGCATGCACTCCGGCCTCGTCGGCGCGGAGGCGCTCGCGTGAGGAGCGCGCGGCGCGGCTACGTGTCGGGCCGCGTGCAGGGCGTCGGCTTCCGCTACTTCGCGCAGGCCGAGGCCGAGCGCCTGGGCCTCGACGGCTGGGTGCGCAACCTGCCCGACGGCCGCGTGGAGTTCGAGGCGGCGGGGGAGGAGCGCGCGCTCGAGGCCTTCCTCGCCTGGCTGCGCAAGGGCCCGACCTTCGCGCACGTCAGCGGCGTCGAGGCGTGGGCCTGCGCGTCGAGCGAGGACGCGGGCTTCCGCGTCGTGCGCTAGGCGCACGTCTCGGACCGACTCCTAGCCGCGAGGGATGGAGGCCTCCATCACGGCCGCGAGCATCCACCACGCCGCGACCTTCACGCCGATGCCGAACAGGACGGCGAAGATGCCGGCGTTCAGGGCCTCGGTGCGCCGCTTCGTCCCGAGCCAGACGAGCAGGACCAGGGAGAGCGTCCCGGACTCGAGGAAGCAGAACCACCACATCCAGCGCGCGAGGGGAGTCGGGTCGCCTCGCTCCGCGATGAGCCCGGCGTCGCGCTCGGACCGGGCGGCGAGGGTGAGGCCGCCGAGTTCCTCGGGGCTCAGGCCGCGCCGCCGGAGCTCCGCGCTCGCCAGCGCGAGCGCGCTCCGTTCGTAGCCGCGAGCGTCGACGGAGACGATGGCGAGCAGCTCGTCGTCGCTCATGACGCCGTAGCGCGTGGCGAGCTGCGCGGGGTCGTAGGCGAGCGTTCCCATGCTCGAAGTGTAGCGCCGCGCCGCGAGAGCGTTGCACGGGGCGCCCCGGGCGCTTCAATGGGCCGATGCCTCGCTCTCCTCGACGGCTCGCCCTGGCGGCGGCGCTCCTGTGCGCGAGCTGCTCGGCCCTGCGCCACGCCGAGCACCCCGCGGCCGTCGTGCGCGGGCCGCTCGCCACGCGCCAGCAGCAGCCGATGGCGCTGACCCTCTTCGCGTTCCGGCCGCGGCGCGCGGTGACGCAGCCGGCGGGCGAGCTCGCCGCGGGCGTGCAGCTCGCGTGGTCCTCGATCGAGGAGATCCGCCGCTACCCCGTCTACGCGCCGACCGAGTCGGTGGTCATGGACGGCGAGACGATCCGCACGACGCTGCGCGCGCGCTACGGGCTCGGCGCGCACACCGACGTCGAGGTCGAGCTGCCCTTCCTGCACGCGGGCGCCGGCGGCCTCGACCACTTCATTGAGGCCTGGCACCGCGTCTTCGGCCTGCCCGGCGGCGGGCGCGAGCGCTTCCCCGACGACCAGTACGAGATGCGCGTCGTCGAGGGCGGCGACGTGCTCTACGAGCTCGAGGGCAACCGCCTCGCGCTGCAGGACGTGCCGGTGATCCTCACGCGCAACGTGCGCCGCGAGGACGCGCACGGCCCGGCGATCGCGCTGCGCGGCGCGCTCGAGCTGCCCACCGGCTCCGAGTCGAGCGGCTTCGGCAACGGCGCGCTCGACGTCGGCGTGGGCGTGCTGGGCGAGCGCAGCCTCGGCCGCTGGAGCGTCTTCGGCGCGCTCAGCGTGCTCGCGCACGGCCAGCCCGACCGCCTGCGCGCGCTGCCCGCGCACGAGCTGGAGGACCAGCTCTCCATCGAGCTCTCGGGCGAGTACCGCTGGAACGACCGCCTGTCGCTCTTGCTCGGCACGGTGTGGACCTCGCGCATGATCTCGACCGTGCGCGTCGTCGAGATCTCGCGCGAGGTGATCGACTTGGGTGGCGGTGCGAGCTGGGACCTCGACGGCGGCGGCCGCGTGACGCTGAGCGTGCACGAGGACCTCGTCGCGCAGACGGGCTCGGATCTGACGCTGCAGCTCGGCGCGGGCTGGGGGTTCTAGGCCGGACGCGCCCCGCCGAGGCCCCACCGAGAAATCTCGAGATCCGTGGCAGGCCGCGCGTGCGGAGCGCGCCAGGGGGGGTGGACCCGAAACCCCACCTGACCGCCATGAGCACGACCCTCGACACCACCCTCCGCCCGTCCCAGCCCGCGATGACCCTCAGCCTCGGCCGCGTCGCCGTCTTCGCCTACGGCGTGACGTGCTACGCCCTGGGCGTCTCCGGCCTCCTGTACCTGATCCTCGTCACCCTCGGCGTCGTGCCGCTCGGCCTGGGCGCCGCGCCGATCGCCGGCACCGCCGCCAAGCTCGCCGTGAACGTCGGCCTGGTCGCGCTGTTCGGCGTGCAGCACGCGATCATGGCGCGCCAGGGCTTCAAGCAGCGCTTCACGCAGGTGATCCCGGCCGCGGCCGAGCGCTCGACCTTCGTCCTGCTGTCGGGCCTGATCCTGGCCTCCATCCTGTTCTTCTGGCAGCCGCTGGAGGGCTCGCTCTGGAGCGTCGGCGCCGGCGTCGGCCGCATGGCGCTGCTCGGCGGCTGCGCGCTCGGCTGGAGCTACATGCTCGCCGCGAGCTTCGCGATCGACCACTTCGAGCTGTTCGGCCTCAAGCAGGTCTGGCGCAACCTGCGCGGCCTCGACACGCAAGAGCCCAAGCTCGTCCAGCGCCTGATGTACAAGTTCGACCGCCACCCGCTGATGAGCGGCATCCTGCTGGGCCTGTGGTGCACGCCGGACATGACCGCCACGCGCTTCGCCCTCGCCGCGATCTTCACCGGCTACATCGTGCTGGGCGTCGCGATCGAGGAGCGCGACCTGGTCCGCCGCCACGGCCAGCGCTACGTCGACTTCGCGAGCCGCGTCGGCACGATCGTGCCGCGCCTGGCGAGCTACCGCTGAGCGCGAACGCCGCGCACCGCGACACGGCCCGCCCCCGGTCGACCGGGGGCGGGCCGTGTGCGTGGTAGCTTGGGGCGCGGCGGCGACTAGGTTTCCGCGGGGATCGCCGACCGAGAACCCGCTCCGCGGCCACCTGCTCCCGGTGCGGGAGGTCCGCACCCCTGCCCGCACCACGGTTCATGCGCCCGACCCTCACCCTGGCCACGCTCGCGCTCCTCGCCGCTCCGCTCCGCGCCGAGATCTGGACCGTCTCGCAGCACTACCCGGCCGACTTCACCGAAGTCGCCGCCGCCGTCGCGGCCGCGGGGGAGGGCGACACGATCTGGGTGCTCGGTGGGCACTACGGCACCGTCGAGGTCGTCGGCAAGAGCGTCCACCTCGCCGCCCTGGGCGACGTCGCGACGTGGGTGAACGGGTTGTGGATCCGCGACCTCTCGGCCGCGCAAGTCGTCACCGTCTCCGGCCTCGACCTGTCGCGCATCACGACGTCGGCCCCGTTGGCGAGCCTGAGCGTGCAAACCTGCCAGGGCGCGGTGCGCGTTCGGGACTGCTCGATCGGCTCCGAGCCTCCTCCCGGCCTGCCCTTCGGCGGGCGGAACCTCCTGGTCGAGGCGTGCGACGACGTCGCGCTCACCGACTGCACGATCCGGCCGCCGGCGTACGGCAGCGCGAGCATCTCGAACCTGCCGAGCGCTGAGATCACGGGGAGTACGGTCGGCTTGTACGGGTGCTACGTCGTGGGGAGCAGCGGCAGCCTCGACTCCGACGGGAACACGGCACTCCAACTCACGGACTCCACGCTGGTCGTGGTCGGGAGCTGGATCAACGGCGGCCCCGGCAGCACCGTGGAGCAGTGGCAAGGCATCCCCCCCAGCGACGGCGGGGATGCCTTGGTCGCCACGGGTGCCTGCACGATCTTCCTCGCGAGCTCGAGCGTCTGGGGTGGCGTGGGCGGCGAGTGTCTTGGCGGTCCACCGCTCGGCAGCTGCATCTACCCGTACGGGGACGACGGCGCCGACTTCGTCCTAGGACCGCAGGTCGAGGTGGTGCGCTCCGACGAGCCCGCTCGCTCCTGGAGCACGACCAGCGTCGCGTTCGCCCCGGAAGCGACGCGGTTGACCCTACGCGGTCAGCCGGGAGACCGCGTGTTCCTCGTTCGCGCGCAGCCCGAGTTCGCGCGCGAGTTCGACCACGGCGGCGCGCGCTGGATCCGACGGCCGCTCGAGGCCGGGATCTACCTGGGCGAGCTGCAAGGCACGAGCCTCGAGGTCGAGGTGCCCTTGAACGCGCTCGTGCCGCCTCAGGAGGAGCGCACCTTCACGCTGCAGGCCTTCGTGCTGGACGCCACGGGGCGCAGCGTCTGGCTGGAGCCGCGCCAGGTGTCCGTGATCGATCGCACGCGATTGGAAGGCATGCTCTCGACGATCTACGTGGACGACGACGCTCCCCCCGGCGGTGACGGACGCGCGTGGAGTTCCGCGCTGAGCGGCCTCGACGAGGCGCTCGCCGAGGCAGCCACTCGCTACCTCGAGAGCTTGCGCGCGCCGGTCGAGGTGTGGATCGCCGGCGGCCGGTACACGCGCGTCACGGAGACCGTCTACCACTACGCGTTCCAGGTGGGGTTCGGAGGCAGCGTGCACGGCGGGTTCGCCGGCGACGAGACGAGCCTCGACGAGCGCGTCCTCGGCCAGCACCCGACCGTGCTCGACGGAGACCTGCTCGGCGACGACGCGCCCGGGTTCCAGAACTACGCGGAGAACACGGTGCGACTCCTGCAGTTGTCGCCGCCGGAGGACGCCTCGCTCCTGGTCGACGGCTTGATCGTGCGCGGTGCTCGACCGGACCAGAACAACGTCGCCTGCTGGGTCGAGGGGGACGTCGTGCTGCGCGACTGCGAGTTCCGCGAGAACGACACCGACGGCTCGGTGGTGTTCGCGAGGTCTCTCTCCAGCGCCTCGCCGCGCTTCTATCGCTGTCTGTTCGCGGCCAACCGCAGCGCGGGATCCTCGGCCGGACTTGCGGCCCAACGCGGGATCGAAGTGTCGGACTGCCGCTTCCTGGGGAACGAGTCGACGAACTGGGCCAGCGCGCTCAGCATCGCGCCGGTCGGCCTGCCGCTGGCGCGAATCCACGGCTGCTGGTTCGGGGGCAACACCTGCACCGCTGGCAATGGCGGCACGATCGTGGTCGAGCTCAACAGCAACCTGAACGGCCGCGTCCTCGTGACCAACTGCAGCGTCGTCGACGGGACAGGCACCTCCGGCTGCCCTGCGATCCGGATTCGCAGCCAGGTCCCGGGTGCCTATGCGCCGGACAGAGTGCGCCTCGACAACTCGATCGTGTGGGGCAACGCGAGCGGCGGCCTCGTCGACGAGGCCGCGCAGCTCGCGTTGGTGAACGTGCCCACGGAGGTCCTGGTCGTGCAGACCAGCTGCATCACCGGCTGGAGCGGCCTGTACGGCGGCGTCGGCAACCACGGGCTCGACCCGCTGCTCTCGCCGCAAGGCCAGCTCGGCGCCGGCTCGCCGTGCATCGACGCGGGCGCCAACGCGGTCGTACCGCCCGACACGCTCGACGTGGACGGCGATGGCGACGTCGGCGAGCCGTGGCCGCTCGACCTGGCCGGCGCGCCACGCTTCGTCGACGACCCGGCCGCGCCCGATCGCGGCCTCGGCGACGCGCCGCTCATCGACCTCGGCGCCTACGAGCGCCAGCCCTGATCAGCCGACCAGCAGGCGCTTCCAGAGCGGCGCCTGCGCCGGGCGCGCCTCGTACTTCGTGCAGTCGCCGTGCAGGTTCAGGGCGCGGTGGTCGCCGGGGAGCTGCTGCTGGTCGAGCACGGGGTCCTTCTGCTTGCTCACCATCAGGTCGGGGTGGTAGCAGCCGGTGCGCGGGGCCTCGTACGGCGCGCGCTTGAAGTGCAGGCAGGTCTGGCAGTCGTGCTTCATGGCTGGGGCGGGCGTGCCGGGGGTCGCGGGCGAAAGAGAATACCGTCGTCCTTCAGGGGGCGCCACGCCCCCCGGCTCACTCGATCGGCACGAGCTGGCTCACGTCGCGAGCCTTCTCGCCGCGCCAGCGCACGGTGACGTTGCCGGTGCCGCGCACGATCCAGCGCAGGTGCAGCTCGGAGCGGCCGCCGAGGCCCTGCTCGAGCACCAGGCGCGCGGGGTCGCGCTCGGCCGGCTGCATGCGCTCGGGGTGCCAGCGGTCGGGGTTCGGGCCGCCGGCCAGCACCTCGACGCCGTCGCCCTCGAGCGTCACGACGTCGGGCTCGCCCACGCGCTCCTGCGCGGCGCGCGCCGTGCGCGTGGGGATGGCGCGGTCGTTCTCGAGCACGACGTCCACCGCGCGCAGGTCGCCGGCGAGCGGCGCGACCTCGACGCTGCGCACCGTCACGCACGGCATGGCGCGCGCGTGTTCGACGCAGAACAGCGCGTTGCGGTGACACATCTCCTCGATCATGAAGCTCGGGGGCACGCGGCCGACGTCCTTGCGGAAGCCGCCGATCTCGATGTCGCCGTAGAGCGGGTGGTGCGCCGGGTGCCAGTCGACGAAGCCCGCGCCGAGGCGCAGGTGGTCGTCGAACCAGTGACGGTCGGGCGCGTCCTCGTCGTCGGGGAACTCGCGGTCGTCGGTCCACAGCTCGTTGGTGAACGAGATGATCCCCAGGCCCTCGTAGGTCCAGTTCACGAACCCGCCGAAGACGGAGTAGAGGTCCTTCCAGATCACCATGTAGCGGTAGAAGGGCAGCATCAGCTCCCCGTCCTTGCCGAGCTCGTCGTACACGCGCAGGTCGGCGCGCGGGTACTCGCCGAAGACCTCGGCGCCCGGGCCGCGCAGGATCATGCCGCCGGCGTTGTGGAAGGACTGCACCGCGGCGAGGTTGGGGTGAGCGAGCACGAACTCGGCGATGCAGCGCGTCTCCGGCCAGGAGAGCGGGTAGGGCCCCGCGCCGTACTGCACGTGCTCGGGTTGCCATGACGACGGCCAGGCGCGGTTCATGTCGTAGCCGCCCGCGCCGTCCTCGTTGACGCGACCGTCGCCGTCGTTGTCGATGCCCTCCGAGCCGAGCAGCAGCCAGTCGCCGCGCTCCTCGGGGTTCTCGCGGCCGACGCGCTCCATCACGCGCGGGTCGTCGCGGTCGATGCGGTGCGTGCCCTCGCCGGGCACGTACTTGCGCATCATCGTGATCTGCCCGTCGCCGTCGAGGTCGTCCGGCGGGTCCTCGTCGGCGACGCCGTCGCGGTCGTCGTCGACGGGCCGGTAGCCCGTGCGCGACGAGTGCGGGTTGTGCGCGTCGTGGATCCAGTGGTGGCGCCCGTCGGGGTTCACCATCGGCAGCACGTAGAAGGCGCTGCCGTCGAGCAGCTCCGTGACCTCGTCGAGGGCGCCGTAGTTCTCGCACAGGTACCAGGCGAGGTAGAGCGTGACCTCGCCGCCCTGGATCTCGTTGCCGTGCACGTTGGCGTCGACCCACATGGCCGGGACGTCGCGCGCGTCGCCGGCGGCCTTCGCGTGCACGGTGTAGACGCGCATCTCGCGGCCCTCGACGCTGTGGCCGATGACCTCGTGCGAGACGAGCTCGGGGTAGGCGGCCTCGATGCGGTCGAAGTGCGCGTAGAGCTCCGCGTCGTCGTAGAGCCGGTTGAACGCGATGTCGACCTTGCGCGGGCGCTCGAGCGGCAGGCCATTGACGCCGCCCGGACGCGGCGGCGTGGGCGCGGCCTGGGCAGCGCCGGTCTGCGGGACGAGGAGCGCGAGCGCGGTGAGCAGCGTGAGCATCAGCGCACCTCCTGGGCGGCTTGGTCCTGGGTCGCGGTGAGCACGGCGCCGCCCGCGTTGCGCGAGACGAGCCGCACGCGCGGCGCGTCGGCGCCGGCGGGCAACGTGACGAGCCAGCGCAGCGCGCGGCGCCCGCCGGCGGCGTCGAGGGTCTCGACGAGCTCGCGCGCCTCGCCGGCGACGAGCGTCGCGCCCGCGGGCAGCTCGAGGCGCACCTGCAGCGGCGCGACGGTGCCGGCGCGCGTCGCGGCGTGCGACGGGAACGGCAGCAACGCGTCGTTCACGAGCGCGACGCGCAGCTCGTACAGCCCGCCGCCGAGCGCGTCGAAGCGCTCGAGCTCGAGGCGCGGCCGCGGCAGCAGCTCGCCCAGCGTGAGCAGCCAGGCCTGGTGCGCGTCGGCGAGCTCGGCCAGCTTCGTCGGCGTCGGCTCGACGAGCGCGTAGGGCTTGAAGCCGCCGACCTCGACGGCGCCGAGCTGCGGGTGCTCGAAGGGCGTCCACGGCGCGAAGGCGTCGCGGCCCTCGTGGTCGAGCCAGCGCAGGCGCTTGGCGTCGTCGCTCGCCTCGGGACCCTCGTCCGCCTTCGCCTTCGCCTTGCCGCGCTCCGCGGTCGCGGGCGCCGCGGCGTCCGGCGCCGCGCGCTCCTCGGCCGCCGCGTCCTCCGCGGCGGGAGGCGTGAAGTCGAGCGGCACCGCCCACGGAGCGACGTCGAGCGTCCACAGCCCGCGGTGGTGGTAGAGCCAGCTCGCGAACGAGCCCGGTTGCTCGCCGACGCCCTCGACCGTGTTCTTCGTCGCCTCGCGGTAGCGCGCGCCGAGCTCCTTCACGACCGCCGCATCGCGCTCGTGCAGCCCGAGCTCGAGCGCGCCGCGCTGGCGCGGGCCGCCGTCGGGCTGCGTCGCGGGCTTGCCGACCAGGTTGCCCTGCTCGCCGTAGCACAGCGCGAGCACCAGGTCGTCGTGCGCGAGCACGAACTCCACCGCGCCCAGCACCGCCGGCTCGTCGGTCGGGTAACGCCCGGCGTCGTCGGCGTGCTCGGCCCACGCGCGCGGGAAGTTGCGGTCGACCTGCGCGTTGCGCGGGCCGTCCTCCGCCACGCGCTCGTCGCCGTCGGCGTCGTAGCCCTCGCGGTAGAGCGCGTACTCGCCCAGCTCGCCCTTCGCGCGGTCGGCCTTGCGCATCGCGCGCGGATCGACGGGATCGGCGATCCACTCGCCTTCGGCGTCGCGCACGCGCATCCAGGTGACGAGGCCGTCGCCGTCCACGTCCGCGCGCGGGTCCTCGCCCTGGCGGCCGTCGCGGTCGTCGTCGACGCCGTAGCCCGTGGCGAGCACCTCGTCGAGCGGCCGGGCGAAGCGCGCGGCGGCGCCGTCGACGTCGAGGCGGGGCAGCACGTAGACCGTCGTCGCGTCGAGGAAGCGCGTGACCGCGTCGTCGCGCCCGTAGCCCTGCACGAGGCGCCGCGCGTGCTCGAGCGCCAGCGAGCTCGTGTACGCGTGCGGGCCGTCGAGGCCGGCGGCGACGAGGATCGCGGGCCGCGCCTCGCCCTCGGCGCGCGGCGCGCCGTGGATCGTGAGCACGTGCACCGGGCGGCCGTCGCGGCTGGCGCCGAGCGTGTCGAGCTCGGCCTGAGCGCTCGCGTCGAGCTCGGCGAGGGCCTGGGAGAGCGTGGCGTTGTCGAGGACGGGGAGCTCGGGCGCGGCGGTCTCCTGCGCGGGCGCGCAGAGACCGAGCACGAGCGCCGCCGAGAGCGCGGGGATCATGTCGACTCCGGGTCGGGGCGTGGGCGCGCGATTCTAGCGGTGGGGCCCGCGCCGCCGCGCAGCTTACGCGCTTCCTACCCGGCGCTCGCCGCGGCCGCTTCGGCGCGATCGAGGAAGGCGTCGAGCTCGCCGCCGCGCGCGCGCGCGTCCTGCTCGCCGAGGCGGATCAGGCGCTGCAGGTAGTCGGGCTGGAACATGACGAGGCTGACCAGGTCGTTCGAGCGCGCGCGCCGCGTGCCCAACCGGCGCGTCAGGAAGCGGAAGAACGACGGGAGGCTCGGTTCGAGCTCGCGCGCGAGCTTGCCGAGGTCCATCGACGGCCGCAGCACGAGCAGGTCGATCGGCCGCAGGTACGCGGGCCCGCGGCCGTCGCAGCAGCGCAGCAGCTCGTTGGTGCGTTCGAGCTGCATCGCGTCCTGGTCGAGCAGGTCGAGGAAGACCGAGTTGAGCAGCACGCCCGCGACCTGCGCCGGCGGCGGGTAGCCGTTCGTGCTCGGCACCTCGGCCTCGGCCACGGTGCGCCCGTAGCGCGTCGAGACGGCCAGCACGTGCGTGGCGCCGAGGTGGATCGACGGCGCGAGCGGCGAGTGCAGGCGCACGCCGCCGTCGCCGTACCAGCGCCCGCCGATCTCCTCCGCGGGGAAGAACAGCGGCAACGCGGACGACGCGAGCACGTGCTCGAGGCCGAGCGAGGCGAGCACGCTCGTGCGCTGCGGCCGCTCCCAGAGCGTCACGTCGCGCCCCTGGCACCAGGTCACGGTGCGGCCGGTCTCGTAGCTCGTCGTCGTCAGCGCGACGGCGCGCAGCCGGCCCTCCGCGAGGTTGTGCTCGACGCCCGCGAGCACGCCCTCGCAGCACGTGAGCGCCGCGCCGAGGTACTCGCGCAGCGGCGTCGTGTCGACGAGCCCGCGCATCTGCGGCACGCTGCGCCGGCCGCCCAGCACCGAGAGCTGCAGCGCCCAGCCGAACAGCGCGCGCAGCAGGCTCCACTGGTCGACGCGGAAGACCTGCTCGACGGTGAGCTCGCTCCACAGCGCCACGAGGTCCTCGACCTTCGCGCGGAAGTTGCCCTGGTGGTTGGCGAGGTGCGCCGCGTTGATCGCGCCGGCCGAGACGCCGGTGAGCAGCGGCACCTGCAGGTCGGGGCGGCGGCTGGCGATGTGACGCAGCACGCCCACCTGGTACGCGCCGCGCGCGCCGCCGCCGCCGAGAGCCAGGGAGAGCTCGCCGTTGCCCATGGTCGTTCAGGCGCGCGCGGCGACCTGGATCGAGGCGTGGCGGTCGGTGTCGACCACGACCTCGGCCGCGCCGAGGCCGCACTCGTCGCACAGCGCGCGCAGCTCCTCGGGCGTGAACGCGGCGTGCAGGCTGGCGGCGAAGAGCGCGCGCTGGTCGGGCGTGCACTCGGCCGCGTGCTCGCGCACGAGCGCCTCGAGTCGCGCCGCGTCGACCGGCCGGAACAGGTCGCGGATCAGCAGCACGCCGCCCGGCCGCAGCACGCGCGCGGCCTCGCGCAGGAACGGCCGCGGGTCGGGGATGTGGTGCAGGATCGTGTTCGAGTACACGACGTCGAAGGCGCCGTCGGGCAGGCCGAGGTCCTTCGCGTCACCGTGCAACGAGCTCGACGCGCTCGGCGAGACCCGCGGCCTCCACGTTGCGCCGCGCGACGCGCAGCATGTGGTGCGCGAGGTCGAGCGCGGTGACGTGCGCCGCGCCGTCGCGCGCGCAGACGAGCAGCGGGATGTGCGCCGGCCCGGTGCCGAGGTCGAGCATGCGCCCGCGCGCGCCGAGCGCGAACAGCCGCTCCACGAAGGCCGCGTTGTTCGCGCGGTTGTCCATCGCGTCGTAGGACGCGGCCTCCTCGGCCGTGTCCATCGCCTCGGGCTCGAGCACCCGCGCGAGCGCGCTCATCGCACGCTCTCGTTGAGCTGCGCCTCGCGCTCCAGCAGCGCGGCCATCGGCTCGACGCCCATCGCCTGGCGCTCGGTGTCGGTCGTGTTCGGATCGACGGGGTAGAGGCGCCAGCGCGACAGCACCTCCTCGTAGTAGTACTGCGTGCCGTAGCGTTGCGGCGTTCCGGACTGCATGGCGAGCTTGTCGATCGCCTCGGCGGCGACGCGGAAGCCGCGCGTCTCGCCCAGCTCCGCGGCGCGCAGCGCGGTGTCGCGCGCGAGCACGAGGTCCGCTTCGTCGTCCGAGCTCACGAGGATCGCCGCGGCGTAGAGGTGCTGCTCGGCGGTCTCGAGCGAGCCCGCGTCGAGGAAGCCGCGCACCGTCTCGCGGCGCGCGCTCATGCGCTCGAGGTAGTCGTCGCCGAGGCCGGCGAACGGGCTGCCGCTGCGCTCGCGCACGCTGCTCGCGTACATGCGCTCGAGGCTGGCGGGCGTCACCGCGCAGGCGGCGAGGAGCGCGAGGAGGACGGCGGAGGCGAGGCGGTGGGGGGCACGCATGGGCAAGGGGAGGGAGGGGTCGGGATCAGACCGGGCGCTGCAGGGCGACCACCAGGGCGCCTCCGTGGGGCTCCCGGCGGGCCAGCCGAGCGCCGACGCGGCGGCCCTCGGGGCCCGCCAGCCAGCTCTCGACCGTCGTTCGTAACTTCGGCTCCTGCAAGCGATTGCCCCAGCCTCGTCCGGTGACGACGAGCACCTCGGGGGCGCCCCGCACGCGCGCTGCGTGGAGCGCCTGCGCCAGCCGCCGCAGCGCCGCTGTAGGCGCGAGGCCGTGCAGGTCGATCTGGGGCATGTCGTCCGGGGCGGGCACGAGGAGGGTTTTTTCGGTCGCGGGGGGGTCACGCGGGAACACGGGCCTCGGATAGTCTAGTCACGCCGACCCGCGACGGGCAGGACCTGCGCCGCTCGGGTCGGCCGCTCACACGCAACGACTTCCCGACGTACACGCCGCGGCGGCGACGCTCGCCGCCCCGACGGACGTCGGATCTCCCAGCCCGCCCTCGGCGGCGCGCTCCACCAGACCCCGCCGCGCGGCGGTGCAACCACAAGAGAAGATGAAGAACCTGATCCTGGGCATCGCCCTCCTCGGCTTCGCCGTCGCCTGCAAGTCCGACGACCACAACCAGGTCTCCGACGCCGCCACCGTCGAGGCGCCCGCCGGCGGCTGCAACGGCTGCTCGGCCGACATGTGCGACGACGCCGCCAAGGCCGAGTGCGCCGGCAAGTCCGACTGCGGCTCGAGCTGCCAAGGTCAGGCCGCCAAGAAGGTCTGCCCCGTGACCGGCAAGGTCATCGAGAACTGAGCCACGCGCTCGCGCACCGCGCCTCGGCGCGGTGAGCCCCGCCGGCCGGGTCCTCCTCGCGAGGGCTCGGCCGGCGACGTTTCGGGGGCGCCGCACGCGTCGATCGGCGCCGGACCGGCACGGTGCTCCCCGCGGCGGCCGAGCGCGCGCGGGCCGGGCGTCAGGGCCGGCAGCTCGCGCAGGTGCCGCGCACCAGCAGCGAGACCTCGCGCACGTCGAAGCCCGCGCACGGCACGTCGACGCGCGCCAGCGCGCGCGGGAGCACCTCGGGCTCGAGGTCGAACACCTCGCCGCAGTCGTCGCAGATCGCGTGGTGGTGGGGCGTCGTGCGCGGGTCGTAGCGCATCGCCGCGCCCGGGTGGCCCAGACGCCGCGCGAGCCCCGCGCCTACGAACGACTCGAGCGCGCGGTAGACCGTGGCGCGCGAGATGCCCGCGTCCGTCGCGACCGTCGCCTCGAAGACGCCGTCGGCGGTCGGGTGGTCGAGGCGCCCCTCGAACGCGCCCCAGATCACGCGCCGCGGCAGCGTCGGCACGAGGCCGGCGGCGCGCAGGGTGGCGGCGGCGTCGGAGGAGCGGAAGGGCATGGCTGGGGTAGCGCGCGGCGAGCAGCGCCCGCGATCGCTTTGAGAACTTATCGCGATTGCGAAGATGTTGCAACGGCTGCCGCGCGGGGGCTATCCTCCCGGGCTCGAGGTGACGCCGCGGTCCCTCGGCGCCCCCTCTCGACCCCAGAACTCCCCGGAGAGACCGATCATGCCCGACCTGAAAGGCACCAAGACCCACCAGAACCTGAAGGACGCCTTCGCCGGCGAGTCGCAGGCGAACCGCCGCTACCTCTACTTCGCCAAGCAGGCCGACGTGGAGGGCTACCCCCAGGTCGCCGGCAACTTCCGCGAGACCGCGGAGGGCGAGACCGGCCACGCCCACGGCCACCTCGACTACATCAAGAAGGTCGGCGACCCCGCCACCGGCCTGCCGCTCGGCGACACCGTCGACAACCTCAAGGCGTCCGTCGCCGGTGAGACGCACGAGTACACCGACATGTACCCGGGCATGGCGAAGACCGCTCGCGAGGAGGGCTTCGACGAGATCGCCGACTGGTTCGAGACGCTGGCGAAGGCCGAGAAGTCGCACGCCGGCCGCTTCCAGGAACTGCTGAACCAGATCAGCTGAACCGCACTCGGGGGAGTGCGCCCGCGCGCTCCCCCGAGCCTCCGCGCACGCCGTGAGCCAAGGCAACATCTCCTACCAGCCCACCGCCGGCCTCAGCTACGACCCCAGCGAGGCGCGGTACTGGGACCCGCAGGCGCTCGACCAGGAGGTCGAACGCGTCTTCGAGGTCTGCCACGGCTGTCGCATGTGCTTCAAGTTCTGCGACTCGTTCCCGATCCTCTTCGAGGCGGTCGACGAGCGCCACGACGGCGACGTGCGCAAGGTCACCGTCGCGGAGACCGCGCGCGTCATGGACGCGTGCTTCCAGTGCAAGCTGTGCGAGGTGCAGTGCCCGTACACGCCGCGCGACGGGCACGAGTTCCAGCTCGACTTCCCCAAGCTCGTGCACCGCTACAAGGCGCAGCGCCACCGCCGCGAGGGCGGCTCGCTGCGCGACAAGGTGCTGGCCGACCCCGACGGGGCCGGGCGCATGGCGCGCGCGAGCTTCGGCCTCGCCAACGCGATGAACCGCGTCGGCCTGCACCGCTGGTTCCTCGAGAAGGTGCTCGGCATCCACCGCGAGAAGCTGCTGCCCGACTTCGCGGGCACCACGTTCGAGCGCTGGGCCGAGCGCGAGGGCAAGGTCGGCGCGCCGGGCGGCGAGGCGGTGCTCTTCCAGACCTGCTACGTGCAGAACAACGAGCCCGAGATCGGCCGCGACACCGTCGCCGTGTTCGAGAAGAACGGCGTCGACCTGCGCTGCACCAAGGGCCTGGGCTGCTGCGGCATGCCCGCCTGGGAGAGCGGCGACCTCGAGACGACGCGCGAGCGCGCGCGCCACAACCTCGACGTGCTGATGCCGTGGGTCGAGGCCGGCGCCAAGGTCGTCGCCATCAACCCGACCTGCTCGATGATGATGCGCCGCGAGTACCCCGAGCTGCTCGAGGGCGCCGACCGCGAGCGCGCCGAGCGCCTCGCCGCCGCGGTGATGGACCCGTCGGAGTTCCTCTGGTCGATCCGCAACGAGGAGCGCTTCTGCACGGACTTCAAGAGCACGCCCGGCGAGAAGGTCGCCTACCACGCGCCCTGCCACCTGCGCGCGCAGGCGATCGGCTTCAAGGGCCGCGACCTGTTGCGCAAGATCCCCGGCGTGAAGCCCGCGCTCGTCAGCGAGTGCTGCGGCCACGACGGCACGTACGCCATGAAGGTCGAGGGCTTCGAGCCCTCGCAGCGCGCCGGCAAGCGCGCCTTCGAGGGCGTCGCCGACGCGGACGCCGAAGTGTGGTCGACCGACTGCCCGCTGGCCGCGCTGCAGTTCCAGCAGCACGCCGGCAAGAAGCCCATGCACCCCATGACCATCCTGGCGCGCGCCTACCGCGCCGACGGGTTCCCGACCGCCCTGCCGGCCGGAGGAGACGAGGCATGACACGCGTCGCCCGCGACGAGATCGTCGACCTGGCCGCCTACGAGGCCGAGCGCCCCGCCTTCCGCGCGCGCATGATGGCGGAGAAGAGCCGCCGCCGCGTGCACCTCGGCGACCACCTGACGTTCCTGTTCGAGAACCACGACACGGTGCGCTACCAGGTGCAGGAGATGCTGCGCGTCGAGGGCCGCGCGTCCGACGCGGACGTCGAGCACGAGCTCGCCACGTACAACGAGCTGCTGGGCGGCGAGGGCGACCTCGGCTGCACGCTGCTCATCGAGATCGACGACGCCGACGAGCGCGACGTGCGCCTGCGCGAGTGGCTCGCGCTGCCCGCGCACCTGTACGTCGAGCTCGAGGACGGCACGCGCGTGCGCCCGCGCATCGACGATCGCCAGGTGGGGGAGGAGCGCCTCTCGAGCGTGCAGTACCTCGCCTTCCCCGTCGCCGGCCGCGCGCCCGCGGCCCTCGGCTGCGACCTCGCCGCCCTGACGCTGCACGCGCCGCTCACGCCGGTGCAGCGCCGCGCCCTGCAACAAGACCTGGCCGACTGAACGCCGCCGGGTCCTGCCCCCCCCTGAGAGACCTACCGTCAACCATCCCCGAGAGGAGAGCCCGAGACCATGCCCATCGACATCGGCACCCAAGCCCCCGACTTCACCCTCAAGACCCAGGACGAGAAGGAGTGGAAGCTGTCGGACCACCGCGGCCAGAACGTCGTCCTGATGTGGTACCCGCTCGACTGGAGCCCGACCTGCGAGGCGGAGAACTGCCGCATCAGCAACGAGCCCGTGATCGACGCGCCCAACACCATCGTCGTCGGCATCAGCCGTGACTCGACCTGGTCGCACAAGGCCTTCAAGCAGATGAAGGGCATCAAGCACGACCTGCTGGCCGACCCGATGCTGGCCGTGACCAAGCAGTACGGCCTCGAGCACCCGGCCGTGCCGTTCATCAGCCACCGCGCGACGGTCATCGTCGACAAGACCGGCAAGGTCGCCTTCTGCCAGGTGCAGGAGAAGACCCCCGAGGCCCGCGACTTCACCGCGGTGCAGGCCGCGCTGGCGAAGCTCGCCTGAGCCCACGCCCCGTCACGACGAGAGCCCCGCACGTCCTCGGACGCGCGGGGCTCTCGACGTTCGGGCGACGCGCTCAGCCGCGGTAGTGCTTCAGGAACATCGCGACGGTCGTGTCGACGACGTGCGCGCGCTCGGCGTCGGAGAGCGGCGGCCGCGAGCCGAAGAGCTGCGGCCACAGCGCGAACTCCTTGAGCAGCGCGGAGAACTGGCGGCTGGCCTCGACCGGGTCGGGCACGCGCAGCGCGCCGGCGGCGACCGCGGCGCGGATCCAGCGCGTGGCGCCGAACTCGCCCTTCTCGATCTCGGCGAAGGCCTCGCGCGCGAGCTCGGGGCGCCGCACGCGCTCGGCCATCGTCACGCGCACCAGCCGCAGGAAGTCCGGCGTGCCCATCAGGTCGAGCTTGCGGTGGGCGATCGAGGCGAGCTGCGCCTCGAGCGGCTGGTCGGCGCGGTAGGGCTCGTCCCAGAGCTCGAGGATGCGCTGGCACGCGGCGCGGCTGATCTCGCAGAACAGCTCGTCCTTGTTCGCGAAGTGGTTGTAGATCGTGCGCTTGGAGACGCCCGCCGCCGTGGCGATGGCGTCCATGCTCGTGGCGGGGAAGCCGTGGGTGTGGAACTCCTCGATGGCGGCCGCGACGATCGCCTGGCGCTTCTCGTCGCTCAGGCGGCGCTTGCCGCAGGCGGCCGCGCCGTCGGCGCCGTCCTCGGGCGGGGGGGTCGGGGGAGGGGAGTCCACGCTCCGCAATGGTAAACCGGGGGGTTTACTTTTCAAGCGACCGGGGTAAACTACTCCGTGCAGTTTACTCGCTGACCGTACCTGTCGAGCCCCACCGCGCCGATGCAGCTCCCCGCAGCCTTCTCTCCCCCCCGGACCTCGTGGCGTCGCCTGCTCCCCGGCGCCGCGCTCCTCCCGCTGCTGGGGATCGCAGCCTGCACCGCGGTGGGGCCCGACTACCACGCCCCGAGCCCGCCATGCCCGAGGCGTACCGCGAGGCCGCGCCCGCCGACGCCGACGTCGCGGACGCCGCGCCCGCGGCGCGCGAGGACTGGTGGGCGCTCTTCGACGACCCCGCGCTGACCGAGCTCGTCGGCCGCGTGCGCGCGAACAACCACGAGCTGCTCGCCGCGCTGCAACGCCTCGAGCAGGCGCGCGCGCTGCTCGACGTCTCGCGCAGCGCGGGCCAGCCGCAGGTCGCGCTCGAGCCGTCGTGGCGCCGCGCGCAGACCTCCGACGCGGTCGAGTTCCTGCCCGGCGTGACGAACGGCCGCACGCAGAACACCTCGACCGTCGTCGCGACGGCCGCGTGGGAGCTCGACCTCTTCGGGCGCATCCGGCGCGGCAACGAGGCCGCGCTCGCCGACGCCGAGGCCGCCGCGGCCGACGCCGACGCGCTGCTGCTGCTGCTCTCCACCGAGGCGGCGCGCGGCTACCTCGGCGTGCGCGCGCTCGACCGCGAGCTCGAGGTCGTGCGCCGCGCCGTGGAGACGCGCCGCGAGGGCGTGGCGCTGCTGCGCAAGCGCTTCGAGCTCGGCGCGACGAGCGAGCTCGACGTGGCGCGCGCCGAGACGCAGCTCGCGCAGGCCGAGGCCGACCTCGCCGCGCTCGAGCGCGCGCGCGCGCCGCGGCCGAGCACGCGCTCGCGGTGCTCGTCGGCGAGCCCGCGTCGACCTTCGCGCTGCCGCCCGCGCCGCTCGGCGGCGAACCGCCCAGCGTGCCGGCGGGGCTGCCCGCGGAGCTCCTGCGCGCGCGCCCCGACGTGCGCCGCGCCGAGCGCCGGCTGGCCGCCGAGAACGCGCGCGTCGGCGTCGCCACCGCCGCGTTCTACCCGAGCGTCTCGCTGACCGGTCAAGCCGGCTGGCAGGCGACCGACGAGGGCGACCTCTTCCGGCCCAGCTCGCGCATGTGGGGCATCAGCCCGAGCGTGTACCTACCGCTCTTCCAGGGCAGCCGCAACGAGGCCGCGCTCGCGCGCGCGCAGGCGCGCTACGAAGAGGTCCTCGAGGCCTACCAGCAGGCCGTGCTCACCGCTCTCGCCGAGGTCGAGACCGCGCTCGTCGGTCGTCGCACGCTCGGCGAGGAGTCCGCCGCGCAGGACCGCGCGTTGGCCGCCGCGCGGCGCGCGCGCGAGCTCTCCCGCGCGCGCTACGACGCGGGCACCGTCGACTACCTCACCGTCCTCGACGCCGAGCGCACCGCGCTCGAGGCCGAGCGCGGCTCCGTGCGCCTGCTCGAGGCGCGCTACTCGAACACCGTCGCCCTGCTGCGCGCCCTCGGCGGGCGCTGGTAGGCAACGTCCCCCCCGCCTTCGCACCATGAAGCACCGCTCCCTCCTCGCTCCCGGTCTCCTCGCGCTCGCCGCCCTCGCGCCGAGCTGCGACCGCGCCCAGTCCGCGCCGCCGCCGTCCGCGCCGCCCACCGTCGAGTTCGTGCGGCCGACGTCGCGCGAGCTCGTCGACTGGGAAGCGTTCACCGGTCGGCTCGCGGCCGTCGAGCGCGTCGACGTGCGCGCGCGCGTGTCGGGCTACCTCCAGTCCATCCACTTCCAGGACGGCGCGCTCGTCGAGGAGGGGCAACTGCTCTTCGTGATCGACCCGCGGCCGTTCGAGGCCGAGCTGGCGGCGAAGCGCGCCGAGCTCGCGCAGGCCGAGGCCGGGCGCGACCTGGCGCGCGGCAACGTCGAGCGCGGGCGCGAGCTGCTCGAGTCGAACGCGATCGCCGCCGAGGACGCCGCGACGCGCGAAGCGGCGCTGACCGCGGCCGATGCGCTCGTGCAGAGCGCGGCGGCGCGCGTGCAGGCGGCCGAGCTCGACCTCGGCTACACGCGCATCACCGCGCCGATGGCCGGCCGCGTGGGCGCGCACGGCGTGTCCGTCGGCAACCTGGTGACGGCCGGTGCGCTGGGCGAGGCGGCGCTCGCGACGATCGTCACGACCGGGCCGGTGCACTGCTGGATCGAGGCCGACTCGACCGCGGTCATGCGCCTCCTGCGCGGCGGGCACGCCGCGGGGGACGCGGCCGCCGCGGTGCGCGTGCAGGTCGGCCTCGAGGACGAGACCGACTACCCGCACGAGGGCACGCTCGACTTCGTCGACAACGCGTTCGACCCCGGGACGGCGACGCTCGCGCTGCGCGCGCTGCTGCCGAACGAGAGCGGCGTGCTCACGCCCGGCATGTTCGTGCGCGCGCGTCTGGTCGCCGACGCGCCGCGCGCCGCGCTGCTCGTGCCCGAGAAGGCGGTGCAGAGCGACCAGACGATGCGCTACCTGCTCGTGCTCGACGACGCGGACACGGTGCGCTTCCGCCCCGTCGAGGTCGGACGCCTGACCGAGGACGGCCTGCGCGAGATCACGAGCGGCGTCGCGCCGGACGAGCGCGTCGTGGCCGCGGGTCTGTTCATGGCGCGCCCGGGCGCCACGGTCTCGCCGCGCGAAGCGGCTCCGCAGCGCTGAGGCGCGCCCGAGGACGCCCATGAAGCTCTCGCACTTCTTCATCGATCGGCCGATCTTCGCGACGGTGCTCTCGCTCGTCGCGATCCTGATCGGCGGGGTCGCGTACTTCAGCCTGCCCGTGGCGCAGTACCCCGAGGTGGTGCCGCCGACCGTCGAGGTCAGCGCGTCGTACCCCGGCGCGAGCCCGCAGGTGATCGCCGACACGGTCGCCGCGCCGCTCGAGCAGGCCATCAACGGCGTCGACGGCATGCTCTACATGACCTCGTCGTCGACTGCGGACGGCCGCCTCGCGCTGACCGTGACGTTCGAGCTCGGCACCGACGTCGACGAGGCGCAGGTGCTCGTGCAGAACCGCGTGGCGAGCGCCGAGCCGCGACTGCCGGAGCTCGTGCGCCGCGCCGGGGTGACGACGCTCAAGAACTCGCCCGACATCATGCTGGTCGCGCACCTCGTCTCGCCGGACGGGCGCTACGACCAGCTCTTCATGGGCAACTACGCGTACCTGCGGATGCGCGACGAGCTGGCGCGCATCGACGGCGTCGGCGACGTGCGCATCTTCGGCGCGGACGAGTACGGCATGCGCGTGTGGCTCGATCCGCAGAAGCTGCGCGCCCTCGACATGACGGTGGGGGACGTGCTGAGCGCGCTGCGCGAGCAGAACGTGCAGGTGGCCGCCGGCGTGATCGGCCAGGAGCCGCTGCCGAGCGCGGGCGCGCTGCAGCTCACGGTGCAGGCGCGCGGCCGCCTGACCACGGCCGAGGAGTTCGGCGACATCGTCGTCAAGCGCGGCGACGGCGCCGGGCTCGTGCGTCTGCGCGAGGTCGCGCGCGTCGAGCTCGGCGCGCAGAGCTACGCGATGGAGAGCCGCCTCGACGGCGAGAAGGCCGTCGCGGTGGTGCTGTTCCAGCGCCCCGGCTCGAACGCGCTCGAGACCGAGGTCGCCATCCAGGACAGCCTGCGCCGGCTGAGCGCGGACTTCCCCGACGGGATGGAGTACCGCGTCGTCTACAACCCGACGGTCTTCGTCGAGCAGTCGATCGAGTCGGTGGTGCACACGCTGCTCGAGGCCGTCTTCCTCGTCGTGCTCGTGGTGCTGCTGTTCCTGCAGAACTGGCGCGCGTCGATCATCCCGCTGGCGGCCATCCCGGTCTCGCTCGTGGGCACCTTCGCGGTCATGGCCGCGATCGGCTTCTCGCTCAACAACCTGACGCTGTTCGGCCTCGTGCTCGCGATCGGCATCGTCGTGGACGACGCGATCGTGGTCGTCGAGAACGTCGAGCGCCACCTCGCCGCGGGGCTCTCGCCGCGTGACGCGACGCGCAAGGCGATGGACGAGGTCTCCGGTGCGCTGGTCGCGATGGCGCTCGTGCTCGTCGCGGTGTTCGTGCCGACGGCCTTCCTGTCGGGCATCGCCGGGCAGTTCTACCGCCAGTTCGCGGTCACCATCGCCACGGCGACGGTGATCTCGGCGGTGGTCTCGCTGACGCTCAGCCCGGCGATGGCGGCCGTGCAGCTGCGCGCCGCCGACGCGCCGCCCGACCGCTTCCAGCGCGCGTGGGACTTCCTCTTCGGGTGGTTCTTCCGGCTGTTCGACCGCGCGTTCGAGTGGAGCGCGGGCCGCTACGCGCGCGTCGTGCGTCGCACGGTGCGCCTGGGCCTGCTGCTCGGCATCCTCTACGTCGGTCTGATGGGCCTGACCGGCTACGGCCTGTCGAAGGTGCCGCGCGGCTTCATCCCGGCGCAGGACCAGGGCTACCTGATCCTCGCCGTGCAGCTCCCCGACGGCGCGTCGATGGCGCGCACGCGCGAGGTCGTGACGCAGGTGTCGAAGCTCGCGCGCGGCGTCGACGGCGTGGCGCACTCGGTCGAGTTCGTCGGCTTCTCGGGCGCGACGCGGGCGACGGCGCCCAACGTCGCGGCGATCTTCCTGCCGCTCGAGCCCTTCGAGGTGCGCGGCCCGGCGGGGCGCAGCGCCGACGTGATCTCGAACGACGTGCGCGCGGCGCTCGCTCCGGTGGTCGAGGGCCTGGCGATCGTGATCCCGCCGCCGCCCGTGCGCGGCATCGGCACCGGCGGCGGCTTCAAGCTCATGCTCGAGGACAAGGTCGGCGGGAGCTCGGCCGCGCTGCAAGACGTCGCCTTCCAGCTCGTCGGCGGCGCCATGCAGGAGCCGGGCATCGTGCAGCCCTACACGTTCTACCGCGGCCGCGTGCCGCAGCTCTTCGCCGACGTGGACCGCGCGCGCGCGAAGCAGCTCGACGTGCCGCTCAGCGACGTGTTCGAGGCGCTGCAGACCAGCCTCGGCAGCACCTACGTCAACGACTTCAACCGCTTCGGCCGCACCTACCGCGTGATCGCGCAGGCCGACGCGCAGTTCCGCGACGAGGAGGCCGACCTGCGGGCGCTGTCCACGCGCAACCGCGCCGGCGAGATCGTGCCGCTCGGCTCGCTCGTGAAGACGCAGCGCATCACCGGCCCCGACCGCGTCGTGCGCCACAACTTGACGCCGGCCGCCGAGGTGGGCGGCTCGACCGCGCCGGGCTGGTCGACGGGGCAGTCGATCGACACGATGGAGCGCCTCGCGGCCGCGCTGCCGCCGGGCTACGACTTCGAGTGGGTCGACCTCGCCTACCAGGAGAAGTCCGCCGGCGACACCGCGATGCTGGTCTTCGGCCTCGCGGTCGTCTTCGTGTTCCTGCTGCTCGCCGCGCAGTACGAGAGCTGGTCGCTGCCGCTCGCGATCGTGCTGATCGTCCCGATGTGCTTGCTCGGTGCGGCCGGCGGCCTGCTGCTGCGCGGCATGGACAACAACGTGCTGACGCAGATCGGCTTCGTCGTGCTGATCGGCCTGGCGGCCAAGAACGCGATCCTGATCGTCGAGTTCGCGCACCAGCTCGAGCGCGCCGGCCGCGACCGCTTCGAGGCCGCGGTGGAGGCCTCGCGACTGCGCCTGCGACCGATCCTGATGACGGCCTTCTCCTTCATCCTGGGCGTCGTGCCGCTCGTCTTCGCGACCGGCCCCGGGGCGGAGATGCGCCAGTCGATCGGCACGGCGGTGTTCGCCGGGATGATCGGCGTGACGGCCTTCGGCCTGGTGTTCACGCCGCTCTTCTACGTGCTCGTGCGCGGCGCGGCCGACGCGCTCGGCCGGCGCTTGCGGCCGAAGACGGCGGAGGGCGCGGCGCTGCCCGAGGTCGGCTGAGCGGAGCGGCTCAGTCCTCGTCGGCGAGGATCGCGAGCAGCTCGAGCTCGAAGGTCAGGCGGGCGTTCTCGGGGACGATCCCGGGCACGCCCGCCTCGCCGTACGCCAGCTCGGGCGGCAGCTCCATGCGCCGCCGCCCGCCGGCGCGCATGCCCGCCATGCCCTCGTCCCAGCCGGCGATCGGCGCCTGGCCGTGGACGAACTCGATGGGCACGCCGCGGTCGAGGCTCGAGTCGAACTGCGTGCCGTCGTCGAGGTAGCCGACGTAGTCGACGCGCACGCGCTCGCCCTCGGCGACCTCGGGGCCCTGACCGGGCAGCAGGTCCTCGTAGACCACGCCGTGCTGGGTCGCCACGCGCACGTGATCGACGTCGACCGGGCGGGTGAAGCCGAGGAAGGCGCAACTGGAGAGCTGGGCGAGAGCGAGGACGAGGAGCAGGCGCTTCATGGGGCCGGGGAGCATAGGTCGCCCCGGTGGCCGACCGCAAGCCGCGCGCGGGCGCGGTTGCCGGGACCGGCAAGTCGCGCCGGTCGTCCTTCCCGGAGCTACGCAGAAGGCGGTGGGCGCCTACCCAGAACGTACGCCATGTGCTGGGGGCGCCGGATCTAGCATCGAACACGCCGAGGTCGAACGTCTCCGGGGTCGCGGGACCCGCGGGTGTGCGCCCCGTAGGCAACCCCGGCGTCCGTCTCGCGGACCTCCGCGCCGCGCGGGACGCTTTCGTTGCACGGAGGACGCGATGCGTGAGCAACTCGTACGGCGGCCCAGCACCTGGGAGGTGCTGCAGGACCGAGGGATCGAGCGGCGGGACTTCCTGAAGTTCTGCATGACCACCACGGCAGCGCTGGGGCTGGAGGCGGCGCTCGTGCCACGGGTGGTCGAGGCGCTCGAGACCCAACCGCGCCTCCCCGTGATGTGGATGCACGGCCTCGAGTGCACCTGTTGCAGCGAGTCCTTCATCCGCTCGGCGCACCCGCTCGTCGCGGACATCGTCTTCAACATGATCTCGCTCGACTACGACGACACGCTGCAGGCCGCGGCGGGGCACCAGGTCGAGGCGATCCGCAAGAAGATGATGCAGGAGTACGACGGGGAGTACGTGCTCGCCGTCGAGGGCAACGCGCCGACCAAGGACGGCGGCGTGTACTGCCTCGTCGCGGGCGAGACCTTCGAGTCGCAGCTGCTCGAGGCGGCCGCGCACGCCAAGTTCGTCATCGCCTGGGGCTCCTGCGCGTCGAACGGCTGCGTGCAGGCCGCCTACCCCAACCCGACCGGGGCGAAGCCGGTGCGCAAGCTCGTCTTCGACAAGCCGGTCATCAACGTGCCGGGCTGCCCGCCGATCTCCGAGGTGATGACCGGGCTGCTCACGTACGTGCTGACGTTCGGCAAGCTGCCCGAGCTCGACCGCCAGAACCGGCCCAAGGCCTTCTACGGCCACCGCATCCACGACAAGTGCTACCGGCGCGCGCACTTCGACGCCGGGCAGTTCGTCGAGCGCTGGGACGACGGCGGCGCGCAGAAGGGCTGGTGCCTCTACAAGATGGGCTGCCGCGGGCCGACCACGTACAACGCCTGCTCGAGCATGATGTGGAACGACGGCACGTCGTTCCCGATCGGCTCCGGCCACGGCTGCATCGGCTGCAGCGAGGACAACTTCTGGGACGACGGTCCCTTCTACGAGCGGCTGACGAGCATCCCGCTGCCGGGCATCGACAGCACCCCCGAGACCGTCGGCAAGGTCGCCGCGGGCGCCGCGCTCCTGGGCGTGGCGGGGCACGCCGCCGCCTTCGCGATCAAGCACCGCAACGACCCGCCGCGTGACAAGGAGATGGCGGAAGGAGGCGCGTCATGAGCCCGCGCATCGTCGTCGACCCCGTGACCCGCATCGAGGGTCACCTGCGCATCGAGGCCAACCTGGACGACGCCGGCGTCGTGCAGGAGGCCCTGTCCTCCGGGACCATGTGGCGCGGCATCGAGGTCATCCTCCAGGGCCGCGACCCGCGCGACGCCTGGGCCTTCACCGAGCGGATCTGCGGCGTGTGCACGACCGTGCACGCGCTGGCTTCGATCCGCGCGGTCGAGAACGCGATCGGCATCGAGATCCCCGACAACGCGAACATCATCCGCAACATGATGTTCCTGACCCAGATGGTGCAGGACCACGTCGTGCACTTCTACCAGCTGCACGCGCTGGACTGGGTCGACGTCGTCTCGGCGCTCGCGGGCGACCCGAAGGAGACCGCCGAGCTCAACCAGGCCATCAGCCCGCACTGGCCGAAGGCCACGCCCGGCTACTACGCCGACGTGAAGGCGACGCTGAAGCGCTTCGTCGACTCGGGCCAGCTCGGCATCTTCGCCAACGCCTACTGGGGCAACGCCTCCTACAAGCTGCCGCCGGCCGCCAACCTGATGGCCGTCGCGCACTACCTCGAGGCGCTCGAGTGGCAGAAGGAGCTCGTCAAGATCCACACCGTCTTCGGCGGCAAGAACCCGCACCCCAACTACCTGGTGGGCGGCATGCCGTGCGTGCTGAACCTGGACGACGACACCGCCATCGGCGCGGAGAAGCTCGCCTTCGTCAAGGACCGCATCCGCGAGGCGCAGGCCTTCGTCGAACAGGTCTACATCCCCGACCTGCTCGCGATCGCGTCGTTCTACACGGACTGGGCGGCGATCGGCGGCGGCCTCGGCAGCTACCTCGCCTACGGGGACCTGCCGCGCACGACGCTGGCCGACCCGGCCAGCTACCTGATCCCGCGCGGCGTGATCCTCGACAAGAACCTCGCCGAGGTGCTGCCGGTCGACCCGACCGACCTCGAGGAGATCACCGAGGCCGTCACGCACTCGTGGTACCGCTACCCCGACGGCGTGCAGGCGCTGCACCCCTGGGAAGGCGTGACGGAGCCGCACTACACCGGCCCGAAGCCGCCGTTCCGGAACCTCGACGAGACCAAGGCCTACTCGTGGCTCAAGACGCCGCGTTGGAAGGGCCGCGCCGTCGAGGTCGGGCCGCTCGCGCGCATGCTGGTCGGCTACGCGTCGGGCCGCGACGACTTCAAGGCGGTCGTCGACGCCGCGCTCGCGAAGCTGGGCGTGCCGGCGACGGCGCTCTTCTCGACCCTCGGCCGCACGGCGGCGCGCGGGCTCGAGACGCAGCTCTGCGTCGGCTGGCTGATGGAGGAGTACGAGCGCCTCGTCGCCAACGTGCGCGCCGGCAACACCGCCACGGCCGACACGCGCAAGTGGGACCCGAAGACCTGGCCGGCCGAGTGCCGCGGGTACGGGTTGACCGAGGCGCCGCGCGGCGCGCTCGGCCACTGGGTGCGCATCCAGGACGGCAAGATCGCCAACTACCAGGCGATCGTGCCCTCGACGTGGAACGCGTCCCCGCGCGACGCGTCGGGCCAACGCGGCGCCTACGAGGCCGCGCTGCTCGGCACGCCGCTGTCGGACCCCGAACAGCCGCTCGAGATCCTGCGGACGATCCACTCGTTCGACCCTTGCCTGGCCTGCGCGAGCCACGTCTTCGGACCCGACGGACGCGAGCTGGCGAGCGTCAGGGTGCGCTGAGGTGACGTCATGAGCAGTACGCATGTCGCCATCCCGGAAGCACCGAGCTACCAGCGCGTGTACGTCTGGCAGTGGCCGATCCGCGTCTTCCACTGGATCACGGCGGCCTCGATCGTCGTGCTCTTCACGAGCGGCTGGCTGATCGGCAACCCCACGCTCGTCTCCAACGGCGAGGCGTGGGAGCACTTCGTCATGGGGCGCGTGCGCGAGGTGCACCTCGTCGCCGCGATGGTCTTCACGCTGGCCTTCGCGTGGCGCAGCGCCTGGTTCTTCCTGGGCAACCGCCACGCGCGCTCGGGCTTCCCGTACTTCTGGAAGCCGAGCTGGTGGCGCAACCTCGTCACGCAGGGCCTCGACTACCTCAAGCTCGAGGCGGGCACGCCGCACCTGGGCCACAACGCCCTGGCCGGCCTGTCCTACACGCTCTTCATCATCGGCCTCGGGCTGGTGCAGATCTTCACCGGCTTCGCGCTGCTCGGGCAGGCGCAGCCTGGCGGACTGAGCGACCGGCTCTTCGGCTGGGTGCTGCCGCTGCTCGGCGGCGCGATGCGCGCGACCGCGTGGCACCACCTCGCCGCCTGGGGCTTCGTGGTGTTCGTCGTCCTGCACGTCTACATCATCTTCATCGACGCGCGGCAGTACCGGAACGGCCTGATCGTCTCGATCATCACCGGCTACAAGTTCAAGCGCCGCCGCGCGGCCGGCGAGACGAGCAAGGCGAACGATGACTGAGCCTGCACCCGTGCTCGTCCTCGGTCTGGGCAACCTGTTGCTCGGCGACGACGGCTTCGGCCTCGCGCTGCTCGAGGAGTTGCGCGCGCGCCACGCCGGCGAGGACGAGCTCGAGCTGCTCGACGGCGGCACCCTCGGGACCGCGCTGCTCGGCGCGCTCGAGGGACGCCGCGCGCTGCTCGTCTGCGACGCGGTCGCGGGCGAGCGACCGGGCGAGGTGCTGCGCGTCGACGATCCGCTCGCGCGGCCCGCGCGGCAGGGCGTCGGCGGCCACGGCGCCAACGCCTCGGGGCTGCTCGCCGCCGCCGTGCTCACCGGCTCGCTGCCGGGACGCGTGGTGGTGGTGGGCGCCGTGCCGCACACCTTGGCCACGGGCATCGGGCTCAGCGCGCCGTTGCGCGCGGCCTTGCCCGCGGCGGTCACGCTCGCCGAGCGCGTGCTCGGCGAGCTGCGCGCGTTCGCCCGCGGAGGTGCGGCGTGCACGAGCTGAGCCTCGCGCTCGAGCTGCACCGCGGCGTGCGCGCGGAGGTCGACGCCCTCGGCGGCGGGCGCCTGGTGCGCGTCACCGTCGCGGTGGGCTCGCTCTCCGGCGTCGAGCCCGAGCTGCTGCGTCACGCGTGGGAAGCGGTCGTCGCCGACGGCCCCGACCGCGACGCGGCGCTCGAGCTCGAGTGGCGCGTCGCCACGCAACGCTGCGCGCCCTGCGGCCTCGTCGAGGAAGCGCACGGCGACGCGTGGCTGCGCCGCTGTCCGCGCTGCGGCGCGCCGCTCGTCGTCGCGGGCGGCCGCGAGCTCGACGTCACTTCGCTCGCCTACGACGAGCTGCCCGCGATCCAACCCAGTCCTTGTTGAACGACGCGTCCGCGTCGCACGGAGGTCCGACCATGACTCAGATCGAGGTCCGCAAGAAGATCCTGGCCGAGAACGAGGCCCGCGCCGCGACGCTGCGCGAGCGCTTCGACGCGCGCGGCGCGCTGGTGCTGAACCTGATCTCCTCGCCGGGCTCGGGCAAGACCAGCCTGCTCGAGGCGACCGCGCGCCGCATGGCCGACGAGGTCGAGATGGGCGCGCTGGTGGGGGACATCGCGACCGAGCTCGACGCCGAGCGCCTACGCGCGGCCGGGCTGCCCGCGCACCAGATCGTCACCGCCGGCGCGTGTCACCTCGACGCGCGCTTCGTCGAGGACGCGCTGGCGGCCGCGCCCTTCGCGCTGCCCGAGCTGCTGTTCGTCGAGAACGTCGGCAACCTGGTCTGCCCGGCCTCGTACGTGCTGGGCGAGGACTACAAGGTCGCGCTGCTCTCGGTCACCGAGGGCGCCGACAAGCCCTTCAAGTACCCGGCGATCTTCACGCGCGCCGCGGTCACGCTGATCACCAAGGTCGACCTCGCCGAGCACGTCGACTTCGACCTCGCGAAGGTGCGCGAGCACGTGCTGAGCCTGAACCCCGCGGCGCGCGTGCTCGAGCTGTCGGTGCGCACGGGCCAGGGCCTCGACGCGTGGTGCGCGCTGCTGCGCGAAGGCGTCGCCGCGAAGCGCGGGGCGCGCGCGGAGGCGCTCGCGTGATCCGCCACCGCCTGAGCTGTCGGGGCACGGTTCAGGGCGTGGGCTTCCGACCGGCGGTGCACCGCCTGGCCGCCGAGCTGAAGCTCGCCGGGCGCGTGCGCAACGACGGCGCGGGCGCCGAGATCGAGCTCGAGGGCGACGCCGCGGCGGTGCGCGAGTTCGAGCTGCGCCTCGCCGCCGCGCTGCCCAAGCTCGCGCGCCTCGTCGAGGTCGTCGTCGCGCGCGAGGAGGCACGCGGCGAGCGCGGCTTCCGGGTCGAGGCCTCGGCCGACGGTCCGCTGCGCGGCGCGGCGATCCCCGCGGACGCGCGCGTGTGTCCGGCGTGTCGCGCCGAGCTCGACGACCCGACGAACCGGCGCCACCGCTACCCGTTCACGACGTGCACCGAGTGCGGGCCGCGCTTCACGCTGGCGCGCGCGCTGCCGTACGACCGCGCGCGCACCTCCATGGCCGGCTTCCCGCTGTGCCCCGAGTGCGCGGCCGAGTACGCCGACCTCGACGACCGGCGCTACCACGCCGAGCCGTTGTGCTGTCCGACCTGCGGACCGACGTTGCGCCTGGTCGATCCGGCCGACGCGCTCGAGCTGCGTGACCAGGACGCGCTGGCGCGCGCGCGCGACGAGCTCGCGCGCGGCGCGGTCCTCGCCGTGCAGGGCCTCGGCGGCTTCCAGCTCGCCTGCCGCGCCGACGACGACTCGGCCGTGGCGCGGCTGCGCGCGCGCAAGCGCCGGCCGTCACAGCCCTTCGCGGTCATGGCGCGCGACCTCGCCGCGGCGCGGGCGCTCGTGCACCTCGAGCCTGCGGACGAAGCGCTGCTCGACGGTTCCGAGGGCCCGATCCTGCTCGCGCCGCGCCGCGCCGCCGCGCCGGTCGCCGCGGGCGTCGCGCCCGGCCTGCGCGACCTCGGCGTGCTGCTGCCGACGACGCCGTTGCACGTCGAGCTCTTCCGCGGCGCGCCCTACGACGCGCTCGTCATGACCTCGGGCAACGCGCGGCACGAGCCCATCGCGCGCACGCCCGACGAGGCGCTCGCGCGGCTGTCGGACTTCGCCGACCTGTTCCTCGTGCACGACCGCGAGGTGGTGCGCCGCGCCGACGACTCGGTCGCGCGCAGCTCGAGCGAGGGGGCGTTCCTCGTGCGCCGCGGCCGCGGCTACACGCCGCGCGCGTTGCCGCTGCCGGAGCGCGTCGCCGCCCCGGTGCTCGCGCTCGGCGGGCACCTGCAGGCGGCCGCGTGCCTGGCGGTCGACGAGCGCGCCGTGCTCTCGCAGCACGTGGGCGACCTCGACACGGTCGGCGCGCGCGGCTTCCTCGAGGAGGCTGCCGCGGGCCTCGAGACCTTCCTCGAGGCGCGCGCGGCGTGCGTCGTCGTCGACGCGCACCCCGACTACCCGAGCGCGTGGCTCGGCGAGAGCCTGGCGCAGGAGCGCGGCGCGCGGCTCCTGCGCGTGCAGCACCACCTCGCGCACGCGGCGGCCGTGCTCGGCGAGCACGGCGCGTTCCCCGCGCGCGGCGAGCGCGTCGGCGCGCTGGTGCTCGACGGCACGGGCTACGGCGACGACGGCGCGGCGTGGGGTTGCGAGTGGCTCGCGCTCGACGGTGAGCTCGTGTGCGAGCGCCGCGCGACCGCGCAGGCGCTCGCGCTGCCGGGCGGCGAGCGCGCGGTGCGCGAACCCTGGCGCGTGGCCGGCGCGGCGCTGCTCGCGGCCGGCGAGCGCGCGCGCGCGACGCGTTGCGCCCCGAGTGGCGCGCGCGCGCGGCGGCGAGCGCGGCTGCTCGCGCACGACGGCTGGCCGCGCGCGCACGGCGCCGGGCGCCTGTTCGAGGCGGCCGGCGCGCTGCTGGGTCTCGCGGACGTGAACGAGTACGAGGGCGAGGCGGCCGCGCGGCTCGAGGCGCTCGCCGCGACGCGCGCGCGGCGACGGCGTGCGCTGGAGCGAGGTGGACCTCGCGCCCGGCGCGCGCGCGTTGCCGAGCGTCGCGCTGCTCGCGGCGCTCGCGCGGCGGCTGCACGCCGGCGGCGACCCTGCGCACCTCGCGCGCGGCTTCCACCGCACCTTCGCGTGGCTGGCGGCCGAGCTCTCGGCGCGCGCCTTCGCGGGGCTCGCGCCGCGCGTCGCGCTCGGCGGCGGGTGCCTCGTGAACCGGCTCCTGCGGCGCGACCTCGTGCGCGAGCACGCGGCGCGCGGCCTGGAGGCGCTCCTGCCGCGCGAGGTGCCCGCCGGCGACGGCGGCCTCGCGTACGGCCAGAGCGTCGTCGCGGCGGTCGCGCTCGCGCGCGGCGTCGCGCCGCGCTTCGCGGCGGGGGAGGTGCGCTGATGTGCCTCGCCATCCCGATGCGCCTCGTCGAGCGACGCGAGCTCGTCGGCACGTGCGACCTCGACGGCGTGCGCCGCGAGGTGGGCTTGATGCTCGCCTCGGAGGCGAACGTCGGCGACTGGGTGCTCGTGCACGCGGGCTACGCCATCGGCGTGGTCGACGAGGCCGAGGCGGCGCGCACGCTCGCGCTGCTGGCCGAGGTCGAGACCGCCATCGCGGGGGAGGACGCGCCGTGAGCGACGCCCGTCCCTTCCACGCCGCGCACGGCACGCGCGCGCTCGCCGCGCGCCTGGCCGAGCTCGTCGCGCGCGCCGAGCGGCCGCTGACCGTGATGGAGATCTGCGGCACGCACACGCACGCCATCGCGGCGGCGGGCCTGCGCCGCCTGTTGCCCGAGGGGCTGCGGCTCGTCTCGGGGCCCGGGTGCCCGGTGTGCGTGACGCCCGTCGACTACCTCGACCACGCCATCGCGCTCGCGCGCCGGCCGGGCACGACCGTGTGCACCTTCGGCGACCTGGTGCGCGTGCCGGGCTCGAGCTCGACGCTCGAGCGCGAGCGCGCCGCGGGCGCCGACGTGCGCGTGTGCTACTCGCCGCGCGACGCCCTGCGCGTGGCGCGCGAGCACCCCGACCGCGCGGTCGTGTTCCTCGCCGTGGGCTTCGAGACGACGCTGCCGACGATCGCGGCGGCGCTGGAGGAGGCCGAGGTCGAGGGGCTCGCCAACCTGAGCCTGCTGTGCGGCGGCAAGCTCATCGAGCCGCCGCTGCGCGCGTTGCTCGGCGACGGCGGCGTGCACGTGGACGCGTTCCTGCTGCCGGGGCACGTCTCGGTGATCCTCGGCGCGGACTTCTACCGCTTCCTCGTCGACGACTACGGCGTGCCGTGCGCGGTGGCCGGCTTCGCGCCGGTGGACGTGATGCTCGCGCTGTGCGAGCTCGCCGAGCAGCACGCGCGCGGCGCGGCGCGCGTCGCGAACCTCTACCCGCGCGCGGTGACCGCGGCCGGCAACCGCGCGGCGCAGCAGCTCCTCGCGCGCACGTTCGCGCCGGTGGACACGCGCTGGCGTGGCCTCGGCGAGATCCCGCGCTCGGGGCTCGCGCTGCGGCCCGAGCTCGCGCACCGCGACGCCGCGCGCTTCGCCGTCGACGTCGAACCGCCGCGCGAGCCGCGCGGCTGCCGCTGCGGCGAGGTGCTGAAGGGCGCCATCGAGCCGCCCGCGTGCCCGCTCTACGGCAAGACGTGCACGCCCGACGCGCCCGTCGGCGCCTGCATGGTGTCGAGCGAGGGCACGTGCGCCGCGTGGCACCGCTACCGCGCGCTCGAGGAGGTGGCGTCGTGAGCGCCGACGAGCGCGTGCTCCTCGGTCACGGCGCGGGCGGCCGCCTGACGGGAGAGCTCGTGCGCGGGCTCTTCCTGCCGGCGCTCGCGAACCCGCACCTCGCGACGCTGTCGGACGCGGCCGTGCTGCCCGAGCTGCCCGCCGGCGGGCGGCCCGCGCTCACCACCGACGCGTTCGTCGTCGACCCGCTGCTGTTCCCCGGCGGCGACCTCGGCTACCTCTCGGTGTGCGGCACGGTGAACGACCTCGCCGTCGCCGGCGCGGTGCCGCGCTCGCTCACGTGGGCGTTGATCCTCGAGGAGGGGCTGCCGCGCGACGTGCTCGAGCGCCTGACCGCCGGCGCCGCGAAGGCCGCGCGCCAGGCCGGCGTGCAGGTCGTCGCGGGCGACACCAAGGTCGTGCCGCGCGGCAAGGCCGACGGCGCGTTCGCGGTGACGGCCGGCCTCGGCGTCGTGCCGAGCGGTCGCGAGTGCGGCGACGAGTTCGTGCGCGCCGGCGACCGCGTCGTCGTCTCCGGCAGCGTGGGGGACCACGGCGCGACGGTGATGGCCGCGCGCCACGGCCTCGGCAGCGCCACGTTGCGCTCGGACTGCGCGCCGCTGCGCGCGCTCGTCGACGCGGTCTACGAGGCCGGCGTCGCGCCGCGCTGCATGCACGACCCGACGCGCGGCGGCCTCGCCACGACGTTGAACGAGGTGGCCGCGCGCGCCGAGCTCGCGATCGAGCTCGACGAGGCCGCGCTGCCGATCCGTGCCGAGGTCGCGGCCGTGTGCGAGCTGCTCGGCCTCGACCCGCTGTACCTGGCCTGCGAGGGGCGCGCCGTGTTCGTGGTGGCTCCCGAGGAGGAGGAGACCTTGCTCGCGGTCCTGCGCGACCACGAGCTCGGCCAGGGCGCGGCGGGCATCGGGCGCGTCACGCAACGCCGCGAGCGCGGCGTGCGCGTCGTGCTGCGCACGGCGGCGGGCGGCCTGCGGCCCCTCGACTTGCTCTCGGGCATGGACCTTCCGAGGATCTGCTGATGCCGTACGACAGCCTCTCGCTCGGCGCGCTCGGCGCGGCCGCGCTCGTCGCCCTGGTGCACACCGCCGCGGGCCCAGACCACTACCTGCCGTTCGTGATGCTGGCGCGCGCGCGGCGCTGGAGCGAGGCGCGCACGCTCGTCGTGACGGCGCTGTGCGGCCTCGGCCACGTCGGCTCGTCGCTCGCGCTCGCCGCGCTCGGCCTCGCGATCGGCGCGGCGGTGGCGGACGTCGAGGGCCTCGAGCTCGCGCGCGGCGCCTGGGCCGGGCAGGCCATGCTGGTCTTCGGGCTCGCGTACTGTCTGTGGGGCGTGCGCCGCGCCGTACGCCAGCGCCGCGGCCTCGCGCTGCACGCGCACGACGGCGACGTGCACCTGCACGGCGACGCGCACGGGCACCACCACCACGCGCACGTCGACGTCGGCCGCACGACGACCTTCTGGGCGCTCTTCGCGATCTTCGTGCTCGGCCCGTGCGAGCCTTTGATCCCGATCTTCCTGTTGCCCGCGAGCGAGGGCCGCTGGGCGCTCGCCGGCGCGATGGCGGTGGTCTTCAGCGCGGTGACCCTCGTCACGATGGGCGCGCTCGTGCTGCTGGCCCTGCGCGGCATCGAACGCCTGCCCCTTGCCCCGCTCGAGCGCTGGACGCACGCCCTGGCCGGCGGCGTGATCGCGCTGACGGGCGCGGGGATGTGTTTGGGGCTCTGAGGGGTGGGGCTGCGCGGGGGGGGGGCCGAGCGCCGATCCTCAGCGCCCCTGGCCGAGTCCCGGATCCTGGCGTAGCGTTGGGGCATGAAGACGCCCAGCCTCCTCCGCACCTCCCTGTTCGCCGTCCTCGCCAGCGCCCCGCTCCAGGCGGGCGGCCCGGCCGTGGCCATCGTCGCGGCGGCCAACACCTCGAGCTCCGACTGCCGCTTCACCGACACGCAGGCGAAGCTCGCCGGCGGCGGGGACTTCTCGACGGTCGACATCATCAACGCGTACTCGACGACGCCGACGCTGCTCGACCTGCAGCCCTACGCCGCAGTGATCGTGTGGTCGAACATCGACTTCGCCGACAGCGCGACGCTCGGCGACGTGCTGGCCGACTACGTGGACGGTGGCGGAGGCGTGGTCGTCGCGACCTTCGCCAACTCGGAGGCGAGCACCAACCGCCACCTCACCGGGCGCTGGACGCTGGGGTACGAGATCATCCTCCCCGGCTCGGGCTCGCAGACGGGCACCGCGACGCTCGGCGCGGTGCCGCAGCCGGGCCACCCGATCATGGCGGGCATCACGAACTTCAGCGGCGGCACGAGCTCCTACCGTCCGGCGGTCACGACGCTCACCGCCGGCTCGAGCACGATCGCGGAGTGGTCCGACGGCCGCGTGCTGGTGGCCGAAGGGACGGTCCCCAACCGCATCGATCTGGGCTTCTACCCGCCGTCCAGCGACTGCTCGGGCGGCTTCTGGACCTCGAGCACGCAGGGCGCGGAGCTGATGCGCAACGCGCTGCTGTACGTCGCCGTGAACGGCGGCGTCGGCACGGCCTACTGCTTCGGCGACGGCACGGGCGCGCCGTGCCCCTGCGGCAACAACGGCGGCACGGGCGAGGGCTGCGCCAACTCGACCGGCGCGGGCGGCGTGCTCACCGCGGCCGGGAGCACGAGCGTCGGCGTGGCGAACCTGAAGCTGCGCGGCGCCCAGCTCCAGCCCGGTCAGCCCGGCCTCTACTTCCAGGGACTGAACGCGGTGAACGGCGGGCTCGGCACGATCTTCGGCGACGGCCTGCGCTGCGCCGGCGGCGGCGTCGTGCGCCTGCAGGTCGTCGCGGCCAACGCGAGCGGGCTCTCCGAGACCACGGTCGACGTCGGCGCGGTCGGCGGCGTCGGCGCGGGCGACGTGCGGCGCTACCAGCTCTGGTATCGCAACCCCGCGCAGCCGGTCGGCAGCCCCTGCGGGTCGAGCTTCAACCTGACGAACGGCGTCGAGTTGACCTGGCAGCCGTAGGCGCAGGCGGACGGCGCGGGCGGACGCGGTCCGCGTACGCGATCGACGCGGGCGGCGGTGCTCCTCGGGGCGCCGCCGCGCGCGTTCTGGCGCGGCGCCGCGGCCGGGCTCGCGGCCTCTGGCCGACTTCGCGCCCTTCCCGTAGCGTCAGGGCATGAACACCACCCGCCTGCTCCGCACCTCGCTCCTCGTCCTGTCCCTCGGCGCGCCCCTCCACGCGGGCGGACCCGCGGTGGCCATCGTCGCCGCGGCCAACAGCTCGAGCGCTTCCTGCACCTTCACCGACACGCAGGCGAAGATCGCGGGCGGCGGCGACTTCCTCACGGTCGACGTGATCAACGCGGCGACGTCGACGCCCACGCTCCTCGACCTGCAGGCCTACCAGGCCGTGATCGTGTGGTCGAACGTCAACTTCGCCGACAACGTCGCGCTCGGCGACGTGCTGGCCGACTACGTCGACGCCGGCGGCGGCGTGGTGATCTCGACCTTCGCCAACTCGAGCACGACCGCCACGCGCGTGCTCGGCGGGCGCTGGACGCTCGGCTACGAATGCGTCGTGCCCGGCTCCGGCAACCAGACGGGCAACGCGACGCTCGGCACCGTGCTGCAGCCGTCGCACCCGGTCATGGCCGGCATCACGAACTTCGACGGCGGGACGCAATCGTATCGGCCGATCTCCACGGTCCTGACCTCCGGCTCGACCGCGATCGCGCAGTGGTCGGACGGCCGCGTGCTCGTGGCCGAGGGCCCCGTCGCCGGGCGCATCGACCTGTGCTTCTACCCGCCGTCGAGCGACTGCTCGTCGGGCTTCTGGAACTCGAGCTCGCAGGGCGCGGAGCTGATGCGCAACGCGCTGCTGTACGTCGCCGTGAACGGCGGCGTCGGCACGGCCTTCTGCTTCGGCGACGGGACCGGCGCGCCGTGCCCGTGCGGCAACGCGGGCGCCGCGGGCGAGGGCTGCGCGAACTCGACCGGCGCGGGCGCGATCCTCACGGCCACCGGCAGCGCGAGCGTGAGCGTCGCGAACCTCCAGCTCCACGGCGCCCAGCTCCAGCCCGGCCAGCCCGGCCTCTACTTCCAGGGCCTGAACGCGGTGAACGGCGGCCTCGGCAACGTCTTCGGCGACGGCCTGCGTTGCGCCGGCGGCGGCGTCGTGCGCTTGCAGGTCACGGCCGCGAGCGCGAGCGGCGCGTCGCAGACCTCGGTGAGCGTGGCGAGCACGGGCGGCGTCGTCGCCGGCGACGTGCGCCGCTACCAGCTCTGGTACCGCAACCCCGCGCTGCCCGGCGGCAGCCCGTGATCGGTGAGATAACCCAAATGCACTTCCGTCTGCGCGAGTCGGATCTACTCAAGGCAAAGAGGATCATCGAGGCGCGAAGAGCGAGACGGAGCTGAAGGCGTATGCGCCGCATCCAACTACGAGCTGGTGGGAAAGGGAATCAGTCGGCGCGCCGCGTACTTCAACCCGCCATCACACTCGCGATCACCGCGACGTTCGCCACGTCCTCGGCGCTGCAACCGCGGGAGAGGTCCATGTAGGGCGACGCCAGCCCTTGCACCAGCGGGCCGAGCGCGGTCGCGCCCGCCAGCCGCTGCGTCAGCTTGTAGGCGATGTTGCCCGCGTCGAGGTCGGGGAAGATCAGGACGTTGGCGTTGCCCCCGAGCGGGGAGCGGGGGGCCTTCTTCTGGGCGACGGCGGGGACGAGCGCGGCGTCGACCTGGAGCTCGCCGTCGCAGCAGAGGTCGGGCGCGCGCTGCTGCAGGAGCTCGGTGGCGCGGATCATCTTGTCGGCGCGCGGGTGCTTGGCCGAGCCTTTCGTCGAGAAGGAGAGCAGCGCGACGCGCGGCGTCTGGCCGGTGAGGCGGCGGTGGCTCTCGGCGCTGGCGAGCGCGATGTCGACGAGTTGCTCGGCCGTCGGGTCGGGCACGACGCCGCAGTCGGCGTAGGTCAGCGCGCGGTCCTCGAGCAGCATCAGGAAGCACGAGGAGACCGTCGCGATGCCGCGCGCGAGGCCGACGACCTGCAGGCCGGCGCGCAAGACCTCGGCGGTGGCGGCCTCGCTGCCGGCGACGGCGCCCTGGCAGTCGCCCGAGCGCACGAGGAAGCCGGCGAAGAAGAGCGGGTCGTGCGCGAGCGCGTGCGCCTGGTCGAGCGTCAGGCCCTTGTGCTTGCGCAGCTCGAAGAGCTCGGCCGCGAAGCGCTCGGTGCGCGCGTCGCTCGAGGGGCGCACGATCTCGACGCCGGGCGGCGCGGCGGCGAGGTGACCGCCGTCGACGAGCACCGGCTCGCACAGGCCCTGCGCGGCGAGCGTCGCCGCGGCCTGGCAGACGCGCGGGTCCTGGGACTCGGGCAGCGCGATGCGGCGGCGGTTGCGGCGCGCCTTCTCCTGGAGCTCGAGCAGGACGTCCATCACGCGGTCACCGAGTCGAGCACGTCTTGCGGCACGTCGAGCTCGAGGCGCAGCAGCGCGAGGCCGTGCGTCTTGCCCTGCGCGTCGGTCTTGAGCGAGGCCGAGCCGCCGCCGCCGAGGCTGTCCTCGAGCAGGAAGTTCAGCACGCGCATGTTGTCGGCCGCGTAGCGCTTCACGCCGCCGTGGTTGATCGCGGCCATGTGCGCCCGCACGACGTCGGCGGTGAGGTGCTGCTTCAGGAAGGCGTACGCCGCGGCCGAGCGCGCGAGCACGCCGGCGTTGGAGCCCTCGCCCTTGTCGCCGCTGCGGGCCTGGGCGATGCGTTCGATGGGGACCTTGGGCATGGCGGGGTGCTCGGAAGGCGGGGCGGGGCTCTCAGGAGGTGAAGACGCTGACCTGCGTGTGCACGCGCTCCTTCGAGAGCAGCGCGGGCCAGTAGCCGATGATCTCGGTGGCCTTGGGGCGGCCGCCGGCGAAGCCGGTCACGCCGGGCGGACCGCTGGTGACGAGCGGCACGAGCTCGGGGCCGAAGCGGTCGACCTTGGCGCGGTCGGGGCCCTTCACGCCCATGCGCAGCACGACCTCCTCGGGCTCGCGCGGTGCGCCGATGCCGGCGTGGCACACGCCCGCGCCGACGAGCTCGACCATGCGCTCGTCCTCGGCGTACTCGCAGCCGTCGAGCGCGAGCCGCTGCCAGACGACCTCGGCGCACAGCTCGGCCTTCGCGACCGCGTCGGGGCCCGAGACGGTGAGCTGGCCGACGGCCTTCCACCCGTCGTGGTAGCTCATCGAGACCTTGTACGTCGGTGTCGGCGGCGCGCCCTTCACGCCGCTGACGCGCACGCGGTCGGGGCCCTCCTGCTCGAGCGTGAAGCTCGTGAAGTCGGCCACGCCGTCGGGCGTGATGTACGCGTGCGGGTCGCCCATCTCGTACATGAGCTGGTGCGTCACCGTCGAGACCGTGACCATGCCGCCGGTGCCGGCGTGCTTGGTGACGACGAAGCTGCCGTCGGCCGCGGCCTCGATGATCGGGTAGCCGATGCGCGCCATGTCGGGCACGTCGCGCCAGTCGGTGTAGTTGCCGCCGGTGCACTGCGCGCCGCACTCGACGATGTGGCCGGCGACGGTGCCGGCTGCGATCAGGTCGTGGTCGTCGCGCGTCCAGCCGAACTCGTGGATCAGCGGGCCGAGCACGAGGCCGGGGTCGGTGCCGCGGCCGGTGATGACGATCTGCGCGCCCTGGTCGAGCGCCTCGGCGATGGGGAAGGCGCCGAGGTAGACGTTCGCGCTGGTGACCGAGTCGCGCACGGTCGAGAGCGGCGCGCCCGTGTCCATGTTCTCGAAGCGCTCGCCCGCGGCCATCAGCGCGTCGAGGTCGGCGAGGATGTCGTCGCCCTCGACCACGGCGACCTTGACGCCGTGGAAGCCGTGCTTCGCGAGCGTCGCGAGCACCGCGTCCTTGCACGCGTGCGGGTTCACGCCGCCGGCGTTGGCGACGACCTTGATGCCCTTCGCGACGAGCTGCGGCGCGACGCGGTCGACGAGCGCGACGAAGTCGGTCGCGTAACCCTTCGACGGATCGCGCGACTTGAGCTTCTGCATGATGCTCATCGTCACCTCGGCGAGGTAGTCGAGCGTGAGGTAGTCGAGCGGGCCCTCGTTCACGAGGCGCACCGGCCCGAGGATGGAGTCGCCCCAGAAGCCTTGGCCGTTGGCGATGAGGACCTTCTTGTCGCGCTGCATGGGGCGAAGTCTACGCACCGCGGCACAGCGCGGCCACCGTGGCGCGGCGTGCGTCCTCTGTCGTACGGCATTGCCCACTGCGACGCAGCGCGTCGCGCGTTCACGCCGGCAAGGATGAGAGGTTGCCGTGGGCTCGCCCCCAGCCGCGTGGACGCCCTCGGCAGCACTCGGAGGTGCATCCGCCATGAGGACATCACCCGCTGTCCTGGCCTCCACCGTCCTCGTCGCGCTCGCGGCACCGCCCGCCGCCGCGCAAGGACACGTCACGTTCTCCGTCGACTGGCACAGCCCCAGCGTGGGCCTGCCCGACTCCTTCACCGGCACGCCCATCACCGCCGGTGACGTGCTGACGCCCGTCAGCCTCACGCCGGTCCTCGGCCCGCTGCCGCTCCCCGGCATCTGGACCAGCGCCGGCCTCGGCCCGCCCGCGCCCGGCCTCGCGATCCCGACGTACCCGTTGTGCGCCGGGGTGCCGACGTGCCAGGCCTGTCCGATCGAGGTCGACGCGTACTCCGCCGGCCTCGACCGCCTGCTGCTCGGCAACGAGCCGCCCGGCGTCTTCTGGTTCTCGGTCGACGCCTACGGCTGGGGTCTGCCCGGTCCGCCCATCGTGCCGAACCTGCTGAGCGAGGGCCCCGCGGGCGGCATCGCCGAAGCTCCGGCCGACGTGTGGATCGACCTCGGCATCCCGCCCGGTCCCGTGCCGCCGCCGCCGTTCGGTCCGATCGTCGGACACGTCGGCGCGGTCGACGGCAACGGCCTGCCGGGGCCGAGCCCGTTCGCGTATCCGGGCCTCGGGCTGATCGAGCCCTCGCCGCCGACCTTCGTGCCGTGCGACCCGGGCGACAACCTCGACGCGCTCAACGCGTTCGCGCCCGGACCCGCGCCGCCGTTCCCGGTCTACTACTCGCTCGACACGGGCTTCCCCGACCCGAACGGCTATCCGAACGCGGGCTCGGCCTTCGCCAACGGCTTCGTCGGCGGGGACGTGCTCGTGAGCCCGGCGCCCGGCGTGCCGCCGGTCCTGTTCGCGCCCGCAGCCGCGCTCGGCCTCGACCTGTTGATGGGCTTCGACTCCGACGACCTCGACGCGCTGATGCTGGCCGAGAACGGCACGGGCGCCTTCGAGCCGTCGCTGACGCCCTACGACTGGATCGGCGGCGCCACCGACATGCTGCTGTTCTCCGTGCGTCGCGGCTCGGCCGTCATCGGCGCGCCCGACAGCATCTTCGGCATGCCGATCGAGCCGGGGGACATCCTCACGACGCCGCTGCTCGGCGGCCTCTCCCCGTATCCGGGCATCCTCGTCCCGGCCGAGGCGCTGGGCCTCGCGACGGTGCGCTTCGGCGCGCCGAACCCGCTGACGGGCGCGGACGACCTCGACGCGCTCTCGTCGCCCTTCGCGCCGTTCTTCGACTGCGACCTCAACGGCATCGAGGACGCCATCGACATCGCGTTCGGCACGCACACGGACGTCAACCTCAACGGCATCCCGGACGTCTGCGAGCTCGTGGGCGGCCCGTACTGCCTCGGCGTCGCGTGCCCCTGCGGCAACAACGACCCGAACGCCGGCTGCGTGAACTCCACGGGCGTCGGCGCGCTGCTCAGCGCCACGGGCACGAGCAGCGTGACGAACGACGACCTGAAGCTCACGGTGAGCTCCATGCCCGTCAACAAGTTCGGCGTGTTCTACATGGGCCCGAACCAGATCGCGCTGCCCTTCGGCGACGGCTTGCGTTGCGTCGGCGGCGGCGGCGTGGGCCTGTTCCGCTACAACCCGCCGCTCAACAGCGGCGCCGCCGGGTCGATCTCCATCGGTCCCGGCCTGGTCGCGTGGTCGTCGGGTTTCCCGCCAGGCGGCGCCATCACGCCGGGCTCCACGTGGCAGTTCCAGTGCTGGTACCGCGACCCGTTCGGGCCGTGCGGCCAGTTCTTCAACCTGTCGAACGGCTACTCGGTGACCTTCACGCCGTAGGCGACTCCGCGCCCGGCAGGAACGCGTCGGGGCCGAGGGCGCGCGCCCTCGGCCCCGACGTTCGCGTACGCGGCGCCGCGCTCAGGGAACGAGCACGAGCTCGAGCGCGTCCGACGTGTTGAACGCCGCGCCGCCCGCGGCCGGATCGCGGAACCAGCACTGCACGTTCACGCGGCCGGGCGCGAGGCCCGCGCCGACGACGTCGAAGGCGCGCGCGACGGCGTTGCCGGCGGCGACCTGCGGCGGACCGAGGCGCGTCAGGCCGCCGACGACGCACTGCACGCCGTTGCCGAACGGCAGCTCGCCCTGGCCCGGCCCGTAGAAGAACAGGCAGGGCTGGTTCGGCAGGCCGCTCGCGTGCACGACGAGGTCGTTGTTCGCGAGGCTGGTCGTGCCGCTCATCGACATCGTCGCGACCGCGCCGGTGGAGTTGGGCGTCGCGTGGCAGTAGTTGCCGGCGTTCGAGGTGTCGAGCAGCAGGTAGGCGTGCTGCACGCCGCCGACGAGCGCGGAGCCGACGATGTCGCCGCGCTCGTTGATCTCGGTCGCGTCGAGCAGCAGCGCGGCCGTCCCGGCGGGCAGCAGCGTGTTCAGGTCGAGGAGCTGCACGCCGTCGCTCAGCACCGCGCGGCTCGTGACGTCGGTGAACGAGTGGCCCACCGCGAGGCCGGCCTCGTTCACGTCGAACAGCTCGGCGAGGTCCATGCCCGGCAGCACGCCCAGGTCCACCGCGTGACCTCCGGCCGGCCAGTACGCCGCGTGCCAGTTGCCCGAGGGGAAGGCCTGCAGCCCGACGACCGTGCCGCCGTCGTTGACGTCGTAGGCCTCGGAGTTCTGGAACGGGCCGTCGGTGCCGCCGATCGTCGTCCACGCGCCGCCGTCGAAGACGATCGAGTCGTTGGGCTGGAACAGGTCCCACGCGAAGCCGGCCAGCGCGCCGAGGTCGTTGACGCCGCGCGCGCGGTTGTAGCTGTGCGGCTCGGCGCTGCCGACGTTGGTGATCGCGCCGCCGCTCCAGGTCACGGCGCGGTCGCGCACCGGGCCGGGGTCGGTGGCGTAGCCGGCGACGAGGCCGAGCTCGCTCACGTCGTTCGCCCAGCTCGTGCCCTGGCCGAGGTCGGGGAGGGGCGCGAGCGCGCCGCCGGTCCACGTCACCGCGTGGTAGGTGCCCGAGCCGAAGAGCACGTCGCGCTCGGAGGTCCCGACGATCAGGCCGGCGTCGTTGATGGCGCGCGCGACGCTGCCCTCGTCGCCGGCGAGGAAACCCAGGTCGGTCATCACGCCGTCCTCCCACAGGAAGGCGCGGCGGCAGGGCAGGCCGTTGCCAGTCGTGCAGCCGGGCACCTCGGCCCAGCCGACCACCTGGCCGCGGTCGTTCAGGCCGAGCGCGGCGGAGTTCGCGCCGCCGAGCGTGCCGAGGTCGACGAAGACGTATCCGCCGGCGGCGGCGGGGGTGGCGAGCAGGGCGGCGCCGAGGGCGGCGCAGGCGAAGGGGTGCTTCATGTCGTGGTTCGGGGGGGTGGAGGAAGCCGGGGAAGGGCTCGTGCGGGCTCCGTTCTAGCGCGGCCGCGCCGAGAGGTGAGTGTAATTTATGGCAAATAAATCGTTGGTGTAGCCGCCCCCGGCGGGGCTAGGATGGGCGCCATGAGCTCGACCGGCCCCTCCGCCTCGCCCGCCGAACCCCTGCGGCAGGCCCGCCAGGTGGGGGAGACGCTGCGCGCGGCGCTGACCGAGCTCCTGGCCGCGACGCCCCGCGCGCCGCGCCGCCCGGGCGAGCTCGCCAAGGCCCTGGGCGTCAACCGCGCCACCGCCAGCAAGCTGCTCGGCGCGCTCGCCAAGCCGAGCCCGCTCGAGGTGCTGCACGTCGTGCCGGGCCCCGAGCCGCTGCGGCGCGTCGCGCGCGGCGCCGAGGCGCTGGGCGCGCCGAGCGCGGCCACCGAGCGCGTCGAGCGCGCCGTCTCCGACTTCGACCGCCTGATCCGCAAGAGCGCCGGCAACCGCGCCGCGCTCGACGCGCTCGTCACCGCCAACCTGCCCGGCGCGCGCGAGCGCTTCGAGCTCGCCAGCAAGTACTCGGTCTACAAGGGCCTGTCGCAGCTCAAGGGCGTGCAGGCCGAGCAGTGGGTCGGCTGCGCCGTGGTCGTGCCGGCGGCCGACGACCCCGAGCGCCACGACCTGACCTGGCTGAACGGCGCGGTGGCGCTGCAACGCCTGCGGCCCGGCGTCGACGTGCGCTTCAGCTTCCGCGCGCGCCGCGCCGAGCACGGCGGCGACGCGCAGGAGGACCTGCTGCCGGCGCTCAGCGTGCTGCCGCTCGAGGCTTTCTGCGTGAACCCGCCGGCGCGGCTCGAGGCGCGCGTGGCCGGCGACGCGATCCACTACACGCTGCCCGACGACCTGCTCGGGCCGGAGCAGGTGGTCGACATGTTCGTGGTCGACCACCACCCGGCGGCGATCGCGCGCTTCAACAGCCAGCCCGAGCCGCGCCGCACCTCGCTGGTCGTCGAACCGGCCGTGCCGGTCGCGAACCTCGTCTTCGACGTGCTGCTGCACGACGACGTGTTCCCCGGCGCCGCGCCCGAGCTGTACGTCTACGACACGAGCTACCTCGGCCTCGCCAACGTCAACGACGCGAGCCGCGACCTCGACCGCGTGCCGCTGCGCGAGACCGTGCAGGTGCTCGGCCGCGGGCTCGCCGGCCTGGAGGCCGAAGGGCTGCCGACCTACGCGCCGATGCTGACGCACCTCGCCGACCGCATGGGCTGGGACACGACGCGGCTGCGCGGCTTCCGCACGCGCGTGGCCTACCCGGTCTACGGCTGGCAGGTCTGCCTGGCCTTCGAGCGGCCGCGCGCGCGCTGAGGCGCCGGTGCATCTCGCAGGCGACGCCGCCCGCGGCGCGCAGTACCCTGTCGGGGCCGCGGGCGCGCGCCCGCACGCGCCGATGCACGCCCCCGAGCTCGACACCGAACCGGACTCCGCGCCCCGCGAGCGCCGCGGGTGTCTCGGCGTCGCGCTCGCCGTGGGCGGCTCGTTCCTCGTGCTGCTCGCCGGCGCGCTGGCGTTGCTCGCCTGGATCCGCACCGTCACGCCCTCGACCAGCGTGCACGTGGGCGGCCAGGTGCCGGTCGAGTACGCGCAGACGCTGCGCGACCTCGGCGCGCTCGAGCCGGACGAGGAGCTCGTGTGCTTCTACTCCGACGCGGTGCTGCGCATCGAAGAGGGCTGCTACTTCGTCAGCGACCGCAAGGTCGGCGTGTACCACGAGCTCGAGGCCCCGCCGCTCGTCAGCGTGCCGTTCGAGGAGATCGCCGAGGCGCGCCTCGAGCGCGACGTGTCGGTGCTGACCGACAGCCACATCACGCTCGTGCTGCGCGACGGCAGCGAGGTGTGGCTGCCGGTGTCGAGCGAGGAGGACGGCGACGTGCGCTTCCACCGCGCGATCGTCGAGCGGCTGACGCGCTGAGCCCGCCGCGGCGCTCGCGCGCGGGCGGAGGGGAGCGCGCCGTGGGCGATCCGGGCCGGCCCGGTCGATTCAGGAGCGCGTGCATCGCGCACGGCGACTCGCTTCCCGACGTCCTGGCGACGCAGGCGCTGCCGAGCGGATCGTCGGGCAGGCCAGGCGCCGAGCGGCCGGCGAAGCCGGGCGATTGCGAAGCCCGCCCGGCGCGCTCCCGAGTGGATCGGGCTAGAGTGCGGCCCATGTTCCTCTCCCTGAGCCTGTGCCTGTTGAGCGTCGCGCCCCAGGAGGCGCCGCTGCGCGCCTTCGTCGGGGCGCGCGTCCTGCCCATCGCCGCGGCGCCGATCGACGACGGCGTCGTGCTCGTGCGCGACGGCGTGATCGTCGAGGTCGGCGCGCGCGCGGACGTCGCGGTGCCGGCCGGCGCCGAGGTGATCGACTGCGGCGGCAAGGTCGTCATGCCGGGCCTCGTCGACACGCACTCGCACGTCGGCGGCGGCTGGGGCGCCGACTCGAGCGCGCCGATCCAGCCCGACGTGCGCATGTTCGACGCGGTCGACTGCCGCAACGCGGGCTTCCAGCGCGCGCAGGCCGGCGGCATCACGACGCTCAACGTGATGAGCGGCAGCGGTCACCTGATGAGCGGGCAGACGATCTACCTCGAGAACAACGACGCCGAGACGATCGAGGAGATGTGCTACCGCTTCCCCGACGGGTCGCCGATGGGGGGCATGAAGATGGCCAACGGCACGAACAGCCAGCGCTCGGCGCCCTTCCCGGGCACGCGCGGCAAGTCGGCCGCGCTCGTGCGCGAGCAGTTCGTCGCCGCGCAGGAGTACCGCAAGAAGCTCGCGGCCGCGGGCGACGACCCAGAGAAGCGCCCGGCGCGCGACCTCGCGATGGAGGGCCTGCTCGAGGTGCTCGACGGCAAGCGCATCGTGCACCACCACACGCATCGCCACGACGACATCGTGACCGTGCTGCGGCTCGCGAAGGAGTTCGGCTTCCGCGTCGTGCTGCACCACGTCAGCGAGGCGTACAAGGTGATCGACGAGATCGTCGCGGCCGACGTGCCCTGCTCGTTGATCGTGATCGACACACCGGGCGGCAAGCTCGAGGCGATGGACTTCGACGCGCGCTCGGCCGGCGACCTCGAGCGCGCCGGCGCGGCGCGGCTCGTCGCCTTCCACACCGACGACTGGATCACCGACTCGCGCCTGTTCCTGCGCAGCGCGGCGCTGGCCGTGCGCGCGGGCTGCTCGCGCGAGACGGCGCTCGCCGGCCTGACGCTGAACCCCGCGCGCATGCTCGACCTGCAGGATCGCATCGGCAGCCTCGAGCGCGGCAAGGACGCCAACCTGATCGTGCTCTCGGGCGACCCGCTGTCGGTCTACACCGTCGTGGAGGAGACGTGGGTGCGCGGCGAGCGCGTCTTCGACCTCGACGACGAGCGCGACCGCCTGTGGGCCGAGGGCGGCCGGGGCGCGGGCATGCCGCGCGCCGGCGCGTGCTGCTGCCTCGGCGGCGAGGAGGACCCGCGATGAGACTGCTGTCGACCCTCGCGGCGCTCGTGTGCGCCGCCGCCCCCGCGCTGGCGCAGGACCTCGCCGTCTACGCCGAGCACGTGCTGCCCGTCTCCGGCCCGCCGATCCAGGACGGCGTCGTGCTCGTGCGCGGCGGCAAGATCGTCGCGGTCGGCCCGGCGCTCTCCGTGCCCGTGCCCGAGGGCGTGCGCACGCTGCGCGCCGCCGTCGTGACGCCGGGCCTCGTCGACGCGCACTCGGTCGTCGGCCTCGCCGGCTACCTCAACCAGGACCAGGATCAGGACCAGTTCGATCCCGGCGCCGAGATCCAGCCCGAGCTGCGCGCGATCGACGCGTACAACGCGCGCGAGCGCCTGATCGAGTGGGTGCGCGGCTTCGGCGTGACGACGATCCACACCGGTCACGGGCCGCAGTCCTTGATCTCGGGCCAGACGCTCGTCGCGAAGACGCGCGGCGCGACGGTCGACGAGGCCGTGATCGTGCCGCGCGCGATGATCGCCGCGACGCTCGGCGCCGACTCGCGCCGCGAGGGCGGCGGCAAGTCGCCGGGCACCGCGGGCAAGCAGCTCGCGATGTTGCGCGAGGCCTTCCTCGGCGCGCAGGAGTACCAGCGCAAGCTCGAGGCCGCGGGCGACGACGCGACGAAGCGCCCCGCGCGCGACCTGCGCCAGGAGGCCCTCGTCGCCCTCCTGCGCCGCGAGCTCCCGCTGATGGTCACCGCGCAGCGCCACCAGGACATCGTCTCGGCGCTGCGCCTCGCCAAGGAGTTCGACCTGCGCCTCGTCCTCGACGGCGGCGCGGAGGCCTACCTCGTCCTGGACGAGCTGAAGGCTGCCGGCGTCCCCGTGATCGCGCACCCGCCGATGGCGCGCTACTCGGGCGAGCTCGAGAACGCGAGCCGCACGACGCCCGCCAAGCTGCGCGACGCCGGCATCCCGTTCGCGTTCCAGAGCGGCTTCGAGGACTACGTCCCGAAGACGCGCGTGATCCTCTACGAGGCCGCCGTCGCCGCCGCCCACGACCTCGGCCCCGAGGCCGCGCTGCGCGCCATCACGCTCGACGCCGCCAAGCTACTCGGTCTGGACGCGCGCCTCGGCTCCCTCGAGGTCGGCAAGGACGGCGACCTCGCGCTCTACGACGGCGATCCGTTCGAGTACACGAGCCACTGCGTGGGCACGGTGATCGAGGGCGAGGTGGTGTTCGAGGGGGCGCGCTAGGACCGCAGGAGGAGGGACGCCGAAGCCGGCGAGGCGGTGCGGCGTCCTGAACGGCGCGGGGGCTTCCTCAAGTTGGAAGATCAGGAAGGTAGGAAGGGCTGGAAGGAACAACGGCAGCCGACCCGGCTCGGCGAGTTCCGAGGGAGTGAGAGCTGGATCCATGCAGGTCCAGGGACGGAGCAGGCGGCCAAAGGCCGCCTGCTCCGTCCCTGGATCTAGTCCCCAGTCCTGGACATGGAGCTCGAACTCGCCGGACCTCTGCGCCCGCCGTTGTTCCTTCCAGCCCTTCCTACCTTCCTGATCTTCCAACTTGATGAAGGGCCCGGCCCGTCCACTTCGCCGAACCTCTCCGCCTGCGAATCGCTCGGCCCCGCTTGGCCAGTTCGGGCTCACTTGGCCCCGCGCGTCTTCAGCTCCCTCAAGAGCTCGCGCGCCTCGTCGTAGTAGAGGTGCTCGGGGTCGATGCCGTGGGCGGCGAGGAGCTTGGCCTGCTTGGGGGTGCACAGGCCGACGGCCTTGCGCTCGAGGAGCTCCTCGCGCAAGCGCTCGGCCTGTGCGGCGGAGAGGTCCTGCAAGGCGTCGGTCGGCAGGCCGGCCTTCTTGAAGTAGGCGAGCTGCGCGGCGCTCGCGCGGTCGCCGTCGCGGTGGCGGGCGCGCACGATGGAGAGGTCGATGCCGAGCGCGGCGAAGGGGTCGCGGCGGCGGAGCTGGTAGGTGACGTCGGCCTCCTGGGCCTCCTGCGCCTGGCGCGCGAGCTCGAGGGCCTGCTCGAGCGCGATCGAGGCGCCCTCGGCCGAAGCGGCGGCGGCGAGCTGCTTCGCGCGCTCGACGACCTCGGGACGCTCGTCGCAGAAGACGTCGGCGGCCTGCACGAGCGAGTGGCGCGCGTTGGCGGGCACGAAGTCGAGCACGAGCAGGTCGGGCTTGCGCGGCGCGAGGCGCGTACCGCGGCCGACCATCTGCGCGTAGAAGGGGCGCGAGAGCACCGGGCGGGCGATGGCGACGAGCGCGATCTCGGGCACGTCGAAGCCCTCGGTGAAGAGCGCGCAGTTGACGAGCACCTTGTGCGCGCCGCGGCGGAAGCGCTCGAGCACGGGGGCGCGGCGCTCGAGCGAGGCGGTGCCGTCGAGCGAGACGGCGTAGCCGCGCTCGCCGGCCAGCTCGTTCAGCACGCGCGCGAGCGCCCGCGCGTGCGCGACCGAGGCGGCGAAGGCGATGGTCGGGCGCTCGCCGCGCTCGCGCAGGATCGGCTGCGCCACCTCGGCGAGGTGCAGGTCGCGCACGAGGATGCGCTCGAGGTCCGGCGTGGAGTACTCGCCGGCCACGCGCCGCACGCCGGTCAGGTCGACCTGCGTCTGCACGACGAACGAGCGGATCGGCGCGAGCCAGCCGTCGGCGATCGCGTGGCGCAGGTCGTACTCGTACGCGAGCTCGTCGAAGACCTCGGCCAGCGAGGCGCGGTCGGCGCGGTCGGGCGTGGCCGTGACGCCCAGCACCCACGTGTCGAAGTGCTCGAGCAGCGCGCGGTAGGAGTCGGCCGTCGCGTGGTGCGCCTCGTCGACCACGACGATCTTGAAGGCGTCGCGCGGCACGTGGTGCAGCCGCCGGCGCAGGCTCTGCACGCTGGCGACCGTGATCTTCGCGCGGCCGCCGCCCGCGCGCGTGAGGTCGCGGCGGTCGGCCATCTCGACCGCGACGACGTCGTCGCACCACGCCGCGATCTTGGCGCGCGCCTGCTCGACGAGCTCCTGGCGGTGCGCGAGCACGAGCACGGGGCCCTTCGCGAGGCGCGCGACCTCGGCGAAGAGCACGGTCTTGCCCGTGCCGGTCGGCATCACGACGAGCACGCGGCGGTGGCGCGCGCGGAAGGCGGCGCGCACCGCCTCGAGGGCGGCGACCTGATAGGGGCGGAGGCTCATGCTCGTCGGACGCGCGGCGGCCGCGCCGGTCACGCGCCGCGCGTCACTCCGCGGCCGGCTCGAACTCGTGCACCCAGACGAGCGCCGCGTCGTCCCACGTCATCCCGGCGTGCATGCGCAGGATCAGGTCGCGGTAGGCGGCCAGGCTCGGGTAGCCCTCCGCGCGCGCGTCGGCGTCGCTCATCTGCCCGAGGCGCTCGCGGCGCAGGTCCGTCAGCCGGAAGCGCCGGCCCTCGAGCTCGAAGACCTCGCCCGGGTAGCCGTAGACGCCGTTGCGGCGCTGCTGGGTCTTGCGGCCCTCCAGGACGGCCGTCACCAGCCGGGCGTGGGTGACCAGGGCGTCCAGCGTGCAGGTGCGCTCGGGGTACTCGTCCATGGCAAGAAGAGAGCACCTGGCGCGGCCGGGAGCCAGCTTCTCGCGCACGCGAGGGCCGGTTTCGGGTAGACTCCGCCCTGAAGGCTAGGAGATGGCAATTGATCCGCCCGAGCTCCCGGAGGTCCCGCGACCGCCGGTGGAGGAGCGGCCCGTGCGCCCGCGTGCGCCCGCGCCGCAAGCGCCCCCGGTGCGCCCCGAGCGGGTGCCCGCGCCCGCGCGGCGGCGGCCCGGCGAGCTCGAGGTCACCTGGGAGGCGCCCGAGGCCGAGCCGCGGCCGAGCTTCCTCGCGCGTCACGAGCGCGCGCTGCTCGTCGCCTTCGTGGTGATCGGGGTGCTGCTGCGCGCGGTGCCGATCCTGTGGGGCTCGACGTGGTTCCACGAGCGGCAGGCGACCTTCCACCCCGACGAGCCCAAGCTCGTGCGCCCGCTCGACGACTTCCCCGCGTCGCTGCGCACCTTCGACGACTACCGCTACCCGACGCTGCTGCCGTTCGCCTACGGCGCGCTGTGGGTGCCGGTGCGCGAGCTCGCCGGGCTCGCCGACGACGCGCCGAGCAAGCCGGGCGCGCCGAGCTACGAAGCGGCGCAGGTCTTCGGGCGCGCGCTGAACGTGCTGCTGTTCGGCCTCGGCGGGCTGTGGCTCCTGTGGGCGTTCACGCGGCGCCTGTTCGGGCCGGAGCCGGCGCTGCTCGCCGTCGCGGCCGCGAACGTGATGGGGCGGCCGCTCGTGTCGACCGCGATGGTGCTGCCCGACGTGCCGTCGGCCGTGCTGCTGTGCGCGGCGTTCTACGCGCTGCTGCGCGCCGAGGAGCGCCCGCGTCCGACCTGGCGCGCGATGGTGCCGGTGGGCGTCGCGCTCGGCGCCGCCGCGGCGACCAAGTACACCGCCGGCGTGGGCGCGCTGGGCGTCGCGTTCTTCGCGGCGTACCTGTGGAAGCGCCGGCGCGTCGACGGGCGCACCGCGCTGCGCCTGCTGCTCACCGCCGCCGGCGCCGCGCTCGTCACCTTCCTCGTGTGCGTGCCCGGCGCGCTGTACGACACGCAGCGCTTCCTGCACGGCCTCTCGTTCGAGTACCGCAGCAAGCTGGTCGAGTCGCGCGCCCAACCGAGCACGTGGCTGCCCGCGCTCGAGAAGAACTTCCCGCTCTGGCTGCTGGCGCTCGCCGCCGTGGGCGCCGTGCTCGCGCCGCGCCGCCAGCGCGCGCACCTCGGCCGCCCGTCGGTCGTGCTCGGCGCCGCGGCCTTGTCGCTGACGCTCTACCTGGCGCTCGTCGCGCGCTCGTTCCGCGCGGACTACGGCGTGCTGTTCTTCCCGTTCGTGGCCGTCCTGGCCGGCCTCGGCCTGTGGGAGCTCGCGCGCGTGCCCTCGCGGCGCGTCGGCGCCGCGGTGGCGGCGCTCGCCCTGACCCTGGGCACGGTGCAGGCCGGCGCGTGGTCGCTGCAGCGCTACACCGACGACGTGCGCTACCGCGCCGACGCCTGGATCCGCGCTCACGTGCCGCCCGGACCGCTCGGCCTGGCGCCCTCGCCGCTGATCAAGAGCGCGGGCATCCAGGCGCCCGTCGGTTACCGCTTCGTCGGCGTCAAGAGCTTCCCCGACTACGTCGTGCTGTTCGAGCAGCGCACGACGCACGTGCTCGACTTCTTCGCGGACCCCGCGGAGGTGCGCGCGCGCATGCTCACCTACCTCGGCGAGACGCGCGTCGCGCAGGAGTTCTCGACCACGCCGGGTGAGCGTCGCCTGGGGCAGCTGCGCGAGCTCGACCTGTGCTTCTACGAGGACGTGCTGTTCGGCGAGCGGCGCGCGTGGAAGTACGACCTCGTGGCCGAGATCGACCCGGTCGACTCGCCGCTCGACCTGACGGGCGGCTGGATCCGCATCTACCGGCGCACCGGCCGCTGACCGCGCGGCGCTGGGCCCGGCTACACTGCCGCCGCCATGACTCCGCCGCGCCTCCGTCCCGCGTCCCTCGCCGCTGCGCTGCTGCTCGCCGCGCTGGCGAGCTGCGCGCGCGACGCGCCGCCGGCGAGCGCGGGCGCGACGCACCTCGACCCGCGCCACGCGGACGGGAGCGCGCCGCTCGAGCGGCTCGGCGCGCCGCCCGAGGTCGTGCGCGGGCTGCGGCCGACCTCGGCGGCGAGCGCCGCGGACGAGCTCGCGCCGTGGCGCGCGCACAACCTGCGCTTCCTCGACGCGACGCAGGGCGCCGGCGTGCTGTGCCGCGCCGCGGACTACGACCCGGCGAAGGGCCTGACGCAGGCGCTGTTCGAGTGGACCGGCGAGGTGGACGCCGGCGCGTTCAACCGTGTCGAGCTCGACCTGTACGCCTACGAGGCCGGCACCGCCGCGCTGGTGTGGGGCGCGGGCGGGCGCGCCTACGCGAACACGCGCGCCGCGAGCTGGCAGACGGTCACGCTGACGATGGCCGGCGACGAGAGCTGGCGCGGACGCGTGCGCGGGTTGCGCCTCTTGCCGTGCCTCTCCGGGCCGCAGACGTACGAGCTGCGCGAGGTGCGGCTCGTGCGCGTCGACTTCGAGCCCGGTCCGCAGCCGTCGGCGCGTCACGGCGACCCGGGCGGCGACGCGGGGCTGTGCGGCCCGGGCCGCGACCTGCGCCGCGCGTGGCCGGTCGACCCCGGCGACGCGCTGCACGACGCGTGTCGCGTGCCGGACGGCGCGCGCCTCGCGGTCGAGGTGAACCTGGCCGGCGGCGCGCGCGAGCGCTACGAGCGCGTCACCTTCCGCGTCGAGGCGCGCGACGGCGTCGCTTGGCGCGAGCTCGCGCGCCTCGACGCGCGGCCGCGCGAGGACTGGACGGACCTCGGCTGGCGCACGCTCGAGGCCGACCTCGCCGCCGACGCGGGCGCGGAGCTCGAGCTGCGCTTCGTCGCCGAGGCGACGCCCGAACGCGGCGCCGCGCGGGGCGACCTGCTGTGGGCCGCGCCGCGCGTGAGCGGGCCGCGCGCCGCCGACCCGCGGCCCGACCTCGTGCTCGTCACGCTCGACACGCTGCGCGCCGACGCGGTGGGCGCGTACTCGGGCGTCGCCGACACGCCCTTCCTCGACGAGCTCGCCGCGCGCGGCGTGCTGTTCGAGGACGCGTGGACCGCGTGCAACTCGACGCTGCCCTCGCACGCGTCGCTGCTCACCGGCCTGCCGGTGCCCGCGCACGGCCTGCTCGACAACGCGTCCACGCTCGCGCCCGAGGTGCGCGGCCTGGCGCAGGCGTTGCGCGCGCGCGGCTACCTGACCGCGGCGGCCGTGTCGGTCGGGCACCTCGAGCCGGGCTGGTCCGGCCTCGGCCGCGGCTTCGACCGCTACCACGAGGTCGTGCCCGGCGGCGAGCTCGACGGCGCGCGCACGCTGACCGCGGTCGCGGGCTGGCTCGACGAGTTCGCGGCCGATCCCGCGCGGCCGCCGTTGTTCCTGTGGGTGCACCTGTTCGATCCGCACACGCCGTACGCGAGCACGCCCGGCGCGCTGCGCGCCTACGAGGCGCAGGAGGCCGCGCGCGGCGAGGCGCCGCCGGAGCGCACGGCCACGCCCGCGACGGTAGGCACGACGACGTACACCGCGCCCGGCGGCTTCCTCGAAGGCGTCACCAACGAGGCCTGGGCGCGCCACCTCTACGCCGCGGGCGTCGCGTACACCGACGGCCTGATGCGCGCGTTCGTGAAGCGGCTCGAGCAGGACGGGCTGCTCGAGCGCGGGCTGCTCGTCGTCACCGCGGACCACGGCGAGTCGCTCGGCGAGCACGACGTGTGGTACGGCCACCAGCGCCTGCACCCCGAGGTCACGCGCGTGCCGCTGCTGCTCCTGCCGCCGCGCGACGCGGGGCTCGCGCCCGGGCTGCGCGTCGTCAGCCGCGCGTCGACGCTCGACGTGCCGGCGACGTTCGCGCACCTCGCCGGCGTGAGCGAGCTCGAGCTGCCCGGGGAGGACCTCTACGCGCTCGCGCGTCAGGACGACCGCCCCGACCGGCGCGTGTGGTTCGTGCACGCGAGCGGCGAGCAGGCCGGCTGTCGCGACGACGCGGCGCACTACTGGCGCAACCTGCTCGAGTACGACCAGCTCGGCCCGGCACGGCGCGAGCCGGCGGGGAAGGAGGAGCTGTACCTGCTCGCCGACGACCCCGGCGCGCGCACGGACGCGGCGGCGCGCGCGCCCGAGCTCGCGGAGCGCTACCGCGATCTGCTCGAGGCGTGGCTCGGCGCGGTCGGCGGCGGGCGCAGCGTCGAGCAGGCGCTCGACCCCGAGCAACGCGCGCGCCTGCGGGCGCTGGGCTACACCGGCGACGAGTGAGTCACTCCGCCGTGAGCACGTGCCGGCCGGGCCCGAGCGGCCAGGACGCGGCCGGCGGCACGTCCGCGCCGTCGAGCGTGACGCGCGCGTAGTCGCCGGGCGGCAGGCTGACCTCGGCGAGCGTGCCGTCGGGCAGCTCGACCTCCAGACGCTGCGGCGTCGTCGCGCGGTCGAAGGCGACGTGCACGGGGCCGTGCGGCGTCGGCACCGTCGCGCTCGCGCGCTGCAGCGCTCCGGGCCGCGGCCGCACGCGCAGGTGCGCGTAGCCGGGCTCGAGCGGCGTGACGCCAGCGACCTGTTCGCTGCACAGCGACAGCGGTGCGCCGCTCCACGCGTGATTGTAGCTCGAGCGCCGCGGGTCCAGGTCCCAGCGCTCCCACAGCGTGGTCGCGTCGTCCGCGAGCATCGGCGCGTAGCGCTCGCGCAGGCGTTGCAGCGCGCTCGTCCCGTCGCCGAGCTCGAACAGCGCCTCGAGCACGAAGCGCTCGAGGTACGGCGAGGCCGCGCGCTCGCGCAGGAGCAGCGCCTCGAGCGCGGGGACCTCCGCGGGCGCGTGCAGCTCGGCGAGCACGGCCAGCGCGTTGCCGCGGTCGTCGGGCGGGCCGGCGTGGTCGGGCGAGCGGAAGACGCCGTCGTGCGCGTAGCGCGCGCGGAAGGCCGCCGCGTGGCGCACGCGCAACGCGGCGTAGCGGGCGCGCCGCTCGTCGTCGCCCACCCACGTCGCCATGCGCTCCGCGCCGCGCAGCGCGAGGTGGAACCAGGCGTCGTACTCGAGCGGCACGTCCTTGTTCGCGCCCCAGTCGACCCACGTCCACTCGCCGGGCCGGCGCACCACGAGGCCGTCCTCGTCGAGCTGCCAGAGGTCGAGGTAGCGCACGAGCCGCGGCCAGACCTCGCGCAAGAGCTCGACGTCGCCGGTGTAGAGCACGTACCGCGCGACGCCGTACTCGCCGACCGCCGCGAGCATCTGCAGCGGCAGCTCGCGGTTCCACAGGCCGGTGGGCACGGGCGAGAACAGCGAGCCGTCCGCGCGCTGCCAGGCGAAGAGCTCGCGCACCGCCTTCGCGGCCAGCGGGTGCGCGCGCTCGTCGAGCGTCGTGAAGAGCTGCGGCAGCACGTTGACCACGTCGCCCCACCACTGCGCGCGCTCGCGGTCGGGGTCCTGGATCGCGTCACGCAGGTTGAGGCGCAGCGTCGTCAGCGCCTCGGCGCGCAACGCCAGCAACGCGTCGTCGGGGCAGTCGAACGCGCCCGCCTCGTCGGTGTCGTAGCGCGTCTCGACGTAGCCCAGGCGCACGACCTCGACGTCGGCGGGGAGGAAGTAGCGCACCTCGTGGCCGCTCAGGTAGGGCAGGCCGTACCACGCCTGCGCGCCCGCGCGCGTCACGTACTGCAGGCGCACGTTGTACTCGCCGCCGCCCTTGTAGTCGTCCGTGCTGACGTCGACGACGCGGCCGGCGGGCGCGCGCACCTCGAGGAACGGGTGCACGGTCGTGTTGTAGGGCAGCGTCGCGCGCACGAGGCGCTGCTTGCCGAAGTCGCGCGCCTCCACCGCGACGTAGTCCCGGACGTCCGAGCGGCGCAGTTGCGGCGTGGGCCGACGCACGAGCGCGTTCCACGGCGCGCAGGGCGGCGCGCCGAGCGCGAGCGCGGCGGGCCACGCGGCGTCGTCGTAGCCGGGCGCGGTCCAGCCCGCGAGCTCGCGCCGCGCGTCGTAGCGCACGTTCGACTCGGGCAGGCGGTAGTTGGGCGCGGGCTCGAAGGGTTCGCAGTCGCCGTAGGCCGGGTGCACGCGCGCGCGCCACGCCGCGTCGGTCGCGAGCGGCGTCCCGGCGAGCTCGAGGAAGAGCCCCGCGCGACCGCTGGGCTTGTGGCCGTAGCCGCGCCGGCCGAAGTGCCACACGAGCACCGCGACCTCGTTCGCGCCCGGCTTCAGCCACGGCGCGAGGTCGACCTCGTCGCAGTACGTGTCTTGCGGCGTCGGCCCGCGCTTCAGCTCGCCCTCGAAGACGGCCAGCTCGCCGTTGACCCACAGCCAGTAGTGCGAGTCGGTCGCGATGCGCGCGAGCGCCGGCCGCGGCACCTCGTCGAGCGTCGCGCTGCCGCGGAAGGCGAGCCACTGGTTGCGCGGGCTGCGCGCGGCCTCGCCGAGCTCGACGCCGATCCACTGCGCGCGCGGCCCCGGCTGCTGCGGCGCCGCCGGCGCGCGGGCCGCCGACAGGAGCAGGACGAGGGCGACGAGCGGGAGGCGCATGGCGGGCGCCGAGTCTACCAGCGCCGCGCGCGGCGCCCCTCGGTCGTTGCGCCGGCGGCGCGCGCCGAGGACGATGGGCGCGCATGCCGCACGACGCCCCCGACCCCGACGCCTGGCGCGGCCGCCGCGACCCGCTCCTGTGGGGGCTGCTCGCGCTGGTGCTCGTCCTGCAGCTCGTCACCTGGAGCCGGCTCTCGGGCGCGCAGCTCGCCGACTCGGTCGAGTACATGGAGCGCGCGCAGGCGCTCGTGCGCGGCGAGGAGGTCGTCGACAGCACGGCCATCCGCGGCTTCGGCTACGTGGCGTTGCTCGCGCCCGCGTTCTGGGTCGCCGACCTCCTCGGCGTCGCCGACTTCAAGCCGGTGGTCGCCGTCGTGCGCCTCGAACAGCTCGCGCTGGGGCTGTTGCTCGTCGCGGCGACGGCGCGGCTGGGCGCGCGGCTCCTGGGCCGGCGCGCGGGGCTCGTCGCCGGCCTGGTCGTCGGGCTCAACCCCTACGTGCTGCTCTACTCGGTCGAGCCGACCAGCGGCCTCGCCGCCGGGCTGTGCGTGGCGCTCGCGCTCGACGCGCTGCTGCGCTGCGAGGGCCCGCGGCGCGCGCTCGTCGGCGGCCTGTGGCTCGGCGGCGCGCTGCTGATGGCGTACAAGACGATCGTCGTCGCGCTGGTGACGCTCGGCCTGCTCGTGCTCGTCGGCCGCTGGCGCGAGCGGCGCGCGTGGGCGGCGGCCTGGATCGGCTACGGCTTCGGCATCCTCGGCGCGATCGGCCTCGACAAGCTCTGCTACGGCGAGTGGGGCAAGAGCCTCGACCTCTACGCGCGCATGAACTTCGGTCCGCTGCTGATGCGCTTCGCGTGGCGGCTGGGCTGGATGGACCTGGCGAAGACCCTCTGGGACTACGCGGGCGGCGAGCAGAACGAGTACTACCAGGCGCCCGCCGCCACGCCCGGCGAGATGCTGCACGAGCCCAACCCGCTCTACCACCTGCTGCACCTGCCGGACATGGTCACGTGGCCGCTCGCGGTCCTGATCGCGGTCGGCGCGCTGATCGCGCTCGCGCGCGGGCCGAGGGCGGTGCGCCTCGTGGCGGCGGTGTTCCTCGTCGCCGCCGCGGCGATCAGCCTCAAGACGTCGACGGACTTCCGCTTGCTGCTGCCGCTCAGCGCGTGCCTCGGCGTCGTCGCGGCGGTGGGCTGGCGCGCGCTCGTCGGCGCCGCGGACGCGAGCGCGCGGCCGCTGCGCGTCGGCGCGGCCGCGCTGCTGCTCGTCGTCGGCGGCGCGTGGGCGCAGGCGCGACTCGGGCAGCTCACGACCTCGCGCTACTCGGGCTTCTGGCGCGCGATGGAGGTCGTCGACGCGCTCGCCGCGCGCCGCGGCGCCGACGCGCCCGACCTGCGCGTCGCGTGCTCGTGGCACTGGGCCGTCTACCTGCGCGAAGGCGCGCGCGTCGAGCTCGTCAAGCTGCCGCGCCAGCTCGACCGCTGGAAGGGCTACGACGACGCCGCGCGCGCCGCCGACCTCGCCGCGCTGGGGGAGCTCGACGCCTTCGTCGCGCACCTCGCCGTGCTGCTCGAGCACCCCGACCTGTGGCGCGCGGTGAACGAGCGCTTCGCGGTCGAGACGGTGCTCTACGACCGCGCGGTCTACGAGGACCTCGGGCCGCTGGTCGTCTTCACGGCGCGCACCGGCGCGCCCGGCGAGCGCGCGTTCCTGACGCGCACCCGCGGCGAGGCGCCGCTCGACTACCTCGCCGCGCGCGGCCTCGCGCCCGGCCGCCGCTTCCAGGACGCGCGCGCCGCGCAGCGCCCGTGGACGTTGCTCGGCTGGACGCTCGAGGACCTGCCCACGGGCGGCCACGCCTGGCTCAGCCTGCACTGGCTCTGCGACGGCCCCGCGCCGGGCGCGCGGCTCGCCGTGCGCCCGCGCTTGCTCAGCGACGCGCAGCCGCTGCCGTGGGAGGACCTGCACGAGCTCGGCCGCGGCTGGGCGCCGCCCGCGGAGTGGCGGCCCGGCGAGGTGGTCAGCGAGGGCTGGCCGGTGGTCGCCGCCGCCGCGCCCTTCGACACGTCGCAGCCGTGGCGCCCGCTGACCGGCGACGCGCCGCCCGGCGCGCGCGTCCCCGCGACGCTGTGGTTGCGCCTCGCGCCGCTGCGCGACGACGGCACGCTCGGCGCCCCGCTCGCGCCGATCACGAACGACGGCGGCGTGCTCGTCACGCCCGAGCGCCTCGACGCCGAGCGGCGCGGCCCCGACGGTCTGCGCGTCACGCCCGAGGGCTTCGTCGAGCTCGGCGCGGTCGAGCTGCGCGCGCCGCAGCGCTGAAGCTCAGGCCGGCGTGGCGCTCCACTGGCGCCAGCCCTCGCGCACGTAGAGCAGCGTGCTCGCGGCGATCAGCGCGCCCAGGCTCAGGAACGCGGCCGCCGTGGCCGCGCCCTTCAGGCCCGCGGTCAGCGCGAGGAGCAGGAAGAAGAACAGCAGGCTCGAGAGCTTGCCGTGCCAGCGGTGCGGCGCCTCGACGCGGCCGCGGCGGCGACGCACGAGCAGCGAGCCCGCGCCGAGCAGCACGTCGCGGCCCACGACCAGCCAGAAGAACGGCAGCGGCACGCGCGTGAAGGCGCCGCTCGCGTCGAAGGTCAGGAACACGAGCAGCATGACCTGCGCGAGCTTGTCGGCGACCGCGTCGAGCACGGCGCCCAGGTGCGTGGCGAGGCCGAAGCGGCGCGCGAGGAAGCCGTCGACGACGTCCGAGAGCCCGATGCCGACCAGCGCGCCGAAGGCCAGCGCGCGGTGCAGCTCGCCGTCGCCGGTCGCCGCGAACTCCGCCGCGCAACGCGACGCGTGGTACCACCAGGCCGGGATCAGCGCGATGCGCAGCACCGTGATGGCGTTGGGCAACCACGGCGGCACGACGAGGCCCGGCATGGCTCGACTGTAGCGCCCGGACGCGCCGCGGGGGAAGTCCCTCAGCGCGCCGCGTCGAGCACGAGCCGCCCGCCGCGCACGGGCGGACACCAGTAGCAGGCGCCGTCGACCGGGCGCGTGAAGCGGAACAGCGCGTCGGTCACGCCGTCCTCCTGGCCCATCATGCGCCGCCAGAGCGCCTCGAACGCCGTGAGGTCGTGGCCGAAGGCGACGAAGACGAGGCCCTCGCCGCGCGCGTCGCTCCAGGGCATCGAACGGCGCACGACGAACGCCGGCGGGTCGAAGCTCTCCTGCGCCGTGCGCTTGACGTGCGCGGAGGGCGGCGCGTCGCCGAGCTCCACGTCGCCGTCGGCGGTGCGCCCGACGACGAGGTCGCGCTCGTCCGCGGACATGGCCTCCATGACCTCGAGCTCGTGCCGCCAGCGCTGCACCGCGACGAAGCTCGCGCCGCTCGCGTCGCACGCGGCCGCCAGCGCGGCGTCGCCCTCGGGGTTCTCGGTGCCGTCGACGTAGCCCGACAGGTCGCGGCCCTCGCGGTGGCGGAAGCCCTCGGTGTCGTCGTCGACGGCGAGCCAGCGGCTCCAGCGCGCGACGAGCCGCCGCCGCGCGTGCAGCAGCTCGCCGCGGTCCTCGCCGCGCAGCCAGCACCACAGCGCGCCGGGCGCGCTCGGCGTCGCGAGGCCGTGCCCTTCGACCTGCGGGAACGCGCGCAGACCCTCGACCTCGCGGCCGGCGGCGCCGAGCAACTCGCGGCCGAGGCCGACGACGAGGCTCTCGTCGAGCTCGAGGGACGCGAGGTCGTCGAGCACCGCGCGCGCGTCGGCGCCGGGGCGCAGGCGCAGGCGCAGGTAGCGCGCTTGGAGCGGGACGGGAGCGAGGATGCCGGGCTGCGGGGTGGGGCTCATGAGCGTGGGGATCGTGGACGGCGCGGAGTGTACGTCGCGCCTCGCGGGTTGGTGCCTCCGCACGTCGCGGCTATCCTCCGCCGCCATGCCGAGCTTCGAGTGTCAGGTCTGCCGCGCCGCGTTCGACGTGCCCCAGAAGGCGCTCGACAAGTACCCGGGCTGGACGCCCAAGTTCTGCCGCGAGCACTCGCCCAAGAAGGGCGGCGCGGCCAAGGCGAGCGGCGGCGGCGCGCGCGCCCGCACGCGCACGACGAAGCGCGACGCCGGGCCGCGCGAGGAGCACCTCACCCGCGCGCAGGTGCTCGAGCGCTACGCCGACGGTCCGGCCGACGGTGTGTTCACCGACGGCAGCTCGGTGCCCAACCCCGGCCCCGGCGGCTGGGGCGTCGTCTGGGTGCGCGGCGGCGAGGTGCGCGCCGAGCGACACGGGCACGAGGCGCGCACGACCAACAACCGCATGGAGCTGCGCGCGCTGATCGCGGCGTTCGAGCTCCTGCCGGAGGACGCGGAGGAGGTGGTCTGGACCGACAGCCGCCTGTGCGTGGACACGATCACCAAGTGGGCGCCGGGCTGGGAGAAGCGCGGCTGGAAGCGCAAGGGCGGCGAGATCGCCAACCTCGAGCTCGTGCAGGAGCTCTACGCGCTCGCCCGCGCCCACCCGCGCTGCGCGCTGCGCTGGATCGAGGCGCACGCCGGCAACCGCTGGAACGAGTACGCCGACAGCCTGGCCACGGCCTGGCTGCGCGACGAGCTCTGAGCTACGACGCCTCCGCGCGCGGCGGCAGCGTGCGCCGCAGCACGAGGAAGCCGAGCACGCCCGACAGCAGCGAGGCGCCCAGGATCGCGACCTTCGAGAGGCTGGCGTGCAGCGGCTCGGCGAACGCGAGGCCGCTGATGAAGATCGACATGGTGAAGCCCACGCCGGCCAGGCAGCCGATGCCCGCGAGGTGCGACCAGCGCACGCGGTCGGGCAGCGCGGCCTGACCGCTCTTCACCGCCAGCCACGAGAACAGCATCACGCCGACGGGCTTGCCGACGAACAGGCCCAGCAGGATGCCGAGGCTGACCGGGTGCGCGACCTGGCCCAGCACCTCGCCGTCGAGGCGCACGCCCGCGTTGAAGAACGCGAACAGCGGCAGCACGAAGAAGGCCTGCACGGGGTGCAGTAGGTGCTCGAGCGCCAGGCCCGGCGGGCGCATGCGCTCGGCGGTCAGGTACAGGTCGTCCAGCGCCTCCATCTCGTGCGCGCGGTGGACCATCGACTCCTGCGTCAGCTCGCTCGCCTCCAGCTCGTCGATGCGCCGGCGCGTGCGCGCGAAGAACTCGCCCGGGTCGAGCTTCGAGCGCACCGGCACCAGCATCGCGACGGCGATGCCCGCCAGCGTCGCGTGCAGGCCCGAGGCCAGCACGCAGGCCCACACGCCGATCGCCAGCAGCACGTAGGCCCACACGACGCGCACGCCGCTGCGGGCGACGAGCCACAGCACGACCAGCAGCGCCGCGGCGCCGCCCAGCGCGGGCAGACGGATCGACTCGGTGTAGAACAGCGCGATGACGACGATCGCGCCCAGGTCGTCGGCGATGGCGAGCGCGGTCAGGAAGACCTTCAGCGCCACCGGCGCGCGGCTGCCCAGCAGCGCCAGGATGCCCAGCGCGAACGCGATGTCCGTCGCCATCGGCACGCCCCAGCCCGCGGCGCCTTCGCCGCCGACGTTGAGCGCCGCGTAGAGCAGCGCGGGGACCAGCATGCCGCCCAGCGCCGCGCTCACCGGCAACGCGGCCTTGCGCCGGCTGGAGAGCTCGCCGACCTGCAGCTCGCGCTTCACCTCGAGGCCGACGACGAAGAAGAACAGCGCCATCAAGCCGTCGTTGATCCAGTGCTGCAACGACAGCTCGAAGCTCGCGCCGCCCAGCCGCAGGCCGAAGGTGGCGTGCGTCAGGTCGTGGTAGGCGGCGTGCCACGGCGAGTTGGCCCACGCGAGCGCGGCCAGTGTGCACGCGATCAGCACGAGGCTGCCGGAGGTCTCCGCGTGGAGGAACTCCCGCAGCATGCCGCCGGAGCCGGCGTCGCGGCGCGCGGAGCTCACGCCGTACCTCCGCGGGTCGAGGTGGGACGGACGGGCGAGAGCGGTCGGACGCGGAGCGTAGGGGCGGACATGGCGGCGTGGAGGGGGACGTCGGAAGCCCGGAGCCCGCGGCCGTGTGCCGCGGACCCGGGCTACGGGGCCGCGCGGGGGCTGTTAGAGTCTTCGCATGGAGCTTCGCTGGCGACTCTCGCGCGCGGGTCGGGCGCTCGCGCTCGCCGTCGCGCTGCTGTCGCTCGGCGGCGCGGCGCGCGCGCAGGTGCGCCCGGACACCGCGCCTGCGCCGGCCTGGGTGACCGAGCTCTCGCCCGCCGAGCTCGCCGCGGTCCCGGACGGCGCCGATTGGCGAGTCGTGGATCAGCAGGTGCACTGGACGCCCGCGGGCACCGATCAGTACGTGCGCTACGTGCGCCGGTACGCGACGCGGGCCGAGGTGCGCGACGGCGCGCAGCTCGAGCTCGACTACGACCCGAGCTGTCAGCGGCTCGTGCTGCACCACCTGCGCGTGCTGCGCGGGTCCCGCGTGCTCGATCAGCTCCGCCGCGCCGACTTCGACCTCCTGCGCGCGGAGGAGGAGAGCGACGAGCAGATCTACAGCGGCACGGCGACGCTCGTGGCGTTCCTGCACGACCTGCGCGAGGGCGACGTGGTCGACTGGGCCTACACGCTCGAGGGCAGCAACCCGGTCTTCGCCGGCGAGCTGTTCGACGTCGTGCCGCTCGGCTTCGAGGTGCCGGTGGGGCGCGTGCGCTACCGCTGGGTCGTGCCCGCGGACCTCGCGGTCGCCCACGCGCCGTCCGGCGACGCGCACTTCGTCGAGCGCGCCTTCGGCGACGAGCGCGAGCTCGTCCGGCAGGCCGACGACGTGCCCGCCTACGTGCTCGAGGAGGACGCGCCCGCGTGGTACCACCCCGAGCCGTGGCTCCAGCTCTCGACGCGGCCGACGTGGGGCGACGTCGCGGCGTGGGCGTTGCCGCTCTACCAGGACGCCATCGCCGTCGACACGCCCGAAGTGCGCGCGCTCGTCGAGCGCCTGCGCGGCGAGGGCGCGGACGACGCCGCGCGCGCCGAGGCGGCGCTGCGCTTCGTGCGCGACGAGGTGCGCTACCTCGGCATCGAGCTCGGCGCGAGCTCGCACCGGCCCACGCCTGCGGACGTGACGCTCGCGCGGCGCTTCGGCGACTGCAAGGACACCACCGTGCTGCTCGTCGCGCTGCTGCGCGGCCTGGGCCTCGACGCGGCGCCGGCGCTCGTCGACTCGACGCGCCGCGCGCACGTCGCGGACGACCTGCCCTCGCCGCTGGCCTTCGACCACGTGATCGTGCACCTGTGGCTCGACGGGCGCGACCACTGGCTCGACCCGACCTGGCTGCACGGGCGCGGCGGGCTCGCGGCGAGCGAGACCGCGATCTACGGCCGCGCGCTCGTGGTGAAGCCGCGCGAGGATCGGCTGCGCGGCGTGCGCGCGCCGGAGCTGCTCGAGCCGCAGGTGCTCACGCAGCGCCTGCTCTCGATCGACGACCCGCCCGGCTCCGCGTGGCTGAAGCTGACCGTCGAGTACCGCGGCGACGAGGCCGCGTGGGTGCGCGAGGAGCTCGAGACGTACGGCGCGGAGAGCCTGGCCGAGGAGCTGCGCGCGACGCAGGCGGCCGACTTCGGCGCCGCCGTGTCGAAGTCACCGCCGACTTGGAAGGACGACGAGCGCGCCGACGTCGTGCGCTTCGAGGCGTACTACGCCCTGCCCGAGCTGCGCGCGGGCCCGGCCCCGGCGGGCGTGCTGTCGCTCTACGCCGGCGGTCTCGCGGACCGGCTGCCCATCGCGAGCGCGCCCGAGCGCACGGGTCCGCTCGCGCTCGAGCACCCTGTGTACGTGCGCGAGGAGCTGCGCGTGCGGGGCGTGCCCGGACTGTTCGTCGTCCCTCGCGAGGAGCCGCGCGTGAACGAGGGCTTCACCTTCGTGCGACGCGTGTGGAGCGAGGTCGACGAGCTCGTGGCGACCTGGGAGTACCGCAGCAACGCGGAGTCGGTCGGGCCCGAGCCGGCGGGCGCGGTGCTCGCGGACGCGCAGGACGCGAGCGCGCTGCTCGAGCTCGACGTCGTGCTGCACCCGAACCCCAGCGACGCCCTGACGCGCACCTTCGGCGTGAACCTCGCGCTGCTGCTCGTGGGGGCGGTCGCGTGGCGCCTGGCGCTGCGTCCACGCCGCGACGCGCCGCCGCGACGGGTGAGCTCGGGCAGCGCGCGCGTCTTCCTCGCCGGGGAACTCGCCGGCGGCCTGCTGCGCGTCGCGCTGGCGCTCGTGCTGCCGCTCGTCGTCGCCATCGACTGGGCCTACGCCATCGCCGACCTCGGCGGCGCGCCGCCGCGCGCGCAGCTCCTGCTCTACCTCGTCGTGCTCGGCGCCTACGCGCTCGCGAGCAGCGCGGCGCTCGCGAGCGCGATCGCGTTCCGGCGCCAGCTCGCCAGCTACCCCTGGTGGAACCGCTTCGCGCGCCTCGCCGACCTCTGCGTCGCCGCCGCCGCGTTCGGGTGCTGGGCCGCGCTGCCGGGCAGCGAGTACGCCTTCGCGATCGCGTTCCTCAGCGCGGGCTTCGGCTTGCCGTGGGGTCTGCTCTGGATGCGCCACTGGGCGCGCGACGAGGAGGGTGCGCGCCTCCTCGTGCGCTGATCAGCGCGCCTCGCTGAGCTCGAAGCTCAGCACGCCGGGCGACGGACCCCAGGTCGCGAGGCCGACCGCGGTCCTGCCGGGGATGGGCTTCACCGGCACGCGGTCGAGCAGCACGACGTCGTCGAGGCGCGCGCTGACCTCGGCGTCGAGCAGCTCGTACACGAGGTGCAGCGGCGCGTCGCCGGCGGGCAGCGCGACCGGTTCGCACTCGTAGACCAGGCGGTCGTAGCGCTCGAGGCGCACGCTGACCTGGTCACGGCCGTGGGGGAGCACGATCAGGCTCCAGCCCGAGAGGCCGTCGTCGTCGCCTTCGCCCTGCAGCACCAGCATCAGCTTCGGCGGCGTGGCCTCGCGCTCGAGCTCGAGCTCGACGCGCGCGTCGCCGAGGTCCTTCGTGAGCTTGGGCGAGAGCCACAGCAGGTTCGACGGCGAGTCCTTGGGGAAGCCCGGCCGCACGGTGAAGCGCCGCCACGGCACGCCGCCGTCGGTGCTCGTGCCCGAGAACGCCTTGCGCGCGGCCTTGAAGCCGCCGACCACGGCCTTCGTCTTGCCCTTGAACGAGCGCGCGTCGAGCTGGATCACGCGCTTCCAGCGCGCCTCGCGTTGCGGCGCCCGCGGCGCGGGCGGGTCGAGGTCGGTGGAGAACTCGAGCGGCGTGCCGTCGGGCTTCGACAGCGCCAGCACCAGGCCCGCGGGGCCGCCGCCGTTCTTGATCTTGGCGAGCAGCGTGTGGCGCCCGGCGCCGAGCTCGGTCGTGAAGCGCTGCGCGTCCGGCAGGTTCTTGAAGGGCCCGCGCCAGCGGCCGTTGCCCGACGCGCCGTTGTAGCCGCGGCCGTCGTACGAGCCGATGCGCTTGCCGTCGAGGAAGATCGCGACGTCGTCGTCGGCGCGCACGTGCACGACGAGCGGTCCGCCCGCGGGCAGCGTCACGCTCGTGGCCGCGTAGATCGCCGCGTTGCGCTGGCCGTAGGGCTCGTAGTCGAAGTGCAGCCAGCCCATCGGGTCGATGGTGACCGGCGCGTTGGCCGCGTCGGGCTCCCACGTGCCGATGGGGTCGCGCCACACGAGCCGCGTCTCCTCGTCCTTGGTGGCGCGCAGCGCGGGCACCTTCGCGGTGAAGTCGAGCACGCGCTCGGGCTCGAAAGCCACCGCCGCGGCGTCCGCGGCGCGCGTGAAGAACGGGCCGACGGTCTTCCAGCGGTCGACGACGCCGAGCGCGCGGCGCGCCTCCTCGGCCTGCGCGTCGTCGCGGCGCGTGTAGCGCGCGAGCTCGCGCCCGCGCAGGTCGCGCGGCAGCGGCGAGGTGGGGAAGTCGTCGAAGGCCTCGTCGAAGCTCCCGAGGTCGTCGTAGTGGAACGCGTCGAGCTCGAGCGCCAGCGCGCGGCGGTCGCGCTCCTCCAGCGGGAACCCGAAGCGCACCAGGTCGTCGAACGCGCGCGGCCCGAAGGCTCGCACGAGGTAGTGGCCGAGCGCGCGCACGATGTACGGCTCGCGGCCGTCGCGCACGGGCGCCTCGCGGTACTCGCGGAAGAAGCGCCGCAGCGGCGACCAGTCGTGCTGCGCGGCGCCGAGCTTCGCGTACGTGTCGACGAAGTACAGGAAGAAGCCCGCGCTCGGCCCGTAGTTCTGGATGCGCCAGTACTCGAGGTCGCGCTCGAGGAAGAAGCGCCGGAACTGCTCGAGGTTGCCCGCGAACGAGTGCTGCGCGTCGCCGTCCTGGTCGAGCGCCTCGAAGCAGTAGGCCGCGCCGAGGTTCGCGAGGCCCTCGCGGAAGCCGGCGAAGATCGGGTTGGTGTCGTCGACGCAGTGCGTGAGCTCGTGGTACAGCAGCCCGTTGTCCACGGTCACCGGCTGGCGCGGGTGCGGGTCCGCGTTGCCGATGTCGATGATCTTGCCGCCGCCGATGCCGCCGCCGAACTCGAACAGCTCCTTGAAGTAGACCGTGACGCGGTCGCCCTCGGGGTTGGGCTTGCGGCCGAACAGGTCGGTCAGGCACACGTACGCGAGGTCGAAGTTGAGCTTCGACGCGTCGGGGATGCCGCGCACGAGGTCCTTCGGCCCGATGAAGAGGAAGCAGTGGCTCGCGACGACCTCGGTGCGCGCGAACGAGGGGTGCTCGAGCGCGGCGCGCACCTCGGCCGCCTGGTCCGGCGGGGTGCGCGCGACCCAGGCCTCCTCGTACTGCGGCAGCAGCTCCCACGCGCGCTTCTCCACCGCGACGTCGTCGCTGCGTCGCAGGCGCCGCACGAGCTCGAGCGCGACGGGGTAGCGGCCCTCCTGCGCGTAGCGTTCGGCCTCGGCGAGCAGCGCGGCCGTGAGGCCCTGCGCCGCCTCGCGCTCCTTCGCGAGCGCCGCGTCGGCGTCCGACAGCTCCTTGACGAGGCGCTCGCGCAGGTCGTCGACGTCCGCCTGCACGCGCTCGGCCTCGTTCAGCGCGCCGATCACCTCGCGATCGGCCTGCTCCGAGAGCGTGCCGCCCGTGCGCTCGAGCAGCCGCAGCGCACCGTGCAGCATGCCGCGGTCGTTCAGGCGCCCGGCGACGATGCGCCAGTAGCGCACCTTCTCGGCGTCGATGCGGCTCGCCACCACGCTGCGCTCGAGGTCGCTCTGCGGCGCCGGCGGGAAGCGGCCCACGCGCGCCAGCTCGCCGCGCAGGCGCTCCTTGGTCGCGTCGTCGCCCGCGCGCCGCAGCGCGTCCTCGAGGTCGCGCCACGCGCCGGCGAAGTCCTTCTGCTTCTCGAGCTCGCGCGCGGCGGCGATCACCGCCTCGAGCTCGGCTTCGCCGTCCTCGCCGAGGAAGCCGGGCATCGGCAGCGACTCGACCGCGGCCCAGCCCTCGGCGTCGCCGCGCGGCCACTGCGGCGGTACGAGCAGGCCGAGCTCGGGCTCGACGAAGCTCACCAGCACGGTCAGCTCGTCGCCGAAGCCCAGCTTGCTGTCGGCGGGCACGCGCAGCGGCACCTTCAGCGTGACCGCTTCGCCGACCTTCCAGCGCGTCGGCGCCGGCTTGAGCGCCACGTCCTGGACGGTGTACTCCTCGGCCCACGCGTCGAGCGCGACGCGCAGGCGCCAGTCGCGCTCCATCGCCGCGCGCGGCCAGAGCGCGAGCTCGAGCTCGAAGGCGCCGTCGCGCGTCAACCGCGAGGCGTGCGCGCGCACCTCGACCGGCACGTCGTCGGGCAGCGTCGCCTGCGCGGCGGCGGGCGCCGAGGCGACGAGGAGCGGCGCGAGGAGCAGCGGAGCGAGGCGGGCGAAGGACATGGCGGAGCGCTCGAGCGGTGCGCCATTCTTTCCGCTGGGCCGGAAAAGCGCGCCCTTCGAAGCGACATTCCTTCCGGCTCGCTCCGCGCGTGGAACGGCGGGCCGCGCGGATCGTCGAGAGTCCTTCAAGGCCGGCCGCGGCGCGTCGATAAGCGCGGCATGAACCTCCGAGCCGCCAACCAGCAGTCCTTCGTCCGCCCCAACGCCACGGCCGGGCAGGCCCTCGCCGCTCGCCCGCAGAACGCCGATCCCGCGGCCCCGCCGACCGGCGCGTCCGAGCTCGCCACGCGCGGGCGCCTCGACGAGGCCGGCGCGCGCTTCGACGAGCGCCTCTCCCAGCTCCTCGAGAACGGCACGCTCACGCGCGAGGAGGCCGCCGCGGTGGCCGAAGCGCGCGACGAGTTCGAAGCGCTCGTGGCCCGCATGGACAACGCGCTCGCGCAAGGCGGCCTGCAGCAGGAGGGCAAGCTCGGCCGCGCCTTCCACGCGGCCGTCGACGGCTTGCGCGACGACGTGCGCGCCGCGCTCGGCGGTCCCACGCCCGCGGGCGCCACGGCGACGAGCGAAGTCGCTCCCGATGCCGACGACGCGGCGGGCCTGGCCGCCCGCCTCGGCGCCGCGTTCGATCGCGTCGACGCGCGCCTCGCGAACCTGATCGACGGCCGCGGCGGCGACGACGCCCGCCGCCTCGACGGCGTGCAGGACAAGTTCGGCGCCGTGTTCGATCGCCTCGAGAACGCCGTCGCTCAGGGCATGGACCCGGCCGCGCTGGGCGACCTGTTCGAGCGCATGCTCGGCGGCCTGCGCGACGCCGTCACCGGCGGGCCGCAGCTCTACGACGCCTCGAGCAGCGTGCGCAGCGTCGCGGGCGCGGGCGGCCCGCGGCACCTGGACACGACTGCCTGAGCGGCGGCCGCCGCGAGCACGGACCGGGCGCCGGGGGGGCGTCCGGTCCGTGCTCGCGGAAACGCTCGGCGTGCGGGCCGCTGGCTTCCCCCGAGAACCGCGCGGCGCGGGTATCCTGCGACGATGCTCCAGCCCCGCCTCCTCGCGCTCACGCTCGCCCTCGTCGCCGCCGCGCCCGCCGCGGCGCAGAACCTGACCGTGCTGTCCCTGGCCGACGGCGGCCTGCGCTACTGGGGGCAGAGCGGCGGCATCGCCGGCTACTCGGTGGCCGTGACCGCCTGCAACGGCGGCGCCGTGCCGATCGCGTGGAGCGCGAGCGATCACCCGGTGCTCGTTCAGAACCTCTACCGCCTGCACGACGGGCGCTTCGAGCAGATCGGCATGAGCTGGTGCGTGCACGAGTTCTGCGCGCTGAACGAGCCGGGCTGCGGCACGTGCCAGTCGACCGGCTGCGACACGCTCGGCGCGGGCTGCGCGAGCTCGCACTCGGCGACGCTCTGCGACGGCCAGCAGGGCGGTCCGCGCTCCGAGGTGCTCTCCGCGCTCGGCGTGCACCTCGACCCGCCCACCGCGCCCAGCGGCCCGAGCGCCATCGCCGGCCGCCTGCAGGTGCACGTGAGCGACCTCGACCCGGCGCAGTTCCCCGGCGCGCGCTACTTCGTCGAGCTGATGTACGTGGACGCGCAGGACGTCGCCGCGGGCGTCGACCGCGACAACGTCTCGTGGCGCGAGCTGCAGGTGGTGTCGGCGACGACGATCGTGCCGGTGGGCGCGACGCACGTCGGCGAGTCCGCGCTCGAGGCCTGGCGCCTGGCCGACCCCGAGGTCGTGCTCACGCCCGTCGACAGCTTCGGCGAGTTCGGGGCCAGCGGCGTCGGCCGCTACCTCGTCGCGCAGCGCGTGCAACAGCTCGGCGGCACCTGGCGCTACGACTGGGTCGTGCAGAACCTCACGTCGTCGGCCGCCGCGCGCGCGCTCGTCGTCGACTTCCAGCCCGGCGGCAGCGTGAGCGGCTCCGACTTCCGCGACATCGCCTATCACAGCGGCGAGCCCTACGACACGACGCCGTGGAGCCTCGTCACGGGCGCGAACGAGCTGCGCTTCGAGTGCGCGCAGACCTTCGCGCAGAACCCGTTCGCGAACGCGCTGCGCTTCGGCACGGCGTACGGGATGCGCATCGAGACCGACGTCGCGCCGGTCGCCGGCGTCGCCGGACTCGAGCTCTTCCAGGTCGGCGGCGGCCCGGCCGCGCTCCTGTTCCCGAGCGCGGTGCCGGCCTTCGCGCCCGGCCCGGCCGTTCCGTTCTGCTTCGCGAGCGGTGACGCCGCGCCGTGCCCCTGCGGCAACGACGGCCTCGCCGGCGCGGGCTGCCGCAACGCCGGCGGCGTCGGCGCGAGCCTGGCGGCGAGCGGCAGCGCCTCGGTGTCGGCCGCCGACCTCGTGCTGTTCGTCAGCGACGGCCGTCCCGGCCAGTTCTGCGTGTTCGTGCAGGGCGGCAGCGAGGTCGCCACGCCCTTCCGCGACGGCGTGCTGTGCGCGGGCAACCCGAAGCTGCGCCTCGCGACCGTGCAGCTCGACGGCGCCGGCGCGGCGAGCCTGTGGCCCGCGTGGAGCGCCGTGAGCGGCGTCACGCCCGGCGCGGCGCGCGTCTACCAGGTCTGGTACCGCGACCCGGTCGGTCCGTGCGGGCAGGGCAGCAACCTGTCCTCCGCGCTGCGCGTGCTCTGGACGCTCTGAGCCTACGCGCGCCGTGACGACGCCGCCCCGCCCCGCGCGCAGCGGAGCGGGGCGGCGCGCCGATTCTAGGCCAGCTCCCAGCCCGCGCGGTAGGTCGGGCGCAGCAGCGCGTCGGCCTCGGGCCGCGCGGGGAAGCGCATGCCGGCGCCGTCCCACGCGAGCGTCTCGTGCGGGAACGCGAGCGCCACGTTGCCGAGCAGCGCGACCTCGGTGAGCTTCGCCGCGTAGTCGAAGGACGCGTTGGCCTCGCCCTCGCCGCGGCAGGCGTCGACCCACACGAACCAGTGGTTCAGCGCGGGCACCTGCGGCAGTTCGTAGTCGGCGAACTTCGCCGCGGGGAAGAGCTGCGCGGTGGAGTAGGGGTCGGCGAACAGCGCGCCCTCGGTGCCGACGAACAGGCAGCCGTTGGCCGGGATCTCCGCGATGCCGAGGTCGTCGAGCAGTTGCTGCGGCGCCTTGCGACCGCCGTCGTGCCAGGTGAGCTGCAGCGGCCCGCGCGTCGTCCAGCGGTTCGCGGGGAACTCGTAGTGCACCGTCGACCACAGCGGATAGGTCTCGCCGTTGGGCGTCGGGCCGTCGGAGCGCAGCCGCGTCGGCGCGTCGAGCTCGAGGAAGCGCACGGCCGGGTCCATCAGGTGACACGCCATGTCGCCCTGCGCGCCGGTGCCGAAGTCCAGCCAGCCGCGCCACGCGAACGGGTGGTACTGGCCTTCCTTGTACGGGCGCTCGGGCGCGACGCCGAGCCACAGGTCCCAGTCGAGCGCCGCGGGGATCGGGTCGGCGCCGGGCAGGCGGTCGGCGCCCTGCGGCCACCAACCGTTGGGGCGGTCGGTCCACACGTGCACCTCGTAGATGTCGCCGACAGGGCGCCGGCGGAAGAGCTCGTGCGCGGAGCGGTAGGGCGCGTTCGAACGGTTCTGGATGCCCATCTGCGTGACGACGCCGGCCGAGCGCGCGGCGCGGGCCATCGCGCGCGCCTCGCTGACCGTGCGCGTCAGCGGCTTCTGGCAGTAGACGTGCTTGCCGAGCTCGAGCGCGCGCAGACCGATCGGCGCGTGCATGTGGTCGGGCGTCGTGACGTGCACGGAGTCGATCTCGTCGGCCATCACGCGGAAGAGCTCGCGCCAGTCGCGGAAGAGCTTCGCGCCCGGGTGCCGCTCGGCGGCCGCGCGCAGGCGGCCCTCGTCGACGTCGCACAGCGCGACGATGTCGACCTCGGGGTGCTGGGAGATTTGCTTCAGGTCCTCGGCGCCCATCCCGCCCACGCCGATACCGGCGTGACGCAGACGGCCCTGGACGCGACGACGCGGCGCGGCGGCGGGCAAGCCGGCGCACGCCGCGAGGGGGACGAGCGCCGCGGAGGCGCCCAGCTTGAGGAAGGAGCGGCGAGAGCTGAGGAGGTTCATGCGCACAAGGTAGCGCCGGGGCACTTGCCGGGACAGCGCCGCCGCGCCGCCCGATCTCGGGCGTCTGCGGGCCTCCTCGGGCGTCTTCCCTAGGGCCTGGATTCCGCGCGGGGCTGCTATGCTGGCCGCGGCCCCCAGCCTCGCTCTCCATCATGCTCCATCTGCCGCTGCCCGACGGTGAAGGCGCTGCTCCGCGCCTGCGCCGCTCCAGCCTCCTGCGCCTGGCGCCCTTCGCCGTGTTCGTCGCGCTCGCTGCGGGCGTCGTGCTCTCCTGGAGCCTCTTCCGCGATGAGCAGCGCAGCTTGCGTGACGAGCAGGACCAGTTGCTCGCGCGTCAGCTCGGCCACCGCCTCGAGGAGTACGTGGGGGCGCGCTTGGCCGTGCTCGAGTCGTTGCGCGATCAGCGCGCGGCCGGCCTGATGGCCGACCCGGCGAGCTTCGCGGACTCGGCCGAGGACCTGCTGTCGATGCTCGGCGGGCTCACGTCCATCGCCTGGATCGACGCGGACGGCCAGGTGCAGAGCGGCGCGCAGCCCGGCGGTGTGCTCTCCGATCCGGCGATCGAGGAGGAGTTGATCCGCGCGCAGGCGCTCGGCGAGCCGACGCTGTCGCCGCCGCTCGACGACGGCGCGGGCGGCCTCGCGCTCGTCGCGCTCTACCCGGCCGTCGAGCATCGCAGCGGGCTGCCGGGCTGCGTCGCGGGCGTGTTCGCGATCGAGCCGCTCGTCGCGGCCTGCATGGCCAAGGAGCAACCGGCCGACCACGTGCTCGAGCTGCACGACGGCGCGCAGCCGCTGTACGCCAGCGCGAACGCGAGCCAGCTCACCGACGAGGACGTGACGCACGGACACGTGCACCTGCTCGATCGCACGTGGGACCTCGCCGTGGCGTCGCTGCCCGGCGCGCAGGCGACCTGGCTCGGCGAGGGCTACGGGTGGATGTTGCTCGGCGGCCTCGCGCTGTCGGGCTTCCTCGCGGTGCTCCTGGGGCTCACGTTGCAGACGCTCGAGCGCGACCGTCTCGTCGCCCAGGCGCGCATGGAGCTCGAGGCGCGCTTCCAGCGCTCGCAGCGGCTCGAGACCGTCGGCCAGCTCGCCGGCGGCATCGCGCACGACTTCAACAACGTGCTCACCGCCATCCTGGGCAACGCCGACATCGCGCTGCGCTCGCCGGACCTGGCGGGCAAGCACCGCGCGGCGATCGAGCAGGTCATCGCCTCGGCCGAGCGCGCGTCCTCGCTGACCAAGCGCTTGCTGTCGTTCTCGCGCCAGCAGGTGCTGCGGCGCCGCCGGCTGCACCTGAACGCCGAGCTGCTCGAGCTGCGGCCGATGCTCGAGCGCCTCGTGCGCGCCGACGTGCGGCTCGAGTTCGACCTCACCGCCGAGGAGGACCGCGTCGAGCTCGACCCCGGGCAGATCAGCCAGATCGCGCTGAACCTGATCCTCAACGCGGTCGACGCGATGCCGCGCGGCGGCAAGCTGTTCGTCTCGACGCGCCTCACGGACCGCTCGCGGCGCGGCAAGCCCGGCGACTGGATCGTGCTCACCGTGCGCGACGACGGCGAGGGCATGGACCAGGCCACGCTGGACCACGCGCTCGAGCCGTTCTTCACGACCAAGCCGGTCGGGCAGGGCACGGGGCTCGGGCTGTCGATCGTCTATGGCGAGGTGCGCGCGGCGGGCGGCGAGCTCGAGCTGCGCAGCGAGCTGGGCCGCGGGACGGAGGTCGAGGTGTTCCTGCCGCGGCTCGAGGAGCCCGCGTGGGACAGCCGGCGCCCGCAGCAGCGCGTCGCCGTCGACGGCGACGCGCGCGTCGTGCTGCTCGTCGAGGACGACGCGGCCGTGCTCGAGGTGTCGACGCAGGCGCTCCACAAGGCCGGCCACGAGGTGCGCACCGCCGCGAACGGCCACGACGCGCTCCAGGTCGCCGCGGGCCTCGAACGGCTCGACGTCGTCGTGACCGACGCGGTCATGCCCGAGATGGGCGGCACGGACCTCGTGCAGGCCTTGCGCGAGCACCTGCCCGAGCTGCCGGCGGTCGTGATGTCCGGCTACTCGCAGGAGCTGCTGCGCGCGCAGCAGGCGCTCGGCGACGCGGTCTACCTGCCCAAGCCCTTCTCGGCCGCGCAGCTCGTCGAGGCCGTCGGGCAGGCGTGCGCCGCGCGCCCCGAGCCCGCGCAGGTCTGAGCGCGGCGTCGCCGCCGCCTCAGTCGCGCCAGCGCGCGCACTGCGCGCAGTCGCAGTCCGCCTCGATCCAGCGCCCCGCGCGCGCGTCCTCGCTCGGGCCGTCGCCGGTGTAGCCGAGGCTCGCCAGGCGGCGCTTCTGCTCCGCGGTGCCCGCGCCCGCGCCGGCCAGGCCGCGGGCGCTCGCGCCGCCGAGCCACTCGACGAGCTTGGCGCGCATCGCCTTGGCGCGCGCGGGCTCGCGCTCGGCGAGGTCGTTCGCGGCGGCCGGGTCGTGCGCGAGGTCGTAGAGCTCGACCGTGTGCCGCGCGCGCGGCCGCGCCATGGCCGTCGTCTGGTAGTCGCTCAGGTTGAGCACGAGGAACCAGCCGCCCTCGAGCAGCGACGCTGCGTGGCCCTCCTTGGCGAGCGAGTAGCGCGGGCGCTCGATCGCCGCGCCGGCGGCCGCCGCGCGCAGGTCCGCGCCGCGGAACTCGCTCGCCACGAGCCCCGCGGCGTCGAGCAGCGTGCGGCCGAGGTGCATCTGCTCGACGGGCGCGTCGCAGCGCACGCCGTGCGGTCCGCCCGGCCACGCGAGCACGAGCGGCACGTGCAGCGTGTCGGGGTAGAGGCCGGCGTGGTCCCACCAGATGCCGTGCGCGCCGAACGACTCGCCGTGGTCGGCGGTCAGCGCGGTCACGCCGGCCAGCGCGCGCGGGTGCGCGAGCAGGCGCTCCAGCTCGCCGTCGAGCGCGTCGATCTCGGCGCGGTACTGCGCGTAGGGGAACTCGACGTCCGTCAGGCCGCGCAGGTACACGGGCAGGAAGCGGCCGTCGTACTGCAGGCGTTGGCTCGGGTCGAAGGGGTCCTTGCCCTTGGGGTAGTAGCGCCGGTCGGTCGACGCCGGCGGCTCGTAGGGCGAGTGCGCGTCGAAGACGTGCACCCACAGGAACACGGGCTCGTCGGCCAGCTCGTCGAGCCACGCCACGGCCTGCGTCGTCGTCGCGCGCGCCGGACGCTCGGAGGCCTCGGACGAGGGCCCGGCCATGCGCTCGAAGCCCTGACCGAAGCCGCTCTCGTCGTCCATCAGGTGCCGCACCGAGACCGCGGCGAGCGTGTGGTAGCCCGCGTCGCGGAACGCCTCGGCCAGCGTGCGCGCGTCGTCGACCAGCGGCGAGCTGTTGTCGAGCACGCGCGTGTCGCGCACGGGCAGGCCCGTCATCAGCGAGCCGTGCGAAGGGTTGGTCGTGTTCGAGGCCGCGTACGCGTCCGTGTAGAGCACGCCGCGCGCCGCCAGCGCGTCGATGGCCGGCGTGCGCACCGGCGCGCCCGGGCCGAGCGCGCCGACGTGGTCGCCGCGGTGCGTGTCCGAGGTCACCAGCAGCACGGTCGGCGCGGCCGGCGCGGTTGCAGCACGCGCAGCTCGCCGACGACGCAGGCCTCGCGCGCCGCGCCGGCGCCGACGAGCTCGAACAGCGCGCGCGCGGGGCCGGGCGCGAGGCCCGCGAGCCCGAGCTTCGCCTCGTGCCACTCGAGGCGCGCGCCGCCGGCGGGGAACTCGCCTTCGACGCGCGCGCCCGCGGCGTCCTCGACGCTCACGCGCAGCGTCGCCGTGCTGTCGGGCAGCGCCACCGCGGGCGGCGTGGCCGTGCAGAAGCGCAGCTCCTCGCCGGCGCGCGCCTCGAAGACGACCTCGGCCGGCGCGTCGCTGAAGACGCCCACGCCGCGGCGCTGGTCGAGCTCGCTGCCGCCGAGGTCGACGAGCCGCGCCGGGCCGTCGGTGGCCGGCACGTAGTCGGTGAGCGGCTGCCACAGCAGCGCGACCTCGACGAGCACGAGGCCCTGCGCGCGGCCCGCGCCGACGACGCGCAGCTCGTCGACCTCGCCGCTCACGGCGCGCAGCGCGGGCAGGTCGAACGTGACGAGCTTCGGCTCCTGCGAGGCGCGCAGGGTCTGCGCCTCGGAGCGCGCGACCTCGCGGCCGCCGGCGAGCAGCGCCACGGAGAGCGCTTCGTCCTTCGGGGCGCTGACGCGCAGCCGCACGCGGTCGAAGCTCGCGGCCGCGACGCGCAGCGGCACGCGCACCTCGCGCGGCTGGCCCTCGGGCTGCAGCAGCACGAGGCCGGGCACCTGGAGCCGGCCGTCCTGTTCGACGAAGCCGGGCAGGCCGCGCTCCTCCGCCGACGCGGGCACGAGCGGGCGGAACACGCGCTCGCCCTGCCCGCTCCACGGCGCGACGTCGGCGGGCGGGTAGAGCGTCGCCACGACCTCGGCCGGCCGCGCGGCGAGCGCGCCCTCCTGCACGAGGTGCAGCGCGAGCGTCCTCAGGTGCGCGGCGTTCGCGTCGGCGGAGGCGGCGGGCGCGGGCGCCTCACCGCCGCCGCACGCGGCGAGCGCGAGCGCCAGGCCGGCGAGCAGGGAGGGGCGGAGCGGCGCGGGAGCGGACTGCGGACGGCTCATGCCCGAGAGGGTACCGCGGATCCCTCGGCGCGGAGCACGCGGCGCATCCACAGCGCCGCGGCGAGCGAGGCCAGGCCCGCGCCGAACGCGCCGCCGAGCACGAGGCCCTCGAGCGCGCCGAGGCCGTACTGCGGCGCGAAGCGCGCGCCTGCGACGCCCAGCGGCACGACCAGCGCGAGCGCGCGCAAGGCCGAGATCGCCAGGCCCAGGCGCGGCCGCTGCAGTCCCTCGAACGTCGGGCGCAGGAGGAGCAGCGGGAAGCCCAGCGCGATGCCGAGCGGCAGCCAGCGCAGCGCGTGCACCGCGGCCGTGCGCGCGTCGGGCGACTCGACCAGCGCGTCGACGAGCGGCGGACCGGCCCACAGCGCGAGCGGCGCCACGACGAGCAGGCAGTAGCCGGCGCACGCGGCGGCGGCGGTGCGCAGCTCGCGGCGGATGCGCGACGCGTCGCCGGCGCCCACCAGCCGCGCGGTGAGCGGCAGCAGCGCCACGCCGGTCGCGATCATCGGCATCACGAGGAAGCGCCCGGCGCGATCGAGGATCGACCAGGCCGGCAGGAGCTCGGCCGCGTCGGGGCGGCCGGCGAGCAGCGCGTTGAAGGCCATGCCCTCGACCGCCAGGAAGACGAACGAGAGGCCCGCGGGCAGCGCGAAGCCGAGCAGCGTGCGCACCGGCCGTTCGAAGCGCCCGGGGGCGTCGTCGTTGCCGTCGGCGAGGCGCGCGCGCTCGTGGCGGTTCGCCTGGCGCAGCGCGTAGGCCAGCCCGCCCAAGCGGCCGAGCACCGTCGCGAGCGCGATGCCGAACAGCCCCCAGCCGAAGGCGAACACGAACACCGTGTTGAGCGTCACGTTGGTCGCGGTGGAGGCCATGCCGGCCCACATCGTCGAGCGCATGTCGTGGTGCGCCTTGACGATCGAGTCGGGCAGCACCGACCAGAAGGTCGTCAGGCTCGAGCCGGCGAGCAGCACCGTGCCGTAGACGCGGAACTGCCGCGCGACGAGCGGGTCGAGGTCGAGGTGCGGCGTCACGAACCAGATGCCGGCCGCGACGGCCAGGAACAGCACGGTCAGCCCGACCACGATGCGCCGCGCCGCGGCGAGGAGCTGCGCGACGCGCTCGCCCTCGCGCGCGCCCATCGCGGCCGACAGGCGACTCGTCAGGCTGTTCGACGTGCCGACCCAGCACGCGATCATCAGGAACTCGAACGGCACCGCGAGGCCGATGGCCGCGATCGACGCGTCGCCGACGCCCTCGAGCATCGACGCGTAGGCCGTGTCCACCCACTGGAAGGCCGCCCGGAACCAGAACGACAGCACGAGCGGCGCGGCGAGGCGCAGCACGCCGCGCGTGGGGGAGCCGGAGGCGGAGGGGACCATGGGCGACGAGATACCCGGTGCGCGCGGCGGGCGCACCGGGGACGGCGGATTCCCGACGGAATCTCGCGGAGCTCAGAGCGCCGGGCGCCAGGCGCCGCGGTCGAGCTCGTCCAGCTCGCGGGCGAAGCGCGCGACGAGCTCCTCGCGGAAGCGCTCGAGCTCGCCCAGGTCGCGCGGCAGCATGCGCGACTCGACGAAGGCGCGCGGCTCGTCGGGCAGGTCGCGGTCGAGGTAGCGCAGGCCGAAGTCGAAGAACACCGGCGCGTGGCGCAGCCGCAGCAGGTCGACCAGCGGCGTCACCGTGAAGCGCACGTAGCAGGCGAGCGCCTCGGCCGGGAAGCCGCGGCCCGCGGCGCGCGAGACGACCGGCTGGAAGACGACGAAGCGCGCGCGCAGGTCGGCCAGGCGCTTCTCCATCAGCGCGAGCTGCGCCGCGCGGTCGAGCGTCGTCGCGCGCGCCTCGCCGACGCGGTCGAACCACACCACCGGCTCGCCGTGGCGCTCGCGCTCGGTCAGGCGCTTCTCCACCGGCAGGTCGCGCGGCGCGACGACGAGGTCGATCACGTGGTCGGGGTCGGCGTCGGCGACCTGCAGGAACTCCTGCGACATGCCGTGCCAGGTCGGCTCGGGGGTGCGGTAGCGCTCCGCGATCGGCGACAGCGCCTCGAGCGCGCGCGCGACGGTCGCGAACACGCGCTCGACGTCGGCCCGTTCGGCCACGACGACGAGGTCGATGTCCGAGCGCGCGTCGAGCCGCCCGCTGGCCTCGCTGCCGCCGACGTAGGCGGCCAGCGCGGCGGGTTCGGCCTCGAGGGCGCGGCGGAGCTGGTCGACGAGGTCCTGGCGGCTGACGCGGGGGCTGGGCATACCGCGATTCTGCCCACGCGCGCCGGACCGGCCCAGCGGCGCGCCCGGAAGTCCCGGCCGCGCGCGCAAGAGCTGTGTCGCGGTCGCGCCGGTACGCTGTGCGTCATGGACGACTCCCTCCCGCGCGACCTCGGCGAGCAGCCCCTGGCGCGCGTGCTCGCCGAGCGCGGCCTGACGGCCCACGACCTCGTGCGCGCCTCGACCGAGCAGCTCACGCACAAGATGGTCGCGCGCGCCGTCAAGGGCCGCCGCCTGACGCCCAACGTGCAGGGCAAGGTGCTGCGCGCGCTGTGCGCGGCGAGCGGCGAGCGCTTCGAGCTCGCGCAGCTCTTCGACTACGCCTGACGGGCGCCGTCCCAACGCCGGCCGCCGCGCGAACCGGGGGGCTCACTCGACCTCGCCCCCAGCGCCATGATCCACAAGCGCCCCTCCGCGGAGCGCGGCCGCGCCGACCTCGGCTGGCTGCAGACCCGCTACTCCTTCTCCTTCGCCGACTACTTCGATCCGGCGCACCTGGGCTTCCGCGCGTTGCGCGTGCTCAACGACGACGTGATCGCGCCCGGCACGGGCTTCGGCACGCACGGCCACCAGGACATGGAGATCGTGACCTACGTGATCGACGGCGCGCTCGCGCACCGCGACAGCGAGGGCCACGGCGCCGTGCTGCGCCGCGGCGACGTGCAGTACATGCGCGCCGGCCGCGGCATCCGCCACAGCGAGTTCAACGCCTCGGAGTCGGAGCCGCTGCGCGTGTTCCAGCTCTGGATCGTGCCCGACGAGCGCGGCCTCGAGCCGGGCTACGAGGATCGCACGTTCGCGCTCGACGAGCGGCGCGGGCACCTGGTGGCGCTCGTGACCGACGACGGCCGCGACGGCTCGCTGCGCCTGCACCGCGACGCGGCGGTCTACGGCGCGCTGCTCGACGCCGGCGCGACGCTCGAGCACGGGCTGGCGCCGGGCCGCGGCGCGTGGGTGCAGCTCGCCAGCGGGCGCGTGCGCTTGAACGACGTCGAGCTCGCCGAGGGCGACGGTGCGGCGCTCGAGGACGAGGCCGCGCTGCGCTTCGAGGCGCTCGAGGACAGCGAGCTGGTGCTCGTGGAGCTGGGCGCATGAGCTGGCTCGGACAGGACGACGTCAAGCGCGCGCAGCTCGATCACGAGGTGCACGGGCTGGTGGCCGCGCGCTGGAGCCCGTACGCGCTGAGCCCCGAGCCGCTCGACCCCGCCGACGTCGCGGCGCTGTTCGAGGCCGCGCGCTGGGCGCCCTCGGCGTTCAACGAGCAGCCGTGGCGCTACCTCGTCGCGGGCCGCGAGGACGAGGCGGCCTTCGCGCGCCTGCTGTCCTGCCTGGTCGAGCCGAACCAGACCTGGGCGCGTCACGCCGGCGTGCTCGCGCTCGGCGTCGTCGCCACGACGCTCGCGCGCAACGGCCACCCCAACGGCACGGCCGAGCACGACCTCGGCCTCGCGTCGGCGCAGCTCGTGCTCGAGGCCACCGCCCGCGGACTCGTCGTGCACCAGATGGGCGGCATCCTGCCCGAGCGCGCGCGCGAGCTGTACGGCATCCCCGCGGGCTTCGTCGCCAAGACCGGCCTCGCGATCGCGCGGCCCGCGCCGGCCGACGCGCTGCCCGAGGGCCTGCGCGAGCGCGACCTCGTGCCGCGCACGCGGCGCCCGCTCGCGGAGACCGTCTTCCGCGAGCGCTGGGGCGCGCCCGCCGAGTGGTAGGCGCCGCGGCGCCCCGAAACGCACCGCGCCGGCGCTCCGCGGAGGAGCGTCGGCGCAGCGCGTCCCGAGAGGACTCGAGTCAGCTCGCTTGGCGGTGAGCTTCGTCGAACGCCGTCGCGCTCTCGAGCAGCAGGCCCGGGAGGCTCATGCGCAGATCGTTCGGCTCGCCCGGCGGCAGGCCCTCGAGGAACTCGAAGCTCGCGCCGTCGGACTCGAACAGGCGCACGAACAGTCGGCGCACCTGCTCCTCGAGCGCGGCGCGCAGCTCACGCTCGGTGACCTGCTCCTCCAGCATCAGCGCCTCGCCCAGCTTGCGCGGTGAGTTGCGGTTGCGCAGCAGGAAGCTCTTCAAGCGCTTCTCGGAGATGGCGCCCTGCTCGACGAGCACGTCGCCGAGGCGCTGGCCGTCGGGCGTGTTGTCGGAGATGGCGTGGGTGAGGAGTCCGTCCTGGAGGAGCATCGTGAAGCTCTCGTCCAGCGTCGTGACCCTCAGGGTGCCGGAAGCGCTCAGCCCGGCGAGGAAGCCGATCACGTCGGGGATCCCGATCAGCGAGCCCGAGCCCTTGAGCGCCGCCTGCTTCGCGATCGAGCCGGCCGGGTTCGGCAGGTTCGTCAGGTTCATCATGTTCCCCGACGTCTTCTTCAGGTCGAGGTTCTCGATGCGCAGCGGCGAGGGGCCCAGCGTCGTGCGCTCCTCGCGTTGCTCGACGAGCGACTCGATCGACTCGTACGCCTTGTCCAGCCGCTCGCCGAAGGTACGCGCGTACTGGCTGTAGATACCGAGCGCGGCCTGGTTGCCCGCGAGTTCCGCGACGGTGCTCGAGCGCTTGCTCATGGACTGGCACTGGCGGGCCAGCTCGGAGAGGGTGTCGAGGATTCGGGCTTCGAAGTTGCGGTTCATGGGACAGGGGCTCGTACGGGGCGCGGGGGGCGGGATCTCCCGGCGTCCATCGGCCGGACGGGGGGCGCTCCGTTAGGCCTTTCCGCGCTCCCGGCGCCGATCGGGCGGCGTAGGATCCGCGCATGAGCGACCCCCGCGACGCGGCCCTGCTGACCGAGCTCGGTCCGGCCTTCCTCGAGCGGCTGCGGGCCTGGATGGCCGCCGGACGGGCCGGCGAGGGCCCCGTGCTCGCGCGGCGCGACCCGCTCGCGCTGGGCGAGCGCTGGCCCGGACGCTTCGACGAGCGCGTCGCGGCGGGGGAGACCGGGCCGCGCGCGCTGGCCCTGCTCGAGGCGGCCCTCGACGCCGCGACGCACCTGCACCACCGCCGCTACGTCGGCCACCAGGTCGCGACGCCGCTGCCGCTCGCCGCGCTGTTCGAGCTCGTCGGCGCGCTGCTCAACAACGGCATGGCGGTCTACGAGATGGGCCAGCTCCAGACCGTCTGCGAGCGCGGGGTCGTGCGCTGGATGGCGGACGAGCTCGGCCTCGGGCCCGCGGCCGGCGGCTTGTTCACCTCGGGCGGGTCGCTCGGCAACCTGACCGCGCTGCTCGCCGCGCGGCAAGCGCGCACGGGCTCGTGGGGCGGCGGCTCGAACGGCGCGCGCCTCGCGCTGCTCGTCAGCGAGGAGAGCCACTACTCGGTCGCGCGCGCCGCGCAGGTCATGGGCTGGGGCAAGGGCGGCGTCGTGCGCGTGCCCACCGACGCCGCGCACCGCATGGACGTCGCGCAGCTCCCCGCGCGCCTCGCCGCCGCGCGCAAGCAGCGCCGCGAAGTGGTGTGCGTCGTCGCGAGCGCGTGCTCGACCGCGACGGGCGCCTTCGACCCGCTCGAGCCGATCGCGGACTTCTGCGCCGAGCACGGCCTGTGGCTGCACGTCGACGGCGCGCACGGCGCGACGCACGCGCTGAGCCGCAGGCACCGCGACGTGCTGCGCGGCGTCGAGCGCGCCGACTCGGTCGTGTGGGACGCGCACAAGCTGATGCAGATGCCGGCGCTCTCGACGGCGGTGCTCTTCCGCGAGGAGCGCCACGCGCTCGAGAGCTTCGCGCAGGAGGCGCGCTACCTCTTCGAGGACGACACGCTGCAGTGGGACGGCGGCCGCCGCACGGTCGAGTGCACCAAGCGCGGCATGGCGTTGACGCTCTACGCGGCGCTGCACGCGCACGGCGCGGGGCCGTTCCGCGACTACCTCGACACGGTGGTCGATCTCGCGCACGCCTTCGCGGACGAGCTCGAGGCCGCGCCCGACTTCGAGCTCTGCACGCGCCCCGAGACGAACATCGTCTGCTTCCGCCACGTGCCGCGCGGCGTCGCGGCGGGGGAGCTCGACGCGCTGCAGGCCGAGCTGCGCCGCCGCGTGGTCGACTCGGGCGCCTACTACCTCGTGCAGACGCGCCGCCGCGAGGGGCTCTTCCTGCGCACGACGCTGATGAACTCGGCCACGACGCTCGACGACCTGCGCGGGCTGCTGGAGGCCCTGCGGGGCGCCGCGCGGGAGCTTTGAACCGCGGGGGGCGGGGGGCCGTTGTCCCGCCGTCCCGTACCCCGGAGGTCCCATGTCGCCGCTCGCTCCTGCCGTCGTGCTCGCGCTCGCCGTCGCCCCCGTCCTGCAATCGGCCGCCGCGCCGGTCTCCGCACGGCTGGAGGCCGACGTCCGGCAGGAGACGCCGCTCTGGGTCCAGCTCCAGCGCGCCGACGGCGGCTGGAGCGCTGCGAGCGTGCCCGCCGGTGAGGGCGTGGTGCAGGGGCGCGCGGACGACGACGTGCTGGTCACCGGCCTGCTCACGCTCGCCATGCTCGGCGACGGGAAGACGCCGAGCGCGGGGCCCTGCAAGGAGAACGTGCGCGGAGCGCTGGACTTCCTGCTCGCAGCGCAGGCCGAGGATGGTCGTGTCGGCACGTCGCCGAGCGTGGCGAGCCAGGCCGTGGCCGCGTTCGCGTTGAGCGAGGCGGCCTTCCTGGGGCAGGACGAGGCGTGCGCGAACGGCGCCCGGCGCGCGGTGCGCTGGCTCGAGCAGCGCGCGCTCGCCGGCGGCGGCTGGGCCGCGACGGCGGGCGAGACCGAGGTCTACGACGCGCGCGCCACCTGCTGGGCGACGCTCGCGCTCGTGTCCGCGCGCAGCTCCGCGCTCGTCGAGGCGCCGCAGCTCGTCGCCGCGGCCGCGTGGCGCGCGCGCACCGAGGGCGATGACGCGGCCGAGGCCGACACGCGCGCGCTCTCGTTCGAGCTCGTCACGCGCCTGATGGCCGGCGAGACCGCGCTCGCCGCACCCGAGCTGCACGAGCGCGCCGCGGTGCTGCTCGCGCGCCCCGTGGCGTGGACGCCGAGCGGCGAGGGCTTCGACGCGGAGAGCTACTACCTGCGCAGCCTGCTCGCCTACAACCTCGGCGGCGAGGCGTGGAAGGGCTGGCACGCGACGATGAAGGCGGTCCTGAAGGCAGGAGCTGATGGCGGCGCGCTGCTCGCCGTCGACCCGTCGGTGCCCGGCGGGTCGCTCGCCGCGCTCGGCTACGGCACGCTCGCGCTCCTCGCGGCCGGGCAGAAGCCCGGGCGCGGGAGCGCGTCGACGCGGTGCGAGCCGCAGGTGACGTTGCACGTGCTCACGAGGCAACGCGCCGACGGCCTGTGGTCCGCCGCGACGCTGCTGCCCTCGAGGCCGAGGGCACGCACCCCGGCACGGCGGGCGACGACGCGCTCGTCACGGCGCTGTTCACGCTCGCCCTGCTCATGGAGACCGACGCGCCCGACGAGGCGCCGTATGGCCCGCGCTGCGTCGCGGCCCTCGACGGGCTCGTCGCGCGGCAAGGCGCCGACGGACGGCTCGCGTCAGCGGGCTCGACGACCCGCTCGCCGATCACGCGATCGCCACGCTCGCGCTCAGCGAGGCCGCGGTGCTCTGGGAGACGACGCGCGCCTCGCGGCGCTCGAGGCCGCGGTCGCGCTGCTGCGGCGCACGGCGCTCGAGGACGGCGGCTGGCCCGTCGCGCCCGGGGAGCGCGACCTCGACGCGCGCACGACCTGCTGGGCGGCGATGGCGCTGCGCTCGGCGCGCGACGCCGGCCTGCGCGCGCCGTCGCCTCGTCGAGGCCGCGGCGTGCGCGCCTGCGCGACCGCGGCCTGAACGAGGGCGGCCTGCCCGCCGAGGACGTGGCGTGGGAGCTGTGGACGCGCCTCTTGGCCGACGAGACGTACGAGCACGGCGCGCCGCTCGAGACGCGCGTCGACGAGCTGCTCGCGGTCGCGCCGAGTTGGCGCGCGGACGGCGTCGACGTGCGCCCCGAGCGCGTGCTGATGCAGACGCTGGTCGCGCAGCGCGTCGGCGGCGAGCGCTGGCGGGCCTGGACGAAAGTCCTGAATCGCGAGGTCCTGCGCGCGCGCGATCTCCAGGTCACCGGGGGCACGGCGCGCGAGCGCGCGCGCCTCGTGTGCGACGAGCGCACGCGCGGCGGCGGCCTGGCCGCGTGGAGCTACGACGCTCTGGCCTTCGAGGTGTACTTCAAGTACTGGCGCCTGGTCGGCGTGCGCTGACCGGTCGCAATCGCGGCGGCGCCTCCCTACGATCCGCGGGCCGCGCGCCCCCGCGCGCAGGAGCCACGCCATGTCCGCCGGTAGCGGGAACCCCGTCAGAGCCATCCTCTACGCCTTCCTGGCGAACCTCGGCATCGCGCTGGCGAAGTTCACGGCGGCGTTCTTCACGGGCTCGAGCGCGATGGTGGCCGAGGGCGTGCACTCGACGGCCGACACCGGCAACCAGCTCCTGCTGCTGCTCGGGCTGAAGCAGTCGAAGAAGGCGCCCGACGCCGAGCACCCGCTCGGCTACGGCATGTCGACGTACTTCTGGAGCTTCCTCGTGGCGCTGCTGCTGTTCAGCCTGGGCGGGCTGTTCTCGATCTACGAGGGCGTCCACAAGCTGCACGCGGCGGAGGAGCTCGACCGGCCCTGGATCGCGATCGCCGTGCTCGTGGTCAGCATCCTGCTCGAGGGCGGCAGCCTGTTCGGCGCGCTGCGCGAGATCCGCCACCTGCGCGGCGAGCGCTCGCTCTGGGAGTGGCTGCACGTGTCGCGCAACTCCGAGCTCGTCGTCGTCTTCGGCGAGGACCTCGGCGCGATCGTCGGCCTCGTGCTGGCGCTCGGCTTCCTCTCGCTCGCGGCCGTGACCGGCGAGCCGCACTGGGACGCGTACGGCTCGATGAGCATCGGCGCCGTGCTGCTCGTGATCGCGCTGTTCGTCGCGGTGCGCGTGCACGACCTCCTGATCGGCCGTTCGGCCGATCCCGCGCTGCAGGCGTCGTTGCGCGCGGAGGTCGAGGCCGACGACCACGTCGAAGAGGTCTACAACCTCATCACCTACCAGCTCGGGCCGCAGGTGCTCGTCGCGGTGAAGCTGCGCCTGCGCGACGGGCTCAGCCACGCCGAGGCCATCGCGCAGGTCAACGAGCTCGAGCGCGAGCTGCGCACGAAGCACCCCGAGATCGGGTGGAGCTTCGTCGAGACCGACGTCGAGGACTGACGCGCGCGCCGGGGCGGTGCGCGAAATCATCGCGCCGCCCGGCCGTCGAGGGCCGAGCGGCGCGCAGGCCGGACTCGCGGGGGCTCAGTCGCGGTACGAGTCGCCGCCGCCGTAACCGCCGCTGCGCCCGCCGCGGTCGTCGCGGCCGCCCCCGAAGGGGCGCCCGCCGCCGCGCTGGAACGGGCGCCCGCCGCGGTCGTCGCGATCGCCGCCGTACGAGCGCTTGCCGCGGTCGTCACGGTCGCCGCCGAAGGAACGGCCGCCACCGAACGAGCGCCCGCCGCGATCGTCGCGCTGGCCGCCGAAGGAGCGCCCGCCGCCGCCGCGCTGGAACGGACGACCGCCGCGGTCGCCGCCCTGCTCGCGCGGGGGCCGCTCGCCGGTGTCCTTCGACAGGTTCAGCTCGCGCTCGCAGACGCGCGTGCGCTTGAGCGTCTCGAACACCTCGGCCGGCATGCCCGCGGGCAGGTCGACGGTGGTGAAGGTGTCGTAGATCTCGATCTTGCCGATGTCCTTGCCGGTCAGGTCGGCCTCGTTGGCGATCGCGCCGACGATGTGGCCGGGCTTCACGCCGTGGCGGAAGCCGACCTCGATGCGGAAGCGCTCCATGCCCTCGTCGGGGGCCTGCTCGCCCTTGCGCGGCTTGGCGCCGCGGTCGAAGGAGCGCTCCTCGCGGCGCGGCTCGAACGAGCGCGGCCCGCGGTCGGGGCGGTCGCCGCGGTCGGCGCGCACCGGGCGCAGCTCGCCCTTGCCGCCGTCGCGGCCGAGCGGCGGGAGCTGCTCGAGGCGCGCGTTGGTCGCGAACTCGATCAGGCGCAGCATGCCGCGCTCGCGGTACGTCACGAACAGCAGCGCCTCGCCGCCGCCCTGGGCGTCGCGCACGAGGCTCAGGCTGCGCACGTAGCTCTCGGTGTCGGTCGGCAGGTCGTAGTGCACGACGCGGCGCGCGTCGCGCAGCGCGAGGCGGCGCGCGGCGCGGTCGCTGGCGAGCACGAGGTCGAGCTCGCCCGCGCCGAGCGCGGCGGCCGCGGCGGCGACCTCCTCGTCGGTGCTCGCGGCGGTCAGCGTCGCGAGCGCGAGGCCGCGCGCGGCCAGGCTCTCGGCGAGCTCGCGCGCGGTGACCGAGCGCCGCACGCACACGACGAGGCCGCCCGGGCCCTGCTCCTCGAGCTGTTGCGTCAGCCCCTCGAGCTTGCGCGGCGTGTCGAGCACCTGATAGCTCTGGCGCACGCCGTCGACCGCGGCGGTGCTGAGTTGCACGCGCAACTCCTCGGGCTCGCGCAGGTGCATGCGCGCGAACAGGCGCACCGCATCGGGCAGCGTGGCCGAGAAGATCGCGACGGCGCGCTCCGCGTGCGCCGCGGCGAGCAGCGCCTCGACGGACTCCTGGCCGCGGTCGCGCAGCACCTCGTCCACCTCGTCGAGCACGACGAGGCGCACGTCGGCGAGGCTCAGCGCCTCGGCCGCGACCTGCTCGGCCAGCTCGGCCGGCGTGCCGACCACGACGTGCGCGCCGCGCGCGAGGGCGCGTTGGCGCGTCGTGGCGTGCTGACCCCCGTACACCGGCGCGACGACGAGGCCCGCGAGCGGACGCGCGAGGCGCTGCAGGCCCTCGGCGGCGCGCAGGGCGGCGGCGCGGTTCGGCACGACGACCAGCGCTTGCGGCGCGAGCCGCGCGAGGTCGAGCCCCGACAGCAGCGCGAGCGCGTACGCGGCGGTCTTGCCGCTGCCGGCCTGCGCCTGGCACAGCACGTCGCGGCCCGCGACGAGGGCGGGCACCACGCGCGCCTGGAGGTCGGAGGGCGCTTCGTAGCCGAGCTCGGCGAGGCCGCGCAGCAGGGAAGCGTCGAGGCCGAGGTCGGCGAAGGCCGGGAGCTGAGGGGTGTCCATGGAGACGAGGGGGGCGGGGCGCGGGGGAGAGGGGGGGACCTTCGTGGGTCGCGGAGCGCCCTCGAAACCGCCAAGTGTAGCCCGGATCCGCGATCCCGCGCGGGTCGGCCCGGGCGAAACGCGGCGCGCGGCGCGCTCCGGGCGGGGCGGTCGGCCCGCGCCGGGCGCCCTGGTGGGCACAGCGCCTCCGCCTCCAACGCGCGGGCGCGGCGAGCCCCGTGGGAGCCCGCCGCGCCCGGCGCGGTCGGCGGCAGCGCAGACCCTACTTGGGCTTGAACTCGTCGTGGCCGGCCTTCTTGGTCTCGTTCATGGCGCGCATGGCCTTGTCGAAGGCCTTCGTGTCGCCGGCGAGGATCGCGTTCTCGGCGTCGAAGAGCTCTTGCACGAGCTGCTGCATCTTCGCGACGTAGTCCTGCTGCTGGCGCTTCTGCTTCTTCGGGTCCTTCACGTCGGCGAGCAGCGGCGGCTCCTCGCTCTTGGCGTCGAGGACGACGTGCTGCAGGCGGCGGACCGTCTCGAGCGCGGCGGCGAGGCTGGCCTCGTCCTTTCCGGCGTCCTTCAGGCTGCGCATGCTGCGGTTGAGCTCGCCCATCAGCTCCTGGAGCTTGGTCGGCGCGTCCTGCGCGAGGGCGGCGTGGGAGAGGAGGGCGAGGGCGGGGACGCTGGCGAGCAGGGTTCGGCGGTTGAGCATGGTCTCTCGGGGGCTGGGATCGGTGGGGGGATGGGTGTACGCGATGGGGCCGTCCGGCCGCAAGGCGCGGGGCGCACGCCTTCGTACGAGATGGGTAGGCGGCCTCGGACGGCGCCCGCGAGCCCCCGTGCTAGCAGCCCGTTGAAGAAGTCATCCGGCGCCTTGCCGACGTCCTCCGCCCCGGTGCGGCACCTGAACGCCTCGACGAATCCACCGATTCGCCTGCGTCTCCAGGCCCCACCCCGAAGCAGATGCCGTCGACCTGGCATCCGAAGCCCTTCTTCAACGGATGGGGTGAGAAGGTCGGTCTCCTGGCGCAGTCGCCACGAGGCGCTGCATGCTTGGAAGGTCAATCAAACCCCAAGAACGGAGACCGACCGTGCAAGACTCTACCACCACCGTGCCCGCGCTGACTCAGACCCTCGGAATCGACATCGGCGATCGCCGCAGCAGCTGCTGCTTGATCGGTCAGGGCGGGGAGTTGCTCCTGGAGGAGCAAACGTCGACGACCGCGGAGGCCCTGTCACGCCTGTTCCAGCGCCTGGATCCGTGTCGCGTCGTGCTCGAGGCTTGCGGGCACGTGCACTGGATCTCGCGGCTCGCGACGGAAGCTGGGCACGAGGTCATCGTCGCGAATCCTCGCGAGGTACGACTGATCTCCAAGAGCGGGCGCAAGAACGATCGTAACGACGCGCGCACGCTGGCCCGACTCGGTCGTGTCGACCCGGAGCTTCTGCGACCGATCCGACTGCGTGGCGAGTCCTGTCGCCGCAGCCGTGCACTGCTGCACACACGCGACCAGCTGGTGCGGATGAGGACCAAGCTGGTGACCTTCGTGCGAGGCCAGGTCAAGTCCTTCGGAGGGCGCGTGCCCGGCGGCTCGGCGGAGGGCTTCCACAAGCGCGCGGGTGCACATCTTCCCGAGGCCCTGCGCGAGATCCTCGAGCCGGTACTCGAGCTGCTCGGCAACGTAGCGGTGAAGATCCAGCGGCTGGACCGGGAGGTCGCGCGCGTCTCGACGGAGCGTCACCCCGAGACCGAGATCCTGCGACAGGTGCGCGGCGTCGGTCCCGTGCTGGCGCTGGCCTACGTCACGGCGCTCGAGACGCCAGAGCGCTTCACGAGCTCTCGCACGGTCGGCAACTACCTGGGCCTCGCGCCGCGGCTGTACGACTCGGGCGCCAAGACGCCGCAGCTGCGCATCTCCAAGGCGGGGGATCGCTACGTCAGGCGACTGCTCGTGAACGCGGCCGCGTACATCCTGGGACCCTTCGGTGGTGACAGCGACTTGAGGCGCTACGGCGAGCGCATCGCTCGTGGAGGCTCTCAACGCGACCGGGCTCGAGCTCGCGTCGCCGTCGCGCGCAAGCTGGCCTGCCTGCTCCACCAGCTCTGGCGAACGGGCAGCGTCTGGGATCCCGACTACAACCTCAACCGCTGAGCACCCCTCGCCCGACTCGAACACGCCGACCAAGCCTCCACCCGCCCGATCCCGGGGACTGCGCTAGCAGCCCAGAGCCACGAGCTCGCTCGACCGATGGCAGCCCCGACCGGACGGACCCCCTCCTGCACCGAGGTCACCTGCGACCTCAATCAGAGTGCGAACAGACGCCTGCGGGTCGAGGCCCCGTCGGAACCAGGTCGCCAAGGCGACCACGAACCTGTCAGCAACGACTTGACCTGAACGGCCTTCTCACAGAGGGCTGCTAGGAGCCTGTTGCTCATAGGCACCAGGCCCGACGCGGGGATGGAGTTCGAGTACGAGTGTTCGGCCGCCTGCGGCGGATTGCGCGCTGAAGAGCCGCGTGAGTTGAAGACGCAGGCTTGCTGACGCCGGCCGAAGCCGGCCCTCAGGTGGCCTGGGCTCTGAAGAGCTTCAGGATGTTGTGGCTGATGCAGATCAGGCTCCATTCGTCGCGCACCTGCTCCATCCCTCGCAGCAGGAATCGTCGGATGCCGCGGACCTCTTTGATCTGTCCGAAGGGCGGCTCGGCGACGGCCTTGCGCCGGGCGTAGCGCGCCTTGCCGTCTTCGGTCTGCAGCTTGTCGCGCATCTGACTACGCAGCTCAGACCTGTGGCCGCGCGAGACCGGATCGCCGGATGCATGCACGCCGTGTTTCTGTCGGCCCGTTGCGATGTAGGCGTCGGTCCCGAGACCTTCGCAGAAGCGCGCGTTCTCGTCGGACCAATAGCCCGCGTCCGCAGTGAAGACAGCGGGAGTCGCTCCGCAGTTGGTGACGGCGGCCTCGAGCATCGGCTTCAGGTACTCCACGTCCGGAGCTTGGTTAGAGGCTCCCGCAGCGATGATGATCTGATGCGCTTCGTCCACGACGGCTTGGCAGTTGTAGCCCTGCATGTAGCCGCCGCCGTCCTTGAGGATGCGGCTGTCGGGATCGGTGAAGTTGCGTTGGGCTCTGGGCATGGGATTGCCCTCGGCGTCGATCACGATGCAGTGTTCGGGGAGCTCGCTCTGCGCATGCGAGTCGGCGCTCGAGGACAGCTCGATCCGCGTTCGTTCCAGGTCACGTTCGGCGCGCTCCTGCGTCTGCCGAGCCTGCGTCACCAGCTTTCGCTCGGCGGGGGTATCGGCTCGCTGCTCCAGAGCTTGCGTCTCGCGCCGCGTCGTTTCGGCGCGCTCTGCAGCCAGCTCGAGCGCCGTCTCTATGCTGCACTCCGCAGCGAAGAGCGCGTCATCCGCGCGCTCCTCGGCCTTCGCCTGCGCTTTGCCCTTCGCGCCTGCGGCCTTCTTCTGCGCCTTCTCCGCGAGTTCCCGCTTCTCCTTGGCGTGACGCTTGGCGGCCTCGGCCTCCAAGGCTTGCCGCGCTTCCGCCAGCTTCTTCAGCCGACTCTCTCGTCGACGCAGCTCTTCGGGCAGCTCATCGCCGCGCTTGTCCTTGCCGTACAACTCGTCCTCAGCGGCGTCGATCTCTTCGGCACGCTGAAGCATCGCTTCGACTTCCGCCATGAGCTCCTGTTCGCTCTTCATCATCCGCGCGTGACTCATCGCCTTGTGCTTGCTCGCGTTCGCGCGCAGCTTGGTCCCGTCCAAGGCGACATGGCCCAGCTTGACGAGCTTCGCCTGCTGGCAAAGACGCAGTACCTGCACGAACAGACCACTCAAGGCGTGCAGGTGCTGTTTGCGAAACGTGCTGATCGCCGTGTGGTCGGGGTGTTGATCACCAGACAACACGCGGAAGGCCACGTCTTCATGCGTCGCTCGTTCGAGTCGACGCGACGAGGTCACGCCCACGCAGTAGCCGTACAACACGAGCGCACTCATCATCCGCGGATCGTGAGGACGGTTCCCGCGCGCGTCCTTGGCGTGGATCACCCCTTCGATCTCCGACAGGTCCAGCCCCGCGACCAGGTCCAGTACGAAGAAGACCAGATGCCCCTCGGGCAGCCAGTCACGCGGCGCAGGCGGAAAGAGGAAACTCTGGTCGGGATCCCAGGGCCGGTAGCTCTTCATCGCTTGAGCATGAACAATCGATCACAGGCTTGCGAGGGGTCTGTCGTCGCGCGGCGGGGATCTATGCGCAACAGACTCCTAGCGGACGCCTCCGACAGTCAAGACCCTATTCTCGCCTGGAACTGAGAACGAACCGGAAGACGCCAACAAGCGCTCTAGTCCGCCCGCCTCGTGAACATCTATCCCGACCAGCCCAACGGGGATGTTCTCCAAGCGAACCAGTCCATCACCGGGGAGTTCCAGAGAAATGGGCTGGTCTAATCGCCCGGCCGCCCAGAACACATCTTCCGGCCAAGGCAAGATCGTTCGATCATAGTCCCACGATGCATGATCTACTTGGATCGACCGACACGAAACGACAACGGCCCGCGCCTGACTAACACCCGGACGACCACCCTCAGCGCGAATGTCAATCACACATTCCTGAACCAAACGGACCTCGACTTCGCTGCCATCCCACGCTTCAAGGTCTACTCTGAATCGAACATCACAGTAACCCTCAGCCATTGCTGCGAAGTATGACTTGCCAAGCGAACGCCCGCGCTCTGGGTGAAGTGGCGCCAATGGCCCTGAGTTAATCACCGTACGCCCTTGGGAGTCTGATACCCACCCTGAGGCGATTGCGCCGAAAGTGCTAACCTCGACGCCCGCGATTGCGTCGCCAGTCGCGAAGTCTAGAAAGCGGCACGCGAGCGGTCGAGCGGGTTCGAGAGCAACTAGCAATTCCGCCTCACCATCAACAACCGGGGTATACCTGCCTTGGTAACGAACATAGCCCAGAGACTCAGCCGTGAGAACGAGGAGCTCTCCCGCAGGCACCTGCACTGGACCGAACACCCCGTCTGAGTCGGCGATAACGAGTTCAGGATCGGAAACCAACCCAGAGTGCTGGATGAGAACCTTGGCCCGCGACAGACCGGCCCCAGACTCACCATCAACCACCCGGCCTGTCAGGCCATGAGTGAATGCCAGGGTGACGATCTCTTGCGTAGACCGGGGTCTGACGTAGGTGCTCCTCGATGCATAGCCAGCGGCCTCTGTTACAGCCCACACTGAGTCGTTGGACTCTGGAATCCGGAGCTGGCACTCTCCGAGCTCGTTGGATAGAGCGCGAGACTCGGGGCCAGTGAAGTCTGGGAGAGATGTGACCGCATTCCTGATTGGACTCCCCAGAGAGTCCACGACTCGAAACAGCACCTGGTGCCCGTCGTAGCTCTTGGCCTCTTGCTCTGGCGGGGAGGTCCCTTCCCTGCTCGAGCCATGGCTGGAGGCAATGTAGTCGGTTCTGCCCTGCTTAGCAGGCTCAATGCTCTCCAGGCCAGTTGGACTGCCGGCCTCCTGGTGGACCTCCCCACCCCTTGGACTCACTGCACCAAGGCCGCCGCCCCCCTGACCCCGGTCGCCAGATAGGAGCAAACAGGCTGCAGCTGCGACCAGCGGCACGGCCAGGGCGATCTTCTTCTGCATGCGACCTCAATAAGCGGCCATCACAGCCCCTTCCGCCAAAAAGTGCCATGCTCTGCGACTCGACCACCGCCCCCGATCATGATGACCTTCCCCGGGCTGAACGGACACCCCAGATCGCGTGGAATGCGCGAGGATGTCCGGGGCGGGGCACCTTCCCAACGAGCGGGATGAAGCGAACTCCGAGCAGATAGAGTTCGCGGACGGCGCGGAGACGGATCTCACGCGGCCCCTCTTCCGAGGGAGCCTTGGCCCGGGCCTTGGCCTTGGCGAGAGCCGCCTCCGTCCCAGGCGAGCGCGTTGGTGCTGACGCTGGCCCAGCGTCACCATCCGAGTCGGATGGTGGTGGGGTCGCGCTTGCCTTCGAGGCAGGCTGAGCGGCAGCGGCAGCCGAGGCTCGCTGAGTTCGAGAGGCTCGGGCACGAGGACGCGGACGCGGCGCCCGAGCGGGGCGCGCGCGGCGACCGGCTCCCGCATCCGCGAACAGCTTGCGGATCGACTGCCGTAGCTCTTCACCACGCAACCGACGCCAGCCCCGCTCGTCGAGGTTCTCCAGCTCGTCGTTTGAGAAGAGCCCTACCAGCTCGTCCTCTTCTTGATCCACGGTGTTCGTCATCCCTGCCCTCTCGATTGGCCCCAGGCCCCATCCTGGGGTACGTTTCGGTGTTCGACGCCGCCCGGCCGCTCACCGGGTGCCCTGTCCAGAGCCCTCGGGTGCCTCAGCGCCCGGGGGCTTCCTTCTTGGGCGAAGGCGCTCCACCGTGGAGAACCTAGCCCGGTATCGGGCGGGAGGTCGGATCGAACCGGCGGAAAATCCGCCTTTCTGGCAGTCTCGGGCTAGCCCTATCCCGAAGCCACTGCGGGACAGCGACTTGCGCCGCGCGCGGCACTGCCATACTGGCAGTTTTCGCCGCGCCCGCGGCCTGTCTCGGCCACCTGAGGAGCCTCGTGGGAGGCCCGTCACGAGGGGCCGGGGCGCGGTCCTGCTGGCGCGGCAACCCGGCAACCGGCCCCGGATTCTCCCCCGATAGTGTCGTGACAGGGCAGAAACGGCACGGTACCGTGCGCCTCGTCGGGACGCCGAATCTCGCGCGGGTGGAGAATCCAGGTGGAGAACGCCGGGAGAAATCGCCCGAAACGAGGGTTGGCAGACCGAGCCCAAGTCCAGCTCCGGCAAGGACTTAGGCCACCACCAAGCGGCTGTAGCTCAGTTGGTAGAGCGTCAGCTTCCCAAGCTGAATGTCGAGGGTTCGAGCCCCTTTGGCCGCTCCACATAACCCTTTTGGGGAGAAAGGGTTAGGCGTCTTCGCCCCGTTGAGGGCGAGGGTAGGGCGTCAGCCTTGTGCCAGATTGGTGCCAGGTATTCGCGCCCCTGACCTTGGCCCGCGCTGAGCGGGAAGACCTGGACGGACGTGGAGTAGGCCGCGTGCCTCTGCTGGCTCTACACAGGGTCACTCATCGAGGAATCCCGGCGGTTTGCCCTTCGGCTCCTGGCCGGCGTCCCCTTTGAGAGAGGAGCTTGGCCTGACCGTGCCTTGAGCGAAACCTGAGACGGTGCGGCCGGTTTCACTCTCACACGCCCAGCTCTAATCTAGGCAATCGCACGACTCGCGGCGCCAGGCGCCGATCACAACAAGGGGAGATACGCATGTTCCACGGCCAGCTCCTGATCAAGGGCAGCACGGACACCAAGGTCTACAGCCCGTGGATGCCTCGCGGCGGCGACTACATGCTCGCAACTGTCGAGCTCATCGCAGGCAACGGCAGTATCACGGTCAACGTCCACACCAAGAACAGGGAGGACACTGGGAACGGTACGGCTGTCAGCGGCTCCCTCTCGCCTTCCGGCGTCGGCCGCGACACGGACGAGTTCACGAGCCTCAAGGAGCTTGTGCGTTACGAGTTCGTTGCCGGTGGAACCACGTCCCAGTGGGTCCTCTTCCGCATGCTTGAGCCCGTGTGGTTCGACGCGGTAGCCGTCTAGTCGCGCGCTAAACCCTCAGCGCGGGAGGACGACATGTTTCAGGCACAAATGCTGATTAGCCAGGGGCCCGTGGTGAAGGCACCCGTATACAGCGCTTGGATGGAGCGCGAAGGTGACTACCTTCGAGCGAGTGTGGAGTTCCTCGACGGGGATGGCGAACTGACCATTGAAGTCGTGACCAAGAAATACACAGACATCGGTGATGGCACCGTCGTCACCGGGACCTCGATCTTCATTGATGGGGAGGGGAACGACACCAATGAGTGGGGCGACCTCAAAGAGCTCGTTCGATACAAGATGACGGCTGGTGGGGGTGCAGGTAGGTGGGTCCTATTCCGCATGCTCGAGCCGGTGTGGTTTGACGCCGTTGACGCAAGCTAGCAATGGACTGGATGATTCCAGGCTCGGGAATAGCTGCCAGTGGCGCGTCAGAATGCACTGGCAAGTCCAAGGGGGCATGCTCGTGCACCGCCTGTGGCGGCGGGCAACCGAAGGAGGCTGCGGGAATTGAGTCTCGTGCAGATCGCAGCTCCATGCTCCCCTCTGATGAACTGAGGTTGCCTGGTCGGCCAGGCCGCTCAATGTCCGAGTGGGGGTGGCCGCCAGAGTACACCGTGCCGGACGACGAGAGATCGGAGGACACGTCGACGAGTACAAGCGTCGTGACCGTTGGAGGGGACTACTCCACCTCTACCACGACAGGCGGGGGCGGAACCTGTCAGTCCAAGACCCATGCCCTTTCCTGCACGCTCTATGTATGCACCGGAGTGAGTTCCGGCAACGCTGGTAATGATCAGGCGTGCCAGGACCACCGCGTCGCCGAGTGGGCCAAGGAAGCGATCAAGAAGCGTCGCAGCTCTGGCGTGCCAGTGGCCTCAAACGTCAAGAAGAGCAAGAAGCTCGGCCCTCAGAAGGGAAAACAGTGGGCGTTCGCTGCAATCCTCGAGTACAGCTGTGACTGCAACCCCTCTCCAAGCCTCAACTGGTACATAACGAACCAAACTACGCCGAAAGGCGGTAAGGTGAAGTTCGGCAAAGACCCGGCGGATGGGGCTGCAGGGACAATGGAAGAGGTGATCGAGAAGCAGACCATCAAGAAGGACTACGAGAACGGAAACCCACCGGGGAGCGGAATGCGTCCAATTACTCCGTCATCTACCCAAGGGCAGAAGAAGCGTCCAAAGATGTGCTACATCATGGCCGTGGATACCCCAACCAAGACCAATCTTGGAAAGAAAGGAACGGGGTGGCTCATCCGGGGGCACGTGACATGGACCTGCGAGGAGTGTGGTGAGATACACACTGTGGAGTGCGAGGACATGGCCACCGTGTGGATGCAATTCGGACAGAGAGATACCGGTGCAAGGGGAGGAGGCAAGCGAGACCAGGTCCCTGGTAGCTCCAGCAAGGTGAAGCACCTCGACGGCCAGCAGCAACAGGAGTTCAAGGAGAGTGGGAAGGCGCCGCCCCCGTGGGAGTAGTCCCCAGACTGAAGCAGTATTCTTCTGCAGGGTCAGACTAAGCATCCGGTGGTTTGTCATGGGGGCGCCATCCCACGTCATTTGGCTAAGTCTGGATCGTCTGCGAGCCTTGCCTCTGCTACTGGGGGCAGTTCTTCTGGGCGTGTCGTGCTCAGCGAGTGGGCCACTAGGC
>JACKHS010000050.1 GCA_020638875.1 Planctomycetota bacterium
CGAGCGCGCCACGACCTGACGTATCGCAAGTTCTCGGAGCCCCCCGATCCTAACGCTCACTCTCTTGGCGCAAGGTCGGCCCCGGGAGAATCAAGCCACACCATTGCCGACGATCTTCGCCCTTGTGCAGGCCTCGGACGCTTTCAGTCGGATACGTTCGGGATCGCGTTCGCCCCATCCGTCCGGGCCGCAATCGATCCCGCGTCCGACGACGCGCAACTTGCGCGGGTTTCTGGCACGGCGATGGCATGCGCGAGGTCGTTCCCCCACCAGCGCCTCCAACCCCTGGGCAGTGTCGATTCGCCGCCACAACTCGGGGCTGGCACCTCCCCCCCGGTCCGCCCCGAACCGCTCATTAGAATCCGTCCCCGGTGGGCGGCCGCGCTCGGGCTCGCCAGCGGCGACCGTCCGTCCCACTGCCGTCACCTCTCGCCCCGCACGACGTCCATGCTCCACACCGCCAAGTCTCGCCGACCGCACCTCGCTCCCCTGCTCGTCCTCGCGTCGCTCGCGCCCGGAGTGGTTGCGGCGGGCCTCGCCCCCGCTTCGCTCGACGAGGACGTGGCGGCGACTCCACAAGTGCTCGAGGCGGGCGCGCTGGACGCGCTCGCGCGGGCGACCGTGTTCGAGTTGGAGGTCGAGTGCCCGGTCGAGGAGTTCGCCGAGTCGGGCAAGAAGTTCCTGCCGACGCGAGTGCAGGCCGGCGTCCTCGTGGGACCGGACGGGCTGGCGATCACGAGCTTCGCGGGGCTGCGCCTCGCGCAGGATGCCGAGGCGCGCTTCGGCGACTCGAAGGAGACGTTCGGTGTGCGCTTCGTCGACGCCAACCCGGCCGCGGACCTGGCGCTGATCCGCCTGAGCGCGAAGCGGCGCGGCGCGCGGGACGACGCCGGGACCGACGGCCCCGGACCGCTCGCCACGTTCCTCGCGCTGTCCAGCTCGGACGTCTGTCCGCGGGAGGAGGGATTCGCCCTGCTGCCCGGGACTGACGCGACCGAGCCCGCGGCGCTGGCCTTGAGCTCCTTCGTCGACGCGGACGAGGACGACCTCCCGGACGGAGTCCTGGCGCTGCGCGAGGACGCGAACCGCTCCGCCACGTGGCTCGCCGGCGCGCCGGTGATCGACGCGGGCGGAGCGCTGGTCGGACGTCTCGGGTGGGCGATGAACGGGAGGGCTCCCGCGCTGCGCTGGCTGCCAGGCTCCGCGATCGGAGACCTCTGCGCCGGCGCCGCGGGACGCGACGGAGAGAAGCTCGGCAAGGCCGAGGAGCTCGGCAGGACGAGCAACGCCAAGGTGGTCTCCTTCGCGTTCCCCAGGCTCGACTGGACGGGCATCAACGCCAAGAAGGCGAGCGCCCTGACGGAGATTCGCTCCCTGGTGAAGGACTGCACCTGCGACTTCTGCGACGAGCAGGGCATGGCGGGCGGCGAGGGCTTCAAGCGGGACAAGCAGGGCAAGAAGATCCCCCTCCCCAAGGAGCCCTGCCCGACGTGCCGCCGCACCAAGCTGCAGGACGCCAAGCGTCGCTGGAAGTCCGTGCGAGGTGCCGCGCTGCACCTGTGCGCCTCCAGCAACGAAGTCCGCGAGAGCTGCCAGGACCGACTCGCGGACGCGGCGAGCGCCATCGCGGCCGCGAATCGCGAGCTCTTCGAGGACGACTTGAACCAGCGAGCCAAGGTCGAGATGCAGATCGTCTCGCTCAAGCCCGTCGTGCCCGGCACGCCGATGGCGTTCGTCCTGGACCCCGGCGAGTGGGTCGAGGAGCCCGGCGAGGTCTGGAGCGAGGACTCGCGCGTCGTCGTGTCCGAGACGTTCGGACGCCTGATCGTGCGGGCCCCCCGGGCGAACCCGGTGGGGAGCGGCGAGCGGGCCCTGGTGCTCTGCTCCGTGGCCGGTGTCGTCACGGATGCCGAGGGGCGCAACTGGACCGTGGTCGAACGCGCGACCGTCGTGCCCTTCGCCGCGCGCTAACGCGCCCCTCGCACTCCCGCGTCCGGGCCGTCGGACGGCCCCGCCGTCCCTGCCGCGCACGGCGACGGCTTCGTGCTCCCCGAGGACGGGGTGGACCTCGAGCAGCTCGAGCACGAGTTCGTGCGCCAGGCCCTGAACCGCACGGGCGGCAACCGGGCGCAGGCGGCGCGCTTGCTCGGCATGAACCGCGACCAGATGCGCTACCGCATCAAGAAGTTCGACCTGGTGGAGTTCCAGGACGACGAGGGTTGAGCGGAGAAAGAGCGGTCCGGCGGGCGAGGCGGTGCGGCGAGGTGGACGTCCTCGGCGGTTGGCTTTAACCACAGAGGACACAGAGGATCCACAGAGGGCCACAGAGCCGCTAGCGCTGTGGAGCTGAGGGCCTGCGAGGAGACAGGCTTGCCGGCGAACCCACCCTCGAGAACGAGCGAGACGAACCGAGCTCTCGCCGCCCGCGGCGGCGGCCCGCAGGGCCGCCGCCGCGGGCGGCTCGCCTGATCTTTGCTCGTCGGCCCGTTCCTCGTCCCGAGTTGCGGGACCTCTCCGCGACGCAGAGTCGCAGCGCTAGCGGCTCTGTGGCCCTCTGTGGATCCTCTGTGTCCTCTGTGGTTAAGAGCCAACCGCCGTGACCGTCGGCACCTCCTCCCCCGCCACGCGCCCGCGACCGCAGCGCTCCTCACCCCGCCGGACCTCGACTCCCCCCGGCCCCGCCCGAGAACTTCGCCCACCACCTTGGGCGCCCCTCGCCCGCGCCCTAGACTAGTCGCCCCGAACGTCGGCGCACCCCCCCACGCGCCCACCCCCACGATCCTTCTCAGCTCCGCGCCATGGCTCTCGACCCCGACGCCGCCTCCCGGGAACGCCTCCAGCGACCGCACGGACGGATCGCCTTCGTGGTCTCCACGTTCCACCGCGAGCTGACCGAGGCCATGCTCGCCTCGGCGCGGCGTGAGCTCGCCGCCAGCGGCCTCGCCGAGGACGCCATGCCGGTCGCCTGGGTGCCGGGCGCGTTCGAGCTGCCGCTCGTGGCGCGGCGCCTGGCGCGGCGCGCGGAGGTCGAGGCGGTGATCTGCATCGGGCTGGTGCTGAAGGGCGAGACCACGCACGACGTGTTCGTCGCGCAAGGCGCCACGCAGGGCATCACGCAGGTCGCCCTCGAGACCGACAAGCCGATCCTCTTCGGCGTGCTGACCTGCAACACGGTCGGCCAGGCGCGCGCGCGCGCGCTGCCGCCGGAGCAGGGCGGCGAGCAGGACAAGGGCCGCGAGCTGGCGCGCGCCGCGCTGACGACGCTGGCGACTCTCGACGAGCTGGAGGCCGGCACGCGGCGCGCGCGCGTCGGCTTCCCCATCCCCCCCACCGCGAAGGACTCGACACCGTGAAGAAACGCACCCGCGCGCGCGAGCTGGCGCTGCAGTTCCTCTACCAGGCGGACCTCGTCCACAAGAGCCTCGACGAGGCCGACGAGTTCCTGCGGGAGGAGGAGCGCGACGTCGACACGCGGCGCTTCGCCCAGCGCCTGATCCAGGGCACCCTCGAGCACCGCGAGGAGATCGACGCCATCGTGCAGGAGGTGGCGCAGAACTGGAACATCTCGCGCATGGCGGTGGTCGACCGCAACGTGCTGCGCCTCGCGACGCACGAGCTCCTGCACTGCCGCGACATCCCGCCGAAGGTCGCGATCAACGAGGCCATCGAGATCGGCAAGCGCTACTCGACGCAGAACTCGGGCGCGTTCATCAACGGCATCCTCGACCGCATCATGAACCGCACGCAGCCGGCCGAACCGGCGGCGCCGGGCGCTGCCGAGGACGGCGAAGCCTGAGGCCATGGGGCTCTTCGACCGGCTCCGCGAGCGCCTCGGGCGCACGCGCACGGCGCTCTCCGACGGCCTCTCGGGCCTGTTCCGCGGCGGCCGCAAGATCGACCAGGCGCTGCTCGACGAGCTCGAGGAGCTGCTCTACACCTCCGACCTCGGCCCCGTCGCCACGGGCATCACGGCCGAGCTCGCGCGCCTGCACAAGCGCGGCGAGCTCAAGGGCGAGGACGACGTGCGCACGAAGCTGCGCGAGCTGCTCCTCGCGCGCCTCGACCAGCCGCCGGCGCACCTCGACTGGGACACGCAGCCGCTCGTGATCCTGATCGTGGGCGTCAACGGCTCGGGCAAGACGACCACGATCGCCAAGCTCTGCCACCGCTTCGCGCGCGCCGGCAAGGCCGTGATCGTCGGCGCCGGCGACACCTTTCGCGCCGCCGCGGCCGACCAGCTCGAGACCTGGGCCGGGCGCACCGGCGCGGACATCGTGCGCAGCCACCAGGACGGCGCCGACCCCGCGGCCATCGCCTTCGACACGGTGCAGGCCGCGCTCGCGCGCAAGAAGGACGTCGCGATCATCGACACCGCCGGGCGCCTGCACACGCAGAAGAACCTGATGGCGGAGCTCGAGAAGGTGCGCCGCGTGCTCGGCCGCAACGTCGACGGCGCGCCGCACGAGACGTGGCTCGTGATCGACGGCACCAACGGCCAGAACGCCATCGCGCAGGCGCGCGAGTTCACCGCGGCGGTCGAGGTCACCGGCCTCGTCATCGCGAAGCTCGACGGCACCGCGCGCGGCGGCGCGGTCTTCGGCATCAAGGAGGCGCTCGGCCTGCCCGTGCGCTTCATCGGCACCGGCGAGTCCATGGAGCTGCTCGAGGAGTTCGAGCCCGAGGCCTTCGTGGACGCCATCCTCGGGAAGACGAGCTGAGCTCGAGCGTCCGCGCCGCGCCATGGCCAGCGACCCCGCCTCCAGCGCCCTCGCGACGCCGCGCCTCGAGCCCGCCGAGGGCCTCGCGGCCTGGCTCGTGCTGCTTCCGGCGCTCGTGCTCGCCTGGCCGCTGCCGAACCCGATCGCCGGCGACTTCGCGACGACCGAGCTGTCCGGCACCGGCGTCGGCCTGCTGGCC
>JACKHS010000006.1 GCA_020638875.1 Planctomycetota bacterium
CAGCCTGCTCGTGAAGCCCGGCTACGACCCCGAGTCCCAGCTCTACCTCAACAGCCACGGCCTGGAGCTACCCGAGATCCCCGCCGAGCCGGACCGCGCAGCGGCCGTGACGGCGCTCGAGCTGCTGAAGGACCTGCTGAAGGACTTCCCCTTCGTGGCCGACTGCGACCGATCCGCTGCGCTCGCGACCATCCTGACGGCGTTGATCAGGAAGGCGCTGCCGACCGCGCCGATGTTCGCGTTCCGGGCGCCCAAGATGGGCTCGGGCAAGTCGCTGCTCGCCGACGTGGTCGCGCGCATCGCCACCGGGCGGGTCGCCGAGGTGATGTCGCAGGGCAAGGACGAGGAGGAGGACAACAAGCGCATCCTCACCGTGCTCATGGAGGGCACCGCGGTCGTCTGCATCGACAACGTCGAGCGCCCTTTCGGCGGAGCCGCCTACTGCTCGGTCCTCACCCAGGAGACTTACAAGGGCAGGGTGCTAGGGGTCTCGCGCACGGCGACGGTGCCCACGCGCACCCTCTGGATCGCTACCGGCAACAACCTCGTCTTCGTCGGCGACATCACGACGCGGGTCGTCGTGTGCGACCTCGACCCCAAGGTCGAGCGGCCCGAGGAGCGCGAGTTCGACCGAAACCTCCACCAGTACGTCGCCGAGAACCGGGGCGCGCTGGTGGCGGCCGGCCTGACCGTCCTTCGGGCGTACCACGTCGCAGGGCGGCCGAGGCAGAAGCTCAAGCCGTTTGGGCGCTTCGAGCGGTGGTCGGACTGGGTGCGTTCGGCGCTGGTGTGGCTGGGCGAAGCGGACCCCTGCGCGGGCCGGGTTCGCATCGATCAGGTGGATCCCGTGCGCGAGCAGCTCGTTGAGTTCCTTCACGCGTGGCGCGAGGCGTTCGGCGACACGGCCATGAGCGCAGCGCAGGCGCTCGAGCACGCCGAGCAGAACGACACCGACGTAGGCCATCGACTGGGAGCTGCGCTTCGCGGTGCGTGCGACGGCCAGGAGCGCGCGGACGCACGGCGTCTGGGAATGTGGCTGCAACGGCACGCAGGCAGGATCGAGGACGGCCTGAAGATCGTCCGGGCCGGCGACAAGCAGGGCACGGCGCTCTGGAGGGTGGATCGTGCTGGCGCTCGGTAGGCCCGCCTGTGGCGTCCGGCCGTGGGACCTGTGGGACCTGTGGGACCTTTTCGGGTCGATAGAAAAACGCTCCGAGCCCGTCTCTTGCTCGGGCGAGGAAGGAGGCAAGTCGTTTTCCAACGACCTGAAATGGTCCCACAGGTCCCACAGGTCCCACGGGACCCCCTCTCCTGAGCCCGTGAGGGGGGTCCTCCGCCGGGTCGCCGACCGCTGGCGGCGGATGCGGGTCCGGGGGCTGGGCAAGCGGCGCGCGTTGCCGGGCCGGACGGACTACCGCGAGGGGGACGAGCGTCGTGGCTAGCCTCCGCGTCTCCGAGGTCCGCCTCATGCCGGCGGCGGACACGCGCTCGGGCCTGCTGGGGTTCGTGGCCTTCGTCCTGAACGAGGCCCTGCGCGTGGACGGGGTCGCGCTCCGTCGCACGGCCGACGGCCGGCTCGTCCTGTCGTTCCCCGCGCGGCGCGACCGCAAGGGGCAGGACCACCCGATCCTCCGTCCGCTCGGCGACCAGGCGCGCGAGTCCATCGAGCGGCAGATCTTCGAGGCGCTGGGGCTCGCCGAGGTGGCGCGGTGACGGGGCCCGTTCGCCGACCGGCGCCCGTGCCGGCCACGCACCCCCGCCTCGCGGATACGTTCGCACACGCGGCCACACAGGCGGCCGTGTCGGCGCGCTTCGAGGGCCTGGCCCGCCTGCACCGTGAGCTGGCGGAGACCTACGAGGGGCTAGGCCGGGATCTCGAAGAACGACTTGCTAGTGCGGCGGACCTGAGCGTCATGGACGCCATGCCGTTGGCTGACGCTCTCCCCCACGCCCCTGCCCCCCTGCTGCGCGCCCGCGACGTGGCCGAGCGCCTCGGCGTGGACGCGAAGACCGTCCGCCGCTGGGGTAGAGACGGCACGCTGCCCGCGCCGCTGCACATCGGCGGCGTGAACCGCTGGCGCACTGAAGCCATCGACGCCTGGCTCGCGTCGCAGGAGAAGGGCGCGTGAGCCGAGGCCGCGGACTCGGACCCGGCCGCCTCTTCAAGCGCGGCAAGTCGTGGGTGCTCGACTACCGCGACGAGCACGGCGACCGCCGCCACGTCGCGCTCGCGACCACCAAGCGCGAGGCCGAGGCGCTGCAGGCGGAGCTGATCACGCGCCGCAACCGGACGCTCCTCGGGCTGGAGGCCGGGGCCAAGGACATCGCGCTCCGCGAACTCCGCGATCTCTACCTCACGGACCTGGCGTCGCGCGCCGGTGACGGTCACGTGCTGAACGTTACGCAGCAGCTCGCGAAGATCCTGGAGGCGCTCCCCGGCGCGATGGCGAGCCAGCTGCGCCCGCAGCACTACCTCGCCTACCGCGCGGCGCAGAAGGAGGCCGGCCGCGGCAACCGCTGCTGCAACGTCCACCTGCAAGCCATCCGGGGGATGCTGACCTGGGCGGTGAAGCTCGAGCTCCTGGACAAGAACCCCCTCGCCGGCATCGCGAAGCTGCCCACCGGCAAGAAGCACCAGAAGCGGCAGCGCCGCGACCTCTCCGAGGCCGAGATCGAACGCTTCCTGCAGGCGGCCGAGGACTACGACCTCGCCTGGGGTGCGGGGAAGGCGCGCGTGCCGCAGGCGCCCTTCTGGCGGGCGCTCGTGGACACGGGGGCGCGCTACGGGGAGGTGCGTCAGCTCACGTGGTCGGACTTCGACGAGGAGAACGCGCTGCTGCACCTGCGGGCCGAGACGACCAAGGCCGGCGTCGCGCGGAGCATCCCAATGACCAAGCCTCTCTTCGAGGCGGTGCGCGGGCTGCGCAGTGAGCACTGGCGCGTCCTGGGCAAGCGGCCCGGGCTCGGCGACCCGATCTTCCTCTCGCCGAAGGGCTGCGGGCACAGCCATTCAACCAACATCATCCGCCGGACCTTTGACCAGCTGCTCAAGCACGCCCACGTCGAGCAGGTGGACGCGCTCGGCCGCAAGGTGGACATCCACGCGCTGCGGCACACGTTCATCACGCGGCTGCAACGCGCGGGCGTCTCCCTGGTCCACGCGCAACGCCTCGCGGGGCACGCGGACATGCGGTTGACGGCGGCGGTCTACACACACGTTGGCGAGGAGGACCTGCGCGAGGCGATTGCCCTCTTGCCGTCGGGCTCCGCGCCCCAGACCCCCCGCGACGAGGAACGGCGCGCCGTCTGACCCGATGGGCGACTCGAAGACGCGCATCGAGCTCACGTTCGCTGGCTGCCCGAACGGCGTCCCGACCTCTGGCAAGGGCAAAGGGCACTTCGGCGTGCCCCCTGGTAGCGAGTTCGCGCGCCTCGACCTCGAAGTGGCTACCTACCTGGAACCTCTCGGCTGGGATCTCGCGCTGTCGATGCCCGGTCTGCTGGAGCCGCTGCTGTTCGTGCTCGCGCGGCTGCCGGTCGGGCTCTCCGAGCGGGCGACAACGGGCTGGTACGAGGAGTTCGCCACGGCGCCTGTGTGGGCGTCCACGCAGTGCAGGCTGGTCGAGGGAATGGCGAGCGTCGTCGCGTCGGTCGAGGCCGCGCACGCGATCACGGTGCGCAAAGGCGCGCTCAGCGTGCGCTCCGAGCTGCGGCGCGCAGAGTGCAGCTTCGCGATCGAGGAGAAGGTGGCGAGCATGAGCCTCACGCGCTCGGCGCCGCCACTTCCCTTCGGGCCGGAGTCCTCCGCGTCCCTCGCCAGCGGCTCGGTCGAGACGACGCTTGGTCGGCGGTGCGGCATCACCACGACCGCGCAGATCGCCTGGGCGCCCAACATGGCCGTCTTCCGGCCTATCTCCCCCGCCGCTGCCCTCTGGCTGGAGCGCGCGCCCTGGGGCGATGCGGGCGGCCTGCTGCGACTGGCCGAGGGCGAATCGCCCGTGCCGCTGGGCTGATTCGCGAAACGCATACGCGGGCTCTTGATTCGAATTCGACTCAGGCGGGACCACGCGCAACAGCACGGCCTCGTAATGAGTCGATCTTTTTGGTAGCCAATAGGTTCGCGGGCGGGGCATTTCCCTCCGCGCAAAACCCCCACCCCCTCACGCAAGGACTGTACTCATGGCCAAGACCATCGAAGACCAGATCGAGGCCCTCATCGTCGAGTTCACCGGGAACCTCAGCCTCCTCGTTCGCCAGGCCGCCGTGCAAGCGGTGCAGCAAGCCCTCGCTGGCGGTGCCCCTGCGCGCCCGGCTGCAGGCCGCCGCGCCAAGGTCACACGCAAGAAGGCCGGCAAGAAGAAGGCGAGTCGCAAGAAGGCGGGCCGTCGCGGCGGTCAGTCCGCCGAGCAGATCGAGAAGCTCGCGGGCCAGGTGCTGGACTACGTGAAGGCCAACAAGGGCTCGCGCCTGGAGGAAATCTCCGCCGGCCTCGGCATCGACTCCGCGAAGCTCAAGACGCCCATCAAGGGCATGCTCGACGCCGGTGCGCTGAAGAAGACCGGGCAGAAGCGCGGAACGAAGTACTCGGCGAAGTAGGCGCCGAAGAGGCCGGGGGTGTGCCTCGTCGCGACGCGAGGCTCAGCTCGCACCCTCCGCATTGGCCCCGCCTTCGAGTAGGCGCGCGCGATGGTCGGCCTCTGACTTGGGCTCAGAGACTCCAGGGGGATTCTCTCACCAGCACGCTTGGAAGCAGCGAAGATGACTCATCGCGAAGTTCCCCGTGATCGCTCGATGACCCAGTGACTCGCAGTATGCAACCGAACCACCAGGCGCCTGCCTTCCCCGCGTGGCTCTCCATCGCCCTCGTGGCCATTCCCGCAACCTTGCTCGCGCGCCAGGGCCAAGAGGCCCCCGCTGCCGAGACCAGGGTGGAGCGCCTTCACGTCGTCGATGCGGAGGGCAATACGAGGATCCTGCTGGAGGCAGAGCCCAGCCCCAGGATTGTGCTCCGGTCCGAGTCGGGGTCCGACCTGATCACGATTGCGGTAGGAGGAGACGCGGAGATGTTCCCCTTCAGCGAGAAGGACGTGCCATACATTTCCCTGAATGCAGAGGGTGATGCGTCCAAGCTGCGCCTGGCCGTTGCTGGCGGAACTCCCTCCGAAGACACGCCCCCCGGCCTCGTCACGAACATGGCGGAAGCACTGTTCATCAGCACGGACCCCGGTGCTCCAGTGCACGGCAAGCTCATGAGGATCTCCGCCTCACCGCTCACGGCAGGTCTCAGAGTCTCGAAGCTCTCTACAGAGGAAGTGCTCTCGGTCTTGCGCCCCGAGGTTGTGATCGAAGTTGGGCCGGACGGCGCGATCGACTCCAACTTGCGGGCGCAGTGATGCGTGCGGGGGCGAGAAGTCACGCTTGCCTCGGCGGCGCGCAGTGCGATCGCGCCCAGATCCCCGTTGGACGCAGCAATCTCGCTCGGAGGCACAGCTAGCGTGGCTGGCGCCCTACCCCCACGGCGCTCGTCGGCTAGCACCGGCCCGCCACGGCTCTGCCCGTGCCAGGACCTGGACCCCCGTGGGGTACGAGAACTCAGCCTATGCCCTTGGGCACGACGGTGCCAGGATCGGAGTCGGCGCCCTTCAGGCACCTTGACTCGGCCGAGGTACACATCTCCCTCTCGATCGTGCTCGCACCTGACGACCGAGGTACCTACGCCGCCCGTCGGTAGCTTCTGAGGAGGCTGCCGAGCCTCGCATGTGCCCCGCCCTCCGCGACCCCGGGCCAGGCCTTGCGCTCCGCGCCCCACGGTGCTGGACTCGCCTCCTGGTCTAGTTCGCGTCTCGCCGTCCTCGCCGCGATCCTGGACGCCTTGGGCGAACTCGCTCTGATCACACGACCCCGAGGCGGCCGGGCGAGCGGCGTGTGCGAAATGGAAAGTACTTCCTGTGAAGCACAACGCCGGCGCTGGGCAGAGAGGAATCTCCACCGCGCCTTGCCGAGCAGCGAGCCGCCCTAAGGCCCTCAGGCCGCCCCGGGCTCGCGCCAGCGCCGCCTCAATGCGCGACCCATAGAACCTATGAGCGTCGCGCCCGTAGTTCGGATGGCTGTTCTTAGCCACCCGCACCTTCTCTTGCGGCGATGATGAGATCAGCCGCGGCACGGAGGAAGCCGACTCCTGCATTCCGCCCGCGGACAATCACAATCGCTCATCACTCCACTTCCCGCCGCCCCCGCCCCATGAAGGTCCTGTTCATCGAAGAGTACTTGCCGCAGGAGATGCTCGGCATCATGTGGTTGTCGCGGGCCCTGAAGGACGCCGGGCACGAGACCAAGGCTCTGTTTCTCCCGGACCACGAGTGGCGCAGCAAGCTGAAAGAGTACGCGCCGGACGTCGTGTGCTACTCGGTCACGACGGGCATGCACCAGTACTTGGCGGACATCAACCTCATGGTCAAGCGCATCCTCCCCGACGTAATCAGCGTCTTCGGAGGGCCGCACCCGACTTTCAGCCCCGAGTACCTGGAGAGCGAAGGCATCGACGCCATCTGCCGGGGCGAGGGGGAGTTCGCCATCGTGGAGCTCTGCGACCGGCTCGAGCGCGGGGAGGAGTACTACGACGTGCTCAACTTCTGGTTCAAGCGGCGCGACACGGGGGAGCTTGTTAAGAACTCGACCCGACCGCTGGTGAGCGATCTCGACGCGCTCGGTATGCCCGACCGCTCGGTCGTCTACGACGCGGCGCCGCTCTACCGCAACACGCACCGCAAGGTCTTCGTGAGTCAGCGCGGCTGCCCGATGAGTTGCTCCTTCTGCTTCCACCACGCCTGGAAGAAGAAGATCTACAACGCGACCAATCGCGAGTACACGCGCAAGCGCTCGGTTTCACACTTGATCGCGGAGATCCTCGAGGTGCGCGACCGCTACGGCCTGCGCTTCGTCCACTTCGTCGACGACATCTTCAACGTCAACAACTCGTGGCTACGGGAATTCTGCGAGCGCTATCCGAAGGAGGTGGGCATTCCCTTCGACGTGATCCTGATGGCGAACCTGACAACCGAGCGTCACATCGAGCTCTTGGCACAGGCCGGCTGCGTCTACGCCCGTATCGCCTTCGAGGCCGCCAACGATCACATCCGCAACACTGTGTTCCGCAAGGACACCTCGCGCAAGCAGCTCTCCGACGCCTCCTTCTGGATCCGCAAGCACGGCATTCGTCTCGGCTCACTGAACATCCTTGGAGCTCCCGGAGGGACGCTCGAGGACGAGCTCGATACGATTCGCCTTAACATCGAATGCAAGGTGGATCACCCGATGGTCTCGTTGATGCAGCCCTATCCTGAGTTCGACATCACGGAGACGACGGCGCAGATGGGGTACGCCGTGTCCAAGCTGCAGGACTTTCCCGTGAACTTCCGTCGAACGGCTCCGGTAGAGTCCGATCACAAGGTCCAGATCGAGAATCTGCACAAGCTCTTTCCGATCGCGGTTCGCAACCCTTGGCTGCTGCCGATGCTGCCGAAGCTGATCCGCTACAAGCTCCTGTATCGGTTCTACCTGGTGCTCTTCATGCTGCACGCCGAGTACTTGGTCGCCGAGCAAGCCGGACTATACGCGCGGGCTCAGGGGCTCTCGGGGCCGCGCTATTGGACCTTGGTTGACTACATCCATCGCCTCTCGACCAAAGGCGTACTGCGCGTCTACCAAGTGTGCTTCGCGCGCCTGACGCCGCGCCTCTCGCAGTTCACCAAGCGCGCGGGCGTGGCCACGCAAATGGGGGACGAGCGCGTCGTCGCGCACATGTGAGCGATAAGCCGCTGCGGGCCGGAACTGGAGCCCTCACTGGAGTCCGTGCTTACGCAGGTAGTAACCGAGATTGCGCGCATCGATTCCGAGCAGGTGTGCGGCCATCTTCTTGACGCCCTCGGCGCGCTCGAGGGCGCGCAGCACCAGCTCCTTCTCGGTCGCGTCGAGGTTCAAGCGCAGGTGCAGCTTGTCCGACCCGCTCGCATCGATTGGACGCGAGAGCGCCGGCTCGAGGATGTCGCGCAGCGTGGCGACGTCGATCGGGCGGCCCCCGGCCAGAATCAGCGAACGCTCGATCATGTTGCGTAGCTCGCGCACGTTGCCCGGCCAACCGTATGCGGCCATCAAGCTCAGCGCCTCGGCCGTCGGGCCCGGCCGCGACTCGCCATCCCCGCGCACTGGATTCGCGTTGCGGCTCCACTCGAGGAAGTGCTCGACGAGCTCCGGAATGTCCTCGCGATGCTCTCGCAGCGGCGGCATCTCGATCGGAAAGACATTCAGTCGCCAGTAAAGGTCTGTACGCAGCGCTCCGGACCGCAGGGCTTCGTTGATGTCCGTGTTCGAGGTAGCGATCACGCGCAGCCCGTCCGGTCCATTGGTGCGGGGTGCATTTGCATCTAGGACGCGCAAAAGCGACGCCTGGGACTCGAGCGGCAGGAGCGTGATCTCGTCGAGCAGCAGCGTCGTCCAAGGCGTCGACTTCGGCGCTGCGCCGTCCACCCCCTCAAGCGCCGCGAGGAAGGACTCGCTGGTGACGGCCGCGCAGTGTACGCGCCACAACGGGTGCCTGCTGCGCGCGCTCTCGGCGTGGATCTGCTCCGCCGCGAGCTCCTTTCCGGTGCCGCTCTCGCCCGTGATCATCACGGAAGCCTCCGTCGGCGCCACCTGCGCGATGCGCTCGCGCACTCGAGCGAGCGCTTGCGACGCGCCGACCAGCACATGCGGCGCGCGCAGGCGGCGGACCGTGTCGCGCAGCGAATGGACCTCACTGCGCAGGCGGCGGTGCTCGTTCGCTCGCTCGATGAGCAGGAGCAGCTCTTCGGGGTCGACGGGCTTCTGGATGAAGTCGAAGGCGCCCGCCTTCATCGCGCGGACTGCCTCGGCCACCGTTCCCGCGCCCGTGATCACGATCACCGGTGTCCCATGCGTGGCCGGGTGCTCGAGCAGCTCGAATACGTCGCCCGCAGGCATGCGCAGGTCGCTGACCACGACGTCGACCGCTGTCCGCGCGAGCGTGGCGACGGCCCCCACGGCGCTGGACGCAGGCAGGGCTGCGATGCCTTCGGCGGCAAGCAACTCGCAGAGCGATCTCCGCACGAAGGGCTCGTCGTCGACGACGAGGACTTGCAGCTCAGGCTCCATGCACCTCCATCTGGGGAAGGGTGACGGTGAACACAGCACCACCCGTAGGGCGATTGGCAGCGCTCAATTGCCCACCATGGGCGCGCACGATTCCGTAGGACACCGAGAGCCCCAGGCCGGCCCCCTCGCTGGTCGTGAAGAAGGGGTCGAACAACCGGTCCATGTGCTCCGCTGGGATGCCTGGACCCTCGTCCTCGACGGAGAGGGAGATCGACGCCGCGCCGCGAAGAGTTGCCGCGGAGCTCGCGCGCACGGTGATGCGACCTCGATGCCCCATAGCGTTCGCGGCGTTCAACAGCAGATTGAACACGACCTGCTCGAGGCGGCCGGGGTCACCCATCACGTCAAGCGGACGGTCGAGGCCGACGAACTCCACCGTCATGCTCTTCATCGACTCCGAGTACGCGGTCAGCTTGGCGGCGCGCTTCACAGCTATTGCGAGGTCGGTAGCGCGAGCCTCAGTCCCCGGGCGTGTGAAGCTGAGCAGGTCCTTGACTATGTTCCGAATACGGTCAAGCCCGTAGCGCACTTGGTCGAGGCTCTCGGCGCGGGTCTCCTCGCTGAGCCCGGAGCGAGACGCGAGCCGCAGGTAGTTCGTGATGCCTTCGAGCGGATTGTTGATCTCGTGAGCGACCCCGGCGGTCAGCAAACCGATCGAGGCTAGGCGCTCGCGGACGACCAGCTCCTTCTCGATCTTCTTCTGATGCGTCACGTCACGCAGCGCCAGCAGCACGACTCGACTGCCTTCCAACTCGATCGTCGCGAGGCGCGCGTCGGCCACCCGCCGGCGCCCTTCGCCGCACTCGAGAAGCAGCTCGCCGAGGGGGGTCGCATCGGCGCCGGCGTCCGCCGCGGCCAAGGCCGCGCGGAGGATTGCGCAGTCCTGCGCGGTGACCAGCTGATCGATGCTCAGAGGAAGGCCGGCAGATGACGCGCTCGACTCCCCCGCGGACTTCGTGCCTAGTGCGGGCCGCCGAGCCGCCATGGCCGGTAGCCCTAGCCCCTCTCGAGCGCGCGCGTTCCACTCGAGCAGCTCCCCGCTCTCCGGATCGACGAGCACGAGCATGTCCGCCGCTCCCTCCAGTAGCAGTCGGTACTTCTCCGATTCGCGCTGGATCGCTATGAGGTAGCTGCGCGTCTCTTGCCAGCGCAGCGGCAAGACGCGTAGTCGGTGAATCAGGACGCCCGCGAAGCCCAGTACGGCCGTCGTCATCCCAGCCGCCATTAAGGCCCAATGCGCAGCCCCTTTGCTCAGATGATGGTTCGCCACCTCGAGAGTCAGCACTCCTGCCAAGAGCCCCACGAGCGCCGTGCCCACGAACCAAGCCGCCAGCCGGAAATGCTGGATGCGACGCAGCGGCGAAAGCCGCGGGATTTCTCTCGCGGCCGTGTCGGCTCGAACCGAGTCCATGTCGACCATGATAGGACCTACGCTGCTCGCAAGCTCGTGGTGACTCGTCGATCGCTCCGCGTCGCGCTGCTCGCGGCGGACCGCTTCTCCAGTCCACACTCAGGCACCTCAGCTCCTCTGACCTTCCCCCGCCAGAGTAGACACCCCAGATCGCGTTGAATGCGCGGGGATGGAGGGCCCCTGGCAATTCGCGCTCACGTCGGCCATGGACTCGGTGCGCGCCGGAGCTCTCGCAGTGAAGCTCGAGCGCCTCGTCATGAGCGAGCCGACAATGCAGCGCGACATGAAGGGAGATCGAGGCGGTGACGTGTAGGGAGATGCACAACCTCCTCTTCGTCGTTCACGGGGGCGACGCGGACGTGCCCGAGGCGTGCAGCGGCAATGAGGAGGTGTCGGACGGATACGGCGAGAACCGGTAAGGAAGGTGCTGCTACGCAAGTGCCGGCCCTTCGAGCAGAGCGGCATCGAGCCCGTCCTGAACAGAGACCCAGCCTGGGCCCTGACGGCGGCTGACGCGAGGGCTGGGGAACGCGCGCTCGATAGGCGAGGACCCAGCGTGGACACACATCCTCCGTTGAATCGCACTCGCGTCGATCGGCCGACTGTACCTAGGCCGCCCGCCCGTAGCTGTGAGGAGGTTGCCCAGTCTTTGGTGGCGCTCGATCTCGCCGCCCCCTTGCACTCGGGCTCGAGCAGCGCGCCCCCTCAGGCCCTGCGGCGTTTCGGTGCTCGTCGCACTTCCTCCCTGCGCTGCTCACCGCTGCCGTTCAGGCCGCATCGCCCGATCCCTTCGTAGGCGAGCGCCGGAGCCTCGTCCCTCGCCGGACCCGTTGCGGATCCAGCTCGGTACTCAGCCCCGGCGCTTGCCCAGGAGCAGCGGACGCGCCGCCACTAGGTACGCAGTACCGCCAGGTCCTCGTCGAGCGCGGCCTCTTCGTTCGAGCTATCCGTGGCGTAGGACCAGCCTCGCCAGAGACCGAGCGTGAACCAGACCAGGGACGCGACCCCTGTCAGGAACACCGAGTCACCCACGATCCTGAGCCACCGCAGGCGCTCGATGAGCGGAGTCTGAAGGAACTCGGAGCTGCGGGCGAACCAGAGCCCCCGTTCGACGCTCGCCCACGTCTGCAGCAAGCCCACGGGCAGGAGACTGAGGAGGACCATGAGCGCGAGACCGATGTTCAGCGCCCAGAAGGAGTAGGCCAGCGCACCGGTGCGCCACGTGCGATTCCCGGTGAGCTTGCGCAGGAGCAAGATCACGAGGCCGAGCGAGAGGAGACCATACACGCCGAAGAGCGCCGTGTGTCCGTGGACCGGCGTCGTGTTCAAGCCCTGCATGTAGTAGAGAGCGACCGGGGGGTTGATCAGGAAGCCGAACAACCCTGCGCCCACGAGGTTCCAGAACGTGACGCCGAGGAAGAAGCGGATCGGCCAGCGGTAGTGCTCCACCCAGGGTGCAGCGCGTCCCATGCGCAGGGTGTCCATGGCCTCGTAGCCGATCAGCACAAGCGGCACGACCTCGAGCGCACTGAACACCGCGCCGACCGCCGTGATGGAGACCGGCGTGCCCGAGAAGTACAGGTGGTGGAACGTGCCGGGGATGCCCCCCAGGAGGAAGATCGTGGTCGAGGCGACGAACGCACGGGTCGCGCTGGATCTCTCGACGAGCCCCAGGCTGCTAAACAGGAAGGCCAGGACGCCGGTGGCGAAGACTTCGAAGAACCCCTCGACCCAAAGGTGCACGACCCACCATCGCCAGTACTCGGCGACGGACAGGTGAGAGCGCGCCCCGTACAGGAGCCCGGCACCGTAGAACAGTCCGATGGCCACGATCGCCATGGAGAGGAGGCCGATCAACCCCCGCGACTCCTGACGGCGGAGCGCGGGCAAGATCGCGCGCACCATCAGGAACAGCCAGAGCAGGAGACCGACGAACAGCGCGAGTTGCCACACTCGCCCCAGCTCGACGTACTCGTAGCCTTGGTGCCCGAACCAGAAGCCGGCGTTCAGTCCGAGCTTCTGGTGGATCGACAGGAACTCACCGGTCAGCGAGCCGACCACCACGATCAGGAGCGCGCCGAACAGGACGTTGACGCCCAGGCGCTGGTAGGGCGGCTCCTTGCCGCCGATGACGGGCGCAAGGAACAGCCCCGCGCCCAGGAATGCGGTCGCGATCCAGAACACCGCCGTCTGAATGTGCCACGTGCGAGCGAGTGAGTACGGCACGTACTTCGCCAACGGGAAGCCGAAGAACCCGTCGCCTTCGATCGTGTAGTGGGCTACGACCGCTCCGAGGAGCACCTGTACGACGAAGAGCGCGACGACCACGGCGCAGTACTTCGCGACAGCCCGCATGGACGGCGTCAGGACGAGGTCCCCCAACGGGTTTCGGCTCGGAACCTCGTGCGGCTCCTCCTTCCCGGACCCCGCGGCCCGGTACCAGACCAGCCCCCCCACCGCTGCCAGGAGCAACAAGATGCTGAGCACGGACCAGACGATGTTGGAGGCGGTCGGGACGTTGCCGATCAACGGCTCGTGGGGCCAGTTGTTCGTGTAGGTGTAGGACTCGCCGGCACGGTTCGTCACGCAGGCCCAAGCTGTCCACGCAAAGAACTGGCTCAGACGCTGCAAGCGCTCTGGATCACGAACGGCACCTTCGTGGATGGCGTAGTCCTCGCGCAGTGATGCGAGCGCGGGGTCATCGCTGAAGAGGCCGCGATAGTGCGCTCCGACGACCTCCCAGGCCTGCGCGCGAGCGTCCCCGATCGTCAGTGTGTCGGTCGCTGCGTCGTAGGTATTGGTGCGCAGCTCACTCTTCAGTCGCCCTTCGAGCTCGGCCCTCGGCCCGGGGGCCAGGTCGTCGTACGCGGAGCCGTGCTCCGCGCGACTCCAGGCCTCGAGCAGGGCGACGCACTCGCGATGCACCCAGTCGGCCGACCAGTCCGGCGCCTGGTAGGCGCCGTGGCCCCAGATCGATCCGAGCTGCTGCCCCCCAGCACTTTGCCAAACCTGCTGGCCATCGAGGATCTGGTCACGAGTCGCGAGCTCGGCGCCCGAGACCGAAACGATGCGGCCCGGAATGGGGGGGGCCTGTCGATAGACCTCGCGACCGAAGAAGCCGAGGAGAAGGAACGCGCTGCCGACCACGAAGGCCAGTGCCATCCAGTGGATTCGTTTGGTTTGCATTGCTGGAACTAGCGCTCGAGGGCGCGGGGAAAGAGGACGTTGTTCTCGAGGTGGATGTGATCCATCAGCTGCTGTTCCAGCTCGTCCAGACCGAGGTAGAGCGCACGCCACGTGTTGCAGGCGCACTCCGGCGGGTCGAAGTCGTGCGCGAGCTTCCTCAGGCGCTCCAGGTTCCTGCCGTGGTCCTGATGCTCCTCCTCCATCACCGAGATTGGCATTCCTGCATTCGCTCCGAGACCACGGAGGATCATCGGGAAGAGCACCTGCTCCTCCTTCTGCATGTGCATCTCGAGCTCCTGGCCCATGTGCGAGAGGTGAGCTGCAAGACCGCGAGGGCACTCGGGCTTGTCCCCGTGCACGGCCTCCACGCGCGTTGCCATCTCGACGAGGCGCGGAACCTCGGCTCGATGAGGCTCGTGGTAGTGATCCAGGAGGTGCTGGATGAGCTGGGGCAGCGGACCGTCGACGGGTCCCGGCCCTGTGCTGGCCGCTCCAGCCGCTTCTCTCAACTCGGCGAGGAGGACATTGGGGTCGAGCTCGCGGCGTAGGCAGGCCTCGTGCAACGGAATGCGGCCGTTGCAGCAGTAGTCGAGGCCGTGTCGGTGGAAGACGCGGCTCGCACCAGCGAACCGAACCGCGAGGTCGGCGAGGGTGGAGCTGGACTGGATGAGTGCTGTGGAGTTCATGGAGCCAGCCCTTGCACGCCGCGTGCCAGAGGCGCCACACCTTTCATGACAAGGGCTTATGAACGCTCGGTATCATCCCGACACCCCCTCGGTGCTATACTTGCAACACCATCGCTATGGATTCGACAGCAAGGCAACTAGAAGACCTGCTCCCGATCGCCAGGGACATCACCGCCTCCCTCTCGACCGAGGACCGCCCCAGGCGGCTGGTCGAAGCCGTGCATCGAGCCCTGCCCTGCGACGCCGTCGCCCTGCTCCGCAGGCAGGGGAATGCGCTCGTCGCGCTGGCCAGCCGCGGCCTGACGGACGATGTCTACGGCCGGCGATTCGTCCTGGGGGAGCATCCACGCCTCGACATCATCTGCAAGAGCACCGCGCCGACTCGCTTCCCCGACCGCAGCCCACTGCCCGACCCGTACGACGGCCTGGTGGAAGGCGCACCCGAGCTCGGCGGTCACGTGCACTCCTGCCTCGGTTGCCCACTGATCGTCGAAGGTGAACTGGTCGGCGTCCTCACCGCCGACGCTCTCGTCCCGCGCGCCTTCGATGGAATCGGGGACGCGTTTCTCGCACACCTCGCGGCTCTCGCCGGCGCCGCACTACGAACGATCGATCTGGTCGAGGCGCTGGAGCGGCGCGCCGAGCTCCAGGGCATCGTCGCCCGCGATCTCCTCCAGGACGTCATGGATCGTCGCGGAACGGAGCTCCTGGGATCGAGCTCGACGACCGCCGATCTGAGGCGCGAGATCGAGCTGATCGCGCGGTCCGACTTCCCGGTCCTCGTGCGAGGCGAGACGGGCGTTGGCAAGGAGCTCGTCGTTCGCATGCTCCACAGCGGCTCGTCGCGCAGAGAGAAACCGCTCGTCTACGTCAACTGCGCCGCCGTTCCCGAATCTGTATTCGAGAGCGAGCTGTTCGGCCACGTCCGAGGCGCCTTCACGGGTGCCGATTCGGCGCGCCTCGGCAAGTTCCGCGTGGCGGACGGCGCGTGCCTGTTCCTTGACGAGATCGGTGAGCTCCCGCGGCACGTGCAGCCCAAGCTCCTGCGTGCGCTCCAGGAGGGAGAGGTGCAGTGCGTCGGTTCTGACGAGCTCGTGCGCGTGGATGTACGGATCTTCGCTGCGACCAATCGCGACCTCGAAGCCGAGGTGGCCGCGGGCCGCTTTCGGGCGGATCTCCTCCATCGCCTCGATGTCTGTCGCATCGATGTCCCACCCCTGCGTGATCGCCCTGAGGACGTTCCTACCCTGGCAGGGCACTTCGCCGATCGCGCTCGCCGCCGGCTGGGTACGGGGCCGATCCGCTTCACCGCCGAAGCCCAGAACGCGCTCATGCGCGGTCGCTGGCCAGGCAACGTCCGCGAACTCGAGAACGTCATCTCACGCGGAGTCCTGCGAGCTTCCAGCCGTACCCCATGGGGTGAAACGGTCCTCGTGCGCAGGGTAGACCTGGACTTGGAGCCCTATGGCCCCGAGCCTGCACGATCCGAGCCGCTCCAAGCTCCGACTTCCGCCATCTCCGCAAGTCCGATTCTGTTGCGCGATGCGGTCGACGACTACAAGCGCCGCCTGGTCACGGAGGCAATTGCCCGAAACCAAGGAAACTGGGCTGCTGCAGCGCGAGACCTCGGTATCCAGCGTGGGAACCTCCATCACCTCGCCCGGCGACTAGGACTAAAAGACCAGGCAGGGGGCCAGCACTGAGCCGGAACTTGCGTGCGCTCGACAAGTGGGGCCAAGACTGAGTCCACTTCGCGGCGACGAGCTCCCGGTGCCAGCGCATGAGCGTGTCGGGCGTGACCAGGGTCGCGATGCGGGCGAGGGGCTGGCGGCCGAGCACCTTCGCGCGCACGGCGAGCCGGCGGCGCTGGTCGTCGGTGAGGCGCAGGCAGCGTGGACCGAGCTGCTCGCGCAGCACGCGGTTCTCCTCGACGAGGTAGGCGATGCGGTCTGCCTGCTCGCGGTGGACGAGGCCGGCGACGGTGAGGAGGAGGGCGCGAAGGGGGTGCGTGGTTGCGGGCATCGGCTCAGGGTCGAGGCCCTCGCCGAGGTCGTCTACAGGCGATGAGTCACATGCACCGAGCCGGTCGGGCGAGCTTCTCCCCCTGCGTCTCGCTACTGGCCGCCCCCGAGCGGTGCCGCCTCCTCCGCGCCCAGGATGCGCAGGTAGGAGTCATACCGGTACTCGCGGTCCCGCTGCTTGCCCGTCGTCTCGACCAGGACACCCGCCGTCTGGAGCAACTCGATGGCCTTCTGCGCCGTCGGCAGCGTCGTGTCGAGCGCCGCCGTCACGTGCTTGGCCGTGACGATGGGGCGCTGCGGCAACTGCTCGAGGAGGCGCAGCCCCATCACGGTGGTCGTCCTCTCCGCGAGGACGCGCTCGCGATCCGCGCTCACACGCGCGAAGAGGCTGCGCGCGGTGGCGACGGCTTCGTTCGAGGTCGTCGCGACGCCCTCCAGGAAGAACTCCACCCAGCCCTCCCAGTCGCCCGCGCGCACGGCGCCGAGGCGCTCGTAGTACGCGTCGCGGTGACGCAGCAGGTAGAGGCTCAGGAACAGGAGCGGCTGGCTGAGCAGCCCCCACGCCTCCAGCAAGAGCGTGATCAGCAGGCGCCCCGCGCGCCCGTTCCCGTCGAGGTAGGGGTGCAGGCTCTCGAACTGGACGTGCACGAGCGCGACGCGGACGAGCGGCGGCAGGTCGTCCCGCGCGTGCAGGTAGCGTTCGAGGTCGGACAGGAGCGCCGGCAGCGCGTGCGGCGGCGGAGGGACGTAGACGGCGTTGCCCGGCCGCGTGCCGCCGATCCAGTTCTGGCTGCGGCGCACCTCGCCGGGGAGCTTGTCCGCGCCGCGGACGCCGTTCATGAGGCGGCGGTGGACCTCGTTCAGGAGGCGCAGCGACAGCGGCAGGCCATCCTCGCGACGCAGCTCGTCGCGCGCGAAGGCGAGGGCGTCGAGGTAGTTGCAGACCTCCTCGAGGTCGGGGTTGGCGGTGGTGGCGCCGGAGGACTCGAAGGCGAGCAGGTCGAGCAGGGTCGATTGCGTGCCCTCGATGCGCGAGGAGAGCACGGCCTCCTTGCGGACGAAGCCGTAGACGAACCACTCGACCGAGGGGACCATCGCGCCGGCGAGCTCCAGGCGGTCGAGGGCGGCGAGGGCGCTGTCGTGGGCCCGGGCGAGGGTGCCTTCGAGGACCAGCGGCGGGTTCGCGGGCGGCAGGGGGTGGGGCAGGAAGGCGCGGACCTCCTCCCCGGCGGTCGTGGTGACCTCGTAGCGGCCGGTCTCGCGGGGGGTGGGCATGGCTAGGAAAGGGTACTTGATTAGCGGTCGAGGCTAGTAAAGCATTCTTTATTTGTCGGCTGGGCCGAGGGCACGGGCGGATCGGGTCGTGTGCCGGAATGGTGCCAGGAAGTCCGTCCCCTAATGTCCGCTCGATCCCCGCATGTCCTTCGCGGGCCCCTGAGACGCCGGGCCTCCAGTCCCCTCATGTCCCTCCAGATCCCCCACGATCCCCTCCTGCCCGAACCCCACATCCCGCTTCCCAAGCTGAATGTCGAGGGTTCGAGCCCCTTCAGCCGCTCCAGCTAACTTCCGTGCAGGGCGGAAGTTGTGGCGATGAGGTATCGATGCCGCATTGGGCGCGCGGCGCGATGTTGCAGTTTGGTGCCACCTATTCGCGGCGTGCTGCGGCACCGCAGGACCGCGACGGCCAGCTGCCACGATGAAGGAGCCTGATCCCAACTGGCACGAGCTGCGCTGGATCTGTAGGCACCTCCACCACCTGCTCTATCGGCGGGGCGACGCGGTGGAGGCCATGAAGTACCAGGCCAGGCTCGAAGAGCTCGCCGCCGAGCTGCCCGTCGAGGTCGAGGCCATCCTACACGCCGAGGCGCTCGCCCTCGTCCATGAGCTGCGTGGTGAGTGGGCTGAGGCATTGGCGCGGCGCGAGCAGGAGATGGCGATGATGAACAAGCTCATGGAGAGCCTGCGGCAGGACGGAGCTTCGCCCGAGACTCTCAGGTACGCCCTCCAGGACCGGGGCCCGCTGGACTACGAGGCCAGGCAAGAGATCGCACAAGAGCTCCGGCGACGGCTTGGGACCGAGTGACGGCGCCCGCTGCGCGACCCCCGGTCAAGCCAGCGACCTCGACGGCGACTGCGGGGTTGCCGGATCCCCCTCGCCCTGCTCTCCTCGAACCCGGCGCCGCTCGCTCGAAGCCCCGGCGCCAAGGAGAAACGTGGCGGTCAAGCGAACCCGAGGCGACCGGTCAGGTGGCGTGCGCTAAATGGAAAGTGTTTCCTGTGAAGCACACCCAATTTTGCTCAAGTGCTCGAAACTAAACAGGAACTGGTATGCGCACCAAACTTTGCATGATGTGCTCATTGATGCCGATCTTCTGCCTCTGCGTACTGGCCGGAACTGCTCGGCGGGGCACGGGAGACCTCGAAGCGACTGGCCCTGTCTCGGGAGACCTATTCGGCCGTTCGATTGTGGTTCTGCATGATGATGACCACCCGTCGCAGTGGAAGGTGGCGGTCTCGGATCCATTTTGCCCTCTTGAGCGCACGCCCCTGGTCGGGCGTGTGTGGATACTTTCGGGTTCGGACGATTCCTGCCTTATGACTGTCTCTGGTTCCGCGGCAGGCGAGCAACTCGGTACTTCGCTGCTAGGCCCCTGTGATCTTGACGGTGATGGAAAGCCTGAGCTTGTCGTGGGCTCCCGCGTACCGGAGGGAACCCCTTCTACCATTCGGGGATTCAGCTACAACGGGGAGAAGTTGTATGAAGCGACGTTGCCCAGTGGCCCTGGGCGTGGACCATCGCTTTCCTTGTGCCCCGGTGAAAAAGGGGAGGCTGACAGGCTGCTTGTCGGCCTCCCTAGGACTCTGGATGGAGGCCAAGAGGCTCCCGGCGCTCTATACATCTACACGCCAGGTCAAGACCTAACAATGGTCGCCCACGGCAGCGACGCAGGGGACCAGCTCGGCATAGCGACCTCCTTCCTTGGCCGCACTGCCGACAGTCTCAGTATGGTCGCGATTGGATCCTGCCCCCGGGAGGACCTTTCGGGCAAGTATGCCGATAGGGCCGGATACGTACTGATAGAAGTGCTCGGTTCTGAGCGAACCCCAATCCGTCTAACGGCTAACGCGGGTGTCGGTTACTGGTTTGGGTATTCCCTGCTGGCCCTTGGGGATGTGAATGCGGATGGAGTACCTGATGTCCTCGTCGGTCAGCCAAATGACTCTGAGGGCAGCAGAGTCGCTGCTTTCTCCGGATCCGATGGAAAGCAGTTATGGGTTGCTGTTAGCGAGCTTGGCTCGTCGTTCGGGGAATCGATGACCATGCTCTCCGATTTGGATGAAGACGGGGTTGCGGATGTGGCAGTGGGCTCACCCGGCAGTCTCAATCAAGATTCCACAGTCACGATCTTCTCGGGCCGCACAGGGGCCCAGCTACATCAACTGGTAGGGGCAAACGCACCCGGCCGTGCTTCCCATTTTGGGATCAGCCTCGCCTTCTCTCAAGCGTCTGGCCGCCTCCTGGTTGGAGCCTGTTCCCCGCGAGGATGGCGGGGGATGCCTGGGAAAGTCTTTGAATTCGATGTTGCCACCTGGGCCCTTTTACGCGACCGCTCGGCCGAGAGGCTGGACTGCAAGTAGGGCTCCACCGTGTCGTTGGAAGGTATAGATGAAGTCAGCCGCTGCCATGTGAGACTCGCGGCGCGGTCCGTGGCTGTCAAATGGGCAAATAGGGCCTCATTTCCGAAGTAATCGGACGGCTCACGTGGGCGTGAGGGTTGGCGGGGACGCGGGCCTGGAGGCGGCCTCGGGGGCTCTGAAAGTTCCCCTTTGGTTCCCCGCTGGTTCCCCGATTTCGGGGGTGTGGCGGAGGGGCTCTGGCGAGCAGAATCGGCCCTGGCGGTACCGGGGAGGCCGATTTTGGCCCGTTCGAGAGGGGAACTTCGGGGCTAACCCTATTTGGGTCGGAGAACTTCGCTTCGGGAGCCGCCGCTGGCGCCCGTGGCGAGCACCAACTACCTAGGTAGTAAACACCCCTGATTCGTGCTAGGCTCCCCCTGTCCCACCGGCCGGGGACCCTTTCGAGCTCGAGTTCCAAGCGCGGCCCCTCCTCCACCGGAGCCCTGCCTTGGACGCTTCACCCGAACTCGTTCTCCGGCGCGTGCCGCTCGGCGAGCTGCACCTCGACGCCGCAAATGCCCGCCTTCACGACGAGCGAAACCTCGCCTCCATCAAGGCCAGCCTGCAGCGCTTCGGCCAGGCCGAGCCCCTGGTCGTGCAGCGCGAAAGCCGGCGGGTCATCGGCGGCAACGGCCGCCTGGAGGCCATGCGGTCGCTGGGCTGGACCGAGTGCGACGTGGTCGAGCTGGACCTCGACGAGACGGCCGCCACGGCGCTGGGCATCGCGCTGAACCGCACCGCCGAGCTAGCCGAGTGGGACCCCGCGACGCTGGGCCGGCTGCTGGACTCGCTTCGCGACGAGGGGGCGCTGGAGGGGGTCGGCTTCGACGAGGGCGAGATCGACGAGATCCTCGCGGGGCTGCTCGAAGGCGGCGACCTGAACGACGTCGAAGACCCGGGGCCAGGCGAGCTGCCCGAGGACCCGATCACCATGCAGGGCGACCTGTGGATCCTGGGTGACCACCGGCTGCTGTGCGGGGACTCGACCTGCGCGGAGGACCTGGCGCGGCTGATGGCCGGGGAGCGCGCGCGGCTACTCGCCACGGACCCTCCCTACCTCGTGGACTACCGTGGCGCGGGCGCGAAGGCGGAGAGCGGCGAGGAGCACTGGGACGACTTCGCGGGGGCGGACGAGGCGCTGTCGTTCTTCACCGCCTGGCTACGGGTTGCGCTCCCCCACTGCGTTCCCGATGTTCCCGTCTACCAGTGGCACGCTCATCGCCGGCAGGCGCTCGTCGAGCGGGCGTGGGAGGCGGCGGGGCTCCTGCTCCACCAGCAGCTCATCTGGGTGAAGGCGCGCGGGACCCTCGGCCGCTCCCACTTCATGTGGCAGCACGAGCCCTGCTTCTATGACTGGCCCAAGGGCAAGATGCCGACGAAGACGCGTCGCCACCGAGCAGCTCATGGCGCTGGAGCTCGCCAAGGGCTCGGCCGAGCGCACCTCGCAGAGCGCGCTCGCGGCCTTCGAGCGCGAGTGGCTCGCGTCGTTCGAGGCGGAGCATCGCGCCGCGCAGGCGCGCGAGTCGGCGCTCCACGTACAGACCGCCCGCGTGGTCGCCGACGTCGCCGACGCCGCGCAGCGCGTGATCGACGGCCTCGAACGCGAAGGCGCCGACGCGCTCGCGAACGCCGAGCTGCACCGCGAGGAACGCCGCGCGATCGCGCTGGCATCGCCCGGCGGCCGGCTGTGGCTGGCACGCGAGGCCGCCTCGCGCCTGCACTTCCGCAGCGTCACGCTCGACGCGAACGACGCGCGCGTCCCCTCGCCCTTCGACCTCGACGCCTTGCAGCGCCAGCTGCTCGGGGCGTCGATCGAACCGGATGCGGAGGCGCCGCGCCGGTAGTCCGCGCGCCGAGGACTCGCGCGCTACTCGAGGTCCTCGCGCGTCTCCGCGCCGAGGCACACCGCCGCGAAGCGTTCGGCGACGACGAACGCGCCGCCGAACGTGAGCGTCGCCAAGCGTTGGCCCGGCGCGACGGGTTCATGTGTGCCCTTGTGACTGGCGCCGGCTCCCGGCACGAGCCGCACCTCCACCCCGTGGTGCTCGAGGGCCACGGCGTACGCGCGCATCAAGAACTCGGGCCCGTGCGCCAGTTGCCCGTAGCCTCCGCGCAGAAGCGCGTCGAGAGCGACGCTCGAGTTCCAGTAGCGCTCGAAGGGGATCCAGCGCCCGACCTCGGCGACGTGCGCCGCGAGCAGGCCCGCCAAGGCCCCCGACACGTCGCGCGGCGCGCCGCGGAACGTCAAGGCGAGGTGAACGTCGGTGTGCTGCCGGGCGAGGACGTGGTCGAGCTCCCGAACGACGAGGTCGTCGCCGGCAGCCGCTCGGAGCTCGTAGTCGATGACGCGCATCGCCGTGATGCGCCAGCGCTGCCAGCGGTTCGGCGCACCAGGCGTCCGTCCGGCCACGATCAGCTCGGCATCTCGCTGCCCGAGCTCGAACGACCGCAGCATCACCCAGCCATCGGACTCGGCTTCGTGGAGCTCGAGCGCGCGTCGCAGGTCTTCCAGCATGGTCGGTGGAGAGCGAGAGCCCGCTCGCAGCGAGTAGCCTAGCAGGGAGGCGAAGCTGGCGCCCGGTGCGAGGACCCGGTGCGCGCTGGTCACTGGCGCGCGGCGACCGAGGTTGGCGTAGACTCGACCGACACGCCTCGACGGACCTCCGCATCCCCGTGGCTCGGAGTTCGAGGCCCCCCCCATGCCGCGACTCCCACGTACGTCGATCGCGCTCCTGCTCAGCCTCGCGGGCTGCGCGGGCGTCGCGCCCGTGCGCGACGCGGAGACACGCGCGGCGTTCCCGACGCCCGACGAGCTCCTGGACCACCGCCTCGTCGCCGCGCTCGCCGGCGACAGCGTCGTCCTGTGGACCGGGCGCGTGGGCGCGCGCTTCGACGTCGGCGCGCAGACGTGGGCGCCGCTGCCCGAGAACCCGTGGTCGCGTGACGGCGACGCGCCGCGGCTCGTCGCGCTCGACGACGCGACCCTCGCGGCGGCGTACGTCGTCCGCGGCGCGGAGGCCGCGCTCCACGTGGACACGTACTCGCTCGCGAGCGGTGCGTGGAGCACACTCGCGCGCCTCCCGATCGCCGACGTGGAGGAGCCGGGCGTGCGGGGCGAGCTCGCGCTCGGCGAGCTGGTGCAGGTCGACGGCGAGCTCCTCGTGCTCTTCGGACACAGGTACGTCGGCGCGCCCGTGCAGGGCGCCCTCGTCGCGCGCAGCGGCGCGTGGCGCGCCATCACCTCCGGCGCCGCGCCGCCCTTCTGCGCGGACTCCAGCTTCGCCTACGCCCACCGCGGGCGCGTCGTCTACGGCGGCTACGCGGACGTCGTGCGCGACACCGCCGCGACCTGGGAGCGACGCGCGGACGCCTGGGGACCGGTGCACGAGCTGCACGCGCGCTACGACTTCGGCCACTGCTGTTCCGGCGACGCGCTCTACGTCGTCGGCGGCGTGTGGTCGTCGTTCATGCCGCGGCCGCTCCGAGAGGGCCTCCTCCACGCGCTCGCCGAGGACGCCTGGTCGCCGTGGCCGGTCGACCTCGGCCCCGGCGGCCGGCGCTCCCCCGCGGTGTGCTGGACGGACCGCGGCGTGTTCGTGTGGGGCGGCGACGCAATCGTGTACGGGAGGGACCGGCCGCGCGCGGAGCCGCAGCGCTCCGGGTGGCTGTTCGCGGCCGGCGCCGCGCCGGGCACGCCGATCGCCACGGAGAGCGCGCCCAGCGCGGGCGCCGACCGCATCTGCCTGTGGACCGGACGCGAGGTGTTCGTCCTCGGCCGCGGCGCGGACGACGGCGCGGCGCTGGAGGTGCACGCGTACGACCCGACCGCGGACCGCTGGCGCGCGCTGCCCTCGTTCGCAAGGTGAGGCCGCGACGGCCGAGGTCACGCGCACCGCGCCCGAACGTCTACGATCGCGTCATGCACTACGATCACGTCATGCACTACGATCACGTCATGCACGCCGAGTCGATGCCGCCGCGCCGCTGGCCGACGCGCACGCTCGCGCTCGTCGCGCTCCTGCTCGCCGCATGCGTCACCGGGCGCGAGGACGCGGCGAGCGCGACGTCGCGGGCCTCCGCGAGCGGCGCGCCGGCGATCGAGCTGGTCGTCGAGCTGCAGCCGGACTCGACCTGGTCGGCGACGCTCGTGAACCGCGACACGCTCCCCGTCGAGGTCGTGCTCCCCGGCGACGGGAGCGCCACCGGTCGCCGCACGCCGATCGTGCGCTGGTACGTCACCGACGACGCCGGCGAGGTCGAGCAGCACCCTCCGTGGAGCTGCGCGAACATCAACGAGCTGACGGCGGACGAGCTCGTCACGCTGGCGCCGGGCGACGCGGTCTCGCTCGGCGGGTACGTGCCGAGGCCGCGGCTGCCGCAGAGCGGCGTCGCGTCGGTGTGGCTGAGCTACCTCCACGAGCCCCTGCGCCCCTGGAACGGCGGGTTCTGCGCGGACCCGGACTCGCCGCTCCTGCAGCGCCTGCGCGGCACGCCGCCGCTGGACCTGCGCAGCCGTCCGCTGCGCGTCGTCGTCGACGGCCCGGGCGCGTACCGCCTCGCGGACGCCGCGGAGTGAGGCCGCGCGCGGCGCGAGTCACGGCAGGAACTCGACGTCGCTGAACTCCGCGCGCACGCCGTCACACGCGAGGCCGGGCGGGCCGGCGAGCAGCGCGGCATCGACCGTCGTCACGAGGCGCTCGACGCCGTCGACCACGAGGTGCACGACGCCGGAGGTCTCCACGCGCGCCGCGAGTCGGCGCGTGACCCCCGTGGGCGCGTTCGCGCTCGCCAGCGTGCTCCACGCGCCGTCCGCGCGCGCGAGCAGGCGCAGCGAACCGCCCGGCTCGTGCTGCGCGAGCAGGAAGGCGTCGGTGCCGCGGAAACCGAGCACGATCGCCGCGCGGCCCGGCGCGGTCGCCGTGCACGCGAGCCCGCCGCGACGCGCGTCGTCGCGCGCGCGCACGAGCGCCACGACGCCCGACTCGCCGACGAGCGTCGCGCCGCGCGTGTCCCAGGCGGTCCACTCGATCTTCCACGTCGTCTCGAGCCCCGCGAGGAAGGCGCGGCCGGCGTCGAGCGCGGCCGCGCGCTCGTCCGCGCGCGGGCCGAGCAGCTTCGCGAGGTCGAGCGCCTCGCCGCGCCACAGCCGGCGCTCCGCGGCGCGGAAGCGCGCGCGCAACGCGGCGTCGGGGCTCGCGAGCAGCCAGTGCGTCGCGGCCCACGCCTCGGGCTTGGGCGCGCCCGCGCGGCCCTCGAGCACGGCGAGCAGGTCGAGGCTGCCGTCGGCCGCCGCGGTCGCCATGCTCGGGATGTTCTCCTCGAGGCCGACGATGTCGCTGAGCCCGGTGCGCAGCACCTCACCGTCCCACGTGTGCCACGCGAAGTGCTCCGCGATGCCCTCCGCGTACCAGCCCGGACAGCGCGGCTCGTTGTCCATCACCGCGAGGTAGTGGAACTGGTGCACGAGCTCGTGCAGGAACAGGTGGCGCGTGAAGCTCCACGACGGTTGCGGCCAGAAGTACGCGCGTCGCGTCGCCGGCAGGTAGACGCCGCCGGCGTCGGCCATCGCGGGGTGAGCCCCTTCCGCCTGCAGCACGGCCGCGTAGTCGTCGTGATCGCGGCAGAAGACGACCTCGAGCGGCGCGCTCGCCGGCGGCGCGGCCTCGAAGTGGCCCTCGAGCTGCGCGTGCAGCGCCTCGGCGAGCCGCAGGAAGTCCTCGGCGCCCTCGCCCTCCGGACGCCACGTGAGCTGGTAGTGCGCGGAGCGGTGGACGACTTCGCCCACGTCGTTCGGCGCCGCCGCGGCGAGCGCGGCGAGGAGCGTGACGAGCAACATGGAGCGCATCCTCGCCACGCCGTCGGCGCCGCGCAAGCTCGCGGCGCCGCCGCCTCAGTGCAGGTCGCTGCGGTACTGCGCGTACCGCCGCAGCGAGCGCTCGAGATGCCCCGGGTCGTTCGTGATGCCGAACGTGTGCAGGATCACCGGGCCGTCGTAGTGCGCGTCCTTCAGCGCCTGCAGGAACGGCTGCAGGCTGAAGTCGTCGTGGTCGAGCGGCGCGATGGCGTCGGTCCAGGGCATGCCCGTGCCCGGCAGCGGGCCGGCGTAGGCCTTGTCCTCGGCGCCGGCGATCGTGACGAGCGCCGTCTCGCTCGCGTGCGCCGCGACGACCGCGGGCAGCGTGTACTGGTTGCCGGCGCGGATCTCGTGGCAGGTGTGCAGCGAGCTCTTCAGGTTCGGGTGGCCGACCTGCGCGATCAGCGTCGCGGCCTCGGCGGCCGTCTCGATGCTCGTGGCCCAGTGCGGATAGAGGACCGTCTCGACGCCGTGGAAGGCGGTGCGGCGCGCCATGTCGTACAGGAGGTCGCGCACGTCCTGCTGCGTCGGCGCGTTCTTGACGATCACCCACAGCGGCGCGCCGACGCCGGCCAGGATCGGTACCGTGTCCTTCCAGAGCTGCGCCGCGTTCGCGTCGTTGAAGTCGTAGTAGACGAACGCGAGCAACCGGAAGCCCTGCATCGGGGCCACGCGCTGCGCGTAGGCCTGGAGCTTCGGCAGATCGCCCGGCGTGGCGATGCCGGTCACGATCCCGCTGTAGCCGAGCGCCTTGACGGTGTCGACGTTGGTCGCGGGCACGGGCCCGAGGTTGAAGTCGTAGACGAGCAGCGACACCTCGGCGTGCGCGGGGCGCGCGCACAGGCAGGCGACGAGGACGAGGAGGCGCAGGGCGCCGCGGAGGACGGCAGGCATGGCTGGAGCGGGGCGCGCGACGAGCGGGCGCGTGGTTCGAGTCTACCAGCCGCCCCGAATCGCGGGGGATCGCGCGGGGCAGCGGCCGGACACGCCCGCGGACCAGCGCCTCCGGGCCCGCTACGGCTCGAAGCGCAGCTCCTGCGTCGCGCCCGCGGTGATCGCCACCTCGCGGGTACGGCTCGGGCGACCGGGCACGAACGCCTCGACGCGGTAGTTGCCCGTCGGCAGCGGGCCGATGCGCTTGCGGCGCGAGTCGAAGGGGTAGCGCTTCCACGCCCACGGGTCGTCGCTGCTGCGCAGGCCCGTGAACAGGCGCCCGGCCTCGTCGCGCACGCACACGCGGCCGCGCACGAGCTCGTCCCCCGCCGCGAGCTCGACGACCAGCGTGCCGCCGCGCTCGAGGCGCAGCTCGACCTCGCCGGCGTCGACCTGCGCGCGCAGCCAGTCGCTGCGCGCGACGAGCAACCCGACGCGCGCGATCAGCGTGTACTCGCCCGCCGGCAGCGGCGGCGTGGTGAAGCGCCCTTCGCCGTTCGTGCGCGTCGGCGTGAGCGGTTCGAGCACGTTGCCGGCGGCGTCCTCGATCCAGATCGGCGCGCGCGCGGCGGGCAGCCCCTCGGCGTCGACGACGCGCCCGCGCAGCGGCGTGCCGCCGCGCAGCACGAGCTCGAGGCCGTCGCGTACCTCGTCCGTGCCGAGCACGAGCGCGCGCGGCGTCGCGACGCCGACGCCCGCGCGGCTCGCGCCGAACTGGTACGTGCCCGCCGCCATCCCGCGCAGGCGGAACGCGCCGTCCGCGTCGGTCGTCACGCGATCGACGCCCAGCGACAGGTCGCCGCCGTACGCCGGCCCCGCGAGCACGAGGTGGCCGACGACCGCGCCCTGGACCGGCCGGCCCGCCTCGTCGAGCACGCGCCCGCGCACCTCGCCGACGGGCAGGCGCAGGTCGAGCTCGTGCGCGGCGACGGCCGGCACGTCGAGCTGGAACTCCTCGTCGACGCCGACGCCGAGCGCCATCACGCGCACGTACCACGCGCCCGGCCACGGCAGCTCGACGTCGTAGCGCCCCGCGTCGTCGGCCTCCGCGAGGACCTGACTGCCCATCGGGTCGTCGCACTCGGCGATCCACTGCATCATGCCCGGCGTGAGCGGCGCGTCGCCGAGCGTGAGCGCGCCGTGCACGCGCACGGGCGTCGCGGCCGCGGCGCCCAGCCGCACGTACGCCTCGCCGCCGTCGGTGAGGTCCACCGTCGCCTGCACCATCTGCTCGGTCGCGCTGCCGCCGAGCGCGGCGGCCTCCTCCTCGGTCGGCAGCGAGAGCAGGCCCCAGCGGCCCGGGCGCAGGTGCCGCTCGTCGAAGCGCCCCTGCGCGTCGGTGACGACGTTGAGCAGCAGCCGCGCGCCGCCCGACGCCTCGCCCGCGCTCGGCTCCTGCAGGAGGCGCAGCTTGCGGTCGCGCGCGAGCGAGCCGTCCTTGCGCAGCACCTCGCCCCACAGCCGGCCGCCGACGCGCAAGCGCAGCTCGAGGCCGAGGCGCGGCGCGGCGGGCTCGAAGCCGAACGCCGCGGTGTCGCTCGGCGCGTGCTCGGGCGCCACCGCCGTCACGTAGGTCGCGCCGGGCGGCACGTCGAACAGCGCGAACGCACCGGCCTCGTCCGCGCGCGTCCAGCGCCGCTCGTCGCCGGGCACCTCGCCGCGCGCGAGGAAGTCGAGGTCGCCCCACGCGCCGAGCAGGACGAAGGCGCCCGCCGCGGGCGCACCGTCGGGCAGGCGCACGACGCCGGCGAGCGCGGGTGTCGGCGCGGCCGCCGACGCGGCGGCGTCGGCGGCGCCGACGAGCGCCGCGCGCTCCGAGGGTGCCGCGGCGAGCTCGCGCGCCGACGCAGTCGCCGCCGGGCGCGCGTCCTGCGCCTGCGCCGGCACGTCGACGGCGCGCGGCGGCGGTGCGTCGCGGCGCGTGACCTCGAACGCGACGACGGTCGCGGCGACGAGGGCGAGGAAGAACAGGAGCTTGGTCGTGGCGCTCATGAGCAGGACTCCGGGGCCGAGGAGCGGCGCGAGCTCGCGCCGCTGGAGGAGCGGGGCCAGCGCGGCGATCCACGCGCCGCGGCGCCGCTCGAGGCGCTCGCGCAGCAGGGCGTGCGCGCGCGTCAAGCGGCTCGTGATCGTGGGCAGCGGCACCCCCAGCCGCGCGGCGAGCTCGCGCGGGCTCGCGTCGTCGAAGTAGCGCAGCAGCAGCGTGCTGCGGTAGGGCTCGTCGAGCGCGAGCACCTCCTCCACCACGAGCTGCTGCGCCTCGGCGCGCTCGACGACCTCGTCGGTGCCGGACAGCGCGCGCGCCCCTTCGGCGTCCTCGAGCGGCACCTCGCGCACGCGGCGGCCGCGCTGACGCTGCAGGTTGCGCAGCACGAGCGCGAACCAGCCGCGCAGGTGCCGCGCGTGCCGCGGCGGCCGGGCGACCGCGACGGCGAGCGCCTCCTGCGCAAGGTCCTCGGCCGCGTGCGCGTCACCGACCAGGCGCCGCGCCAACGCGCGCACCCACTCGCTGTGCTCGAGGAGCGCCTCGACGCTCGGGGGACTCGTGTCGGACATGGGGACTGACCGCCGCAATGCGCGGCGCGCGCGCCACCACGCGACGAAGCGCGAGAAACTCACGCGGCGCGGCGCCGTCTGCGCGCGGCACCGCGCGAGGTCCCGCGCGCGTGACAACTCTTACGCAGGCTGGGTTAGGCTGCGCGCTCGACCCCCGCCCTCGCCGCATGACCTCCACCGACGACCGGCCGCCGCGCCCCGCCCTCGAGCTCCCGCCCTTCACGACGACCGCGTCCGGCGCGCCGCGGCGTGTCGGCGTCGAGATCGAGCTCAGCGGGCCCGACGTGGCCGAGGCGGCGCGCAGCGTGGCGGCGGTGGTGGGCGGCGAGGTGCGCACGATCTCGCCCTACGAGGCCGAGGTGCGCGGCGGCGATGCGGGGACGTGGCGCGTCGAGCTCGACTACGTCGTCCTCAAGCGCCTCGGCCGCGAGCACGCCGAGGCCGCGGAGGAGCCGGGGCCGCTCGCCGAGCTCGCCGAGGCCGTGCTGCGCGCGGGCAGCGAGGCGCTCGTGCCGGTCGAGGTCATCAGTCCGCCGCTGCCGCTGCCCGAGCTCGGGCGCGCCGAGGACGTCCTGCGCGCGCTGCGTCGCGAGGGCGCGCTCGGCACGCGCGCCGAGCTCGCCTACGCCTTCGGCCTGCAGCTCAACCCTGAGATGCCCGCGCTCGACGCGCCGACGGTGCTCGCCTACCTGCAGGCGTTCCTGTGCCTGCAGGAGTGGCTGGTGCGCGCGAGCTGCATCGACTGGACGCGCCGCCTGACCGGCTACAGCGCCGCGTTCCCCAAGGACTACGTGCGGCGCGTCGTCGACCCCGCGTACCGCCCCGACCTCGCGACGCTCATCGACGACTACCTCGCGGCGAACCCGACGCGCAACCGCGCGCTGGACCTCCTGCCGCTGTTCACCGAGCTCGACGAGCCGCGCGTGCGGGCGGTCGTCAGCGACGAGCGCGTGACGTCGCGCCCGGCGCTGCACTACCGCCTGCCGAACTGCGAGATCGACGACCCGACGTGGGGTCTGCACGTGCCGTGGGGGCACTGGATGGAGGTCGAGCGCCTGGCCGCCGACGACGCGCGCCGCGCCGAGCTCGGCGCGGCGTACGGGGACGTCCTCGCGCAGCCGTTCGAGGCCCTGCTGGGGAGCTGGGCCGACGAGGTGGAGCGCCGACTCGCGCGCGGCGCGCGCTGACGCCGAGCGCTCAGAAACCGACGAGCTCGACGGCGTCCGTCGCGGCGAAGCGGTCCGGGCCGACCTGGTCGAAGACCAGCCACTGCGCGAAGAGCGACGCACCGACCAGCGCCGGCGGGTCGATGCGCACCGACGCCCACCCGCCGCCGAGGCCCTGACCGATCAGCGGCGCGTTGACGCGCACGATGCCGGGGCCGAGCGCGAGGTGCAGGTTCGCGCCCTGGAAGGGCGTGCCGGCGAGGTCCGCGGCCGGGCCGACGAGCAGGAGGGCGCCCGTGCCGGGCGTCGCGCCGTCGATGCCGAGCGTGAGCTTGCCGCCGCCGACGTGAGGCGGCTCGACGGCGATCATGCGCGGCACGAAGCCGCCGCTGCCGTCACTGCCCGCGCCGTAGTGCTGCGGGACGCGCGGCGAGCCGCCGAAGAGCGTCGGCCGGTCGAAGGGCGCGACGCCGGCCGCGACGCGCTCGTCGCTGAGCGGGCGCTTCAGGTAGGCGACGAGCGCGGCCTTCTGCGTCGGCGTCAGGTTGAGCGGGCGGATGCGCGGGTCCTTGTTGGGCGCGTCGAAGTCGCCGCCGCGGTCGTAGAACTCGACCACCTCCTCCAGCGTCGCGAAGCGGCCGTCCTTGAAGTACGGCGCGCTGTACTCGACGTTGCGCAGCGAGGGCGTGCGCATCGCGCCCATGTCGGCCGGATTGCCGGTCACCGCGAAGCGGCCGGGGTCCTCGTCCGCGGGGCGCACGCCGGTGTAGTGGAACAGGTCGTCGCCGTAGAGCGGCAGCGTGTGGCACTCGACGCAGCCCGTGAACTGCACCGAGCGGAAGAGCGTGCCGCCCTGCAGCTCCTGCGCGGTCAACGTGTGCGGCAGCCCGGCGAGCAGCGGCTCGATCGGCGTCTGGTTCGGCACGAGCGTGCGCTGGTACGTCGCGAGCGCCATGGCGATGCGCACCGGCGTGATCTCGGGCGTGCCGAAGGCCTCGCTGAACAGCGCCGGGTAGTCGCGGCCGTTGATCCAGGTGCCGAGCGCGCCGAGGTTCGTCGCGAGCGCGAGCGGCGGCGCGGCCTGCAGGCTCTGCACCACGTCGTTCCAGTCGCGCGCCTGGTGACCCATCTCGGTCGGCGAGAGCAGCGGCTCGAGCGACTGCACCTCGAGCGCCGCGCCCGACGCGAGCACGACCTGACCGTTCAGCGGGTCGACGAGCTGATCGCCCGCGCGGCCGTCCCAGAACAGGCTGGGCGCGTAGGCCGCGGCGAAGGCGGCGTTGGTCTGGCGCGTGGTGACCTGCGGCGCGAGGCCGAAGCTCTGGTGGTAGCGGTAGCGCCGGTTGGGCAGCGTGCGCGGCTGGCTCGGCGAGCCGATCGCGTCGTCGCTCGTGCCGAAGACCGCGTCGGGGCCGGGGTGCACCGCGCTCGTCGCCGCCGACCAGCGCGAGTCCGCGCCGCCCGCGAGCGGGTCGTGGCACGTGCCGCACGCGACGGTGCGCGTCGAGCTGAGCTGCTCCTCGAAGAACAGCGCCTTGCCGAGCTGCGCCTTGCTGACGGTGATCGGGTTGCCGACCGGTTCGGGCGGCGGGCCGAGCTGCGCGAGCAGCGCGGGCGCGAGGAGGATCGGCGCGAGGACGAGAGCGGTGCGGCGAGCGAGCATGGGTCTTCCGGGGTCGAGGTCGCGGGACGACTCCGATGCTAGACGCCGCGCCGCGATCGCGCACCTGTCCGCGCGCGCACGACTCCCGAGCCCGAGGTCGGGTGTCCGCGGCGCGGCCCCGCTGGTGCGCGCTCACGCGCCTGCGTAGACTCCGCCGCCATGCTCGAACTCGGCAAGCGCGCGCCCGCCTTCACGCTCCTCGACCAGGACGACGCCAAGGTCCAGCTCTCGAAGCTCCAGGGCTCGTGGGTCGTGCTCTACTTCTATCCGCGCGACGACACGCCGGGCTGCACGACGGAAGCCTGCGACTTCACGTCGGGGCTCGCGGGCTTCGCCAAGCTCGACGCGGTCGTGCTCGGCTGCAGCCCGGACTCGACCGAGAGCCACCGCAAGTTCATCGCGAAGCACCGGCTGAAGGTGCGGCTGCTCTCCGACCCGGACCACGCCGTACTCGAGAAGTACGGCGCCTGGGGTGAGAAGACGCTCTACGGCAAGAAGAGCCTCGGCGTCCTCCGCTCGACGGTGCTGATCGACCCGACCGGCAAGGTCGCCTGGCACTGGCCGAAGGTGCGCACGAACGGCCACGCGCAGGCGGTGGCCGAGAAGCTGCGCGAGCTGTCCGCCGGCTGAGCGACGAACGGGGGAGCCGCGCCCCTCGCGCGACTCCCCACCCCTCACCGGCCGCCGCCCTTCAGCGAACCCCGCCGCGGGCGGCGACCTGCGTCACTCGACCGAGTCGCGCGTCGCCTCGTCGACGAACTCGGTCAGGAAGCGCCCGCTGTCGAGCGGGTCGCCGGGCTTGCCGCAGTCGAAGTCGGCGGTGAAGTGCGACTTGCCCTCGAGCGTCAGCGCCTCCGCGCGGCCGCCCGCGCCGCGGATCTCCTCGGCCATGCGCTCGGAGAGCTTGCGCGAGCGCTCCTTGCCGTCGCCCGCGCTGACGAACAGGAACGGCACGTGGCGCGGCGCCTCGGCGACGTGGTGGATCGGCGAGGCGTCCTCGAGGCCGGCGAGCTCGGTCCCGAAGTTCTTCTCGACGTACGGCTTGTACATGCCGTTCTCCTCGACCTTGGCGGGCAGGTCGTACGCGCCGCCGCTCCACGCCACCACGCCGCGCAGCACCGCGGGCGTCAGCCCGACCTTCGCCAGCGGGCGCGGGTCGAGCCCGACCATGCTGACGATGTGGCAACCGGCCGAGTGCCCCATCAGCACGATGCGGTCCGGCGAGCCGCCGTACTCGGCGATGTGGTCGTGGACCCAGCGCACCGCGGCGGCCACGTCGTCGACCTGCGCGGGGTGCTGCGCCACGTCACTCAGGCGGTAGTCGACGCTGACGAGGATCGTGCCGTGCTCGTTGAGCAGCAGCGGCTTGTAGGAGACCTCGGACTTGTCGCCCTTGGCCCACTCGCCGCGGTGCACGTAGACGACGACGGGCGCGTCCTCGGCGTGCTCGGGCGCGTAGATGTCGAGCGTCTGCGGGCCGCTCTCGCGCTCGACGTACGGCACGTTCCACACGATGCGGCTGCCGACGGCGACGACCGGCGAGCGCGGCGGGCGCTCCTGGCGCTCCGCGACCAGCGCCGCGGAGACCTCGTAGGGCAGGAGGCGGATGACGAGCCCGGCGAGCAACAGGCCGAGCAGGAAGGCGATCAGCGTCTTCACGGCGTGGACCTCAGAGGAGCACGGGGACGATCGCGTTGGTGAGGTACGGCGCGCCGCCGGGCGGCGTCACGAGGCACTGCACGTGGAGCTGCAGCCCGTGCAGCGACGCGGCGTCGGGCAGGTGCAGCGACACGTCGAGCACGCCGCTCGCGGGCACCGTGCCGAGCCCGAGCTCGCGCCGGATCTTGGTCGGGTCGACGTACAGCGTGCCGAACGGCCCCCAGGGCAGCACGTCGCCCTCGGTCGCGAAGAAGGCGCGCACGGTGCTGCCCGGCGGGGCGGCCTGCACGAGGCGCAGCGGCGCGCCGAGCGGCTGCAGGCGCGAGAACTCGGGGAAGCGCGCCAGCGTCGAGAGCGAGCCGAGCGCCGAGTAGGCGTAGACGTGCGTGTCGGTCTGCACGAAGCCGCACGACGAGTTGGCGTCGAGCGCCTGGAGCGCGCCCTGCGTCTGCATCGGGCTCCACTCGTTGTCGAACAAGCTGTAGCCGTAGGCCGTGCCGCCGACGTAGCCGACGAAGGTCAGGCGCCACACGTCGAAGTTCGCGGCCTGGTTGCCGCCCGCCGTCGTCGCCCAGCGGCCGAGCACCGGGTCGAAGACGTGCGTGAGCGCGCCGTCGAAGGCGACGAACAGGTCGCTCGAGGACGAGCCGCCGATCTGCACGCCGGCGCCCATCGCCTGGTACACCCACGCACCGGTGCGGCCGGAGAAGGCGTAGCAGCCCGTCGCGTCCTGCAGCACCGCCACGTCGCGGAAGACGTGGCTGATGGTCCCCGCGCCGGCGATCGGCGCCGCGCTCCAGGTGCCCTGCATCGGCGAGTAGGCCCAGGCCTCGTTCGCGTCCTCGAGGAAGAGCATGCAGTCGGTGTGCGTCGTCGGGAGCGCGCCGGGCACGAGCGCCGAGAACGCGCCGGTCACGACCGAGAAGCCGACGGTGCCGGCGGAGTCCTGCACGAGCAGCACCTCGTCGTCGAGCTCGATCAGCGGCGCCGACGCGCAGGTGCGGTGCGCGAACGTGTTGCGGCCCGAGGAGTAGCCCCAGACCTCGCTGCCGAGGCTCGCGGCGCCGACGTAGCGGCCGGCGTCGAACGTGGCGCCGGCCGGCGCGTTCAGCGTCGTGAAGCTCGCCGTGCACGGGCTGTAGGCGACGAGGTCGTCGCCGTCCTGGAACATCGCGTAGCCGCGCTGCGTGGTCAGGTTCACGCCGTTCGCGAGCGCCTGCGTGCTCCACGTGCTCGTGTGCGCCGAGAAGCCGCGCACCTCCGTCGAGGTGTAGGCCACCGCGAGGTCGCCCTGCAGGTCGAGCGTCGCGCCCGGCATCGAGGGCGTCGGCACCCAGTCCCCGAAGTACGTGCTGACGCCGTACATCGTCGTGCCGTCGTCGACCACCGCGGCGGTCTGCGTCACGGAGACGCTGGGCGCGGGCGCGGCGAGCGCCTGGTGGCGCCACTGCCCGTCGAACGCGCCGAACACCCACACATCCGTGCCGAGCTCGGCGACGGCCATCCAGCAGCTCGACGTCGAGGCGTGGTGCAGCGTGGGCGGCGCGCCGAGCGTGAGCGAGTCGACCTGCCCCGTGCGCGTCGAGTAGCCGTGCACGGTGTTGCCGTCCTCGATCAGGACGAAGGCGTTGAACTGCGTCACGAACGCGGAGGGCGACGCGGGCAGCGCGGTGAACTCGCCGGTCACCGCGGACCAGAGCCACACGGTCGACGGCGTCTGCATCACGAACGAAGTGCCGAGCGTGCTGACGGTGCCGACGCCCTGGAAGTCGCCCGGCAGCGGCATCGAGCTCCACTGCGGGCGCTCCGCGCCGAAGGCGCCGAGCGGGACGCCGGCCTGGGGCGTCGCGGGCGGGAGCTGGACGGCACCGCCGGCGAAAGCGTGGGCACCGAGGAGACACGAAGTGGCCAGAGCGGCGGCGAAGGCGCCGCGCGTCGCGGAGAAGAACATGCTGAGGCTCCGAGGAGGCTGGGGGGACGGTGAATCGCGGACGCACCTGCGCAGTGGGTCGGCGGCACGAACGACCCCTCCGCCGCGCGGTTCACGCCTTGCGCGTGTTTCCGCGGTCTTCACACGAGTTCAGCGCGCCTCGGGACTTCGCCCGATGCAGTTCGCGACGCGCACGCAGCAGTTCACGACGCACGTCGCGTCGCGGGCGCCGTCACTCGCGCAGCCGCTCCCAGCGCAACGTCACGCTCTCGCCGGGCGCGTGCGCGACGACCAGCAGCTTGACGAGGAGGTCCTCCTCGCCGTCGCCGTGGACGATGCGCGCGAGGTAGAGGTGACCGAGCCGCGCGGGCGCGTGGTCGTCCTCGTGGTCGTCGTCGAAGAGCGACGCGATGTCCCGGACCGGCCGCCAGCCGACCTCGGATGCCTCGCTGCGCACGGCGGGCGCGCCGCGCCACAGCCCGAGCGCGGCGTAGGGGCTCCCGCTCTGGACGTACCGCGTCAGGCCGTGGCGCTCGCGGAACGCGTCGAGCTCGCCCAGGTCGACGATCGCGCCGGACTGGCCTCCCGAAATGCCGACCGTCAGCTCGTCGTCGTGGTAGTTGCCGAAGTCGAGCTGGCCGCCGTCGTTGAAGGTCACGTGCTCGCGCATCAGGTGGCCCGGCCGGCCCGTCGCGAAGCTCAGCGAGGCCCGCTCGGGGTCGAAGCGGTACAGCGTGACGAGCGCGTCCGCCTCCGCCGACGGCGCGGGCGCCGACTCCGCGCCGCCCCACGCGAGGCAACCCAGCAGCGCCGCGCCTGCGATCCAGTTCACGGTCAGATCCTTCATGCGTGTCTCTCCCTCCGCTTGACGGAGTCCGCCGAGCCGGGACGGGCGGGCTCGGGCGGCTCCACGCTAGCAGGATCTCGGCACCCGGCGCGAAGGTTCGTCGCGCGGCCGCGTAGGGGCGGCGCAACGGGCGGGCCGCCGAGCTACGATGCCCGCACCCCTGCCGCTCCACGACACCTCGCAGCCGCCATGTCCGAGCCCAACGCCGCGCCCAAGCCGCTCACCAAGCCCTCCATCTGGGACGTCTACTACCCGAGCAAGATCGACGAGAACCTCGAGTCGGTCCCGGTGGCCAGCTTCCCGATGATCATCTACTTCTGGCCCTCGATCTTCGTCTTCCTCGCGTGCGGCGTGCTGCAGGCGATGGGCGTGGCGCAGAACCCGCTGGGCTGGATGGCGACGGCGTCGCTGGCGTTCAACCTGCTCGTGATCGTGACGGACCTCTCGCAGAAGAAGTTCGTCATCGCGATGCTCGCGCTCGTCGTCGTGGGCCTGCTGCTCTACATCGCGCACCAGAAGGACATGAGCTTCGTCGGCGGCATCGGCCACTGGATCGCGGGGCTCGAGCTGTACTACAGCACTCACGTCTACTTCGTCATCTCGGGCTTCCTGTTCTTCTTCCTCTTCCTCGGGATGCTGCAGCCGCGCGTGGACTACTGGCTGTTCGAGCCGAACGAGTTCACCCACTACGTGCAGCCCTGGGGCCGCGACCAGTCGATCCCGCGCCAGGGCAGCACCGTCACGCGCGAGGTGCCCGACGTGCTGGAGCTCTTCCTGACCTTCGGCGGCGGGTCGCTCGTCGTGCGACGCGAGAACGAGGTGGTCGCGCGCATCGAGCACGTGCCCTTCCTGGGCCGGCGCATGAAGGCGCTCGAGAACATGCTCGGCGTCACGCGCGTGCACTCGGTCTGAGCGCGGCGGCCGCCGCGGGACCTACCCGAACGGCGCGATCCGCAGTAGAAGAGAGGGAGCGCGTCCGCGGTCGCAGCGGGCGCGCTCCCGCTCCATGGTCCCCCACCCGCGCGCCGCCTCGCGAGCGTCGCGCGGCTCGCTCCGCAGTACGCCCGCCCCATGAGACGAACGCTCCTCGCGCCCCTCGCCGGCGCCGTCCTCGCCGCCGCGGCCCAGGCCGACTTCCTGCTGGTCCCGGACAGCTCCACGGACAAGGTCATGCTCTTCGACGCGGCGGACGGCAGCCTCGTCGACGTCGCCTTCCTCGACATGACGCTCGCGCCGGCCGCGAGCTGGTCGCCGCACGAGGTGATCGAGGTCGGGGACGAGCTGTGGGTCGCCGATCGCGGTGACAACTTCGTGTTCCGCTTCAGCCGCGACGGCAAGACGTACCTGGGGTCGCTGACCAGCGGCCTGAACAACCTGCGCGGCATCTGCTTCACGAACGGCTCGCTGTACGTGACCAACTCCGCCACCGGCGGCGGCGGAGCGGGCTACGGCGACGCGTGCCTCGAGTACGCCCCCGGCGGCGCGCTGCTCAACGTCTTCCCCGTCGGTGACCCCTTCGACGTGATCGAGAACGGCGGCGAGTTGCTCGTCGCGGACATCGCCAACGACAACCTGGAGCGCTACGCCTACGACGGCACGTGGCTCGGCACGTTCCACGACTCCGACGGCGTCACGGGCATCGACTTCCCGTCGCAGCTCGTGCGGCAACCCGACGGCCACGTCCTCGCCTCGGGGCTCTCCGTGCCCCAGGGCGTCTACGAGTACGACGCGAGCGGCAACCAGGTCGGCTACTGGGACACGAGCACGATCTCGAGCCTGCTCGGCCTGGCCAAGCTCGACAACGGCAACTTCTTCGTCTCCAACTGGCAAGGCGTCTACGAGGTCGACGCGACCACCGGCGCGATCAGCCTGATCCTGTCCTGCTACGCGCAGACGATCACGCGCGTCACGGGCTTCGGTCCGGGCACGGCCTACTGCTTCGGCGACGGCCTCGGCACGCCCTGTCCCTGCGGGAACGACAACGACGGCTCGTACCCCTTCGCGGGCTGCGCCAACGGGTACGAGGGCGGCGGCGCGAGCCTGCTCGGCTTCGGCTCGCCGAAGGTGTCCGCCGACACCCTCGTGCTCGACGTCAACGGCGCGCCGCCGGGCCAACCCGGGCTCTTCTTCCGCGCGGACAACCGCGTGAACGGCGGACAGGGCAACGTCTTCGGCGACGGCCTGCGCTGCGCCGGCGGCAACGTCGTGCGCCTGCAAGTCGTCTTCACCGACGCGCTCGGCCACGCGGCGAGCACGGCGGCGGCGGGCGCGGGCCTCGTCGCGGGCGACCTGAAGCGCTACCAGTTCTGGTACCGCAACCCGGGCACGACGCCCTGCGGCAGCGCGTTCAACCTGACGAACGGCTACGAGATCACCTGGGCTCCCTGAGCGGCGCCTCGCGCGCGGAGCGCGCTCGGCCTCGGACGGCACGGCGCACGGCCGCGACCAGCCCGAGGCCGAGCGTCCAGGGCAGCCAGATCCAGAGCACCTCGGAGCGCAGCACGCGCGCTCCGTACGCGGTGAAGAAGTTCGCCACGCCGATGGGCGACACGAGCACCGGCCGCCACGGCGCGAACCAGCGCGTCGGGTCGAACGGCGAGAGGAACGCGACGCCGAGCCCGCCGTCCGTCAGCGCGTCGAACGCGCCGTGCGATGCGGTGATCGCCGCGAACCACGCCCACAGCCGCCACCAGGACGGCGTGAAGGCGCGCTCGCGCGGAAAGCCCAGGCGCACCAGCGCCAGGCCGAGCAGCACCGCGAACGCGAGCGAGTGCGTCAGCCCGCGGTGCCCCCACAGGTCGCCGTAGGCGACGCCGAAGCGGAAGCCGAGCACGTCGGCGTCGGGCACCACCGACGCGAAGGCCGAGAGCGCGAGCAGCCGCGCGCGGTCTCCGCGCCCGTCGAGCACCGCAGCGCCGCTGAGCGCCGCGTAGGCGTGCGTGAAGAGCGAGGCCACGCGCGCACCCTATCGCGTTCGCCGGCCCATCAGTAGAACCGGTCCAGGCCGCTTCGGCACCGGGGGCCCGCGAGGCCCTGGGCGATCCCCCCCACCGGCCGCGATCCGACCCACACGATCCCATCCACGGACAGCACATGCAGAAGCACCCCATCGTGGCCCTGGCCGCGCTCTCGCTGAGTCCGCTCGCCGGCGCGCAAACGCTGATGATCCCGGACTCGACCGCCGACACCGTCATGCTCTTCAGCGCGGTGGACGGCAGCCTCATCAACCCGGTCTTCATCGACCTGACGACGGCGACGCCCGCGCCCGCGACGCCCATCGAGGCGATCGAGGTCGGCAACGAGATCTGGATCTCCGACCAGCTCGCCGACACCGTCTTCCGCTACACGAGCGACGGCACGACCTTCCTCGGCACGGCGACCGTCGGCCGCGACAACATGCGCGGCATCGAGCTCATCCACGGCTCGGTCTACGTGACCAACTCGGGCACCGGCGGCGCGGGCTACGGCGACGTCTGCAAGGAGTACGCCACCGACGGCACGCTGCTCAACACGTTCCCCGTCGGTGACCCCTTCGACGTGATCGACAACGGCGGCGAGCTCCTGATCGCGAACATCGCGGACGAGAGCCTGGACCGCTACGCGTACGACGGCACCTTCATCGCGAAGCTGCACGACTCGGACGGCGTCACCGGCATCGACTTCCCCGAGCAGCTCGTGCGCCGCGCGAACGGCAACATCCTCGCCGCCGGCTTCTCGCCGCCCGCGGGCGTCTACGAGTACGACCAGGCGGGTACGCAGCTCAACTACTGGGACACGAGCACCCTGGCCGGGCTGCGCGGCGTCGCCGAGCTCGACAACGGCATGCTGCTGATCACCAGCGGCGGCGGCGTCTACACGCTCGACCCGGGTACGGGCGCCACCACGTTGATCCACGCCTCGAGCGCGCGCTTCATCACGCGCATGGGCGGCAACGCGGGCCCCGGCACGGCCTACTGCCTCGGGGACGGCACCGGCACGCTCTGCCCGTGCGGCAACGACAACGACGGCTCGAACGGCCCCGCGGGGTGCGCGAACGGCGTGAACGCGGGCGGCGCGAGCCTGTCCGCCGGCGGCACGTCCAGCCTCTCGGCGAACGACGCCGTGCTGAACGTCAGCGGCTCCGCGCCCTCGCAGCCCGGCCTGTTCTTCCGCGCCGACAACGCGGTGAACGGCGGCCTCGGCAACCTGTTCGGTGACGGCCTGCGCTGCGCGGGCGGCACGGTGATCCGCCTGCAGATCGTCCCCGCGGACGCCTCGGGCAACGCCTCGAGCTCGGCCCCGCTCGGCGCCGGCCTGCTGCCCGGCGACATCAAGCGCTACCAGTACTGGTACCGCAACCCGGGCAGCTCGCTGTGCGGCAGCGCGTTCAACCTGACGAACGGCTACGAGATCGCCTGGCAGTCGTGAGCGCGGCGCGGGCCCGCGGGTCCGCGACGATCGGGAGGGGCTCCGCGTCGCGACGCGGGGCCCCTCCGCGCGTCGGTGCCGCGCGCGAGCTGGTAGCCTGTGCGGCGTGCTCCCCCGCCTCGCTCTCACGCTGCTGCTGCTCGTCGCGCCCGCGCTCGCGGCGTGCGACGCGCGGACGCCGCAGCCCGCGCCCGCCGCGCACGCGACGCCGTCGCCCGCCGAGCGCGTGGCCGCGGCGCTGCCGCGCTTCCGCGACGAGGCGCGGCGCGACGCGCAGGACCCGCGCATGGACGCGGCGCTGAAGCTCGTGGGCGCGCGCGACTGGGCCGCGGCGCGGGCGCAGCTCGAGGCCATCGCGGCCGATCGACCGCAGGACGCGCGCGCCGCCTTCCTCGTGGGCTACACGCACCACAAGGAGAAGCGCTACGCGCAGGCGCGGCCGTGGCTCGAGCGCGCGCTCGAGCTCGGCCCCGGCTTCGACCGCGCGCGCTCGGTCTTCTACGTCTACGGCTGGTGCCTGTGGTACCTGGGCGAGGTCGACGGCGCGCGCGCGGCCTTCGAGGCCTACCTCGAGCTCGACCCCGAGGAGCGCGACGCGTGGTTCGGGCTCGGCCTCACGGCGATCCAGCAAGGCCGGCTCGACGACGCCGCGCGCGATCTGCAGCGCAGCGTGGAGCTCGTCGAGGCGCTCGCGGCCCAGCGCGGCGTCGACGCGCAGCTCGCGCAGGACCTCGCGAAGGCCGAGAACGCGCTGGCCGACGTGGCGCTCGCGCGCGACGACCTCGCCGGTGCGCGGCAGCACCTCACGCGCGCGGTCGGCGCGTGGCGCGACGGCTACGAGGCGTGGTTCAAGCTCTCGCGCGTGCTGACGCGCCTGGGCGACGACGAGGCGGCCGCCGAGGCCTTGCGTCAGCACGACCTGGCGCGGGAGCGGCTCGGTCGATGAGGCGCGCGCTGCCCTGGCTCCTCGCGTGCGGCGCGGCGTCGTGCGCGCCCGAGGCGGTCGCGCCGGTGGCGCGCCTGCACCTCGTCGACGCGACGGCCGCGAGCGGCGTGGACCTCGTGCTCACGTCGGGCCGCCGGCCGGCGACGCAGATCCTCGAGGTGAAGGGCGGCGGGCTCGCGCTGTTCGACTGGGACGGCGACGGCGACCTCGACCTGTTCGCGCCCAACGGCGCGACGCTCGACGCGCCGGCGCACGGCCCCGGTGCGCGGCTGTTCGAGAACCTGGGCGGGCTGCGCTTCCGCGACGCGACGACCGACGCCGCGCTCGACCTGCACCGCTGGGGCTACGGCTGCGCCGTGGGAGACGTCGACGGCGACGGCGACGAGGACGTGTTCGTCGCCTGCTACGGCCGCGACGCGCTGCTGCGCAACGACGGCGGGAGGCTCGTCGACGTGACGACGAGCGCGGGCCTCGACGGCGAGGCCTGGAGCAGCGCGGCGGCCTTCGGCGACGTGGACCGCGACGGCGACCTCGACCTGTACGTCGCGCGCTTCGTGCGCTTCGACGCCGCTGCGCCGCCGCCCTCGATGACCTTCCTGGGCGCGGAGGTCTTCGCCGGACCGATGGGCCTCGCGGCCGAGCGCGACTCGCTCTACCTCAACCGCGGCGACGGCACGTTCGAGGACGCGAGCGCAGCGCTCGGGATCGACGCGGTCGCGCCCGCGTACGGCCTGGGCGTCGCGATCCTCGACTTCGACGGCGACGGCTGGCCGGAGGTCTTCGTCGGCAACGACTCGGGCCGCAACTTCCTGTTCCACCGCGCGGGTCCCGGGCCGTTCGAGGACCGCGGCGTCGCGAGCGGCATCGCGACCAACCAGGACGGCGGCGAGCAGGCGACGATGGGCATCGCGATCGGCGACGTCGACGGCGACGGCCGCGCCGACGTGTTCACGTCGAACTTCATGGACGACACGAACACGCTGCACGTGAACCTCGGGCGGCTGCTGTTCGAGGACCGCGGCGTGAGCTACGGGCTGGGCGTCGAGTCGCGCAGCTACCTCGGCTGGGCGGCGCACTTCGCCGACCTCGACCTCGACGGCGACGAGGACCTCGTGGTGTTCAACGGGCACGTCTACCCGCCCGAGATCACCGAGCCGCGCGGCTGGCGCCACCTGCAGGAGCCGCTGTGCTACGAGCGCGACGGCACACGCTTCCGGCGCGTAACCGCGGAGAGCGGCGGCGCCTGGCTCGCCGAGGCGCACTGCGACCGCAGCGCGGTGTGCGGCGACCTGGACCGCGACGGCGACCTCGACCTGGTCGTCGCGGAGCTGGGCGGGCCGCTGCGCGTGCTGGAGAACGACGGCGCGCGCGGCGCGTGGCTCGAGGTCGCGCTCGACGACCCCGGGCACGCCAACCGCCGCGGCCTCGGCGCGCGCGTGCAGCTCGACGCCGGCGGGCGGCGCCAGGTGCGCTGGCTGACCGGCGGCTGCGGCTACCAGTCGGCCAACCCGCCCGAGGCGCACTTCGGGCTCGGCGACGTCGCGGGTCCCGTCGCGCTCGAGGTCACCTGGCCCGACGGTGCGGTGCAGCGCGTCGCCGACGTCGCGCCGAACCGGCGCGTGAGGATCACGCGCGAGTGAGCGCGCCGAGCTCGCGCGCGCCGCGCGGTCGAGCTCCTAGAAGTCGCCCGCGAGCTCCGCGCGGAACGCGTCGCTGCAGTGCGGACAGATGCCGTGCGTGACCTGGAACTCGTCCTCCGGCGGCAGGAGCTCGGCGGCGGGCAACCACCGCCCCTCGCTCGACAGCACGCGACTGCACCAGCTGCAGGCCTTGAGCGTGCCGTCGGCGTCGAGCACCAGCTCGCGCGCGGGGTGGCCGGCGCGCCACAGGGCGACGATGCGCGCGCCGAGCTCGTCGCGTCGCGTCGCGAGCCGCGCGCGGTGCTTCTCGAGCAGCTCGAGGTCGTCCTTGCGCACCTCGTCGAGCTCGGGCAACTCCTGCGCCGAGCGGTTGAGCGTCAGGAGCAGGCGCAGCATGCCGTCGGCGGCCAGCTCGTACGCGCGGTGCGAGTCCTGCGGCGAGTCGAGCTCGTCGGCGAAGATCGCGCCGAGCTCGACCGCGAACTGCACGAGGTTCGCGCCCGTGTGGAAGCGATCGACGAAGTCGAGCCACGCGCGCGCGGCCGCCAGCGCCGCGCCGCGGTCGCCGAGCTCGATCGCGTGCCGCAGTCGCATGGGCAGGAGCTCGTTCAACCACGCGTCGGTCCAGTGCTCGCCGACGGGGTGGCTCTCCGGCACCGCCTCGAGCTGCGCCATCAGCTCGGCGCGGCGCTCGGGGTAGATCTCGTACTCGAGCCGGATGCGCGTGCACACGGCGCCGGCCTCGACCGGCGCGAAGTTGGGCCCCAACTCGGCGAAGGTCGACATGAAGGCCTCGTGCTGCTCGAGCGCGCGGCGGAAGTCGCCGCTCACGAAGTGCAGCCACGCGCGCCCGCCGGTCAGCGCATGGAGCGCCGACGTGCGCGAGCGCGAGTCGTCCAGGCGCTCGAGGACGGACGCGGCGACGTCGAACACCGCGGCGGCGCGCTCGTACTCGCCGATGCCGGTGAACACGCGCCCGAGGCGCGCGCCGCCGTGCGCGATCGAGTACGGGAAGTCGCCTTCGATCGCGCGCTCGAGCGCGACGCGCCCGAGCACCAAGCTCTCGAAGACGTTGCCCTGGTAGCTGTGCACCATGGCCAGGTTCTCGACGCAGCCGCCCCACAGCTCGTCGCGCACGTCGCGCCCGGCATCGACCGCGCGCCGCCAGAGCTGCTTGGCGTCGCGGATGTGTCCGCCGTACCAGGCGCTCGTCGCGCGCAGGTGGAGCGCCCAGCGCTGCTCGAGACCGCGGCCGGTCTCGCTGACCAGCTCGATCAGCTCGTCGAAGGTGCCGTCCAGCGTGCGCCGGATCTGCTGGAAGATCCACACGCTGCGCTCCGGGTCCGCGGCCAGCTCGGCCGCCGGGCAGCCGGCGTAGAGGCGCAACGCGGCGGCGGCGTCTTCCGCTCGCAAGGCGTCGGCTTCGCTCAGGGGGGTAGGCGGCTCGACCAGGCTCATGCACGCCGCGCGAGGGCGGCCCCTGCGCTTCGGCGGGGCCCGCGGCCGACGTGGTGTAGCCCGCCGGGGGAAGCGCGCGCAAGGGGCAAGGCTCCCGAGGTCGCGAGAAGCCGCCGGGAGGCCCCCCGAGCGCGGGGGCGCGCGCGTCAGTCGAACAGTCGCGGCCGGCACGCCTCGCACAGCGCGTGCGTGACCTCGACGTCGGTCGACTCGGGCACGAAGTCCGCGACGGGGATCCACTCGCCTTCGCGAGTGCGCACCTGACGACACCACGCACACAGGCAGAGCAGGTCGTCGACGACCAGGAGCTCGAAGGCCGGGTGGCCGGGGCGCCAGAGCTCGGCGATGGTGCGCAGGATCTCGCCCTGCTCGCGCTGCAGGCGGCGCTGGTGCGCGGCGAGCAGGGCCCAGTCGTCCTCGGTCGCGTCGGCGAGCTCGGGCAGATCGCGCCGCAGCGCGGACGCGCCCGTGAGCTGACGCAGCACGTGCGTCGCGGCGACGTCGAAGGCGCGCCGCGCGAGCTCGTCCAGGCCCAGCGGACCGAGGCGCCGGCCGAGCTCGACCAGCTCGCGCACGAGCGAGCTGCCCCGCTGACAGCTCTCGGCAGTGTCGAGGCACTCGCGCGCGAGCGGCTCGAGCTCGGCGCGCGTCGCGCCGGCGTGCAGCGCGACGCCCATGCGGATGCGCGCGACGTCGCAGCGCCACTCACGCTCCCACTGCTCCGCGAGGTGCAAGCGCTCGGGCAGGCGCTCGAGCTCGGCGAGCACCTCCGGGCCGCGCTCGGGCTCGAGCTCGAACGTCGCGCGCAGGCGCAGCGCGTGCGCGTTGGCGAGCGTGGCGTGCTGCTGCTCGGGCAGCTCGCCCAGGAGCTCCAGGCGGCGCTCCTGCGACGCGCGCAGCGTCGCCCAGTCGCCCAGCGTCAAGCTCACGCGCGCGCGCGAGGCGTACACGACCGACTCGACGAAGTCGCGGTCGCGCCCCGGCTCGAGCGCGTGCCAGAGCCGCTCGCCGCGCTCGAGCTCGGCCGCGGCCGCGCGCCCGTCGCCGAGCTGCGCCAGCATCTGCGCGCGGCGCAGGCAGGCGAACACGTGCGACACCGGGTTGCCCAGCGACTGCGCGAGCCGCGCGGCGACGCCGAAGAGCACCAGCGCCTCGAAGTGCTCGCCGCGGTGCGCCAAGCACAGCGCGAGGTTGTTGTGGGCCTGCACGCGCACGTCGTCGCCCGCGCCGCGCGAAGCGACCAGCGCGCGCCGCCACCAGCGCTCGGCCTCCTCCACCGCGCCGCGGTACCAGTGGACGATGCCGGCGCACTGCATGGCCTGGCGCGCGTGCGGCTCGTCGGCCTCGTCGGCCGCGCGCTCCAGCAGCGGCAGCGCCTCCTCGCGCGGGATCGGCCGGAGCTGCACGAAGATCCAGCGCATGCGCGCGTCGTCATGGAGCACGTCGCGCGGGTCGGCCGCGAGGTAGGCGCACAACGCCGCCTCGGGGTCCGCCTCGCGGAGCCCGTCGATTCGGAGCAAGTCGTCGGCCGTGCCGCTGTGCATCGCTGGTGCGCGCGCCTCGGAACGCGAGCGCGCGCAGGATACGCGACGCGACGCCGCGCGAAAGCGCGCACCGCGCGAGTCGTCGCTTCGCTCCTGCCGGCGAGGTAGCCTGGTCGCGACCTCAGCCCCGCGAGCCCGCGATGCCCGACGCCTACGACCCGACGCCTTCCGACCGCTTCTCCTTCGGCCTCTGGACGGTCGGCAACCCCGGCCGCGACCCCTTCGGCGGTCCGGTGCGCGCGGTGCAGGACCCGTGCCGCATCGTGCAGAAGCTCTCCGAGGTCGGCGCGTGGGGCGTGAACCTGCACGACGAGGACCTCGTGCCGTTCGGCGCGAGCGCGGCCGAGCGCGACCGCATCGTCGCCGACTTCAAGCGCGCGCTCGACGACCACGGCGTCGTGGTGCCGATGGCGACCACGAACCTGTTCTCGCAGCCGATCTTCAAGGACGGCGCCTTCACCGCCAACGACCCGGCGGTGCGCGCGTTCGCGCTGCAGAAGACGATGACCGCGATCGAGCTGGGCGTCGAGCTGGGCGCGTCGACCTACGTCTTCTGGGGCGGCCGCGAGGGCACCGAGGCCGACGCGTGCCGCGACCCGCAGGAGGCGCTCAAGCGCTTCCGCCACGCGATCGACTACCTGACCGAGTTCTGCGAGGACAACGGCTACGACCTGCGCTTCGCGCTCGAGGCCAAGCCGAACGAGCCGCGCGGCGACATCTACCTGTCCACGACCGGCCACATGCTGGCGTTCATCGCGACGCTCGCGCGTCCCGAGCGCGTGGGCGTGAACCCCGAGGTCGCGCACGAGACGATGGCCGGGCTCTCGATGACGCACGCCGTCGCGCAGGCGATGGAGGCCGGCAAGCTGTTCCACATCGACCTCAACGGGCAGCGCATCGGCCGCTACGACCAGGACCTGCGCTTCGGCTCCGAGGACCTGAAGCAGGCCTTCCTGCTCGTGCGCCTGCTCGAAGGCACGGCGGGCAACGCGCCGTACACCGGCCCGCTGCACTTCGACGCGCACGCCTACCGCACCGAGGACGACGCGGGCGTGTGGGACTTCGCGCGCGGGTGCATGCGCACCTACAAGCTGCTCGCCGCGCGCGCGCAGGCCTTCGACGCCGACCCCGAGGTGCGCGCGATCACGGCCGCGGTCACCGACGCACGGCTCGACCCGCTGCTCGACGCGCCCTATTCGCGCGAGGCCTGCGCGGCGCTGCGCGGCGCCTCGATCGACGCGGCCGCGGTCGCGACGCGCGGCCTGGGGTACGAGCGCCTCGATCAACTCCTCGTCGAGCACCTGATGGGCGCGCGATGAGCCTCGTCGTCGGGCTCGACGTCGGCACGCAGGGCACCAAGGGCCTGGTGCTCGACGTCGCGCGCGGGGCGGTGCTCGCGCGCGCGAGCGCGAGCTACGGGCTGATCGAGGGGCTCCCCGCGGGCGCGGCCGAGCAGGACCCGCGCACCTGGCGCGACGCGGTGCGCGCGGTGCTCGGCGAGCTCGGGCGCGGCGTCGACCTCACGCGCGTCGCGGCCCTCGGCGTCTCGGGCCAGCAGCACGGCTGCGTGCTGCTCGACGAGGCGGGCGAGCCGGTGCGCGCGGCGAAGCTGTGGTGTGACACGGCCACGGCCGACGAAGCGGCCGAGCTCTCGGCGCGCCTCGGTCGCAACGTCGCGACGGGCTTCACCGCGTCGAAGGTGATCTGGACGCAGCGCCACGAGCCCGCGGCGTGGGCGCGCACGGCGCGCGTGCTGCTGCCGCACGACTACGTGAACCGCCTGCTCACCGGCGTCGACGCGATGGAGTCCGGCGACGCGTCGGGCACCGGTTGGTTCGACGTGCGCGCGCGGCGCTTCGACGACGAGGCCGTCGCCGCCATCGACGCGCTCGGCGGCGCGGGCGGGCTCGCCGAGCGGCTGCCGGCGCTCGCCGACCCGACGGCGCCCTTCGCGCCGCTGGGGCGCGTGAGCGCGGACGCGAGTCGCGAGCTCGGCCTGCCCGAAGGCGCGCTCGTCTCCAGCGGCGGCGGCGACAACATGATGAGCGCGCTCGGCAGCGGCGCGACGCGCGCGGGCCGCCTCGTCGTGAGCCTGGGCACCTCGGGCACGGCCTTCGCGCACGCGGACGCGCCCGTCGTCGACCCCGCGGACCTCGTCGCGTCGTTCTGCTCGTCGCACGGCGCGTGGTTGCCCTTGCTCTGCGTGATGAACCTCACGGGCGTGACCGAGGAGGTGCGCGCGGGCTTCGGCCGGAGCCACGCCGAGCTCACCGCGGCCGCGCGCGACGTCCCGGCCGGCTGCGAGGGGCTGCTGTGGCTGCCCTACCTCGCCGGCGAGCGCGTGCCCGACCTCCCGCGCGCGCGCGGCGCGCTCGTGGGCATGCGCGCCGGCCACCTGCGGCCCGGCGTCCTCTACCGCGCGGCGCTCGAGGGCACGAGCCTCAACCTCGCGTGGGGTGTCGAGCGCCTGCGCGCGCTGGGCGTGGCGGCGGACGAGGTGCGCCTCGTCGGCGGCGCGGCGAAGAACGCGCTGTGGCGCGAGGTCCTCGCCGACTGCCTCGGCGCGCCGGTCACGCCGCTCGGCGAAGCCGAGTCCGCCGCGCTCGGCGCCGCGCTGCAAGCGCTCGCGTGCACGCGGCACGTCGCCGGCGAGCCGGTCGACCTCGAGGCGCAGGCGGCGCCGTTCCTCGAGCGCGGGCCGACCGTCGCGCCGACGGACGAGGGCGCGGCCGTCTACGCCGAGCTCGGCGCGCGCTTCCGCGACGCCGTCGAGCGCGGCGTGCGCGTCGACGAGGTGTGAGGCGCGCGGCGGGGTGGTAGGCTCCGCCGCATGAAGACGCCCCTCGCCGCCCTCCTGCTGCTCGCCGCGCCGCTGTCCGCCCACGATGGGCTGCACCCCGCGCCGCAGGACGGGACGCCGGCGGCGAGCGCGCCGCGCGCGCCGGCCGAGCCGGTCGAGGTCGGCCGCGGGCCGGCGCGCTTCGTCACCGTGCCCGGCTGGTGCGAGGTGCCCGAGGGCGAGTACTACGGCTCGACGCACGGCGGCATCGCCGTCGCGAAGGACGGCAGCGTGTTCCTCACGCGTGAGGCGCCGCAGCACTCGATCACGGTGCACGACCCGGCGGGCAAGCTGCTGCGCAGCATCGACGGCTACCCGTCGATCCACGACCTCAAGATCGTCGACGAGGGCGAGCGCGAGGTGCTCTACGCCGCGCACCTCGGCGGCCAGCGCGTCGTGAAGATGACGCTGAAGGGCGAGCTCCTGTGGGAGTTCCGCGCCGACCAACTGCCGGGCGGCGGCGAGTTCAAGGTCACCGCGGTGGCGGTCGGCCCGGACGGGCGCGTGTACGCGTGCGACGGCTACAACTCGAGCCGCATCCACGTGCTCGACGCCGAGGGCAAGTACCTCACGAGCTTCGGCGAGCAGGGCAGCGAGCCCGGCCAACTGCAGACCTCGCACGGCATCGCCGTCGACCCGCGCGGCGACACGCCGACGCTGCTCGTCGCCGACCGCGAGAACCATCGCGTGCAGCGCTTCGACCTCGACGGCAAGTTCCTGGAGGTGGTGGCGAAGGACCTGCGCCGGCCGTGCGCGTTCGGCTTCTGGGGCGAGTACGTCGCGATCGCCGAGCTGCGCGGTCGCGTGGTCGTGCTCGACGGGAAGAACGAGGTCGTCAGCGAGCTCGGTACGAACGACGACGAGACGCAGGCCGGGGTGCACGGGGTGCCGCCCGCCGCGTGGCGCGAGGGCGTCTTCACCGCGCCGCACGGTCTGGCCTACGACCGCGCCGGGAACCTGATCGTGATGGACTGGAACCAGACCGGCCGCATCACCTTCCTGCGGCGCCTGGCCGCGCGCTGAGGAGCCGCTCTCCCGAAGCGACGGGTGGAGCCGGCCCGGCCTCCGCGTCGCCGGATCGCCGGATCGGGGGTAGGCTTCTCGATGCACTGTCCCCACGACCCGATCCCACCACGATGAAGCTCCCCTCGTCCCGGCGCGCGCGCCTGCTCCCCTTCGCCGGCCTCGTGCTCGGCGCCTCCGCCCACGCCCAGATCACCGTCGACGGGACGATCGCCGGCGACGCCTACGGGGGCGCCCTCGGCATCCAGTCCGTGGAGACGGGCTTCGGCGACAACTTCAGCGAACTCGACGCCGTCTACGGCGCGATCTACGGCGGCCGGCTCCACCTCGCCCTCACCGGCAACCTCGAGAACAACTTCAACAAGCTCGAGGTCTTCATCGACTCGGTCCCCGGCGGCGAGAACGTGTTGAGCGGCACGCCGGGTAACGACAACGCGTTCAACATGACGGGCCTGCGCTTCGACGCGGGCTTCGGCGCCGACTACCACCTGATCCTGCGCCGCGGCTTCTCCGGCGTCTCGCGCTTCGACGTCGACTTCAGCCAGATCGGCACCGGCAACTACTCCTCCTACGGCGACGTGTTCGGCGGCAGCGACACCGGCGCGGGCGCGACGGGCGTGGGCATCAACGCCAGCCCGATCCTGGTCGCCTACGACGGCAGCAACGTCGCCGGCGTGCTCGGCGGCAGCGCGATCGCGGACTTCAGCGCGGCGCTCGCCGTGCAGACGGGCACGGAGCTCGGCATCTCGCTGGCCGACCTCGGCAGCCCGAGCGGCGCGATCCGCGTCTGTGCCTTCGTCAACAACCAGGACCACAACTACGCCTCCAACCAGTTCCTGGGCGGCGTCCCGGCTCCGCAGGGCAACCTCGGCAGCGACGGCAACGGCACGTTCACCGGGGTCTGCAACTTCGACCTCAACAACTTCGCCGGCGACCAGTACGTCACGGTCGCCATGCCGGCGCTCGGCATCGCGTACTGCAACGGCAACGGCAGCGGCACGGCCTGCCCCTGCGGCAACGACAACGACGGCTCGGCCGGCGTCGCGGGCTGCGCGCTGGCGAGCGGCCCCAACTGCAACAATCCGGGCGGCGGCGTGACGCTGCGCGGCACGGGCACGCGCAGCGTCTCGCTGGACGACGCGGTCCTGCACGTGACCGGCGCCCAGAGCGGCCAGCCGGGGCTGTTCTTCCGCGCCGACCAGTCGGTGCTCGGCGGCAACGGCCAGGTCTTCGGCGACGGCCTGCGCTGCGCCGGCGGCACGGTGGTGCGCCTGCAGATCACCGCGGCCGACGCCACGGGCGACGCGCAGACCTCGGTCTCGCTGAGCGCGGGCCTCGTGCCCGGCGACGTGCGCCGCTTCCAGTACTGGTGCCGCGTACCCGGCTGCACGCCGTGCGGCGCGGGCTTCACGACCTCGAACGGCTACGTGGTCGTCTTCGAGCCCTGAGCGGCGACGCGCGACGCGCGCGGCGGCGGCCGCTCCCGGTGACGACGCCGGGAGCGGCCGCCGTGACTATGCCCGAATATTCACGCGGAGCGGGGCTCGAGGATTCACGCCGAGCGGACGCGCGCGCAGCACTCCCCAGGTCGGCGCGCGACGAGTACCTTCGGTCCTTCGAACCCACCGGTACCTCAACCCCGCCTTCACCATGCGTCCCACTTCGATGCTGTTCCTCGCCGCGCCGGCGCTCGCCGCGACGGCTGCGGCCCAAGTCGTCGACGGCTCGATCGCCGGCGATCCCTACGGCGCCGCGCGCTCCATCCAGACCGTCGAGACCAACTTCGGCGACAACTTCAGCGAGCTCGACGCCGCCTACGCCACGGTGAGCGGCGGCAAGCTGTACCTCGCGCTGACCGGCAACCTCGAGAACAACTTCAACAAGCTCGAGATCTTCCTCGACACGAAGGCCGGCGGCGAGAACGTGCTCAGCGGCGTCCCCGGCAACGACGGCGCGAACGTGATGGCCGGCCTGACCTTCGACGCGGGCTTCGAGGCCGACTACCACGTCATCCTGCGCCGCGGCCTCGGCAAGTTCGACGTCGACTTCGCCGAGCTCGGCACGGCGAACGTCTCGAGCTACTTCGACGTGTTCGTCGGCTCGGAGACGGGCAGCGGCGTGACCGGCGTCGGCCCGGCCAACGCGAGCCCGATCGACGTCGCCTTCGACGGCTCCAACGTCGCCGGCGTGCTGGGCGGCATCAACGCCGCGGACCCGGTCGCCGCCGGCGCGGTGCAGACCGGCATCGAGCTCGGCATCGCGCTCGCCGACCTCGGCAGCACGGGCACGGGCATCAAGATCTGCGCGTTCGTCAACGGCAGCAGCCACAACTACGCCTCGAACCAGTTCCTCGGCGGCCTGGCCGCGCCGCAGGACAACCTGGGCGGCGACGGCGCCGGCAACTTCACCGGCCTGCTGAACTTCGACCTCAACGCGTTCGCCGGCAACCAGTACTTCGAGCTCGGCCCGCAGGTGCCCGGCACGGCCTACTGCAACGGCGACGGCTCGAGCGTGCCGTGCCCGTGCGGCAACAACAACGACGGCTCGGCCGGCATCGCGGGCTGCGCGACGTTCAGCGGCCCCAACTGCAACGCGTTCGCCGCCGGCGTGACGCTGCGCGGCACGGGCTCGAGCAGCCTCGCGGCGAACGACGCCGTGCTGCAGGTCGCCAACGCGCAGAACAACCAGCCCGGCCTGTTCTTCCGCGCCGACAACGCGATCAACGGCGGCGGCGGCGTGGTCTTCGGCGACGGCCTGCGCTGCGCCGGCGGCAACGTCGTGCGCCTGCAGATCGCGCCGGCGAACGCCAGCGGTCAGGCCAGCACCTCGGTCTCGATCAGCGCGGGTCTGGTCGCCGGTGACGTGAAGCGCTTCCAGTACTGGTGCCGCATCCCCGGCTGCTCGCCGTGCGGCTCGTCCTTCACGCTCTCGAACGGCTACGAGATCACCTTCACGCCCTGAGCGTCGCGCGCGACGCGCCAGCGCGCGGGCCGCTCCCTCCGACCGGGGGAGCGGCCCGCGTCGTCCTGTGGGGAGTCGCGGGAGCGTGCCCGGCCGCGGCCGCCCCGGTCCCGGGCGGTGCGTGGCGGCTCCGCGACGCAGGCGACGACGTGCCGCCAGGAGCCGCGAGGCCGGCGAGGCCGGGCGATCGCGAAGCCCACCGGGTGCGGTCCTGAAGAGATCGGGCTAGCCCGGTCTCTCCAGGAACGCGTGCGCCAGGCACAGCAACTCGGTTCCTGGCGGTGCTTTGCGGATCCTGGCGACGCAGGCGACCCTGAACGGGTCGTCGAGGACGTCAGGATTCGCAACGTACCGCCAGGGGCCGAGAGGCCGGCAACGCCGGCCGGTTGCGAAGGCTGGCGGGCGCGGTCCTGAAGAGATCGGGCTAGGATCGCGGAACCCTCCACGACCCCCGACCCAGCCCCCGATGAAGCTCCGCCACCTCTCGCTCGCCGCGCTCGCCGGCGCCCTGCTGCTCGCCGCCGACGCCGCCGCCCAGCGCGGCGCGCAACCCGCGGCGCCTGCGCCGACGCAAGTCGCGCCCAACGTCTACCCCGGCCCGATCCAGGGCAACGCGCGTCAACAGCAGCTCGGCCTCGGCCAACGGCCGGCGATCATGCTGACGGGCTACTGGCCGCCGACGAACGAGGCGGTGCGCCGCTTCAGCGACGACCCGGTGCAGAACCCGCTGGGCTGGATCGGCTCGGACTGGGAAGGCCGCGGCTACGACGTGTACGCCTACTTCCCCGAGTTCACGCCGCCGACCTGCACGAGCTGCGGCACGGGCAGCGGCGACCTCGAGGTCGACTACCAGGACACCTCGGCCGACTTCTGGCCGCTCGCCGACGCGATCAAGCCCATCGCCATCATCACGTTCAGCCGCACGAACGCGACGCTGAGCTGGGAGGTGGAGATGAACCAGTACAACCGCTCCACGTGGATCAACGACTACGTGGCGCCGCTGCAGCCGACGCCCGCGCCGCCGGACGCGAGCGTGCCCGCCGGAACGCTGCGCCTGTCGGCCCTGCCGGTGCAGGAGATCATCGACAACGTGCTCGACGCGAACCTCGGGCTCAACGCCTTCATCTGCTTCAGCGGCAGCGCCGGCGGGTTCCTGAGCGAGTTCATCGCCTACCACGGCGTGTGGTACCAGGCGATCCACGCGTCGCCCAGCGACCCGGCCTGGTGCGTGGCCGCCGGTCACGTGCACGTCGGCTCGGGCGTGCCGTGGGGCAAGGCCCAGGACGCGGTCGAGGTCACGCTGCGCACCGTGATCCACTACGTCGACACGATCGTCGACCCGACCGTGCTGCCGGTGGACCTGTACTGCCCGACGACGACCAACTCGGCCGGCACCGGCGCCATGCTCACGACCGCGGGCTCCACGTCGATCAGCGCGAACTCGCTGCGCTTCCTCGTCACCGACACGCCGCCCTCGGCCGCGGGCCTGCTGCTCTACTCGGCCGGACAGGCGTCGGTGCCGTGGGGCAACGGCACGCGCTGCATCGCGAACCCCTTCGTGCGCGTGAACCCGGTGGGCGCCTCGAACGCGCAGGGCTTCGTCGACCGCGCGGTCGACCTCTCCTCCTCGCCGCTCGGCGCGGGCACGGCGGCGGTCACGGCCGGCAGCACGTGGTACTTCCAGTACGCCTTCCGCGACGTCGCGGGCGGCGGCGCGCTGTTCGACTCGACGAACGGCGCAGCGGTGACCTTCGGTCCGTGAGCCGCGCCGGTGTGCGCCGCCCGCGCCCCCTCGCGACGGGCTTCCTGATGGCCTTCCTCGTGCCGCCGGCGGTCTTCGTGATCGTCGGCGCGCGCGCGGGCATGGGGGCCGGCGGCGCGCTGGCGGCCTGCGCCGAGCAGTACGTCGCCGCGCGCACGAACCTCGCGCTGCTCGGGCTCGTCGGGTGCGTGCCGCTGGTGCTCCTCGGCATGCTGCTGCGCCTCGCGCGGCGCGCGCTGGACGACCCGGCGCGGCGCGCGGCGGTCGCGTGGTCCGGCGTCCTGCCCGCGCTCGCCGTGCAGGTCTGGGCGCACGCGAGCTACTGGCGACTGTTCCTCCCCGAGCGCGAACCGCCGCCGTTCCCCCACGGCCTGGAGTTCGTCCTCACGCCGATGATGCACGCGCCGGTGGCGATGCTCGTCTGCGTCACGCTGACGTGGCTCCTCACGCGGACGCCGCGCGCGGCCTGAGACGGCGCGGGCCGGGCAGCGCCCGGGAGCACGAGCTGGAAGCCCCGCCGCCGGCCCGCGGACGGCTCAGGGCAGGAGCGGACGCGCGGCGCGCATCCCGATGGCCTGGGCCTTCGCGTTCGGCGCGCGGTAGGCGCGGAAGGAGCAGCGCGAGACGTGGGCGCGGTCGAGGTAGTCGCCCCCGCGAGAGGTCCGGATGATCTCGTAGAACTCGGGCTCCCGCAGGCCGTCGCCCGCGCGCGCGGGGTTGCTGTAGCGGCCGAACCAGTCGCGACACCACTCGGACAGGTTGCCGTGCATGTCGTAGAGCCCGAACGGGTTCGGCTCGTAGGTCCCGACCGGCGCGGGCCCCTTGAAGTGATCGTCCCACGGCTCGCCCTGACCCCACGGCGGATCGACGGTGCTGCCCGTGTGGTCGAGGAGGTTGGCGACCCGCTCCAGGCTCGCGGCTTCGGGGCCGCTCGACCACGGCCAGCCGGTCCCGGCGCGACAGCCGTACTCCCACTGCGACTCGGTGGGCAGGGCGAGCGCGTGCTCGCGCATGAGCTCCGTGCACATCATCCAGTCGACCTGCTCGACCGGGTGGCTGTCTTGGATCTCCACGGGGATCCCGTTGTAGGTGGTGCCGACGATGTACCAGCTCGGCCACTCCCCGTCGCTGAGCCGCGCCCACTGCCCCTGCGTCAGCTCGTACTTCGCGAGCAGGAAGGGCGCCAGCGAGACCTCGTGGACGGGCATCTCCTCCGGCTCGACGTAGGCGCAGTAGTTCGGCGCGGCCGGGTCCTGGTCCTGACCGCCCATGAGGAAGCTGCCGCCCGGCAGCAACACGAACACGATGCCGCGCCCGTTCCTGTCGAGCTCGGCGCCGTCCGCGTAGCTGGGCACCTCGATCGCTCCCGGGTCGGGCTGCGTCGCCGCGTCCCACGCCGAGCGCAGGTGGTAGAACTCCCACAGCTTCGACTGCGGGTTCATGCCCAGCGGGATCAGCCCCATCTGCGGCGTGAGGTCGATCGGCACCCGCGCGTAGAGCTCGCTGGCCGTGACCCCATCGGCCCGCGCGATCGCCTCGCGAGCCTCCCGCCAGCGTCCGGCGTGGCGCGTGATCGTCAGCTCCTCGACGCGCTCCGCCCACCGCACGCGGCGCGCGACGTCCTCGACCTCCTGGGCCTCGAAGGCCTCGATCCCGGCCGCGAGCTCGGCCAGCGCGCCGTGCAAGAACTCGTCCGTGTCGGCGGTGAAGGCCCAGGTCGAGCGCTGCTCCACCTCCTCGCGCAACGCCTCGACCTGACTCGCCAGGCTGTCGATCACCGCGGCGAAGCTCGCTTCGGAGAACTCCCACTCGGTGCGGCCCAGGAGCTCGCGCATGGACTGGAACTGCGCGCGCTGCGCCGCGGGCGCGCCGTCCAGCGCGGCCTGGCTGTGCTCGAGCGCTTCCGCGTGGAGGCCGTTCGCCAGGCAGGCCCAGGCGAGGGTGTCGAGGATGGCCGAGCGGCCCGGCGCACCTGCGTCGAGCGTCGCCAGCGCGCGGCGAGCGAGCGCCAGCCCTTCGGCTTCACGGCCGAAGTCCCGCCGCTCCGGGTCGATCAGCGGCCAGGCGAGCTCGTTGATCGCCTCGGCCGTGTCCGGCAGCTCGACGCCCGCGAGGTCGAAGGCCGGCGGCTCCGCCGCGCCCGTTCGCACCGCGGCGGCCCTGCGCCAGCACGCCAGCTTGGCCGTGAGCCTCGCGAGCTCCTCGGCGCGCGGGTGGCTCGCGCGCTCCTGCGCGACCTCCTCGGCGCTCTGCGCGAGCGCGCGCTTCTCCAGGGCCGCGAGCGTGTCCTTCAGCCCCGCGAGCGCGTCCTCCAGCGGCTGCGCCTGCTGCGACTGCCAGTCCCGCAGCGCCTCCAGCTTCTCGGGCCAGGCCGGGATCATCGTGGCCGCGGCCTGCTTCGCGGCATCGAGGCGCACGAACTGCGACAGCCGGTTGAAGTTCGCGAGGTTCGCCTCGGCGTCCTCGCGCGCCTCCTGCTCCAGCGCGCGGGCGTCGTTCGCGGCCGTCGCCGACTCCTCCGCGCGGTCGCGCTGCTGGTCGGCCTCGCGCCAGAACCAGAGGGAGACGGCGAGACCGATCGCGATGACGCCCGTCAGCGCGACGCCGTACTTCTGCGTCCGCTTGAGCGCGAGCGCCTTCACGGTCGCCTCGTGCGCGCGCGACTCGGTCTCGACGACGTACGCGTGCACGGCCTCGGCGACGGCCGCCGCCGACTCGGGCCGGTCGTCGGGGTGCGGCTGGAGGCAGCGCGTCGAGAGCGCGACGAGCTCCGCATCGGCACCGCACTGGGCCAGCCGCTCGTGCGCGTCGTCGAGCTTGCCGCGCATCGCCTGGGACAGCATCTCGTTCAGCGAGCCGAGGTAGGGCGGCAGCCCGGTCAGGATCTCGCACAGGATCGCGCCGAGCGCGAACACGTCCGAGCGGCGGTCCATCGCCTCGACGTCGCCCAGCGCCTGCTCGCGGGGCATGTAGGCCGGCGTGCCCATCACCGACCCCACGATCGAGCGGGTGCTGTCGCCGCGCGAGCGCACCGTCTCGATGACGCTCACCGGCGCGTCCGCTTCGCTCTCGGCTTCGTCGCGCGGCGCGTCGCCGCCCTGCAGGACCTTGCCCATGCCCCAGTCGACGACCTGCACCTCGCCGAAGCTGCCGATCATGACGTTCGCGGGCTTCAGGTCGCGGTGCACCACGCCGCGCGCGTGCGCGTAGGCCATCGTCTGGCAGATCTGCTCGAAGATCGCGAGGAACTCGCCCCGGCGATCGGCGGGCGAGCTCCGCGCCGCCAGCTTGTCGGCCAGCGTCTCGCCCTTGACCATCTTCATGGCGAAGAACGGACTGCCGTCGACCATGCCGAGCTCGTACACCGGCACGATGCCGGGGTGCTGCAGCTGACCGCCGATCTGCGCCTCCTCCACGAAGCGATGCAGGATCTGGGCGTGCTCCCGGTACCTCGGGTGCAGGAACTTCATCGCCACGTCGCGCCCGAGGTCCGCGTCGCGGCCGCGATAGACGGCGCCGACGCCGCCCTCGCCGAGCAGCCCCAAGACCCGGTAGCGCGCGCGGGGCTCCGGGTCGCTCGCGGCCCCCGCTGCCTGCTCCGTCCCTGGCTCCGCGGACTCGGGATCGCGGAGGTGGACGCTCGGCCTCGAGCCGAGGCGACCGGCGAGCAGGTGGAGGATGCTCTTGGTGTCGCCCGCCGCTTCGGGCGAGCGCTCGTCACCTGAGTGCGGAGGCTGCTGCGTGGACATGCTGAAGCGCGGGCGGGCCGGAGGAGCTCGGCGGGAGGATACGGGATCCGAGCGGCCCTCCCGAGCCCCGCGTCGCCCTCCTCCCCGCGCGGGCCACCGCGGTGGCTCGGCGAGCTTCCGATCCGTTCCCCGGCCCGGCCTCAGGCCAGGCGCCGGCCGACCGCGGCGACGAGCGGCACGAGCCGCGTGCGCAGCGCCTCGAGCTCGCGCCGCGTGAGCGCCTGGTCCTTGTCGCACAGGGCGACGTCGGGGTCGGGGTGCAGCTCGATGATGAGGCCGTCCGCGCCGGCCGCCACCGCCGCGCACGCGAGCGGCACGACGAGGTCGCGGCGGCCGGCGGCGTGCGAGGGGTCGACGATCACCGGCAGGTGCGTGCGCGCCTTCAGCACCGGCACCGCGCTGACGTCGAGCGTCGCGCGCGTCGCCGTCTCGAAGGTGCGGATGCCGCGCTCGCACAGCACGACCTGCTGGTTGCCGCCGGCGAGCACGTACTCGGCCGCGGCGAGCAGCTCGCCGATGGTCGCGCTCATGCCGCGCTTGAGCAGCACGGGCCGCCGCACGCGGCCGAGCTCGGTCAGGAGCGCGAAGTTCTGCATGTTGCGCGCGCCGACCTGCAGCACGTCCGCGGTCTGCGCGACGCGCTCGACGTCCTCGGGGCGCAGCACCTCGGTCACGATCGGCAGGTCGTAGGCGCGGCCCGCCTCGGCGAGCAGCGCGAGGCCTTCCCAGCCGAGCCCCTGGAACGAGTAGGGCGAGGAGCGCGGCTTGAAGGCGCCGCCGCGCAACAGCTTCGCGCCGGCGTCGCGCGCCATCTCGGCGGCCTCCATGACCTGCGCGCGGTTCTCGACGGCGCAGGGGCCGAGGATCAGCGTGAACTCGTCGGGCGCGCCGATGCGCGCGGTGCCGACGCGCACCACCGACGCCGCGCGCTCGGTCGCGTCGGGGCGCACGTTGGTGACGAGCGGCTCCTTCGCGCCCTGCTTGGGCTGCGCGGGCGGCGGCGCGACGGGCGCGGGCGCGACCTCGAGCTCCGCGGCCTCTTCGGGGAGTCCGCCCTCGACCGAACGATCGGGGTAGCAGCCCAGGACGCGCAGGTGGTTGGTGTGCTCGGCGAGCTTCTGCAGCGCCGCCGCGAGGCGCGGGTCCTCCACGTTGCCCTCGAGGTCGACGTAGAAGAGGTACTCCCAGGGCGTCTCGGGCAGCGGGCGGCTCTCGAGCTTGCAGAGGTTGATGCCCTGGTCCGCGAAGTACTGCAAGCACGCCGCCAGCGCGCCGCGGCGGTGGTCGGCCGTGAACAGCAGCGACGTGCGCGCGCGCACGCGGGCGTCGACGCGCTCGGCCTCGAGGCCGACGAGCACGAAGCGCGTGATGTTGTGCTCGCGGTCGGCGACCTCGCGGCGCAGCACCTCGAGCCCGGCGCGGCGCGCGGCCTCCTCGGAGCAGATCGCGGCGATGCGCCGGTCGCCGGCCTCGGCCACGGAGAAGGCCGACCCGGCGGTGTCGAAGTGGCTCTCGGCCGTCACGCCGACGAGCTGGCCGAGGAAGACCTGGCACTGCTGCAGCGCGACGGGGTGCGAGCGCACGATCTCGAGGTCCTCCAGCGTCGCGCCGGGCAGGCCGGCGAGCACGTGCTCGACCGCCCAGACCTCCTCGTCGACCACGTGCACGCGCCGCTCGGCGAGCAGGCGGTAGACGTCGTTGATCGAGCCCGCGATGGTGTTCTCGATCGGCAGCAGCACGTACTGCACCTCGCCGCTCTCGAGCGCGTCGAGCGCCGCGGCGAAGGTGTGGAAGCCCTCGCGGCTCTTGACCGGCTGCGGGCGCGAGGTGAACAGCTTCTCGATCGCGAGGTCGCTGTAGGCGCCCGGCGCGCCCTGGTAGCCGACGCGCACGCTGCGCGCGGCGCGCTCGGGCTCGTCCTCGCGCACGAGCACGCGCTCCTGGTCGCGGCGCGAGTAGTTGAGGACCTCGCGCAGGATGCGCCCGATGAAGTACGGCGACAGCCCGTGCTGGCGGCCCTGCTCGCTCCAGACCTGGAAGACCTCGCGTTCGCGCTCGTCGTTGCGGAGCGGCACGTCCGGGTTGTCGCGCTTGTGCGCGGCGATGCGGCGCACGGCTTCCATGCGCTCGGCCAGCGCGCGGATGAGCTCGCGGTCGATGCGGTCGATCTCGGCGCGGGAGTCCTCGAGGGGCGTCATCGCTCGGCCGTGGATGAGGTGGAGACGGAGAGAGGCCACCAGCGGGCGCGCGGATGGCCTCCAGGGGAGAGTGTCGGATCCCTGGTTCGCGATCGCCTCCGACGGAGGTTCCTCCATTCCTCCACGGTCCCGCGCCGAGAGAGAGGGCGGCGTTGGAGTCGGCGAGTCGTGTCCGAAGATAGGTCCAGCGCAACTCTCCCACACGGAGCTTGGCGAGGTCGGATCCGTGGAAGAAAATCCCGAGCGCACCGCGATGCTCCGCGCCCAGCCCGTCCACGCCTGGCTCTGCTGCCTGCCGCTGCTCCTCGGCGCGTGCCGCGTCGTGACCGGCCCCGAGCCGATCGACGGGCCGGTCGAGTGCACCTCGCTGCTCGGCATCCCGCTGGCGGCGCCCGAGCTCGCGCCGGAGCGGCGCGAGGAGCTGTCGGACGAGCTGCGCGCGGCCCAGGCGCGCTACGCGGAGGCGCCGCACGACGAGGAGGCCGCGATCTGGCTCGGGCGACGGCTGGGCTACCTCGGCCGCTACCGCGAGGCGGTCGCGGTCTACAGCGAAGCGCTGGAGGAGCACCCCGGCAGCGCGCGGCTGCTGCGCCACCGCGGCCACCGCTACCTCACGCTGCGGCGCTTCGCGGAGGCCGAGCGGGACCTCGCGCGCGCGGCGACGCTGCTGCGGGGCGTGCCCGACACGTACGAGGCCGACGGTCAGCCCAACGCGGCCGGCGTGCCGCGCTCGACGCTGCAGTCGAACGTCTGGTACCACCTCGGCCTGGCGCAGTACCTGCGCGGCGAGTACGCGGCGGCCGACGCCTCGTTCGAGCGCTGCCGCTTCTTCGCCAGCGTCAACGACGACATGCTCGCCGCGGCGACGTACTGGTCGGTGCTGACCGCCTGGAAGCGCGACGACCGCCCGCGCGCGCAGGCGCTGCTCGCGCGCGTGCCGGTGTCGATGCAGCTCTACGAGAACCAGGACTACCACCGCCTGCTGCGCTTCTTCGCCGACGGCCAGGGCGGCGCCGAGCTGCTGGCCGACGCGCAGAAGGGCGACCTCTCGAGCTCGACGCTGGGCTTCGGGCTGGGCGCGTGGCACCTGAGTCACGGCGCCAAGCTGCAGGCGCACCGCGCCTTCCAGCTCGCGCTCGGCGGACCGACGTGGGCGGCGTTCGGCTACATCGCCGCGGAGGTCGAGCTCAGCCGCGCGGGCGAGGGGTCGCGATGAGCCGCCTCGCGCGCGGCCTGCACGTGTCGCGGCGGCTGTGGCGCCGCGTGCGCGGGCGCGGCAACGGGCTGCTCGCGGCGTGGGCCGCGCTGGTGGTCGTGATCGAGAGCGTCTCGCGCTACTCGCGCAGCGACGTGGGTGACGCGCTCGGCGTGTTGACGCTGGCGGTCGCGGCGTCGGCGACGGTCGCGCTGCACCGGCGCGTGCCGCTGTGGTGGCTCGAGCCGTGGTCGCGCGGCGTCGAGCGCCTGGGGCGCAACGTGCGTGAGCTGGGCGTGGAGCTCGGCTTCGACCTGCGCGAGACGCCGCCGCTCGAGCGCGGCGCACCGCCGGTGCTCGGCCTCGCGCTGGGCGCCGCTGCGTTGCTGTGCGGCGGCGCGCTGCTCGGCGTCACGCGCTGGCCCGAGGCGCTGCGCGGCATCTCGTCGCTCTCCTACACGCTGTTCCTGTTCACGCTCGGCGGGCTCTGGGCGGCGCTGACCCTCAGCGTCTTCCTGTGCGGCGCGCTGAGCTCGATCGCGCTGCGCGACGCCCTGCTCGACGCGCAGGAGCGCGCGCGCCGCGAGCTCGGTCCGCGCTGGCCGCTGCGCGTGCCGCAGGGCTGGTCCGGCGCCGCCGTGCTGCTCGCCGGCCTCGTCACCGCGCTGACGCTGCCGCCGGCGCTCGCGGTCGCGCTCACCGTCGGCTGCTGGGGCGTCGCGCTCGCGCGCACGTGGACCTCGCGGCCGCGGCTCGACCTCGTCTGGCCGACGCCGCAGCGCACGCTGCGCGCGCTGGGCATCGCCCACGCCATGACGGCGACGTTCACCGCCGGACTGTTCGTGCTCCTCACGCCGCTGCTCTTCAGCGTCGGCGACGAGCTGCGCCTCACGGCGCCCATGGGCGAGGGCGACATGCCGATCACGCGCGCGCTCGGGCGCCTCGCGGCCTGGGCCGTCGCCGGCGTCGCGTTGACGCTGGCGCTGCACGGCGAGCACGTGGTGCGGATGTGGCGCGCGTTCCGGCGCGCCGAGCGCGGGCCGCGGCGGCTGCGCGTCGTCGGACTCGAGGAGCGCGCGTCGCGGCGCGAGCTGGCGCGCGCGCTCACCGCGCGGGGCTGGCGCGTGCGCTTCGACGGGCGCCCGGACCGCGAGGCGTTGAGCGTGCTCGTCGCGAGCGACGCGCCGCCCGCCGGCCTGGACCCCTTCGGGCCGAGCTGGCCGCAGCGCGCGCAGCCCGAGTGGCTGGCGAGCGAGACCGGCCTCGCCGCGCTCGAGCGCCACTGGCGCCGCACGCAACGTCGACGGCTGGTGCGCGCGCTGCGCACGCTGTTCAAGTCGCTCGCCGCGCGCGACTTCGCGGAAGGCCAGGGCACCTTCGTCGCCCCGCACCTGTGGTACGCGACCGGGCTCGAGCGCGACGTGCGCGAGGAGCTCTTCGAGGACCGTCGCGACCCGCTGCTCGAGAAGCGCATCGGCGCGCGCTTCGTCGACGTGCTGCCGTGGTCGGCGCGCGCGCACGCGCACGAGGTGCTGCGCGCGCTCGAGGTCGACCTGCTGTTCGTCGAGGACGGCGTCGGCTTCCGGCGCCTGCGGCGCGTGCTCGACTCGCTCTTCGAGCTGTACGACGTGCACGGCGGCGCGCAGCGCGCGGAGGAGCGGCACTTCACCGGCCTGCCGGGCGTGACGGTCGTGCTCGTCGAGATCGGCCTCGAGCGCACGCACGGCTCGACCGGCTACCCCGAGCCCGACTACGAGGACCTGGGGCGCGCGCGCATCCTGCACGTGTTCCGCTCGCGCGGCGGCGACGTCGCGCGCGACGAGGCGCCCAGCGACGTGTCGTGGACGCCGGTCAGCGAGTGGGGCCCGCTGCTGCCGACGGCGTGAGGCGCGGGCGCGCTACTTGCCGCCCTTTTCCTCGCCCATGCGCAGCTCGACCTCGGAGAAGCCCACGCACCCGCCGTGCTTCGTGCCGCGCTCGCGCTCGAGCACGCGGATCGTCAGCTCGGTCAGCTTGGTCTTGCGCGGCAGCACGATCTCGGTCTTGAGGTTCTCGTCGGGGTCGACGTCGAAGACGAGCGCGTCGCGCTTGCCGCCGAGCAGCACCTCGACCTTCGTCGCGCGGTCGAAGTGGTTGCGGTGCAGCTCGATGCCGACGGCGTGGCTCAGCACGATGCGGTCGACCCGCACGGCGCGCTTGAACTCGATCGTCAGCGAGGGATCGCGGTCGTTCGCGGCCGAGATCCAGGCGGTCGAGGCCCAGCCGTCGAAGGCCTTCTCGGCCGACTCGCCGTCGCCGCGCTGCGAGCTCGCGCGGCACTCGTAGCGCTCGCCGAGCACGAGGTTCGACTCGCGGTCGTCGACGTAGTCGACCATCCACTCCTCGAGCTTGGCGTCGGCGCGCACCTTGAGCACCGGCGAGCGCACCGACTCGGGCCGGCCGCCCTCGGCGCCGGGGATGTCCGCGAAGTGCAGCGCGACCTGCACCTCGTGCTCGCCGCGCACGTCGAAGCTGTGCTGCGTGGCGTATGACTCGCCGTTCCAGGGCTTGGTCGGATCGGCGGGCAGGCGCGCGAAGCTCACGCCGTCGGCGAAGTACTCGACGGCCTCGAGGTAGACGCCGCGGCCGCGCTCGCCGTCGCGCGAGCACGTCTCGCGCAGCTTCGGCCGCAGCTCGCTGACCCACAGGCTGAGCGGCGTGTCGCCCTTCGCGCGCAGCACGACGAGGGCGTCGTCGCCGTCGGTCGCGTAGAGCTTGCCCTGGTGCCGCGACGCGCCGGGGCCCGACACGGTGGCCGTCGCGCGGTCGAGGAACAGCAGCGCGAAGGCCGTGTTCGGCTCGTTCTCGCCGTAGGGCGTCCCCCACTGCCCTTCGTCGCCCTGCACCGCGACGAGGTGCTCCGCGCCCTTCCAGTACCAGTCGTGCGCGCCGAGGTGATCGAGCTCGAGGATCGCGCAGAGCCGCTCGACGCCGTACAGGTAGTAGTACTTCCAGCGGTCCTCGCTGCCGCCCTGCGTGGGGTTCGCGCCGACCTGGAAGTGGTCCTGCAGCCAGCGCATGCCGCTCTCCTCGGCGGCCTCGAGCTCGTGCTTCCACTGGCGCGGGAAACCCGCGTCGCCGAAGGCCTCGCGGCAGACCGCGATCACGGTCAGCCCGGCGACGGTCATCGACCCGGTCGAGCCGCCGCCGGGGCGGTAGGTGAAGCCGCCCTCGTCGCTGTTGTGGTACGCGAGCACGCCGCGCGCCAGGTCGGTCCACGCGCGCTTGGGCACGTCGAGCCCGTTGCGCATGCAGATCCAGTAGCCCAGCGCGCCGTACTGCGTGCACGAGAGGTCGCGCTCGCCGTCGGGGTAGGCGAAGGTGCCCTGCTGCCAGTCGAGCAGCTCCTCGAGCAGCTCGGCCATCCACGCCTTCGACTCGGGGCGGTTCGTCGCCGAGAGCGCGAGGAGCTGGCAGGCCAGCGCGTAGGTCTTGCGCGGCGGCTGCCCGCGCAGGTACGCGAAGCCGCGGCGGATGGCCTGGTGGTCGACGTCGACGCCGCTCTTCAGCAGCGCGTACAGCGAGAGCGAGGTCTGCCCGTTGCGGTAGCCGTTGGCGCTGTAGCCCCACGAGCCGTCGCGCTGCTGCGTCTGCAGCAGGTAGACCAAACCCCGGTCGATCGCCTGGTTGATGCGCGGCTGCAAGCCGGCGCGCTCGGCGCTGTCGAGCGGCTGGTCGGGCAGCATCTGGAAGCCCCACGCGCCGCCGCCGTTGCAGACCTTCACGAGCAGGTGGTTCTCGCCGGCGGCGAGGTGCAGCAGCAGGTGGTCGTCGGTCGGCACCACGCCGCGGCCGCCGTTGTACTCGTGGATCAGCTCGCCGTTCAGCCACACGCGCACGCCGTCGTCGCTGCCCAGGCTGATCGGCAGCTCGACGCCCTCGGTCGCGCGCAGCGTGCGGTAGAGGTAGGCCGCCGCGTTGTTCGACAGCCCGGCGGGGTCGAGCCCGTCCGGGAAGTGCTCGGCGAACGTCACGAGCGGCCAGTCGGGCTCGCGCGTCGCCGGCGCGCCGGGCACGAGCGGCGCCCAGTGCAGCTCGCGGCCGCCCTTGCCGAGGTGCGCCTTCGCGAGGTCCATGCCCGGGCCGTCGACGCGCAGGCGACGCAGCTCGTCCTCGGGCGTGTGCGGCGGCCGCGCGGTGTTGCCCTCGGGGTGCTCGAAGGGCAGCAGCACCTGCCACGGGCCCCACTCGACGTCGTCGGCCGGCGACGCCGCGGCGGGCGCCGGGGCGACGAGGACCAAGGCGGACGCGAGGACTCCGAGCAAACGGCCGAGCAACGACATCGCGAGCAGGATACGCGCTGGCGCGGGATCGCGCAGCAGCACGCGGCGGCGGGCGGGGCGCGCGCGCCTGCTACCCTGGTCGGTCATGCCGCCCGACGCCGAGCTCGGCCCGCGCCTCGTCGCGCAGGAAGGCCGCCTGCGCCTCCTGCTGGTGCACCTGACCAGCCCGGCGCTGCGGCGGCGCGCCGCGCTCGACGACCTGGCGCAGGAGGTCTGGCTGCGCGTGCTGGCCGCGCCCGAGCGCGTGCCCCCGCCGGGCGACGACGAGCGCGAGCTCGCCGGCTACCTGCGCCTCGTCGCGCGCCACGTGGTGGTCGACGTCGCGCGCGCCGCCCGCGCGCAGAAGCGCGACGCGCACGTCGTGCCGCTGGCGACCTCGACCTGGAGTCGCACGGGCCTCGGGGCCGGACCGGCCGACGCCACGGCGGGGCCGCTGACGCGCCTCGCGCGGGCCGAGGACGCCGAGCGCCTGGCCGCGGCGTTCGAGCGCCTGTCGCCCGACCACCGCCGCGTGCTCGGCCTGCGGCGCCTCGAAGGCCTCAGCGCGGCCGAGGCCGGTCGCCGCCTGGGGCGCAGCGAGAAGGCCGTGCACTCGCTCTACCGGCGCGCGCTCGAGGCGTGGGGCGCGGCGCTCGACGACCCGGCGTAGGCCGCGCGCGAAAAAGCCCGGGGTCGCGCGGAGAGTCGCGCGCGGCCGTACGCTCGGACCCGGCATGGACGACACCCACGCTCTGGACGACCGCCTCGACGAGCTGGTCGCGCGCTACTCGGACGACCTGGAACGCGGCGACGCGCGCCCGCGCGCGGCCTACCTCGCGGAGGTACCGCCGGCCGCGCGGCCGGGCCTCGAGCGCTGCCTCAAGATGATCGAGGCCGGCGCCGCGCGCACGCCCGGCGCGGCGCACCCGCTCGTGCCGGGGCTCGCGCTCGATCAGTACGAGCTCGTGCGCGAGGTCGGCCGCGGCGGCATGGCGCTGGTCTGGCTGGCGCGCGACCGCGAGCTCGACCGCCCCGTCGCCCTCAAGATCCTGCGCCCCGGCCTCGCGCTCGAGCAGCGCCACGCCGACCGCTTCCGGCGCGAGGCGCTGGCCGTCGCGCGCCTGCGGCACCCGCACGTCGTGCAGATCCACGGCGCCGGCGAGGCGCAGGGCTACCACTACCTCGCGATGGAGTTCGTGGCCGGGCCGTCGCTCGCCACGGCGCTCGAGGCGCTGCCGACGGATCGCGAGCCGACCGCGGCGGACCTGGCGCGCGCGACCGGCATCCCGGCGCTCGGCGCCGACGGGCGCGACTTCGAGCAGGCCGTCGCGCTGCTCGTCGCGCCGCTGGCGGAGGCGCTGCAGGCCGCGCACGACCTCGGCCTCGTGCACCGCGACGTGAAGCCCTCGAACGTGCTGATCCACAGCGACGGCCGCGCCGTGCTGGCCGACTTCGGCCTCGCCAAGGGCGGCGACGACCCGGCGCTCTCGCTCACCGGCGACGCGCTGGGCACGCCGTACTACATGTCGCCCGAGCAGGCCTTCGTGAGCGGCCACACCGTCGACCACCGCACCGACATCTACAGCCTGGGCGTCACGCTGTACGAAGCGCTCGCCGGGCGGCGGCCCTTCGACGGCGACAGCTTCCTCGAGGTGCTCGAGTCGATCCGCGCGACGGTGCCGCCCGCGGTCCGCGCGCTGCGTCCGTCGCTCTCGCGCAACGCGAGCGAGGTCGTGCGGCGCTGCATGGCGCGCGATCCCGCGCAGCGCTACGCCAGCGCGCGCGCGCTGCACGCCGACCTCGACGCGCTCGCCGACGGCGCGCCCACCGCGGCGCTGCGCGCGGCCGGCGGCCCGCTGCGGCGCCTCCTGAGCGAGCTCGCCGTGATGGCCTCGGGGCAGCCGTACGAGTACGTCTCCGGCCGCCGCCTGCTCGGCCTGCCGCTCGTGCACGTGGTCACCGGTCGGCGCTACCCCGGTCAGCGCCTGCGCGTCGCGAAGGGCTGGTTCGCGTACGGCGACGTCGGCATCGGCGTGGTCGCGGGCGGCGTCGTCTCCGCGGGCGTGTTCACGCTCGGCGCCGCGTCGCTGGGTCTGGTGACCTGGGCCGCGCTCGGCGTGGGCGGCTTCGTCTTCGCCGGCCTCGGCGTGGGGCTCGTCTCGTTCGCCGGCGTGTCGGCCGGCGTGATCGCCGTCGGCGGCATGGCCTTCGGCTACGGCGCGGTGGGCGGCATGGCGCGCGGGCACTACGCGATCGGCGGCAGCGCGCACGGCGACTACGTCGTCAGCGGCATGCGCAAGGACCAGGAGTGCCTGGACTTCTTCCACGCGCTGCTGCCGTCGTTCCTCGACTTCGGCTCGTGAGCGTTCAGCGCTGGCCGAGCCAGCCCGAGAGCCCGCCGGGCTCGCCCTTGGGCGGCGCGGCGAGCAGCACGCAGGCCCACGCGGCGGTCGTCCAGACTTGGCCGAGCGAGGCGTCCGAGTTGCTCGCCATCGCGAGGCTCTCGTGCCACGGCCGCGGCTGCAGGCTGCCGTCGGGCGCGAGCGCGAGCACGAGGTCGCGCTCGACCTCGCCCCAGTAGAGCTTCGCCGCGCCGCCGCCCTGCGCCTGCGCCGCGAGGCCGGCGAAGAGCACGTGCTGCATGAGGCTCGCGTGGCCGCCGAGCACGTCGCCGGCGTTGCGCTTGACGTAACCCGCGTAGCTCGACGCGAGCTTGGACTTATCGCGCCCGAGCGCGCGCAGCCCGAGCCACGCGGCGGCGGTGCGCCCGATGTTGCCGAGGCCGCGCTGGCCGTCCTTGGTCGAGTAGCCGAGGCCGTCACCGCTCGAGGCCTCGAGGTACCCGACGAGCCGGTCGAGCTTGTCCTCGTCGAGCGCGTAGCCCGCCTGCTGCGCGAGGCCGAGCGCGCTGAGCACCATGCCGCCGACGATGTTGAGCTCGACGTAGCCGAGCGCGTTCGGGCCGCCGGGGCCGTGCGCGTAGCCGCCGCTCGCCTCCTGGTTGTCGAACAGCGCCGCGGCGCAGCGCGCGACGAGCGCCTGCAGGTCGTCGCTCGGCGACACGCGCCACAGCTCGCCCGCGAAGATGCCCGCGTGCACCCAGCCCCAGTTCTCCTGGTCCCAGTTGGCGTCGCCGCCCATCGCGGGCCCCTTCAGGCCGTCGAGGTTCGCGCGCACGTACGCGAGCGCCTTGGCGAGGTTCCCCGCGTGCGGCCCCGCGTCGAGCGTCGAGCCGCCGGCGATCCACGCGAGCCCGGCCATGCACGTCTGCACCACGGCGCCGTTGCGGCCCGAGAGCGTCTCGGCGTAGCCGCCGTCCTCCTGCTGGTGCTCGGCGAGCCACGCGAGCGCGCGGCGGCCGAGCTCGACGCGCGCCGCGTCGCTCGTCGGCTTGGCGAACCACTTGCCGAGCGGCTCGACCGCGACCTCGAGCACGAGCGGCTTCGTCTCGCCCGCGCGCCGCACGCGCAGCGCGAGCGTGCCGGGCTTCTTCGCGGCGAAGGCCTTCACGAGCTCGTCGGCGAGCGGGCCGCTCGAGCCGTCGTCGAACTTCGCGCGCCCGACGCCGAGCAGCACGTCCCCCACCGCGAGCCCGGCGCGCGCCGCCGGCCCGTCGGGGTAGACGCACTCGATGCGCAGCTCGGTCGGCCCGACGTCGGGCCCCGGCTCGCCGCTCGACTCGACGCGCCGCATGCCGCCCTCCGCGCGCGGCTCGCCCTTCACCCCATCCGTCGCCTTCGCGCCGAGCAGGCCGAGGTTGTAGAGATCGCGCGTCATGCCGCGTTGCGCGTCGGGACCGGCGCCGAAGGGCCAGTCCTGGGCGGCGGCGGGAGCGGCGAGCACGAGGGCGAGGGCGGCGCGGGCCGCGGCTTGGCGGAGGAGGCTCACGCCCCCGAGTGTGCGCCCCTCGACGCATCGCGTGAAGCGCGCGCACCGCTTAGCCTGGCCAGCCACCATGCCGCCCGCCCGCCGCTCCCCCCTCGCCGCGCTGGCGACGCGTCTGTCCCTGTGGGCTCCGGCGCGGCGGCTCGAGCGCTCGCGCGCGGCCCTCGCGGCCGGCGACGTCGCGCGTGCGACGGCGGAGGCCGAGGCGGCGCGGCGCGGCGCGCCGGCCTGGGCCGCGCCCTGTGTTGCACTCGCGCGTTGCGCGTACGTGGGCGTACGGAGTCGCACACCAGGGGCGGTTTCGGCCAGCCGATGATCGAGGAGCAGAGCGCGCGCGCTCGAGGCCGTGCGCGCCTGCGACCTGCTCGTCGTCGCCGGCACGAGCCTCGAGGTGCAGCCCGTCGCGAGCCTGCCGCTCGTCGCCCTGCGCAACGGTGCGCAGCTCCTCGTCGTCAACCTCCAGCCGACCGACTACGACCCCTTCGCCGCGTTCGTGTTCCGTGGGACGTGCGGAGCGATCCTGCCGGAGTTGTTCGGGGTGGATTGAGTTCTGAGCGGCCTCACTCGAGGTCGCCCTCTCGCAGCGCCCACAGGATCTTCCCGGTGGCCCCGTCGAGGAGCCTGACGGAGCCGTTGGGCTCGCAGCGGCCGGGCTCGAAGCAGCCGCCCGTGACGAGGACCTCCGCTGCGCCGTCACCGTCGATGTCGGGAGCGAGGACGATGTGGACGCCCACGCGGCGATCCTCGGAGAGCTCCGAGAACCAGCGAAAGGCGTCACGCTCGGGGGAGTACAGCGCCACGAACGGTCCGAAGGCGATGTCCGGCACGCCCACCAACCAGCCGAGCCGGTGACCGCCCGCGGGATCCGTGTAGGGGCAGATGGACCAGCCGATGCTGATCATGGCCTCGTGCTCCAGGCTCGGAAGCTCGCGCTGGAGTCGAGCTCGGCTCAGCCGCAGCACGGGCCGCGCTGGATCGGAGCTCGCGAAGAACGCGGCGCCCTCGTCTCCGTCGACGAACGGCAAGCCCACCGAGTACTCGGGCTCGTGGCCTCCCCCGAAGGTGCTCAGGGAAGCGTGGCGCAACTCGAGGCTCTCCTCGAGCTTCGTCACCCTCCGCTCGGAGGCGTTCGTCAGGCGAGACTCGAGTGCGGACCGCGTCCAGTCCGGTGACAGGAGGACGTGGAGTGTGACCTCATCCGCGCGCGTCGCGAGCGCGCCGAGCTCGAGCAGCTCGTCTCCGTTCCGATCGGGAAGCGCGAACAGCGCCTGGAAGCCCGAGTCCGCCGCCCATGGCGTCGCGCGTGCGGGGAGACGACCAAGGAACCGCATCGTGCGAAGGTCGCGGAGCTCCACGCCATCGCCCGATCGCACGAAGATCTGCCCGGGGGCTCGGCCGAGGACGCCGCACGCGCCCATGGGAACGAGCGTCGCACCGTCGAGGCGCCTGAGCGTCCGCCCCGTGAGCGGATCGCACACGATCGCGGTGGCCGGCCCGCCCTCGTCCGCGGACACGAGGTCCAGGGCGAGCTCGTCGACTCCGTCCTCGTCGAGATCGCACACGCCGAACACCGGATGCCTCTCGCCGTGGCCGTTCGATGGCGTCGCCATGAGGGACCCGGTCGGCACGGGGAAGACCTTGCCGAGCCGCTTCCCGGTGCCGACGTCGAGCAGGTAGATCGCTCCGACGCCGCTGGCCGAGCCCGGCTCGGGCGCCACGCCTGGGGCGGTGACCGCGAGCACGCCGTTGGAGTCCGGCCCGGGGCGGGACACGAGCACTGCTCCGAGGCCGAACAACGCGGGCGGCCTCGCGCCTCGCGGCGTGGCGGGCGCGGAGGGGCGCGTGGTCGACGCGCCGCCGACGTCCACCTGGGGCGCTCCCCGGTCCCCGGGAGGCATGGGTGACGACGCGATCGGAGCTGCCGAGCCGAACGCGAGCAAGCAAACGAGCCGGGGGAGGACCTTCATCGCGTGTGGGCGACGAACATCGCCGCCCTCGACGAGTTCCGGTACGGAGTCGCACACCAGGGGCGGTCTCCGCCACGGTAGGTGCCAGGTGATCGCGGCAGCCTGGAAGCGCTCAGTACTCCCGGACTGCTACGATCACCTGGCACCTACCGTGGCGGAAACCGCCCCTGGTGTGCGACTCCGTATGAAGCCGACGCTCCTCGCCGTTCTCCCGCTCCTCGCCCTCCCCGCTGTCGCCGGCGACCGCATCACCGGCGCGCCCTTCGCGACGCGCTCGGAGGTGCTCGCCACGCACGGCATGGTCGCGACCAGCCAGCCGCTCGCGACGCAGGCCGCGCTCGACGTGCTGAAGGCCGGCGGCAACGCGGTGGACGCGGCGCTCTGCGCCAACGCGGTGCTCGGCCTGGTCGAGCCGACCGGCAACGGCATCGGCGGCGACCTCTTCGCGATCGTGTGGGACGCGAAGACGCGCCAGCTCCACGGCTACAACGGCAGCGGGCGCTCGCCGCGCGCGCTCACGCTCGAGCACCTTCGCGCGCTCGGCCTCGAGCACGTCCCCGCGACCGGGCCGCTGCCGGTCTCGGTGCCCGGCTGTGTCGACGGCTGGTTCGCGCTGCACGAGCGCTTCGGCTCGCTGCCGATGAGCGCCGTGCTCGCGCCGGCGATCCGCTACGCGCGCGAGGGCTTCCCGGTCACGCAACTCATCGCGCACTACTGGGACCTGTCGGTGCCGCGGCTCGCGCCCTACCCCGGCTTCGTCGAGCAGATGACGCTCGACGGGCGCGCGCCGCGCGAGGGCGAGCTGTGGCGCAACGCGAACCTCGCGCGCACGCTGGAAGCGCTCGCCGAGGGCGGCCGCGCCGCGTTCTACGAGGGCGCGATCGCGCACACGATCGCCGACTACGTGCAGGCGCAGGGCGGCTTCCTCGCCTACGAGGACCTCGCGACGCACCGCGGCGAGTGGGTCGCACCGATCTCGACGAGCTACCGCGGCGTCGAGCTGTGGGAGCTGCCGCCCAACGGCCAGGGCCTCGCCGCGCTGCAGATCCTGAACGTGCTCGAGGGCTACGACCTCGCCGCGATGGGCTTCGGCAGCGCCGACCACGTGCACGCCTTCGTCGAGGCGAAGAAGCTCGCCTTCGAGGACCGCGCCGCGTTCTACGCCGACCCCGACGTCGTCGACGTGCCCGTCGCGCGACTCGTCTCGAAGGCCTACGCGGCCGAGCGCCGCGCCCTCGTCGACATGCAGCGCGCGGCGAAGCGCTACGCCGCCGGCCACGCCGCGCTCGAGGAGGGCGACACGATCTACCTCTGCACCGCCGACGCGGCGGGCAACATGGTCTCGCTGATCCAGTCGAACTACCGCGGCATGGGCAGCGGCATGACGCCGCCGGGCCTCGGCTTCGTGTTGCAGGACCGCGGCGAGCTGTTCGACCTCGAGCCCGGCCGCGCGAACACCTACGCGCCCGGCAAGCGCCCCTTCCACACGATCATCCCCGCCTTCCTGACGAAGGACGGCGAGCCCTGGGTCGCCTTCGGCGTGATGGGCGGCGCGACGCAGCCGCAGGCGCACGCGCAGATCGTGATGAACCTCGTCGACTTCGGCATGAACCTGCAGGAGGCCGGCGACGCCCCGCGCATCCTGCACTCGGGCTCCTCGCAACCGACGGGCGAGCGCATGACCGACGGCGGCGAGGTCGCCCTCGAGAGCGGCTTCGCCTACGCGACGATCCGCGAGCTCGTGCAGCGCGGCCACAAGCTGGTCTGGGAGGTCGGCCCCTACGGCGGCTACCAGGCGATCCTGCGCGACCCCGCGACCGGCGTGCTGCACGGCGCGAGCGAGTCGCGCAAGGACGGGCAGGCGGCGGGGTGGTGAGCCGCTGAACGAGAGCGCGGCCCGCTCGTCGCACCGAGCGGGCCGCGCGTGGAGGGCGTCCTGCCAGAGCGCCCGGAGCGTCAGCGGGCGCCGCCGTCGGCCGCGCGGCGCTTGGCGAGCTCGCTCTCGAGGGCCTCGAGCTTGGCGCGCAGCGCCTTCAGCTCGGACTCGAGGTCGGCGCGCTCGGCGGCGCGCACGCGCACGAGGTCGAGGGCCGCGCGCTCCTGCACCGCGCGGTCACGCTGGAGGACGCGGGCGCGCGGCACGGCGAGGTCGACGACCTCGTGCTGCCCGCCGTCGAGCGACTTCAGCTTCACCATCACGCGCTCCGCGCCGTCGAGGTCGCCCTTCTGCTTCAGCGCCTCGATGTGCGCTTGCAGCGCGGACTTGGCGGACGACTCGGCCATCGCCTTGCGCACGACCTCGACGTGCTGCTGGGGGTCGAAGCCGTCGGGGCCCGCCTCGATCAGCACGTCGTGGAGCTTCTGCATGCGCGCGTCGGCGTCCGCCTCCGTGCCGTGCAGCAGGCGCTCGACCCGCAGCGGTCGCGCGGGGTGCGGCGCGATCTTCGGCGCGCCCTCGATCGTCGTGAACCACTGGTGCACGCCGTCGATCTCGCCCTCGACGCAGCCGTTCTCGTCGGGCGTCACGATCTTCGTCTCGAGCTCGATGCGCCCGCCGTCGCGGACGCGCGGCGCGACCTGGATCACGAGGCCGTGTTCGCCCTCGAGCGTCCCGATCGGCACCGGCAGGCCGGCGAGCGGATCGGCCTCGCACGCCTCGGCGATCTCGCAGTCCTCGACGGGCTCGCAGGCCTCCGAGGACGTCGCAGCCCGGCAGCGCCAGGTCACACACCTCGAGCACCTCGACCGTGTCACAGCCGCTCGGCCGTGCGATCGGCGCAGCTCGACGCCTGCGGCTCGCCCGACGCGCGCCGGCACGGTGGCGCGGGACCCGCGGCGCGCGCAGCTCCGGTCGTCGCCGACGCGCAGGCGCAGCTGGCCGGCCTTCACGCGCGCCGGGGCGTCCGCTGCCAGGTCGAGGTCCACGTCGTCGAGCTCCAGGTCGAGGGGCACGTCGGTTCAGGTCGAGCGCCCCGCGCGGGGCGCAGGATCGCAGGCCTCGCCCTCGCAGCCCTCGCGCGTCGACCTCGACCAGCCGAGTCGACGAGGACGCGGAAGTCGCCCTTGCTGCGCGCCGCACGGGTCGATGGCGGCGATGCGCTCGCCGTCCGTGCTCAGGATGAAGATGCATGCGTCGCCCCCGACCTCGATCCAGCCGCCGCTCTCGACGTGCTTCAGCCGGTCGAGGTCCGTCTTCACGACGAAGCGCTTCTCGCACGGTCTTCGCGCGCGGCGCCTCGAGCCTTCGGCCGACGATCCACTGCGCGACGCCGTCGTCGCCGAGCGTCCCTCGCTCGTCGTCTCGTTGCCGTTCGAGTCGATCGTCTTGACGATCACGCGCACGCGCTGGTCGTCCTGCGGGGCGTCGACGCCGTAGAACCGGTTCTGCACCTGCATGCGCGCGGCGGCGTCGTCGCCCTCGTGCAGCTCGCCCCCGCCGAAGTAGTAGTCGACGATCGGGACGCGGCTGTAGATCGCGCGGCCGCTGGGGGCCGGCATCAGCGTGACGTCATCGATGACGTCGACGGCGCGGTCCTGCGCGTGCGCCTTGCGGTGACACGAGCACTTGCAGTCGCAGGACGCGGGATCGGGCTGCGTGGCGAACGCGAAGGCGGAAGCGCCGAGGGTACCGGCGACGAACAGCCCCGCCACGGCGTGCGCCGGCCGCAGCGCGCGGCGCGGGCGCTCGGGCTCCAGCCCGACGAGTCGTTGGATGCGTGACAAGAGGGAACCTCCGAGGGTCGAGACCCCCAGTTAGGGTTGCGCGCCGCGCCAGGCTTCGAGCGTGGCGAGCGCATGGGCATAGGAGAGGCCGTTCCGCGTCGCGGCGACCGCCAGGTCGTCGCAGCAGTACTCGCGCTCCACGCGGATCCCCGACTCACCCACCACACGGCCGGGTGGTAGAAGAGCAGGGCTTCCACGATGGATTGCGCGATGTTCACCAGGTAGTCGTGGCGCACGACGTGCGCGAGCTCGTGCGCGATGAGCGCCTCGATCTGCTCGTCGCTGAGCCCGCTGAAGAGGCGCGCGGGCAGCAGCACGACCGGCTTGAGGCAGCCGATCACCGCCGGCACGCAGACCGCCGCGCTCTCGACGACGCGCGCCGTCGCGCGCACGCCGAACTCGCGCGCCAGCGCGTCGAAGCGGCGCTGCCAGCGCGGCGGCGAGGTCGATGCCGACGTTCTTGCGCCGCAGGCGCACGACCTGCAGCAGGCCGCCGCCGAAGCGCAGCACGCACAGCGCCGCGCCGACGCACCACACCAGCACCACCCACGCGAGCGGCTGCGACCAGAGCGACTGCACCGCGTCCTCGGCGCTCTCCGGCAGCGCGAGGCCCGCGGCGGTCGTCACGACCGGCAGCTCGGGCAGCGCCGGGGCGTCGCCCCACAGCCAGGCGAAGGTCACGACCGGCGCGACGGCCATCGCGATCAGCGCGGCGCAGCGCACCAGGTAGCGCACGCGCGCCGTCGCGCCGCCCAGCGCGGCGAGGCCCAGCCACAGCACGAGCGCGACGAGCGCGCCCTGCCACAGGAAGTGGATCAGCGTCCAGGCCAGCGTGTCGACCAGGACGTGGAGCTCGTGAGCGCTCATGCCTCGTCTCCCTTGCCCTCGATGCGGGCGAGCAGGGCGCGGATCTCGGCCAGCTCCGCGGCGCTGGCGGGCGTCTCGGACAGCGCGCGCATCACGAGCTGCGCGGCCGAGCCGCCGAAGGCCTTCTGCATCAGGTCGTCCACGAGCCGCCCCTTCGTCTCGTCCTCGCCGACGCAGGCCGCGTAGACGTGGCTGCGCTCGGACTCGTCGCGCCGGGCCAGGCCTTGCTCGACCATGATCTGCATCAGCTTCAGCGTGGTCGTAGTAGCCGCGCCGCACGTCGTCGGGCAGCGCCTCGTGGACCTGACGGACGGTGGAGGGACCGTGGTCCCAGAGCACCGACAGGATCGCGAGCTGCGCGTCGGTCGGGCGGAGGCGGGGAGCGGGCTGCATCAGCGTCGGGGGTCGGGCCCGGCGGGGCCGGGCGTCCGTGGGTATCGGCCAGTTATACGACGACCTTCGTAGCTGCCTACGACGCGCTTCGTAAATTGTGAGTCGGGTGCCAGTCGCGGGGCGCCCGCGGAACCGATCCCGAGCCCTTATCCTGGCACCTGGAAGGAGTTAGGAGGTCGATCGCACCGCCGCCCGGCGCCTCGCGGGCCTCCCGCCCGCGGCCCCGCCGCCCGCCCACGCCCGCCATGCCCAAGCGCTTCGTCGTCGACTCCATGCTGGAGAAGCTCGCGCGCTACCTGCGCTGCGCCGGCCTCGACGCCGCGAGCGACCCGACGGCCTCCACCGCGACGCGGGTCGAGTGGGCCGACCGCGAGGACCGCGTCTTCCTGACGCGCAACCGCCACCTCGAGCACCACGCGCTCGTCCCCCGCCGCCTGGTGCGACTGGCTTCGGAGGACCCCTCGCCCAGTTCGCGGAGCTGCGCGACGCCGGCCACCTCGCGGGCGCCGCGCCCTTCACGCGCTGCCTGCGCTGCAACGCCCCGCTCGCCCCGCTCCCCCGCGCCGACGCCGCCGGCCGCGTCCCCCCGCGCGTCCACGCCGCCCACACCGAGTTCTTCACCTGCCCGCGCTGCGCCGCGGTCTTCTGGCGCGGCTCGCACGTGCGCACCACGTGCCGCAGCCTCGGGCTGGAGGACGTGGCGGAGTCGGGCGGTGCGGGGGCACGCCCGGCGGCCCCCGACGCGCCCGCCTAGCCCGGTCGATGCACGAAGGCGCGCGCCAGGAACCGAGAGGCCGGCCGCGCCGGCCGGTTGCGAAGGCTGGCGTGCGCGTTCGTGAATCGTCCGGGCTAGACTCGCCGCGGGTCGCGCGCGGCCCTGCGCTCGCCATGAAGCTCCAGAGCCCGCTCGCCATGATCGTCTGCGCCGCGCTCGGCGTCGCGGTCGGGCTCGCGACGGTGAACGGCGTCGGCGGCAAGGAGCCGGCGGGGCCGGCACGGGGCGCGCTGCAACCCGCGGCGCCGGACCCGAACCTCGCCGCGCTGCTCGACGAGGTGCGGGCGCTCGGTGAGCGGCTCGATCGGCTCGCCGCGCAGCGGCCCGCGCTGGCGAGCGCGCGCGAGCCCGCCGACGAGCTCGGACGCGACGACGGAGGTCGACACCGCCGCGGTGCTCGAGCGCTGCGTCGCGCTGCTCGAGCGCCTCGAACGCCGCGCCGCCCTCGGCGCGACGCCCGCGGCCGGGCAGCTCGCGGCGCCGACGACGCCCTCGGCCGACCTGCACGCCGAACGCGATCGCTACGTCGCCAGCAGCGACGCGGACCAGAAGGCCTACGAGCGCGAGCTCTTCCTGCTCTCGCCGCAGGACGTGCTCGACCGCTTCGGTCGCCCCGACGACATCGACGTCTCCGACCGCCTCGTGCGCTGGCGCTGGACGTGGACCGAGGGCGACGACACGCGCGTGCTGAACGTCAGCTTCGCGAACGGCTACGTGTGCGGGATGTCGGCGTACTGAGGCGGCCGCGCGTCACTCCCGCACCGCCCGCGCCGGGCGCACGCCGGTGATGCCGGCGAAGCTGCCCGCGGGGGTCGTGTTGCGCGAGGTGACGCGCGCGGTGATCAGCGGGGAGAGGAAGGCGCCGCCGCGGGCGATCTCGCCGCTCGTGCCGAGCTCGCCGGTGCGCAGGCCGGTGGCCGGCTCGAGCGTGCTGCCCGCGTAGGTGATCGGCGCTTCGAGCACCCACTCGGCGACGTTGCCGAGCACGTCGTGCAGGCCGAAGGGGTTGGGCGCGAAGCGGCCCACCGGCGCGTGCATCGGGTAGCCGTCGTCCCAGCGCAGCGGCAGGCCGGGCACCATCGCGCGCAGGTTGGTGCGCAGGATCGAGGCGTCCATCAGGTTCTCGCGACCCTCGAGGCACAGCGGCTGCCAGTCGCACCCGTAGGCGAGGCCGCTGCCGGCGCGCGCGGCGTACTCCCACTGCGCCTCGGTGGGCAGCGACAGGCCGAGGCGCGTGAGCGCGGCCGCGCACGCCGCCTTCGTGACGTTCTCGACCGGGTGGCGCAGGTCGTGCGGGATGCGCGCGTCGACGCCGTACTGGTACTGGCTCGGGTTCGCGTGCTCGAGCCGCAGCCACTGACCTTGCGTGAGCTCGTACTTCGACAGGAAGAACGGCGCCGTGAGCTCGACGCGGTGCACCGGGCCCTCGAAGTCCTCGGCGTCGGGGTCGACGTTCGCGTCGCCGGGCGCGTCCCCCTGCACCGGCCGGCGCGCGCCCATGTCGAACGCGCCCGGCGGCAGGAGCACGAACACGAGCCCGGTGTCCTCGTCGACGATCCAGCGCTCGTCGTCGTCGCGGTCGGGCGCGGCGCCGCTCTGCGGGTGCCAGAACTCCCACAGCCCGCTCTCGGCGTCGAGGTCGAGCGGCACGAGGCCCACCTGCGGCGCGAGGTCGACGCCGTCGAAGCGCTGGTCGCGCGCGAGCGAGCGGCGCACCTCGGCCCACGCGGCGGCGTGCGCCTCGGTGGTGAGCGCGGCGCTCTGCGCGGCCGCGTGGCGACGCTCGCGCACGAGCGCCAGCGCGCTGTGCGCGGGGTCGTCGCCGGCGAGCGCCTCGAGCCCGCGCACGAGCCGCGCGGCGAGCCGGTGCTGCCAGGCCTGCGCGTCGCTCGCGAAGTGCAGGCCGCCGTCCGCGTCTGTCGTCGCCCCCACCCGCGCCGCGTCGAGGCGCGCGCGGTGCGCGTCGAGGCGGCCGAGCAGCGTCGTGAGCTCGGCCTCGACCGCGGCGAGCTCGGGCTCGTCGGCCGGCGTCGCCCAGGGCGCGGCGGCGAGGCGCTCGAGCGCGCGCTCGAGCGAGAGCTGGTCGGACAGGCTCAACAAGTCGGTCTCGGCGCGCAGCGCGCGCCCCGTCTGCCGCAGGCTCACCGCCAGCGCCGCGCCGAGCGCCGCGACGACGAGCAACGTCAGCACGACGGCGACGCGGTGGCGGCGCAGGAAGCGCGCGAGCTCCGCGCGACGCGAGCGCGGGCCCGCCAGCACCGGCTCGCCGGCGAGGAAGCGCGCGAGGTCGGCGTCGAGCTCGGCCACCGACGCGTAGCGCTCGTCGGGCTCCTTCTCGAGGCAGCGCGCGAGCACGTGCTCGAGGTCGCCGCGCAGGCTCGCGCGCAAGTCGGACGCGCGCCGCGGACGCTGCTCGAAGAGCTTGCGCCGCACCTCGCCCACACCCTCGCGCGAGGAGACGTCGATGGGCAGCGCGCCGGTGAGCAGCTCGAACAGCACGACGCCCAGCGAGTAGAGGTCCGAGCGCGTGTCGACCGCGGCCTCGGCCTGGTCGGCCTGCTCGGGCGACATGTACTCGGGCGTGCCGAGCAGCGTGCCGCTCTGCGTCAGCCCGACCTCGTCGCTCGCGAGCGCCTTGGCGACGCCGAAGTCGATGACCTTGACGCGCGGCGCGCCGTCCACCTCGCGCACGAGCAGGTTCGAGGGCTTGAGGTCGCGGTGCAGGACGCCCTTCTGGTGCGCGTGGCGGACGGCGGCGCAGACCTCGCGGAAGAGCGCCACGCGCGCGGCGAGCGGGAGCTCGCGCTTCGCCGCGTACTCGGTGATCGCCTCGCCGTCGACGAACTCCATCGCGAAGTACGGGTAGCCGTCGGCCGTGCTGCCGGCGTCGTACACGCGCGCGATGGCGTCGTGGCTCATCAGCGCGAGCGTCTGCCGCTCGGCCTCGAAGCGCGCGACGACGCGCGCGGTGTCCATGCCGGGCTTGATGACCTTCAGCGCGACCTCGCGCACGAGCGGCGCGCCCTGACGCGCGAGCCAGACGACGCCCATGCCGCCCTCGCCGAGCACGCGCTGGAGGCGGTACGGGCCGACCTCGTCGTCGGCGGCGAGCCCGGCGCGGCCGCGCGCGGGCGCGTAGGCGGGCGCCTCGAGGAACTCGCCGGAGTCGGCGTGCGCCGCGAGCAGGCCGCGCACCTCCTCGGCGAGCGCCGCGTCGTCGGCGCAGCGCGCGCGCACGAACGCCTCGCGCTCGGCGGCCGGCAGGTCGAGCGCCTCGAGGAAGAGCCCCTTGGTGGCGGCGGTGCGCTCGTTCACGACGCCGCGCCCTCGTCCAGCGCCTTGCGCAGCCAGGCCTTGGCGAAGCTCCACTCGCGCTCGACCGTCGCGTGGGAGAGGCCCAGCACCTCGGCCGCCTCGGCGATCGTCAGGCCGGCGAAGTAGCGCAGTTGCACGACCTTCGCGGAGCGCGCGTCGAGCTGCTCGAGCTGCGCGAGCGCGCGGTCGAGCTCGAGCAGCCCGTCCTCCGCGCCCAGCTCGGCCACGTCGAGACCGGTCAGCGGCACGCGCCGACGGGCGTCGCCGCGCAGCTCGCGCTGCCGCGACCGCGCGCGGTCGACGAGGATGTTGCGCATGGCGCGCGCGGCCGCGCCGAAGAAGTGCGCGCGCCCCTCCCAGCTCGCCGCGCCGCCGCGCAGCTTCAGCCAGGCCTCGTTCACGAGCGCGGTCGACTGCAGCGTCTGCCCGGGCGGCAGCGCGGCGAGGCGCGCGCCGGCCAGTCCGCGCAGCTCCTCGTACACCAGCTCCCACACGCGCGCCGCGGCGTCGGCGTCGCCGCGCCCCATCTCGGCGAGCAGGCGGTCGAGGTCCGGGTCGGCGTCGGTCATGCGGTCGAGCGGTACCTCGACCTTATCACGGAAGAGGGCCTCCGACACTCGCCGCAGCGGTGCCGGAGGCCTTGCGAGGCTCGCGCGAGCGTCCCCCTCGGAGACGGTGACGAGCGCGTGCGACACGGGCTCTCAGGGAGCCCAGGTGATCTCGAGGCCGTTCGACAGGTTGAACAGTCCGCCGCAGGGGCTGCCGGCCGAGTCGCGGTACCAGAGCTGGTAGTAGTGCGTCTGGCCCGCGGCGACGCTGCCCTTCGCGGCGATGTCGACGGTCGTCGGCGCGCCGGCGACGGTGACCTGCAAGCGCTGCACGTTCGCGCCGGCGCAGCGCAGGCCGTCGCCGAACATCGTGCCCGCGCCGCCGTTCACCTTGTTGTCGCCCTGGAAGTACAGGCCGGGTTGCCCGGTCGGCACGTTCGACGCGGCGAGCACGAGCGTCGAGGCGCCGACGCTGGCGCTGCCGCTCGACTCGAGGCGCGCGCCGGCGGCGCTCGATCCGTTGGCGCAGCCGTGGCCGGGCGCGCCGGAGTTGCCGCACGGCGCCGCGGCGCCCGAGCCGTCGCACCAGCAGTAGCTGCCGGGGAAGACGACGTCGACGAGCGCCGGACCGGGGTAGGCGTCGACGAAGGGGTGCAGCGCGAGCGCGCCGCAGTCCGCGTAGCCGGTCGACGTGCCGCCGAACGAGCTCGGCGTGGTGGGCAGGAGCGAGAACGGCGCGCCCGCGAGCGGCGCCGGGGCGAGCAGCGTCATCTCCGCGAGCACGTGCGGCCCGGGGCCGACGAAGCAGCCGGCGAGGCCGACGATGAAGCCCTGCAACGAGCTGTCGATGTCGAGCACGGTGCCGCCCGGCCCCTGCGCGGTCGCGCTCAGCGGGAAGATCCCCGGCGGCACGTCCACGAAGAACTCGTAGCCGGCGATGCCGGTGGGGATGTTGTCGGCGATCACGTAGAGCGTGAAGATCGTGTTCGGCTGGACCTGGGTGCTGGTCTGGGTGCCGGCGGCGTCGAAGTAGATGCCGAGCGTCTCCTGAGCGGAGGCCAGAGGCGCGAGGGCGAGCAGGGCGGCGCAGAGCGAGAGGGTCTTCATGGTTGGAGCGGGGTCGGGGTCGTCGCCGGGCCATCCGACGGGCGCGGCGAGGTCCCTCACGAATTCTGCCGCCTTTCCGAGGCCGCGGTCGGATCGCGGGCTCGCGCGGGCATGACCGCGGCCGGCGCCGACGCCATACTCCGCGCTCCTGCGCGCCGCCCCGCCGGGCGCGCCTCCCCTGCCCGCGCCCCCCGGAGATCCCGCCGTGCTCGACGCCCTCGAACCCCGCCTCGTCTGGTCGCACTTCGCGCGCATCGCCTCCATCCCGCGGCCCTCGGGGCGCGAGGCGGCGCTGCGCGACGCGTTGCTCGCGCACGGCCGCGCGCGCGGCTGGGACGGCGAGGTCGACGCGGCCGGCAACCTCGTGCTGCGCGTGCCCGCGACGCCGGGCTACGAGGACGCGCCGACGCTCCTGTGCCAGGGCCACCTCGACATGGTCTGCGAGAAGAACGCCGACACGGCGCACGACTTCACCACGCAGGGCATCGACGTCTACGTCGACGGCGACCGCGTGCGCGCGCGCGGCACGACGCTCGGCGCGGACAACGGCATCGGCGTCGCGATGGCGCTCGCGCTGGCCGAGGACCCCGACGTGGTGCACGGCCCGCTCGAACTGCTGTGCACGGTCGAGGAGGAGACCGGGCTCACCGGCGCGAAGGGCCTCGACGCCTCGCGCCTCGTCGCGCGGCGCATGCTCAACCTCGACACGGAGGAGGAGGGCGCGATCTACGTCGGGTGCGCGGGCGGCGGCGACCAGCGCGCGGTCTTCCGCGTGCCGCGCGCCGCGGCGCCGGGCGAGAGCGAGGCGCTCGAGCTGTGCGTCGGCGGCCTGCTCGGCGGGCACTCGGGCCTCGACGCGCACCTCGGCCGCGGCAACGCCATCGCGATCCTCGCCGGCGCGCTGCGCGCGGGCATCGACGCCGGGCTCGTGCTCGCCGTCGACACGCTGTCCGGCGGCAACCTGCACAACGCGATCCCGCGCGAGGCGCGCGCGGTGGTGCGCGTGCCGCGCGGCCGCGCGGCGGACTTCGAGCGCCTGGCGGCCGCGCGCCGAGGCCGAGCGCGCGCGCCTCGGCGCCGCCGACCCGGGGCTGTGGTTGCGCGTCGCGCCGGCCGAGGGCGCGGCGCGGACGCTGCGCGCGGCCGACCTCGCCGCCTTCCTCGCGCTGCTCGTCGAGCTGCCCGTCGGCGCGACGGCGATGAGCCGCGACATCCCCGGGCTCGTCGAGACCTCGAACAACCTCGCGGTCGTGAAGGACGACGGCGAGGCGTTGCGGCTGCTGACCTCTTCGCGCTCCTCGGTCGCGGCCGAGCTCGCCGCGCTGCGCGACTCGATCTGCGCCGCGTACGAGCGCGCCGGCGGCGAGGTCCACCGCGAGCCCGGCTACCCGGGGTGGCAGCCCGACCTGTCGAGCCCGCTGCTCGCGCGCGCCAAGGGTGTCTACCGCGAGCTCTACGGCCGCGATCCCGAGGTCAAGGCGATCCACGCCGGCCTCGAGTGCGGTCTGCTCGGCGAGCGCGTGCCGGGGCTCGACATGATCTCGCTGGGGCCGTCGATCCACGGCGCGCACAGCCCCGACGAGGAGGTCTCCATCACCTCGGTGCAGCGCTGCTGGGACTTCCTGACGACGCTGGTGGGCGAGCTCGCCCGCGAGTGACGCGGGCGAACACGCCGTCAGCGGCTCACGGCGCGAGCCCGAGCTCGACGCCGTTCGTCAGGTTGAAGCCCTGTCCGCACGCGCCGGCGCCCGGGTCGCGGTACCACGCCTGCAGGCGCACCTGCGTGCCCGCCGGCCAGCTCTGCCCGAGCGAGACCGCCGGCGCCCAGGCCGCCACACCCGTCGCACCGCCGCTGCCGACGCCGAGGCGCACGACCGAGCCGCCGACGCAGCGCAGGCCGTCGCCGAAGGTGTTGCCGAGGCCGCCGTTCACCGCGTTGAGGCCGGCGAAGAGCAGGCACGGTTGCTTGGCCGGGATGGCGTGCACGTAGGGCGCGAGGTCTCCCGCGGACAGGCTGCTCGTGCCGACGAGCTCGAGCCACGCCCCCACGCCGGTGCCGTTGACGCAGCCGCGGCCCGAGCCGAGCGGCGCGTCGTTGCCGCACGGGCAGGGCGTGCCGCTGCCGTCGCCGAAGCAGAAGCCCGTGCCGACCGCCGCGGGCAGCGTCGCGTCGAAGGTGTGCACCGCGCCGGCGCCGGAGGCGTAGGCCCAAGCGCCGCCGACCGCCAGGCCGCCGGCGAAGGCCACGCCGCGGCCGAGCTGATCCGAGCCGGTGGCGACGGACTCGACCAGGCGCGCGCGCTCGAGCCACTCCCCACCGACCTGCTCGAAGAGGTACATGGCGCCGGCGTTGACCAGGGCGGCGGTCTGGCCCGTGGAGCCGACGAGCAGGCGCCCGCCGTCGAGGTCGAGGCTGGCGCCGAACAACGTGAACGGCGCGGCGTCGCTGCACTCGACGTGCGCGACCTCGGTCCACGCGCTGCCGACCTTCTCGTACTGGTAGACCAGGCCGGAGGCCTGACCCACGCCGAGGAAGGCGTAGCAGCCGACCGCGATGCGCCCGCCGTCGATGTCGAGCGCGTTGCCGAACTGGTGCGGCTGGCTCGAGCCGAGCGCCGAGCCGACGAGCTTGTCCGTCTGGGTCCACGTGCCGCCGCTGCGCTCGTAGACGTACACGGCGCCGGAGGTGGGCACGAGGCCCGGAGCGCTGCGCGCGCCCACGGCGATCAGGTCGCCCTCGATCGCCACCGCGCTGCCGTAGTAGGTGATGGTCGAGACGTCGGTGGGTGCGAGCGTGGCCTCCAGCGTCCACGTGCCCCCGATGCGGCGCCAGACGTAGGCCGCGCCGGTCTGCACGCCGCCGATCGACTCGTACGGCGCGCCGGAGACGATCACGTCCCCGTCGATCGCGACGTCCTCGCCGACGCCAGCGTTGGCGAAGTTGGCCTGCACGAGGTGGGCTTCGAGGCTCCAGGCGACACCGTCGTGGTGCCAGACGTACACGGCGCCTTCGTTGCCGCCCGGGTTGTTCTCGAAGGGCGCGCCCGCGACGATCCGATCGCCGGACACGGCGACGGAGTACCCGAGCTGCGTGAACGTGTTCGTGAGCGGGAGGAACTCGTCCTCCAGCGACCAGGCGTTGGCGACGCGCCGGTAGACGTAGACCTTGCCGAGCACCGAGTTCGAGAACTGCTGCGCACCGACCGCGAGCAGGTCGCCGTGCGCGTCGAGCGCGGCTCCGAAGATCTCCGCCGGCTGTCCGTCGTAGGCGCTCAGCGTGTCGAGCGGCCAGGTCGACGGAGCGTGTTGGGCGAGGGCGGGCGAGGCGACGAGGGCGGCGAGCGCCAGAGCGGCGAGCGAGCGGATCATGCGAGTCTCCTGGGGGATGGGACGGCGGGAAGGCGCAGAGCGTGCGCCCATCCTAGATGGGCTCGCCGCGAGTGCGGGGGGACGCGTCGGGGATCTCTCGCCGGCGGCGGGCGCCCCGCGCCCTCGATGCACGCGGAGCCGACCACGAGCGCAATCCGCCGGATCCCGCGCCTCCCCCGGTCCGCTACGCCCTCGGCCCGCGCGATTCTCGCTGCCTGCGTAGTGCGCGCCGCGGCGGCGCACGGTACGAACGGGACATGAGAGTCACCGTCTGCGGCGCCGCCGGCGAGGTCACCGGCTCCTGCTACCTCGTCGAGACCGAGCGCGCGAAGCTGCTCGTCGACTGCGGCCTGTTCCAGGGCAACCGCGACGCCGACGAGAAGAACCTGGCGGCGCTGCCCGTCGACCCGAGCGAGCTCGACGCGATCGTGCTCACGCACGCGCACCTCGACCACTCGGGGCGCCTGCCGCTCGTCGTCAAGCGCGGCTACGCGGGCGCGATCCACGGCACGCCGCCCTCGCTCGACGTGTGCGAGATCCTGCTCGAGGACGCGGCGCACATCCAGGCGCAGACCGTCGGCCACATCAACAAGCGCCGCCGCCGCAACCACGAGCCGCTGATCGAGCCGCTCTACCGCCGCGAGGACGTCGACAAGGTCGTGGGGCTCTTCGCGCCGCTGCCGTACGACACGCCGCGCGAGGTCGCGCCGGGCGTCAGCGCGCGGCTGGTCGAGGCGGGCCACATCCTCGGCTCGTCGAGCGTCGTGCTGACCGTGCAGGAAGGCGGTGCGGAGCGCACGGTGCTCTTCAGCGGCGACATCGGCCCCTGGGACCGGCCGATCCTGCGCGACCCCGCGCCGCCGTCCAGCGCCGACGTCGTCTTCATGGAGTCGACCTACGGCGGCCGCGACCACCGCTCGCTGCACGACACGGTCGAGGAGTTCCACGGCATCCTCGAGGACGCCGTGCGCCGCAGGAAGAAGCTCCTGATGCCCGTCTTCGCGGTCGGCCGCACGCAGCAGGTCTTCTACCACCTCGCGAGCGCCTTCCGCTCGGGGCGCGTGCCCAAGTTCCCCGTCTACCTCGACAGCCCGCTCGGGCAGAAGGCGACGGCGCTCTACATGAAGCACCGCTGCATCTACGACGAGGAGATGAACGAGCTGCGCCAGACGCAGCAGCTCAAGCAGGACCTCTCCTCGCTGCAGTACACCCAGACGCCCGACGACTCGCGCGCGCTGAACGACGTCGACGGCCCGTGCCTCATCATGGCCGGCGCCGGCATGTGCAACGGCGGCCGCATCCTGCACCACCTGCGCCACGGCCTCGAGCGCCCCGACGTCGAGGTCATCCTCGTCGGCTTCATGGCGCGCCACACCGTCGGCCGCACGCTGGCCGAGCACGCGCACACCGTGCGCATCTTCGGCGACGACCTGCGCGTGCGCGCGCGCATCCACACCCTCGGCGGCTTCTCCGCGCACGCCGGCCAGACCGACCTCCTGCGCTGGCTCGGCATCGTCGCGCCGTCACAGCCGCGCCTCGTGCTGACGCACGGCGAGGAGGACGAGCGCCTCGCGCTGGCGAAGCAGGCACAGGACCGCTTCGGCCTCGCGGCGGAGCGGCCGGAGCTGGGGGACGTGCTGGAGCTGTGAATCCCCTGCAGCGGGTGCTGGCCGCCGCGGCTGCGACCCTGCTCGCCACCTGCGCCGCGCCGGGGGGCGGGGTGCGGCGGCCGAACGTGCTGTTCCTCGCGGTCGACGACCTGCGGCCGGAGCTGGGGTGCTACGGGGTGGCGTACGCGGACACGCCGCGGCTCGACGCGTTCGCGGCGGAGAGCGTCGTGTTCCTGAACCACTTCGCCAACGCGCCCTCGTGCGGGCCGTCGCGCTACGCGATGCTGACGGGGCGCGCGCCGGGGCGCTCGGGGGCGACGGGGCCGAACGAGGCGCTCTATCGCGGGCGCACGGCGCTCGCGCAAGTGCCCACCGACGGCGCGCAGTCCATGCCCGAGCTCTTCCGCCGCAACGGCTACCGCACCGTGCTCGTCGGCAAGGTCTCGCACACGCCGGACGGCAAGGTCTACGCCTACGACGGGAGCGGCGACGGGCGCGAGGAGCTGCCGCGCGCATGGGACGACTACGCGACGCCCTACGGCGCGTGGCGGCGCGGCTGGGGCGCGTTCTTCGCGTACGCCGGCGGGCGGCACCGCGAGGACGGTGGCGGCTACGCGCCGCTGTGGGAGTTCACGGCCGAGCGCGACGAGGAGCTGCCCGACGGGCTGCTCGCCGAGGCGGCGTGCGCGCAGCTCGACGAGCTCGCGCGGCGCGGCGAGCCCTTCTTCCTCGGCGTCGGCTTCTACAAGCCGCACCTGCCCTTCGTCGCGACGCGCGGCGACTGGGAAGCCGTGCACGCGCTCGACGTGCCGCCGCCGCCGGCGCCCAGGCGCAGCGCGAGCGCGTACGGCTCGTCGAGCGGCGAGTTCCTGCGCTACCAGAACACCTTCGCGGGCGGCCGCCCCGACGCGACGGACGAGCAGGTCGAGGCGCGGCGCGCCTACCTCGCGTGCGTGCGCTTCGTCGACCGCCAGGTGGGCCGGGTGCTCGACGCGCTCGAGCGCAACGGCCTCGCCGACGACACGATCGTCGTCGTGTGGGGCGACCACGGCTGGCACCTCGGCGACTCGGGGCTGTGGGGCAAGCACACGCCGCACGAGCGCGCGCTGCACAGCGCGCTCGTCGTGCGCGCGCCCGGCGCGCGGCGCGGCGCGCACGAGGAGGCGCTCGTCGAGGCGCTCGATCTCTACCCCACCCTCGTCGACCTCGCCGGGCTCGAGGAGCGCGCGACGCGCTGGCCGCTCGACGGCGTGAGCTTCGCGCCGCTCTTGCGCGGCGAGCCCTGCACGCCGCGCGCGACCGCGATCGCGCGCTGGGGCCGCGTCGTGTCGGTGCGCTCGCGCGAGCACCGCTGGATCGCGACGCTGGGCGCGGACGGCGAACCGGCGGGCGCGGAGCTGTACGCGCTGACGGACGGACCCGATCCGCGGCGTGACGTCGCGGCCGACGCCCCGGCGGTCGCCGCGCGCCTGGCCGCGGCGAGCCGTGACGCGCCCTGAGCGCGGCCGACACTTGCGAGAAGCGCGCACTCTTGCGAGCGTGGCGGGTCACGCGCGCCCGGCGACGGGCGCCTCGTTCCGCCACCCCACTTCCCCCTGATCGACATGAAGAGAGCCCTGTACGGCCTCCTCGCGGCCCTGATCGCGCTGCCGCTCTGCGTGCGCGTCGGTCTGGCCCAGGAGGACCCGCCGACTCCCGAGGAGCGCTACGAAGCGCTCGAGGAGGAGGCGCAAGAGATCTACGACGCCTGGCGCGAGGCCATCCGCGAAGCGCAGAAGGCCGCCGAAGAGGCGGAGGAAGGCGCGGCCGTCCCGGCCATCCCGATGCGCCCGGACTTCAGCGCGCTCGTGCCGAAGTTCCAGGCCGCCGCGAGGGACTACGCCGGCACCGACGACGCGATCCCGTTCCTGGTCTGGCTGGCGGGCAACGCCGGCAAGGACGTGAACGCCGCCGCGCTGCGCACGCTGCTCGGCGACCACGCCGCCTCCGAGAAGCTCGCGGACGTCGCCTGGATGATGCGCGACGTGATCGAGCGCTTCGGCGCGGAGGAAGGCACCGCGCTCCTGAAGAAGGTCGAGGCCGACTCGCCGGTCGCGGCGGTGCGCGCGTGGGCTGCCTTCGCGCGGCTCGCCGACACGCTCGAGAAGAACGAGGTCGGCTCGGAGGCCTACGAGACCGCGAAGCGCGAGCTCGACAAGGTCATGGAGGGCGTCGAGGACGACTACCTCCTGAGCGAGGTCGGTCAGGTCACCGTCGTGCGCGAGAAGTTCTCGCTCGGCATGGTCGCGCCCGACATCTCCGGCGTCGACCTCGACGGCACGGCGTTCCATCTGAGCGACTACAAGGGTCAGGTCGTCTTCGTCGACTTCTGGGGCGACTGGTGAGGCCCCTGCCGGGCCTTGTACCCCCACGAGCGGTCGCTCGTGGACGAGATGAAGGACCAACCTTTCGCGCTCATCGGCGTGAACTCCGACGACCTGGAACGCGCCAAGAAGGCGGTGGCGGACAACAAGCTGAACTGGCGCAGCTTCCAGAACGAACCGAGCGGCGCGAAGCGCGCGATCTCGGCGGACTGGTACGTGAGCGGCTGGCCCACGATCGTTGTGCTCGATGCCGAGATGAAGATCCGCTACCGCGGACACGACGGGCACGAGGCGAGCGACATCGCGAAGAAGCTCGTGGCCGAGATGAAGGCGTCGAAGTAGCCTCCGCGCCCCCATGAGCACCAAACGCGCCCACCCCTACTTCGACGACCGCGGCATCCTCGACTGGCACACGTCGCTCGAGGACGCCAAGGCCCAGGCCCGCGCCGAGGGCAAGCGGCTGTTCATCGAGTTCGGCCGCGAGGCGTGCAGCCAGTGCCGCACGCTCGTGCAGGACGCGGTGCCGCACCCGCGCGTCGCGCCGCTGCTGCAGGCCGGCTGGGTGGGCGTCGCCTCCGAGGCCGACGACCCGGAGGACGCGGTGCTCGACCTGGTCGAGGAGCTGGGCGACGCGATGATGCTGCCCTTCGTGATCTTCGCGGACGCGGACGGCCGCTTCCTCGAAGGCTACTCGGGCACGGCTTCGCCGCCGTACCTCGTCAAGGTGCTCGAGAAGCTCGCGGGCGCCTGAGCGTCCGTCGCGCGACGAGGAGCGCTCCGGGGGCCGCGGCCGCCGGGGCGCTCCGCGCGTCGAGGGGCGCCCGCCGGGTCGCCGGACTCCGCCCGCGCCTCGGAGCCGTCGCCGAGCCCGTGCGCGCCCCGAGGAGGAGTCCGCGGTGGCGCTCCGTCGGAGGAGGACGTCGTGCTGGCGCCGGGGATCTCGCCCGACGGGCGACCGGCCCGGTCGAGTCCGGCACGCGTGCCCCTGGAACCGCGAGGCCGGGAGCGCCGGCCGGTTGCGAAGGCTGGCGCGCGCGCTCCTGAATCGTCCGAGCTAGAGTGCGCGCGATGCGGACGACGACGACGAGCGCACCGCCCGAGTGGCTGGAGTGGACGCCCGCGCTGGGCAAGCGCTCGGTGAGCGCGAGCTTCAAGTCGCGCGAGCTCGCGCGCGACGAGCGCGGGCGCTACGTGCTGCGCGCCACGGTCGGCGACCGGCTGTTCAGCGGGCTGTTCGTCACGCTGGGCGTGGGCGGGCTGGTCGCGGGCGGCCTGATGACGCGGCAGGAGGAGGGCGGGCTCGGCGGCCTGCTGCTGGCGGTGCTGGTCGGCGGCGTGTTCCTGGGCGTCGGCGTCTACATGTGGCGCCACGGCAACCGGCGCGTGATCTTCGACGGGCTGGGGAACGAGGTGCGCGAGGAGGGTCGCGGCGAGCCGCGCGTGCTGGCGCGCTACGCGGACGTGGTGGGGCTGCAGCTCCTGCGCAAGACCGTCGAGAGCGACGAGGGCGACTGGACCTCGGTCGAGCTCAACCTGGTCACCCGCGACCGCCGGCGCCACAGCCTGGCCGACCACGCCTCGCGCACCGCCCTGCGGCGGGACGCCGGGCAGCTCGCCGATCACCTCGGCGTGCCGCTCTGGGACCGCTCGGCGTAGTCCGGGGTCGCGGCGTAAAAAGGCGCGACCGCCGACCCGGGCCGGGAAGCCGGCGTAAGCTCTTCCTGGAGAGCGCCTTACGCCTCGCCCCCGACACTCCGAACAGAGCCCGCCGGTAGTCGCCCGCGGGGCACGTCGATTAGGACTTCCGACCGACGCGCTCCGGGGATCTACTGGAGCCTCGGCACCGCGGGCCCCCTGACGGCCCGCCGTCCCCTCGCAACCCGAGCCAGGTAACCAGCCATGATCTCGAAGAAGCTGTGGGCCACCGGCCTGAGCGCTGCGCTGATCGCGATGATGGGCGCCCCCGCGGGCGCCCTCCCCGGGTGATGAAGCGGTCCCCCCTCTGGAGCCGGTCCGGCTCCTAGCGGCCCTGCCCCGAGTTCCCCGACCCCGCCCGCCGGCCCGAACGGCCCCGCTCCCGCGGGACCTGGCGCTGGCCCCTCGACGCCCGGCAGCATGCCGGCGCCGATCCCGCGAGGTCCGAGCGCGCGCAACTACCTGCGCATCGAGTGGGACTACCCGGTCTACACGCCCCCCGTCGAGGAGTCGAAGGACGGGCAGACCGTGGCGCGCAAGAAGCGCCAAGCCCTCTCGCGCGAGGAGGCCTTCAAGATCATCGCCGGGGACGACCCGCGCCCGCTGCTCGTGCTGCGGGAGTGCAAGGTCTGCAACGGCACCGACGAGGCGCTCCTGAAGACCGGCGCGGACAACGAGAAGACCTTCCTGCTGTCGCGCTGGTTCCACTGCGTGAAGCTGCCGGTGGACGTCCTGGAGAAGGACCACCCGTTCCACCTGATCTTCACCCAGCAGGAGAGCCCCGAGCACCTGTTCGTGGCCTCGCCCGACGGCACCAACCAGGACCCGCTCGAGTCGCAGACCTCGCGTACCGAGCTCTGGGAGTCGATGCGCGACCTGCTCGCCGTCGAGTACCAGAAGAAGCCCGAGAGCCCGCTGAAGTCGATCACGAAGCTGCTCGACAAGCTCGACTCGATCGACCAGCGCATGACCGAGCTCGTCGATCGGCAGAACGAGATCCTGGAGGAGGACGGCCCCGACTCCAAGAAGCTGCCCAAGCTGGCGCAGAAGATCGAGAAGGTCCGGAAGGAGCTCGACGGCGTCAACAAGGACATCGTCGACGCCTACAAGATCGAGCTTCGCCGCCAGCGTGACGCGAAGAAGGCCGACGAGCAGAAGGCCAAGGAGGAGACCGAGGTCGCCGCCAAGTAGGCTCGCGCTCGGTCCGCTTCGGACGTACGAGGGCGGCGGACACCAGGTGTTCGCCGCCCTCACGCTTTCCCACCGCACCCCTCACGCCCCCACCGCCCGTGACCCTCTCCGCTCGCCTCCCTCGCCGCGCCGTGCTGGCCTTGCTGTGCGCGCTCGCCGCGCCCGCCGTCCTGCTCGCGCAGGACAACCCGAAGGACAGCGAGAAGAAGGGCATGGAGGTCTTCGACGAGGTCGATCCCTACACCAAGGGCGACAAGGAGCTCGTCAAGAAGCTCGGCTACGTGCGCGTCGGCCACGGCCCGTGGCACGGCGTCGACGACACGCACGCGCTGCAGGAGACGATGGGCGGCATCGAGATGCTCTTCTGCGAGACGGAGCACTTCCGCATCGCGACGAGCCTCACGACGTACACCGTCCCGAACAACCGCGAGGAGCGTGAGAAGCTCGACGGCGAGTTCAAGCGGCTCAAGAAGAAGCTCGGCCGCTTCAAGCCGCCGAAGAACGAGCTCGACCCGTGGCTGCGGCTGCACCTGTACGCGCAGCGCGTCGAGGACCAGTACGCGCAGTTCCTCGAGGAGTGGAACATCGACCCGCAGGAGTTCGAGCAACGCGGGCCGTACCTGGGCTACCCGAACAAGATCCAGGTGCTCGTCTGTCAGCGGAAGAGCGAGTTCGGCCGCTACGTGCGCGCGTACCACCAGACCGACCTGGAGTACTCCTACCGCACCGTGCGCCCGGGCGACTCGATCGTCGTCGGTGCGAACATGGAGGCGCTCAAGGAGGGCTGGGAGGGCCACCAGGACCTGCCCTTCGACTCGATGCTGCACAACATGGTCGTCTCCAGCCTCGCGTCGGACTTCATCGACGCGTGGAACGACAACATGTTCTCGGCGCCGCGCTGGCTGAGCTACGGGCTCGCGCACGTGCACCTGCGCCGCATCGACCCGCACTGGACGCTCTTCGACGGGCGCAAGGCCGGCCAGGGCAACGACCCCGACCAGTGGGACTGGGAGCCGCGCGTCTACAGCCTCGTGAAGAACGAGTTCTTCGCCAAGGCCGAGGAGATGTTCGCGTGGAAGGAGTACGCCGACCTGCACCAGCGCGATCACATGATCTCGTGGTCGAAGGTCGAGTTCGTCCTGGACCAGCTCGGCGACGGCAAGCGCGCCTTCCTCGACGCCGCCTGCGGCGCGCGCGGGGGCTTCTCCACGCAGGCGCAGGACACCGGCGCGCTCGAGCGCCAGCGCGCGGCCTTCAAGACGGCCTTCGACATGACGCCGGAGGAGTTCGACGCGGCCTGGGCGAAGTGGGTGCTGAAGACCTACCGCAAGAAGTAGGTCGCGGCGGCCGGGAGCCCGTTCGAGACGTCCTGCGGCGCCGTCGCGGCGTCCTCCACGCCGGCATCCGCAGCCCGGCGTGCGCAGTCGTGAATCGATCGGGTTAGTCGGCCTGCGTCGGGTGCTCGACGGCGAGCTCGTGCAGCAGCACGTCGGCGTCGTGGCGGTGCGCGTCGAGCACGCCGAGCAGCGGCTCGTCCACCGGCGCGAGGCGCCCGTCGTCGGCGAGCGCGCCCAGCTCCGCGCGCGCGCTCGTGAAGGCCTCGCGCGCCGCCTCGCCGTGCCGTCGCCGCTCGTCGGCCGAGAGCTCGGCGTCCGCCGCACGCCCCATGTGCAGCGCGCCGACGTTCGTGAGGCAGGCGGCGAGGTCACGCCGCGGTTCGGCGGCTCCGGGCTCCGCCGCGCGCAGCGCCTCGAAGGCCTCGAGCGCGGCGGCGTTCTGCGCCTCGGCGTCGCTCCAGCGCCGCAGCTCGGTCAGCGTCCCCGCGAGCACGCTCGAGGCGACCGCGAGCTGACGGCGCATGCGCTTGTCCTGCGGCCGTCGCGCGAGCGCCGCGCGCGCGCCGTCCTGCACCTCGCGCAGCACCTCGACCGCCTCGTCGTGGCGGCCGAGGCGCATCAGCGTCGTCGCGTACATCTGCAGGCCCACGCCGCGGTTGAAGCGCGCGAGGTCGTTCGCCGGGTCGGCCTCGACGATGCGGCGCGTGGCCTCGCGCGCGACGTCGAAGGGCGCGAGCGCCTCCTCGAAGCGCTGTTGCCGCATGTACATCGTTCCCAGCCACGCGTGCGCGGTGGCGTGGAGCTGCGGTGTCTCCGCGTCGCGGAAGCCCTCGTCGACGAGCTCCTGCAGGAGCTCGCACGCGCGCCGGCACAGGCGCTCGGCCTCGTCCGCGTCGCCGGCGTAGAAGCGCGCCTCCGAGAGCTTGTTGTACGCCACGGCGAGGCCGCGCCGCAGCGCCGGATCGTCGCCGCCCGCGTCGAGCAGCCGCTCCTGCAGCGCGACGCACTCGACGAGCCGCGGCAAGGCGTCCGCGGGCCGGCCGTCGCGCTTGTCGAGGTCGGCGAGGCGCGTGAGCACCACCGCGCGCAGCTCGAGCGCGCGCGGCGCGTCGCCTACGGGACACGACGCGAGCGCGTCGTCGAGCAGGCGGCGCGCCTCCGCGCCGTCGCCGTCGAGCAGCGCCTGGTCGCTCTGGCGGTACAGGCAGCGCGCCGCGAGATCGCGCGGCCCCGCACTCTCCGACTCGCGCGCGCGCAGCTCGCGCGCCAGCTCCCAGGCCTTCGCGTAGCTCGCGCGCGCCGCCGCGCGGTCGCCGAGGTTGGCCGACGTGCCGCCGCCCTGCAGGTCGCCGAGTTGCAGGTACGCGCGCGCCAGCTCGTCGAGCACGCGCGGGTCGTCGTCCGCTTCGGCGGCGAGCCGGTCGAGGTACTCGAGCGCCGCCGCGACGATGCGCGTGCGCGCCTCGACGCGACCCTCGAGCGGACCGATCTCGCCGCTGATGTCGAAGATGAACGTCGCGGCCATGCGTCGCACGTCCTCGAAGCGCCGCGTCGCCGCGTCGTTCGCCGCGGCGGCCTCGACGTACAGGCGACTGCTCGTGACGAGGCCCGCGACGAGCGTCACGAGCAACGCCGCGCTCGACAGCACGCCGACGGGGTTGCGGCGCACGAACTTGCCGACGCGGTACCCGAGCGTCGAGGGGCGCGCGAGCACCGGCAGGCCGTCGAGGTGGCGCTCGAGGTCCTCGGCGAGCTGCGCGGCCGACGCGTAGCGCCGCCCAGGCTCCTTGCGCAGCGCCGTCATCACGATGTTGTCGAGGTCGCCCGTCAGGCGACCGCGCGGCACGGCCGCGTCCGCCGGCGCCGCGACCGGCGCGCGACTGGGCCGCGTCGGCTCGACCTCGCAGACGATGCGGCGGCCTTCCTCGCGCGAGACCTGCGACAGCTCGTAGGGCCGTCGGCCGGTGAGCAGGCGGTACAGCAGCACGCCGAGCGAGTACACGTCGGAGGCCGTCGTCACGCGCTCGCCGCGCAGCTGCTCGGGGCTGGCGTAGCTCGGCGTGCCGAGGAAGGCGTGCTCGGCGGTCAGCTCGGTCGCGTCGTGTTCGTCGGCGGAGAGCACCTTCGCGACGCCGAAGTCGAGCAGCTTGGGCTCGCCCGCGGCGTCGACGAGCACGTTGCTCGGCTTGAGGTCGCGGTGCACGACGAGCCGCTGGTGCGCGTGGTGCACGGCGCGGCAGATCTGCTGGAACAGGCGCAGGCGCGCGTCGAGCGGCGGCCGCACGCGGTCGCACCACGCGTCGATCGGCTCGCCCTCGACGTACTCCATCACGAGGTACGGCCGTCCGTCGGGGCTCACGCCGCCGTCGAGCAAGCGCGCGATGCCGGGGTGCTCGAGGTCGGCGAGCACCTGGCGCTCCTTCCTGAAGCGCTCGAGCACCTCGGCCGAGTCCATGCCGCGCTTGACGAGCTTGATGGCGACGGCCTTCTCGAACTCGTCGTCCGCGCGCTCCGCGCGGTAGACCGCGCCCATGCCGCCCGCGCCGAGCTCGGCGACGATGCGATAGGCGCCGAGTCGCGTGCCCGGCGCGAGCGCGTCCGCGCCGAAGAGGCGCTCGTAGGGCGCGGCGACCGGCGTCGCGTCGACGGGCGCGTCGCCGTCACGCTCGACGAGGCGCGCGACCTCGGCCGCGAGCTCGGGGTCGAGCGACGCGATCGCCGCGAGCCGCGCCGCGCGCGCGTCGCCGTCGAGCTCGAGCAGCTCCTCCACGCGCTCGCGCACGCGCATCCATCGCTGGGAGTCCATGTCGTCGTCGCGGGTGAGGTCTCAGCCTAACAGCCGGCCGTGGAAGCGTCGGGTGAGCCGGCGAGGGAGGTGCGCCCGGCCCACCGAGGCGGACCGGGCGCGAGGAGCCCCTCTCTCCGTCGATCAGTCCGCGTCCTTCGACGGCGCCGACGTCGCCGCGGGCTCCGCCTCGCGCTGCGCGTGGAAGCGCTCGACCGCGGCGGGCGACGCGGGCGTGGCGCGCGCCGGGTCGGGCGTCGCGAGCTCCCACCCGAGCGCCGCCGCGGTGGCGAGGTTGGGCGTGAAGTCGGGCTCGAGGATGCCGTTCTCCACCAGGATCGCGCGGTAGCTCGGCGGGTACTGCGTGCCGTACGGCACACCCGCGACCTCGGGCACGAAGCTGTGGTTCTCGGTGACGAGCTCGACCTCCTCGAAGCCGCGACGGATGCCGTTCACGACGTAGTCGAACTCGACGTCGGCCGTGCCGCGCACGACGATCGCGTCGAGGTCGCGCGACTCGACCCACAGCTGCGCCGGTCCGCCGACCGCGGTGACCTGCACGGTCAGGCGCTCCGGCGCGCTCACGAGGCGGAACTCCTCGGGCACCTCGATCACGCACGCGCCGCGCACGAGCCGCTGCGTGCCGCGGAAGTAGGTGCCGGACTCGTTGCCCTCGAGCGAGAAGAAGTGCAGCTCCTTCGACGGGTCGCTCGGGTGCGGCTGGATGAAGTTCTTCTGGCCGGTCGCGCCCGACGCGCCGTAGGAGATGACGCCCCACCCGGCGGGCGCGTGCGTGTAACCCATCACGCCGACGCCGTTGCCCGTGGTCGCGTACGCCTCGCCGCGCACGCCGCGGCCGGCGGTGCTCTCGACCTTGCCGTACACGCCGTAGGTCAACGTGCTGGTGCCGAGCGCGTGGCCCTCGACGCCGGTGTTCGACGGGTAGTTCGCCTGGCCGAGCACGGCCGACTCGTTGTTCCCGTCTCCGACGGCGTAGAGCCCGCGCGCGCCGACCACGTAGGCGCCGGTCCCGAGCAGGCTCTCGCCGATCAGGCCGATGCCGTTGTCCGTCGCGGTGCCGAGCACGCCGTAGAAGGGCGCCTCGCCGGCGACGCCGACGCCGTTCCCCGTGGCGCTGGTGATGCGCCCCTGCACGCCCTTGGCCTGGCTGTCGGTCGAGTCGTTGTCGCCGCCGACGGCCGTGCTGCCGCTCGCGGTCGCGTAGCCCGCGACGCCGAACGCGCCGCCCACGCCGCGCACGCCGACCCAGTTGGACAGGCCCAGCACGCCGACGTTGTCGGTGCTGGAGGCGCCCGTCGACACGCCCGCGACGCCGATCTCCTGGCCCGACCAGTCGGCCTCGGGGATGCCGTCGAAGTCGGTCGTGCCCTGCACGCCGAGGTAGCCGTTCGTCGGGCCGTTCGAGCCGGTGCCCTTCACCGCCGGCGCCGCGAGGGTGCCGCTCGAGCTCACCGTCTGCACGCCGAAGCTCGCCGCGATCTTGCTGCCCTGGATGGCCGCCAGCGGGTTCACGTCGACGTCGAGGATCGTGCCGTCGCCGATCTCGTCGCTGAGCACGGCGCCCGTACCGATGTCGAGCGCGCCGATCGTGTCGGGGTAGATGTGCTCGGTGCGCACGGCGTTGTTGCCGAGGATGCCCGAGTCGACCGCGCCGTCCTGGAGGTTCGCCGTCCCCACCGCGAGCGCCTGCAGCTCGTCGTTGCCCACCGCGCCGGTCGCGAGCTGCTGGTAGCCCACGGCGTTCGGGGCGATGTTGTTCTGCAGCACGCCGCCGATGGCGATGTCGGCCGAGGTGATCGTGCCGTCCTCGAGGTCGGCGCCGGTCAGCGTCCCGTCGAGGACGTCGAGCGTCGTGATCGAGCCGTCGGTGATCTCGACGCCCTCGATCGACTGGCCGAGCTGGCTGAACACGTTCGCGCTCAGGCCGTCGAGCAGGTCCGCGTTGAGGCCCGTCACCTTCGTCGAGCTGTGCACGACGAACGGCGCGCCCAGCGTCGTGGTCGTCTCGATCTGCCCCGAGGCCAGGATCTTGCCGACGACGTCGAGGTTCGCCGCCGGCGTCGTCGTGCCGATGCCCACGCGGCCGTTCGCGTCGATGTTGAGCTCGAGCCCGAGCGGGTAGAGCATGCCGAGCATCGGCACGCTCGACAGCGGCACGCAGGTGCCGGGGTTCTGCAGGTCCTCGACGCTGCCCGCGCAGATCAGCGAGCCCGACGCGGCTGCCTGCTGACCGACGGGCGTCGCGGAGACGACGCCGGTGCCGAGCACGGCGGCGGCCTGGCCCGGGCCGCTCGCGCCGGGTCCGCCCGCGGGCGGCTGCGGCGCGGCGGGCGGCGCCGCGGGCACGGGCGACGGTGCGAGCGCCGGGCCGGCGGCGCCGGGGTCGAGCGCCGGCGCGAGGCGCAGCTCCTCGAAGCGGCCGTCGCCGAGGTTGCGGAACAGCCGGTCGCCGCGCGCGGTCACGCGCTGCAGGTCGACGCGCCGATCGCCGTCGACGTCGAGCGCCGTCACGGCGAGGTCGGGCTGCTCACTGGCGAGGCCGGCGTCGCGCGTCACGTCGGTGAACACGCCCTTGCCGTCGTTCGCCCACAGGCGGCTCGGCGCACCGGGCGACGACGTGATGAGGTCGCTGTCACCGTCGCCGTCGTAGTCGAGCCACAGGCCGGCGGCCGAGCCGCGCGAGGTACCGAGCCCGCTGCGCTCGGTCACGTCGACGAACACGCCGTCTCCCTCGTTGCGGAGCAGCAAGTCCGCAGCGCCGGGTCGCGCGACGAACACGTCGAGCCGGCCGTCGCGGTCGACGTCGCCCCAGTGGTAGCTCGGCCCGCGCTCGGCGGGCGGCGCGGGGAGTGCGGAGGTCACGGGCGCGGCGACGGGCGCGGCGACCGCCTGGGACAGGGCGAGGGCGGGGAGCAGCAGCGAAGCGGTGAGGGACATGAGGACGTGGGAGGCTGGAGGCGTCGCGGCGGTCGCCCACGCGGGCGGCCTTCGACGAGGTCCTCGCGAACGCGCGCTGCGCTCCATCGCGCCTGCGCACGGAACCGCGCGGCGCGCACGCAAGCCGTTGCCTTCGCTCCGGTTGCGAGGACCGCGCGGCGCGACGAGAATGGGCCGATGGACGCCGCCGAGCCGCTCACCGAGCTCCTCCAGCGCGTGGAGCGCGGCGACGCGCGCGCCTCCGCGGAGCTCCTGCCGCTGCTCTACGACGAGCTGCGGCGCCTCGCCGGCGGCTACCTGCGGCGCAACGGCGAGGCCGGTCCGACGCTGCAACCCACCGCGCTCGTCAACGAGGCCTGGCTGCGCCTCGAGCGCAGCGGCGCGACGGCGCGCGACCGCGGCCACTTCTGCGCGCTCGCCGCGCGCGCGATGCGCAACGTGCTCGTCGACCACCGCCGCGCGCGCGGCGCGGCCAAGCGCGACCCCGGCGGCGTGCGCGAGACGCTGGCCGACCTCTCGGCCGCAGTCGAGGAGCAGGGCGCGCCGGTGCTCGCGCTGCACGAAGCCCTCGAGCGCCTCGAGGCGCTGGACCCCGAACTCGGCCGCCTGGTCGAGCTGCGCTTCTTCGCCGGGCTCTCGATCGCGGCGACGGCCGACGCGCTCGAGCTCTCGACGGCCACCGTCGAGCGCCGCTGGCGCGTCGCCCGCGCGTACCTGCGCGAGTGGCTGCCCGAGCTGCGCTGAGCGTCAGTCGCGCGGCAAGAGCTCGAGCAACGCCGCCGCCTGCGCGCCGGGGTCCTCGGTGCGGATCGCGCGCTCGACGACGCCCGTCGGGCTCACCACGAACGTGAAGCGCGCCGCGTAGCCGTCGCTCGCGTCGACGCACGCGCCGAAGGCGAGGCCGAGCTTGCGCTCCGTGTCGCAGAGCAACGGGTACGGGAAGCCGTACTTGGCGCGGAAGGCGGCGTTCTTCTGCGCGTCGTCGAAGGACACGCCGAACACGCGCACGCCGAGCGCCTCGAACTGCGGGGCTCGATCACGGAACCCCAAGCCCTGCTTCGTTCACCCGGGCGTGTCGGCCATGGGGTAGAACCACAGCACGTAGCGCGTGCCCGCGAGGTCGGTCGAGCGCACGAGCGCGCCGTCGGAGTCGCGGCACTCCCAGGCGGGCGCGGGATCGCCGGGCTGCACGGCGGGGTTCGCGCCGGGCAGCGGCAACAGGCGGCGGAAGAGCTTTCCGAACATGCCCCGAGCCTAACCGTCCTGGGCGGCCGTGTGCACCTCTCCGCTGTCGACGCGCAGCGCGGGGCGGCGCTCCTTCAGGAGCGCGAGGTCCTGCTCGCCGAGCCCGGTGTTCCAGAGGTAGACGCGCTCGAGCGCCGGCAGGCTCGCGAGCACGTCGACCGCGCCGGCGTCGAGCGCGACGCCCGCGAGGTTCAGGGAGCGCAGCACGGGGTGGTCGCGCAGGGCGTCGAGCGCGGCGCCGCAGCGCGTCTGTGCGAGGTCGAGACGCTCGAGGTGCGGCAGCGTCGCGACGAGCGCGAGGCACGCGCCCGCGACCTGCGTGCGCGCGAGCGACAGCTCGACGACGTGCGGCGCCAGCGGCGCGAGCGTGCGCTCGACGTACGCGTCGTCGGTGGCGGCGCGCGGGCGGTAGTCGAGCCACCACAGGTCGGCCGCCGGGTCGAGGCACTCGGCGTGCACCTGCTCGGCGAGGAGCGGCGCTAGCAGCGCGGGGTCGAGCGCGGGCGCGGCCTGAGCCTGCTCCGCGGGCGCCGGCGGCGCGTCGTTCGTCGGCGCGTCGCCCGCGCTCGGCGGCGCCTCGACCTCGCGCACCGGGGCGACGTCCCCTGCCGGCAGCGGCGCGTCGAGCGAGGCCCCCGCCGCGATCCAGCGCCCGAGCTCGGCCACCTCGGCCGCGCTGGGCTGCGGCTTCTTCGGCGGCGGCATGTGGTCGTCCTCGTCGAGCGGCAGGCTGACGAGCTCGAAGAGCAGGCTGTTCTCCGCGTCGCCGGGCTCGACGACCCGGCCGTGCTCGGTGCCGGCGAGAACCAGCGCGCCGGTGTGCAGCGCGAGGTCGCCCTTCTGCTTGTCCGGCCCGTGGCAGCCCACGCAGTACGCGGCGAAGATCGGCGCGATGCGCGCCGCGTACCAGGTCGGCGGCGGCGCGGGCGGCGCGACGACCTCGGACGTCACGTCCTTCGCCGGAGCCGGGTCGGACGTCGCGGGCGTCCCGGCGGGCTGCGACGCCTCCCGCGGATGGAAGGGCTCGAACAGGTAGTCGTCGCCGTGCGTCAACGCGCCGCCCAGGTGTCCGGCCGCGCCGCCCACGCAGAGCGCGAGGAAGAGCGCCCAGCCGTACGCGCTGCGCCACGCCGCCAACGCCGCGATCCACGCGCAGCCGCACAGCCCCAGGAACGTCAGCGCGACGTACTTGTGGTTCCAGAAGCCCTCCCAGGTGTAGCCGTTCTCCTCCTCGAGGCGCCAGCCGGCGAACGCGGCCGCGAACGCCGAGGCGAAGAGCACGAAGGCGAGGAAGCGGCGCTGGCCCTGGTTCGGCGCCGCGCTCTTGCGCAGCATCCCCCACAGCTCGAACGCGACCAGCGCGACGAGCAGGCCGAGCGGCGCGTGCACGAGGATCGGGTGCAGGCGCCCGATGAAGTCCAACCAGACGTCCTCGGAGTAGTCCATCAGGCGAGCAGTTCGTGGCGCACGCGACCGAACACGTCGGTCAGGCGCATGCCGCGCCCCTGGAAGCGGTAGACGAGGCGCTCGTGGTCGAAGCCGAGCAGGTGCAGCAACGTCGCGTGCAGGTCGTGCACGTCGACCGGGTCCTCGACGATGTTGTAGGAGAAGTCGTCGGTGCGCCCGAACGTGATGCCGGGCTGCACGCCGCCGCCGGCCATCCAGATCGTGAAGCAGCGCGGGTGGTGATCGCGGCCGTAGTTGGCCTCGCTGAGCTGGCCCTGGCTGTAGACGGTGCGGCCGAACTCGCCGCCCCACAGCACGAGCGTGTCCTCGAGCAGCCCGCGCCGCTCGAGGTCGAGGATCAGCGCGGCCTGCGGCTGGTCGACCGCGGCGCACTGCGCGCGGATCTCGCGCGGCAGGTTGTTGTGGGCGTCCCAGCCGCGCATGTAGAGCTGCACGAAGCGCACGCCGCGCTCGACCAGCCGCCGCGCCATCAGGCAGTTGGCGGCGAAGCTGCCGGCCTTCCTGACGTCGGGGCCGTACAGCTCCAGCGTGGCCTCGTCCTCGTCGGAGAGGTCGGTCAGCTCGGGCACCGAGGCCTGCATGCGGTAGGCCATCTCGTACTGCGCGATGCGCGTCTCGACCTCGGGGTCGAGGCTGCGCTCGGCCTCGCGCCGGTTCAGCGCGCCGACGAGGTCGAGCATGCGCCGCCGGTCGGGGCGGCTCACGCCGGCCGGATCGCCGAGGTACAGCACCGGGTCGCCCGAGCCGCGCATGCGACAGCCCTGGTGCTCGCCCGGCAGGAAGCCGCTGCCCCAGAAGCGCGCCGAGAGCGCCTGCATGTTGCCGAGGCCCTGCGTGATGAGCACCACGAACGTCGGCAGGTTCTCGTTGGCGCTGCCGAGGCCGTAGCTGATCCACGAGCCGAACGACGGCCGGCCGGGCTGCTGGGTCCCGGTCTGGAAGAAGGTGATCGCCGGCTCGTGATTGATCGCGTCGGTGTGCATCGAGTGCACGAAGCACAAGCGGTCGGCGATCGCGGCGGTGTGCGGGATCAGCTCGCTCAGCATCACGCCGTCCTGCTGGTTGGCGTAGCGCTTGAACTCGAAGATCGACGGCGCGCAGGGGAAGCGCTGCTGGCCGCTCGTCATCGTCGTGAGGCGCTGGCCCTGACGGATCGAGTCGGGCAGGTCGACGTCGTAGTACTTGGCGAGCTCCGGCTTGTGGTCGAACAGGTCGAGCTGGCTCGGCGCGCCCTCCATGTGCATGTAGATCACGCGCTTGGCCTTCGGCCGGAAGTGCGGCCCGCCGCCGGGCGCGCCGGGCATGCCGTAGCCGTCGCGCGCGAAGAGGTTGCCGAGCGCGGCGGCGCCCAGCGCACCGGACACGCCGCCGGCGCAGGCCCGGAAGAAGCGTCGGCGCGTGAGCTCGAGGCGGCTCGGATCGTGGGCTTCGCTCATCAGTCGATCGTCAGGGTCTCGTGCAGGTTCATCGCGGCGCTGGCCACCAGCGTCCAGCTCGCCAGCTCGGCCGCGTCGACGTCCATCGGCCGGGGCGTCTCCCCCGTCGCCAGCAGCGCCGCAGCGGCGGCCTCGTCGGCGCGGTAACGCTCGCGGTAGCCGTCGAGCGCCAGCTCGAACAGCTCGAGCTCCTCCGGCTCGGGCGCGCGCGCCGTGAGCGAGCGCATCAGGTCGGTCAGGCGCGCGGCGTCGTCGCCCGCCCGCGCGAGCAGCCGCGCCGCGAGCGCGCGCGCCGCCTCGAGGTGCTGCTCGTCGTTCCACAGCACCAGCGCCTGCAGCGGCGTGTTCGTCGTCTGGCGCTGCACCACGCACGACTCGCGCGTGGGCGCGTCGAACGTCAAGAGCGCCGGCGGCGGCACGGCGCGCTTCCAGTACGTGTACAGGCTGCGGCGCCACAGGTCGTCGCCGCGCCCGCGCTCGAAGGTGCGCGTGTTCGACTGCGGCATGGCGACCTCGCGCCACAGGCCCTCGGGCTGGTACGGCTTCACGCTCGCGCCGCCGAGCTGCTCGACGAGCAGGCCCGCGACGTAGAGCGCCTGGTCGCGCAGCTCCTCGGCGCCCAGGCGGCGGCGCGGGTAGCGCGCGAGCAGGCGGTTCTCGGGGTCGCGCTCGGCCAGCTCGGGCCGCACGCGCGAGCTCTGGCGATAGGTCGCCGAGCACACCAGGCGCTTCATCAGCGCGTGCACGTCCCAGCCCGACTCGCGGAACTCGACCGACAGCGTGTCGAGCAGCTCGGGGTGCGTGGGCCACTCGCCCTGCAGGCCGAAATCGCCCGGAGTCGCGACGAGGCCGCGGCCGAACACGGTCTGCCAGAAGCGGTTCACGCTGACGCGCGCGAAGAGCGGGTTCTCGGGCGCGACGAGCCACTCGGCGAAGCCGAGGCGGTTCGCCGGCGCGCCGGCGGGCATCGGCGGCAGGAAGCCGGGCGTGTGCCGACCGACGGGCCGGGTCTCGTCGGGCGCGTCGTACTGCCCGCGCTTGAGCACGAACTGCGGGCGCGGCATGGCGAGCTCGCGCATCACCATCGCGCGCGGCACCTCGGCCTGCAGCGCGTCGCGCTCGGTGCGCAGCGCCACGGCCTCGTCGTCGAGCGCGCGGAAGTCGTCGAAGTAGCGTCGGCGCCACGAGCGCAGCAGCTCGCCGTCCTGCTCGGGCGAGATCGCCTCCTGCGGCAGCAGCAGCGAGGGCAGCTCCTCGACGAGGATCGGCTCGGCCGGCAGCTCGCTGAAGTAGTAGCCCGACGGCCCGCCCGTGTTCACGACGCGCAGCACGAGCGAGTTGCGCCCGGGCCGCAGGTGCAGCGTCGCGCGGTCCTGGTCGGGCGCCGCGCCGCGGTCGACGCGCCGCTCGAACGCGACCTCGCCGTTCAGCAGCACGACGAGGCCGTCGTCGCTGCCGAGCGAGACGTCGAGGTCGCGCGCGTCCGGGCTCCACACCTCACGGCCGACGAAGTTCGCGCTGACGCCGTCGGCCAGCGTGACCACCGCGCCGTCGACGAGGCGGCCCTCGAACGTCCACTTGCGGCCCGCGCCGTCGAGGTCGGCGCCGGGATCGATCGCGGTCACGGCCTCGGGACCGTACGCCTTGTCGTACAGCGCGCTGCGCTCGTCGCCGGCGACGAGGCGGTAGTCGCCGGCCGTGTACCAGCGGCCGTAGCTCACCGGCAGGCGCGCGGTGTCGGCGAGCGGCGACACGCGCAGGCGGATGCGGCCGAGCGAGTGCCGCTCGTAGATCGAGCGGAACGAGATCACGACGCGCAGCTCGCTGCCCGCGGCGTCGCCGAAGGGCTCGTCGGCGAGCAGCATCAGCGCGCGCCCGCCGCCCTTGCGGTGACCGTCGAGCGCCCAGCCCATCGCGCCGTCCTGCAGCAGGTGGATCGCCTCGTAGTCCTGGTTGCGCTGCGTGTGATCGGCCCAGGCCCAGCGCAGCGCGACCGGCGTGAACGCGGCGTCGGAGCCCTTCGGCCGCTGCTCGAGCGTCACGCGCGAGACGACCGCGTTCTTGTGATCGGCGCGGCCGGGGCCGGGGTGCTCGTCGGAGATCACGAGCGCCTCGAGCAGTAGCAGGCGCGCGTCGGCGACGTCGCTCTCGAGCTGCACGACGTAGTCCTCGACGGCCGGCATCGGGCCCGTGGCGAGCAGGCTGCCGTCGGGCTGCTCGACGAGGTCGACGTGCGCGTCGCTCGAGTCGGCCGCGAGCACGCGCGGCAGGTGCCAGTCGAGCCCGGCCGCCTGCCACAGCTCGTCGGTGAACGCCGCGCGCGAGGCCTCCTCGCCCGGCAGCGGCGCGGCCATCAGGCCCTCGACCTCCGTCAGGCGCGTCGCGATCGCGTCGAGCCGCTCGCTCTGCTCCGCCGTCGGCACCTCCGTGAACGGCTCGTGCGCGCGCGTCGGATCCGGCAGCTGCGAGTACAGCCCCGGCTGGTCGACGGAGTTGAAGAAGGCCATCAGGCCGTAGTAGTCCGCCATCGTCAGCGGGTCGTACTTGTGGTCGTGGCAGCGCGCGCAGCCGACCGTCAGCCCCAGGAACACGGCCCCGGTGGTGTTGACGCGGTCCGCGGCGTACTCGACCAGGTACTCCTCGTTGATCGCGCCGCCCTCGTCCGTCGTGACCTGGTTGCGGTGGAAGCCCGTGGCGACGAGCTGGTCCTTCGTCGGCTCCGGCAACAGGTCGCCGGCGAGCTGCTCGGTCACGAAGCGGTCGAACGGCATGTCGTCGCGCAGCGCCGCGAGCACCCAGTCGCGCCAGTGCCACGCCTGGCGGCCGGCGTCGGTGTGGATGCCGCAGGTGTCGGCGTAGCGCGCGGCGTCGAGCCACGGCGTCGCGAGGCGTTCGGCGATGCGCGAGCGGTAGGGCTCCTCGGCGAACAGGCGCTCGACCTCGCGCTCGTACGCGTCGGGGCGCGCGTCGGCGAGGAAGGCGTCGAGCTCGTCGAGCGTCGGCGGCAGGCCGGTCAAGTCGAGGAACACGCGGCGCAGGAGCGTCGCGCGGTCGGCCTCCGGCGAGGGCGCGAGCCCTTCGGCCTCGAGGCGCGCGAGCACGAAGGCGTCGAGCTCGTCGCGCACCCACGCCGCGTCGCGCACCGCCGGCGGCGCGTGCTTCTCGGGCGCGATGAAGGCCCAGTGCTCCTCGTACGGCGCGCCCTGCTCGATCCACGCCGCGAGCTTGGCGCGCTCGTCGGCGCTCAGCGGTCGCTTCTTCGCGTGCGCCGGCGGCATGACGTCGTCGGGGTCCTCGCTGGCGATGCGCTGCCAGAGCTCGCTCGCCTCGACGTCGCCCGGCACGATCGCCGCGTGGCCGCCGAGGTCGGCCAGCGCACCCGCGCGCGTGTCGAGGCGCAGGCCCGCCTCGCGCGTGTCGGGATCCGGCCCGTGACACTGCACGCAGCGGTCGGAGAGGATCGGGCGGATGTCGCGGCCGTAGCGCACGTCACGCGGGCCCGCGGCGGGCGCCGCGAGGCTGGCGAGGGTGCCGAGGAGCGGCGCGCAGAAGCACAGAACGAGGGGGATCCTGGACGAGAGCACGGACCCATCCTCGGGCACGTCCGCGCTCCTGGCAAGGCGCGAGGAGGGCGGGCGCGCCGGCGCTTCAGCGACCTCCGCCGGGACCGCCGTTCGGGCCGCCGCGGCGGAAGCGGCGCGCGTCCTCGGAGGGCCCCTGGCCGCGCGAGTTGCGCTCGAACTCCGGCAGCTCGCGCGCTTCGGGCGGCAGCGCGGCGATCGCCTCGCGCAGCGCGTCGGCGTCCTCCGCGCGCTCGGCGCGGCGCAGCTCCGCGACGAGGGCCTGCGCGGTCATCACCGGCGTCAGGTTGAGCCCGTCCAGGCTGCCCGCGGCGCGCGGACCGCGCGCGAAGCTCGCCTGCACGAGCGCCAAGGCCTCGTCGAGGTCGCCGCGCTCGAGCGCGAGCCGCGCGCGCGCCGCGAGCACCAGCGCCGCGTAGTGGTCCGCGCTGGCGCGGCTCTCGGGGTTGCGCTCGACGGCGCTGTCGTAGTGCGCGAGCGCGCGCCGGTAGGCCGCGTCGGCCGCCTCGAGCTCGCCCGCGCGGCGGTGGTACTCGGCCGCGACGAAGGACGCGTAGCCCGCGAACCACGGCAGGTTCGGCGACGCGTCGGGCTGCGCGAGCATGGCCGCGTAGGTCGCCTCGAGCCCGCGCAGCCCGCCGAGCTGCGACTCCTCGAGGCAGCGCGCGCGCAGGCGGTCGTGCAGGCCCCACGAGTCGGGGAAGCGCGCGAGGCCGCGATCGAGCACTTCGGACGCCTGCGCGCCCGCGCCGAGGTCGCGCAGGAGGTCGTAGTGCGCCAGGACCTGCTGATCGGTGCCGAAGGGGTGACGCGCGAGCACCTCGTGCGCGGCGTGCAGGTCGCTCAGCCACTCCTGGGGCCAGTGCTCGCGGCGGCGCGCGGCGCGGCGGATCTGCTGCTGGCGCATGTCGGCGAAGAGCGCGAGCACCGCCATCGAGTTCCAGTCGGCCGCGCCCTCGGGCACGAGCGCCGCGGCGCGCTCGACGCGTTCCCAGGCCTCGCCGCGCCGGCCGAGGTAGTGGCTGGCGAGCGCGAGCACGGACTCGACCGGCCACCCGGTCGCGCCGAGCTCGGACGCGCGCTGCGCGCTGCGGTAGGCGTCCTCGAACAGCACCTGCGCGGTGCGGCGCGCGGCCTCGGGGCGCACGGCCAGCGCGAGGAAGGACTCGGCGATCGCGACCTGCGCCGCGGGATCCTCGGGCTCGCGCTCGGCGTCCTGCGCGGCCGCCTCCAGGCGCGCGGAGAGCTCGACGTGCTCGGCGTACGAGGCGCTGCCCGCGGGCGCGTCCTCGCGCGGCGCCCAGGCCGCCGGATCGACGGCGTGAGACGTGACGCCCAGCCCGCGGTGCACGGTGGCGATGTCGCGCGCGCGCGGCCACGTCTCGGCCAGGCGATCGAGCGCTTCGAGCAGCGGCGCGCGCTCTTCCGCGCTCATCGGGTAGCGCAGCACGTCGGCGATCAGGTCGACGGCGCTCTCGGTGTCGGCGGCGCAGAGCAGCTCGAACGCCATGCGGCTGAGGTCGGCGTCGTCGCCGAAGATCGCGCGCCGCAGGAGGTCGACGTGATCGATCGCGCCGGTCACGCGCACGGTCTCGAGGATGCGGCGGCGCACGTCGTAGCTCGCCTGCACGTAGGTCTGCTCCACGCGCACGCGGTCGACGACGTCGGGGCTCGCGACGAGCTCGTACACGTCGCGGTCGCCGCCCGTGTCGGGCTTGCGCGTGTCGGGCCGCTCGACGATGAACGAGCGCACGGCGTTCTTCACCGAGTCGATGTCGAAGGCGTAGTAGACGTCGTACTGCTCGCTGCGGTCGAGCTCGACGCCGATGTGGCGCGGTGCGACGCGCTTGCCCTCGAAGTACTGCTCGTAGAGCAGCGGCTCGATGCGGATGTGCTCACCGCAGGTCACGCTGCCGAAGCGCGGGCAGAGGATGCGCGCGCCGTGCTCGTCGTAGTCGCGCGGGTTGTGGCGGTAGACCGAGGCGATCACGTTCACGTACGGCTCGAACAGCTTGCCCGTCGCGGGCTCGCGGTAGCGGATGCCGGCCCAGTGCTCGCTGGCGGGCTCGCCGTCCATGTTGACGGCGACCAGGATCGGCTTGCCGGTGCGGCGCGAGACCTCGAGCGCGTCCTCCCACGTGCGCTGCCAGGTGATGAGGCAGGGCTTCTGCCAGTCCTCGGCGGTCGGCGCGGGCCACATCGCGTCGCGGTTCGCGCCCGGCCCCTGAGCCGCGGCGGACGCGGCGAGGCCGACGAGGGACAGAACGAGGGCGAGGAGGCGCGCGGGAGGGACCATGACAGCGGAGCCGGGGCGGGGGGTCGCCCTTCAGTATGCCAGGCCGACGCCGGGGTCACCGGCGGCGACCGACCGCTCGCAACGGCGACGCGCCGCTTCGCTCACGGGCCGTCCACGCGTACGAAGCGCAGCTCGAGCACGCGGCTGCCGCTCACGCGCAGGCCGTCGACGCGGCCGCTCGCGTCGCGCGTGAAGCGCGGCTGGAAGAACCAGAACGGCGAAGAGAAGCGGTCGGGGCCCTGCAGCGTCAGCGGCTCCTCGCCGTGCTTGAAGTGGTGCACCACGAGCCCGCCGTTCACGAGGCGCACCTCGTAGCGGACCTCCAGCTCCGGGCAGGCGTACCAGCCGGCGAGCTCCGCGAGCGTGGGCGGCGGCGCGGCGCCGGGCGCGACGCGCGCGAAGGCGTAGCGCGCGCCGTCCTCCTCCCACGCGAGGCCGCCGTCGTCCGTCGGGCGCAGCACGAGGTCGCCGCGCTTCGTCGCGAGCGCGCCGTCCGCGCGGGCGAACAGCCGCTTGCGCGGACGTCCGGCGAACGAGAGGTAGAGCCGCTCGCGCTTCGCGAACAGCTCGAGCGCGTAGCCGTGCACGTCGGCGTACGTCCCCACGAGCGCGGCGCGGCGCGCGTCGTCGAGCGCCGCGGGCTCGTCGCCGCCGTCCTCGTCGTCCGGGGGCGTCGCGGCCGCGGGCGCGCGCGGCGGCGCGTCGGCCGGCTCGGGCACCAGCGCCGCGAGCACGCGCTGCAGCGCGCCGTCCGCGTCGAGCTCGGCGCCGTTCGAGAGCACGGCGACCCCGAGCTCGAGCTCGGGCACCCACACGACAGCGCTGCGGTAGCCGGCGTCCGCGCCGTTGTGCCCCACGCTCGCGTACCCGCGCGCGCGCCCGTGCACGAGGCCGCCCGCGTAGTCGAGCACGCGCCCGTCCGCGAGCCGCCCGCGCTCGAGCAGCCGCGCGTGCGCCGCCGCGTCCAGCACGCGCTCGGTGCGGAAGTCGTCGAGCCAGCGCGTGAGGTCTTCCGCGGTCGTGAACAGGCTCGTGGCGCCCGCGTTCGCGAAGCTCAGCACGCTGGCGCGGTACTCCTCGCCGTCCTTGTGGTAGCTGTAGGCGCGCCCCGGCACGAGGTGCTGGTGGTCGTCGTGCACGTGGGTCGAGGCCATGCCGAGCGGCTCGAACAGCCGCGCGCGGGCGAAGGCGGGGAAGCTCGTGCCGGCCTCCGCCGCGACAACCTCGGCGAGCAGCGTGTAGCCCGTGTTGCAGTAGAGGTGCCGCGTGCCCGAGGGGAAGTTCAGCTCGCGCGCGTGCGCGACGACCGCGCGCAGGTCGGACTGCTTGATGACGTCGTCGAGGCGCCAGCCCGCGATGACGAGCGACTCCCACTGGTCGCGCAGGCCGCTCGTGTGATGCACGAGCTGCTCGAGCGTGAGCGGCGCGCCGAAGTCGGGCACCCACGGGAGGTGCGCGCGCACCTCGTCGCCGAGCGCGAGCTTCCCGTCCTGCTCGAGCAGCACGACGCACGCGGCGGTGAACTGCTTGGACACCGAGGCCACGTGGAAGACCGTCGCCGGCGTGATCGGGACGCCGTACTCGAGCTGCGCGCAGCCGTAGCCGGCGGAGTGCACGAGCTCGCCGTGGCGCACGACGGCCACCTGGTAGCCGGGCGTGCGCGTCGCGTCGCGGTCGGCGAAGAGCGCGTCGACCTCCGCGAGGCGCGGCGGCGGGTCCTGGAGGGCGGGAGCGCAGAGCGGGAGGGCGGCGAGGAGCGCGGGGAGCAGCATGGCGGCGCCGATCCTCGCCCAGCGGGAGGCGCCTCGCAACGACCCGGCGCGGAGCGCCTCGCAACGACCCGGCGCGGAGCGCCTCGCGATGACCGCGCGCAAGCGCCTCGCGACCGCAGCGCGCCGAGCGACGCCGGAGCGCGGCGCGCGCTATCCTCCGCGCCATGGAGACCGAGGCCAGCTACGTCTGCGGCGCGTGCGGCGAGGAGATCGTCGTGCCGATCGACCCGAGCGGCGGCGCGACGCAGGACTACGTCGAGGACTGCCCCGTCTGCTGTCGCGCCAACGTGATCCACGTCACGTTGCTGGACGACGACGACGTGCGCGTCTGGGCGGAGCTCGAGGCATGAGCGCGGCGTCGCTCTGCCGCGGTTGCGCGCACCTCAAGCTCGTGCGCAACGCGAGCGGCTCGGAGTTCCTGCTGTGCCGCAAGGCGGCGAGCGATCCGCGCTTCGCCAAGTACCCGCCGCAGCCGGTGAAGACCTGCCCCGGCTACGCGCCGCGCGACTAGTCGGCCCGCGCGAGCAGCGCCTCGACCGCGCGCTGCACGCCCAGCCCCTCGCGCAGGCTCGGCAGCGGCGAGGGCTCCCCGCGCACCAGCGCCGCCAGCGCGTCGAGTTGCGTGGCGGCGTCGCGCGCCTCGCCCGGGTCGCCGGCGAGCGGCCGCCAGTCGCCGCCGGCGCGCCAGGAGAGCTCGGCCCAGTCCTCGAGGCGGTACGCGCGCCGCTCGCAGCGCAGCGTCCACAAGTTGTGGTCGCGCGCGGCGCCGCCGACGGTGCCGGTCAACGCGACGGGCACGCCCCCCGCCGTCAGGCGCGCGTCGACGCTCACCTCGGTGCCCGCCGCGCCGCGCTCGACGCGCGCCTCGTGCACCTCGAGCGCGCCCAGCACGCGCTGGGTCAGGTAGGCGAAGTGCGAGACGACCTCGCGCACGAAGCCGCCTTCGGCCGCGCCGGCGAGCCACGGTCCGGCGTGGTGCCACGTGCGCGGCCACTGCGTGAAGCGCACGACGAGCTCGACCTCGCGCGGCGCTCCCGCCGTGCCCTCGGCGAGCTCGCGCTCGAGGCGCGCCAGGCCCGGCAGCGTCGCGAACGGGAAGTTCAGCGCGGCCGGGAGCCCGCTGCGCTCGGCGCGCGCGACGAGCGCCTCCGCCGCGGCGAGGTCCACCGCCAGCGGCTTCTCCAGGAACAACGGCCGCCCCGACGCGAGCACCGCGCCGCCGACGGGCACGTGGCTGGCGGGCGGCGTGGCGACGTAGACGAGGTCGAGGTCGTCGCGTGCGAGCAGAGCGTCGAGGTCGCGCGCGGGCTCGAGGCCGAACTCCGCGGCCGCGCGCGCGAGCGCCGCGCCGTCGGGGTCGGCGCCGGCGCGCGCCACGAAGCCCGGGTGCGCGGCCAGGCTCCCGAGCATGCGCCGGCCCATCAGGCCGAGGCCTGCCACGCCGACGTGCAAGGTCGTTCCGTGCGCTCGCATCGCCGCGCATCGTACGCGCCCGGCGGCGCGCCTCCAGCCTCCCTCCCGCCGCGAGGCGCGCCCCGAACGAGCGCGGCCGCGGACCCGTGCGGGGCCGCGGCCGGCGGAGGCGCGAGCGCGCGAGGTCCTACAGGCCCTGGAGCTTGCGGGTCAGCTCCTCGAGGTCGACGTCGGCGAGTTCCTTGTGGCTGATCTTGCCCATGCGCTGGAACTTGCGGGTCTCTTCGGGCGAGCTGAGCTCGTGCTGCGCGCCGAGGGGCAAGGACGCGGCGCGCGGGCGCAGGGTGTCGGGCTTGGCCGGGCGGGAGACGCTGGAGAGCGACTCGGGCAAGTCCGCCGGCAGCGGCTCGTGACGCTCGATCGCGGTGCGGGCGCGCAGGCACACGTCGAGGGTGCTCTGCAGGTTCGCGCGGATCTTGGTCAGGCGCTCGACGTCCGGCTCCGGGCCGCGCAGGGAACGCCGCACGCGCGCCATCGCCACCTCCAGGAGCGCGATCAGGCAGTTGAGCTTGCGGGTCAGGCGCTCGCGGTACTCCGGGGAGTTCAGGTGCGCCTCGGAGAAGGACTCGTTCTGGCTCTCGTCGCTCATGGTCACGGTCGGGTGTGGTGGTCGTGTCGAAGGCCGTCGCCCTCGGGTATGACCAAGCCTACCCAGCGATTCGCGAGCGCGCGGGAGCGGTCGAGGCACCCGCAGAAGCACCGGCCTTGGCGAGGCCGCCAACGCGGGTGTCGCGAAAACATTTCCGCCGGGATCGCGCGCTCGGCGCGGCGCCGGAGTGACGCGGCGCGCGACGGGACGCGGCGCCGTGCGATCGTCCCGATGGACGCGCGCAGAGGACGCCCGTCAGGGAGCCGTCTCGACGGCCGACTGCAGCATCAGCGCGAGGTCGTCCGCGGGGACCTTGCCCAGGGCGATCGCGTGCCACTTGCCGACCTGCGCCTCGGCCACGTTCCAGCGACCGCCCGCGTAGACGCGCAGCGTGTCGTTCTTGGCCGCGATGGACGCCTGCGTGCTCGCGCTGTCGGCGGCGAACAGGAAGTGCACTTCGTCCACGCCGTCGCCGTACGTGAGTCGCGCCCAGGTCCCGCTCACGCCCGGCACACCGCTGATCGTCGCGGCGCGCACGAAAGTGAAGCCCGCCGGCGGCGCGCTCGGGCGCAGGAGCTCGAAGCCGTAGCTGCTCGAGTCCGCGGGGTTGAACGGCACCGCGCGGCTCGCGCCGCCCGAGAAGGCCTGGTTCGTCAGGTCGGGCCCGTAGACGATGTCGAGGAACTCGACGCGCGCGAGCAGGACGCCGGACGACGACAGCTCCTCCTCGAAGAGCACGACCGCCGTGACCGGGTCGACCGCGATCGTGTAGCGGCTGCCCGTGCCGTCGAGGCGGCTGATGTCGAAGACCGTCGCGATGACGCCGGCGACGATCGTCTGCGTGCTGCGCTCGACGACCCGGTAGTTCTGCCAGAAGCGCGGCTCGCTGCGGATGCCGAAGTCGCGCGAGCGGAAGTCGAAGCCGGACCGCACCGACTGCAGGAGCGCGAACAGCTCCAGCTCGTCGGTGCTCATCGCGGGCGTGAGGACGCTCTCGACCTGGAGATCGAACTTGCCGTTGCCGTCGGTGACGATCGCCTCGACGTACTCGAGCGGCGTCCAGAGGTCGCCCTGCTGGAGGGTCTGCCACACGCGCCGGTGTCCGAGAACCGACTCCTGGGTGAGCGCCGAGGAGATCCGGTCGATCAGCGGGGAGCTGGTCACCGCGAGCTGGCCGGGCGGCGCGCCGCCGTTCGGCGCCGCGGCGATCGGCGTGCGCGCGCTCGTCGTGGACGTGGAGGCGCCGCCGGTCGCGGTCGTGCTCGTGCCCGAGCTCACGCCGCTCGTCCCGCCGCCGCCCGTGCCGCCGACGCGGCCGGCGTGGCCGCGGAGCTCGCCGTCCGTGGGCAGGACGCGCCGCAGGTCGTCGAGCGCGCCGCCGCCGGAGGCGTCGAACACGCCGCGCGCCTCGGGGCTGAGGGCGGCCGGGCTCTCGAGGGCGACCTGCGCCAGCGTCGCGAAGGGCTGCATCGGCTGGGCGGCGCCGGGGCGCAGACCGGCCCACAGCGCGAGGGCCGCGGCGCCGGCCAGGAAACCGGCGGCCACGCGACGGAGCGGGAAGCGCCGGGGCGCCAGGGCGGCCAGGTCGGCCGCGACACGCTCGCGCAGCGCGGCGGGGGCCGCCAGGCGGCCGAGCTTGTTCAGCAGGTGGCGCGCGGCGACGCCCTCGAGGTCGGCGACCTCCGCGGCGACGCGCGGGTCCAGCTCGTCCGGCGCGGTGCGCGCGGGCAGCCGGCCCTCCTCGCGCAGCTCGTCGAAGAGCAGCTCCAGACGCAGATCGAGCTCGCGCGGCGCGCCCTGTCCGGCGACGCTGGCGAGCTCGGCGACGGCGCGATCCGCACGCGCGCCAGCATGTAGCGCGGCCACCACGCGGCCCTCGAGGTCGCGCGGCGCGGCGGGAGCGGTCAGGGAGGCGAGGGCGCTCGCGGCGCGACGCTCGCGGGCCTCGTCGCCGAAGCTGCGCGTCACGGCCTCCGCCAGCGCGGCGGGCGCGGCGACGCTCGCCAGCCCTTGCAGCGCGCGAACCTGGTGCTCGAGGCGCTGCGCCAGGGCGGCGCAGGCCGAGCAGCTCGCCAGGTGTGCCTCGAGCTCCGGCGACCACGGGCGCGCCGCGCGGACGTCGTCCGCGAGGAGCTCGTGCAGGGTGTCGCAGGGGTGAGGCATGGAAGGCGTGCTGGAAATCGAAGGGGCGGACCTAGGCTGATCTCGGCATCAGCCGAGGTAGTGCTTGTCCAGTACCGGGGTCAGTTCCCGATCGAGAGCCTGGTGGGCTCGCGCCAGGCGGGACTTGACGGTGCCGAGCGAGATCTGGAGGGACTGGGAGATCTCCTCGTAGCTGAGGCCCTCGATGTAGCGCAGCACGGTGATGGCGCGCATCTTCGGGGACAGGCGGAGGATGGCGTGCTGGATCTCCTCCTCGAGCTCGTGGCGGCCGGCGACGCGGTCCGGGGTCTCGGCGGCTTCGCCGGCCAGCTCCAGGCCGGGGCCCTCGCTCCCGGGGCCTTCGACCTCGCGCAGACCGTCGAGGGAGGCGACCCAGCGGCTCGAGACGCGGCGCTTCAGGTCGATGCTGGCGTTGACCGCGATGCGGTAGACCCAGCTCGAGAACTTCGACTCGTAGCGGAACTCCCCGATCTTGCGGAAGAGGATCCCGAAGGTCTCCTGGGCGGCGTCGAGCGCGTCGGTGTGGTTGCCGGTGATGCGGTAGCAGACGTTGTAGACCCGGTCCTTGTACTGCTCGTACAGGTCGCGGAACGAGCCCTCGAGCCCCGTGGCGGGGGTTTCCTGGCAACGCGCCACGAGGTCCTTGTCCGGGTCACTCTTCATGAGGGCACTCTGGGCTACGAGGACGGAAAGCAGGTGCCCGCGGTTCCCTGATCTTCAGGGTTCAAGTCGTTGAAAACACGGACTTTGCGAGGAATCGAGCGCCTCCGACCCGTGATCTCGCCGACGCCGGGCGAGGAATCTGCATCGAAGGGCGGTCCGGGACGGGCTCGGCAGACCCGGCGAAAGCGGGCCCCAAACGTCGTCGGGGCCGCCGGCTCACGCGAGCGACCCCGATCCCGACGGCTCCCTGCGGGCTCAGTAGCCGACCAGGCCCAGCGGGTCGAAGGTGCGGAACGTGTCCCCCACCGAGGCGGAGCAATCCGCCCGGCAGCTCGCGTCCCAGCCCTCGAGGCAGTCCGCGCCCACCACTTCGTGGGTCACGACGCCGTTGGAGACGGCCACGGGCACCGTCAGCTGATAGCAGATCTCCCCAGGCGTCCAGGTCGCGGGGATGTCCCCTCCGCCGCCCGGCGGGATGGGGTTGTAGAGCGAGGTGTGGCCCGGACCGGACATCGGCAGGGCCGCCGCGGTCGTGGACGCGGAGACCAGCAAGCGCGGCTCCTGCATCAGCACCTCGACGCCGTCGCGCACCTGCAGGTCGGCGGCGGCGGCGCCGACGACCACCGACGGGCCCAGGTCGACCAGGGTCGAGAAGACCGAGAGCTCGCCGATCGAGCGCACCATGCGCTGGTCGAGCGGCGCGTCGACGAGCACCACCACGCCGCCCGGCGCGGCCGTCGGCACCTGCACGATGGTGCTGGCGCCGAGGTAGCTGCTCGGGGGCAGTTGAACGACACGGCCCGCGGCGACGACGCCGAGCTGCATCGTGCGGCTCGCGAGGTTGCCGTCGGCCAGATAGATCGCGACGACGGTGCGCAGCTCGCCGTTCTCGCCGCGAGCGGTCATGCCGATGTCGGTCGCGGCCGGCAGCGGCGTGCTCTTGGCGTCCATCGGGCGACTGTGGCGCGCGAGCTCCTCCGCGTCGGAGAAGCCGTCGCCGTCGGTGTCCGCGAAGAACGGCGAGGAGCCCATGACGCGCTCCTGTTCGTCCGTCAGGCCGTCGCCGTCGGCGTCGACCAAGTGCGGCCCGGAGGCCAGCAGCGCCTGCGGGCCGAAGCCGACGCCGCGCGCGCTCAGGGGGGCACCCTCGTCCGCCTCGCCGGTGGCGGCGAGATGCAGTCCCAGCACGAGGGCGGCCGCGAGGGGAACGACCGCGCCGATCCAGGTCTGCGAGACCTGCAGCGAGGCCACTCGGCTCCGTGCGGAGACACGAGCGGCCCGTGCCTGACTGAAGGGGGATTGGGTCATGTGAAGGAGTCGACGCCTGGGAGTCGGGGAGGGATCGACGAGCCGAGGCGGTCCCGCTACCCGGGCAGAATGCCTAGATACCGGGGACCCATAAGGTTACCGATCATCCCGGGAGCTGACCAGATTCCGCTCGGAATCCAGGAACACCCCCTCTCCGGCGCCCGAAGGGCGGGTTCGCGGTTCCCCCCGGGCCCCCCGCTCCGTAGGATGCCGGGCCCTCTGCGCGCCCGTAGCTCAGTTGGATAGAGTGCTTGCCTCCGAAGCAAGAGGTCACAGGTTCGAATCCTGTCGGGCGCACCAGCGGGCTCGGCCATGCCTCCGCGAGGGCCGCGGAGCCCGCGGGCCGGGCGACCGCGCGGCCCCCGCGCGCCCCCTCTCCCCCGCTCGATCCCGGGGAGCCCGGCGCGCACCGAAGGGGGCGTGAGCCCTCCGCCGCGTTCGCGGTCGAGCCGCGCAGCGACGGCGCGGACACGGGCGCCGACGGCGCGGGATGCGCGCTGCGCGGCCGCGGGCTATCCTCGACCCGGGGAGCGCGCCTCGACCCGAGGCGGCCCCGCACGACGCTGGTCGCGGCGCCTCGCCGCCGCGCACACCGGAGGACGGAGATGACCCTCACCTCGCACGCGTTCGGCTCGCTCGCAGCACTCGCCCTCGTGGCGCTCTCGCTCCCCGTGAGCGCGGCCGACTACTACGTCGACGCCGCGACCGGCAGCGACGCGAACGGAGGCACCGGCCCGAGCGACGCGTGGCGCACGCTCACGCACGCGGTGGTCGCCGTGCCGCTGCCGGGCCCGACCGAGACGCACGTCCTGCACGTGGCCGCGGGGCTCTACGACGCGGCCGGAGGCGAGGTGTTCCCGCTGGAGATGCGGCCGCGCCTGCAACTCGTCGGCGCGGGTGAGCCGCAGGACGTGGTGCTGTCCGGGACCGGCTCCGGCGCGCTGGTGCGCTTCACCTCCTCGCTCGCCGGCGACGGCTGGGGCTTCGACGAGGCGTCGCTGCTGCGCGGCCTGACGCTGCGTCACGCGGGCACGGGCGTCTCGCTGGGGTCCGACTGGCTGACGGTGGGCCCGCGGCTCGAGGACCTGCACATCACCGACATGACCGGCGCGGGCGTCGCGGCGAGCTGCGCCGGCTTCGGCGGCGCGGGAGCGTTCGCCCCGGTGCTCGAGCGCGTGGTGATCCAGCGCGCGTCGCCCTGCCTGTCCGCGAGCAACTTCAGCAACGGCGGCAGCAGCTCGGTGCGCCTCGTCGACTGCGTGCTGCGCGACGGGCCCGGCGACGGCATCCGCCTGGTCTCCGCGGGCGGCAACTCGGGGCTCGCGCTGAACGGACTGCGCGTGAGCGTGCGGCGTCACGGAGGCGACTCGCTGCGCTTCGAGTACACGAACGGCAGCACCGGCGCGGTGCACCTCGACGCGTGCGAGTTGATCGACAGCGCGGGGCACGGGCTGTACGTGCCGATCGACAACGGGCTCGGCGGCATCGTCTCGGTCGAGCTGCGCGCCTGCACCGTGAGCGGGCACGCGTTGAGCGGCCTCGGCGTCGCGCAGGACACCTTCAACCTCTTCGCCAACCACCCCACGCGGCTCGACTCGACGATCCTGTACGGCAACGGTGACGACCTGGTCGAGACGCCCGGCGATCCGTCCGTGCAGCAGGTGGTGAACTGCGACATCGGCGACGGCGACTACCTGGGCGTGACCGGCACGTTCGCGGCGGATCCGCGCTTCGTGGCGCCGGACAGGCACGACTACCGGCTGCGCTTCGGCAGCCCGTGCATCGACCGCGGCTCGCCCGGGCTGCTCGCGCCGGGAGAAGCGTCGCTGGGCGGCTTCGCGCCGCCGCTGGACGGCGACCTGGACCTCGTCGCGGCGGCCGACGTCGGCGCGCGCGAGTTCGCGCCGCTGCAGCTCGCGGGCAAGCCCGTGCTCGGCGCGACCGTCGAGCTCGAGTGCTGGGGTCCGACCGGCGCCGTCGCGCGCGTCTTCTGGAGCCGCGGCCCGCTGCTGGCCGCGCCGCAGGTGCTGCCCTTCGGCGAGCAGTGGCTCGCGCAGCCGATGGGGCTGGCGCTGGTCGCCACCGGGGCGAACGCCCCCGGCACGGTCGCGCTGCCGCTCCCCGCGAACCCGAGCTGGAGCGGCGTCACCTTCGGGTTCCAGGCGCTGGCCGGCACGCTCAGCGGCGCGCCGCTGCCGCAGGTGCTGACGAACCCGCTCGAGATGACGGTGCGCTGAGCGCACGGCCGCGCCCTGCGCGCGGCGATCGGTTCAGCTCCTGGACGCGACGCGCTCCAGCGCCGCCTCGACCTCGCCGAAGGTCGTCTCGCGGTCGAACTGCGCGCGGCGCGCGCGCCCCGCGGCGACGAAGCGCTCGCAGAGCGCGGGGTCGTCGAGCAGCCGCTGCACGGCCGCCGCGAGCTCCTGCGGGTCGTGCGGGTCGACGAGCAGCCCGTTCACCTCGTGCTCGACGACCTCGGGGTTGCCGCACACGCGACTGGCGATCATGGGCTTGTCGAGGTGCAGCACCTCGAGCAGCGTGTGCGACAGGCCCTCGTAGCGCGAGTTCAGCACGAACACGTCGCAGGCGCGCACCCACGTGGGGATCTTCGCGTGCGGCACGTTGCCGAGGAAGGTCACGCGCTCGGCGATGCCGGTGTCGCGCGCGAGCTGCTTCCACGCCTCCTCCATGTCGCCGTCGCCGGCGATGAGCAGGTGCACGTCCGCGGGCAGCAGCGTCATCGCTTCGAGGATCCCGCCGACGCCCTTCCACACCATCAGGCGACAGATGGTGAGCACGTAGCGCTTGCCCTCGGCGAGCCCGAGCTCGGCGCGCGCGGCGGCGGTCGTCTGCGGCACGTCCTCGGGCTTCGGGCCGTGGTAGGCGTTGAAGACGCGCTGCACCTTCTCCGGCGGCACGCCGTGGTGCTGGATCAGGATCTGCCGCAGGAACTCCGAGCACGAGATGATGTGCGCGCACCACGCCCACCAGCGGCGCTGCAGGAAGCGCGTCAGCCGCACCTGCCAGCCGTAGTCCTTGCCCTGGAAGGTCACGATGTCGTCGTCGCCGCACCAGCCCTTGCGGTGGGCGATCTCCCAGGCGCCGTCGACCATGATGCGGATCATCACGGGCTTGCCGCGCAGGCGCGCCGCGAGCACGTGCAGCAGCGCGAGGTGCTCCTGCACGTAGACCACGTCGCAGTCCCCGGCCTCGGCCAGCACCGCGAAGAAGGCCTTGAGGTAGCGCACCGGCAGCGGACCGCGCGGGATGGCGCGCACGGGGAACGCGTAGCCCTGCGGCTCGGGGTCCGAGCAGAAGGCGACGACCTTCACCCGGTGGCCGCGCTCGACGAGGAAGCGGCCCAGACTGGGCACGTAGACCGAAGGCCCGCCCAGGTCGGGCGGGAAGATCGGCGAGGTGATGAGGACGCGCACCGCCGCTCGCTCGATCTCAGGCGTTCACGGGCTCGTTGCGGTTCGCGCAACGGTCCCCCGCGATCCTCAGCAGGCGGTCGGCGGTGATGTCGCCGGTCGGGTAGTCGCCCGTGAAGCACGCGTTGCAGAAACCCTCGATCGCGTCGTTGCCCGCGCGCGCCGCCTCGTTCATGGCGTCGCGGTCGAGGTACATCAGGTAGTCGACGCCGAGCTGCTCGGCGATCTGCTCGGTCGTGCGCCCCGTGGCGACGAACTCGGTCTTGGTCGCCATGTCGATGCCGTAGGGGCACGGCGCGACGAGCGGCGGCGAGGTCGACGCGAGGTAGACCTTGCGGGCGCCCGCGTCGCGCACCATCTGCACGATGCGCTTGGAGGTGTTGCCGCGCACGATCGAGTCGTCGACGAGCAGCACGTCCTTGCCCTCGAACTCGAGGCGGATCGGGTTGAGCTTGCGCCGCACCGACGAGCGCCGGCTCTTCTGGTTCGGCATGATGAAGGTGCGCCCGATGTAGCGGTTCTTCACCAGGCCCTCGCGGTACGGCAGGCCGAGGCCGTGCGCCATCGAGAGCGCCGCGTCGCGCGAGGAGTCGGGGATCGGCATGACCGAGTCCGGGATCGGCGCGCCGGCCGCGCGCCACTGCTCGGCGAGCGCCTCACCGAAGCGCGAGCGCGTCTTGTAGACCGAGATGTCGTCCAGCATCGAGTCCGGGCGCGCGAAGTAGACCCACTCGAAGATGCACGGACGGTGCGGCTTGTAGGCCAGCTTGGCGATGTGCTTGCGGCGCTGCGCGTCGACGAAGATCGCCTCGCCCGGGCCGATGTCGCTGGTCTTCGTGTAGCCGTTGATGTCGAGCACCACGCTCTCGCTGGCGCACGCGAACCAGCGCCCCTCCTCGGTCTCCTTCTCGCCGAAGATGATCGGCTTGATGCCGTAGGGGTCGCGGAAGGCGACCATGCCGACGTCGGGCAGCGTCGCGACGACCGAGTAGGCGCCCTTCACGAGGTCGTAGACCGCGCTCACGGCGTGGAAGATGTCGTCCGGCTCGATGGCGCCGGACTTGCGCTCGCGCAGGCGCTCGTCGAGGGCGCGCGCGAAGACGAACAGCAGCACCTCGAGGTCGCACGAGGAGTTCAGGCGCGTGCGGTTGCCGCGGAAGAAGCCGTCGACCAGCTCGGCGTAGTTCGAGACGTTGCCGTTGTGCGCCATCGCGATGCCCACCGGGTAGGTCAGGTGGAACGGCTGCGCGTCGTCGTTGCGGTTGCCGCCGACGGTGGGGTAGCGCACGTGCCCCACGCCGAGGTTGCCGCGCAGGCGCTGCATGTTCTTCTCGTCGAAGACCTCCAGCACCAGGCCCAGGCCCTTCTTCACGTGGAAGGAGTCGGTGAAGGTCGTCATCCCCGCGGCGTCTTGACCGCGGTGTTGAACGGCCAGGAGGCCCTCGTAGATCTCACCCGAGACGTCGACGCCGTCCGGGCCGTAGATACCGATGAATCCGCACATGGAGGCTGCTGTCGGGGTGCCCGGGGGCGCTGGGGAGCAGGTGGCGCGCCCAATCTAACCCACCGGCCGCGCGGCTCCGACCGCCCCGCCGCAGAAGTCTCCGCGCGCGGCGTGAAGGCTCGCCCCGCGACGGCGTAGGCTGCGCGCCGTCTCGCGATGCCCGCCGCCCTCGTGTCCCTCGCCGCCTTCGTCGCCGCCCTGCTCCAAGCCGGGGGCGGCGGCTCGTTCGGCGGTGGTGGTGGCGGCGGAGGCGGCGGCGGCTTCGGCGGCCACTACGGGGGCGGCGGGGACGGCGACGGCGGCGTGCTGGTCTACCTGCTGCTGCGCCTCCTGTTCGAGCACCCGCTGATCGGCATCCCGCTGCTCGTCGTCGTGCTGGTGCTCGTCGCCAAGGGCCGGCGCGCCGGCGGTCGGCGCCTGCAGGAGCGCCGCATCGGCCGCGACCGCGAGCTGCGCCGCGAGCACGCCGCGCGCGCCTCCGTCGACGCGCTGCGTGCGCACGACCCGAGCTTCGACGAGGCGGGGTTCCTCGCGCGCGTGACGGTCGCGTTCCACAAGGCCCAGGACGCCTGGTGCGCGCAGGACCTGACCCCGCTCGCGCCCTTCGTCTCCGACGGCATCTACGAGCGCTTCTCGCTGCAGCTCGAGGAGCAGCGCCGCGAGGGTTGGCGGCAGGGCATGCAGGGCACGACCCTGCGCACGCCGACCTTCGCGCACGTCGACACGACCGGCGCGTACGAGACCCTCACGGTGCACCTGCCCTTCCAGGCGGTGATCGACCGGCGCGACCTGGAGACCGGGCGCGCGCTGCCCGGCTCGACGCTGCCGCGCAATCACTTCGAGGAGTGCTGGACCTTCGTGCGCCGGCGCGGCGCGCGCACGCGCAACGGCGAGGGCCTGATCGAGGGCCGTTGCCCGAACTGCGGCGCGGACCTCGACGTGAACCGCGTCGCGCGCTGCGGCTCGTGCGAGGCCTGGGTGCGCAGCGGCGAGTTCGACTGGGTGCTGACCGAGATCACGCAGGCCAGCGTGTGGCGCGCCGAGGACGCGACGAGCGTGGCCGGATGGGCACCGCTCACCGCGAGCGACCCCGACCTCTCGCCGCAGCTCCTCGAGGACCAGGCGTCGGTCGCCTTCTGGCGCGAGCGCGCGGCCGAGGCGCGCGGCACGGCCGAGCCGCTCGTGCGCGTGGCGACGCCGGGCTTCGTCGAGCGCTTCGGCGAGCGCCTGGGCGAGTACCAGGCCGGCGAGCGCGTCTACACCGGAGACGCCGCGGTCGGCAGCGTGCGCACGCTGGGCTTCCTGCTCGGCGCGGGCGTCGAGCGCGCGGTGCTCGAGATCGTGTGGGACGGGCGCCGCGCGCGCACCGACCGCGCGGGCCGCGTGCAGCTGGAGTCGCAGCGCATGTTGCGCGCATCGCTCTACGTGTTCGAGCGCCCCGCCGGCACGCGGACCGACGTCGCGTCGGCCTTCTCGACCGCGAACTGCCGCACGTGCGGCGCGCACGACGCGGGCGGCACGGACCCGCGCTGCCCGTACTGCGACGCGCCGCGCGTGCCGAAGGGTGCGTGGTTGCTCGACGAGCGCAGCGACGCGGGCTCGCCCGAGGGCCGCGCGCTGCTCGAGGCGCTCGCGCGCGCCGACGCGCCGGGCCTGAGCGCGCGCCTCGAGTCCGTGCCCGCCCCCGCCGGGCTGCTGGCCTGGGCCGCGGCGCTCCTGCGCAGCGACGGCGACGTCGACCAGCGCGACCGCCAGGCGCTGCGCAAGCTCGCGACGCGGCTCGGCCTGAACGAGCTCGCGCTCGAGGCCGCGCTCGCGGCGGACGACGCCGCCGTGACGCGGCCGCCCTCGCCCGAGGCCGGCCGCCGCTGGTTCGCGAAGCTGGTCGAGCTGGCCCTCGAGGACGGTCACCTCGCGCGCGCGGAGCACGACTTCCTGCGCGACGCCGGCGAGCGCCTGGGTCTGTCGCGCGAGGCCGTGCGGCACGAGCTCGACGCCGCGCGGGCGCGCCTGCTGGCGGCGTCGCGGGCCGCGCGCGGCCGCTAGGGGATCGGACAGCGGAGCACGCCCTCCGCTGATCGCCGCCGCGGGCGGCAGTTTCGCCGGGCTCGGCGGCCCACCGGAGCCGCCGCTCGGGGGAGACTCGGGGGTCCTCCCCCCACCCCTGCACTCTCCTCGTCACGACCCCCGAACCGATGCTGCGACTCCTGTCCCTCGCCTCCGCCCTGCTGGCCCTGTCCGCCCTCGGCTCCGCCAACACGATCATCGTCAACCAGGTCAACGTCTCCTGGTCGCCGGCCAACGTCACCATCAACCTCGGCGACACGGTGCGCTGGGTGCGCAACTCCGGCACACACGACGTGTGCGAGGGCACCGACGGCACCGTCGACGGCGACGAGGCCTTCTACCAACTGCTCGACGGCATCAACTCGACCTTCGAGGTCACCTTCGACGCCACCTTCCTCGCCGCGCACCCGCGCCCGGGCAACAAGTACGACTACTTCTGCTCGCCGCACTTCTTCCTGGGCATGGTCGGCACGGTCACCGTCGCCGGCGCGCCCGGCACGACCTACTGCGCCTGCCCGGCGGTCTCCGCGCCCTGCGGCAACGCCGGCACGGACGGCGAGGGCTGCGCGAACTCGACCGGCCACGGCGCCGTCCTCGGCGGCAGCGGGACGTCCAGCGTCGTCGCGGACGACCTCGTGATGCACGCCGCGCAGATGCCGACGAACCAGCCGGCGCTGCTCTTCGCCGCGCTCAACCAGGTCAACGGCGGCGCCGGCAACCCCTTCGGCGACGGCCTGCGCTGCGCCGGCGGCTCGGTCGTGCGCCTCGGCGTGCGCATCGCCGACGCGTCCGGCAGCGCGACCTGGGGCCCGGGCCTGGGCGCCACGGGCGGCTGGAGCTTCGGCGACACGCGCCGCTTCCAGACCTGGTACCGCGACCCGTCGGGCACGCCCTGCGGCAACGCGTTCAACCTGTCGAACGGCTACGAGGTGCTCTTCAACTAGCCGGCGCGGTCCTTCACGTCGCGACGCGGCTCCTCTCCGCCGGAGGGGGGCCGCGTCGCGCGTTCAGGCGCCGCCCAGCAGCACCCAGGGCACGACGACGGCGCCGAAGAGCAGCACCGTGCCGAGCATGTGCAGCAGCATCGCGACGAGCGTGCGCCACAGGCTGCCCCACCACGCCGTGCCGAAGAAGTCGCGCGCCGCCCAGGTGAGCCAGAGCGGTCCGGCGACGACGCGGCCGAGCACCTGTCCGAAGCCTAAGGTCGCCTGCACGGGCGCGAGCGCGGCCGTGACGAGGTAGCGGAAGCCGGCCAGGTAGAGCACCAGGACCAGGCACTCCGCGAGGTTGCGCTCGCGGCGGCGGAACAGGCCGCGCAACGCGAGCGCGAGGATCGGCAGCGACAGGTACATGAGCAGATCGAGGTGACGCTGCAGCAGGTTGCGCACCTCCGCGGCGACGTGCTGCGCGCCTTCGCTGCCCGTCGCGTCGAAGCGCACGCCCGACGAGTCGAGCGGGTCGAGGCCCACCGCGCGCGTCGCGAAGAACCACAGCGCGAGGCTCAGCAGGCAGAAGCGTGCCGGGTTGACGTACGCGCGCCGGCGGCCGGCGACGTACGCGTTCACCATGCGCCCCGGGCCGGTCACGAGCCCGCGCAGCGTGCGCGCGAGCGCGCTCTCCCAGCCGACGAAGTTGTGCAGCGCGTCGAGCAGCACGGCGCGCGCCTCGAGCCGCGGGCGCGCGTTGTCCTGGCCGCAACTCGGGCAGAAGCTGCCGCCCACCGCGGACGCGACGCCGCAGTTCGGGCAGTCCGACGGCTCACTCGGTGTCATACGCGACCTCGACCAGCAGGTCGTTGGTGAAGTGGAACTCCAGCGCGACGATGGGTTCGTCGACGCGCTCGCTGACGATCGAGAGGCCGCCGTAGTACAGGAACCAACCGCCTTGCTCGGGACTGTGGCGCTCGAGGGTGGTCGGCCAACCGAACTCGCGCAGCACGTCCCAGGGCTGGAGGAAGAACAGCTCCGGCTCGAGCTCGCCTCGGAAGGAAGGTTCGTGCTCGAAGAAGAAGCGCTCGAGCGCGCGCGGACGCATGGGGTCGTGCCGGCGCACGAGCTCGTCCCACGCGCGCTGCTGCCGCGTGGGCTCCGTCGCGCCGAGCGAGCTCGCGCCGCCCGGGCCGCCGAGCGCCGCCATGCGCGCCAGGCTCGCGTCGATGCTGCGCAGGAGCGTCGCGACGTCCTCGTTCGCCAGCGCGACGCCTTCGGCGGGCGCGCGCAGCGGTTCGTGCGCCGCAGGCTCGCGCGCGCCAGCGGACGTCGCGACGCGCGGCTCGGCCAGCCGGCGCTCGAGCGCCTCGAGCACGGTGACGAGCCGCTCGGCGAGCGCCGGGTCGAGCCCCGCGGGCGCGGGCCGGGCGCGGTCGCCCACCGCCGGCCGCGCGCCGGCCGCGCCGTCGGTCCAGAAGTGCCCGAGCCCGAGCCCGGCGAGCAGGGCCAGGACCACGAAGAGCGCGCTGCGAGTCGTCATGCGCCCACCCTAACCGATGCTCCAAGGACGACGCGCGGGCGTAGACTGCAGCCTCCCCGCGACCCGGAGTCGACATGAAGTCCGTCCTCGCCGCTCTGCTGTGCGTCCTCGCGCTCGCCCCGCCGGAGGATCCCGCCCCGGCGCGCGGCACCCTGGTGGTGCTCAACAAGTCCGAGGCCAGCGCCTCCTTGCTCGATCCCGCGAGCGGCGCCGTGCTCGCCACGCTGCCGGTCGGCGCGGGGCCGCACGAAGCCGCGACGTCGCCGGACGGGCGCACCGTGGTCGTGTGCAACTACGGTCAGGACGAGCCCGGCTCGAGCTTGACCGTGCTCGACCCGCGCACGCGCGAGGTGCGCGCGACGATCGACCTCGGCCCCTACCAGCGACCGCACGGCATCGCGTTCCTGCCCGACGGCGCGCGCGTCGCCGTGACGTGCGAGGTGCAGCGCAAGCTCGTCGTCGTCGACGTCGCCAAGGGCGAGGTGAGCGCGGCCCATGACACCACGCAGTACGTGTCGCACATGGTCGCGCTCGCGCCCGACGGCGCGCGCGCCTACGTCGCCAACATCGGCTCGGGCTCGGTGAGCGTGCTCGACCTGGCGAAGGGCGAGCTCGTGCGCACCGTCGCCACCGGCGCGGGCTGCGAGGGCATCGCCGTGCGGCCGGGGAGCGGCGAGGTCTGGACGACCAACCGCGGCGCGGACACCCTCTCGATCCTCGCGCCCGACACGCTGGAGGTGACGGCGACGCTCGCCTGCGGCGCGTTCCCGATCCGCGTGGCGTTCACGCCCGACGGCGCGCGCGCGCTCGTCTCCTGCGCCCGCGCCGACGCGGTCGAGGTCTGGGACGCGGCCAAGCGCGAGCGCCTCGCGACGATCCCGATGACGGTGGCCTCGGTCGCCGAGGAGGAGCGCGAAGGGCGCGTGTTCTCCGACGCCGCCGCGCAGGCCATGCCGGTCGGCATCCTGGTGCGGCCCGACGGGCGCGAGGCGTACGTCGCCAACACGATGGCCGATCAGGTCACCGTGCTGGACCTGCAGACGCTCGCCGTGAAGGGACACCTGCGCGCCGGCAAGGAGCCGGACGGCATGTGCTGGGTGCCGCCGGCGGCGCCCGACGCGGCGCCCGAGACGCGCTGAGGACGCCGCCGCGGCTTGCGGCAAGCGTCCTCGTGGGTCGGCGCGCGCGACGCGCCCGCGCGGCTCAGTCCTCGGGCTCGTCGAAGGCGAGCGTGATCTGCGTCCCCATCAAGGGGAACGGGATCTTCACGCGGTAGCTGCGGAAGTCCTGCGCGTCGAGGCCGCGCTTCTGCATGGCGGAGCGCAGCAGCTCGGTGTAGCGCGGGAACTCGAGCAAGCGCATGCGCTGCAGCCCCTCGCCGAGCGGCGTGATGTCGTCGTAGATGCGGCGACGATCCAGCTCGCGCGTCGGGTCGTTCACGCTCGCGGGACCGCGGCCGGCGGTGTCGAAGCCCAGGAGCTCGAGCGGATAGGTCGGGTAGACCGACTTGTGCACCATCAGGTCGAAGACCAGCAGGCGCACGGCCATCTCCGGGATCTGGAAGAAGTACGGGCGCTGCCAGTCCACGCCGATCTGACGCACGGGCACCTCGTCGCAGTTGACCTCCACGAGCACGAGGTCGACGCTCGACGCCGGACCGAAGCCGGTCGGGCCGAGCGAGTACTGCATGTGCTGACCGTACTGGCGCGCCTCGAGCGGCGCCGGGCGCGCGCTGCAGTACTCGTCGAGGCGCACCGAGTGCAGGCCGTCGATGGCGGGCTCGCCGTCGAGGGTCTCGGCGTGGCGCTGCGGCACGCTCGTGGGTGCGTCGGGCGCGGTGAGGTTGAGCGCGTGCGTGCCGAGCTTGACGACCGCGTCGGGGCGGATGCGGTCGATGCCGAGCAGCGCCTTCAGGTTGACCAGGTCCAGGCGGCCGTCCTGCGCGCCGGGGCTCAGGATCATCGTGCAGAGGTCGAGGTCGCACGAGACGCCGTCGAGCTCCGTCATGGCCTTGAAGATCGACTGGCGTCGCGCAGCCTCGAACTCGCGCCGCTCGTCGGGCAGCCAGACGCTGAGCATGGCCTTGAGCCCGCTGCGATCCCCCGCCTCGGTGCGGATCATCTCGTCGAACTCGGCGATCGCGGCCAGCGCGGCGTCGGCCGTGCTCTGGCTCACGCCGTGCTCGAGCGCGGACTCGACGATGCGCGTCAGCGGCTTCGGCCCCGGCAACAACTGCAGCACGGCGACCGCGCGGTCTTGAGAGAGCGCCTTCAGGAGACGGCTCGCGGTCGCGACCGTGATGCCCAGCACGTTGGCAAGCATCTGCGGCCCCGCGCCGCGGTTGGGGACCTCGGACAGGACCACGCCCAAGGTCTCGGCGAGTTGGGTGCCGAGGTGCTCGACCCGCTGGCGGATGTCGCTTCCCGCCTGGGGGGCCTCGCTGGGAGTCCGCAGGAGTTCTGGACGGGCCTTCATGCGGTCAACCTTACCCGTGGCCAAGCGAGCGGCCACCCCAAAAACATCGTTTCTGGGCTCGTGCGGCGGCTTTTTTTTGCCCGGTAATTCGTTGGGGTGTTTTTCGGGGATTCTCCCCCCGCGCCGCCGGACGTGCGGTAGAAGAGGTTGGAGCGGAACGCGGCCCCGGCCGTCGACCCGCCCCGGCGCGGCGCACCCTGCCGCAGAAGGACGCACCTCCGAGACCCGATCACGGCCCGCACGACGGGCCGGAGACCACCCTCATGAACCTCTCTCTCACCTCGCGCGCCCTCCTCGGCGCACCGCTGCTCCTGGCCGGCACCGCCGGCGCGCAGACGATCACGCCCGTCCTGGTCGAGGGGGACACCCTCCCGAACGGCCTCGTCACCTCGATCCTCAACTGCGACGTGAACAACTCCGGCGACTGGCTCGCCGAGGTGGACACGGACAACGCCACGCTGACGATCGACAACGCCATCGTCCACAACGGCACGATGATCCACCAGGAGGGGACCGATCTCGGCTTCCCCGTCAGCCTCGGCGGCCAGTACGTGTACTGGAGCTTCGTCGACTCGATGGACATCAACGACAACGGCGACCGGCTGATCTCGTTCAACACGCAGGACGTGAACACGCTGACGACCCAGACGATCGTGCTGTGGACCAACGGCTCCACGGGCGTCACCTACCCGCTGATGATCCAGGGCGTCACGCCCTGCACGATCACCGGCGAGCCGCTCGGCGCGGTCTGGAGCTCGATCGCCGAGGTCTGGCAGAACAACAACAACCAGATCGTGGTCGCCGGCCGCTCGGACACCGACGCGGACGACTTCATGGCGGTCCTCACGCACGACGGCGCGGGCAACATCCTGAGCCAGGTCGACTTCGTGATGGACAACGTGATCCACAGCACGCAGTACCCGGGCTCGACCGGCACGCACGCCGACACGGTCCAGACGCTGGGCGTCAGCAAGACGAACTTCGTCATCAACGACGCCGGCCAGAAGCTGTTCTTCGTGGACGACCAGAGCTTCGGCTCGACCGGCACGCCGGACTACACCGACGTCGACGCGCACTACTACATCGACCTCCAGGAGATCGCCTGGGAGGCCGACATCGCCCCCACCGGCTTCGTGTACAACCACATGTCGTCGGCCGAGATGGACCTCAACGAGTCCGGCTCCTGGCTCGCGTCGTGGGACGACGACAACCCGGACACCACGCGCGACGGCTTCATCATGATCAACGGCGCGATCTGGGTGCAGGAAGGCGACGCGGCCATGGTCGGCGGCGGCTTCATCCTGGAGAACGTGATCTCCAACAACGGCGGCTGCCGCCTGAGCGACAACGGCGACGTCACCTGGACGGCCGAGTGGAACGACCCGGACCAGACCAAGGACAAGGGCCTGTACCGCAACTTCGACCTCCTCGTTCAGGAGGGCGACGTGCTCAACGGCTTCCCGGTCTCCGACATCAAGAACTCGCAGAGCGGCGACGACATGGCCTGCAGTGACAGCGGCCGCTTCATCCTGAAGGAGCTCGTCATCGACGACGGCACCTCCGGCGGCAACGAAGGCCTGTACCTGATCGAAGTGCCGCTGGGCACGGCCTACTGCTTCGGCGACGGCACCGGCTCGGCCTGCCCCTGCGGCAACAACGGCGCCGCCGGTGAAGGCTGCGCCAACGGCACCGGCGCGGGCGCGATCCTGTCGGCGACGGGCAGCACCTCGCTCTCCGGCGACAACCTGGTGCTCGCGGCCTCGCAGTGCCCGGTCAACCAGCCCGGCCTGATGTTCCAGGGCGAAGTCGCCACCAACGGCGGCCTCGGCAGCCCCTTCGGCGACGGCCTGCGCTGCGCCGGCACCAACGTCGTCCGCCTGCAGACGGTGTTCGTCAACGCGAGCGGCGACGCGTCGACCTCGGTCAGCATCTCGACCAAGGGCGGCGTCAGCCTCGGCGACACCCGCTACTACCAGTTCTGGTACCGCGACCCCGCCGGCTCCGCCTGCGGCGCCTTCTTCAACCTCACCAACGGCCTGGAGATCACCTGGTCGCTGTAGAGCTCGATCCTCGGGAACCTGCGCGGGGGGCGTCGCCGAACGGCGGCGCCCCCCGCCTGCTTGCGGACGGCGCGTCGCGCGGCCCGCGCCCCGCGCCGGCGAGTAGGATGAGGCAGCCATGCGATCCGCCGAGCCGCTCCCCATCCAGCGCCTGCAAGCCGCCGACCGGCTGCTGGGCCCGCTGGTGCTCGCGGCGCTGCAACCTTGGCGCCTGTGGCGGCGCCTGCGCCCGCGGCGGCCAGCAGCGCGCGTCGAACGCGTGCTGCTGGTCAAGTTCTGGGGTCTCGGCAGCCTGCAGTTGCTCACGCCCGCGGTGCACGCCCTGCGCACCGCGCACCCCGGCGCCCGGCTCGAGCTGCTGACGCTCAGCGAGAACGGCGACTTCGCGGCCGGCCTGGAGGGCATCGACGAGGTCCTGCGCCTCGACGTGCGCTGCGCGGGCTGGGGCCAGGTGTCCCTGCGCATCCTGCGGTTGCTCCTCGAGCTGCGGGACCGACGCTACGACCTCTGCTACGACTTCGAGTTCTTCACGCGCTTCTCGGCCTTCGTGACCTGGGTGGTCGGCGCGCCGCGTAGCGCGGGCTTCCACGCGCCGAGCGTCTGGCGCGGCTCGCTGCACACGCGCGAGGTGACCTTCAACCGCTACTGGCACGTGGCGCGCAACTTCCGCGCGCTCGCGGGCGACGACTCCGAGGTGAGCCGCGAGGAGCTCGCGCCGTACCGCGTGCTCCCCGCCGACCGCGAGGCCCTCGCGCGGCGGCTCGGCGCTACGGGCCCCTACGTCGTCGTCAACGTGAACGCGGGGCGCCTCTCGCTCGAGCGCCGCTGGCCGCGCGAGCGCTTCGCCGAGGTCGCCCGCCGCGTGCTCGCGCGCACGGACCGCAACGTCGTGCTCGTGGGCAGCGCCGGCGAGCGCGACTACGTGGGCGAGGTCACGCGCGCGCTCGGCGCCGACGAGCCGCGGGTGCGCGACCTGTGCGGCCAGCTCACGATGGGCGAGCTGACGGCGTTGCTGGCCGGCGCCGACCTCGTGCTCAGCAACGACTCGGGCCCGATGCACCTCGCCGCCGCGCTCGGCGCGCCGACGCTCGGGCTGTTCGGGCCGGAGACGCCGCTCATGTACGCGCCGCTCGGTCCGCGCGCGCGGGCGCTCTACCGCCCGACGGTGTGCAGCCCGTGCATCAACGTGCACGCCAACAAGGTCGCCAACTGCATCCACGGCCGCCCCGAGTGCCTGATGAACCTCGGCGTCGAAGAGGTCTGGGACGCGGTCGCCGCGGAGCTCGCCGAGGGCGCCCCGCTCTACGCCTTCCGGCCGCGCTCGCTCGGTCTGGGAGATCGCTGAGGAGTCCGCGCGTGCGAGTGCTGCTGCTCAACCCGCCCGGCCGGGGCGTCTACATCCGCGACTACTTCTGCTCGAAGACGACGAAGTCGAACTACCTGTTCCACCCGGTCGACCTCGTCGTGCTCTCCGGCACGCTGGCGAGCGAGCACGAGGTCGCCGTGCTCGACTGCATGGCGGAGGGCCTCGCGCCGCGGGACGCGCGGCGCCGCATCGACGCGCTCGACCCCGCGGTCGTGGTGAGCCTGGTCGGTTCGGTGTCGTGGGACGAGGACCGCGCGTTCCTGGCCGAGCTCGCCGCGTCGGGCCGGCGGGTGCTCGCGATCGGCGACGTGCTGCACGAGGACGCGGTGCGGCGGCTCGCCGAGGAGCCGTGGCTCGAGGCCGCGCTCGACGACTTCGCGAACGAGGACGCGCTGCGGCTCCTGCGCGGCGCGACGGACGAGGTCACCAACGCGACCTTCCGCGCGCCGGACGGCTCGATCGTCGTGCGCGACGCGCCGCGCGGCGCGCGCGAGTTCCGCGTCCCGCGGCCGCGCCACGAGCTGTTCCCGCGCCGCGGCTACCGCTTCTCCTTCGCGCGCACGACGCCCTTCGCGACGGTCCTGACCGACTACGGCTGCCCTTACCCGTGCACGTTCTGCGTGATCGGGACGCTCGGCTTCCGCACGCGCCCGGTCGCGGACGTGCTCGAGGAGCTGGACGCGCTGCGCGCCGACGGCGTGCGCGAGGTCTTCTTCATGGACCAGACGTTCGGCGTGCGGCGCGAGCGCGCGCTCGAACTCTGCGCGGCGCTGGAAGCGCGCGGCGACCTGTCGTGGACGGCCTTCACGCGGCCCGACCGCGCGGACGACGCGCTGCTCGCCGCGATGGCCCGCGCAGGGTGTCACACGCTGATCCTGGGCGTCGAGAGCGCCAGCGACGAGCTGCTCGCCCGCTACCGCAAGGGCTACACGGCCGACGCGGTCGTCGGCGCGTTCGAGCGCGCGCGGCGCCACGGCCTGCGCACCGTGGGCACGTTCATCGTCGGCCTGCCGGAGGAGAGCGCGGCCTCGCTGGAGGCCACGCTCGAGCTCGCGCTGGCGCTCGAGATGGACTTCATGAGCCTGAACGTCGCCGTGCCGCGCTTCGGGACGCCGTTCCGCACCGAGGCGCTGGCGCTCGGGCTCGCGCGGCCCGAGGAGCTCGTCATGGACCAGGGCGGCGCTTCCGCGACGTTGCCCACGCACACGCTCGATCGCGCCGAGATGCTGCGGCTCAAGCGACGCATGGTGCGCCGCTTCTACCTGCGCCCGAGCTACCTGTGGCGCCGGCTGCGCGGCGTGCGCGGGTTGGGCGAGCTCGGGCGTCAGCTCGGCGAGGGTTGGGCGCTCGTGCGCCGCAACCTCACTTGACGACGACCTCCGCGACGGGGAGGAACGTGCGGTCGAAGCGCTCGGCGAACTCCGCGAGCAAGAGCGCCTTGTCGGCCTTCGGCCGGCGCACGACCTTCTTGCCGTCCTTCACGACGGTGAAGGGCTTGCCCTCCTCGTACGCATCGGCGGGCAGCAACAGGCGGAAGCGCGCGATGCCGCGGCTCGTCGTGACCTCGGCCGCGCCGACGCCGGCGAAGCGCGCCTCGAGCCGCGCGGTGTGCGCGTCGGCCTGCTCCTGGATGATGACGCGCTGTTCGTCGTGGGTCGCCTGCTTCCAGCGCGCGGTGAGCGGGACGTCGAACTCCTCGGCCACCGGCTTCTTCGTCTCGAGCACCTCGACCCACGCCGCGCGCCCCTCGCCCGGGCGCGCCACGCAGCGCACGACACGCTCGGGGAACGGCGCGCGCCGAGCCGCGCCGAAGAACGCGCGCCAGTCCACCGCGCTCATGCGGAACGAGTGCCCCAGGCCTTCCTGCAGGAAGAAGCGCGCGTCCGATGCGCCGAGCGCCTCCAGGCGGTCGAACGCGTAGCGCAGGTTGAAGACCATCCCCGGGTCGTCGTCGGCCCCCTGCAGGTCGCGAATGGGCAGGTCGACGACGTTCTCGAGGTAGCGCAGGTTGTTCTGCCCGAGCCGGTGCTGGACGCGCGGGCTGCCGATCATCGGCGCGAGGCCGGCGAGCAGGCCCGGGTGGCGCAGGGCGAGGTCCCACGCGAGGTGCCCGCCGCGCGACACGCCGGTGGCGAAGACGCGCTCCTCGTCGACGTTGAACTCCAGGCGCGCCCAGCGCAGCGCGGCGAGCGCGGCCTGGCGCTCGCGCTCGGAGAACTCGTAGCCCGCGTTCTTGCCGGTCTCGCTGGGCGCCACGACGAGGACGCCGAGCGCGGGCGCGACGCCGCGCCACAGGTCGATCATCTGCGCCCCGTCGCCGCCGGTGCCGTGGAAGGCGAGCAGGAGCGGCGCGGGGTGCGCCGGGTCGTAGGCCTCGGGCACCAGCAGGTGCAGCGGCGTGCGCTCGCGGGCCTCGCCCACCCGCAACTCGACCGTCTCGACGCGCGCGCCCGGCTCGGCGGCGGCGAAGGTGCCGAAGTCGCGCATGGCCGCGAGCCACGCCTCCAGGTCGACCGAGGCGTCGGCGGCCAGCTCGCGCGCGCGCTCCGCCCGCGCGGCGGGCGTCTCGAGCCGAACGAGGGCGGCGAGCTCCGCCGCGGGGTCGAGCTCGGTGACCGGCGCGACGAGCGCGAGGGTGGCGAGTAGAGCGAGCGACATGAGCAGCGCGTCCCGTCGGCGGGAGGTGCGACACCTCCCGGGGTCACTCATCCTAGTCACAGTCCCCGCGCTCGTAACACGCAGGAGCGCACGGTCGCGGGTTCGCGCTCGCCCGACGCTTCGCGCCGCCCGCGCAGCTCGCCCCATCCCGAGCAGAGAGTCTGCAGTGACGCGACGAGAGCGTTCAGGCGGAGCGCCGGCGTCACCGATAGCGGACGAGCCTCGAGGATGGACGACGCGAGCCTGGGCGGCCAGGCGTCGGACATGCCGCGGGGCCGTAGCACACACCGCGAGAGTCCCTGGCCCCCACAGCCATGAGCACCGAATCGAACAAGGAGACCGAGATGGTCGACGAGCCCACCACCACCAGCGAGCGCAACTCGATGATGCAGTCCGGCGCCGAGCAGTCGTTCGCCGAGCTGCAACAGCAGCTCACGGACTCTCGCGAACAGCTGTCGAAGTTCGAAGCGATCGCCGAGAACGCGCCGGTCAACATCATGTTGGCCGACAAGGACCGGAAGATCGTCTACATGAACCCGCGCTCGCGGAAGACGCTGGCCCAGATCGAGCACTTGCTGCCCTGCAAGGTCGACGAGGCGGTCGGGCAGTCGATCGACATCTTCCACAAGAACGCGCCGCGCGTCGCGAAGATCGTCGCCGACCCGGCCAACCTGCCGCACGAGGCGGTCATCGGCATCGCGGACGAGCGCCTGCAACTGCGCGCCGACGCCACCTACGACGCGAACGGCGAGTACGCGGGCCCGGTGGTCACGTGGGAGCTGATCACCCAGAAGCTCAAGGTCGAGCGCGAGATGGCGCGCATCAACTCGATGATGGAGAACGCGCCGACGAACATCATGTTCGCGGACAAGGACCTCACGATCCGCTACCAGAACCCCGCGTCGCAGCGCACGCTCACGTCCCTCGAGCACCTGCTGCCCTGTCACGCGGACCAGGTCGTCGGCCAGTCGATCGACATCTTCCACAAGACGCCCGAGAAGCAGCGCAAGATCCTCGGCGACCCGGCCAACCTGCCGCACCGCGCGAACATCCAGCTCGGCGACGACACGCTGGACCTGTTGGTCAGCCCGATCTACGACGACAAGGGCAACTTCATGGGCCCGATGGTCACCTGGGAGGTGATCACCGAGAAGCTGCGCGTCGAGCGCGAGATCGCCGAGGCGAACGAGCGCGAGCGCCACGCCGCCGAGGAGCTGCAGGCCAAGGTCGGCCAGATCCTCGACGTCGTCAACGCCGCCGCCGCGGGCGACCTGACGAAGGCCGTCACCGTCGCGGGCAACGACGCGATCGGTCAGCTCGGCGAAGCGCTCGAGGTCTTCCTGACCAACCTGCGCGACAGCATCCGCACCATCAGCTCGAACGCGAGCGCGCTGGCCGCCTCCGCCGAGGAGCTGACGGCCGTCAGCGAGACCATGGGTCACGCGGCGAACGACACGTCCAACAAGGCGACGGTCGTCTCCGCGGCCGCCGAGGAGGTCAACCAGAACGTGCAGACGGTCGCCACCGCGACGCAGGAGCTCGACGCCTCCGTGAAGGAGATCGCCAAGCACGCGACCGAGGCCGCGCACGTCGGCTGCGAGGCCGTCAAGGTGGCCGAGACCACCAACCACACCATCACCAAGCTCGGCGACTCGAGCGCGGAGGTCGGTCAGGTCATCAAGGTCATCACCTCGATCGCCCAGCAGACGAACCTCCTGGCCCTCAACGCCACCATCGAGGCGGCTCGCGCCGGCGAGGCCGGCAAGGGCTTCGCCGTGGTCGCGAACGAGGTCAAGGAGCTGGCCAAGGAGACCGCCAAGGCCACCGAGGACATCAGCCGCAAGATCGAAGCGATCCAGAACGACACCAACGGCGCCGTTCAGGCCATCGGCGAGATCAGCCAGATCATCAACCGCATCAACGACCTGCAGACGGCCATCGCCTCCTCCGTCGAGGAGCAGTCGGCGACGACCAACGAGATCACGCGCAGCGTCACCGAGGCGGCCCGCGGTTCGGGCGAGATCGCCGAGAACATCTCGGAGGTCGCCACCACGGCCGAGAACTCGACGGCCGGCGCGGCCGACACGAAGAACTCGGCGGACGAACTCTCGCGCATGGCCAACGAGCTGCAACTGCTCACGAGCCGCTTCACCTACGAGTGACCCCCAGGGGCCTCGCCCCACCCCACTCGCGCGCGCGCCGCGGACCCACCAGGGCCGCGGCGCGCGTCTTTCGTCACGCGTCGCTACGGAACGGGCACGTGCTCCGGCGCGGCGCCCTGCGGGCCGGTCTGGCCGGCGAGCAGGAGCAGCACGCTGTCCAAGGCCATGTGCGGGTCCATGACCTTCTTGACCAGGAAGCGCTGCAGCGGGTTGTTCACCCAGGAGTCCTCGACGATGGTCACGCGCGTGCCGCCTTCGACGGGCTCCAGCGTCCACGTCCAGGTGCCGCCCCAGCCCATGCCGTCGCCGACGATCTCGGTCTTGAAGCGCGAGGGCTCGACGCTCTCGACGATCGTGAGCGGGAGCCGCCCGAACTTCGTGTGCTGCACGTAGACCGTGCGGCCGTCGGCCGCCTGCGTCACCTCGCAGCTCTCGACCATCGAGCTCCAGGCCACCTGCCCTTCGAGATCGGCGACCAGCGGCCAGACTTCCTCGGGCGGCGCCGCGAGCGTGATGCGACTCGACTGCGCGCCCTCGCGCGGCACGCCGCTGCCCACGAACCACGCCACCGCGAGCAGCGCGATCACGATCAACAGCAGACCGCCGCAACCGAACGTCAGGACCTTCTTCATCGCCTCTCCTCCGCGCTCCGCGGGGGCGCGTTCCGTGTCGTGCGTCGCGCCCGGGTCAGGCGTCGGCGACCGTCGCCGCGCCGCCGAGCCGCGCCTCGATCCAAGCCACGACCTCGCGCGCCGCGGCGGCGGGGTCCTCGACTTCGAGGCGCAGATCGTAGCGGCGACCGGCCTCGGAGTGGCGGTAGAGCGGGTCGTAGTAGTGCTCGAGCAGGAGGGCGACGAGCTCCGCCTCGCGACCGTCGTCGAGCCGCGCCACCAGCTCGCCGTCCCAGGCCTTCGCGCCGAGGCGCTGCTCGATGAACGGCAGTTGGCGGCGCAGCTCCGCGCGAGAGCTCTCGCTGGCCAGGTAGTCGTCCACCAGGACGCGCGTGCGATAGGCGACGCTGCCCTCCAGCCAGACGTTGCTCCCCGCCTGCAGCGCCTCCCACGGCGCGCGCGCGATGATCGAGTCGCCGACCTTGCGGCTCTCGCCCTCGAACACGACGCACGGCCCGTCGAGTTCGCCCAGGCGGGCGGCGAGGCGCGAGTCGAACGTCTTCTGCGTACACGGCTCGAGGCCGACCATGCCGAGGATCGAGCTGCGGTGCCCGGCCAGCGCTTCGAGGTCGACGGTCCAGCCGGGGCGCAGGCGCTCGACCTCGCGCAGCACGAGCGTCTTGCCGACGCCCGTCTTGCCGCGCAGCACGAAGCACGGCGGCGCCGGCCATGCCTCCAGCTCGGCGAGCACGTGCCTGCGGTAGGTCTTGTAGCCGCCCTCGAGGCCGTACACGTCGTGCCAGCCGAGCGCGCGCAGGAAGGCGATCACCGAGCACGAGCGCATGCCGCCGCGCCAGCAGTGCAGCACGAGCGGTGCCCCGGCCGGGAGCTCCGCCAGCGACTGTCGCAGCCCTTGCTGCAGACCATCGAGCCCGCTCTCGGTCATCTCGTCGAGCAGCGCCGTGATCTCGCCCGCCGGTGCCGGGCGGTCCGCCGCGGCGGCGATCTCGTTCACCAGGCCGCGGATGCGCTTGTGGACGAGGCTGCGGCCCGCCTCGAACGCCGCGCTCGGCGAGCTCTGCTTGTAGAGCGTGCCCACCAGCGCGCGCTCCGCGTCGTCGAACAGCGGCACGTTCACCGCACCCGGCAAGTGGTCGTCGGCGAACTCGCTCGGGCTGCGCAGGTCGATCACGCGGCGCTCGGCGCGCGCCAACAGCGGCGCGACGCGCACGAGCGGCACGTCGGCGAGGCACGCAGCGCGCGGCGCGCCGAGGGGGTCCGGCTGGGGAGACGACACGGTTCGAGCCGCGCAGTGTACCGCAGCCTCTCCCGCGCGACGGGGGGCGCCTCGCGCCGCACCGCCCCGGGGTGGCCTCAGTCGCGCTCGGCGCGTGCCGGCAGCGACGGCGGGCGCCCGCGCTCGACGCGCCGGGCCAAGCGCCGCACCTGACGGAAGAACTCGCCGTCGGGCATGGCCGCCAGCGTCTCCTCCTGGGCCGGCGTGAGCAGACCGCGCTCGTGGATCAGCCCGGCCACGCGCGCCCGGCGGCGCCGCGCCAGCTCGGCCTTGCGCTCGTCCGGCGCCAGCTCGGCCAGCTCCAGGCGCGCCTCGGGGTCGGGCGCCACCTCGCGCGAGAGGTCGCGGGCGAGCTGGCTCAGCTCGACGCCTTCGACCGGCCGCGCCGGACGCAGGGCGTCGCCGAGCAACCCGTCGGCCCGCAGCGCCATGATCTCGGCGAGGTACTCGCGCGGCGGCAGCGCGTCGAGCTCCTTCCAGCGCGCAGCGCTCAGGCCGTTGGGCAGCCCGCCGCGCTCGATCTGCTCCTGGCTCAGGCGCCGGTAGAGCTGCAGCACCTTGTCCATGCGCTCGTCCAGCGGGAGTCGCTGCAGCCGCTCGATCTCGGCCTGACCGAAGCCCAGCGCTCGCGCGATCTGCTCGACCGCCGCGACGCTCGTGCGCTCGCGCACCTGACCCTTGAAGGCCTCGAGCCGCTGGCGACGCTCTTGCGGCGGCGTCTGCTGCAACCACTCGCGCACCTCGCTGGGCAGCTTCGCCTCGAGCCGCTGGCCGCGCTCGCGCAGCTCGGCCTCGACCAGCTCGCCGAGGAGCTGGCGACGCTGGGCCGGCGGCAACGCCATCAGGCGCGCGCGGTCGCGCTCGGACAGGCCGTCGACCACGCGGCGCTCGAGGCTGCGCAGGCGTTCGGCGCGCTGCTCGAGGGCGGCGCGCTCGTCGGCCTCCATGCGCTGCAGCCGCTCGAAGCGCTGTTCGAGGCGCGCGCGTTGCCCGGGCGTCAACGCCTCCCAACGCTCGCGCGCGCTGCGGCCCTCCTGCGCGAGCACTCCGGCCTCGTCGAGGAACGACGGGCGCAGCGCCTCGGGCGCGGCGACGGCGAAGACCGCCAGCCAGCCGAGCACGAGGACCGTGAGTTGTTTCGCGAGGGGGGTCATGGCGGGCGCTCAGCGCGGCGTGCCGGCGTCGTCGTCGGTCTGGAAGTCGAGCAGCAGCTCGTCCTCGTCCACGAAGGTCTCGAAGAGCAGCACCTCGAGGTCGGCGTCGGCCTGGGCCAGCAGTCCGCCGCCCGCCGCGTCGTCCCACAGCTCGTTGCGCTCGAGCACCTCGAGCGCGGCGAGCAGCGCGGGGTCGGGCTCGTCCGCCGTATCGAGGCGCGCCACCTCGGCCGCGTCGGGCTCGCGCTCGGGCGCGGGCGGCAGCGCGGCCCACACGAGCGCGGCGGCCGCCGCGGCGGCCCCACGAGCGGCGAGCGCAACAGGCCGCGGGGCAGGGCCGCAGGCGCAGGGCGCAGCGGCGCGGTGGCGGCCTCCGCGATCCGGCCAGCACGCGCGTGGCAGGGAGTCGCGCGGCACGTCGACCGTGTCGAGGTCGAGCAGCGCGTCGAGCGCGCGCTCGGCGCGCACGCCGGCGAGCACGCGACCGGCCAGCCCGGCCGGCGCCTCGGCGGCGTCGAGGTCGAGCAGCGCGTCGAGCCCGGCGTCGACGCCGAGCCGCAGCAGCACGCGGCGCGCGAGGTCGGGCGGCAGCTTGGGTTCGGGCAGCGTCGCGAGCAGGTCCTCGAGGGCTTCCTCGCGCTCGAGCAGGTCGCGGCACGGCGCGCAGCCGAGCAGGTGCTCGTGCCACGACAGCCGCGTCAGCCGCTCGGGCTGCGGGCGCCCCTCGAGCGCCCGCGAGAGCGCGGCGAGGAAGTCGCGGCAGCCTTCGTTCGGGGCGTTCACAGGACGTCTCCTTCGGTCTCGATCAGGAACGGCGCGAGCGTCTCCCGCAGGGTCTCCCGCGCGCGGTGGATGAGGGACTTGATGGCCTTCTCGCTCGACCCGAGGATCTCGCCGATCTCGGCGTAGGGCGTGTCGTGGTACTTGGCCAGGATCAGCGCGGCGCGCTGCTTGTCGGGCAGGGCGGCGATCGCCGCGCGCACCGCGTGCACCACGTCGTCGCGCTCCATGCCGCTGGAGGGATCGGGCACGTCGCCGTCCTGCAGCTCGAGCAGGTTGCCGCCGTCGTCGTCGCCGAACGGCGCGTCGAGCGAGACCTGGCGCTTGCCCGTGTGGCGCTGCGTCTCGTTGACCGACATGTTGAAGACGATGCGGTACAGGTAGGTGCTGAAGCGCGCCGTCGGCTGGTAGCGCTCGCGCGCCCCGACCACCCGCAGGAAGACGTCCTGCACCATGTCCTCGCGGCCCGGCCGTCGGCCGAGGAAGCGCGTCAGCAGCGCGAAGACCATGCCCGAGTAGCGCTCGACGAGCTCCTCGAAGGCCCCCTCGTCCCCGGCCTGCCACGCCAGCATGAGCTGGACTCCGGGGTCGTCGGTGTAGTCGTCGGTCATGGGCTGGGGCGGGCTGGGCGGCGATCGGCCGCGCTGCAACCCCAGGATACGGGCAGGTTCCGCGGCGTCAGCGCCCGAGCGGGCGCGAGCGCGCGGGAGGCCAGACGACCCCCAACGGGTGTCCGAGCACCTCGCGCAGGGGGGTCGGGCCCCAGTCGCGGCCGTCGCGGCTGTGGCTCGAGTTGTCGCCCAGCACGAAGACCTCGGACGGGCCGAGCACCAGCGCGTCGTCGACTGCGAACGCGCCGCGCGGCGTGTAGTGCAGATCGCGCAGCACGACGAGGTCGCGGAACGTCGCGCGGCCGCCCTCGCCGCCCAGGAAGACCCGCTCGGTCGGCGCCGAGAGGCCGCGGTGGGCGTGGTCGAGGGGCATGAAGGCGTTCTGGGCGTAGCTGGCGGCGAGCGCGGGCGCGCCGTCGAGGTCGAAGCGCAGCGCGTCGTCGCGGTTGGCGAAGCGCAGGCGGTGCGGACCGGGGGCCCAGGCGAGGTCGGCCTCGTCGAGCACCGCGGCCCCCTCGGCGTTCTGCCGCAGCAGGCTCGCGTGCGCGCCGTCCGCGCCGAACTCGAGGCGCACCTCGAAGCGGTCGCCCATCTCGGTCAGGCCCAGGCGCAGGCGCGGCACCGGCTCGCCGAGCTCGACCGTCACCTCGAGCGCCGCGTCCCCCACCACCGTGTCGCCCTCGACGAAGCGCCCGTCGTGGTCGAAGTAGTCGTCGTGCAGCGGCTGGCGCAGGTAGAGCAGCCCGCGGCCCTCGCCGGGCGCCACCGCGCGCGCGTCGAGCTCCAGCGCGTCGCCCGCGCGCGTCCACGCGTCGGTGAAGCGGAAGCTCGCCTCGACGTCGCGGCGCTGCTGATCGAAGACCGGCACCCAGTCGGGCCGCGGCGCGTCGGGCGGCAGCACGGCGTCGCCGATCCACAGGTCGCCGTTGCGCAGCGCCACGCGCTCGCCCGGCAGACCGACCAGGCGCTTCACGCGCGGCTCGTGCTCGCCGCCGCCGGGCGTCAGCGCCACGACGTCTTGCCGCGCGAGGTCGCGCGCGCCGTCGAAGCGCACGACGAGGTACTCGCCGCCGGTCGACCCGATCAACGTCGGCGCCATCGAGTCGGTGCGCACGACGTACAGCCCGACCACGAAGAGCCTGAGGAAGACCAGCACCGCGAGCAGGAGCCCGGCGCCCCAGAGCACCCGCCGTCCCACGCGTCGGCCCAAGCTCAGTGCCCCAACATCAAGCTCGCGACGGCGAGGTAGAGGCCCGTCCCGGAGACGTCGCTGACCGCGACCAGGAACGGGCCGGCGACGACGGCGGGGTCGATCCCGATGCGGCGGCAGCTCATGGGCACCACGCAACCGAGCACGGCGGCCCAGGTCACGGCGGCGAGGATGGCGATGCCGATGGCGAGCGAGAAGTGGAAGGGCGCCTGGCCCTTGTCGATGGCGCCGATGACCAGGAACGTCACCAGGCCGCAGATCAGGCCGATGCACAGGCCGACGAGCACCTCGGAGCGCAGCACGCTGACCTCGCGGTCGGGCTCGACCTCGCCGGTCGCGAAGCCGCGCACGAGGATGGTCGAGGCCTGGCTGCCGACGTTGCCGGCGAGGCCGATGACGATCGGCACGAAGCGCAGGATGTCCGCGCCGGTGGAGATCTCGCCGCCGGTGCTCTTGCGCATCACCTGCTCGATGATGTACGCGGTGGTCAGGCCGCCCAGCACGGTGACGCCCTGCAGCGGCAGGCGCGCGAGGACGCGCGAGTGGATCGGGAGGCGCGTCTGCAGCTTGGCCGACGTGCCGATGATCTTGAAGATGTCCTCGCTGGCCTCCTCCTCGAGGACGTCCTGCGCGTCGTCGAACGACACGACGCCGACCAGCTTGCCGGCGTCGTCGACGACGGCGATCTCCTGCAGCGAGTAGTGGGTCAGCTCGTTGGCGACCTCTTCCTGGTCCTGCGTGACCGCGACCGTCTTGGCCTCGGTCATGACGTCGTCGACGACGTCGTGGATCGAGTTGGTGAGCAGGCTGCGGTCGGTGACGTAGCCGATCGGCCGCTGCTCCTCGTCGACGACGAACAGACCGACGCCCTCGCTGTTCTCGTCCGCCTCCTGCTTGAGCAGCTTGATCGAGTCGCCGATGCGCGTGCCCTGCGGCACGGCGACGAACTCGGTCGTCATCAGACCGCCCGCGGTCTCGGGGCCGTGCGAGGCCAGCTCGCGCAGGTCCGCGGCCAGCTCGAAGTCCACCGAGTGCAGCACGCGGTCGGCGTACTCGGGCTCGACGAGCGCGAGCAGGTCGACGACGTCGTCGGGCGCCATGACCTGCACGATGCGCGCGAGCTGGCGCGGCGTGAGCTGCTCGAGCAGGTCCTCGCGCAGCGCGTCCTCGGCCTGCGCCAGCACGCCGGCGCGGCGCTCCTTCTTCAGCGCGTCGAAGACCAGCCACGCCTCGCGCTCGCTCAGGTCGAGCATCACCGCGGCGAGGTCGGCCTCGTGCACGCTCTCGACGACCTTCACGAGCCCGGCGTGCGGGCCCTTGAGGGCGTTGGAGATGGCCTCGCGCAGGTCCTCGCGCGGGTTCTTCGGCGTCTCTTCCAGCGGCTCGGCGGCGGACATGGCGGCTCCTCGGTGCGCGGAGGATAACGGGCGCCCAGGCGCGACCCGCGCGGCCAGCGGTGGAAAGTCGGTCGGTCAGACGCGCGCCGGCGCGAGCAGCCCGGCGTGCAGCGCGCGCAGCGCCGCGGGTCCGTCGGCGCGCTCGACGAGGTAGACCTGGCTGGCGCGCTGCGCGCCGGCGGCGACGTGCAGCGGTTCGGTGCCCGCGGCGCGCAGCAGCTCGAGGCCGCGCGTGCCGAGGCCGGCGCCGCTCCCCACCACCACGGCCGAGGCGGCCGGCGGCAGCGGCGCGGCCTGCCCGACAGCTCGAGCCCGACGGCCTCGAGCCCGGTGCCGCGCGGCGCCCACACGCGCACGCCGTGCGCCGACGTCGACAGCACGCGCGGCAGCACGTGGTGCGCGTGCAGCAGCGCGAAGAGCGCGTTGAGCGCGCTGCCGTCGCCGGCGGGCACGCACAGCCCCTCCAGGTCGCGGTGTCCCGTGACCGCCACGGCGGCGGCGCGCACGCCGCGGCCGACGAGGCGCGTGCCGGCGAGCTCGGGCCGCGCCACGTCGCGCAGCTCGACCACGAGCTCGGCCGTGCCGAGCGGCTCGAGCGCGCGCGGGTGCAGCACCTCCGCGCCGTGGAACGCGAGCTCGGCCGCTTCGTCCAACGTCAGCTCCGCGAGCAGGCGCGCGCCCTCGACCTCGCCCGGGTCGCCGCTCAGGATGCCGGCGACGCTCTTGTAGAAGACGAGCCGCTCGGCGCCGACCGCGTGCGCGAGCAGCGACGCCGTCAGGTCCGAGCCGTTGCGACCGAGCGTGGTCAGGTTGCCGCGACCGTCCTTGGCCAGGAAGCCGGTCACGACCGGGACGCCGGGGATGCCGCGCAACGACTCGCGCAGGCTCGCCTCGACGCCGGGCAGCGGCCGCGCGCGCCCGTAGCACGAGTCGGTCGTGAGGCCGAGGTCGTACGCGTCCACCGGCGTCGCCGCGAGCCCGCGCCGGCGCAGCGCCGCGGCGACGACGCGCGCGGAGAGCCGCTCGCCGAACGAGAGCACGAAGTCGAGCTCCTCGGCCAGCAGGACGCGCTTGTGCCGCACGGCGACCAGCACCTGGCGCAGCTCGTAGAAGTGCCGGTTCACGAGCTCGGGGTCGAGCTCGAGCTCGCGCAGCAGGCCGCGGTGGCGGATGCGCAGCGCGTCGGTGTCGAGCCGCCCGGCCGCGGCGGCGCGCGCGCACGCCTCGAGCTGCTCGGTCACGCCGTCGTGCGCGCTGACGACCACCACCGGCGCGGTCGGCTCGGCGGCGACCAGCTCGCAGACCCGGCGCACGGCCTTGCCGTCCGCGAGGGCCGCGCCGCCGAACTTGAGGACCGAGGTGGGGAGCATCTGCGCGGAGTCTAAGTCGGCGCGGGTCAACGGCCCAGGGGACCGCTCGGTTCAAGCGCCGCCGCGGGCGGGCCGTCGGGCGAGGGGCAGCTCCTGTTGCGGCGCGGACTTCCGCGGCGGGCTGCTACGCTGCTGCGGCCATGCTCCGCCCGCGCCCGCTGCTCGCCGCGCTCGTCGCCGCCCTGGCCCTCGCGCCCGACGCGGGGGCACAGGACCTGGAAGCGCTGCGCGAGCTGCTGCGCGACCAGCTCGAGTCCTCGCACTTCGCGGGCGGGTTGCTGACGCTGGTGATGTTCAGCAACGAGTTCGCGGTCACCGGCGCGCAGTACAGCATCGAGGACGGCTACGCGACCGAGCTGCGCACCTTGATCCTGCCGTGGCACACCACGCTGCGCCCCGGCGGCGCGGACGCGCCGGGCCTCTACCTCGAGGGCGTCGCGGGCCGCATCACGGCGTGGCAGCACGTCGACGACGTGTGGGCGGGCGACCTGCCGGGCGCCGAGACCGAGGTCGGCACGCGCTGGCGCAGCGACTCGGTGCTCGCCGGCGTGGGCGTCGAGCTGCCGCTCGGCGAAGAGCTCACGCTGACGCCGATCGTGCACCTGGGGATCTCGCACTACGAGAACGACACGCAGTACCTCGGGCCGGGCGCGGCGACGACGGCGGCGCTGCTCGACGGCCTCGCGTTCAACTGGGACGGCTACGCCTGGACGCGCGGGCTCGCGGCGCGCGTGGACTGGGGTCGTCCGGTGGGCGACGCGCTCGAGCTCGACGTCGTCGGTCGCTACGACCTGCGCTGGGCGGACAGCTTCCACGAGAGCGACCGCGCGCAGGCCTTCTCCGTGCGCGGTCAGACCGCCTCGCTGCACGGCGAGCTGAGCGGACCGACCGGCCTGCGCGTGCTCGACGGCGCGCTCGGGTGGCGCGCGACGCTCGCCGAACGCTCGCAGCTCGAGGACGACCTGTTCGGCAACCGCCACCTCGTCATGATCGGCGGCGCGCTCGAGCTCGACGGCACCGGCGCGTGGTCGGTGCCGGGCACGGCCGTGCTCTCGGGCGCGTGGATCACGGGCCCCGACCTGGAAGGTTGGTCGCTCGGCCTCTCCTGGTCGTTCTGACGCATGAGCCCCGACCACGCCCCGCTGCGCGGACCGGCGCGCTGGCTGCTGTTCGCGGCCGGCCTCGCCTGCGTCGCGCTCGCCGCGCTCGGCGCGTTCCTGCCGGTGCTGCCGACGACGCCCTTCTTGCTCGTGGCGGCGATGTGCTTCGTGCGCACGTCGCCCAGCCTCCACCGCAAGCTGCTCGCGAACCGCGTGTTCGGGCCCTACCTCGCGCAGTGGCAGCACGACCACACGATCCCGCGCGCGGCCAAGCGCAAGGCCTACGGCCTGGTCGTGGCGAGCTTCGCGCTGTCGATCGCGCTGGTGCACGCGAGCTGGCTGCGCTGGACGCTCGCCGGGCTCGGCGCGGCGTTGCTGGTCTTCCTGCGCTGCCTGCCGACGACACCGCGCGCGAAATGAGCGACGCGCGCCGCGGGCGAACCGCGACGCGCGTCGTGTGGAGTCGAGGCGCGAGGCCTACCAGCGGCCGCCGCCGCCGCCGCCGCGACCACCGCGGTGGCCGCCGCCGCCGCCACCGCCACCGGGGCGGGGCTGGCGCTCTTGGGCTTCGTTGACCTTCAGGTTACGGCCGTCGAGTTGGACGCCGTCCCAGGCCTGAATGGCGGCTTGCGCGTCGGCATCGCTCGCCATCTCGACGAAGGCGAAGCCGCGCGGGCGGCCGGTCTCGCGGTCCATCATGACGTGGACGTCGGAGACGGAGAGACCGCCCTCGGAGAAGGCGGCGCGCAGGGAGTCCTGCGTGGTGTCGTAGGAGAGGTTGCCGACGTAGAGGCGTTTGCCCATGTCAGTTCATTCGGGGCTGTGAGACGTCTCTACCCAGGCGACGGAGTCGGAGCGGCATGCGACGAATCGGGACACGAGAGACGACGTCGAGGTCCGCACGGTCCACCGTGGACCGGCCTGGCGCCTCGCCGTCGAGCGGTTGGGTTGCGGTGGCGAGGATCACACGCGGCGCCGGCGCGTCCGGCGCGGCTTGCCTTGGCTGGTGCGCTCCTCGCGCGTCGGACCAGCATAGCTCAAGCCCGCCCCGAAGGCGGCGCGATCGCGGCGGGCGGCCTGCGGCGCGGGGTCCTCGGCGCGGCGGGCGGTGCGGCGCTCCCAGGGCGAGGCCGCCGCGGGGGCGCGCTCGACCTGACCGCCGGCGCGCGCGCGCTGCTCCGACCGGCGTTGCCGGCGGCGCTCGCGGGCGGTGCTGGTGGCTCCCGGTCGGGCCGCGTCGACGCGACGCTCGGCGCGCCCTTGCGCGGGCGGCGCTCGCTGGCGGCCGGCGCGGGGCCGCGGCCGCGGGCAGGCTCGGTCGCGCCGCGCTCGGCGCGGCGCTGCTCGCGGCGCTCCCAGGGCGAGGGGCCTCGTCGCGCTCCCGGCGCGCCGGCCGCTCGCCGCATTCACCGCGCACGGGCGCGTGCCGCGCGCCGCGCTCGGGTCGCTCGCCGCGCTGGCGCTCGCTGCGCGCGGGCGCTCGCTGCGCTCGGGCCGCGTCGGTCGCTCGCCGCGCGTCGCCGCAGCGGGTCGGCCCGGCGCGCGCTCCACGAAGCCCTGCACGCCGAGCTCGGTCGCCGCGCGGCGCTCGATGGCGGCGCCCAGCAGCTTCTCGATCGCGCGCACGGCCTTGCCCTCGGCGGGCGTGGCGAAGGTGAAGGCCTCGCCGCGCTGCTCCGCGCGGCCGGTGCGGCCGATGCGGTGCGTGTAGGCCTCGGGCGTCACCGGCACGTCGAAGTTGACGACGTGCGAGACGCCCGCGATGTCGAGGCCGCGCGCGGCGATGTCGGTGGCGACCAGCACCTCGTGCCGCCCGGCGCGGAAGCCGGCGAGCGCCTTCTGGCGCTGGCTCTGGCTCATGTTGCCGTGCAGCTCGACCGCCGCGACGCCGACGTCCTGCAGGCGCCGCGCCATGCGCTTGGCGCGCTGCTTCGTGCGCAGGAAGACGATCGCGGAGCGCGTGCGCTCGTCGGCCAGCAGCGTGCGCAGCGCGTCGAGCTTCTCGCCCTCCTGCAGCGGGTAGAGCGAGTGGGCGATGGTCTCGGCCGGCTGCGAGTGCGACAGCTCGACGACCTCGGGCGCGCGCAGCAGGTCGTCGGCCAGCTCGCGGATCTCGCGCGCCATGGTGGCCGAGAACAGCAGGTTCTGCCGCTCGCGCGGGAGCCCGGCCAGGATCCGGCGCAGGTCGGGCAGGAAGCCCATGTCGAACATCTGGTCGGCCTCGTCGAGCACGAGCACCTCGATGCGATCGAGTCGCAGGCGGTGGTTCGACATCAGGTCGAGCAGGCGGCCGGGGCAGGCGACGAGGATCTCGGGCCGGCTGTCGAGCGCGCGCACGTGCTTGAAGATCGGCACGCCCCCGTAGACGGCCGTGGCGCGCAGGCGCGTGTGCCGCGCGAGGCGCACGAACTCGGTGTGGACCTGCGCGGCGAGCTCGCGCGTCGGCACGACGACCAGCGCGCGGTGCCCGGCCCGCGGGCGCTCGAGCAGGCGCTGGAGGATCGGCAGCGCGAAGGCCACGGTCTTGCCCGTGCCGGTCTGCGCCAGGCCGAGCACGTCGCGGCCCGCGAGCGCGGCCGGCAGGGCGCCGGCCTGGATCGGGCGCGGTTCGGTGAAGCCGGCGTCGGAGACGGCCTGCAGGAGTTCGGCCCGCAGGCCGAAGCGATCGAAGCCGACCGGCGTGGGGTCGGCGAGAGTGCGTCGAGTGATGGGAGTGGGTTCCTCGGCGAGCCGCGCGACGTGTGGCGCTCGCCCGGGATCAGGACCCATACAACAGCGACGGGGGCGATCGAGACGTGTACGACGCGGCCCGTTCGGGCGCCTGCTGTGCGTCGAGGTCCGCGCAGTGCCGGACCTGGGGGGGCGCCGCCTCTCGGCTGCGGCCCGCTGGTTAGAAAGACGCCGGAGCGGGGCGACCCCGTTCCGGCGCGAGAAGCATAGGCGACCGGAGCCGATCGCGGGGTCCTCCAAATCGGAATTCCCCGCGCGGGAGCCCGCAGCGGGCTCGAAACCCGCCCCCGGGGCCCTCGCCGACGAAGCGGCGCCCCCGGCCCGGAGACCGGGGGCGCCACACAACGCCGTAGACGCTACCCGCCTACTGGAACAGACCGTCGAGCTCGAGCAGCTGCGTCTCGCCGCTGTTGTCCTCGACGCCGTCGTTGTCGTTGACGATCAGCGCGTCGCCGTTCGCCAGCACCGCGAGGCCCTCGAGCTTCTCCGGCATCGGGCCGCCGGTGACGTCGAAGGTGCCCGCCGCGAGGATGTCGAGCTTCAGCGTCTTGGCGAGCACGTCGAAGCTGCCGACCTGCGACGCGTCGCGGAAGGTGACGCCCGCGACCGAGACCGTGTAGATGCGCTTCACCGCGGCGTCGTCACCGGCCTGGTTGTCGCGCTCGAGCACGGCGAACACGTCGTCGCCGACGTAGCTCAGGTCGGACAGGCCGACCCAGCCGCCGTTCGGCGAGGCCACCGCGTCGAGCGAATAGAACGCGAAGCCCCACGTGCCGTTCGTGCGGTCGTAGCGGCCGAGGCGCACGTGGCCGGCCGGATCGCCGGCCGCGCTCCACTCGCGCTGGAACGCGACGTAGACGTAGTCGCCGACCGCGGAGACGCCCTCGAAGCCGAAGCGGAGCTGGTTCTCGATCACCTCCTGCGGCAGCAGCACGACCTCTTCGATGCGCGCGATCTGGCCGACCTTCTTGGCGCGCAGCAGCAGGTTCGGGCTCTCGAACGGGCGGTTGCCCGGGTCGCTGACGCCGTTCGTCAGGTTGCCGGCGCCTTCCGAGGCGATCCAGAAGCGGCCGTTGCCGTCGACGGCGATGCCCTCGGGGTCGAGGTTCACCGTGCCATCGGCGTTCACGAGCGCGCTCACGTCGAAGTCAGCCGTGGCGCTGGCCGGCAGCGCGGCCGCGAGGCCCTGCAGCGCGGTGAGCAGCACGCCGTTCGAGTCGACGAGCGGACGCTCGCGCGTGATGAGCGCGGGGCCGTGGTCGGCGAGCTTGACCTCGAACAGGCGGCTCTCCTGGTAGTACGAGTCCTGGATGGTGTAGACGACGTCGTCGCGCTGCGGGTCGGCGGCGAGGCCGGACAGCGCGGCCCACGCGATCGGCGCGCCGTGGTGCACCTCGCGCGAGGCGATGGTCGGGTAGTTCGGGTTGCCGGTGCGCTCGAAGATGCTCAGCGTCGCGCGGTAGCCGTCGCCGCGCGCATCGTTCTCGCCGCTGGCGACGAACAGGCCGCGCTGCGGGATGGCGAGCAGGCCCTCCGGGCCGATCCCGGTCGGCAGCACCTGGCGCAGGATCGGGTGCGCGCCGCCGAAGAAGCCGCCGCCGGGGAGCTGGTACACCAGCACGACGCTGGCGCGCTCGGAGCCGACGAACAGGAAGCTGTCGTGGCCGTAGCGGCCGAAGGCGAGGCCCTCGGTCTCGTTGCCCTTCTTGCCCGAGCGGCTCTCGGGGTAGTGGCCCAGACGCGCGCACTCGTGGTCGACGGTGTTGCCCGCCTCGTACAGCGTGTGGCCGTCGTACGTCCACGTCGTGAACCCGCGGCTGCCGCCGTAGAGGTCGCCCTCGTCGGCGGTCGCCAGCGAGACGTTCGAGATCCAGACGATCGCGTCGGGCTCGCGCGGCACGTCGGTCAGCGAGTCGACCTGACGGATCACGCCGTCCTTCGACGTGTCGACGTCGGTGAGGTCGACCGTGCCGCAGGAGAAGTCGCCGACGACGACGCCGTCGGAGAGGCGCACGAGCGCCACGTGGTTGTTCTCCTGCATCGTGATCGCCGCGATGCCCCAGTCGTTGATGGTGACGAACTCGGGCTCGGGGTCCTCGGGGAACACGTCGCAGATGCCGGTCAGGTCGACCGTGCGCACGGTCCAGCCCAGCGGGTCGTTGCCGAGCAGGTCGACGATCACGAGGAAGCCCGCGGGCATCTGCGGCGGCTCGCCGCTGCCGAGGTCCTCGTCGCGCTCGTTCTCGATGCAGATCGCCGCGTAGTGCCCGTCGGGGCTGATGGCGATCGAGTCGGGCTGACCGCCCAGGGCGATCGTGTGCACGATGGCGTGCGTGGCGACGTCGACGACGACGAGCTCGCCCGAGGTGTTGACGTAGTCGGCGCTCGTGTTGACGCAGGCGAGCGCCCAGCCCTGGTGGACCGCGACCGAGGTCGGCTCGCCGCCCAGCGCGACGAAGCCGGCGGGCTGCGGGTCGGACGGGTTCGTGATGTCGCAGAAGCCGATGCCGCCCAGCGCCGCGTCGGAGTAGATCACCGTGTTCCCGTCGGTCGTGGCGGCGATGATCTCGGCCACGGTCTCGTTGTTCACGTCCGTGTTGCGGTACACGGGGAAGGTCGCGACGCGCTCGAAGAGGCCGTTGCCCTGGCACGTCTGGCCGCCTTGCGGACCTTGGGGGCCCTGAGGACCGTGGCTGCCGTGGCCGTGGCCGGACGCGACGGCCTGGGGGGCGAGGGCCACGAGGGTGGCCGCGATCGGGCTCCAGGCCCACTTGCTGATTCGATGCATCGCTCTCGTTCGCTGGGTTGCGGTCTCGGTGGAGGGGATCCGAGGCGCGCCGTCGCTCCCGCGGAGGAGCGCGCGGCGCGCCGCGATCCGCACAGCAAGCGCGGCGAACGTGAAGCCGGCGTGCACGCGACTCGAAGAGCCCGCGCGCCGACGGCGAGGCGCACGTGAAGGCGCGCGGAGCTCAGCGGCGCGCGGGCGCGTCCGCCGCGACGCCGGCGACGTCGAGCGGCGCCTGCTCGGCGACGCACCACGCGTCGAGCTCGACGCGCCCGCCCGTGCGCGCGAGCACCTGCGCGTCCCAGCGCGTGTAGCTCGAGATCGCGCCGTCGAGCCACAGCAGCGCGACGTGCTCGTCGTCCCACCGCGGCACCTGCGGCCGCAGTTGGTCGCGCGCGGAGTCCCAGGTGAGCGGCCGCCAGGTCCAGCGCGCGCCGCCGTCCGACGTGCGGCCGAGGAACAGCTCGTGGTGCGCGAGCGCCGCGCCGTCGCGCGGGTCGACCGGCGTCGAGACGAAGATCGTGCTCGCGTCGGCGGGGTCGAAGCACGCGAGCCCGGTGTAGTCGTGCTCGGGCTCGTACAGCCCGGCGCCGAGCCGCGCGATCTCGCGCACGCGCCAGCGCTCGCCGTCCCAGCGCCCGTGGAACAGCCGGTGGTCGCGCCAGTCGTCGGCGGCGCGCGCCTGGAACAGCGCGTGCGGCGCGCCGGCCCCGTCGACGGTGAGGTCGAGCGTCCAGCCGCGGTGCATCGCGACGCCGCCGAAGGTCTCCCCCGCCACGAGCAGCGGCGTCAGGTCCGTCGCCGCGTACGGGCTCGCGGCCGTGCGCGAGAGCGGCCCGAGCACCCGCCCGTCGCTCGTGCAGAGCGCATCGCCGCGCACGACGCCGTGGTACACGCCGTTGTCCTCGTTGCGCGGGTGGCCGTCGGTGACGAGCACGTGCACCGCGCCGTCGGGGCCCTGCGCGTAGCGCGGGTACGGCCGTTGTTCGCGCGCGTCGTTGCCGCGCGGCCCGGTGAGGAGGCGGCCGACGTGACGCCAGGTCTCGCCCTCGTCCTCGGACGCGAAGCGGTTCGGGTCCCAGCCCTGCGCGCGGCAGAAGGCGACCAGCCGGCCGCCCTGCCGGAAGACGTTCGCGTAGGTCACCGGCGCGTCGACGCCGAGCGTGCGCTCGGGCTGCCACGCGCTCGGGTCGTGCGGCCGCGTCGACACGCGCGCGCGCAGCAGCCGGTCGCTGCCGTGCTTGGCGTACACCGCGAGGTAGCGGCCGTCGGCGCGCACGAGCAGCGCCGGCACGTCGTGGTCGTCCTGCTCGAAGCGGTCGCGCAGCTCGACGTGCCCGCGCGCGCCCGTCGCGACGTCGAGCCACAGGAGGTCGAGGTCGCCGCGCTCGGCGCTGCCCTCGGGCGCGAACGAGACGCTGCCGACCAGCAACCGCGGCCCGTCGGGCGCGTCGACGTCGACGAGCGCGCGCGGGTCCTGGAACCAGCACCACGCTCCGTTGGGCGCCTCGGGCGCGCCGGTCAACGCGATCGGCCCGGCGGGCGGCGCGGCGCAAGCGGCGGACAGCAGCAGGCAGACGACGATCGCGGAGCGCTCCATGCCGCGCAGCCTACTCTCTCGACCGCCCACGCCGAGCTTCGAGGATCCCCGAGCTAAGATGGCGCCGTGAAGACCTCGCGCAACGATCCGTGCCCCTGCGGCAGCGGCAAGAAGTTCAAGCGCTGCTGCGGCCTCGCGCCGTCGCGGCCGTTGACGCCCGCGGAGACGCTCGACCTCAAGCTGATGGACTTCGCCGGCCTCGGCCGCTGGCGCGAGCTGCGCGAGGACGTCTTCGCGTCGGTGCTCGAGCTCGTGCCCGAGGAGCTCGCGGAGGAGGACGTGCTGACCTTCCTCGGCTACCCGCTGATCGCGGGCCAGCTCGCGCTGCACCTCCTGCTCGATCGCGAGGTCGAGGGCGCGACGATCCTCGACACCTTCCTCGCCGAGCGCGGTCACCGCCTCGAGCCCGCCGAGCGCGAGGTCGCCGAGCAGCTGCGCGACTGCGCGCTGAGTCTCTACCGCATCACCGCGCTCGAGGAGGGCCGCGTCGAGCTCCACGACGCGTGGCTCGACCGCGCCGCCGGCTGGGCCGCGACCGGCGAGGAGCTGCCCTTCGACGCGCACGTCGGCGACCTCGTCGCGCTGCGCCTGCGCCGCGGCCCCGACGGCGCGGTCGTCTTCGGCGCCGCGCTGCCCTTCGTCCCCGACGACGAGGAGGAGCTGCTCGAGGCGCTCGCCGAGGACCTGCGCGCCTACGTCGCCGAGGGCGAGGACCTCACGCCCGAGCGCTACCGCCGCGTCATGCTGCCGATCCTCGTCGCGACCTGGATCGACGGCGTGCTCTTCGACGAGGACGAGCAGGACGGCTGGATGCCGGAGACGGAGTAGCGCAAGAGCTCGTCACGTCAATGCATGCTTCGTCCACATCGTCACAGCTAGAGCTGCACTGGGAAGGACCGTACTCGATACTCGAGGGCGGCCCGTTTCCCCACTTCGAACTAGCTGACCGCTACCCTGGATTCGATGGCCTGTACTGCTGGTGTGTCCGGGTAGGCGAGATGTTTCTTCCGAGCTATCTGGGGAAGAGTGTGGGACGTACGGTCGGCGTGATCGCACGCGTCCGCAAGGAGGTTTCCGACGCTCGTGTCGGTCGCTACGTGCAGGTCCTCGACACGGAGGAATTCCGTTCCGGCCGACGACTTGTGCTCCAAGAGCGACTCCCGGATGCCTGCGAGAAGTCAGGTGGTACGCGTGCATATCACGTACGCCATCTGGCCGGATACACCGAGACACTGCGCGCGAGCTCGATCTTCTTCGCTCGACTACCCGATCCGTGCGAGTGTTCGGCATTCAAGCTCGAGTCCAGCAGCGTAGCCAAGGTCCAATGCAGCGGATTGGACCAGCTCCCGGAGCACGCTCCTGGGCGCGGCCGATATGCGCCCTTCCTCTCCAACAAGGAGCTGTCGAGAAAGATCAAGCGGGTCGACATTCGGCATCTCTGCCATCACACCATCCGCGGCCTTACGACCGTGTAGCCGACCGCCGTGATCACGGCTCGACGCTCGCGCCGTGCGCCTCGACGAGGCTCGAGTGCAGGCCGGTGCAGTTCCAGGCTTCCACGCGCCAGTTCGCTTCGCGGCGGCCGAGCGGAACGAGGCGCAGGAGCAGCGGGCCGGGAGCCTCGCGCCTGAGGGAGCCCTGCCCGAGCTCCAAGGTCACGTCGGCCGTGTCGTCGGGCGAGTCGAGCTCGACGCGCAGGTCGCCGGGGCCGAGGTTGCTCACGCGAACGCGCGGCGCGTCGCCGAGCACGCGCACCTCGCTCACCTGACCGGGCGAGGTGGAGCTCGTGACGGCGACGCGCGTGGAGCTGCAGCCGGCGGCGAGCGCGGCGACGAGGGGCAGAGCGAGGCGGAGGTCCATGAGGTCGTGGAGTTGCTGTGGGTCGCGGGGTCTAGCGTCGCCTCAGGACGACGCGCGTGAGCGCCGCGCGGCGCTCGGGCAGGACGAAGCGCAGGTCGGCGCCGCCGTTCTGGCGGTTGGCGAAGCGCGCGCGGTCGAGGCGGTAGAGCTCGACGAGCCGGTCGCCTTCACGGTGCGAGCGCGTCGGGCGACAGGCAGTGTACGCGCCGGCGAGCGTGGCGGCCTCCTCGCGCGAGTCGTACTCGACCCACAGGCGCGCGTCGTCCGCGCGCGTCACCTCGAGCTCCCAGTCCGCGTCGACGTCGAACGCGACGTGGTCGGAGACCTGCAGGTAGAGGTAGTTGCCGAGGCCCTCGGCGACCTCGCCCGCGCGCAGCGCGCCGTCCGCGACGCGCAGGGGCCCGTCCTCGCACGCGACCTCGCGCAGACCGCAGCGCTCGGGCGGCGACGCGGCGAAGTCCGCGCGCAGCGCGTCCGCGCCGACGGCCTCCGCGCCCCACGAGAGGTCGGGCAGCGGCCGGGGCGCGGGCCAGCGCAGCTCGATCGGCGCGCCGAGGTCGGCGTCCGGCGCGCGCAGCTTCGCGATCCACGTGCGCGTGAGCTCGAGGTACTGCCGCCCCGCCTCGCGCGTCGGACAGAGCTCGGTGCCCTCGTGCATCTCGTTCCAGGTCTCGAGCAGCACGAGCTCGGGGCGCGTCGCGATCGCGCGCTGCCACGACCACGCGTAGAACGCGCCGTCCTCGCGTTCGCGCAGCGGCGTGCGCCGGCCGGGCACGGCGCGGTCGTCGTAGCCCGCGCCGAGCTGCGCGACGCCGTCGAAGAGCTGCGGCCCCCACAGCGCGGCGCCCCAGCTCGTCGTCAGGTCCTGTCCGATCGCGCCCCACGACGCGTCGGCGACGAGGCACACGCGCTCGCCGTCGAAGCGCTGCGCGAACGCCGCGCGCAGGCTCGCGCCGAGCGTCGCGTCCCAGCGCTCCGCGAAGCCGCTGACGTACAGCACGACGAGCGCCCCGCCGCGGTGACGCGCCCAGTGGCGCGGCGGGATCGCGGCGAAGAACTCGGTGACCGTGTCGCAGAAGAGCGCGCGCCCGGCGTCGCTCGTCAGGTCGGCGCGCCCCTCGCGCGGCTCGACGCCGCGCACGCGGTTCGCGAGCGTGCTCGTGTCGTAGAACAGCCCGAGCTTCACGCCCTCGCCCGTCTCCGCGAGTCGATCGAGCGCCGCGACCATCGCCGGCAGCCCGCGCTTCGAGAAGCTCGGCCCGCGCCGGTCGCACGCGTCGGGCACGCCCCAGTACACCGGTAGCGCCACGTCGATGCCCGCCGCGTGCATCTGCGCGAAGTTCTGCGCGTGCCAGTCGGCCGAGAGGTAGCTCACCCGCTCGGGCTCCGCGAAGTGCCGCGCGTGCCCCTCCGGCCCCGGCGCGCCGGGCTCGCCGAAGTGCTCGCTCGGCCAGAGGTACCAATAGAAGTAGTGCGTCGCGACGGTGACGTCGTCGGCCGCGGTCGCGCGCGCGCCGAGCAGCGCGACGGCGAGGAGGAGGAGCGCTCGCATGGCGACGACGATAGCGCGCGGGCCCGCTGCTATGCTCCGGCGCATGAGCCTCTCCCTCCTCCTCGCCCTCGGTCTCCTCGCGACCGCCCAGAACGCCGCCCCCGCCTCCCCGCCCCCGAAGGTCCAGGTCTTCGTCCTCGCCGGCCAGTCCAACATGGAGGGCAAGGCGCAGGTCGCGCTGCTCGAGCGGCAGTGGGCCGACGAGGCGCTGCGGCCGGGCGTGGCGACGCTGCGCGACGGGGACGGCTGGGTCACGCGCGACGACGTGTCGATCCGCTTCCTCGAGCGGCAGGGTCCGCTGACGGTCGGCTACGGCAGCCCGGGCTGCATCGGGCCCGAGCTCGGCTTCGGGCTCACGGTCGGCGACGCGCTCGACGCGCCGGTGCTGCTCGTCAAGACCGCGTGGGGCGGCAAGAGCCTGTCCCGCGATTTCCGCCCGCCGAGCGCGGGGCTGCCGCCGGAGGCGGTGCTCACGGAGCAGCTCGAGCGCGAGCGCCGCGACCACCCCGAGCGCACGCGCGCGGAGCTCGTCGCGAGCTACGGCCACTTCTACCGCGAGATGCTGCGCGAGGTGCGCGGCGCGCTGGCCGACCTCGACGCGCTCGTGCCGGGCTACGCGGGCCAGGGCTACGAGCTCGCCGGCCTCGCGTGGTTCCAGGGCTGGAACGACATGATCGACGACCGCGCGACGGCCGAGTACGCCGACAACCTGGCGTGCTTCGTGCGCGACGTGCGCCGCGACCTCGGCGCGCCCGCGCTGCCGATCGTCGTCGGCCAGTTCGGCGTCGGCGGGCTCGAGAACCGCGAGGCGAAGCACTGGCGCTTCAAGGCCGCGCAGGCCGCCGGCGTCGCGCGCGCGGCGCTCGACGGCGGCGTGCTGCTGGTGCCGACCGATCGCTACTGGGACGTCGAGGCCCAGCGCGTGTTCGACTCCGGCTGGGAGGAGCACCGCGAGGCCTGGGACCGCGTCGGCTCGAACTATCCCTTCCACTACCTCGGCAGCGTGCGCACCATGCTCGGCATCGGCGAGGCGCTCGGGCGCGGCGTGCTCGAGCTGCGCGCCGCGGCCGCCCTCCCCCAGGAGCTCCCCATGCAAGTTCACTACCTCGAGATCGTGACGCCCGACGTCGACGCGACGTGCGCGGCGCTGGAGCGGCTGCACGGCGTGAGCTTCGGCGCGCCCGTCGTCGAGCTCGGCAACGCGCGCACGGCTCGCGTCGACGGCGGCGGGCGCCTGGGCGTGCGCGCGCCGATGCACTCGGCCGAGGAGCCGGTCGTGCGCCCGTACGTGCTCGTCGACGACGTGGCCGCCGCGACCGCCGCGGCCGAGGCCGCCGGCGCGATGCTCGCGCTGCCGTCGATGGAGATCCCGGGGCAGGGCACGATCGCCATCTACGTGCTCGGCGGCGTGCAGTACGGGCTCTGGCAGGAGTAGCGCGCGGCCCGTCACGAACGCGGCGAGGCCGGGTCGCGGAGACCCGGCCTCGCCGGTGGAACGTCGGTCGGTGTCGATCCGCGACGTCCGCGCTCAGCGGGCGTCGCCGAGGTCGAAGCGGTCGAGGTTCATGACCTTCGCGAAGGCCGCGGCGAAGTCGTTCGCGAACTTCTGCTTCGCGTCGGAGGAGGCGTAGACCTCGGCGATGGCGCGCAGCTGCGAGTTCGAGCCGAAGACGAGGTCGACCGAGCTCGCCGTCCACACGGGCTTGCCCGTCTTGCGGTCGTGGCCCTCGTAGAGGTCCGGGCTCTCGCTGGACTTGTTCCAGACGGTGCCCATGTCGAGCAGGTGGACGAAGAAGTCGTTCGTCAGCACGCCGGGGCGCGCCGTGAAGACGCCCTCCTGCGCGCCGCCCTGGTTCGCGCCGAGCACGCGCAGGCCGCCGACCAGCACGGTCATCTCGGGCGCGGTCAACGCGAGCAGGTTGGCGCGGTCGACGAGCGCGACCTCGGGACGGCGCTGGCAACGCTTGCCGACGTAGTTGCGGAAGCCGTCGGCCACGGGCTCGAGCACCGCCATGGCCTCGACGTCCGTCATCTCGGGCGTGGCGTCGGTGCGGCCGGGCGCGAAGGGCACGGTGACCGGCGTGCCGGCGTCCTGCGCCGCCTTCTCGACCGCGGCGCAGCCGCCGAGCACGATCAGGTCGGCCAGCGACACGCGCTTGTCACCGCTCTGCTTGCCGTTGAAGTCCGCCTGCACGCGCTCGAGCGTGGCGAGCACCTTGGCGGTCCGCTCGGGGTCGTTGACCTCCCAGTCCTTCTGCGGGGCGAGGCGCAGGCGAGCGCCGTTCGCGCCGCCGCGCTTGTCGCTGTCGCGGTAGCACGCGGCCGCGGCCCACGCCGTCGAGACGAGCTCGGGCACGGTCAGGCCGGAGCCGAGGATCGAGCGCTTCAGCGCGGCCACGTCGTTCGCGTCCACGAGCGCGTGGTCGACCGGCGGCACCGGATCCTGCCAGAGCTGCGGCGCGGCGACCTCGGGGCCGAGCAGGCGCGAGACCGGGCCCATGTCGCGGTGCGTCAGCTTGTACCAGGCCTTCGCGAAGGCCTCGTCGAACTGGTCCGGGTTCTCGAGGAAGCGCCGCGAGATCTTCTCGTACGCCGGATCCATGCGCAGCGCGAGGTCCGTCGTGAGCATGATCGGCAGGTTCATCTTGTTGGGGTCGTGCGCGTCCGGGACCGTCGGCCGCGCGCCCTTGGGCGTCCACTGGTGCGCGCCCGCCGGGCTCTTGGTGAGCTCCCACTCGTAGCGGAACAGGTTCTCGAGGAACTCGTGCGACCACTCGGTCGGCGACGAGGTCCACGCGCCCTCCAGGCCGCTGGTGATCGCGTCGCCGCCCTTGCCGGTGCCGTAGCTGTTGGCCCAGCCGAGGCCCTGCGCCTCGAGCGGCGCGCCCTCGGGCTCGGGGCCGACGTGGCCCTGCGGCGTCGCCGCGCCGTGCGTCTTGCCGATCGTGTGGCCGCCGGCGATCAGCGCGACGGTCTCCTCGTCGTTCATCGCCATGCGGCCGAACGTCTCGCGGATGTCCTTCGCGGCGAGCACCGGGTCGGGGTTGCCGTTGGGGCCCTCGGGGTTCACGTAGATGAGGCCCATCTGCACCGCGGCGAGCGGGTTGTCGAGCTCACGATCGCCCTTGTAGCGCTGGTCCGCGAGCCACTCGCTCTCGGGGCCCCAGTACACGTCGAGCTGCGGTTCCCAGACGTCCTCGCGGCCGCCGCCGAAGCCGAAGGTCTTGAAGCCGGACGTCTCGAGCGCGACGTTGCCCGCCAGCACCATCAGGTCGGCCCAGGAGATCTTCTGGCCGTACTTCTGCTTGATCGGCCACAAGAGCCGGCGCGCCTTGTCGAGGTTCGCGTTGTCCGGCCACGAGTTCAGCGGCGCGAAGCGCTGCGTGCCGTCCGACGCGCCGCCGCGGCCGTCCTGCACGCGGTAAGTGCCGGCGCTGTGCCAGGCCATGCGGATGAACAGGCCGGAGTAGTCGCCCCAGTCGGCCGGCCACCAGTCCTGCGAATCGGTGATGAGCGCGGCGAGGTCCTTCTTCACCGCGGCGAGGTCGAGCTTGGCGAACTCCTTCGCGTAGTCGAAGTCGGCGCCCACCGGGTTCGCCTCGGCCGAGTTCTGCGCGAGCACGCGCAGGTCGAGCTGGTTCGGCCACCACTCGTGGTTGGTCATCTCTTGCATGGGTTCGGGTTCGGCTGCGACGGCCTCGGCGCGCATCGGGCAGAGGCTGGCGGGATCGGGGGAGTTGCTCGAGGGCTCGGCGCCGCCGTTCGTGGCGGCGAAGGCGCTCGAGGCGAAGCACAGCGCCGCGAGGTTCGCGGCGGTACGGGTGAGGGGGGTCCTGGGGTTCATGGTCGTCGGAGGGATGGGTTGCGGCTCGGCGCGCTCGCGGGGCGCGCAGGTGGACTTCGCGGCGCGCCCCGCATCGGAGGCGGCGTCCGCGCGCGACGGCCCGTGGACTTGCGGAGGCGCGTCTCGCCTGCGCTGCCGTCGCGGCCGGTCGCTGGATCACGGAGGGTAAGGAACGGGGACCCGCTGCCGCGAGTCGACGCCCCTACCATCGCCCCGCCGCGCGCGAGCGACCAATCGCTAGTGGCGATGCCGGCGATAGGGCCGGCTTATGCCGTCGCACGGACGGCATGCCGGCGGGCCGGTGCGCATGTCCCGCTTTCGAGCGAAGGACGCGCGCGCGCCGTTCAGCGCACCGCCGCGCGGTACTCGGCCAGCCGCGCCTCGAAGTCGGCGCGGTAGCGCGCGGCGAGCTGAGCCGGCAGGTGCGCGAGGGCGCGCTCCTGTGACGCGACCGCGGCCTGCGCGTCGCCCGCGCGGAACTGCGCGAAGGCCAGCGTGTCGAGCGCGTCCCACAGGTCCGGGTCGCCGGCGGCCTCCGCGCGCTCGCACGCGCGCGACACGAAGACGACCGCGCGCGCAGGGTCCTGCAACTCTTCCACGGGGTAGGTCAGGAGCTGGAACGCGAACTGCCCGAAGAGCTGCGGCGGCAAGTCGTCGCCGCCGGCCTCGAGGTAGCGCGCGCGGAGCTCGATCCACTCGCGGTGCAACGGCAGCGCCTCCGCGTGGCGGCCGAGCCCGCTGTACGCGTGCGCGAGCACGTACAGCGCGTGCCCGGTCCACGGGTGGCCCGTGCCCAGCGTCGCGCGCATCAGCGGCAGGCTGATCTCGGCCTGCTCCGCGGCTTCGGCGAAGCGCCCGAGGTCGAGGTACGCGCCCGCCAGGTTCGTGCGCGCGCCGAGCACCTCCGGGTGATCGGGCGGATAGCGCTCGAGCTTGGCCTCGAGCACGGCGCGCAGCTCCGGCGCCGCCTCCTCCACGCGCCCCAGCTCGCTGTGGACGAGCGCGAGCTGGTGGCGGACGGTCTCGGCGAGGTGATCGCCCCCGCCGAAGACGGACTCGACGTCCGCGAGCAGGCGCTCGTAGAGGGTCTCGGCGGCCTGCGCGTCACCGCGCTCCATCGCGAGCCACGCCTCGACGTAGCGCGCCTGGAGCGTGACGCGGTGCCGCGGGCCGAGGACGCGCGTGGAGCGCTCGAGCGCCTCCGCGACCAGGGCCTCGGCCTCGTCGAGGCGCCCGACGTCCGCCTCCTGCGACGCGAGGTCCGTGAGCGCGACGAGCGTCTCGGGGTGGTCGTCGCCGGCGTACGCGCGCTTGCGCGCCAGGACGGCGCGCGCAGCCACGACCGACGAGGCGAAGTCGCCGTCCGCGTGGTCGAGCACGACGCGCAGGGTGTCGAGCGCGTTCCGCTCGCTCTCCTCGCACGCGCCCTCGCGCGCGCAGGCGGTCACGAGCTCGTCGTACAGCTCGCGGGCCTCGTCGGCGCGCCCCAGCTCGCACCACAAGAGCGCGACGGTGCGCGCGTGGGCCCGGTCCTCGAAGACGGTGAAGTCGTAGTCCGCGCGCGCGCCGTCGGCGTCCGCGCCCAGCACGGCGAGCGCCTCCTGGATGCGCTGCAGCGTCCCGTAGTAGGTCGCCAGCTTGAGGCTCGCGACGCGCACGGCGGGGTCCCCCTCGCCGAGCGCGTCGCGCAGGCCCACGTAGCCCGCGCGCAGCTCGCGCTCCGCCTCGGCGCCGCGATCCTGCATCAAGCGCAGCGCACCCAGGTCCATGTGGGCCGTGGCCGTGAGCGGATGCTGCTCGCCCTGGAGCGCCCGCGCCTCGTCGAGCACGACGAGCAGGTGCTGCTCGGCCTCGGGGTAGAGACCGAGCAGGAAGTACACCTTGCCGATCATGTGACGCAGCCGCAGGCGCACGAGCGGATCCTCGATCGAGCCGTCGGCGAGTCGCTGCGCGGCGCGCTCGAGCATCTTGCGGAACGGCGCGACGTCGGCGCCCTTGGCGACCTCCGGCGTGACGCTGCGCAGCAGGTCGGACATCAGCGCGGTCAGCTCGTCGGCGCGCTTCAGCTCGGAGAGCGCCTGCGACTCGTTGGCCTCCGCGAGCCGCCGCTGCTCCGCCTCGCGCTCGAGGGCCGACGACTTGTCGGCGAGCGCGACGTCGAGCGCCTCGTTCGCGCGCTGCGTGTACCACCAGCCGGTGCCCGTGCCGATCGAGCCGGCGACCAGCAGGAACGCGATGACGCCGAGCGCCGCGACCGTCTTGCGCCGGCGCGCGACGAACTTGCGCGCGCGGTACACGGCGCTGGGCGGCGCGGCCTCGACCGCCTCGCCGCTCAGGTAGCGGGCGACGTCGGCCGCGAAGGCGTTCGCCGTCTCGTAGCGGCGCGTGCGGTCCTTCTCGAGCGCCTTCATCACGATCCAGTCGAGGTCGCCCCGCAGCCGCCGCGACAGCGCGTCGACGTTGACCTGGCGTCCGCCCTCGATCGAGCTCGCGGTCCGCCCGAGCGTCGACACGCGCGTCGAGGGCTTCGCCGGGTCGACCTCGCGGATCATGCGCAGGAGCTCCTGATAGCCCACCTCGAGCACGGTGCGGATCTCGAACGGCTTGGTACCGGTCAGCAACTCGTAGAGCAGCACGCCGAGCGAGTACACGTCCGCCCGCGTGTCGATGTCGAGCCCCGACAGCTCGGCCTGCTCGGGCGCCATGTACTCGGGAGTGCCGATGATCTGCGCGTACTGCGTGAACAGCGTCTTCTGCGTCAGCTCCGCGCTCGTCGCCTTCGCGATGCCGAAGTCGATCACCTTCGGCACCGGCACGCCGTCGTGCAGCGTCACGAGCACGTTGGTGGGCTTGATGTCGCGGTGGATGACGCCCTTGTGGTGCGCGTGCTGGATCGCCTCGCAGACCTTCGAGAACAGCTCCAGCCGCTCGCGCAGGCCCAGCCGCGCGCCGTCGCAGAACTCGGTGATCGGCACGCCCTTTACGAGCTCCATCACGAAGTACGGCCGGCCGGTCGCGGTCGCGCCACCGTCGAGCACCTTCGCGATGTGCGGGTGGTCCATCAGCGCCAGCGCCTGGCGCTCGGCCTCGAAGCGCACGACCACCTCGCGCGTGTCCATGCCGAGCTTGATGATCTTGAGCGCGACGCGGCGCCTCACCGGCTCGAGCTGCTCGGCCATCCAGACGGTGCCCATGCCGCCCGCGCCGATCTCCTGCAGCAGCTTGTAGCGGTCGATGCGGTCCCCGGCGGCCTCGCCGGGCGGGGCGGCCTCGGCGCGCTCGACGGACTGGGGTTCCACCTGGCGGCGGGCGCCGGCGACGAGGTCTCGGTCTTCGGAAGGCGTGTCGGTCATCGTGGTTCGTCCTCGCCGCACAGGACGACGTCGCCCGGCAGGATGCACGCCGATCCGAGGAATCTCACGCGCGCTCCGCCAGCAGCTCGCGCAACCGATCGTGGGCTCGTTTGACGAGCAGGTGCACCGCGCCCGCGCTGCGCCCCATCTCCGCGGCCACCTCCGCGACACGCCGCTCGGCCAGGTCGACCTCGCGCACGACGTGCCGGTAGTCCGCCGGCAGCCGCTCGAGCGCCGCCTCGAGCCGCCGCACCTCCTCGGCCGCCGAGTTCACGCCGCTCGGACTCCCGCCCGCGCCCGCCACGCGCGCGAACAGGGTGCGCGCGGACGCCCCGCTGCCGTCGTGCGTCACGCGCCGCCGCGCGTCCGGGCGCTTGTCGCGCTCCAGCGCGCGGATCGCGTCCTTCAGGTTCGTGTCGACGAGCCGCCGCATCCACGCCCGGAAGCCGTCCGCGGTCCGATCGCGCAGCGACGCGATGCGCACGAAGGCCTCGACGTACGAGACCTGGAGCAGGTCGTCGACCTCCAGGTCGCGCCGATAGAGCGGCTGCAGCGAGACGGCCGCGCGCAGCTCGGGCTCGGCCGCGCGCAGCGCCCGCGCGAGCGCGTCGTCGTCGCCCGCGCACGCCCGGCGGACGTCTTCGTCAGGATCGTCGGAGGCGTGCATGCCCGCGAGGGTAGCAGACGCGCCGCGCGAGTCGGTCGCGTGCGGGCGCCCTCAGGCCGAGCCCGCGCGCTCGAGCCGGCCGCCGAACACCTGGAAGCGCGGCAGCAGCACGCGCTTGGTCAGCCACATCGTCAGCGGGTCGCGCGCCCAGAACGACGCCATCACCGGCGCCAGCGTGCCCGCGCGCCGCTTCGCCTCGTTGTTCAGCGGACCGAGCGTGACCTCGCGAAAGCCGTGCTCGAGCGCGTACGCGACCGCCTCGTGGATCAGGTTCGGATAGGCCTTCACGCGCAGCGAGTGCTCGTAGTCCAGCCCGCCGTGGCACTGCGCGAGCGTCTCGCCCTGCGGCAGGAAGCCGAAGAAGCCCGCCACCGCGCCGCCCACCCGCGCGACGATCACCCACTGCGCCTGCTCGCCGAACGCGCCGCGCGAGTTCATCAAGTCCTCGAACGGGATCTCGAGCGTCGGGTTGTTCGCCGAGCTCGCGAGCAGCAGCCGGTGCAGCTCCTCCACCAGCTCCGGCGCGAGCGGCGGCGCGTGCACCTCCATCGTCCCTCCCTCCTGCGCGAACAGCTCACGCTCCTTGCGCAGGTTGCGCCGCCGCTTCTGGCCGAGGGCCGCGAGGTGCTCGTCGAACGACGCCACGCCGTCGAGCTCCACGCGCACGAGCGGCAGTTGCAGGAAGGCCAGGAAGCCGTTGTCGAGCGCCCACCCCGGGTCGCCCGCGGGCTCCGAGATCATCAGACTCTCGACGTCCCGGCAGCCCTTCAGGTGCCCGACCACCGCCTCGCGCACCTCGCCCGCGCTCACCCCCCCCGCCGCGAAGAACGGCGCCGCGTGCCGGAACGCCAGGAAGGAGCCGTCGACCAGGCACGTCGTCCGCCGCGCGAACGGGCCCATCAAGGGGTCCATCCATCGGCGCGACCTCGGCTCGAGCAGCCGCGTCGCGCGGTACTGGATCATCCGCAGCGCCGGCGCCACGCCGACCAGCTCGCCGCCGCGCCGGACCTTGACCAGCGTGAGCTTGGTGCGCGCGGTGGAGTGCCGCGCGTAGACGCCGGCGTTGTCGAGCCGCAGGTCGCCGAAGACGCGGGACTCCTCGGCGGTCCAGGTGGTCTCCTCGGTGACGGCGAGGCCGTGCGAGGTGGTGCCGGTGGGCAGGTGATCATCCATGCGAGCTGGTGAGCGGCACGCAGCCTAGCGACACGGATGACCTCGCACACTCGCGGAGCTCCGAGCGACGCCGCGGGGCGACTCTCTCGCCGCCCGAGTACCTTTCGGTCCGGGTCTGCCTTGTCCACGCTCGTCTCCTTCGCGCACTATCTGCGGCAGAGGTCAAGATCGAGCACGACGCCCGCTTCCTCGCGTTTGGGGCCTGCGCTGCACAATGCGCAGGTACTCTTCACCGCCGTTCACAGCGGGAAGGAGCCGTCCGCACTGCGCGATGAGGAGCACGCCCGACAGCGGACCATTGCCCGCAGGCCACGCCACGATGGTGACCTCACTCAGGCGAGCCAGCCAGCTCCTTGAGCGCCTGCCGATACGCTGGGTCAACGGCCGGCGCAGTGAGCAGCAGCTCGGTCATTCGCTTAGCCTGCAAAGGCCTGCTCACCACTTCCGACCAGAGATCCTCGTTCAGCCGCCCCTCTGGATTGGCTTCGCGAAACCAGCGCTGACCCGGACGAGCGTCCAGCGAGACACGCCCGCCGGCCCGAGTCCATAGCCCCCATGCTCGGCCCGCGAGTTCATGCTGCAGGTGCCAGAACGGATACCGCGCCTCGGTGCTGAGACCGAGCTGACGCACCCTCGGATCAAACCAGCGCCTGAAGTCCTCGAACTGCAAGGCGTTGCGCTCTCCTGCGGCCGCTCGGGCGAGAAGCGCCAGCAAGAGCATCGCCTTGTGGGGAGCTTTGCGTCCTCTTGACTGCCCGACATGCAGCCCCTCGATCAGTTGCGTCCACTGCATACCCCCACGATGACAAGCTGTGCTCGCGCCGGCTAGCCGTCTCGGCAGCATGAGACCCGAAGCCGCGCAGCCCGCGTGACCTATGCGGGCGACCGAGCGATACCGACTCCCCGCCCTCCGGCGAGGCTCGCTGACACAAGGCGGCTGCGAGCAACGCCTTGCGCCCCGCTGGTTTCCGCACCGCGGCGCTTGAGCCGTCCTTTGAGCTTTGGAACGATGCCCACCATCGTGGAACCCAGAGGAACAGCGCAACCCGCAGTCGGCGACCCAGTCCTCACGGTGCAGGAGGTGGCCGAGTACCTGAAGGTCACCACGAAGACGGTCTATGAGCTCATCCGCCAGGGGCAGCTGCCATCCTTCCGGATCGGCCGTGCCGTTCGCTGCAGGCGGAGCGCCATCGAAGCATTCATCGAGGAACGCTTGGAGCAGTCTTCCCGGCAGCCTGAGCGGGCCCACCCGCAAGAAGGAGACGCCTGATGGCCAAGAAGCAACGTCCTATGGGGTCCTTCTCGGGACACGAGACGTTTCCCTTCAGATACACGTGGTTGACCAAGGCCGTCCGCGCAGTGGCTGAGGACTCGCATGTGTTCTCGAGCGAGGACGCAGTGGTGAGGCTTGGTGTCGGCAAGAACATGGTGAAGTCGATTCGCCACTGGGCTCTCGTCACCGGAGTGCTCCAGGAAGAGGCGATGGGTCCGCGCGGCCGCAACAAGGTCCTCCACGTCACGAACCTCGGCCAGAGGCTGCTCGGGTCGGATGGCTGGGACCCCTATCTCGAGCTACCCGGCACGATCTGGCTCCTGCACTGGCAGCTGTGCACGGACGCGATGCTGGCCACGACTTGGTATTGGACCTTCAACCTCCTGCCGCAGCCCGAGTTCACCAAGAACGAGCTCCTCGACTGGCTGAAGAACTACGTCGAGGAGAACCGCTGGGCCAAGACAGGCAGTGGGACCATCAAGCGGGACATCGACTGCATGGTTCGGACCTATGTGCCGGCCAAAGTGACGAAGAAGGTCGGCATCGAGGACACCCTGGACTCCCCATTGGTCGAGCTTGGCTTGCTTCGCGAAGTCGGGGTGAGAGGCCAGTTTCGAATCGTTCGCGGAGATCAGCCGACGCTTCCAGATGGTGTCTTTGCCTACGCCCTAGCGAGCTTCCTCGCCGCCTCTGGAGAGACGGCGAAGACCGTTCCGCTGGACAAGATCGCGTTTGCACCCGGCTCACCCGGCCGGATCTTCGGTCTTTCGGAGACCTCCATGCACCGTCGCTTGGAGCGGCTCAAGGATCTGACCCACGGGGCTCTCTCCTACGACGAGACGGCTGGCCTGAGGCAAGTGCTCGTTCACAACGATTGCAGTGTTCTGGACCTCCTCGAGGCCTACTACGTGACCCAGCAGCATGCCGCGACGGCCTAGCCCCACCCCCCTCGTGACTTCCAGCGGTACGACCTGGGCTGAGTACGTCCGCATCCGGAGCCGATACCAGCGATCCGTCCATCTCCAGCGAGATGCCAAGGGAGCCAACTGGCTTGAGGGCTACGTCATCACGCCTCTCGGGCGGTCGGTACTTGGACGCATCGCCGCGGGTCTCAGACCCGACGGCACGGCGAGATCCTGGAGCATTACGGGCCCCTATGGCTCCGGGAAGTCTGCGTTCGCGCTCTTCTTGTCTCAGGTCTTGGCCACAGAAGGCCTTGGCGACGCGAAGGCCGCCCGGAAGCTGCTGGACACGACAGATCGACAGCTGAAGAACGCGCTCTACGGCGCGAAGGGGGCTCTCAGCGGCGAATCCAACGGGCTCTGCCCTGTCGTGGCTACCGGTGAGCGAGACTCACTTGAGTCCATCCTGGTCCGAGCACTGCATGAAGGGCTTCAGTCCTTCTGGGACAAGGGTCGCAAGCCCGAGGTGCTCAGCGAGGTGGAGTCGGCTCTGGCCGAGCTCTCCGCTGGGAACTCCCTGAGCCCGCGACGGGTCACGACGCTATTCGAGCTCGCAGCGAAGTCCGTTCGTGAGTCCAAGCGTCTGGGAGAGGGCCTGCTTGTCATCCTCGACGAAGCCGGAAAGCCCTTGGAGCACGTCGTGGCCTCTAGGGGGCACTCCGACATTCACCTGCTCCAGGAACTCGCCGAACTCGCGAATCGCAGTGGCGACACGCCGATCGTGTTCGTGGTGCTCCTGCACCAAGCGTTCGACTCTTATGCCGCTCGGCTGTCCGCTTCCCAGCGCAACGAGTGGACCAAGGTCCAGGGACGATTCGAGGACGTTCCCTTCCAGGAGCCGTCTGACCAGGTACTGCGCCTCATCGGTGCAGCGATCGACCGCGATGACTTGCCAGCCGAACTCCTTGCGCGAAGCCAGGAGGCCGCCGCGGCTGTCGCACGGCTGTGCGACGCAAGCCTCGCAAGCAGAAGCGAGGATCTCGAGGGCAGCCTAGTTCAGACCACGCCGCTACACCCGACTAGCGCGCTTGCCCTGGGCCCGCTCTTCCGTAGCCGCCTGGCCCAGAACGAGCGCTCTCTCTTCGCCTTCCTGGCGAGTTCGGAGCCGCGCGGATTTCAGGAGTTCCTGCACCAGACCGCGGTCAATGGGACCGTTCCGCTCTTCGGCCTTACCGAATTGTACGACTACGTCACGGCGACGTTCGGCGAGCGGCTTTACGGATCTCAGTCGAGGATCTGGGCACAGATCGACACGGCACTCCACCGCCTGCCAGCCGATGCGGAGGCCGTGGATGCTCGAGTCGTGAAGGTCGTTGGCCTACTCAGCATCGTCGGCGAGGCTGCCGGGCTCAGCCCGTCGCTGGACGTGATCCATCAAGCAGTCTGGCAGAAGAAGAAGGGCAAGGCCTCGACCCAGAAGGCCCTGGAGCGACTGCTGCGCGCCTCGATCCTGATCCACAGGAAGTTCAAGAACGCCTACCAGCTGTGGGATGGCAGTGATCTGGACCTCGATGGGCTACTCGAGGCCGCCCGAGCAGAGTCGTCTCCCTATGCCAATCTTTCGGCTCGCCTGGGCAGACTGGCCCCGCCCCGCCCGCTCGTCGCGAGGAAGCACTTCCACACGACGGGCACCTTCCGCTACTTCGAGGTTCGTTACGCCGATGAACGGCTCGTCCTCGAGGATCGTGAGTTCGTCCCTGAGGGATGCAAGGCCGATGGCATCGTGTGGATCGTGCTGCCGACTTCGGAGTCGGCGGAGTCACAGGTCGACCGCGCCTTGCTCGACCCGGTGACCTGGGGAGCCTTGCCCAACCCGATCCCCGTCCTGGTCGGGCTCCCCGCTCGCCGCAGCCAACTCCTGCACCTCCTCGACGACCTTGCGGGGATCGACTCTGTAGAGGCGAACACGCCGGAGCTGCAGACCGATCCCGTGGCGCGCCGCGAACTCGCAGGCCGAAAGGATGAGGCTCTGCACCTCCTCCGGGAGGAACTGCAGAGCATCCTCACGACCGGGGGCAATGCGCGCTGGTACGAGAAGGCACACTTCGCTGCCGCCGAGACGAGCACATCTTCGTTGACGAGTACCGTCTCCAAGCTCTGTGATCTCGCGTACGACCAGGCGCCGATCATCAAGAGCGAGCTGCTCAACCGCAGCCAACTTTCCTCGGCTGCCGCTGCCGCGCGCCGCGTCCTGATGACTGCCATGGTGGAAGCCTCCGGCAAGGAGCGCCTCGGCATGGAGGGCTATCCCCCTGAGTACTCGATGTATCGCTCTCTCCTGGAGCGGCAAGGCATGCACAAGAAGTCTCTCGAGTCCTGGGCTCTGACTGCGCCAGACGCGAAGCGAGTAGGCAGCCTACAGGGCGCCTGGAGGGATATGAACCGCTTGTTCGAGGGCGCTGGCGATGCCAGGGTACCCCTCCAACGGCTCTATGCTCGCCTGGCGGCTCCGCCGTTCGGCATCAAGGCAGGCGTGCTGCCCGTCGTAGCGCTCGCCTACTTCCTCACGCACGCGGACTCGATCGCGTTGTACGAGGACGGAGTCTTCTACCCGGAGATCGACGCCCCCTTCTTGGAGCGCATGAGTCGAGCTCCGCACACGATCGAGGTTCAGAACGTCGCCTCTGGCGGCGAGCGGGCTGAGCTCCTCGATCTCATGACTCCCGTACTGCGCAATGGCGAGCCCACTCCTCGGGTTGGCACCCTGGAAGTTGCGCGCTTCCTGATGAACGCGACGCTCGAGCTGCCCGACTTCGCGAAGCAGACGAAGCGGCTCAGCAAGTCCGCTCTGTCCACGCGCACTGCCCTCGTGTACGCGAAGGACCCCAGCCGCCTGATCTTCCAGCAGCTTCCCGAGGCTCTGGGATTCCCGCAGCTCTCCCAGCGCGAGGCGGCCAAGTCAGGGTCCACGGCAGAGTTCATCGAGGAACTTCGCTCCTCTCTGAAGGAGCTGTACCAGGCCTACCCGTCCCTGCTGAGCGACCTCCGCACGGCGATCGCTGACAAGTTCCACACCGGGGCGACGGAGAGTACGGTCCGAACTGCGCTCGCTCCACGAGCACAGATCAAGCTCCCCAAGGGAGCGAACCAGACACTCTGCGCCTTCATGGACCGCGTTCTGGACGACTCTCTTCCGCTACCCGAGTGGACCGAGTCCATCGGCACGCTGCTCGTCGGAAAGCCTCCCCGGTACTGGTACGACCGGGACCTCGACGAGTTCCTGATCCGCCTGGGCCACCTCGCCATCGACTTCGCCGAACTCGAGTCCCTGGCTCTCGCGTCGAGCGAACGTGCTGCGTCGCAAACCGAGCTTCTGCGCCTCTCCCTCCGGCACTCCACTGGAGACTCCGTTCAGCACATTCTCGTGCCCTACTCCGCTCAGGAGAAGTCGACCCATGCCCTTCGCGAGTCTCTCGCGACCGCCCTACAGTCTGAGCCCTCGGGCCTGACTCGCGACCAGAAGCTCGCGGTCCTCGCCCATCTGTGCGAGGACCTCCTCTCCACCTGAGGCGACCTGATGCCTGAAGCTCAGAAGACACGTCACATCCTCGGGCTCTCCGGCGGCAAGGACTCCTCCGCGTTGGCCGTGTACCTCCGTGACCGCGTGCCGGACATGGAGTACGTCTTCACGGACACCCTCAAGGAGCTCCCGGAGACGTACGAGTACCTGGCCAAACTCGAGGCCTACCTGGGGAAGCCAATCGTCCGCCTCAACGCCGAACGGGGATTCGACCACTGGCTGAAGGTCTACAACGGCTATCTCCCCAACGCCCGGCAGCGCTGGTGCACGCGCATGCTCAAGATCCGCCCCTTCGAGCAGTACATCGGGGACGATGATGTCATCAGCTACGTCGGGATCCGGGCAGATGAGGACCGAGAGGGCTACGTCTCGACCAAGCCCAACATCCGCCCCGTCTTCCCTTTCAAGGAGGACGGCATCACGCGTGATGACGTCTTCCGCATCCTGGATGAGGCGGGCCTAGGCCTGCCGAAGTACTACGAGTGGCGCAGCCGTTCCGGCTGCTACTTCTGCTTCTTCCAGCGCAAGGCCGAGTGGGCAGGTCTACTCGAACGCCACCCCGACCTGTTCAAGAAGGCGATGGAGTATGAGCAGCCCCTCGCCGAGGGCTTGCCGGCGTTCACCTGGGATTCGGCCGAGTCGCTCGAACATCTCTCCACTCCAACGCGTCTGGCGGAGATTCGCCGAAAGGCTGGCCAGGTCGTTGCTGCTCAGTGTGAAACCAGTCAGCTCTCCGCGGCTGAGATGTCCAGATTCATGGCGTGGCTATCAGACAGCGAAGACCCCGAAGACCAGGGGTGCTTTGTGTGCCACAAGTAGACCTCCTCGGGAGTATCTCCGAGATTCGGGTCACCTGCCGCTTGGCAACTTCGGAGTTACGCTCTGAGGAGCCATCATGCGCAAGAGTCGATTCGCGGAGGAGCTGATCGCCGGGATCCTGAAGCAGTACGGAGCGAGCGCGCCGACCAAGTCGCGGGGACTGCCTCACTGCCGCAGCGCGGTTCCTGCGCCGCCTGCGGCCACCCGCCCGCTCGCCACCAGGCCCAAGTGGCCCGATAGGGCTAGACAGGACTGCTGACTGCGCTAGACTCGCTAGTCTCCGGTCTTGCCGCACCGACTCGCTCAGCTCCAGCGGGTGCCTGGAAGGCCTACTCCGGTCAACGGTGTTTCCGTCGGGCGAAGTGTTGAGACGCGCTGAGCTCGAATTGCAACTCGGCATTCGAGTACTGATCAAGTACCGCAGTACAAAGCGAAGGATACGCATGAGCAACAAAGTGAGACTCGTAAACGACTCGAGGGCCCTGATCTCCATGCGCGAGTCTGATTTCGATGCTTACAGCGCGTACGGAGAAGTCGTCGACAATGCGGTTCAGGCTGAGGCGTCGTTTTGCCGGATTCAGATGCGAACGCAGCAGCGCCAATCGCCAGGACGACCCTTCCAGAAGCTAGCGAGTATCGCCTTCGGCGACGATGGCACGGGCATGGACACGGACACGCTCCACAAGTGCCTTCAACTCGGGTATTCTTCGCGCTATGACGACAGGTCTGGGATTGGTCGCTTCGGCGTTGGGATGACTCTGGCAGCGATCAATCAGTGCAAGCACGTCGAGGTCTATTCGAAGGTCCAGGGAGGTCAGTGGCACTCCACGAGCATTGACTTGGACCAGATGACTTCTGGGGCCGAAGATGATGCAGGCATTCCGGAACCCACGCCCGCAAAGATCCCCGACGAGTACACCACTCTCGTCGGATCAGCGTCGGGAACCCTCGTGATCTGGTCCAAGTACGATCGACAGCCGTACAGCGCCTCCACCATGAAGGAAAAGCTGCGAATCTGGTTGGGTCGAACGTACCGAGAGTTCATCTGGGACGGGCTGACGATCTCTCTTGACGGGGCAATCATTCCTGCAATCGATCCGCTCTATCACCGCATTGAGAAGACCGCTTATCCAGAAGACCCGCAAGCGACCCTCTATGAGCCGATTGAGATCAAGTGGCCTATCCCTGATGATGCGCAGCAGCCTGGTGGGCCAAGACAGAGCTCGATTAAGATTCGGATGAGCCTCTTGCCGGAGGCATTCCGAAAACACCAGGGTGCCGGTAATGCCCAGGAAAACAGGGAACGTTCAATCCATTTGAACGAGGGCATCTCAATCCTACGGAACGGTCGCGAGGTCTTTTACGGGCCCGTTCCTTACTGGCCGCATCGAGGTAAGAACAAGTGGTTCTCAGAGATCGATCGCTGGTGGAGTTGTGAGATCCGATTTGACGCGGTTCTCGATCGCGTCTTCACCGTAAAGAACATTAAGCGCGGCGCGGTGCCGAACGCCGAACTCAAGGAGTCCATTGCCGACTTGATTGCCCCCACTCGGGATACATGTCTCGAAAGTGTGCGTAAGCTATGGGCGAAAACGAAGAACGAGTCCTTACAAGGGAGCGACAGCGAGGAAAAGCCGTCACGGCCGGCGGAGAGAATCGCAAAAAAGACACCAACGGACAAGTCACTTATCGACAAGGACAAGGACTTCGAAAAAGAGGCGAAGCGGCTCATCGACAAACGATCTGACCTGACGGATGAGGAAAAGGCTCAGATAGTGGCGAAGTGGAAGAGTCAGCCCTTCACGATCGAGACCGGATCATGGCGAGGCCCTCAGTTCTTCGAGGCTGCACACCTCGGAGGAAGCGACGTCATTCGCTACAACTTCGACCATGACTTCTTCAAAGAGGTCAACGCGCTCTTGGATGGTCTCGGTGAGACCCAGCAGAACCAGTCACCTGCAGCGCGCCTCAAGTGCCTGATGGACCTTCTCTTGATCAGCTACTGCAAGGCAGAGGCGAAGTTTGAGCCTGACATGGTGGTTGAGGTGTCAAGCTTCGTCGAGGACATGAAGATGAACTGGGGTCAGTACCTCGCGAGCTATCTGCGCACGTACCTCAGGGAGCTCGGTGATGTCCAAGAATGAAGCGAATGAACTGCCTGGGGTCATCGCGGCAACCGGCAGCAAGAGCAACCGTCTCGTAGCGCAGCTCAGTGAGTATGAGGGTGAACGGCTACTCAATCTACGACGTTGGTATCTTGACAAGAAGACGAGAGAGTGGATGCCTACAAAGAAGGGTCTGTCCTTGACCGCGCGTGGCTACACGTTCCTGACGTCGGTCATCCACGAGTACGGTGGCGCGATTGCCGATTGGTTCGGCCAGATCGGTGAAGAAGGACCGTCAGGGAGTAGTGCAGTCACGAGGGCTGGAGAAACCGTGGAAGCCAGCCTAAAGGGCCAGAAGTTCGGCGTCGAGCGCGCGGAGTGGGCTAGTCCAGAGTCTTTCGTTGTCATTCACCAAGGCGGGGCAGCAGTAGTTCGCGTGAATGCCGGGACGGAGCTGGGGCGCCGCGTCCTGGAGGAGTACGACGACAGCGTAGAAGCGAAGGGCCGGAACGAGTCGGGAGTCGGGCTTCTCCTCAGCTACGTCGTCGCGCAAAGTCACGCAAGGGCGCTGTTTGACGGTCAGGATAAGTTTGAGGCTGCCGAGCTTCTTGACCTTCACAACTGGAACGTGGGCTTGTTGGTGAATCGGATGGTTCGTCGCAATGGCTGAGAGGTCTATTCTCGAGTACTTGCCTCAAGTTGAGCTGCAAGAAGCACTTGGCTCGGATCTTCTGGAGCGCCTGGAGACGTTCGCGCCTGCCCTATTAGATGCCGAGTCCGACGGCCTATCAGTCTATAGGCGCGCCACATTAGTTCGCATTCTGGAGTCGTTCGGTACCCCGAAGCTCCTTGCCGACCGGAAGCTCCTACGGCGCCTGTACGAGTCCATCCCGGACGATCGTTTCTGGGATATCGCGGAGAAGTCAGGGTTCGCCGAGAAAGGGCAGTCTCGATCCGAGGTCCAGGAAGCGCTAGTCGGCCATGGCTGGAAGTCGGGGCCTACGTGTCGAGCGATCGCTGTTGCTGGCCAGCTTCCAGAGCGATTGGTGCCTGCCTCGGCGGAGCGTCGTTCGGATCGATTTGTGGTGTCAAGTTCCCGTGCACCATTCAAACAACTGATCGATTACCAGTTCTACGCTATGCAGGAGGCAGTCGAGGCTCTCAAGAACCCGCGCGCGCGGCTCGTGCTGCAGATGCCGACGGGTTCGGGGAAGACCCGTACTGCCATGGAGATCGTGTCTCAGGTGTTGAATCAAGCGGGGTCGCGTCGAGTGGTCTGGCTCGCACACAGCTCGGAGCTATGCGATCAGGCTGTACAGTGCTTCGACGACGTTTGGGTGCATCTTGGTCGCGACGACGCTGCCGTTCGTTGCTACTACGACGGAATGCGGCCTGTTGGCCAGTTGGATGAAAAGGAGCTTGTAGTCGCAAGCTTTCAGACCCTCTACTCAGATCTCGACAACAAGAAAGGCTTCTTCGCGGAGAGCCGCGACGTGGACTTGGTGGTCGTGGATGAGGCGCACCGAGTCATCGCACCAACCTATCGTGCGGTGACAGAGGGGCTAGTGTCCGATAATACTCAGGTTCTTGGCCTGACAGCGACTCCGGGGCGCGGCCTGTTTGACTTTGAGGGCAACGAGGAATTGGCAAGGTTCTTCTTCAGTCGAGTTGTCCAGCTCCGCGGTCATGGTGACGAGTCCGCCATTGAGCACCTCCAGAAACGCGGTGTGCTGTCGACCGTAGAGCAGGAACGGCTGCAAACAACGTCGTCGATTGAATTGACCCCACAGGACCGTCGCTACATCGCTGAGCGGTTTGACCTGCCTCCTCGCGTCCTCAATGAACTAGGGCAAGACGATGTTCGGACATTCGAGATCGTGGGACGTCTACGGGATCTCGCCAAGGATGGCGCATCCATAATCTTCTTCGCTACGAGCGTGGAACACTCTCGGTTCGTGTGCGCGCTCTTGCACCTTTGTAAGATTTCTTCGGTTCACGTGGACGGCGGCGTTGGGACAGACGCACGTCGGAAGGCGATCGACGGCTTCAAATCAGGCGTCTATCAGGTCATGTGTAACTTCGGCGTGCTTGCGACCGGCTTCGATGCTCCGAACACAGACGTAGTGTTCATCGCCCGGCCCACTGCGTCAGTTGTACTTTACAGCCAAATGATTGGTCGTGGTTTGCGTGGACCCAGGGTTGGCGGAACGGAGTCGTGCCGGGTGGTCAACGTCGTGGACAACATCATCGGCATGCCGGAGAACAACGAGATTTTTGACGTATTCGCCGACTACTGGAGCTGATTGTGATTCGTACAGGGGCGCCCGTCTTCTCTTGCGCGACGTGGCATGATTCTCAAGCACAGGACGTCTTGGGAGCGGCTCGTGAGGAAGTCTTGGTTTTTTCTCCGTTCGTGACGTTTCAAGGTATGCGGGCGGTCAGCCGGGCTTGTAAGGAAGTGTCCAGTCGATTGTTGCTGGTCCGATGGAGGCTTGACGATCTCCTGGCGGGCGCATCCGATACGGCGGCAGTCCGAATGGCACTTGGGGCTGGCTGGAGCGTTCGACGGGACACGGGGCTCCACGCGAAGATCGTGTTGGTCGATGCGCGGCATGCTATAGTCGGCTCAGCCAATGTGACGTCGAAGGGACTCGGCCTCGACGGCAGGGGCAACTTCGAATGCACCGCCGTCGTGCATTCCTCTCTTGGGTTTTACCAGAACTGTAGAGATCATTTTGAGAGGGCGGTTAAGGTTGACCTCGCGCTCGTGGAGGCGGTTGACGCACATCTTCGGACCTCGGTGCGCGCAGAGAGCACGATCGACGCTGACCGAGACTTCGAAGCTCTGTTTGTGTCGAGTGTTTCTTGGTTGGGACTCGAGGAGAGTTCGTGGCCAATAGAACTTACGCGGGTGCAGTTTTCGGATCCGCCTACTTCCGCGCAGAAGGCTGCCTTGTGTGATGTCTTGGAAGAATATTGCTCAGCGAACGACTTGCAGGCGCGCCGAGCACTCTTGGAGTCTGAGTTCGTGCATGCCCTGCTCGAGCCGGCTATGTGTGACATCGGCTTTGGCGCAGCGCGGCAAGTCGTCCGGTATCATCTGGACGCCAATGATTGGCATCAGATCAGTGACACCTCTGTAACGCAGGCGCTGTTCGCTTGGATGGCGCGGTACCTTCCAGATGTGGTAGACGTGTATCGACCGCGCCATAGAGAGGTCCTGCGACAAGTTGGATCTTTGTCGACCGCCGCGTCTCAGTAGTCGTTGTTAATCGAGCGTGGGGACACTTGGCGATTAGCAGGTGACGCAATTGAGGCAGCCCCCGACTTGGGTCTTAGGGATCCCAATGCATCAGAGAATGCCAGACTTCCTGCAGCACCGAAGGCAGAGCCGGCAAGTCGCCTCTTCTGGATGATCGCGATGGGCCCATACGAGAGTGCCATCGGCGTACCGAGTATCCGGCGGCGCCTCTCGGGTTCCACACCTCGAAGTCATGTCGCCCATGCGGTGGTAGATTCGGGCGACGTGAGTTTCGCCAACTTCAGCTGCATGGCCGCCCCAGCTGGGTCTCAGGAGAGATGTGGTCAAGATCGCGCTGGCGGTTGTCTCGGCAGAGGGCGTCGGCAAGCAGCGACATTGCAGTCCACCAGGACTCAGTGTCAGGGCCCGCGGACTCGACTCCCCGCGTGGCGGCCTGCGGTGGAGCCTACTTTGCTCGGGGCCATGGCAGAAGGTCTCATCTAGTTGCACGCTTGGCTGCATGGGCGTCGATCGCATACACCTCAGCACTTCCCAAGAATTCGTCAAGCCGGCACGAAAGCGGCACAAGCGGCGCGCGGCTACGGATGCTCGTTCAGGCCGACGCCCGCAAGCTTGTTTGGACACAGACCTTAGACTGGTACGCCCGGCGGGATTCGAACCCACGACCCCCGGTTTAGGAAACCGGTGCTCTATCCTGCTGAGCTACGGGCGCATGCTCCATCGTGGAGCAGGGTACTGCCGCGGGGGCTTGGTGTCGCCCCTGTGGATTCGGGAGGCGAGAGGGGTCGGGTGGGACCTCGCGCCGGTGAGGTGCCTGCGATCGCTGCGCCTCGATCGCCCGCGCCCGTGAAGAGGCTCGGCAAGTACACGGGTCCAGACGATTCGGTGTGGCTCCACCGAGCCCATGCCACCTCTCCGCCCCCCCCCCCAGGCACACCCTCGCGATCAGGTGCTACCCATCGTCTGTCGCCGAGGTGGGCGCGAGGCGGGTCTGCTGCGGCGAGATCGAGCTCGATGCAGACTCTCCATGCACTCTTCGCGGCGGCCAAGCGGGCCTACGACTCGGGCGGGACTCCGCACGGGCCGATCGGGGATACGGCGGCGCACGCGATCGAGCTGCTCGCGCAACGGGCGCGGAGTCGGGGGCTGGCGCAGTGCGACGGCAAGGCGTACTCGGTCTTCGAGGCGAGTGGGCGGGTCAGTCGGCCGTTCCTGCCGAGCCTGTACGAGCCCGATCCGCGGGTCTTCCAGGCCGAGTGGCGGGCGCTGGTCCAGGCGGCGCAGCCGAAAGCGAAGTGCTACGGCCTGGCGGCGGCGCGATCGAACCGGGTGCTCTACACCGCGCTCACGGCCTTCTGCGTCTGCTACGACCTGTGGAAGCCCGGGAGCCGCAAGACTCCCGGGACGTTCTTCGAGGCGGTGCTCGGGTCGATCCTCCAACCCGTGCTGCCCGGCTTCCGGCGCGAGGGCCACGTCATCCTGCCCGGCCAGACGGAGAACGTCTCGACCGACATCGTCTTCCACTCCCCTGCCAGCGCGCACGGGGGGCTGGTGATCCCGGCCAAGATCACGACGCGGGAACGGGTCGTTCAGCCGTTCGCGCACCAGCGCATCCTGGACTCGATCTTCGGCGCGGGTGCGTTCAAGTCCGTGCTGATCTGCGTCAGCGAGATGCAACGCGACGGGGACGCCAACGCCAACGCGATCTGCGTTCCGGGCACCATCCGGCTGTTCCAGATGCACCTCGCCGCCATGTCCGGCATCGGCTACCTCGATCCACCGGCGCGCTACCTGGCCGCGGACGTCTCGTCGGTGATCCCCGTCTTCACGGTGGGCGAGCTGCTGGAGACGCGACTCCCGCTGATCGTCTAGGAGCCTGTCCGCGACGTGCGTCGGAGGCCGGCGTGGCGGCTTGCGCCTGGGTGCGGCGATTGGGATGACGGGCGGCTCGATGGATGCATCGAGGCTTGCGAACGCCGCACGGGAGTAGCTGACGCGGTGACGGCGCCGGGTGACGTCTCGGCCTGGAGCCCAGCAACCTGTCGAAGGCGAGCTTCCGAGGCCGGGTCGGCGGCATCCGCTTCGGTGTGAGGCCTGGAACCGCGGGCGAAGCGGTGAGATGCGTCGGGCTCACGAGCGTCGCGCGGGAGCCGAGGACGCTGACCCTGCGCTGGCGGGCTTGCTCGACGATCAGCTCGTCACCCTTCGAGATCCGACACTCGAACCTCGCGCGCGGCTCTCGTCGAGTCGATCGATCCGCGTGGGTGCCTCTCGCGCACCGTCTCGAGCCGGTGCCGACGTCGCGGGCACCCCGACGTGTCTCAGAAGAGCTCGCGCTGATCGTCGAGGGCCGCGTTCACGCGGCGCGACCTGCGGCGCGGGCGCTCGAGCCCGTCCGCGACTCGCAAGCACGTGAGGAGCTCCCGTCCGACGGCTTGCGCGAGCGGCGGGGGGACGACGTTGCCGATCTGCGAGCGTTGGTGCTGGCGCGTGCCGAGGAACTCGAAGTGGTCGGGGAAGCCCTGCAGCCGCGCGGCCTCCCGGGGCGTCAACGGCCTGTCCTGCAACGGGTGCCCGTATCGTCCGCGCGTGAAGCTGTCGAAGCCGCCGGTCAAGGTGGGGCACTGCCCGTCCCACTCCAGCCGGCCGTACACGTCGGGCCAGCCGCCGCGGCTCGTGTCCACGGACTGGTGGCACGCGAGCCGCAACGCCTCGGGGATGTCGCGCCACCCTCCGCCCTGCGGCACGTGCGAGAAGCGCTCGATGTTGAGGGCGGTGACGCGCGCCCGCTGATGGTTCGGGAAGTCCGGGTGGATCGAGTAGTCCTCGGGCGGCTCGGGCAGACCCGCGAGCGTCTCTCCGACGGTACGCCAGCGCTCGGCGGTCGGCGCGGGCGGGCTGAACGCGACGCCCTGATCTCGGCGCACGCCGACGACGACGAAGCGCTCGCGTGTCTGCGCCAACCCGTAGTCCGCGCAGTTGTAGAAGTGCGGGAAGAGGGCGTACTCGCTCAGGTGCTCCTGCATGAAGCGCAGGTAGGGCCGGCCGCGCTTCTGGCCGAAGATGGCGACGTTCTCGAAGAGGAACGTGCGGGGAACGAGCTCACGGACGAGCTCCGCGAAGCGCGCCACGAGGTCGTTGCGAGCGTCCCCGAGATGAGCGCCGCGCTTCTGCTTCGAGAAGCCCTGACACGGCGGACCGCCGGCGAACAGCGCCAGCTCTCCGCGCTCGACGCCGAGTCGCTCGAGCAGCTCGCGCGGCTCGACCTCGCGCGCGTCCGCGACGATGCACTCCCCCGCGAGGTTGTGGCGATGCGTTCGCACGGCCCACTCGTCGAGATCGAAGGCCAAGCCCGGGACGAACCCTGCCTGCTCGAGACCGAGGCTCATCCCGCCCGGGCCGCAGAAGGAGTCGAGGAAGGTGTACGTCGCCGTAGTCATGACCAGCTGTGTCCCGCGTGCGCGGCGCGACCGCGCCTCGAGTCGCGCGCCAGACCATCGCAGATCGCGGCGCGGTTGCGCGCCCCGCGGACGAAGTTCTCGGGCAGCGCGCGCGCGGGCCAGGGCCTAACTCCGCGATCCACGGGCGTCCGGCGCGTGGCGGCCGGGAGCCGCTCCGCCCGCGCGGAGCTCGACCGGCCCCCGCCGCAGCCCCGCGGGACGACCTCGTCGACGGCCTGCGGCCCGGCGGCACGTCCCGGCGATGCCGACGACGAGGCCTTGCGGCGGCTGGCCCGAAGCGCGGCGCTCGCCGGGGCCGATGCCCTCACACCGCCGATCGGCCGGCGCGCGATCACAGCCGTGCCCGAGCGAGCAACGTCGCGGCGGAGCGCTCGAGGGCCTTCGCGAGGCGCACGATGTTCTCGAGCGACACGTTGCGCTCCCCGCGCTCGACGGAGCCGACGTACGTCCGGTGCAGGCCGCAACGGAACGCGAGCTCCTCCTGGGAGACGCCCAACTCCTCGCGCGCGCGCCGGATCGCTGCGCCGAGCTGCTTCCTCGGATCCTTCGATGCCACTGCAGCGGGACGGTGCCTGCCTGCAGACTTCGAGTCTACCGCCTATGAGTCTCATCCCGCGAGCGCCTGCGACGGGGGAAGGGAGCCGTCCTGGACGGATCGACTGCGCGTCCGCCGCGGCGATCACGCGTCCACCCGCGCGATGCGCCGCCCCTCCTCCGCGTCGAGCAGCACCTGCCCCTTGCCCGCCTCGGCGATGTCGCGGCCCGACGCGTGGGGCTCCGTCCCCCACGTGGCGCACGCCCGGCGCTCGGCCTCGAAGCGCGTCCCCTCCGCGAACCGGCCCTCGGCGCGGGTGACCTCCGCGGGCCTGCCCGGCGCAGTCGTGCGCGACCCCGGCCCCGGCTCGTGCGGCTCGGGCGAGACGGTCCGAGCCGCGGGGTGCGGCCGTGCCGGCCGGCCGGCGCGCGGGACCGACGTGCGGGCTGGGTGGTCGGGAGCGCAGCGGCGTCGCCGGCCCCCTCGACCGAGGCCCGGCACCCAGAGCGGCGTCACGGCTCCGGGCAAAGGAGAGGTCGGGCCCCGTCGCGCCCCGTCGCGCCGCGCCGCTCGCGCCCGGCCCCCGCCGCCAGGATCCCCCCGATCCCCCTCCAGAGCCCGATCTCCCGGATCCGATGCACACCCCCGTCATGCCCCCCACGACGCCCTCCCCCGAGCGTGGTGGCCAGGCCGAGGAGCGCGGCCAGGCTTCCGTCGTACGCGTTCCGGCCGAAGCCGGCGAGATGTTCGGGCTGTTGGCCGAGCGCTCGGACGTCCTGCTGTGGTGCACCGACGCCAAGGGTCGCTGCACCTGGGTCAGCCCACGCTGGCCGAAGCTGACCGGCTTGCAGGCCGAGGCCTTCCTCGGCATGGGCTGGGTGCGCGCGGTGCACCCGGAGGACGTGGCGATCGTGCGCAGCGCGTTCAAGCGCGCGCTGGCGCTGCGGGGCGCGACGCGGCTCGAGTTCCGGGCCCGCGACGCGGCCGGGTGGCGCTACGTCGCGGTCCAGGCGGTGCCGCGGGTCGACGACCACGGGACGCTGCGGGGCTTCGTGGCCGTCGCCCACGACGTCGACGCGCGCCGGCGGCTCGAGCGCGCGCTGCGCTCGGCGGTCGAGATCCGCGTCGGGCGCTCGGAGACCGAGACGCTGCACTCGCTCGCGCGCGGCCTGGCCGACGTGCTCGGCATCCGCTTCGCGGCCTTCGCGCAGCTCGAGGAGCGCGAGGGCGCGCGCTGGGCGCGCCTGGTCGCGGGCTCGCTCGACGGCGCCGAGGTCGAGGAGTTCGCGTATCGACTGGACGGCTCACCGTGCGCGCTCGTGGTGCACGAGGAGTTCTGCCGCATCGACCGCGACGCGGCCGAGCGCTTCCCCGCCGACGCCGCGCTGCGGGCGCTGAAGATCGAGGGGTACGCGGGTCTGCGCCTCGACGACAGCGAGGGCGTGCCGCTCGGCATCGCGATCCTCGCCGACGACCAGGTCTTCGACGGCAAGAGCGAGCTGTACTCGACGCTCAAGCTGTTCGGCGCGCGCGCCGCGGCGGAGCTCGAGCGCGGGCGCACGGAGGCCTCGCTGCGCACGGCGCGCACCCGCGCCGAGGCGTCCAGCGCCGCCAAGGGCGAGTTCCTCGCCAGCATGAGCCACGAGATCCGCACGCCGCTGAACGGCGTGCTGGGCATGACGCAGCTCCTGCTCGACACGGACCTCTCGGACGTCCAGCGCGAGTACATCGGGACCATCGAGAGCTCGGGCAACGCGCTGCTCGGCGTCATCAACGACATCCTCGACTTCTCCAAGATCGAGGCCGGCAAGCTGTCGGTCGAGTCGATCCTGATCGACCCCTGGGCGCTGGCCGAGGACGTCACCGTGCTGCTGGCCGAGCAGGCGCGGCGCGGCGGCAACCGCTTCGGCACCTTCATCCGCCCCGACGTGCCGCGGCACCTCTTGAGCGACCCGACGCGCGTGCGCCAGGTGCTGCTGAACTTCTGCTCCAACGCGCTGAAGTTCACCGAGCACGGCGAGGTCTACCTGCACGCCGAGGTCGTCCCGGGCGAGCGGCCGCTGCTGCGCTTCGAGGTGCGCGACACGGGCTGCGGTATCGCGCCCGAAGTGCAGGCGCACCTGTTCGACGCCTTCTCGCAGGCCGACGAGACGATCACGCGGCGCTTCGGCGGCACCGGCCTCGGCCTCGCGATCAGCAAGCGCCTCGTGAAGCTGATGGGCGGCGAGATCGGCGTGCGGAGCGAGGTCGGCGTCGGCAGCACGTTCTGGTTC
>JACKHS010000007.1 GCA_020638875.1 Planctomycetota bacterium
CGGGCTCCAACGCCGTGGACTGCGCGGCCGACCCGCCGTTCTCGCGCAGCGCGACCCACGCCACGGCGCCGAACAGCGCGAGCAGAACGATCACGAGTCGGACGGACTTGCTCATGGGCTTGCACGTCGTCGAGGACGTCCTCCGGCGCCAGGACGGCGGCTTCCGCAGCGCGTCCGCGACGCGCTGCTGGTACTCTCCGCGCCCGATCATGCCCCCGCGCGTCCGACACGTCCACTTCGCCACCTGCGCCCCCGGCCTCGAGCCCGTCCTGCACGCCGAGGCGCGGGCGCTCGGCCTCGCCAAGCTCGAGCGCCAGGTGGGGGGCGTCTACTTCGAGGGCGAGGCGCGCGACGCGTGGCGCGCGAACTTGCACCTCGCGACCGCCGTGCGCGTGCTGCGCCGACTCGTGCGCTTCGAGGCGGCCAGCTCGGACGCGCTGTACGAGGGCGCGCGCGCGCTCGAGTGGGGGCCGTGGTTCGCGCGCGCCGAGAGCTTCCGCGTCGACGCGCACGTCAACGCCTCGACGCTCGACCACAGCCTGTTCGTCGCGCAGCGCGTGAAGGACGCGGTGTGCGACGCGCTCGTCGACGCGCGCGGCGCGCGGCCGGCGGTCGACAAGGAGGAGCCCGACCTGCGCCTGCACGTGCACCTGTTCAAGGACCGTTGCACGCTGCTCGTCGACACGTCGGGCGACTCGCTGCACAAGCGCGGATGGCGGCGCTTCCAGGGCCGCGCGCCGCTGGCCGAGACGCTCGCCGCCGGTGTCGTGCGCCTCTCGGGCTGGGACGCGCGCTCGCCGCTCGTCGACCCGTTCTGCGGCTCGGGCACGCTGCTCGTCGAGGCCGCGCTGCTCGCCTGCGGGCGCGCGCCGGGCCTCACGCGCGAGCGCTTCGGCTTCGAGCGCTTCCCCGACTTCGACGCGCGCGCGTGGGCGCGGCTGCAGGACGAGGCGCGCGCCGCGGCGCGGCCGCTGGGCAAGGTGCGCCTCGTCGGCTACGAGCGCGACCCCGAGGTCGTCGCCGGCGCGCGCGAGAACCTGGCCGCGCTCGGGCTCGCCGACCAGGTCGCGCTCGAGGCGCGCGACGCAGCGGCGCTCGAGCTGCGCGCCGGCTGGAACGCCTGGCTCGTCACGAACCCGCCGTACGGCGAGCGCGTGGGGGAGGGCGAGGACCTCGTCGGGCTGTACACCGAGCTCGGGCGGCGCCTGCGCACCGACGCGGCCGGCTACCGGCTCGCGCTGCTCTCGGGCAACCCGTCGCTCGCCGCGGCGCTCGCGCTCGACGTGCGCGAGCGCGTCGCGCTGCAGAACGGCGCGCTCGCGTGCGAGCTGCTGCTCGCCGACCTGTGAGCGCCGCTCAGCGCTTGCGCAGGACGAACATGCAGTCCTCCTGCGTGTCGTCGAGCTCGCGCACGTAGTCGAGGTCGTACGTGAAGTCGTGGACCGCGACGAGCTCGAGCGCGGGCACGCTCGCGAACAGCCGCCGCGCCTGGCGCGCGTCGTAGGTGCGGAACCACCACTCGGTCTCCGAGCGCAGCTCGCGCCGGCCCTCGCGCACGGCGAGCCGCGAGCGGACGCGCTCGCGCCGCGTGCCGCGCTCCGGCGGCCACGACTGGATGTTGCACACGACCTCGGTGCGACCCTCGCGCGCCGTCCAGCGCTCGCGCGCGCGCTTCGCGCGGTCGTAGTCGGACAGGTGGAAGCCCAGCAGGTAGACGCCGCCGGGCACCAGGGCGCGGGCGACGTGCTCGAGGTGCGCGCGCGCGCCGGCCTCGTCCATCACGTACTTGAAGGTGCTGACGAGGCAGTGCGCCAGCTCGTAGCGGCCGGGCGGCGCGTAGCTCTCGAGCGCGCCGAGCGCGAGGCGCGCGTCGAGGCCCGCGGCGTCGAGGCGCTCGCGCGCGTAGTCGAGCATCGGCTGCGAGAGGTCGTAGCCCGTGACGCTCCAGCCGCGCCGCGCGAGCTCGACCACGTGCCGGCCGCTGCCGCAGGCCGGCTCGAGCACGCGCCTGCGCCCACGCTTGCCGTAGCGCTCCGCCGCGGCCTCGAGGAAGTCCGCCTCGACCCCCGTGTCCGCGTCGAAGATCAGGTCGTAGTAGCGCGGCGTGTCGTACCAGTCGATGGCTTGCCAGCTCATGCCGCGTCGCGCTCCCGCTCGTCGTCCCCCGCGGGCACGCGCGGCGCCGGCGGCTCCTCGCGGCGCTTGCGGCGCTCCTCGAGCTCGCGTTTGCGCTCTTCGCGCCGCGCCTTGCGCTCGCGCACCTCGGCGCGCTCGGCCTCGGTCGCCTTCCACGCGGCCTGCTCGACGCGCTCGAGGCTCCAGTCGACGTCCTCGGCCTTCAGCACGCCGTCCTGCACGAGGCGGTCGAGCACGAGCAGCGTGAACAGCGCACTGCCCTTGACGGTCGGGTGCAGCAGGTCGGACTGCAGCAGCGCCGGCTTGTCGGCCGCCTCGATGCGCAGGCCGCGCAGCTCGAAGGGCCGCTCGTCGCGCAGTTGCGCCGCGAAGCTCGACATGGCGAAGACGTGCACGTCCTCGCGCGCGTCGGCCCACGCGTGCAGTCGCGCGTTCAGCCGCTCGAGCGCGGCGCGCGAGGGCAACTGGCTCGGCGTGAGGATCGGCCGGCCCATCATCAACGGGCTCGAGCCCTTCAGCGCCGGGCTCATGTCGGGGAAGTCGCCGACGAGCACGGGGCAGGGCCGGTCGTCGAGCAGCGCGAGCCCGCGCTCGAGCAGGGCCAGGCGCGCGTCGTCGCCGCCGCGCACGTCGCCGTAGCCGAACCAGAACAGGAAGTCGGCCGCCACGAGCACGTCGGGCTTCGCTTCGCGGGCCGCGCGCAGTTGCTCCCGGCCCTTGGCGAGCGGGTCGAGGAAGAACATGCCGTCGCCGAGGTTGGTCGACGCGACGTGCGGGCGCAGCAGCGCGCCGTCGAGGAACGGCGTGAGGCGGCAGGCGACCTCGAGCTCGCGCGAGAGGCCGAAGCCGTCGGACACCGACGCGCCGACGATCGCCAGGCGCAGCGGCGGCGGCGCGTCGGCGGCGGGCGCGGCGCCGTCGTCGACGGCGGGCGCGAGGAGCGAGAGGGCGGCGAGGGCGAGGTGGAGCATGGCGGTGGGGGCGAGGGACGCGCCCGGGTTGTAGCAAGCGCGGCGCGCCGCGTCGCGTCGCGGGTCGCGCGGCGGGACCGTCGCGTGGGAAGTTCGAGAATCTGGACCCGCCGCTCGCGCGCGACGCGGAGGAGGTGCGCGTGGTGCTCCGTGCCCCGCGCGATCGGAGCCCCAGCGCCGTCCGCGGAGGGATCGCGGCCGGCAGCCTTCGGACTCGGGCCCTCGGGGGGACTCGGGTCTCCCGGCGCCTCTCGGGAGAGCGTCGGGGAGGTCGTGGGGCGATGATGGATCTATCGAGCCCGTGCGCCTCGTGGAAACGGCGCACGGGCTCTCTCCTCGCGGGCTGCCCGGGTCGCGCGTGGACGCGGCGCGCGCGCCGGGCCTGCTGAGGTCGCGCGCAGGCGGACCGTCGCACGAGCTGCGATCCCGCCGCGCCCTCCGCCGCGCCGGCGGGACACGCCCGAGGGACTCGGCACCACCGAGCGCCGAGTTCGGATCCCCACGCGAGCCGGGCGGCTCCGCGCCGCGGGGGGTCAAGGTCGTCGGAGGGCATCGCCCCGCGTGGGCCCGCGCGGCGGTCCGTCCTCCGCCTCGGGCAGGTTGCCCCCTTGCGGCCTCTCGGACTTCGCGGTTCCTTGAGGCCCGGCGGCGGCGCCTCCGCAGCGCTCCGCTCCGGTCGGGGAGTTCTTCGTTGACGTTGCGACGCAATCTCAATAAGCTCCCGACCTCCTCCGCTCTCACCCCGAACTCGACATGAACCGCACCACCACCGCGCTCTTCCTGCTGGCCGCCCCGCTCGGCCCGGCCTCGGCCCAGACCCTCGGCGTCTCGTGGGTCACCGACAGCACGAACGACTCGATCTACCGGCTCGAGGACCTCGACAACGACGGCACCTACAACGGCGTGGGGGAGGTCGTCGAGGTCTACAGCGACGTGCTGGGCACCGTCTCGCTCACGAACAACAACATGATCGCCGTGGACGCGAACGGCGTCGCGTACGTCGGCGACTCGAGCGTCGACGTGATCCTCGCGTTCGCGGACAACGACAACGACGGCGAGGCCAACGATCCGGGCGAGCACTGGATCTACTTCGACGGCACGCCGGGCGGCAACGCGTCGGGCATCGTGATGGACTCGGCGCAGCGCATCAGCTTCGGCCCGGCCGGCGACGCGTTCTGGGACGGCAAGCTGCTGATCGCGTCCGCGAACGCCGCCGGCTCCGTCGACGAGATCTTCTACATCGAGGACCTCAACAACGACGGCGACTGCAACGACGCCGGCGAGGCCGTCTCGTACTTCATCCCGCTCAACGGCGGCTCGACCGCCGACACGCTGCCGACCGACGTGATGGTCGGCCTGGACGGCAACGTCTACTACCTCGAGATCGGCAGCACCGGCTTCCAGCCGAAGGGCATCTACAAGCTCGTCGACGCGGACTCGAGCGGCTCGATCGACCCGCTGACCGAGGTCTCGGCCTTCTACGTGCCGCCGACGCTCGCGAACACGCCGTTCTTCTGGGGCTTCGACCAGGCGCCCGACGGCAGCTTCTACATGGCCGACTCGACCAACGAGCTCATCTGGCGCTTCCGCGACGACAACTCGAACGGCGTGATCGACGTCGGCGTCGAGGACGTGCAGTGGTGGAACGCCCCCGGGTCCTCGCTCATCTGGGAGGTCGACGTGGCGGCCGACGGCTCCGTGTACTGCGCCGAGTCGCAGTCGCCCGACCGCGTGCTGCGCATGGCCGACGATGACAACAGCGGCACGATCGACCCCGTCACCGAGGTGCAGGAGGTGTACAACAACACCATCTCCGGCGTCACGATCGGCAACCCGCGCGGCATCGAGGTCGTCGGGCCGATCCTGAACGTCGGCACCAAGTTCTGCTTCTGCGACGGCAGCGGCACGGCCGCGCCCTGCGGCAACCCCGGCGGGCCGGACGCCGGCTGCGCCAACGGCGCCAGCGCCTCGGGCGCGAGCCTGGACGCGACCGGCGCGGCCGACATCGCCAACGACACGCTCGTGCTCGTCGGCAGCGGCCTGGTCCCCAACCAGCCCGGTCTCTACTTCCAGGGCGACAACGCGGTGAACGGCGGCCTCGGCAACGCCTTCGGCGACGGCCTGCGCTGCGCCGGGCAGAACGTCGTGCGCTTGCAGGTGGTCAGCGCGGACGCGTCGGGCAACTCGGCCACGAGCGTCGTGATCTCGACCAAGGGCGGCGTCCTCGCCGGGGACCGGCGCTACTACCAGCTCTGGTACCGCGATCCCGCGGGGTCGCCGTGCGGCGCGTTCTTCAACCTGACGAACGGCTACGACGTGACCTGGTAGGCCGCGCGCGGCCTCGAGCGGCGGGGGGGGGGGGGGGGGGGGCCGCCCCCCCCCGCGCGAGCCCTCCGCCGCCGCCGGCCCCCCCCCGCCGGTGCGTGCGGGGATCGCCGCCGCGCGGTACAACCGCGCCATGATCCCGCCGACCCTCGTGCTCGCGGCGGCGCTCGCCGCCGGCGACGCCGACTTCGAACGCCACGTCCTCGACACGACCTTCTACTGCGAGGGCGCCGGCGTCGGCGACCTCGACGGCGACGGGGCGACCGACGTCGTCTCGGGGCCGTGGATCTACCTCGGGCCCGACTTCGCGCGGCGCGTGGCGCTCTACGAGGCGAAGCCCTTCGATCCGCTGCACTACTCGGACTCGTTCTTCGCGTGGAGCCGCGACCTCGACGGCGACGGCTGGCTGGACGTCGTGCAGGTCGGCTTCCCCGGCGCGGAGGCCTGGTGGTTCGAGAACCCCGGCGCCGCGGGCGGTGCGTGGACGCGCCACCTGATCCACGACACCGTGGACAACGAGTCGCCCGCGTACGTCGACCTCGTCGGCGACGAGGCGCCGGAGCTCGTCTGCTGCTCGGGCGGCGCCTTCGGCTGGCTCGCGCCCGGCGCGGACCCGCGCGAGCGCTGGAGCTTCCACGCGCTCAGCGAGGACCTCGGCAAGCAGCGCTTCACGCACGGCCTCGGCGTGGGCGACGTCGACGGCGACGGGCGTGCGGACGTGCTCGCGATGGAGGGCTGGTGGCGGCAACCGGCCGACCTCGCCGACGGCCCGTGGGCCTTCCACCCGGTGCGCTTCTCGCGCGAGATCGGCGGCGCGCAGATGCTCGTGCTGGACGTGGACGGCGACGGCGACGCCGACGTGGTCACCAGCCAGAACGCGCACGGCTGGGGCCTGTCGTGGTACGAGCAGCGCGCGGGCGGCGCGTTCGTCGAGCACGTCATCACCGGCGCCACGCGCGAGCAGAACCCGTGGGGCGTGCGCGTCGCCTCGCCGCACGCGCTCGCGGCGTGCGACGTGGACGGCGACGGCTTGACGGACTTCGTCTCCGGCCGGCGCCACTGGGCGCACGGGCCGCAGGGCGACGAGGAGGGCGACGTGCCCTCCGCGATCTGGTGGTTCCGGCTCGAGCGCCGGGCCGACGGCGCGGTGTTCGTGCCGCACCTCGTCGACGACGACTCGGGCGTGGGCACGCAGGTCACGGCCGCCGACGTGAACGGCGACGGCCGCCCCGACGTGGTCGTCGGCAACAAGCAAGGCACGTTCGTCTTCGTGCAGCGCGCGGCGGGTGCGAGCGTGGACGAGCCGCGGCGGCACATGGCGCCGCCGGCGCTGGCGCCGCGCGACGGCGGGCGGCGGCCGCGCGGCGCGGACGGGCGCGAGCTGAACCTCGGCTTCGAGCGCGGCGACCTCAGCGACTGGACGGCGGAGGGCGCGGCGTTCCTCGGCCAGCCCGTGCTCGGCGACACGTGCGTCGTGCGCGGCCGCGAGCCGTCGCTGCACGCGGGGCGCGCGTGGGTCGGCGGCTACGAGCTGGAGGGCGACGCGCCGACCGGCCGCCTGCGCTCGGCGAGCTTCGTGCTCGACGCCGACTGGGCGAGCTTCCTCGTCGGCGGCGGCTCGAGCCAGGCGACGCGCGTCGAGCTGGTGGACGCGGACGGCGACGTGCTCTGCCGCGCGACGGGCGCCGACTACGAGTCGATGAAGGTCGTCGTCGTCGACCTCGCCGCGCACCGCGGCGCGCGCGCGCACCTCGAGCTCGTCGACGAGGCCACGGGCGGGTGGGGGCACCTCAACTTCGACGACTTCCTGCTGCACGACGAGCGCCCGGTGATCGACGCCGACCGCCTCGCGCTGCCGCTGGACGTCGTGGCGCACGCCGGCCTCGCGCCGGAGGAGGCCGCCGCGGCGATGACGGTGCCGTCCGGCTTCGCGGTCGACCTCGTCGCCGCCGAGCCCGACCTGCACCAGCCGGTCGCGCTCGCCATCGACGACGCCGGCCGCCTGTGGGTGGCCGAAGCGCACAGCTACCCCGCGCGCCGCGGCGAGGGCCAGGGGCGTGACGTGATCGTCGTGTTCTCGGACACGGACGGCGACGGCGCCTACGAGACGCGCACGGTCTTCCAGGAAGGCCTCGACCTCGTCAGCGGGCTCGAGGTCGGCCACGGCGGCGCGTGGATCGGCGCGGCGCCCTTCCTGTACTTCGTGCCCGACCGCGACGGCGACCTCGTGCCCGACGGCCCGCCCGAGGTCGTGCTCGACGGCTGGCACTACGAGGACACGCACGAGACGCTCAACGCGTTCACGTGGGGGCCCGACGGCTGGCTCTACGGCTGCCACGGGGTCTTCACGCACTCGCGCGTCGGCGCGCCCGGGACGCCCGACGACGAGCGCGTGCCGCTCAACGCCGGCGTGTGGCGCCTGCACCCGAAGACGCGCGCGTTCGAGGTCTTCGCGTGGGGCACGTCGAACCCCTGGGGCGTGACGTTCGACGAGGCCGGCCAGGCCTTCGTCACCGCGTGCGTCATCCCGCACCTCTACCACCTCGCGCAGGGCGGCCGCTACGAGCGCCAGGCCGGCAGTCACTTCGAGCCGTGGGTGTACGAGGACATCGGGACCATCGCGGACCACCGGCACTACCTCGGCGCGACGCCGCACTCGGGCAACTCGCGCTCGAGCGCGGCGGGCGGCGGGCACGCGCACTGCGGCGCGTTGATCTACCAGGGCGACGCGTTCCCGGCCGAGTACCGCGGGCGCATCCTGATGAACAACGTGCACGGCAACCGCGTGAACCAGGACGTGCTCGAGCGCGTGGGCTCGGGCTTCGTCGGGCGCCACGGCCAGGACCTGCTGCTGGCCAACGACGCCTGGTTCCGCGGCATCGCGCTGGAGAGCGGCCCCGACGGCTGCGTCTACCTGACCGACTGGTACGACGAGCGCGCGTGCCACTCGAACGAGCGCGAGCTGTGGGACCGCACGAACGGCCGGCTCTACCGCCTGCGCTACGGCGCGCTCGCGCCGCGCGTGGTGGACCTCGCCGCGGCGAGCGACGCCGAGCTCGTCGCGCTGCTCGACCACGACGACGCGTGGCACGCGCGTCACGCGCTGCGGCTACTGCAGGAGCGCGGCGGCGCGGCGGCGGCCGAGGCGCTGCGCGCGCGCGTCGTCGCCGACGGCGCGCCGCGGGCGCGCTGCGCGCGCTGTGGGCGCTGCACGGCGTCGCGGGCGTCGACGAGGCGCTCTGCCTCGCGCTCGTGCGCGGCGCGGACGAGGACCTCGCGGCGTGGAGCGTGCAGCTCGCGGCCGAGGACCGCGCGGTCTCCGACGCGCTCGCGGCGGCGTGGGTCGACGCGGCGCGCACGACGGACTCGGCGCGCGTGCGCCTGTACCTCGCGTCGGCGCTCGAGCGCGTCGGCGCGTCGCTGCCGCACGCGCGCGAGCTCGCCGCGGCGCTGCTCGCGCGCGGTGAGGACGCGGACGACCCGAACCTGCCGTACCTCGACTGGTACGCGCTGGCGCGCGTGCTCGAGGACGACCCGGCCGCGGGGCTCGAGCTCGCGCGCGCGAGCGCGCTGGAGCGGCCGCGGCGCCTGGCGCTGCGCCGGCTGGCCTCCACCGCCGGCGGGCGCGAGGCGCTCTGCACCGAGCTGGCGCGCGGGGCCAGCGCGTGGGAGGACGACCTCGTCGCCGCGCTCGAGCGCGCGCTGGCAGATCGGCGCGGCGTCGCGGCGCCCGCCGCCTGGCCCGCCGCGTACGCGCGCGCTCGCGGCCGGCGACGCGGCGTTGCGCGAGCGCGCGTTGTGGCTGGCGGCGTCCTTCGGCGACGCGAGCGCGGTGCCGGCCCTGGCGGCGGCGTGCGTGCGCGACGTCGCGCGCCCCGACGAGCAGCGCGTGCGCGCGCTCGAGGCGCTCGTCGGGACCGAAGCGCCCGAGGTCGGCCCGCTGCTGGTCGAGGCGTTGACGCAACCCGCGCTGCGCGCCGCGGCCGTGAGCGGCCTCGCGCGTCACGGCGTCGACGGCGCCCCGGCCGCGCTGCTCGCGCTCGTCGCGGAGAGCGACCTCGCCGGCCGCCGCGCGATCCACACGACGCTCGCCGCGCGCGAGGCCTACGCGCCGGCGCTGCTCGCCGCGCTGGAGGACGGCCGCCTCGCGCGCGAGGAGGTCACCGCCTCGGTCGTGCGCGTGCTGCGCGGCTACGCGGACGAGGCGCTCGCGGCGCGCGTCGTGGCGCTCTTCGGCGTCGAGCGGCCGCCGGGCGAGGACGCGCTGGCGCGCATCGCCGCGCTGAAGGCCGAGCTCGAGGCGGGCGCGTTGAAGCGCGCCGACGCCGCGCGCGGCCGGGCGGTGTTCGCGCGCACGTGCGCGCAGTGCCACACGCTGTTCGGCGAGGGCGGCGACCTCGCGCCGGACCTGACCGGCTCGAACCGCGCGGACGTGGAGTACGTGTTGACGAACCTCGTGGACCCGAGCGCGGTGATCGGGCGCGACTACCAGGCGACGGTGGTGCGCACGACGGACGGCTTGCTGGTGGTCGGCATCCTGAAGGAGGAGAACGAGGAGGGGCTCGTGTTGCGCTCGGAGACCGAGACGTGGGTCGTGCGCCACGACGAGGTGGAGGAGCGCGTGCTGTCGGAGGTCTCGACGATGCCGAACGGCTTGCTGGAGACGTTGGCGGAGGGCGAGCTGGCGGATCTGGTGCGCTACCTCGGGTCGGAGGAGCAGGTGCCGCTGCCGGCGGAGTGAGGGGGGGCGCTAGCTAGCGCGCCGAGGCGCGGGGTAGCGGCGGTTCGGCGGGCGAGCAGGGAGCGGAGTGTCTCGGCTCTCCGGGAGTTGGCGTTTCACCACAGAGGACACAGAGGATCCACAGAGGGCCACAGAGCCGCTAGCGCTGCGACTCGGAGTCGCGGAGAGACCCTGGCGCTCGGAGCGAGGGACGGTCCGACGAGAGAGAGAGTGAGAGGTCAGGTGCGCCGCCCTCGGCGGCCGGCCCTGCGGGCCGGCCGCCGAGGGCGGCGCGACGCAGGTGCTTCGCCAGGAGGTCGACCGAGACGTGCTTCCGAAGTCGGTGTCGTGGCACCGCGGTGGTGCGGGCTCGCGAGCGAGCGAAGCAGTGGCTGCGTCGAGGCTCCTGAACGCGCCGGCGGAGAGGAGGACGCCGCGATGGAGACGGAGGACGTCTCGGACCGGCTCCTAGCGCTCGATCTGCGTGCGGCGGGGGAGCACAAGGCCGAGGAACGGAAGTCTCCGCCGTCGATCCGTTCCGTCGGCGGCCGGCCCGCAGGGCCGGCCGCCGCGGTCGTCCTGAGAGCCTCCCTCCATCCTTGCCCGTCCCTCGCTCCTGACGCGCTCACCTCGCCGGAACGTAGAGCAACAGCGCTAGCGGCTCTGTGGCCCTCTGTGGATCCTCTGTGTCCTCTGTGGTGAAACGCCAACTCCCGGAGCGCCAGCACCCTCCGAACCTCCGCGCGCGCCTTCCGCGCCCAGCGCTCCCGCTCAGGGCGTGATGCGCCAGAGCGGGTAGTTCGTCGCGTTGGACTCGAACAGCGTCACCGACTGCGCCACCGGATCCCAGCTCCACGCCCCCGTCGGCAGGCCGCCGCGCGTCACGCTCGACGGCGCGATCGGGTAGCCGCTGAGCGTCAGCTCCTCGGGCAGCCCGTCCTGCGTGCCGAACATCACCTCCGCCGGCACCGACGTGTGCAACTGCAGCGACGCGTGATCCACGACGATGCGCTTCAGGTTCTGCGTCTGGTCGATCACCAGCCGGTTGAGCCCGTCCAGCATCGTCCAGCGGAACGGCGTGAACGCCCCCGGCGCGTCCTGGTAGACGAAGAAGTGGTGCCAGACCGCCTCGCGGTCCGCCAGCACGCGGTGCGTCCCCGCGCGCGGCGGCGTCAGCGTGTGCTGGCGCAGGAAGTCCAGCGCGACGTGCGCGTCGAGCCAGGCCCACGAGTGCGTCGCGCCCGGCACCTCGACGTGCTGCTCGAGACCGGTGAAGGCCTGCATCCAGCCGTGCAACGCCAGCACCTGCGCGCGCAGGTACGCCAGCGGCTCCTGGCTGACGGTGAAGTCGAGCAGCGGCACGTGCGCGGCGTTGCGCGCCATGTCCGTGCTCGGGTCGATCACCGTGCCGCTCGCGTCGAGGTCGATCAGCGAGCACTGCGCGTACTCGAACGGGTGGAGCGCCGGCGAGCCGCCGAACATGTTCACGTCGTCGAACACCCACGTGTTCGGCACGCTGTTCCAGTACGTGTTGCCGATGGACACGCCGCCGGTGTGGTTCACCACCGCCGCGAAGCGCGCGTGCGCCGGGTCCTGGTGGCGCGCCATGTAGCTCGTCACGCCGCCGCCGCCCATCGAGAAGCCCACGCCGTAGACGCGCGCGGCGTCGACCGGGAAGGTCGCCATGGCCCAGTCGAGCACGTACTCGACGTTGGCCTGCGAGTAGGGGATGCCGAAGTTGTACTGGTGCGCCCCGAGCGGCGCGACGACGTACCAGCCGCGCTCGAGCGCGAGCTTGAAGATCGGCGTGTTCAGGTAGCAGTCCAACTCGCTCACCCCGTAGCCGTGGAACATCACGAGCAGCGGCGCGGCGGGCGCGACCGGCGTGCCGGGGACGCCCACCAGGCAGCTCTCCTGCCAGCCGGTGCCCGGGTTGTTGAAGCTGAGCTGATAGACCTGGTACGCGGGCACGGCCGTGACCGAGGCCACCGGGCCGGTGACGCGCGTGTAGCTGCCGCCGAGCGTGGCCGCGACGCTGCCGCCGGAGCCGGGCGGCGCCGTGAGCAGCTCGCCGTGGATGCCGCGAGCCGGCGGAGCGGGGGCCTGAGGGGCGGGCGGCCGCTGGGCGGTCGTGCCGGGGCGGCCCTGGGGCAGCGCCGGCACGAGGGCCAGGGTGAGCAAGGTGGAGAGGAGCATCGGTGCGTACGGCGACGCGGCGGGGCTGCCCGCGGAGGCGAGGGAGGCCGCGTGCGCAAGTCTACCCCAGGTCCGCCGCGGCGGGGGCGCGCCTGCGAGCGGCCGCCAGGCGCTCTAGACCTCCGACGGAGCCGGCTCTACCGGGGAGCCGAGGAAACTCGCAAATCAGCGCCCGGAGGCCCCGGAGCCGGCGTGGGACCGCACCCAGGCCTGCCAGGCGGCTTCCAGGGCGGGGAGGTCGACCCCGTCCAGCACGCGCTGCACGGCCTCGCGCGGCGCCTCGCCCTCCGCCGTCGCCGCCGCCTCGACGCAGCGCCCGACGAGCCCGCGCCAGGCCGGGTCCCAGAACGGGCCGGTGGTCTCGCCGCGGTCGAGGAACAGCACCAGCGACCACGCGAGGCGCGCGGACCCGTAGGCGCCGAGTCCCTCCGCGTTGTCGCCGAAGAACTGCCGCGAGCCGTAGCCGAGCAGCGTGGCGAGCGGCACCTGGTCGACGGCGCGCTGCAGCACGGGCTCGGCGAGGCGCGGCTCGGCGTCGGGGAGCTCCAGGCGCCCCGCGCGGGGGTCCATGCCGCCGTACAGCTCGGCGACCCCGTAGAGCAGCCAGAGCGGCAGGTCCGCGAGACCGAGCCGCTCCGCGAAGTACTCGTGCACCAGGATGTGCTGCAGCGGCTCGTAGGGCCGCGGCTCGTCGACGTGCGCGTCGAGCAGCACGACGGCCTCGCGCGTGCGCGGCGAGTAGTAGGCGCTGCTGCCGCCCGGGCCGCCGTACTCGTAGTACTGCGCGGTCGAGCCGAACACGCGCAGCACCGTGCCGCTCGGTTCGTTCGCGCCGCCCAGCGGCGTGGCCGCCGGGAACTCGCGCACCAGCCGCGCGCGCGTCGCCTCGGCGCGCGCGCGCAGCTCGTCGAGCCGCGCGGCGTCGTGCACGTAGCTGAGGATCAGGTAGTGCTCGCTCTCGTAGGCGCCCCAGCCGGGCGAGCGCTGGACCTCGAGCTGCAGCTCCGCGCGCCGCTGCTCGCGCGCCCGGCGGGCCTCGCGGCGCGCGACGAGGTAGCGCTCGCGGCGCGAGAGCTCCTCGTCCGACGGGGCGGGCGGCCCTACCACCTCGGCCGGCGCGGGCGGCTCGGCGACGACCGCGACCTCGACCGGCGCGGGCTCGCGCGGCGGCGCGGGCGCGAGCGCCTCCTCGCCGCGCGGTGCGCGACACGCGCCGAGCGCGAGCAGTAGCACGACGGTGCGCCTCATCGCTGGAACGCGGGCAGGAGCTCGTCGGGCAGCGCCAGCACGAGCACGTTCACGGCGGTGGCGTAGCAGTCGCCGTAGGGCGAGCCACCCCAGGCGCCGTCCTCGCGCTGCTGCTTGAGGAGCTCGCGCCGCTCGCGCGCGGCCCAGGCGTCGAACACCGCGCGGTCGGGGTTCTGCCAGTAGGCCTGCGCGAGGTAGAGGCGCTCGTAGCACGGGAAGTCGGGCCTCGTGAGGCTCCCGCGCCCGCCCTTCGCGGCGAGCTCGCGCGCGGCGAGCTCGCGCTCGATCGAGTCGTAGCCCTGCACGATCTCGCGCCCGTGGTAGCGCCCGCTCGCGTGCAGCGTCGACAGCGCCGCGGCGGTCAGCGCGACCGAGGACTGCTCGGAGCCCAGCGCGTAGCGGAAGGAGCCGTCCTCCTTCTGCGAGCGCTCGACGTAGCTCACGGCGCGTTGGATCACCTGCGGATCGACGTGCAGCCCGGCGTCCTTCGCGGCGCGCAACGCCTGCACCAGGGTGATCGTCACGGAGCCCTCGTGCTCGAGGCCGGCCACCGGGTCGTAGTACCAGCCGCCCTCGACGCCCTGGCTCGCCTCGATCAGCCGCACCGCGAGCGGCAGCGCCTCGGCGAGGCGCGCACCGCGCGGGCTGCGCGGCGCGACCGTGTAGGCCTCGCACAGCGCGAGCGTCGCGAAGCCGTGCCCGTGCATGCGCGAGAGCTTGTCGCGGCCGGCGTGGACGTAGCCGAGCTGGCGCGAGGTCGCCGCGCGGTCGCACTGGGCGAGCAGGAAGTCGATCGCGCGCGCGAGCTCGGCGCCGTGCGGCCCGCGGTCGAGCGTGCTGCCCGTGGCCATGTAGGCCAGCGCGCCCAGCGCGGTGACCGCGACCGGCGCGTTCTGCGTGGCGCCGGTGGGGGGGAAGGAGCCGTCGGGCTCGAGCGCCTGCTGCGCCGCGAGGAACGCGACCGCGCGCTCGAGCGCCGCGCGCACGGCTTCGCGGTCGCGGTAGGGATCGTCGTCGAGCGCGGCCGCGGCCTGTGTCTCGTCGGGCGTCAGGCGCTCGCGCTCGACGCCGTCACGCGCGCCCGGCGGCGCGGCGTCCGAACGCTCGCGCGCACCCTCGGCGAGCGCCGCGAGCGACAGCGCGAGCAGCGCGACCGCCGCGCGGCGAACGCGGCTCTCCCCCCGCCGCGCGTTCACCGCGGCGTGCTGCGCTGGTTGAGCTTCACGTAGTACTGGTCGATCCAGTCGCGGTAGCGCGACGGCAGCTCGCCGCGCCCCTCGGCGCGGAAGGTGCTCTGCAGGCGCGGCGGCAGGTTGCCCCAGCCTTGATCGCCCGGATCGTCCTGGCCCGCGCGCGAGGCCTGGCCGCCGTCGCGCTCGTTCGCGGCGCGGTCCTGACCGTCCTCGTGCGAGCCCTCGGGGCTCTTGGGCTCCTGGCCCGGCTGCTGACCCTGGGGCTCCTCGCCGCCGGCCTGCTGCTGGTCGCCCTCGCCCTGGCCCTGCTCCTGACCGTCGGGCTGCTGACCCTGCGTGTCCTCGCCGGGCATCGACGGCGTCTGCTCGCCCGCGACCTGGTCCTGGCCCTGCTGGTTGCCTGACTTCGAGCCGCCGGGCGACTGCGACTGCTGGCCGCCCGAGGACCCCGGCGTGCCGGGCTGCTGGCTCATCTGGCGCGCGATCTCGAGCAGCTCCTCGAGGTTCCGCTGCACCTCGCGGCCCGCGCCGATCGAGTCGCGCAGCAGGCGGTCGATGCCCGCGTCGCGCACGCCGCCGAGGCTCGTCGTGTCGCCGGCGGCGGCGTCGGTGAGCAGCACGTCGATGCCTTCGAGCTTGCGCTCGACCTCGGCGAACAGCTCGCGCAGGCGCTGCTCGGCGTCGCGCGTCGACTCGCCCTGCGCGCGCGGCGGTTCCTCGCCGGGCGGCGCGATCTTCACGTCGGGGCCTTGCTGCGCGGCGGCCAGCGGCGCGACGCACAGGGCGGCGAGGAGCAGAGTGCGGAAGCGTGCGTCCATGGCGTCAGTCTCGCGAGCGCTCGGGCTCGTCGGTCGGGTGTCCGGGGGGCAGGTCGGTGTGCGCGTCCTCGCCGGGCGCGGGCAGGCCCAGGCGCTCGCGGAACTGCTTGAAGAGCTCGGTCGCGCGCTCGTGCCGCGCGGCCAGGCGTTGGACGTCCTCGAGCAGCAGCGGGTCGATCTCGGCGTCGGGCGACTGCAGCTCGGGGTACAGCACGACGAGCTCCTCGAGCGCGTCGATCACGTCGACCTCCATGCGCGCGAGCAGCTTCACCTCGGCCTCGTCCGGCACGAGGCGGTTCTCGTTGGGCTGCGACGGCTGACCTTGTTGCGGTTGCTGCTGCTCCTGCTCGCGCCGCTGCTGCTCCTGCTTCACGGACTCGATCGCGAAGCGCAGGTTGCGGCTGATGTCGCTCTGCTGCGCCTGCACGCGCTCGCCGCTCTGGTAGCCGCCGGTCTCGCCGAGGTCGTTCGAGACGCGCTCGAGGTCGCGGCGCAGGCGGTCGAGCAGCTCGGCGAAGACCAGGCTGCCCTCCTCGGCGACGGCCTTGCGCAGCTCTTCGGTGCGATCGGCGAGGGCCTGCTCCTCGCGCGCGAGCTTGCGCAGGCGCAGCTTCTGTCCGCGCGAGGGCGCGCGGCCCGGTTCGCGCTCGGCGTCCACCTCGAGCGTCTCCTCGCTCTGCGCCTGGTGCTGCGTCGCGAGGGCGTCGAGCTCCTCGGCGATCTGGAACAGCACCTCCTCCTGACGCAGCTTCTGGTAGGACTGCTCCTCCTCGGCCAGGTCCTGCATGGCCTCGTCGAGCTGGCTCTGCACCTCTTGCTGCTGCTGCTCGGCGCCCGAGAGGTCGCCCTGCTGCAGCGACTGCTGCGCCGACTGCGCGGACTGTTGCGCGCCCTGCAACGACGGCAGCGGCTTCGCCTTCTCGCGCTCCTCGTAGCGCTGCATGAAGTCGTAGAGCTTCTTCTCGATCTCCTCCTGGCGCCGCGCCAGCTCGTCGGCGCGCTGGCGCTGCTCGTCGGTCTGCGGCGTGACGCCCTGCTGGGCCTCGCGCTGCGCGCGCGAGAGCGCCTCGGTGGCCTCGCGTTGCGACGCGGCGGCGGCGCCCTGGCGGTTCTCCTGCAGCTCGCTCGCGGCGCGTTGCATGGCCTGCTGCGCGGCTTGCAGGGCCTGCTGCACCGAGGCCTGCGCCTCCTGCGACAGCGAGGCCTCACCGGCCTGCTGCGCCATCGCCTGGGCTTGCTGCGCGAGCTCGGCCTGCTGCTGCGCGAGCGCCTCGCGCGCGGACGCGTCGCCCGCCTGCTGCTCGCGCAGCTCCGCCAGCGCGGCGCGCGCCTCGTCGAGCGCGGCCTCGGCGCGTTGCGCCTCCTGCGCGGCCGGGCCCTCGCGCTCCTCGCGCGCCGCCTGCGCGGCGGCCTGCATCGCGGCCGAGGCCTGCTCGAGCGCCTGCTGCGCGCGCTCGCCCGCGGCGCCGGTCTCGCGCGGCAGGCGCTCGAGCCCTTCGCTCACCTGGCGCGCGCGCGCGGCGTTCTGATCCTGGCTGGCGCTCAACGCCTGCCCGAGGAACTCGAGCTCGTCGGCGGCCTCGCGCAGCGCGCGCTCGGCCTCGGCCGTCGCGCTCGCGGCCTGCTCTGGCTCCGCCTCCGCGCGCTCCAGCGCCTCCTGCGCGGCGCGCGCCGCCGCGCTCGCGGCCGGTTGCGCGCCCTCGGCGGTGGGGGGCAGGGCCTGCGCGGCCTCGGCGCGCGCGGCCTCCGCCGCGCGGCGCGCGCCGGCGCGCCGCGCCAGCTCGGCGGCGAGCGCTTCGACCTCCGCGGCCGCGCTCGCGCGCTCGGCCGCGTCCTCACCGGCGTTGCGCAGGCGTTCGGCCGCGCGTTCGAGGGCCTCCGCCGAGCGCTGGGCCTCGCTGTCGCCCGAAGCGCGCGCGTCGCGCGCCTCGCGCGTGCACGCTGTTCGAGCGCGCGCTGCGCCGACGACGCCTCGGCCGCGTCCGTGCCGCGCGCGTGCGCGCTCGGCCGCCTGTTCGAGCGCCGCGCGGCCCGCGTCGAGCCGCTCGGCGCGCGCCTGCGCGAGGCGCGCCTCCTCGAGCGCGCGCAGCGGCGCCTGCAGCGCCTCGGCGGCGTCGGGCTGCCAGCCTTCGAGCACGGCGCGGTCGGTGCGCTGGTCGCGCCGCAGCGCGTCGAGCGCGGCCTCGAGCTGCTCGAGGTCGAGCGCGCCGCTCTGCCGCGCGGAGGTCTCGTTCTCGCGCAGCAGCCGGCGCTGCTCCTCGAGCGCCTTGGCGAGGTCGGCCTCGAGCTGACGCTGCGCGTCGTTCGAGGCGTCCTGGCGCAGCTGCTCGGTGTCGCGCTCGAGGCTCGCCTCCTCCTCGCGCATGCTGCCGAGCTCCGCGCCGAGCCGCTTCAGCTCGTCGAGCGACGACTCCAGCTCGTCGAGGTCGGGGCGGTCCATCAGGATCGAGAGCAGCCGCTCGAGGTCGGCGATCACGCGCTCCTGCGTCTGGATGGACTGCATGGGCTGGCCCCCGGAGAGCTCCTCGCGCGAGCCGCTCATCAGGAGCTCGAGGCTCGTGCCGCTGGCCTCCGCATCGCCCGTCGTGAGGTGCGACAGACCGTCGCGCAGGAGCTTGGCCGCGTGCACGCGGCCCTCCGCGTCGAAGCGCTCGGCCAGGCGCTCCATCGAGTCGCGCAGGCGCGCGAGCTTGCGCGTGAGGAGCTCCTGCTCCTCGACCAGCGAGGCCTGCTCACGGCTCTTCGTGGGCTCCTCCTGCGCGCGCGCGGGCGCGGCGAGCACCAGGCACAGGAGCAGGGCGGCGGGCGTCATCAGCTTCATGCGGTCACCGTGGGACTAGTTGTCCTTGTAGAACTGCCGCGTGCGGTCGAGCAGGTTCTTCTGGCGGTTCAGGAGGTCGCGCGTGGACGTGAGGATCGACTGGTAGTTGTCCCACTCCGCGAGCAGGCGCAGCAGCTCCTCGAGCGAGACGGCCGCGGCCGACTGCTCGGCGTCCACCGCGAGCAGGGTGTCGTGCGCGGCCTCGAGGTCGCGCTGGTCCTGCAGCTCGCGCAGCAGCACGACAACGCGCTCACCGTGCAGCTCGCTGAGCTCGAGCGCGGCGCCCACCATCTCGATCAGGCGGTCGGCGAAGTCCGCGCGGCCGAGCGCGCCCGAGGCCTGCAGGGCCACCAGCTCCTGCCACGGCTCGGCGTGGAAGCTGCGGTCGACGCGCGCCGACGCGCGCTCGTCGTACGCCTCGAGCAGCGGGCCGGCGCGCTCGTCGAGGCGCGAGTAGAGCATCGCCTCGGTCACCGCGCACAGCTCGCGCGTCAGCGCGCGCGCGTCGCCCTGCACGCGCCGAGCTCCGGCCAGCGCGCCCTCGACGGCCGAGGCGTCGGCCGCGGCGGGCTCGTCGCTCTCCACGCTCGCGATCAGGTCGCGGGTGTAGCCCTGCTTCTCGCGCGCCAGGTCGGCCAGCGCATCGACCTTCGTGCGCACGCGGCCCAGGCGGTCCTGCACGCGGCGCAGGAACTCGTCGGCGGAGACCACGCGCAGCCGCGTGGGCGCGGAGCGACCCTCCTGCGGTTCGGGCGCGCGGTTGTCCTCGGCGACGACGACCAGCTCGAAGACCTCGCCCTCGGTGGGCGGCGCGTCGCCGAAGAGCTCGTTCACCTCGAGGCGCGTCGTGGCCGTCAGCCGCGCGCGCTGCGCCCGGCCGCCGAGCGCGCCGGGCTCCTCGACGGCGGGCGCCTGGCCGACGAGCGGGTGCACGCGCGGCGCGGCGTCCTGCGCCCCGCGCGCCTGGCTGGTCCAGGAGAGCAGGCCCAGGCCGAAGTCGTCCGAGACGAGCGCGCGCAGCGGCAGCGCGCCGCCGACCACCGTCTCGACCTCGCCGCGCGCGGGCGCGAGCAGCTCGACCTCCGGCGCGCGGTCGGGCTCGACGTCGATCGCGAACAGGCCGGGGTCGGGGTTGGTCAGGCCGCCGGCGTCGCGCAGCTCGAAGCGATAGCGCAGCGTGTGGTCGGCGACGAGCTCGAAGCCGCGGCCGCGCGGGTCGGCCAGCGGGGCCTCGTCGAGGCGTGCGGGGAACGCGCGCGGCTCGAGCGCGAGCTCGCGATCCTCGGGCAGCAGGCGCGCGACGCCGGTCGTCTCGGGCGGGTCGCTGCGCATCGTCACCACGACGCGCGAGCCGGCCAGCACCTGCACGTCGCGGTCGAACTCGACGCGCGCGGGCAGGCCGCTGTACGCGGGCGGCTCGATCGCGACCGCGACGCCCACCACGTCGGGCGGCTGCAGCACGTGCAGCGTCACCGCGGGCGTGCCGTCGTCGTCGTCGCCGCCGGAGAGCGTGAAGGCCAGATCCTCCTGCACGGAGCGCAGCAGCGTGCGGAACACGTCGCGCCCGGCGCGGCCGAGCGTCAGCTCCTGTCCGCTCTCGAGCGAGAGCAGGACCTCGTCGGGCATGTCGCCGCGCACGCGCACGAGCACCGGCACGTCGGCGCCGCGCGCGACCGCGAGCTCGAGGCGCTCCTCGGAGCTGTGCAGCTCTCCGTCGAGCGGGATCTCGACCACCAGGTGCGTGCGCTGCGGCCACGGCGTGTCGCCGCCGGCGAAGCGCGCCAGCCAGACCCCCGCGGGTTCGCGCAGCACGCCCAGCACGAGCGCCACCACGGCCGCGACGGCCACGCCGACGCCGAGCGCGCGCCCCGCGGGGCCGGGGTCGCTCGCGCCGCTGAGCTCGAGCGTCGCCGCGCGCTGCTCGGCCTCGCGCACGACGCGCTCGACCAGCTCGGGCGCGCCCTCGCCGCCGGGCGCGAGCTCGACCGCGCTGACGAGCAGCTCGTGCAGCTCGGGGTGCGCGCGCTCGAGCAGCACCGCCAGCCCGGCGCGGTCGGGCACGCAGCGCAGGCGGCGCACGACCTCGCGCCAGAAGACGAAGCTCGGCAGCGCCATGGTCACCGCGAGGTGGACCAGGCGCACGCCCGCGGGCACGTGCAGCGTCCAGTCCACCACGAAGGTGAACAGGAGCCAGACGCCCAGCACGAGCAACGTGCGGCCCAGGCCGAACGTCCAGACCTCGCGCACCAGGCGCGCGCGCAGGCGCCCGAGCAGGCGGTCGAGGTGCGGCGTCGCGAGACGCGGTCCTTGGGACGTGGCGGTCATGCCGGGGATCAGCGCTGGAAGATGGGCAGGAAGCGGTAGGGGATCTCGAGGATCAGCACGCCCATCGCGGTGCCGAACGCGGGCCCCGGGCCGGTGCGGTTGGGGAAGGAGCCGTCCTCGTTCTGCATCGAGAGCAGCAGCTCGCGCACCTCCTCGAAGTACGGCTCCCAGTACGGGCTACCGACCGTGTACATGGCCTGCACGCCGTAGTAGTGGCCGTACCAGAAGAAGTAGTGGCCGCCCTTGCGGACGCCTTCGTTCTTGTTGAAGCGCGGCAGCTCGCGCGTGAGGAAGGCGATGCCGCGCTCGATCGCCTCGTCGGAGTAGATGCCGAGGCCGTGCAGCGCCGTGACGCCGGCGGCGGTCAGCGGGAACGACGAGCGCGAGTAGACGTCCTTCTGGTAGCGGAAGGTGCCGACCTCGGCGCCGGAGAACGCGGGGTGGCCGTAGCCGAGGCCCTGCTCCTGCGTGACGGCCGAGTCGACGACGTACTGCGCGGCGCGGTCGACGGTGGCCTTCGGCACGCGGATGCCGATGTTGCGCGCGGCGCGCAGCGCGAGCACCTGGCACACGACGATCGACATGTCCGACTCGGGCGCGAAGGGCTCGTAGCGCCAGCCGCCCTCGCGGTTCTGCGACTCGACGATCCAGTCGACGGCCCGCTGCAGCTTCTGGCGCACGTCCTCGCGGCGCGTCGTGCCGTACACCTCGGCCAGGAACAGCGTGGCGAAGGCGTGGCTGTACATGCGCGTGCGTTGCCGCGTGATGTAGCCGTCGTCCGTCACGCTGTCGAGCACGAACGCGAGGCCCTTCTCGACGCACTCGCCGTACTTGCCGCGCCCGGGCAGGTGGCCGCCGGCGAGGAAGGCCATGCAGGCCAGCGAGGTCACGCCGACGTGCCCGTTGTTCTCCGAGGTGTAGTTGTAGTCGTTGTTGAGCTTGTAGCCGATCTTGGCCGTCCAGCTCCCGTCGGCGTTCTGGTGGTCGGCGAGCCAGGCGAGCCCGCGCTCGACCGCGGCGGCCTGCTCGGGCGTCACCACCAGGAGGTCGCCGTCGGAGGCCGGCGCGGGCACCAGCGGCTCGGGGGCGGGCGGGGCCTGCGCGTGCAGCGCGGGCGCGGCGCCGAGGAGCGCCGCCGTCAGCAGCGCGGGTCGCAGTCGTCGCACCAGGTCGATCATCGCATCACCTCCAGGAGTCCCTTGCCGGCCACGAGCAACGCGCCGCCGACGCCGTGCAGCGTGAGGTCCACGACGGAGCCCAGCTTGGGCTCCAGTCGCTGGTTCCCCTGCGGCCGGCCCGTCCGCGCGTCGAGGAAGTAGAGGCGCGTTTCCGACGCGCCGCGGGGCGGATCCGACGCGCCGCGGCGCGGTTCGTCGGCCAGCGCGAGCGCCAGCGCGACCGAGTTGCGGCCGGTGGCGGGCAGGCGCACCTGCGTGTTGAACAGCTCGCTGCGCGTCACGCTCAGGCGCTGCGACCAGCGCAGCGCGCCGCTGGGCAGCTCGAGCTGCTGCACGCGCAACTGCTCGCTGCCCTCGAGGAAGGTGCTGACGTACAGCCAGGGCTCCTCGAGCTCCACGCGCCGGTCCTGCCCGACGCCGAGCAGCCGGTCCTCACGGCCGAGGCGCAAACCGTTGAGCGCGGCGGTGGCGCCCAGGCCCACGTGCAGCTCGACGAGCAGGCCCTCGACACCTTCGCGCTCGAAGCCGCTGCGCGCCTGCAGCCACAGGAAGCTGTGACCGCCGTACTGCACGATGGCGCGCAGCTCGCGCTTCCCGCCGAGCAGCCGGTCGAGGTCGAGGTCCCACGACAGCCCGCCGGTCACGAGGTCGATCGCGACGATGCGGTTGAGCTCGGGGTTGCGGCCGGCGAGGAACCACGGCACGACCAGCAGGCCGCCCTCGATCCAGGCGCCGCTCGCGGACGCGGTGAGCGCGTTCTGCGGCAGCTCGAACTCGGCGGCGGGGCGCCCGCTGAACGCGTCGAACACGCGGCCGACGCGGCTGTCGTGGCGCGGCAGCAGCACGATGCGGCCGGAGCCCGCCAGCGGCGCGCGATCGAACTCGTGCACGTCGAAGACGAAGCTCCAGAGCTCCGCGCCGCCCGCCGCGTCGAGCGCGGTCAGGATGCTCTGCGTGCCGCGCGCGCGGCTGCGCGTCGTGACGTAGACGAAGCCGTCGGCGGCCGTCAGCGTCTCCACGTCGCCGTCCCGCGAGCTCCACGTCCAGCGCCAGCGCCCGGTCTCGCGATCGAGGGCGTAGACCTCCTCGTCGGTCGCGGCGACGAGCTCGCCGGGCAGCAGCACGACCGAGCGCGACCACGACGACGGCTGCACGCGCGCCGGCAGCCCGATCTCCCACAGGCGCTGCGGCGTGATGCCGCCGACGGAGGCCGGGCTGTACGCGACGAGCGAGGAGGCGCGCCCGCGGTCGCCGACGGTGCGCGCGAACAGCAACACGTCGGACGCCTCGGTGCGGCCGTCGCCGACGGGCGGGATGCGACCGAGGTACTCGTGCTCGCCGGGCACCTGCACCTCCGGCAGCGCGTCGGCCGCGAAGCCGGCGGGCGCGGGCAGCGGCGGCAGCGGTTGCGGACCGAGCGACTCGGCCACCTGCGCGAAGCTGGCGCCGCCGTCGCGCGCCGCGCGCGAGGGCTGCTCGGGCGCGACCGCGGCCAGCACGCCGTACAGGCTGCGCGCGGCCTGCAGGTTGCCCGCGGCCGCCAGCGACGCGCCGAGGTGGGCGACGAGCTCGAGCTCGCGCGAGGTGGCGCGCTCGGGCGCCCAGCGCTCGGGCAACCCGGCCAGCGCGTAGTGCGCCACCGCCTGCACGTCGCCCGCGCCGGCCGCCCAGCCGAGCAGCGTGTCGTACGCGGCGTGCGCGGCGAGCGAGTGGGGGTAGTACTCGGCGACCAGCGCCATCAGCTCCTGGTCCTCGCCGGCCAGCGCCTCGTCGTAGAGCTCCTGCGCGGCCTCCTCGAAGGGCGCGTACGCCGCGCGGCCGTGGCGCTCGAGCAGCGCCGCGATGTCGGCCGAGGCGCGCTCGCCCAGCTCGCCGTCGGGCACCTCGCGGTGCGGGTACTCCTCGAGCAGCCGGTGCAGCACCGTGAGCTCGCCCGCGACGTCGCCGTCCGCGGCGAACAGCTCGCGGCGCTCCAGCGCGGTCCACAGCGGCACCTCCACGTCGACGGTGTCGAAGTCGGCCTCCTCGCCGGCCGCGAGCGGCACGAAGCGCCAGCCCGCCGCGCGGCTCTCGTCCGCGCGCAGGCGCGTCACGAGCGCGCGGTCGGCGCAGCGCGCGTCGAGCAGGTCGAGCACCTCGCGCTGCGCGGCCTCGTCCTCGCCGCGCACGAGCTCGTACTCCTCGATCAGCGTGTCGCGCAGCTCGGCCTCGTCCGGCGCGAGCGCGCGCGCCGCGCGCAGCTCGCCGAGCGCGCGGCGCACGTCGGCCAGGTCGACGAAGACGCGCGCGCGCGCGCGCAGCACGCCGTGCAGCTCGCGCCGCGCGTCCTTGGTCGCGCCGCCGCGCTCCAGGAGGTCCGCGAGCAGCACGGCCGCTTCGTCGAGCCAGTCGCGCGCGGCTTCGCTGCGGCCGTCGTCGGCCTCGGCGCGGCCGCGCTGCGCGAGGAGCTGGGCGAGGTAGAGCGCGGGCTCGGGCGCGTCGGGCGACTCGGCGTGCGCGCGGCGCGCGCGCGCGAAGAGCACGTCCCACTCGAAGTAGCCGTCGAGGTAGCGCGAGTCGAGCGCGTACAGCGAGCCGCCGTCGGCGAGCAGGTTGCCGCTGCGGCCCGACTGCCACGGCACCGGCTTGCTGCGCCGGCGGCCGCTGGAGAGCTCGATCTCGACGCGCTCGCCGCGCCACGGCACGACCATGCGGTCGGCGAGCAGCACGGGCCGCGCGTCGGTGGCCTCGTTGCCCGAGAGGTCGCCCGAGGGGAAGCGCCAGGCGAGCGCGCGCGGGGACTCGGCGGCCAACCCGCCGCGCGCCTCGAGCGCCACCACCGGCCAGGTGCCCAGGTAGACGTGGCGGTCGTCGGCGCCGACGAGCAGGTCGACGCGCGCGCCGCGCCCGCCGGCGAGGTGCTGGATCCACGCGTACTGCACGGTCCACAGCGGGTCGCCGGTGGCGAGGTCGAGGCCGACCAGGTCGAGGCCGTCGAAGGGCGTGACCACCACGACGTCGTCGGTCACCGCGGGCGGCGCGTTGCGCCACTTGTTGGGCAGGCGCGACGCGCTGAAGGTGTCGCGCTCGGGCGGCGGGATCTGCTCGTAGAGTGTCTCCCACACCACCGCGCCGGAGAACAGGTCGAGCGCCGCCACGGCGCCGAGCTGCGTCAGCACGATCACGCGGTCGCCCGCGACGTGCACCGGCGGCGCGCTGAACTCGGTCTCCGCGCGCGCGAACATGTTGAGCTCGCGCTGGCCGCTGACGAGCTGCGTGGCCCACTCGAGCGCGCCGCTGTCGAGGTCGAAGCAGGCCACGTAGAACTCGATGCGGCCGTACATGCGGTGCATCGGCACGAGTACGCGGCCGGCGTGCACGACCGGCGGCCCCGCCACGCTCATGCGCTCCGCGAAGGTGCCCGAGTCGAAGTCCCAGCCCGGCGGCGGGTGGTGGTTCCACAGCTCGCGCCCGGTCTCGACGTCGTACGCGTAGAGCCGCCGGTCGGGGATGATCGTGGTGATCGCGATGCTGCGGTAGGTCTCGTTCGTCAGGTCGGTCACCGGCACCTGCAGCGCCGCCACCGCGACGCGGTCGGAGGCGGCCGGCGCGATCATCGCGCCGCGGTCGTCGACGCCCTTGAAGAACTGGTGCGCCTCCTCGCGGTCGAGCCGCGCCCAGCCCGCGGGGAGCGCGCCGGCCCAGCGCAGCGCGCCCGAGTAGGCGTTCACCGCGAAGAGCTGCAGCGAGTTGCTGACGAGCACCGTGTCGCCGACGCGCACCGGGAAGAGGTTCTGGCCGGCCGGGCGGTCGAACGGGTGAGGCGTGGGGATGCGGAAGGGCTTCGGCCACGCGCTGGCCGTCTCGTCGGGCGCGCCCAGCGGCGCCTCCGCGGGCGTGACCAGGCGCAGGCTGCCGGCCGGCGTCAGGCGCTCGTGCGCCGCGAGGGCCAGCGGGTGTTCGGGGTCGCGCGTCGCGCGCGCGAGCTCGAGGCGCGCGAGCTCGCCCGCGGCGAGCGGGGCGCCCAGGGCCTCGAGCGCGGCGATCGCCTCGCCCCAGCGCTCGGGCGACGCCGCGAGGTGCACGGGCGCCTCGGCCTCGGCCTCGCCGCCGGCGGCCTCCAGGCGCGCGCGCAGGGCGCGCGACCAGGCCGAGCGCGCTTCGTCGAGGTTGCCGAGCTCGAGCTCGAGGTCGCCCAGCGTCCACCAGGCCTCCGCAGCGGCGGGGCACAGCGGCCAGCGGCGCGCGACCTCGACCACGGCGTGGCGGTCGCCGTGCGCGCGCGCCAGCGCCAGCGCGGCCTGCGCGCGGCGCGCGAAGCGGCGGTCGTAGAGATCGCGCGCCTCGGGCGGCAGCAGCGCCAGCACGCGTCGCGCCTCCTCGGCCACGCCGCGGTAGACGCCGCCCGGCGAGCTGATCGGGCCGCCGGCGTGCAGCAGCTCGCCGGCGTGCTCCTCGAGCAGCACCTGCAGGTCCTCGATCGCCTCGTTCCAGCGCTTGCCCTCGACGTGGCCGAGGGCGCGCTCGAGCCGCGCGCGCGCCGCGCGCGTCTGCGGGATCGAGAAGCCCGTGATGACCGGCTCCTCGCCCTCGACGGCCTGCGCGCGCAGCGCGGGCGCGGCGCCCGCGGCGAGCCACAGCACCAGCGACGCGCGCAGCGCGCTCCGGCGGAGGGAGGTCGGGAAGGAGGTCATCGGTTCGGTCCCGCGGGCGCGCGGCCCCGGGTGGTCTTCGTCAGACGAGCTCGAGGCGCTTGCGCAGCACCCACTCGACGGAGAGCAGGAGCAGCACGACGAGCAGCGTGCGGCCGTTGTCCCAGGCGTCCTCGAGCGTCGAGGCGATCGGCTCGCGCCGCTCCTCGCCGCCGGGCAGCTCGCCGCGCAGGTCGGCCAGCGTCGCCAGGCTCACGGCCTTGCCGCCCGAGACCTTGGCCACCGCGGCCAGCAGCTCGGGATCCGGCGTGGGGTCGGCGCTCTCGCGCGAGGGCAGCACGACCTCGAAGTCCGCGCTCGCCACGCGCTCGCCGCCCTCCTCGATCCAGGCCTGGTAGAGGCCGGGGCGGTCCACCTCGAACGAGGCGCGGTACTGGCCCTCGCGGCCGGGCACGAGCAGGAGCTCGTGCTCCTGCACGTCGCCGTCGGGGCCCTGCGTGCGGGCGTGCACCACCGGCGCGTCGCTGGGGCGATAGTCCTCGTCGAGCACGCGCGCCTCGAGGCCCACGCGCTCGTCGAGCCCGTAGCTCGTGCGCTGGCTCGCGAGCGAGAAGCGTCGGTCGCCGCCGCGCAGGCGGCCCAGCGCGAGCCAACGGATCGCGTTGCGCCAGAAGCGGCCGTGGTAGCGCTCGTCGTAGCGATAGCGCCACATCCAGGTGGAGTCGAGCGCGAGGAACATGGTGCGGCCCGACGGGTAGTAGCCGACCACGAGCAGCGGGTGACGCCCGTAGGGGCCGGACTCGCTCGGGTGGCGCAGCAGCACCTGGCTGCCGGGCTTGGCGCGGTTGACGGGCGAGTACCAGTAGAAGCCGCGCAGGCCGCGCTCCTCCTCCCACAGCACGCGGTTGATCGCGTCGTCGGGGTGCAGGCGCACGACCTCGTGCGGCGCGGCCGGGTCCTCGAGCGTCGGCCGCAGCTCGCGCGTCGTGTCGCCCTGGTAGGGCAGGCCGCTCTGCGCGTCGAGCACCACCGGCATCAGCTCCTCGAGCTTCGTGCCCTGGTACGTGCGCGGGTTCTCGTACTCGCCGGCCTGGAAGAGCACGCCGCCGCCGCGGGTGACGAACTCGACGAGCGACTCCTGGAACTCCTCGCACTTGGCCGGGTCCGGCGAGATCGCGCCCGGGTTGACGTCGCCGAGGATGATGACGTCGTAGTTCTCGAGCAGCTCCTTGCGGTCGGTGGGCACCTCGGTGAGCGACGCGAGGCCGGGCGAGTGCTCCTGCTGGAAGTCGGGCGTCGCCGAGAGCAGGAAGATCTGCGCCGAGAGGTTCTGGTCCTGACGCTTGAGCAGGTCCTTCAGGTAGCGGTAGTCCCAGCGCGGGTAGCCCTCGACGTAGAGCACGCGGATCTTCTCGGGGCTGATGCGCACCGAGAACTCCAGCGCGTTGTCGTCGAGCAGCGTCTCGTCCTCGAGCGGCGGGACCGACACGCGGAAGCGGCGCACCGTGGCGCCCGAGCGCACGCCCTCGGCGGGCGCGACGAGGCCGACGCGCTCGCCGGTCTCGCTGGGCGTCACGGGCTCCTCGGCCACCAGGCGCGCCACGCGCCCCTCGGCGTCGAGCTCCTCGAGCATCACGCGCGTGGCGCCCAGGCCCTCCGTGCCGCGGCCCGCGACGCGCACCACGATCGAGATCTCGTCGCCCTCGAGCACGTCGCTGGGCGCCTCGCCGAGCTCGACGAACACGTTGCGCTCGGGGCGCGTGTCGCCGACGACGACGGTGTGGACCGGCAGGCCTTCGGCGGCCGCGGCGCGCGCGGCGTCGAGTGGGGACGAGCCGCCGTTCGAGCGCCCGTCGGAGACGAGGATCACGTCGGTCACGTGGTGCCCGCGCGCGTTGCCCAGCGCGCGGCGCAGCGCGTCGCCGACGTGCGTGGCGCGGCCGCGCGCGGTCAGCTCGTCGGCGTTCTCGTAGGGCGTGGCGTCCTCGGCGAAGCGCAGCGTGCGCAGCTCGTACTCGCCTTCGCGCAGCTGCGGCGCGAGCTGGCGCTCGAGGGCGCGCCGCGCGAGCTCGAGGCGCGACGTGTCCTCGAGGCGCCCGTCCGCGAAGGGCGCGAGCGCGGCGCGTGCGGCGGCGTCACCCAGGTAGCCGTCGGCGATGCCCATCGAGGCCGAGTCGTCGAGCAGCACCAGCACCTCGGCCGGGCGCACCTCCTCGCTGCGCAGCACCATGACCGGGCGGAAGAGGATCACGAGCAGCAGGCCGAAGGCCGTCAGGCGCAGCAGCGACAGCGCGACGCGCGCGACGCTCGGGATCGACTCGCGCGCGTAGGCCAGCCAGGCCAGCAGCACGGCGACCGGCGCGATGATCAGCACGACGACCCACGCGGCGGGCAGGTCGAGCAGGCGCAGGCTCTCGCTGGTCCCCAGCTCCTGCGCGGCGGCGGCGAGCGGCGCGATCATCGTACGACCCTCCGGCGGTTGCCGATCCAGGCGCCCCACAGCGACTCGCCCACGAGCGCGGCGAGGCACAGCAGCGCGAGCCATCGCCACAGCTCGCCGCGGCGCGGCGGCGCGCCCGCCGCGTCGGCGTCCGCGGCGGCGGGGTCGAACACGGCGAGCGCCGGGTGCAGGCCCTCGAGCTCGCCGTGCGACATGCGCTCGAGGTCGCTCTCGTCGCCGGGGAGCTGGACCGCGAACGCGCGCAGCGGCGCGCCGTCGGCCAGCACGCGGTACAGGCCCACGCGCTCGGTCAGCGCGCCGTCGACGACCGGCAGGCGCCAGACGCCGTCGGCGACCTTCTCGGGCTCGTCGGTCAGCGGGCGGCGCGTCTCGTCGGGCAGCACGAGCTCGAGCCGGCGCGGGAAGCTCTGCACCTCGGCGGTGAAGCTCGTGCCCGGCTCGAGCGCGGTCCGCGGCGCCGGCGGCGTGCCCGCGTGGCGCACGAGGTCGTAGACGAACGGCACGAGGAACGGCCCCCAGGTGGGCAGCGCGGTCCAGCTCTCGTCCATGCTCGAGGTCCACAGGTAGACCTCGCCGCGGTCGTACGGCCGCGACAGCAGCAGCGCGCTGCCGGCCGGGTCGTCGAGCCGCGCGAGCACGCGCGCGTCGGCGTGCGGACGCGTGGCGACGAACTGCCACACCGGGCCCTCGGTGAACAGCGGGCGCCAGCGCTCCTCGGCGAACAGCGCGAGCGCCGGGTGCGTCTCGTCGAACTCGTGCACGCGCCAGTACTCGCCGCGGCGCGAGGCCGTCGCGACCGTGCGCACGAGCTCGGCGGGCGCGAGGCCGGCGCCGTCCGCGCGGAACATCCGCGCGTTGAACGTGTCGAGCTGCACCTCGTCGCCGAGGCTGATCACCAGCGCGGCGCCGGCGGCCGTCGCGGCCTCGAGGCGCGCGACCGCGGCCGGCGTCAGCGAGTCGACGTCGCACAGCCAGACGAGGTCGAACTCGGCGAGGTCGACGTCGCCGCCCTCGAGGTCGCGCGGCAGCACCTCGCTCAACGCGAACGGCGAGCGCGCACCGCCGGGGCCCTCGGCCACCGTGGGGTCGAGCACGACCGACAGGCGTCCGGCCGCGTCGCGCTCGAGCTCGGGCGCGGGGCGGCCGTCGACGAGCAGCACGCGCACCGGCGCGGGCACGCTCATCACCTCGACGCGCGCGTCGTCGACCGCGAGGCGGTCGCCTTCGAGCGCGGCGCGCACGACGTGCTCGCCGGGCTGGTCGAACAGCAGCGGGAAGTGCGCCTCGGCCTCGCCGCGCGCGGCGAGGTCGAGCATCTGGCTCGGCCGCCGCTCGCCGTCGACCTCGAGCGCGACGCGCACCGCCTGGCGGCCGATCACGCCGTGGTTCGCCACGCGTACGGTGAGGTCGAGCGGCGCGCCCGTCGCCAGACCGCCGAGCGGGGCCTCGATCGCGGCCAGCGCGAGGTTGGGCGGCGTCGCGTCGCGCGGTCCGAGGTCTTCGACCACCACGCCCAGGCCGAGGCCGGCGAGCTGGTCGAGCACCGCGAGCACGTCGTCGACCGGCGGCTCGCCCTCGGCCGTCGCGGCGCGCGGCGCGAAGGCGTTGCGCTGCAGGTCGCTGAGCAGGCGCACCTCGACGCGGCTCTCCTCGGTGCCGGCGGCCTCCTCGCGAGCGAAGTCGTACACCGCGCCCAGGGCGGCGACGAGGTCGAAGCGCTCGTCGGTGGGGGCGGAGAGCGTCTCGAGCACGGCCAGCGCCTGGCGCGGGTCGCCGCTCGCGGCCAGGCGCGCGCGCCCGCCGCCGAGCACGAGCTGCACGCGGTCGCCGCGCGCGGCGTCGAGCTCGCTCACGAGCTCGCGCGCGCGCGTGACGATGCGCTCGAAGACGGTCTCGACGTCTTCGCGGTAGCCCGTCGACGCGGACACGTCGAGCACGAGCGCGAGGTCGCGGCGCGTCTCGGTCAGCCCGGCGAGCGGGCTCTCGCTGCCGGTGAACGGCCGCGCGACCGCGAGCGCGAGCAGCGCCACCGCCGCCATGCGCAGGAGCAGCAGCAACCAGTTCTCCATCTGCACGCGCCGGCGCGTGCGCTTGTGCGCCGCGAGCACGAAGCGCATCGCGGCCCACGGCACGGGCTTGTGCCGCTGACGGTTGAGCAGGTGGATCACCAGCGGCACCGCGGCCAGCGCGGCGCCGGCGGCGAGCGCCGGGTGGACGAAGCCCTCGAACATCAGCGCCGCCCTCCGCGCGCGCGCGCCGTGCGGTGCGCGAGGTAGGTGGAGAGCACCGCGTCGACGCCCTGCGAGCTGCGCACCTGCACGCAGTCGATCGAGAGCGCCTGCGCCTGGCGCGCGAGCTCGTGGTTGTGGCGCTCGATCTCGGCGAGGTACGCGTCGCGGATGGCCTTGGGGTCGATGCGGCGCGTGCCGCTGGCCTCGAGGCCCTCGAAGCGCGTCAGGCGCTCGAACTCGAAGTCGAGCTCCTGCGGGTCGAGCACCTGGAAGAGGATCGGCTCGTGGCCGGCGAAGACGAGCCGGCGCAGGCCCTCGAGCACGCCCGGAAGGTCGTCGAAGAAGTCGCTGAACACCGCGACGATGCCCTTGCGCGAGAGGCGCGTGGCGAGCCAGTTGAGCACGGCGCCGATGCGCGTCGGGCCGGCGGGCTCGGCCGCCTCGAGCTGCTGCAGGATGGCCGCGCGCTGCCGCGCGCCGTTGCCCGGCGGCACCTTCTTGCGGTCCTTCTCGTCGAAGACGACCAGACCGACCGTGTCGCGCTGGCCCAGCGTCAGGTGCGCCATCGCGGCCGCGCACCAGCGCGCGTAGTCGAACTTCGACCAGTCGAGCGAGCCGTAGGCCATCGACTCGCTCGCGTCGAGCAGGAGGTGCAGCGCGAGGTTCGTCTCCTCGACGAACTCCTTGACCACCAGGCGCTCGCTCTTGGCGAACACTTTCCAGTCGATGCGCTTGAGCGCGTCGCCGGGGACGTACTCGCGGTGCTGCTGGAACTCGACCGAGCTGCCGCGGTGCGGCGAGCGGTGCTGGCCGGACATGAAGCCCTCCACCACCGTCCGCGCGACGAGGGACAGGTTGGAGAGCCGGTCGAGGACGGCCGGGTCGAGGCTGGGATTCGTCCGGGCCAAGGCGGACCTACTGCGGCTTGGCGACGCCCGGCAGGCCGGCGCCCACGGCGGCGCCGGGCTGGACCTCGTCGAGCAGGCGGTCGATCAGGTGGTCGGAGGTGATGCCCTCGGCGGCGGCCGAGAAGTTGGTCACGATGCGGTGGCGCAGCACCGGGTGCGCGATGCGCTTGACGTCCTCGATCGCGACGTGGTTGCGGCCGGCGAGCGCGGCGCAGGCCTTGGCGCCGAGCACCAGGAACTGGCTCGCGCGCGGCCCCGCGCCCCAGGTGACCCACTCGCGCAGGAAGGGCAGCGGCGCGTCCGAGCGCACCCGCGTGCCGCGCGTCAGCGCGAGGCAGTAGTCGTAGACGTGGTCGGCGACGGGGATCTGGCGCACGGCGTGCTGCAGCTCGAGCAGCTCGGCGGCGGCCAGCACGCGCGCGGGCTCCTGCTGCTCGTCGCTGGTGGTGCGGCGCAGGATCTCGCGCTCCTCGTCGTGGCTCGGGTAGCCGACGTGCACCTCGAACATGAAGCGGTCGAGCTGCGCCTCGGGCAGGGGATAGGTGCCCTCCTGCTCGATCGGGTTCTGCGTGGCGAGCACGAAGAACGGGTTGGGCAGCTCGTGGCGCTTGCCGGCCGAGGTGACCTGGCGCTCCACCATGGCCTCGAGCAGCGCGGCCTGCGTCTTGGGCGGCGTGCGGTTGATCTCGTCGGCCAGGATCACGCTCGCGAACAGCGGACCGGGCTCGAAGCGGAAGGTGCGCGCGCTCGACTCCGGGTCGATGTGCAGCAGCTCCGTGCCGGTGATGTCGCTGGGCATCATGTCCGGCGTGAACTGGATGCGGTTGAAGCTGAGGTCGAGCGTCTTGGCGAGGCTCGAGATCATCAGCGTCTTGGCGAGGCCGGGCACGCCGACCAGCAGGCAGTGACCGCGCGTCAGGATCGCGATCAGGAGCTGGTCGAGGACCTCCTCCTGGCCCACGATCACGCGGTGCAGCTCCGTCTTCATCTGGGCGTGGACGTCGCGGAGGCGGGCGAGGCTGGCTTCGGACATGGGCGCTCTGAGCTTGGGGCGTGGAACGGGGCCTCGAGGCGTGGAACGGGGCCCCGAGGCGTGGGGGGGCTTCGAGGCGAGGAACGGCGGATCCGGGCACTTGCCGCGGCTCTCTTGGGACGCCCTTCGGACGGTCCAAGGACCCCGCGCGAGGGGTTTTCTTCCCTCCTGCGGCGCCGGCGACCAGCGTACGACGCGCCCGGGGGGCGTTCAGGCCCGAGTACGCAATTCTGACGCAGGTGCGGGGGCGCCTCAGCGCGCCCGGAACTCGTAGAGCTCGCCGCCCGCCAGGGCCACCACCGCGGCCCCGCGCGCCCACAGGCCGCCGGCCTCCCAGGCGCCGTCCAGCAGCACGGGCGTGACCGCCTCGAGGTACAGCTCGCGTGCCCGGTCGAAGCGGTACAGCCCGCGGTCGGTCAGGCACAGGACCTTGCGCTCCGACACGAGCGCGCGGCCGAGGAAGACCTCCTCGCGGCCCAGGAAGATCGAGTCGTAGCGCCGCCCGCTGGCGAGCTCGTAGGCCGACAGGGTGCGCCGCGCCCCGGCGCGGCCCTGGACCAGCGCCACGTCGCGATCGCCGCCCACCAGGCGCTCGGCCTCGGGCACCTCGAGCGGCGGGTGCAGGAGCAGCGCGCCGCGCCCGGGCGCGAGGTCCAGCTCGCCCGCGAGGCAGTACAGCCGGGTCGCGTCGCGCGGGCCCCACAGGATCGCGGCGGCGGCGTCCGGGCGGCGCTCGACGATGGGCGCGGTGGAGTCCGCCCACGCGGCCTCCTCGGGCGCGCGGCGCGCGACGTGGAAGCTCCACGCCGGCCGCCCGTCGGCGAGGTCGAGCAGCGCTCCCACGCCGAGGTGCGTGCCGACGAACAGGTAGCCGCCGACGCGCACGGGCGGCGCCGCGGGCGTGCGCAGCAGTTGCCCGCCGCCGGTGCGCAGGCCGAGGTCGCGCACGACGTCCGTGCCGCGCGCGACCAGGCGCCGCCAGCGCGGCCGACCGCTGTCCGCGTCGAGCGCGAGCACCCAGCCGCGCGCCTCGCCGGGCGCGTTGACCTGCCGCAGGCCGTCCTGCTCGACCTGGCTCCACTGGCGCGCCTGCACGACGACGAGGTCGTCGACCAGCAGCGGGCCGGGCTGGAACTCCCACAGGCCCGGGCCGAGCAGCGCCTCGAGGTCGGCCACGCGCGCGTCGCCCACGTAGAGCCCGTCGCCGCCCAGCGTCCAGCGCAGCTCGGGGATCTCGAGCTCGCGCGGCGGGCGCGCGCGCTGCACGAGGTTCGAGGTCGTCCCGTCGGCGCGGCCGGCGACGAGGTAGAGGTCCTCGCCGTCGGTCGCGGGCAGGAGCGGCCAGTCGCGCCCGGGCCGCTCGGCGGTCACCGGCCACGGCCAGCCGTGCTCGCGCGCCGGCGCCCAGGGCTGGTACGAGCGGTCCTCGACGCCGGCGCCGAGCAGCCAGACGCGGTCGGAGGTCTGCACGGCGCGGCGCCCGTCGGCCAGGAAGGCGAGGCCCGCCGGCGGGTCGATGCGCGCCATCGCCGGCACCTTGCGCAGGTCGGGCAGGACCAACGGGTGCAGGCGCTCGGGCACCAGCTCGCGCGCGTCGGGCCAGACCGGCGCGGGCGCGGCGGGGGCGATCTCGAGCGCGTCGAGCGCCGCGCGGCGGCGCGCCAGTCCGGCGGCGAAGCGCTCGGGGTCGACGAGGCGCGCGTGGCGCTCGGCGCGCGTCAGCCAGCTCGCGGCCTGGGCCGGGCGACCGGCTTCGAGCTCGAGCTCGAAGCGCTCGACCGCCGCGCGCAGCGCCGCCTCGCTGGCCGGGTACTCGCGCTCGCGTCGCGCGAGGTCGGCCGCGCGCGCGCGCGCGTCCTCGGCGCGGCCGGCGGCGCCGCGCTGCGCGCGGCTCGCACCAGGCGCGCCACGCCGCGCGGCGCGCGGGCGAGGCAGCGCCTCCAGCCGGCGCAGCACCGCGTACTCGACGGCCTCCTGCTTGCGCAGCGCGCCGTGGTCGGGGTCGGGCAGCAGCGCGTCGAGCGCGGGCCGCGGCTCGCCGCGCTCGTCGCGCGGGCCGAGGTCGACCAGCACGCCCGGTTCGCTCTCGCGCAGCGCCTCGCCCCACGCGTCGAAGGCGCGGGTCCAGGCCAGCTCCGCGCCCGCGCCGCCGGCCAGCGCGCGCTCGAGCTCGCCGTCCGCGCGCGCGAGCGTCGCCGCCGCGATCGGGTCGACGGGGACCCAGGCGTCCTCCTGCGGCCGGCCCGCGGCCGCGCCCGCCAACGACACGAGCGCGAGCAGCGCGGCCGCGAGGGGCGCGCGCGTGCTCAGGGACCGCGACGCGCTCACCGGTCGCCCGTGGGCGCCTCGCTCGACGGCCGCGGGGCGAGGTCGCGGCGCTCGACCTCCTCGCGCACCTCGTCGGAGTACAGGCGCAGCAGCCGCTCGTGGTAGATCTCGTCGCCGAGCGCCTCGACCTTCAGGTCCAGCTCGTGCGCGCGCGACTCGTCGGAGGCGAGGCGCTGCGAGAGCTCGAGCTCCTTGCGCTCGAGGTCCTCCTGCTCGCGCAGCGCCGGCGAGAGGCCGCCCTGCGTGAGCTGCGCGAGCAGCACCAGCGGCACCCACACGGGCATCCAGTAGAGGAACACCTCGGCCGAGCGGGCCGCGTAGCGCCGGGCGATGCCGCGGCCCTGCGGCTCGGTCCGCGGGCGGGACGCGACGAGAGCGCCGTCCCCGGGCTCGAGGCCCGGGAGCTCCGGCGTGCGCTCGTCGCGGGACCGCTTCATCGCCGACTCAGCGTCCCGCCTCCCGGCGTTCGAGGGCGCGCGCGCCGTACACCGCCGCCGCGCCGAGCTCCTCCTCGATGCGCAGCAACTGGTTGTACTTGGCGACCCGATCCGTGCGGCAGGGCGCGCCGGTCTTGATCTGCCCGCAGCGCGCGGCCACGGCGAGGTCGGCGATGGTGGTGTCCTCGGTCTCGCCCGAGCGGTGGCTCATCACGCACGTGTAGCCGCTGCGCTGCGCGAGCGCGATCGTGTCGAGCGTCTCGGTCAGCGTGCCGATCTGGTTGACCTTGATGAGGATCGAGTTGCCGATGCCGCCCTCGATGCCCTTCGCGAGGCGCTTGACGTTCGTGACGAACAGGTCGTCGCCGACGAGCTGCACGCGCTCGCCGAGCGCGGCGGTGAGCTGCCGCCAGCCGTCCCAGTCGTCCTCGAACAGGCCGTCCTCGAGCGAGAAGATCGGGTAGCGCTCGCACAGGCCGGCGTAGTACTCGACCATCTGCTCGGCGCTGCGCAGCTCGCCCTCCATGCGGTACTTGCCGTCCTCGTAGAACTCCGAGGAGGCCGCGTCGATGGCGATGCGGATGTCGCGCGCCGGCTGCAGGCCGGTCAGCTCGACGGCCTCGAGGATGAGCTGGATGGCTTCCTCGTTGGAGGCCAGGTTCGGCGCGAAGCCGCCCTCGTCGCCGACCGCCGTGTTCAGGCCGCGGCCGCGGCACACGGACTTGAGCGCGTGGAAGACCTCGACGCCCATGCGCAGGCCCTCGCCGAAGTCGGTGGCCCCGAAGGGCATGATCATGAACTCCTGCAGGTCGACGTTGTTGTCCGCGTGCTGGCCGCCGTTGAGGATGTTCATCATCGGCACCGGCGTGACGCGCGCGTTCACGCCGCCGACGTAGCGGAAGAGCGACAGGCCGGCCTCGTTGGCCGCGGCCTTGGCGACCGCGAGCGAGGCGCCCAGGATCGCGTTGGCGCCCAGGCGCTTCTTGTTCTCGGTGCCGTCCAGCTCGATCATCGCGTGGTCGATCGCCGGCTGGTCGGTCGCGTCCATGCCGATCAGGCACTCGGCGATCTCGTCGTTGACCGCGTGCACGGCCTTGAGGCAGCCCTTGCCGTTGTAGCGGCCCTCGCCGTCGCGCAGCTCGTGGGCCTCGTGCGCGCCGGTGCTGGCGCCCGAGGGCACCGCGGCGCGGCCGAACGCGCCCCCCGAGAGCTGGACCTCGACCTCGACCGTGGGGTTGCCGCGGGAGTCCAGGATCTCCCGCCCGTGGATGCTGGCGATCTCGTTCATGGTGGGCCGATCCTACCGTTCGCGCCCGGGGCGGACTACGCTCCTGCGAGGTTCCCGGCGTCCCCCGGGGCCCCCGTCCACGAGCCATGAAGAACCTCGCCCTGCTCCTCGTCGGCGCCGGCCTCGGCGTCGCGCTGAGCGCCCTCACCTCCGCCGGCGGCAGCGCGCCGGTCGAGGGCAACAAGCACCTGCGCGCGGGCGCCACCGTCTACGGCCTGAACCTCGTCGCCGGCACCGCTCGGCCGCTCGCCGGTCTCGCCGACGACATGCCCGTCACCGTCCGCGCGATGGACGGCGACTGGCTGCAGGTCGACTTCCCCGCGCAGAAGACCGGGCCGGTCTGGGTGAACCAGGCCAACGTGGTCTCCTACCGCACCAGCCGTTGAGGCGCGTCGCGATGAAGCCGGTCGCGATGCTGCCCAACCTGCTGACGTTGGGCAACTCGGCCTGCGGGCTGCTGGCGATCTGCAAGGGCCTCGACGCCCTGGCCTACTCGAGCGTGGGCTCCGAGGTCTTCTACATGAAGATGGAGGCGGCCTGCGGGCTGATCTTCCTCGGCATGGTCTTCGACGCGCTCGACGGCAAGGTCGCGCGGCTGACCAAGAGCTTCAGCGACTTCGGCGCGCAGCTCGACTCGCTCTCGGACGCGCTGACCTTCGGCGTGGCGCCGGCCATCCTGGCCAAGGTGCTGATCGAGCACGAGGGACCGCTGGTGGGGCACATGGGCTCGCCGCGCCTGCACTTCATCGCCGCCGGGGCGTTCTCGCTGATGGCGATCCTGCGCCTCGCGCGCTTCAACCTCGAGACCGAGCACGACGAGGAGGCGCACCGCTCGTTCAGCGGCCTGCCCTCGCCCGGCGCGGCCGGCGCGGTGACCTCGACGCTCCTGATGTACCTGCTCTTCCGCGAGCCGAGCCTCGAGACCGAGAACGGCACGCCGACGCCGGTGGGGCACGTGATGGGCTGGCTGCAGGGCATCGACTGGACGCCCGTGCTCTCGTGGGTCCCGGTCTACCTGGTCGTGCTGCTGCCCTTGCTCGGCCTGCTGATGGTCAGCCGCGTGCGCTACACGCACGCCACGTCGCTGCTGACGCGCGACCGCTCGAACTTCGTCACGCTCGTGGCGGTCGTGTTCGTGTTCATGGGCCTGGGCGTCGCGCCGGTGCCGTTCCTGTTCCTCGCGTTCAACGGCTTCTGGCTGTTCGGCGCGGTGCGCTGGGCGCTGGGCGCGCTGCGCGCGCGCGGCGAGGCGCGGCAGGGGAGCGCGCAGGCTTGAGCGGCCCGCGCGTGCTGACGCGCGCCTACGTCGCGCTGGGCAGCAACCTCGGTGTACCGAGCGAGCGCCTCGACGCCGCGTGCGCCGCGCTGCGCGCCACGCCGGGCATCGAGCGCGTGCGCGTGTCGAGCTACCACGCCACGGCCGCGGTCGGCGGGCCCGCGGCGCAGCCCGACTACCTGAACGCCGTCGCCGAGCTAGACACGACGCTGGGCCCCGAGGAGCTGCTCGCGCGCCTGCAGGCGATCGAGGCCGCCGAGGGGCGCGAGCGCGCGACCGAGGTGCGCTGGGGGCCGCGGCGGTTGGACCTCGACCTGTTGCTGCACGGCGACGCGCGGCGCGACGCCGACGCGCTCGCGCTGCCGCACCCGCGCCTCGAGGAGCGCCGCTTCGTGCTGGCCCCGCTGGCCGAGCTGGCGCCCGAGCTCGTGCTCGCGCGCTCCGGCCGCACGGTGGCCGCGCGCGCTCGCCGAGCTGCCGCGCGAGGCGCGCCGCCGCTCGCGCGCCTTCGACGCGGTCGAGCCCGCGCGCGCCTGGTGCCGCGCGCGCCGCGCCGCCGGGCGCGACGCTGGGCTTCGTGCCGACCATGGGCGCGCTGCACGAGGGCCACCTCGAGCTCGTGCGCCGCGCGCTCGCCGAGAACGACCTCGCCTGCGTGAGCGTCTTCGTCAACCCGCTGCAGTTCGACGAGCGCGGCGACTTCGAGCACTACCCGCGCGACCTCGACGGCGACGCCGCCCAGTTGCGCGGCGCGGGCTGCTCGATGGTCTTCACCGGCACCCTCGCGCAGTTCTTCCCCGGCGAGCTCGACGCCGATGGACGCCTCGCGGCCGCGCGACACGTCGACCCCGGGCCGTGCGCGCTGGGGCTCGAGGGCGCCTTCCGGCGCGGCCACTTCGACGGCGTCGCGACCATCGTCGACCGGCTGTTCGACGTCGTCGAGCCGACGCGCGCCTACTTCGGCCAGAAGGACTACCAGCAGGCGCGCGTCGTGCGCGACCTCGCGCGCGCCGCCGCGGGCGGCCGGAGGTCGTCGTGTGCCCGACCTCGCGCGAGCCCTCGGGCCTGGCGCGCTCGTCGCGCAACCTGCGCCTGTCGCCGGCCGAGCGCGCGACGGCGACGGCGCTGTCGCGCGCGCTGTCGCGGCCGCGCGCGCCTGGCGCGCGGGCGAGCGCGACGCCGACGCGCTGCGCGGCGTGCTGCGCGCCGCGCTCGACGTGCCCGGCCTGGAGCTCGAGTACGCCGCGCTGCGCGAGACCGAGGGCTGGAGCGAGCGCGAGCCCGCGGGCGCGCTGCGCGACGCGGTCGCCCTGGTCGCCGCGCGCGTCGGCCCCGTGCGCCTGATCGACAACCACGTGCTCGCCGAGCCGCCGCCCGCGCCAGGCGCATGAGCGCCGTCGTGCGCCGGCGCGCGCCGGCCAAAGCTCAACCTCTGGCTGCACGTGCTCGGCCGCCGGCCGGACGGCTACCACGAGGTCGAGACGGTGCTCTGCGCGCTCGAGCTGGCCGACGAGCTCGAGTGTGCGCGTCGACGCGAGCGGCGCGGTCGCGCTCGCCGTCGGCGGCCCGTGCGCGAGCGCCGACGTGCCGACCGACGCGCGCAACCTGGCGCACCGCGCGGCGACCGCGGCGCTCGCGCGCGCCCGCGAGCTGGGGCTCGTCGCGCCCGAGGTCGGCCTCGCTGGCGCTCGCGCTCGAAGCGCGTGCCCAGCCAGGCCGGGCTGGGCGGCGGCAGCTCGGACGCGGCCTGCGCGCTGCTCGCGGCCGCCGAGCGCGCGCGCTGGGCGCGGACTTCGGCGCCGCGTGGCGCCGCGCGTGGCTGGCCGCCGCGGGGCCGGACTGCGTCTTCTTCCACGACGTCGGCGCCTCCAGGGCTCGCGACCTGCCGGGGCGTGGGGGAGCGCGTCGAGCCCTGCGACGCGACGCCGCCCCCACCTGGTGGGCCTGGGTCGTGACGCCGGCGTCGCGTGCGCGACGGCCGAGGTGTTCCGCGCCTGGCGCGCGCAGGCCGCCGGAGGCCGACGCGCGCCCCACGCGCCTGGACGCGGGCCTGCTCCGGCGCGCCGGTCGGCGCGTGGCGCGAGCGGCTGCACAACGACCTCGAGGCGCCCGCGCTCGCGGTGGCGCCCGAGCTCGCCGCGTGGCGCGCGCTGCTCGAGCGCTGCGGCGAGGGACACGCGCGCCTGACCGGCAGCGGCTCGAGCTTCTTCGCGCTGCACGCCGACGAGGCGAGCGCGTGCGCCGCGCTCGAGCGCGTGCGCGCGGCCGCCGCGGAGGCCGGGCTCGACACGCGCCTCGCCTGCGTCACGCGTCCGCGCGGGCCGGAATAGTCCCGCGAGAGAACGCGTCATCCCCGTCGCTGCGGGCGTCCTGAGGAGGTCGCAAAAACGGCGCGGCAAAAGCTGCCCCGGCCTCTGGAGTTCGGGCGGAATCTCCCCGATGGAGGAGTGCCTTCCGTGAAGATCTCCGAGGTGCGGATCAAGCTCGTGCCAGGCACGCGCGACAAGCTGCGCGCCTTCGCCAGCATCACGCTGGACGGCGCGATGGTGATCCGCGACATCAAGATCATCGAAGGCGGCGACCGGCTCTTCGTCGCGATGCCGAGCCGCAAGCTCTGCGACCGCTGTCCGCGCTGCGGCGGCAAGAACTACGTGCGCGCGCGCTACTGCAACGACTGCGGCGCGCGCCTGTCCAAGGACCGCGCGGAGCAGGACGAGCGCGGTCGGGCGCGGCTCTACTCCGACATCGCGCACCCGATCCACCAGCGCGCGCGCAGCCAGTTCCAGGACGTGATCCTGCAGGCCTACCACGCCGAGGTGGAGGCCTCCAAGCACGCCGGCTACGTGGCCCAGACGATCGACGACATGGACTACGAGGCCTGGAACGAGGAGAGCGCGGGCTGACCCCGCGCGCCGCGCTCAGCCCCCGAAAATCACTTTGACGCCCGGCGTCAGGTTGTGTCCCGCGCCGCAGGGGCTGCCCGGGCCGTCGCCGTACCAGACCTGGAAGTAGCGCGTCTCGCCGGCGTTGACGCCGCCCTGGCCGCAGAGCCCGCCGCTCCAGACCGCGACGCCGCCCGCGTCGGGCACCGCGATGCCGAGCCGCACGACGGACGTGCCCGCGCAGCGCAGGCCGTCGCCGAGCAGTTGGCCCTGCCCTGCGTTCACCATCTGCGTGCCGGCGAAGAGGATCGCGGGCTGGCCCGGGACCAGGCCGCTGGCGGTGAAGCCGAGGTCGTCGGCGCTCACGCTGACGCTGCCCGTGCCCTCGAGCCGCGCGCCCAGACCGGACGCGTTGGCGCAGCCCTGCTCCTGACCGCCGGGGTTCGCGCACGGGCAGAAGCCCGCGCTGCCGTCGCCGAAGCAGAAGCGCTCGCCGACCTCCGTCGTGTAGTAGACCGTGCCGTTCCACGCGCGCGGCACGTAGCCGCCGGTGAACGGGTAGTCCATGCCGCGGCCCTCGTAGAGCTCGAGGTCGGCGTTCGCGTAGACGACGCCCGTGCCGTTGGTGTACTTGACGCCCGGCGTCCCCGTGCACGTGACGTAGAAGCCGACGATCTCGCCCGCCTGGAGCTGCACGTCGAGCGCGAGCGGGATCGGCGTCGGCACGCCCACGCCGTTCGAGGTCGTGGTCGCGCTGCCGCGCAGCGTCCACGCGCTGGGGTCGAACTCGTGACCGACGTAGGTGCCCGGCACCGTGTAGACCTCGATCGTCACCGAACCCGAGTTGAAGTGCCCGTCGAGCGCGACGATCGTGATCGGCGCCAGCGCCTTGACGTCGAACATGTTCCCGTCGAGGCCGTTGTTCGAGGTGTAGGTCGTCGTCAGCGAGTGGACCTGCGGCGTCTGGGCGAGCGCGGCCGGTGCGAACAGGAGCAGCGGGAGCGCGGCGCGGAGCATCGTCGGCGTCATGGGCGGGAGCGGGTGGCGGTGGAAGGGAGCAGGGCGCCGACGCGCGGCGCGCGGGCGGTGGGGCGGGACCACCTCCTGGAGGGTCGGACTGCGCCGGGCCGGACCAGGTTCCCTCGACTTCGGCGCGACCGAGGCGCGGCTCTCCCGAGCTTGGTACGCTCCGCGCCATGGCCATCGTCGTCTCCCTGATCGCGGACTCGCTCGCGGAGCTCGAGGCCGCCGCGCGGCGCCAGGAGCCGCTGGCCGACCTGCTCGAGCTGCGCCTCGACCGCATCCGCCGCCCGAGCGAGGCCGACCTCGCGCGCGTGATCCGCGGGCTGAAGAAGCGCGTGATCGTCACGATCCACGGCGCCGAGGCCTTCGGCGACTTCGCCGGGGACGTGGACGAGCGCCTCGAGACGCTGCGCACCGCCGCGCGCGCCGGGGCGGCCTTCGTCGACGTCGACTGGCGCCTGTCGCTCGAGCTCGGCGAGGTGGCCGGCAAGTGCCACCGCATCGTCTCGCGCCACGAGACGCAGGGCACGCCGGCGGACCTCGCCGGCCTGCTCGCGGAGGTCGAGGCCGTGCTCTACGAAGGCGACGTGGTCAAGCTCGTGACGCACGCGCGCACCTGCGAGGACGGCTGGCGCGTGCTGCGCCTCCTGCGCGAGCGCGGCAAGGGCCTGGTGGCCTTCGCGTCGGGCGAGGCGGGCAGCTTCACGCGCTACCTCGCGCCGATCCTCGGCTCGCCCTTCACCTACGCCGCGCCGGCGCTGTTCGTCGACGCGCCCGCGCAGCCGCCGACCGCGCCGGGCCAGGTGCGCGTCAACGACCTGCTCGCCGTCGCGCCGCCCGGCGGCCTCGGCCCCGAGACGGCCGTCTTCGGCGTGCTCGGCAACCCCGCGCGGCACTCGTGGTCGCCGCGGCTCTTCGGCATGGCGCTCAAGGGCGCGCGCCTCGACGCGCTGTACCTGCCCTTCGAGGCCGAGGACGTCGACGCCTTCCTCGACCTCGCCGACGACGAGAACCTGCGCGGGCTCTCGGTCACCGCGCCGTTCAAGGGCGGCGCGCTCGCGCGCGCGGCGGCGAGCGACGAGCTCACGCGGCGCGTCGGCGCGACGAACACGCTGGTGCGCGACGGCGCCGGCTGGCGCGCGCTCAACACCGACGTCGACGCGTTGCGCGAGACGCTCGAGCGCGGCTTCCTCGCGCACGAGCAGCGCACCGGCGCGGTGCGCGGTCCGCGCGGCGCGCGTGCTCGTGGTGGGCGCGGGCGGCGCGGCGCGCGCGGCGGCCGAAGCGGTGCGCGCGCTGGGCGCGCCGAGCTCGTCGTCGCCGCGCGGCGCGACGCCGCGGCGCGCGAGCGCGGCGGCCTTCGGCGGCGCCGCCGTCGCGTGGGCCGACCTCGCGCGCACGCCGTACGCCGCGCTCGTGCACTGCACGCCGGCGGGTTCGCTCGCGCAACCCGGCGCGCTGCCCTTCGCGGAGGAGGTGCTGCGAGCCGACGCGGTGGTCGTCGACGCGGTCTACCGGCCGCTGCGCACGCCGCTGCTGCGCGCGGCGGTCGCGCGCGGCGCCACGGCGGTGCCCGGCGGCGAGTGGTTCGTGCGCCAGGCGCTCCTGCAGTTCCGGCACTTCACCCGCCAGGAGCCCGACGAGGCGCTGATGCGGGCCACGTTCGAGCAGCTCCTGCGCGAGGACGCCGAGGCCGCCGCGGGATGAGCGCGGACGCGGAGCGTGTGGCGCTGGTCGGGCTGCGCGGCGCGGGCAAGTCGTCCGTGGGCCGCGCCCTCGCCGCGCGGCTGTGCTGGCCGTTCCTCGACCTCGACGAGCGGCTGGCGCTCCTCGGCCGGATGCAGGCGCTGCCGGGCGGGGCGGGCGAGCTCCTGGCCGAGCTGGGCGAGGCGGCCTTCCGCGACCTCGAGACCCGCGCGCTGGCCGAGGTGCTGGACGAGCCCGGGCCGCTCGTGCTCGCGACCGGCGGCGGGGCCGTCTGCCGGGCCGAGAACCGCGCGCGGCTCGCCGAGCGCTGCCGCTGCGTCTGGCTGGACGCGCCGGCCGAGGTCCTGCTCGAGCGCACCCGCCGCGACGCGACGCCGCGGCCGGCCTTGACCGACCTCGCGCCCCTGGACGAGGTGCGCCGCCTCGCCGCCGAGCGCGAAGCGTGGTACGCCGAGCTCGCCGAGCTGCGCGTCGACGTCGCGCGCGACGAGATCGATACGATCGCGCGCGTGATCCTCGCGCACCTTCGCCGCTAGCGGCGCCCGTCCCCGGCACCCGGCAGGTGAAGCGCGCGGTTGACGTCACGTCTCGCGCACGGATGGTCGAAGAAGGGAGCGTGCGGCGCTGTCTCCATGCGAGCGCGTCGCGTACATTGGCACCCGCGAGGCGAGGGAGACCGGGCTCCCGCGCCGCCGGGTGCGCGCCATGGAATGAGCCACGCATGAGAGTCCGAGCGAGTCGAGCGAAGCGCAGGGGGCGGTCCCTCCTCGCCGGCGCCCTGCTCGCGGCTCTGCTCTCGGCCGCGCCGCGCGCGTCGGCCGACGCGGCCTCCGCCGCCGAGGCGCTCGCCGCGGCCGCCGAGCCGGGCTCCACGATGGGCGCCGAGATGGCCGCCGAGATGGGCGTCGAGCTCGACCAGCTCCTCGACGAGGAGCTGCACGGCGACCCCGACGAGCTCTGGCAGCGCGACCCGACGCTGGCGCTGCGGGTGATGCTCCTGCGCGCCGGGCGCAACGTGCCCGCCGCCGTCTCCGCCGCGCGCCGCACCGAGCGCGACGAGGCTCGCGCCCGCGCCCTGGAGTGGCTGCGCGCGCGCCTGGCCGACGACCCGTCCTTCGGCCCGGCCTGGGCGCGCGTCACGGCCGCGCAGCTCGCCGCGCCCGACCAGGGCGTGCTCTGGCGCGCCACCGCGCGCACGCTCGGCCGCCTGGGCCAGACCGACCTCGCCGGTGAGCTGGGGCGCGGCCTCGGATCGCCGCGGCCCGAGGTCGTGCAGGCCGCGCGCGCCGCGCTGTTCGACCTCTTCGTCGAGTGGTTCGACGACGCGGCCGCCTTCGACGCGTTCTGGATCGAGCACGGCGCCGGGTGCCGCGACACGCACTTCCGCGAGCGCCTCGAACAGTACGAGCGCCAGAACCGCCAGCTCACGACGCGCCTGCTCGAGCTCGACCCGACGCGCGCCGCCGCCACGCTCGCGTCGCCGGACCCGCGCCTGCGCGCCGCCGCCGTGCGCGTGCTGCCGCGCGGCATCGCCGGCGACACGGCCGAGGTCGCGCGCCAGCTCCTCGCGCACCTCGCGCAGGAGCCCGACGGCATGGCCTTCCAGGCCACGGTCGAGGCCCTGCTCGAGACGCAGACGGTGAGCGATCCCGCGGCGCCCGCGCTCGTCGAGCTGCGCGCGCTGCTCGCGCGGGTGGTCGAGGAGGGCTCGGCCGAGCTCGCCGCGCCCGCCGCGCACGCGCTCGGCCGCCTGGGCTGGGAGCCGAGCGCGGAAGGCGAGGCCAGCGTGCTGCGCGGGCTCGAGCTGCTCGCGCGCCAGCTCACGCGCTTGATGGAGCCGGGCTCGCTGGCCGACCGCGACACGGTCGTCATCACGTTGCAGGCGCTGTCCACGCTGGGCGAGGCCGCGCGCTCGGCCGAGCTCGACACGAGCGCGGTGCTCGCGCCCGTGCGCGAGGTCGTGCTGCGCGCGATCCAGGAGGAGCGCGAGTACGCCGGCGTGCGCATCGCCGCCGCGCGCCTGTTCGCGACCGTCGGCCGCCCCGAGGACGTCGCGCTCGCGGTGACCGTCATGGACGCGCCGGACACGCCGGCCGAGCTGGGCTACACGCTGCTCGGCGTGGTGGGAGAGCTCGCGCGCGGCATCGACCCCGCCGACCCGCAGGCCGACCGGCTGCTCGACACGCTGCTCGAGCGCCTGGGGCGCGACGACGCCGACCTGCGCCGCCGCGCGCTGTCGTTCCTCAGCGACCCCGCGCTCGCGCCGCTCGTGCGCCGCGCCGACCCGGCGCGCTTCCTGAAGAGCCTCGCGGCCGAGACGCTGCCCGACCTGCAGACGCAACTGCTCACGCTCGTGGCCGAGCTCGGCGGTCCCGAGCACGTCGCGCTCCTGCTGCAGCTCGACAACTTCGACGCGATCGCGAACGGCGGCCCGGCCGGCGTCGCGCAGCTCGTGCAGACCGCGCGGCGTCTGTCCGACGGCGACGCCGCGCTGCGCCTCGCCGCGGCCGAGCGCCTGCTGCAGGTGCCCAACGACGCGAACCGCGTCTCGCGCCTGCGCGAGGCGTTGTCGCTGGTGGCCGAGCTCGACGAGGTGGCCGCCGCCGCGCTGCCGCCCGCCGGACACGCCGCGATCGCGGCCTGGGCGCGCGAGCTGCGGCAGTCGGGCGGCGCGCTGCCCGGCGGCGCCGCCTTCCTGCGGCGCCTGATCGACGTGCACGTCGCGGCCTGCCTCGCCGCACCCGACGCGGACGGCGCGAACCTCGAGCACTTGCAGGCGCTGTTCCTGACCGACCTGCTGGCGCTCGACGCCGAGGCGGTCGAGCCGGCGCAGGTGCTCGCGCACTTCGAGCGCGCGCTGCAAGCCGCCGTGGCCGCCGGCCGCACGGCGCAGCGCCTGCTCGTGCTGCGCGACCGCGCGCGCTTCCACCTGCTGCAAGGGCAGGAGGCCCTCGCGCTCGCCGACTACCGCGCGGTGTTCGCGGCCGAGCTCGGCGTCACGCCGGCCGGACCCTCGATCCTCGACCTCGCCGACCTGCGGCGCGGCGGCGACCTGATCGCGGCCTCGACCAACCCTGAGGACGACCCCGAGAGCGACGCGCGCACCGCCCGCGAGGCGTTGCACGTCTCGACCGCGCTGCTGCGCCGCGAGGCGTGGGCCTCCGAGCCCGCCGCGGTGCGCCTGCGCGACCTGCGCGACCTGGCGCAGCGCGCGCTGCGCTCGCGCACGCTCGAGGCGCTCGACCTCGCCGCCGCCGCGCTGCTCGAGCTGCCGCCCTTGCCGCCGCCGCCGGCCGAGGGCGAGGCCGCACCCGAGCTGCCGCCCTCGCCCGAGGGTGCGCCGTGGGCCGGTCTGCTCGAGGACCGCGCCGCGCACCAAGCGCTGCTCGCCGACGCCGAGGCCCTGGCCACGCTGCGCGCGACGCTCGTCGGCGAGGCCGAGGCGCAGGTGCGTCCCGAGACGGCCCCGCCCGTCGAGACTCCGCCGGTGGACGAGACGCCCGCGCCGCCGCCGAGCGACACCGGCGACGGCGAAGGCGCGAGCCCCGCCTCCGGCCCCGGCGCGCCGCAGACCCCCGACTCCGCGACTCCGAAGACCTCGAACGGCACCTCGCGCAGCCTTTCTCGCTCGAGCCCTTGACCCGCCCCCGCGCGGATCCCATCATCTGCGACCCAACACCGCGGGGTGGAGCAGTCAGGCAGCTCGTCGGGCTCATAACCCGGAGGTCGCAGGTTCGAATCCTGCCCCCGCTACCACTCAACGAACCCGGACGGCCTTTGGCCTGCCGGGTTCGTCTCGTTTCCGCGGGGGCAGGATTCGAACCTGCCTGTCTTTGGCCCAAAGGCTGGCGCCGTTGGAGCATTTCGAATCCTGCCCAGGAGTGTCCTGGCGAACGGCGAGGACCCGGCCGGGGAGGTGCGGTGGTCGAGTCCGCAGGGGCAAGGCTCGAACCTGCCTGTTCCTGGCGCCGCGGCCGGCGCGGTCGGAGCGCTTCGAGTCCGGCCCAGGGGCCGCTTGCCGATCGGCGATTACTGCACTGGCGCGACGCGGCGGGTGAAGGCGAGAGCTGGCAGCGCGACGCCCGAGAGGGCCAACGGCCGGCGCGGTTGGAGCGCTTCGAGTCCGGCCCGGGAGTGTCTGGGGGACGGTGAGCGGCGAGGGGGTCGGTGACGGTGGTCGCGGACGCGCTGTCGTTCGAGGCGGGGGCGGCGCGGGCGTCGTCCCGCGGCTTCGCGAGGGCCGTGGTGGGGCCGAGCGCGGGCGGGGTGCCGGAGACGCCGGCGGTCACGCTCCGCCTGCGGGGCGATGGTGGCGAGGTGCGCCTCGAGGGCGTGGAGCGCTGACGGGGCGGCGGGCTCGCGGGCGAGCGTTGCGAGGGCGGCGCGGCGCGTCAGCGTTCGAGCGGCTCGAGGCGCCACTCGGCCTGCGCGGTCTGGCCCGCCTCGATCTCGAAGCGTACGGGCGTGGCGCGTGCGAGCGGGGCGGCGAGACGCAGCTCGTAGGTTCCGGGGGCGAGGCAGTCGCGCAGGCCGACGCGCAGGTCCTCGCCGAGCAGGCGCAGGTGCGCCGACGCGCTGAAGACGCCGAAGCCCTCGCCGGCGAGCGCGCTGACGAAGATCGGCGGCGGGACGGGGCGCCCGTCGAGGCGCACCAGCTCGCAGGCGACGGCGGAGGACTGCAGGCTCGGGTCGGCGTGCAGGGCGAGTTGCAGGCGCCCGCCCGGCGCGCAGGTGAGCTGCGCCTCGAAGGTGCCGTCGGACACGAGCGTCGCCTCGAAGCGTTCGGTGAGCCAGGTGGCGCCGTGGAACGCGACCGGGATGTGCTCCTCGGCGGGGCGTACGGTGAGCTGCCAGCGGCCGGGCGGCACGTTCGCGGCCGCGTACGCGCCGTCGCGCAGAGAGAGCGGCTCCTCGCGCGCCTGCAGGGGCGGATCGTCGAGCGAGTCGAGCTGCAGGTGCACGTGCTCGGGTGCGCCGGACGGCGGCGCGCGCAGCACGATGCGAGCGGGCGGCGCGGCGTCCGCGAGGCGCAGTTCGAGCGTCGCCTCGCGCGCGCGGCCGAGGGCGGGGAGCTCGAACGGCACGCTCTCGCGCCCTTCGCACGAGGCGTTGCCGCGGTAGTCGTGACGCAGGTCGGCCGCGACGCGCACGACGCCGTCGGCGCCCGTCGGCAGGCTGCTGAAGCTGCCGCCGCCGCCGAGCGTGAGCAGCGCACCGGCGACCGGACCGCGCGAGTCGCGCACCTGGAACGTGAGCGTGCCCAGGTGCTCGCCGAGCACGACGCCTTGCGCCGGCGCGACGACGGTCGGCCACTCGCAGTCGCGCAGCACGGTGTCCACGCGCAGGCCGTGCACCTCGAGGCGCCAGCTCCCGGGCTCCAGGCCGCGCAGCTCGAAGCTCCCGTCGCGCTGCACCGCGCAGCTCTGCGTCGCGAGGCGCGCGCCGCCGCGCAGCTCGCGCAGCCCGCGCACGCTGCTGCGGTCGAGGACGGTCGCGACCGGCGCCGGCGCTGCGGTCGGCTCGTCCGCGCCGCGCACGCGCCACGCCAGGACGCGCAGCTCGCCGAGGCGGGCGTCGAGGCGCATTCCTCCCGCTCCGCTCGCGTCGGCGCCGCGGGGCGCGATCAGCGACGGCACCAGGTCCACGCGACCGCGGATCGCCGCGCGGCCCGCCTCGAGCACGAGGTCGGGGAGCTCGAGCGTCGCGCCGCGCTCGAGCGCGATCGGCGCGCCCGCGGGCAGCAGGCCCGCGAGGTCCGCGCGCACGTCGAGCCGGCCCTCGCGCAGCGACTTGATCGCGTAGCGCCCCTCGGCGTCGCACGTCGCGCGCTCGAGGCCCAGCAGCTCGCCGTCGGCGTGCGCGAGGTCGTCGCCGCCGAGGCTCACCTCCGCGTCCTCGACGCGCCACCCCGCGGGCACGCGCACGCGGCCGGTGACGACCGACGCGAGGCGCAGGCGCAGCTCGCACGCGTACTCGTGCCGCTCGAGCCCGTCCCCGCTCGTCTCCGCGGGAGCGGCCTGGACCACGGTGTGCTCGCTCAGGTAGCGCGGGTGTCGGGCCCAGACGTCGAGCGCGGGGACGGACGACGTCGCGAGCCACGCGTCCAGCACGCCCGGCGCGCCGTCGGCCGCGAGCACCGGGCCGAGGTCGAGCGCGAAGGAGCCGTCGGCGCGCGCCGTGCCCGTCACGCGCCCGCGGCCCGCGACGCTCGCCTCGAGCTCGACCTCCGCCGCGTCGGCCGGGTCGACGTCGAGCAGGCGACCGACGAGGACGAGCGCGGACGACCCGGCCGCGGGCGGCGCGTCCTGCAGGGCGCGCGCGACCTCCGCGCGCGTCGCCGCGTCGTCGCTCGACGTGGACGCGGCGCTGCGCGGCGACGACGCGGGCGCGGGGCGGGCTCCGCCGGCGCGCTCGTGACGACGGTCACGTCCTCCGTGCGCGGCGGCGCCGCGTCGCGCGGCCAGAGCGTCCAGGTGCACAGGACGGCGGCGCAGGCGAGCACCGCGACGAGCGTCTTCGTCGACACGTAGAGACCTCCCAGGGCGACAGGAGACGAGAGCGCCACGGCGCCCAGCGCCGCGGGCGTCGCGGCGCGCTCGAGCACGGCGGCGCGCAGCGCGGCCTCGCCGCGCGTTCCGCACAGCAGCAGCGCGCCGCCGCCGGCCAGACCCGCGGGCAGCGCGCGGCGCAGGAGCTCGAGACCGCGCAGCAGTTGCATGCGCACGGTGCCGGGCGCGCGCTCGAGCTCGCGCGCGATCTCGCCCGGCGGCTTCCCGTCGAGCAGGCTCGCGCGGACGACCTCGCGGTAGAGCGTCGGCAGGTGCGCGAGCGCCTTCACCACGGCCGCGCGGACCTCGGCGGACAGCGCGTCGCTCGCGGGGTCCTCGGCGCGTCGCGGCCAGAGTCGGTCCGGCTCCGGGCTGCGGCGCGCGTCGCGGCGCTGCTTGCGCGCGAGCTTCGTGAGGATGCCGAAGAGCCAGGGCAGCAGCGGCTCGCTCGCGCGCCAGCGCTGGGGGCGCTCGAGCGCGGCGAGGAAGCACTGCTGCACGAGGTCCTCCGCGCTCGCGACGTCCGGCGCCATGTGCACCGCGAGGCGCAGCAGCTCGGGCGCGGCCAGGTCGAAGAGCTTCCCCAGCGCCGACAGGTCCTGCCGGCTGCGGTAGCGTTCGAAGAGGTCCTCCAGCTCGCCGTTCTTCACGTCACCACTCTCCACGGCGCCGCCGAGCGTCACGGCGAAGCGCGAAAATGTCCAGCGCGCCCGGGAGAGCGGCGCGCGCGTCCCGGCGTGCGGACGAGCTCCTACTCCGCCGCCGGCGCCGCGTCGACGGGCGCGCGGGCCAGGCTGCGCTCCAACAGCAGCTCGTAGATCGGCCGGCCGCCGAGCGCCTCGGCGACCAGCGTGGACATCGAGCACGCCAGCAGCAGCGGCAGGATCAGGTCGAAGCTCGCGGTCAGCTCGATCGCGAGCGCGATCCCGGTGAGCGGCGCGCGCACGGTGGAGGAGAAGAGCGCGCCCATGCCGACGATGGCGAAGACCGCGGGGTGCACGTCGAACACGTCGAGGCGGTCGACGCCCAGGCCGATGCCGACGCCGAGCAGCGTGCCGAGCGCGAGCATGGGCGTGAAGATGCCGCCGGGGATGCCGCTGGCGTAGCTCAGCACCGTCGCGCCGAAGCGCAGCGCGAACAGCAGCAGCAGCGTGGGGATCGCGAAGCGCAGCGCGACGGCGTCGGTGATCGCCTGGTACCCGCCGCCGGTCACGTCGCTCCAGGCCCAGGTGGCCAGGCCGACGGCGGCGCCGACGAGCACGCCGACGGCGAGGCGGCGGTTCGCGCTCAGGCGATCGAGGCCGCGCAGCAGCGCGATCAGGCTGCCGTTGAAGAGCACGCCGACCAGGCCCAGCAGCGCGCCGAAGAGCGGGAACAGCCAGAGCGCGGAGAGCGCGGGCGCGGGGAAGGCGGTGAACTCGAAGACCGGGCCTCGGTGCGACACGGCGCGCGAGGTGACGTCGGCGCAGGCCGAGGCGACCAGCACGGCCTGGACGGAGGTGAAGCCGTAGTGGAAGCGCGGCCGCATCTCCTCGATGACGAAGAGCACGCCCGAGAGCGGCGCGTTGAAGGCCGCGGCGAGCCCCGCGGCGGAGCCGGCCGCGAGCAGCGCGTGCGCCGCCTCGCGCCGCAGGCGCAGCACCTCGTTGACCAGGCCGCCGAACTGCGCGCCCATCTGCACCGTCGGCCCTTCGCGCCCCACGACCATGCCGCTCGCGAGCGCGCACACGCCGCCGAGGAACTTGACCGGCAGCACGCGCCGCCAGCGCACGGGCCGCGTGCCCTCGAGCGCGCCCTCGATCTCCTGCACGCCGCTGCCCGCGGCCTCGGGCGCGAAGCGTCGCACCAGCCACAGCGCGACACCGACCAGCGTCGCCGTGACCGCCATCGAGGCGAGCAGCGCCGGCGCTCCCGACCACGCGGACAGTCCGTCGTGCAGCACGCGTTGCAGCCGCTCCACCGCCGCGCGGAACGCGGCCGCCAGGAGCCCCGCGCCCGCGCCCACGACGCAGGCCGCGGCGAAGACGCGCAGGAAGCCCGGCGCGATGCGGCCGCGCCCCTCCGGCTCGGTCGCGGTCGTGTCGAGCGGCGGGAGCGAGGGCGACATCGCCGCGCAGTCTAGCAGCCCGGCGCAGCGCGCCCCCGGCCTCGCTCGCCGCGCGCGCCGGTGCGCGTCGCGTCGAGCGCGGCGCTCAGGCGCGCGGCGCGAGCGCGGCCGCGGCCGCGGCGTCCACGAGCAGCGTGGCGCGCGCGTGCTGCAGGCGGCCGGCCGGGATCGCGGGGTCGCCCGCCAGCAGCCGCGGCAGCACGGCGGCCTTGGCGGAGCCCGTCACGACCCACAGGACGCGGCGCGCGCGCTCGAGCGCCGGGTAGGTCAGCGTGAGGCGGCGGTGCCCCGCGTACTCGCCGGTCACGGCGACGTCCCGATCGACGACGTCGAGCACCGGGTCGCCGGGCACGAGCGACGCGGTGTGACCGTCGTCGCCGAGGCCGAGGTGCACGACGTCGAGCACGGGCGGTGCGCCGGCGAGCGTCTGCAAGTCGCGCGCGTACGCCGCGGCCGCAGCCGCGAGGTCGGCGCGCTCGACCGGCAGCGCGTGGACGCGCTCCGGCGCGAGGGCGACGCGGTCGAGCAGGCAGGCGCGCAGCTGCGACAGGTTCCGCGCGGGGTCACCCGCGGGCGCGACGCGCTCGTCGACCTGGAAGAGGTGGACGGCTTCCCAGGGCAGCTGCTCCGCGGCCAGCGCGCGCAACAGGGCCGCCGGCGTGCGCCCGCCGCTGAGCGCGAGCGTGAACGTACCCCGCGCCGCGACGGCGTCGCGCGCGGCGTCGGCCAGCCAGCGCGCCGCGCGCCGCGCCACGGCGGCCGCGTCGGGGAGCACCTCGAGCTTCACGGCCGGCCGGACGCCGCGACGTGCGTCGCCTCGAGCGCAGGGTGAGGGCGGGCGCGCACGAGCTCAGTCCTCCGCGACGAACCAGCCGCCCGGGAGCAGCGCGTCGGCCTCGGCGGGCCCCCAGGTCCCGGGCGCGTACGCGTGCAGCGGCGTGCTCGCGCGCAGCACCGGGTCGACGATGCGCCAGGCCTCCTCGACCCAGTCCTCGCGCGCGAAGCGGTAGGGGTCGCCGTTCAGCGCGTCGTGGATCAGCTCCTCGTACGGGTCGGGCTCGCCGAGCAGGCTGTGCGTCAGCTCCAGCTCCACGGGCTCCGCGCGCGGCTGCGCGCCCGGCTCGTCGTCGCAGGCCTGGATCGCGGCGCCGAGCGCGATGACGAAGTCCGGGCTGAGGCGGAAGCGGACGTGGTTCGCCGGCAAGCTCACGCCGTCGACGATCGGCGGAGGGCAGCGCAGCCGGACCACGACCTCGGTGCGCGTGAGCGGCAGGCACTTGCCGGCGCGGATGTAGAAGGGCACGCCCTGCCAGCGCCAGGTGTTCACGCCGAGCTTCAACGCGACGAAGGTCTCGACGTCCGAGTCCGCGGCCACGCCGGCCTCGTCGCGGTAGCCGACGAACTGCCCGCGCACGACGTGCTTGGGCGAGATCGGCGCGATGCCCTTGAGCACCTTGACCTTCTCCTCGCGCATCGTCTCGGGGTCGTGGCTGCGCGGCGGCGGCTCCATCGCGATGTTGGAGACGACCTGCAGCAGGTGGTTCTGCACCACGTCGCGGAGCGCGCCCGCGCGCTCGTAGAACGCGCCGCGCCCCTGGACGCCGAAGTCCTCGGCCATCGTGATCTGCACGCTCTGCACGTAGTTGCGGTTCCAGATCGGCTCGAGGAACGCGTTGGCGAAGCGGAAGAACACCAGGTTCTCGACCGTGCTCTTGCCGAGGTAGTGGTCGATGCGGAAGAGGTCGGACTCGGGGAAGTGCGCGTGCAGCGCGGCGTTGAGCTCGCGCGAGGAGTCCAGGTCGCTGCCGAACGGCTTCTCGATCAGCAGGCGCGCGCCCTGCGAGAGGCCCGCCGCGACCAGGCGCTCGCCCACCAGCCCGAACAGCCCCTGCGGGATCGCCATGTAGTGCACCGCGTGCCGGTGCTCGCCGAGCTCGGCTTTCAGCGCGGCGAACGTCGCCGGATCGGCGTAGTCCCCGCTGACGTAGCGCAGCAATCCGAGGAGCTTCGGGAACGCGCGCTCGTCGACGCCGCCGCCGTGCCGCGTGACGCTCTCCCGCGCGCGCGCGCGCAGCGCGTCGAGCCCCTGGGCCGAGCGCGCCACGCCGATGACGGGCACGTCGAGCAGGCCCCGCGCGACCAGGCGCTGCAGCGCGGGGAAGATCTTCTTGAAGGCCAGGTCGCCGGTCGCGCCGTAGAAGACCAGCGCGTCGGCCCGCGCGGCCTTCACGGCCGCTTCTCCACGTGACCGCCGAACGCGTGGCGCATCGCCGAGAGCACCTTGTCGGCGAAGTCCGCGCGACCGCGCGACGAGAAGCGCTCGAACAGCGCGGCCGAGAGCACGGGCACGGGGACGCCCTCGTCGATCGCGGCGTGCAGCGTCCAGCGGCCCTCGCCGGAGTCGGAGACGCGCCCGGCGAAGGAGTCCAGGTCGGGGTCGGCGGCCAGCGCGCCCGCCGTCAGGTCCAGCAGCCAGGAACCGATCACGCTGCCGCGCCGCCAGAGCTCGGCGATCTCGGGCAGGTCGAGGTCGTAGCGGTAGCGCTCCGGCGCGCGCAGCGGCGTCGTCTCCGCGTCGACCTCGCCCGCGTGCTCGCCGATCGAGGCGCCGCGCAGGACGTTCAGCCCCTCGGCGTAGGCCGCCATGAGCCCGTACTCGATGCCGTTGTGGACCATCTTGACGAAGTGGCCGGCGCCGGCGGGGCCGCAGTGCAGGTAGCCGCGGTCGGCGCTGCCGCGCCGCGCGTCGCGACCGGGCGTCGCCGGCGCGGCGTCGACGCCGGGCGCCAACGCGGCGAACAGCGGCTCCAGGCGCGCGATCACCTGCGGCTCGCCGCCGATCATCTGGCAGTAGCCGCGCTCGAGGCCCCACACGCCGCCGCTCGTCCCGACGTCCACGTAGTGCAGACCCCGGGGCGCGAGCTCGGCCGCGCGGCGCTGGTCGTCGACGTAGTAGGAGTTGCCGCCGTCGATCAGGACGTCGCCCGGCTCGAGCAGCGGCGTCAGCTCGGCGATCGCGTCGTCCACGGCCGCGGCGGGCACCATCAACCAGACGGCGCGCGGCGCGTCGAGCCGGCGCACGAGATCGCCGAGCGATGTCGCGCCCACGGCGCCCGCCTGCGCGAGCGCGCGCACCGCGTCCGGCGACCTGTCGAACACGACGCAGGCGTGTTCGTGCGCGAGGAGGCGCCGCACCATGTTGGCGCCCATGCGGCCGAGGCCGATCATTCCGAGTTGCATGACGTTCTCCTTCCGTGCGCCCGGGGTCGGCCGGGCTCCGTCGCGTGGGGGACGCGCGCTCTACGCGGGCTGCGCGGCGCGGGGCGGCGCGGCTCGCCGCACCTCGCGGTGACGCTTCACGAGGCGCCGCCGATCCGCGCGCACTTGGCCGCCATCCCCGCGAGCAGCCGGTTCCACGACGCCACGAAGGCCGCGGCGCCCTCTTGCTGGAGCCGCTCGGCCAGCGCGGCGACGTCGACGCCCTCGCGCTCGTGGCGGGCGAGGACCTCCTCGGCGTCGCCGCCGTCGGGCGCGAGCGCGGCGCCCACGCGGCCGTGGTCGGCGAAGGCGTGCAGCGTCGCCTCGGGGATCGTGTTCACCGTGTACGGCGCGAGCAGCGCCTCGACGTACAGCGTGTCGGGGGCCGCGGGGTCCTTCGTGCCCGTGCTCGCCCACAGCACGCGTTGCGGCCGCGCGCCGGCGTTCTGCGCGCGTTGCCAGCGCGGCGACGCCTGCAGCTCGCGCGCCGCGGCGTAGGTGCGCTGCGCGACGGCGATGCCCAGGCGGTTGCGCAGCTCGCGCGGCACGCGCTCAGCGACCGCGACGTCCCAGCGGCTGACGAAGAGCGACGCGACCGAGCGCACGTCGGGGTTCAGCCCGGCCTCGATGCGCCGCTCGACTCCGCGCAGCCAGGCGTCCGCCGCGGCCAGGTACTGCTCGCGCGAGAAGAGCAGCGTCACGTTCACGGGCACGCCCGCGAAGGTGACCTCCTCGATCGCCGCGAGGCCCTCGCGCGTGCCGGGGATCTTGATGTGCAGGTTGGGGCGGCCGGCGCGGGCGAAGAGCGCCTGCGCGGCCGTGACCGTCGCCGCGCCGTCGCGCGCGAGCAGCGGCGAGACCTCGAGCGAGACCCACCCGTCGACGCCGCCGGTGCGCTCGTGCACGGGGCGGAAGACGTCGGCCGCGCGCGTCAGGTCGTCCAGCGCGAGGTCGAAGAACAGGTCCTCGCCCGCGCGGCCGGCCGCCGCGCCGGCCCGGATCGCCTCGTCGTACGCGTCGCTGCCCGCGAGCGCGTGGTCGAAGATGCTCGGGTTCGAGGTCAGACCGGTCACCGCCAACTCGTCGACGTAGCGCTGCAGGGTGCCGGAGTCGAGCAGGTCGCGGGTGATGGTGTCGAGCCAGAGGCTCTGACCGCGGGCGTGGAGTTCCTGGGTGGCGTTCATGATCTGCGGCGGTACGGGCGGGACGCGCGGCGGTGAGCGCGGAAGTGCGGCGAGCGCTACGTCGCGCGCACCTCCACGTGGAAGTCGGTGCCCTCCCAGCACTGGCTGTCGAGCCACTGGAAGGTGAAGTCGACGCGCGCGCCGGCCGGCAACTCGCGCGTGGGGAGGTCGACGCGGTGCAGGCCCGGCAGCAGCGTCTCGGTGAGTGCGTCGTGGGCCGAGGCCCAGCCGTCGGCGGTCCAGTGGACCAGCGCGGGCGCGCCCGTCTCGATGCGCAGCACGGAGCGCGCGGGGAGCGTGCGCAGCTTGTGGTTGAAGCGCCACAGCCGCACGCGCCGCGGCGCGTAGTCCGCGCCGTAGCGCGCAGCGACCTGCGGCGGCGTGTCGAACACCGCGCCCTCCTCGAGCGAGCGCACGAGCTTGACGTACTCCGCGTGCGCCCACACGAGCGGCATCGCCGAACCCGAGGGCCGGCCGGGCTGCAGCTCGCGCGCGGGGAGGGCCGGCCCGTCCCAGACCTGCTCGGGCAGGAGGTCGTGGTTCGTGAAGCCCCGCGCGGCGTCGAGCAGCGCGCGCGCGGCGTCGGTGCGCCCCGCGGCCAGCTCGTAGTGCGCGCGCTCGAGCGTGAGCAGCGGCCACGGGCGTCCGATGCCCGTGCCGTCGAAGGGCGCGCCGTCCGCGTGCTCGCCGTAGCCGTCGCCGTTGTAGCGGCGATAGCAGGGTCCGGCGGGCAGCTCGACGCGCAGCAGGGCGTCGATCACGCGCACGGTGTTCGCGATCCGCGGGTCGTCCGGCCGGCGCAGGCCGAAGCGGACGAGCGCCAGCGCGTCGGGGCTCACCAGGTCCTCGGCCTCGACGCGGTCCGCGCCCGGCGGCCGGTTCTTGATCGGGAGCAGCGCCTTGCCCGGCGCGGCGGCCTCGTCGGCGCCGGCGGCCGCGATGCGCACGTAGTACCCGTCGACGTCGAAGCGCCGGCAGAGCTCCGTGTCCGTGACGTAGGTCCAGTCGTCGATCGACTCGTACCAGACGTCGGCCGTGTCCTGCAGGGAGTCGGCCAGGTCGGGCTCGCCGGCGGCGCGCGCGCGCTCGCCCGCGATGACGAGCGCGGCGATCTCGGTCGCGATGGTGTAGGGCGAGTACCCCGCGTCCTCCTCCCAGCGGTCCTGCCCGGTGACGGGCCCGTTGCGCGCGAGGTAGAGCGCGGCCGTGCGGACCATCGGCCAGAACTCCGCGGCCACGTCGGCGGAGAGGGCGCCCTTGCGCAGCGCGAGGTCGACGAGCAGGATCGGCAGCGCGGTCTCGTCCATCTGCACGCCGCCCCAGTACGGTCGCCCGTCGAGCCACATGTTCTGCGGCCAGTGTCCGTCGGGCGCCTGCGTCGTGCGCAGGTACTGGAGCACGCGCAGCACCTCGCCGCGCGCGTCGAGCGCGAGCAGCCCGCCCGCGGTCTCGACCAGGTCGCGCGGCCAGACCAGGTGGTAACCGCCGAGGTCGCCGTCGCCCTTGGAGAAGCCCCACGGGATCGACAGGCTGGCGATCGTCCCGCCGGGGAAGCTCTTGGACTCGTGCGTGCGCAGGACCATCGCGCTCGTGCGGTACGCCGCGCCGCGGTCGGTCGCCGCGCGCGTGGACGCGTGCCACGCCTCCCACTCGCGGCGGTAGCGCGCGAGGATGCGCGCGGGGTCCGAGCGCACGCTGGAGAGCGCGCGGTGTCCGGCCTCGGCCGGCGTCTCGCCGAAGCCCAGCGCGAGCACGAAGCGCCCGTCGGCGGGGAGCTCGAGCTCGCCGCAGAGCGCGGTGTTGCCGTCCTCGGCGAGGTCGTACGCCTGCGTGATCCGCCCGTTGCGGTGCAGGTCGGTCCACGCGTCGGAGCTGCCGACGAAGCCGACCGTTCGCGCGCGCCACGGGGCGGAGCACGCCAGCGCCAGCGCGCGGCCGCGGCCCTCGGCGAACAGCATGGGGACGCCCTCGTACTCGCCCACGCGGCCCGTGTTCCCGTAGCCGTGATTACCCAGGTGCGGCGCGAGCAGCACGTGGACGCGCAGCGCGTCGGCGTCCGCGCCGCGGGGCTCGAAGCGCACCTGCTGCAGCAGCACGTCGCGCTCGGGGTCCGTGAAGACCGTCTTCTCGACGCGGTAGCGCCCGCGCGTGCAGGTGTTCGTGAGCCGGTACGCGGGGACGCCCGGCGCGACGGCCTCGAGGCGGTGCTGCGTGTCGCGCTTCTCCTCGGAGAAGAAGTCGGGCGCGCCCGTGACGACGAGCCCGAGGTCGCGCGTGCACGCCTCGTCGATGCGCGGGAAGTAGACCTCGTCGAGGATGCCGTGGCTCAGCGTGAACCACACCCGGCTGCCCGCACCGATGGCGGTGCCGACGCCGTCCTTCGCGCTCGAGGTCCAGCGCGGCTCCATGCCCGGTGCACCGGGTGCCCTTCGCTCGCTCACGCGGGGAGTGTACTCGCGCGGCCCTCCCGCGCGTGCCTGCGTCTCCTCGCGTCGGGACGCGCCGCGCCTCAGGCGGGCGCCGCGACGGTGAGCTCGCGCACCAGGCCGCGCGCGAGCGCGGCGAGCGCGGCGTAGAGCCCCGACGTGCGCGCCAGGCGCTCCAGCGGCGCGTCGGCCCACGCGAGGTGCTCGGCGGCCAGGACGCGCGCCACGGCGGGCGCGCGCTCGTCGGCGGCGGCCCACAGGAGCAGCAGCGCGCCGAGGTGGTCGTGCGGCGCGCCGCGCGCGGCCTCGCGGTCGTACTCGAGGGCGGCCGCGCGCGCGAGCGCGCGCACGCGCACGGCGGGCTCGCCCTCGAAGCGGCCCTCGGCCCACAGCGACTGCACCAGCGGCGCGCTGCGCGGGCCGAGGAAGCGGTCGTGGTAGTCCGCCGCGCGCTCCTCGAGCCACGCGGCCTCCTCCGCGGGCGCGGGCAACGCGACGCCCGCCTCCGCGAGCGCGCTCGCCACGGGCTCGGCGCGCAGCCGCGCGAGCAGCGGCGCGTCGAGCTCGCGCAGGAGCAGCAGGCCGACGAGCTCCGCGGAGGAGCGCAGCGCCTGGCGTTCGTCGGGCGACGCGTCGGTCACGTCAGCTTGCGGATGCGCACGACCGTGCTGTTGAAGGACTGCTGCCCCGAGATGTAGTCGGGCGCGATCGGCAGCACGCGGTTCTGCGCCCAGCCGTTGCCCGTGTTGCGCACCCACTTGGCTTGGTCGCCGCCGGAGCGGTCCTCCCACCACATGTTGCGCTCCCAGTCCTCGTCCCGCAGCGCGACCGGCTCCATGCCGGCGGACTGCTGGCCGAGCTCGTCCGCGCGCCGCGCCTGGGCCACGCGCGTGTACTCGTCGTGGCCGAGCGAATTCGAGATCGCGATCGCGTCGGGGTGCACGCCCTTGGTGACCACGATCGGCAGCTTCAAGGTCTCCGCGATCGGGCCGTCGCCCAGGCCGAGGCCGGGCATGGCGCGGTCGAGCGTCGTGGAGCGGTAGCCCGTGACCTCGATCCAGTCGCCGCTCTTCAGCCCGAGCCGCGCCGCGGTGCGCGGGTGCAGCCAGGCGGGGTTCGAGTGCACGATCTCCGCGCACCACTTCAGGTTCGCCGTCCGGCCGTGGTTGTGCACGCACCACTTGAACGAGGTCATGATGAGCTGGTCCTCGTCGAGGTGCAGGTGCTCCTCCGCGCGCTCGAAGCGCGGCCACGGCGAGATCTCGTACTCGTGGCCCTGGTGGTGCGACGCGCGGTTCTTGCCCTTCGAGTTGGCCAGCGCCGTCAGGTCGCTCGTGTCCTCGTTGCGGCCCGTGCGGGCGACGAACTCCGAGTAGACCTCGAACTTGCGGCTCGGCGTCTTGAAGCCGACCACGGCGATGCCGTCGACGACGATGCCGATGCCCTTGCCGTCCTTGGTGACGATCCCGGTCTCGGGGTCGGTGACGGAGCCCTCGAGCTCGGCCGGCGTGAGCGGCTGCAGGTACGGCACGTAGTAGGGGACCTGATCGGGGTCCTCGTACGCGCCCTCGGCGCGCAGGAACTCGAGCGGGTTCGCGTAGCGCTCGCGGTCGTAGGGGATGTCCTTCGACCACTCGGTCATGTACTCCGCCTGGCTCGCCTGGGCGAACCACTGCTCGGCCATGTCGCCGCCCATGCGGCGCGCCAGCTCGGGCAGGATCTCGCGCAGGTCCTTCGCCTCGCCGAGCGCCGGGCCGATCGGCCAGCGCACGTTGACGTACGGCTTCAGGTTGTACGCGCCGCGCGCGTCGAGCTCCCAGCGCTCGAGGTACGTCGACCACGGCAGCACCATGTCCGCGAAGTGCGCCGTCTCGTTGTAGAACGGGTTGATGCAGACGTGGAAGCCGATCTTCTCCTCGTCGAGCAGCACGTTGCGCGTCACGCCCGTCTCCGGCCACGTCAGCGGGGAGTCGAGGTTGTAGGTCATGTAGACCTGGATGCGCGCGCGGTCCTGCTTCAGGTACCAGTACACGACCTCGCCGACGCGCATCGTGTTCCACGTGTTGGCCAGCGCGAACTCGGGCGGGTCCGCCAGCAGCGAGCGCGCCTTCGTCTTCTCGGGTTGCGGGGGCAGGCGGAAGCGCTTGGCGTCCATGCCGCCGGTCCACATCCAGCACCAGCCGCCGGGCTGGCCGACGCTGCCGACCAGGCCGTTCAGCAGCACGATCGCGCGGTCGTTGTAGTAGCCCTTCACGTGCGCCGACGAGCCGCGGTTGCACATCGTCGTGGCGCGCGGCGCTGCGGCCGCGAACTCGCGCGCGATGCGCTCGATGTCCGCGGCGGGGACGGTGCTCATGCCCTCCGCCCACTCGGGCGTCGCGTCCTTCAGCACGTGCTCCCAGACCTCCTCGAGCGTGACGTTGGCCCAGGTGCGGAACCAGGCCTCGTCGGCCAGGCCGTCGCGCACGATCACGTGCCCCATGGCGAGCGCGATCGCGCCGTCCGTCCCCGGCCGCGGCATGAAGAACTCGTCGGAGTTCCCGGCCGTGTTCGACAGGCGCACGTCGAAGGTCACGAGCTTGGCGCCGTTCTCGAAGCGCCCCTGCTGGATGCGCTGCGCGCCGGCGACGTGCCCCTGGTGCGCCTCGAACATGTTCGAGCCGAAGTTCAGGATGTACTTCGTGTTCTCGTAGTCGCCGAGGTCCCAGTCGGACTCGAACAGGTACGTCAGGTTCGCGGCGCGCCGCGCGGCCGAGCACAGCCCGCGGTGGTTGAGCTGCGTCTTGGTGCCGAAGGCGTCGAGGAACTGCGCGACGGTGTCCTTCGAGCGGCTGCGGCCCTGGTGGAAGGCGAACTCGGTCGGGTCGCTCGCGCGACACGCGTTCAGGCGCGCGGCGAGCTCGTCGTAGGCCTCGTCCCACGAGATGCGCTTCCAGCGGCCGCTGCCGCGCGGCCCGACGCGCCGCAGCGGGTGCAGCAGGCGCTCGGGGTGGTACTGGTGGTTGAGGCCGGCCTGCCCGCGCGCGCAGAGCTTGCCGCGCGAGTTCGGGTCCTTGGGGTTGCCGTCGATCTTGAGCACGCGCCCGTCCTTGACGTGCGCGATCGTCCCGCAGACCGTCGAGCACAGCTGGCACATGCCGGGCACGCGCTCGGTGTCCTTGTACTTGTCGGGGTCCGGGAAGCGCGTCTTCGCGTGCGGGCCGGGCAGCGGGCACACGCCGGGCGTCGCGGCGCTCTCCGGCGCGTACGGCGTGCCGGCGCCCGCGCGCCAGACGCGCGCGCTCTCGGCCTCGCTGGCGGCGCGCCCGCGAATCGCGCCCCCGTCGGGCGTCGCGCAGCCGGCGAAGCCGCCCGCGGCGGCGAAGGCCGCGCCGAGGCGCAGCAGCGTGCGGCGATCGGGGTTCATCGCGCACCTCCCTCGGCGTCGGCGCCGTCGAAGCCCGGCTCGCCCCACTCGTAGACGCTGTACGCGTCGTTGCGGTAGCTCTCGCCCTCGCGCGGCACCTTCGGCTCCCACGCGGCGAGCGGGTGCGCCTCGTCGACGACGAAGCGCATGCGCGGCTGCGTCCCGCGCTCCTCGCGCAGCACCTCGAGCCGGCCCTCGAGCTCGCGGTGCAGGCGCGACACGCTCGAGTTCGGGTCGTTCAGGTCGCCGAAGTACAGCGCGCCGCTCGGGCACGTCTCGACGCACGCGGGCTCCATGCCCACGTCCACGCGGTGCGTGCAGTTGTGGCACTTGACGGCCTGGTTCGCGACGGGGTCGATGTAGATCGCGCCGTAGGGGCAGACCTCCTTGCAGGCGGCGTGGCCGGAGCAGACGCCGTAGTCGACCTGGACGCTGCCGCCGGGACCCTTGTGCAGCGCGCCGCATGGACACGCCTTGATGCACGGCGCGTCCTCGCAGTGCTGACACGACATCGGCGCGGCGATGCGCGCCACGGCGCCGTTCGCGCGCGTGTGGTCGTGGTAGATCGTCTGCCGGATGTAGCTCCCGAGCGGGACGTCGTTCTCGGCCTTGCACGCGACCTCGCAGCCGTGGCAGCCGAAGCAGCGCCGCGTGTCGACGACCCAGCCGTAGCGCTTGCCGTCGTCCGGCGCGGTCATGCGCGCGCGCCACTGCTCCTCGGGCAGGTACTTGGACGGCGCGTCCTCGCGCGCGGCGGGGGAGAGCGCGCCGAGCCCGGCCGCGCCCACGCTGGCCCCGAGGAACTCGCGTCGCGTGCCGCCGCTCGGCCGCGTCGCACCGCTCTGCAGCGGCTCGTCGTTCTGCGTCCCGTCGCCCGGGACCGCTGCGTGATCTCGCATCTCCTCTACCTGGCTCGACCCGGGGTCCTGGTACGCGGACGTGGCGGGCGGGTGCCCAGGGGTCGAGGTGGAGGGTGATCGCGAGCCTCCCGTGCGGGGAGGGAGCGCGTCACCGCCGGGCCCGCCGCCACTCGAGGCGGCGTCAGCCGAAGCCCGCGCCCGCGAGCGAGCGCCGTGCGGCGAGGGCGGCGATCTCCATGCGTCGCATCCTACGTCGCGCGGCGACCTCGATGCCAGGCTCGGCTTCCCGGACTCGCCCGGGTCGCACGTGCGACGCGCGCGACGCGGCCGCGCTCGGCGGCCGCGCCGACGCGCGCGCGCCCTACCAGAGCGGCTTCTGCGCGGCGCGCACCTCGGCCTCGAGCTCCTGCGCGATCGCGCTCGCGCGCGTCACGAGGCTGTCGCGGTTCGTGGTGGCGCTGGCCTTCAGGGTGACGCCGGCGATCGCGTTGGGCTTGCCGCCCGCGAGCAGGATCGGCACGGTGACGTCGACCGCGCCCGGCTCGTCGAGCTGCACGAGCTCGCCGCTCGTCAGGGCCTGGCGGTCCTCGGGGTCGGACGGGCGGCCGATGCGATCGGGGTCCGTGCTGGCGACCTGCGTCAGGGCGCTCGCGCCGGCGGGCGTGGCGTGCAGCGTGAGGCGCACGAGGTTGGGGTGCCGCGCCGCGACGGTCTCGACCACCGCTTGCGCGGCGGGGTAGGGCTGGGCCTTGGGCGTCGAGGCGCAGGCGGCGAGGGCGAAGGCCAGGCAGACGGAGAGGAGGCGGTGCATGCGGAGCTCCTGGGAGTCGGGACGAGCGGTGAGGCCGCGCGGACGGCGCCGCGAGCCGTGGACGCCGTCACCGTAGCAAACGGCACCGCGCGAAGCGCGCGCGCGTGACCTCGACCCCGCGCGCGGACTACCCTCGCGCGCGAGGGCCGGCGCCGCGCGCGACCGGCCCCGTCGACGCCCGCGGTACACCGTCGCCCGCCGCAGCCCGTCGACTTCGACGCAAGGCGCGACCTCCGCTCCGACTGCCATGAACCTCTCTCACCTCGGAGGCGCCGCACTGCTCCTGTTGCCCGTCCTCGCCTCCACGCGCCCGCCGAGCGTCGCGGCTCAGGAGACCAGCAGCACCGCCTCCGCGCCCGGGGGCGCGGCGCTGCTCGACCCGAACTCGGAGGACCCCGCCGTGCTGCGTCTGAAGCTGCTCGCGCGCCTCGACGCCCAGATCGATGCGGCCGCGACGAAGGCACACCTCGACGCGCGCCTGATGCTCGACGAGGTGATGCCGATCCCGTACCTGGGCGTCGACGCCGACCCGCTCGGCGAAGGCCGCCCGGGCATGCGGATCGTCGCGGTCTACGCGGAGACCGGCGCGGCCGCCGCGGGCCTGCGCGTCGGTGACGTGCTGCTCGCGATCGACGACGAGCCCGTCTCCGTGCAGGCCGAGCTCGGGCGCGCCGTCCGCTCGCGGCACCCCGGTGCGGCGTTCGTGCTGCACGTCGTGCGCGACGGCGCGGCGCTCGAGCTGCGCGGCGCGTTCGGCGCGCGGCCGGCCGAGGACGAGGACGAGGAGGAGCAGTTCCCCGAGCTGTTCGGGCCGAAGCCCTCGCCGCCGGTGGCGCGTGCGTTCGACTTCGACGCCCCCGCGGCGCTGGACGCCTTCGAGTCGATCCGCGCCGGCGCCGGCGCGCCCGGTGCGTGGAGCGTCCGCCGGGAGGACGGCGCGGCGTGGCTGCGGCAGACGTCGCAGGATCGCGCGAGCCTGCGCTTCCCGATGCTGATCGCACGCGAGGGCGTGTGGAGCGACGTGGTCGCGCGCGTGCGCGTGCGCCTGGTGTCCGGCGTCGTCGACCAGGCCGCCGGAGTCGTACTGCGCTACCGCGACCCGGGCAACTACCTCGTCGCGCGCGTCAACGCCGGCGAGGGGGACCTGCGGCTGTTCCGCGTCGTCAACGGCGTGCGGCGCACGCTGCCCGGCGCGATGCAGCTCGTGACGCTCGACGACGGCTGGCACACGCTCGAGGCGCGCGCGGAGGGCCCGCGCGTGAGCGCGAGCGTCGACGGTGGCGACCCGATCGTCAGCTACGACACCTACCTGCGCCGCGGGCGCGTGGGGCTGTGGACGAAGGCGGACGCGGTCACCGACTTCGACGACCTGAGCCTGGCGCTCCCCGCGGAGTAGCGTCGTCCGCGGCGGGGCGGGCGTGCGAGGCGTCGCTCGGCGCGAACACCAGCACGCGCGCCGCGCGTCCGTCGCGCCGCGGCGCCGCCACGTACAGGCGGTCGCGCGCGGGCACCCACAGGCACGTGCGCGCGCCCGGCGCGCTCGGGACGCGCACGCGCGCGCCCAGCCCCGCGGCGGTGCGCTCGAAGCAGTCGACGTAGCCGGCGCCGCACGCCGCGTAGACGCGCTCGCGCCGCGCGTCGTGGAACACGTCGTCGACGTCGCCCGACAACTCGAGGTGCTGCAGCGGCGCGCCGTCGGCCAGCGCGCGGACGTGCAGCTCGGCGGGCGCGCGGCAGCCGACGAGGCACAGCGCGCGCGCCGGCGAGTCGCTCGCGGCCGGGACCAGCGCGAGCGGGTAGTTCGCGCGCGCGTCCTCGAGCGTCCAGCGGCCGGTCACCTCGCGGCGCTCGAGGTCCACCACGACGACCGCGCGCGCCGCGGGCACGTCGACCAGTGCGCGAGCGCCGTCGGGGGTGAGCTGGAAGCCCTCGGGGTGGCCGCCGCCCAGCGCGATGCGCGCGCGCAGCTCCAGCGTGCGCGCGTCGAGCACGGCCAGCGCCTCGCCGCACGCGATCAGCACCTCGCCGCGCCGCGCGTCGAGGCGCAGGTTGTCGGCGTCGGCGCCGACCTCGACGGTGCGCACCGGCGCGAGCGTCTCGCCGTCGTAGGCCACGCACGTGCCCGCGCCGCCGCACGTCACGAGCAGGCGATCGAGCTCGGGCAGGAACAAGAGGCCCTGGGGTTCGGCGAGGCCGTCGAGCCGGCGCAGCCAGCGCCCGGCCGCGAGGTCGACGACCTCCACGCCGTCGGCGCCGAGCGCCGCGACGAACAGCCGCGCGCGCCCCGCGTCGAGCGCCAGGTGGTCGAGGCGGCCGGCGACCTCGGGCAGCTCGAGCTCGGCGACGAGCGTGAGCGGCGCGGGGGCGACGTCGGCGGGCGGGCGCTCCTGCGCCGCACAGGCGGGGGCGAGCAGCGCGAAGGCGGCGAGGAGGGCGCGGGGCATGCGGAGGTCCTGGTCGGGGGCGCGAGGCGCCGTCAGCGTAGCTCCAGGCCCCTCCCGGCGCCCGCGCGGCGCGGGCCGTCTCGGCGCCGAGCGCGCCGCGGCGCGACCCTCAAGGGATCGGGGACGCGCGACGATAGGCGCGCCATGACGCCCTCCGAGCTGCGCTTCCCCGTCGACCTGCCCGTCCTGGGCGCGGCGCCCGCGCCGGGTGCCCGCATCTTCCAGGACCCCTCGGACGTCCCGTTGCTCGTCTCGTGCAACTGTCCGACGACGCTCTGCAACTACCGCTGCAGCTACTGCTACCTCGACCACGACGCGCGCGACGGCGCGCGCGAAGGCCGGGCGCTGCGCGTGTGGGAGCGCATCGTCGACCGCATCGCCGAGATCCGGCGGCCGCTGTTCCTCGCGATCGGCACGCAGGGCGAGCCGTTGACGGTGAAGCCGTTCTGGGACGTGCTGCGCCGGCTCTCGGCGCTCGAGCACGTGCGCGGCTTCTGGTTCCCGACCAACCTGTCGCGCCCGATCGAGCACCTCGCCGAGGGCGTGGACATCGCCAAGCTGGGCCTCACCGCGAGCCTGCACCCCTCGGAGTTCCGCAACCACGACCGCGACCTCGAGGCCTTCCTGTCGCGCTGCGAGTGGGTGCGCGAGCGCGGCGGCGACGTCGTGATCAACTTCATCCTCACGCCCGACCAGTTCGGCCTGTTCCCGGCCTACCGCTGGATCGCGCGCGAGCGCGGCCTCCCGATGACGGCGAACGTCTTCAAGGGCGTCTACCAGGGCCGCTCGTACCCCGAGTCCTACACCAAGGACGATCACGCGCGCATCGAGGAGTTCTTCGCCGACCGCCCGCTCGTGCACGACTTCATGTCGGGCCGCAGCTCGCGCGGCGTCGCCTGCAACGCCGGGCGCGACCTGCTGCACGTCGACGAGGCGACCGGCGCGGTGTGGAACTGCCCCTTCGCGCTCGAGCCGATGGGCTCGATCTTCGACGACGAGCTCGCGGTGCGCACCAGCGCCTCGCCGTGCTCGACGGACTGGTGCAAGTGTCACTGGACCATCGGGATGATCGAGGAGATGACGCAGCGCTTCCGGCGCACCAAGAGCATCCTGAACTACGAGCCGCGCGAGGAGCTCACCCCCGGCGCGCGGCCGTTCGCCTGAGCGGCGGCGCGCGACGAGGGCGCCTCACCGCGATGGAGTCGTGTGGGGCGCGCGCGGCCGCGCTACAGTGGCGCGGCGCGCGCGGCAGCGACGCGCCGACCTCATGCCCACGCCCGAACCCGAGGCTCTCCCCGCGCGACCGAGCGCCGCGGTCCTGCGCTGGCTGCTCGACGCCGATCCCGCGCTGCGTTGGCAAGTGCTGCGCGACCTCACCGACGCGCCCGCTGCGGAGGTCGCGGAAGCGCGCGCACGCGTCGCCGAGCAGGGCTGGGGCGCGCGCCTGCTCGCCCTGCAGGCGGAGGACGGCACGTGGGCCGGCGCGGCGTGGAACCGCGGGTGGACCTCGACGATGCACGTGTTGGGGCTGCTGCGCGCCCTGGGGCTCGACCCCGCGAGCGCGCCCGCGCGCCGGGCCATCGCCCGCGTCCGCGAGCACGTCACCTGGCGCGGCTGCGGTCCGGCGGAGTGCGCGGACAACGCCTTCTTCGCGGGCGAGGTCGAGCCCTGCATCAATGGTCAGGTAGCCGCGGCCGGCGCCTGGTTCGGTGAGGACGTGCGGTCGCTGATCGCGCGCCTGCTGACCGAGCAACTGCCCGACGGCGGCTGGAACTGCGAAGCCGAGCGCGGTTCGACGCGCTCGTCGTTCAACACGACTCTCTGCGTGCTCGAGGCCCTGCTGGAGCACGAGCGCGCCGTAGGCGGCGATCCGGCGGCCGCCGCGGCGCGACGCCGCGGCCAGGAGTTCCTGCTCGCGCGCCGCTTGCGCCGCCGAGCGACGACCGGTGAGCTCATCGTGTCCGACCGCAAGGGCGGCGCCGACTGGTCCCAGTTCGCCTTCCCGAACTGGTGGCGCTACGACGTGCTGCGCGGACTCGAGCACCTGCGCGCCGCCGCAGCGCGCCCCGACGAGCGCGTGGCCGAAGCCGTCGCGCTCGTCGCGTCGAAGCGCGATGCCGAGGGCCGCTGGCGACTCGACGCGGTGCACGCCGGGACGATGCCGGTCGAGCTGGACGAGGAGCTCGGCGCGCCGAGCCGCTGGATCACCCTGCGCGCCTTGCGGGTGCTGGCCTGGTACGCCGCGGGGTGAGGGCGCGCGCGAGCGCGCTCGTTCAGATCTCCACCTGCATGCCGATCTCGACCACCTGGGCGGGCGGGATCGAGTAATACGTCGTGGCGCCGAGCGCGTTGCGCGAGAGGAAGGCGAACAGGCCGGCGCGCCAGAAGCTCAGCCCCGGTCGGCGGTGCGCGCGGATGCGCTCGCGCCCGAGGAAGAAGCTCACGTCGTCGAGCGGGAAGTCCAGGCCGCGCTCGCGCGCCAGCGCCAGCACGTGCGGCACGTTGGGCGTCTCGAAGAAGCCGTAGCGGGCGTGCACCTGCCAGAAGCCCTCGCCGAGGTCGCGCACGGTGACCTTCTCGTCGCGCGGCACGCGCGGGACCTCCTCGCACGCGATGTGCAGTAGCGCGATCTCGGCGTGCAGCACGTGGTTGTGCGTGAGGTTGTGCAGCAGCGACGCCGGCACGAGCTCGGGCTCGCTCGTCAGGAAGACGGCCTTGCCGGGCACGCGCTGCGCGTCCAGCGTCATGCGCACGAAGTCCTCGTCGCGCGGCAGCCGGTCGCGCAACTGCTGGCCGAGCAGGCGCCGCCCCTGGCGCCAGGTGGACATGGTGACGAACAGCACCGCGCCGATCGCGAGCGGGAACCACGCGCCGTGCAGCAGCTTCGACGCGTTGGCGCCGAAGAACGCGAGGTCGATCGGCAGCAGCACGGCGGCGAGCGCGACGACCGCGCCGAGCGGCCACCCGAAGCGCGTCCGCGCCAGCACGCAGAACAGCACGGTCGTGATGAGCATCGTCGTCGTGACCGCCACGCCGTACGCCGCGGCGAGCCCGCTCGACGAGCGGAAGCCCAGCACCAGGCCGATCGTCGCGATCATCAGGATCCAGTTGACCTGCGGCACGTAGACCTGACCGATCTCGACGGAGGACGTCTGCACGATGCGCATGCGCGGGCTGTACCCGAGCTGCACGGCTTGCCGCGTCAGCGAGAACGCGCCCGAGATCACCGCCTGCGACGCGATGATCGTGGCGAGCGTGGCCAGCGCGATCAGCGGCGTGAGCATCCACTCCGGCGCGAGCGCGTAGAACGGGTCGGCCGCGGCCTCCGGTCGGGCGAGCAGCAGCGCGCCCTGGCCGAAGTAGCACGCGAGCAGGCTGGGCAGCACCACCGCGCCCCACGCCCAGCGGATCGGGCGCACGCCGAAGTGGCCCATGTCCGCGTAGAGCGCCTCCGCGCCCGTGACGGTCAGGAACACCGCGCCGAGCACCAGGAAGCCCGCGCTGCCGTTCGCGCTCAGGAACGCCACGGCGTGCGTGGGCAGCAGCGCGGCGAGGATCTCCGGGCGGCGCGCGACGGCCGCCCCGCCCAGCGCGGCGATCGTCGCGAACCACACGAGCGTCACGGGGCCGAACACCGCGCCGACGCGCGCCGTGCCCTTGTGCTGGAACAGGAACAGCGCGACCAGGATCGCGATCGTCACGGGCAGCACCCAGCTCTCGAGGCGCGCGTCGAGCGTCGTCAGGCCCTCGACCGCGCTGAGCACCGAGATCGCCGGCGTGATCATGCCGTCGCCGTACAGCAGCGCGCCGGCGAAGACGCCCAGCGCGACCAGCGCGGCGAACGGGCGCCCGCGGCTGCGCGTCCCGAGCAGCAGCGCCGTCAACGCGAGCACGCCGCCCTCGCCGTGGTTGTCCGCGCGCAGCACCAGCCACAGGTACTTGAGCGTCACGACGACGACGAGCGCCCAGAAGATCAGCGAGAGCACGCCGAGCACGTTCTCGCGCGCGGGGGCCACGCCGAACTCGCCGGCGAAGCACTCGCGCAGCGCGTACAGCGGGCTCGTGCCGATGTCGCCGTACACGATGCCGAGCGCGGTCAGCGCGAGCGCCGCGAGCCCGCGCGCGGGCGCCGGCGCGTTCGCGGATGCGGCCTGCGACTCCATGTCGACGGATCCTCGTCCCGCGCGCGCGCCGTGTCCAGTCGCGCGTCGGCGCTTCTCGCCGTCAGCGCGGCGCGGCCTCCTGGCGCGTCACGATCGGCACGTAGCCGACCTCGAGGCCCTCCGGCGGCGTCACGAGCAGCGCCGGGTCGAGCGTGACGAGCGCGCCCGTCGTCGGCGGCGCCAGGTAGTCGCGGTCGATCGGCCACGCGGCGTGCAAGGCCTCCACGAGCGCTTGCAGCTTCGCGCGCTTCGCGTCGCTCCACGCGTACTGCTGGAACACGGGCTGGTCGACGAAGCGGTACCAGCGATAGGTCACGCGCGAGCCGTCGCCGAGCGTCGCCGTGCACGCCTCGCTCGCCGGGCCCGGCGCGATCCACGCGCCCGCGGCGGGGGAGGTGAAGGCCGCGCCCGGCTCGGCCAGCGCGAACTCGGCCTCGCGCAGCCCCGTCTCGGCCGGCACCTCGTCCGGCGCGACGGCGACGCGCGCGCCCTCCTCGTGGCGGTAGTACTGCGGGAAGCGCCCGGCCGCGGCGTGGCCCTCCGCCGTCCACGCGAGCCCCCACGTGCCGTCCGGGAAGACGCGCGTGTCGAAGGTCGCGTCGACGCCGCGCAACGGCAGGCCGTCCTGGTCGAAGCCGGGCGTGCGCGTGCTGAGCGTCGCGACGTACGCGCCCGCGGCGTCGAGGCGCCCGCTGGGCGCCGGCCCGCCGTCGCGCCACGCGCGGAAGGCGTCGAACAGCGCCGCGCGCGAGTAGTACGTCACGTCCTGCACGAGCACCGCGCGGCCGTCCGCGTCGACCGGGAAGCGCAGCGCGGGCAGCTTCGACCACGTGACGCCCTGCGCGTCACGCGCGACGAGCTGCGGCACGGTGTTGATCTCCATCGCGCCGCCGCTCATCAGGCCCGTGCGCGCGTCGAGGCCGCGGCCGTGCACGTAGGCGTAGTCGAACAGGTCGCCGATCTTGCTCCACGTCTCGGGCACGTAGTAGGCGATCGGGCCCTTGAAGTTCGCCGCCGCGAGGAAGCACGTCCAGGCGTGCTCGCCGACCGGGGCGCGCCCGTCGCGGCTCGGCACCGGCGCGGTGAACGGCAGCGCGAGGTACCCGTACCCGAGGAACTCGCCGCGCGGCGCGCCCGCGAAGGGCAGCGCGTCGGGCGGGATCAGCAGCCGGTTCGAGAGCTGCGCGATGCCGAGGCGCGCGTCGGGCAGCGCCTCGGTGTCGTAGAAGAACGACCAGCCCGGCGAGCCGACCTCGTAGTCGTAGCCCTGCGGCGTGCCGTTCATCGAGAACTTCGGCGGCCCGTAGCGGAAGCGGTTGCCGTTCCAGTAGCCGAGCCCGCCCTCGAGCGTCTGGAAGACGCTGTCCCACGTCGGCCCGCGCTCGGGCCAGTGGTCGCGCGCGTACGTGCCGACCGGCGCGAGCGGCACGTCGCGGTCGTCGGAGTTGTCGGGCAGGATCCAGCTCCCGGCGAGGCCGACCTGGAAGTGCGCGAGCGGTCGCTCGACGAGCGTCCAGGCCGCCGAGTAGAAGCTCATGCCGTAGCCCCACGTCGCGCGGTCGGGCGGCTGACTGGCGCTGTAGCCGACGTAGCCGTGGAGGCCGCGGCCGCGCTGCACCGGCGCCTGCGCGTCCTGCGCGCGCGCGAGCGGCGCGAGGCCGGCCGCGGCGAGGAGCGCGAGGGCGAGCGCAGAGGGAGTCGTCATGCCCGGCAGCCTAGCCCGGACGATTCACGAACGCGCACGCCAGCCTTCGCAACCGGCCGGCGCGGCCGGCCTCTCGGTTCCTGGCGCGCGCCTTCGTGCATCGACCGGGCTAGGCGGGCGCGTCGGGGGCCGCCGGGCGTGCCCCCGCACCGCCCGACTCCGCCACGTCCTCCAGCCCGAGGCTGCGGCACGTGGTGCGCACGTGCGAGCCGCGCCAGAAGATCGCGGCGCAGCGCGGGCAGGTGAAGAACTCGGTGTGGGCGGCGTGGACGCGCGGGGGGACGCGGCCGGCGGCGTCGGCGCGGGGGAGCGGGGCGAGCGGGGCGTTGCAGCGCAGGCAGCGCGTGAAGGGCGCGGCGCCCGCGAGGTGACCGGCGTCGCGCAGCTCCGCGAACTGGGCGAGGGGGTCCTCCGAAGCCAGTCGCACCAGGCGGCGGGGGACGAGCGCGTGGTGCTCGAGGTGGCGGTTGCGCGTCAGGAAGACGCGGTCCTCGCGGTCGGCCCACTCGACCCGCGTCGCGGTGGAGGCCGTCGGGTCGCTCGCGGCGTCGAGGCCGGCGCAGCGCAGGTAGCGCGCGAGCTTCTCCAGCATGGAGTCGACGACGAAGCGCTTGGGCATGGCGGGCGTGGGCGGGCGGCGGGGCCGCGGGCGGGAGGCCCGCGAGGCGCCGGGCGGCGGTGCGATCGACCTCCTAACTCCTTCCAGGTGCCAGGATAAGGGCTCGGGATCGGTTCCGCGGGCGCCCCGCGACTGGCACCCGACTCACAATTTACGAAGCGCGTCGTAGGCAGCTACGAAGGTCGTCGTATAACTGGCCGATACCCACGGACGCCCGGCCCCGCCGGGCCCGACCCCCGACGCTGATGCAGCCCGCTCCCCGCCTCCGCCCGACCGACGCGCAGCTCGCGATCCTGTCGGTGCTCTGGGACCACGGTCCCTCCACCGTCCGTCAGGTCCACGAGGCGCTGCCCGACGACGTGCGGCGCGGCTACACGACCACGCTGAAGCTGATGCAGATCATGGTCGAGCAAGGCCTGGCCCGGCGCGACGAGTCCGAGCGCAGCCACGTCTACGCGGCCTGCGTCGGCGAGGACGAGACGAAGGGGCGGCTCGTGGACGACCTGATGCAGAAGGCCTTCGGCGGCTCGGCCGCGCAGCTCGTGATGCGCGCGCTGTCCGAGACGCCCGCCAGCGCCGCGGAGCTGGCCGAGATCCGCGCCCTGCTCGCCCGCATCGAGGGCAAGGGAGACGAGGCATGAGCGCTCACGAGCTCCACGTCCTGGTCGACACGCTGGCCTGGACGCTGATCCACTTCCTGTGGCAGGGCGCGCTCGTCGCGCTCGTGCTGTGGCTGGGCCTCGCCGCGCTGGGCGGCGCGACGGCGCGCGTGCGCTACCTGGTGCGCTGCGCCGCGCTGATCGCGATGGCCGTCGCGCCGGTCGTGACCTTCGCCTGGCTGTGGGGCGACGCCCCGGCGCTGCCCGAGCTGCCGGTCGTGACGACCGCCGCGGGCCTCGCGCTGCCGGAGAGCGCCGAGGACGCGGTGCAGTCGCTCTGGTCGCAGCCGCTCGCGTGGGTGGTGCTGGTGTGGTGCGTCGGCGCGGCGCTGTGCGTGCTGCGCTTCGGCGGCGGCCTGCTGCAGGTCGTGCGCCTGCGGCGCAAGAACGTCGGCATCGACCTCGCGCCGCGCTGGCAGCGCCGCTTCGACGCGCTGGCGCGCGAGTTCGGCGTGCGCGCGACGGCGCGCGTCGTCGAGAGCGCGGCGGTCTGCGTGCCGGCGGTGATCGGCTGCCTCAAGCCGGTCGTGCTGCTGCCCGCGCGCCTCTTCAGCGGGCTCAGCGACGAGCAGATCGAGGCGCTCATCGCGCACGAGCTCGCGCACGTCGTGCGCCACGACTACCTGGTGAACATCGCGCAATCCATCGTGGAAGCCCTGCTCTTCTACCACCCGGCCGTGTGGTGGGTGAGTCGGGGGATCCGCGTGGAGCGCGAGTACTGCTGCGACGACCTGGCGGTCGCCGCGACGCGGAACGGCCTCTCCTATGCCCATGCGCTCGCCACGCTCGAAGCCTGGCGCGGCGCGCAACCCCAACTGGGGGTCTCGACCCTCGGAGGTTCCCTCTTGTCACGCATCCAACGACTCGTCGGGCTGGAGCCCGAGCGCCCGCGCCGCGCGCTGCGGCCGGCGCACGCCGTGGCGGGGCTGTTCGTCGCCGGTACCCTCGGCGCTTCCGCCTTCGCGTTCGCCACGCAGCCCGATCCCGCGTCCTGCGACTGCAAGTGCTCGTGTCACCGCAAGGCGCACGCGCAGGACCGCGCCGTCGACGTGCTCGAGGACGTCACGCTGATGCCGGCCCCCAGCGGCCGCGCGATCTACAGCCGCGTCCCGATCGTCGACTACTACTTCGGCGGGGGCGAGCTGCACGAGGGCGACGACGCCGCCGCGCGCATGCAGGTGCAGAACCGGTTCTACGGCGTCGACGCCCCGCAGGACGACCAGCGCGTGCGCGTGATCGTCAAGACGATCGACTCCGAGGGCCACGAGACCGTTAGCGAAGGGACGCTCGGCGACGACGGCGTCGCGCAGTGGTTCGAGGAGGCTCCGAAGGCTCCGAAGGCTCCGAAGGCGAAGCAGGCCGAGCGGCGCTTCGTCGTGAAGGGCGACCTCGACCGGCTGAAGCAGCTCGAGACCGACGGCGAGGTGAAGGTGGAGGGCGACGAGTACGTCGTCGGCTCGCCGACGGCGACCAGGCGACGCACCAGCGGCATGTGGCAGCTCACGCTCGCGCTCAGCCGGGCGCCCTCCAGGCTGCGACCACTGCTCAGGCGTGCGGCGATGCGGTAACGGGTGGCGCGGTCCTCGGTGCCGACGCGCCTACGCCTCGGTGCGCGCGCCGCCGACGAGGTGCTGTAGTCGTAGCCCGCGCGCGGCCGTGGCAGGACATGCAGGTGTTGCCCTCGTCGAGGTTCGTCCAGCGTTGCATCGGCGTCATGCCGATGCCCGTCTCGAAGACCGGCCGCGGCGTGTGACAGCGGATGCAGTCCTCGCGGCGGAAGCCGCGCGTCGCCAGGCGTGCCTCCTCGTCGTGGAAGGCGAGCCCGTGCGTGTTCTGGCGGTGCTCCTCGTAGAGCACCGGGTGGCACTCGGCGCAGAAGCGGCTCGACTGGACCTCCTCGCGGTGCGCGGCGGTGCCGAGCGGAGCGTGCTGCGGCGCCTGCGCGCGCGCGGGCGCGGGCGCGACGAGGACGAGGGCGAGCAGGGCCAGGGAGCGGACGAGGACGCGCGGGAGCGGAGCGGACATGGCGGCGCGGGAACGAGGAGAGCGGGGCGGGACCGGCGCGCGACGCGGCGCGCACGGCGCGGCGTAGCACGACGCGGTCGACGGGTCACGTCGCGCGCGCGCCTCGCGTCGAACTCTCGCGCCGCGTTCAGCGGAGTCGCGGAGCGGGAGGTCTCGCGCCGCGGCGCGGGGGCGTCCGCGGGCACGCTCCGCCTACGGCGTCGTCGGCGCTCGGCGCGGCCCGCGACCGCGTCGTCGTCGCGCCCCTGCGCGGCGCGCCGTGCAGCACCTCGAACGCGCCGCCCGCGTCACAGCCCGCGAGCCGCGCGTCGTCCGGCGACGCCGACCGAGCGCCCGTGGCGGGGCTATGCCGGTTCCTCGTCCGCCAGCGGCGGCGCGTGCTCGAACGTCGTCTCGCACGCGACGCAGCGCCGGGCGTAGGGCAGCTCGTGCAAGCGCTCGCGGCCGATGGGCTCGTCGCAGTCCTCGCACGCGCCGTACGTGCCCGCCTCGAGCCGCCGCAGCGCGGCCACGACCTCGTGCAGCAGGCGCTCGTCCTCCTCGAGCATCTCGAGCTCGGCCTCCTGCGCGGCCTCGAGCGTGCCCTCGTTGCTCTTCGTGTCGACGGGATGGTCCGCGCTCCCCACGGCGTCCTCCTCGAGCTCCGTGAGGTCGTCCAGCAGCCGCCCGTGCAGGAGTTGCAGCGTCCGCTTCAGCTCGGCCTCGTCCTTGCGCGTGATCCGCTTCGTCATCCTCCGGTTCCTCCTGGCTCGCCGTTCGGTCTCGAGTGCCTACGCCCCACGCGCAGGAGCGAAGGTAGGCCGGCCGCGCCCGGTCCGCGCCGGCCCCAGGGCGCAGGCCGCCACGTATTGCTGCGTACGCGGGGGCCGGGATCCGGCCGGGAGGGCTACCGTGGTCGCGGAGGACGAGCGCACCCGCGGAGGACGAGCGCACCCATGGACCTGGCGAACGAACTCGAGCGACACGCGCGCGCGCCGGTGCGCGCGAGCGCTCGCGCGCACGTGGCCGCGCCGCCCGACGTCGTCTGGTCGACTCTGGCCGACGTCGCCTCGTGGCCGACGTGGAACGGCGCCGTCGCGCGCGCCGCGCTGGACGGCGCGCTGGCCGTCGGGGCGACCTTCCGCTGGAAGGCGGGCGGCTTGTCGATCCGTTCGCGCCTCCTGGAGGTCGCGCGCCCCGGCGCGCTGTCCTGGTGCGGCCGCAGCCTGGGCCTGCGCGCGGTGCACCGGACGCGCTTCGAGCCGGACGCGGGCGGCACGCTCGTCACGGTGGAGGAGAGCTTCGACGGCCTGCTGCCGCGCCTGCTGCGCGGTCCGTCCCGGCGCGCGCTCGAGCGCGCGGTGCAGGACGGCCTCGCCTCGCTGAAGGCGGAGAGCGAGCGACGGGTGCGGACCTGACGCGGCGTCCATCGAACGCTCAATTTTCTACCCCGCCGTCCGCTTGCTAGCCGGAGGTCGATGCGGGATCCTCTTCGCCCCAACCTCCCCCTACACCCTGATCAAGGAGAGTCCCCCTATGGGCCTTATCAAGGAATTCAAGGAGTTCGCGGTCAAGGGCAACGTGATGGACATGGCCATCGGCATCATCATCGGTGGTGCGTTCACGCCCATCGTGAAGAGCCTGGTCGACGACATCATCATGCCGCCGATCGGCCTGCTGCTCGGCAACATCGACTTCTCCGAGTACAAGTTCGTCCTCAGCACGGACGCCGACGGCAAGGCGCTTGCCTCGATCAACTACGGCAACTTCATCAACATCGTCATCACCTTCGTCATCATCGCGTTCGCGGTGTTCATGCTGGTGAAGGTGATGAACCGCATGCGGCGGGAAGAGGAGAAGCCGGCCGCCGCGCCGACGACGAAGGACTGCCCGCAGTGCCTGATGACGGTCCCGATCAACGCCAAGAAGTGCGGCCACTGCACCTCTGCGCTCTGAGCGAACGACCGCTGCGCGCCCGGTGACTCGATCGGGCGCAGGGGGCCGAGCTCGCGCGGGACCCGCGTCCCGGCGAGCTCGGCCCCTTCCCGTCCTCGCGCGCCGCCACGCGCGCCGTCGCGCGGCGCGAGACCTCGCCGCGCCGCGCGGTTCTCCCGCCGTCATGAAGCACCTCCCCGTCGCCGCGTCGCTCGCGGCCGCCCTCGCGCTCGGCGCCTGCCGCGCCACGCCCCCCGGCCCCGTCTACCGCGTCGAAGGTCGCGTCGCCCGCCCCGGCGACCACGCCTGGACGCCCGACACGACGGTCTGGGAGGCGCTCGTGCGCGCGCGGGCCGTCGAGGGGAGCTGCGACCTCACGCGCGTCGAGCTGCGCCGCGCGGGCGCGGACGGTCCGCTCTGCGTGACGCTCGACCTGAGCCGCGTCGCGAGCGAGGGCGACAGCACCTGCAACGTGCGCGTCGAGCCCGGCGACGTGATCCGCGTGAACTGAGCGCGGGCGGCGCGCGCCCGGCGGGCCGCTAGACTGTCCGCGTGCAGCCCTCCGCCTTCCGCGACCCGCGCGCGTTCGCGTTCGTGCCCGCGCTCGCCGCGGCCGCGGGCGAGGTGCGCGCCGAGCTCGAGGCGCTGGGCGACGAGGCCTTCGCGGAGAGCCCCGACTCGCTCGGCCTGCGACCGGGCGGCTACGACGAGCGCGGTTGGCAGTGGTACGCGCTGTGCGGCGCGGACGCGCCCGCCGCGCACCGCGCCGCGTGCCCGCGCACGGTGCGCGCCTGCGAGGCGGTGCCGGGCCTGGTGAACGCCGGCTTCTCGTGCTTCCTGCCGGGCACGCACCTCGAACCGCACCGCGGCGAGCTCGCCGGCGTCCTGCGCTGCCACGTGCCGCTCGTCGTGCCCGCCGGCGACCTCGGCCTGCGCTTCGGCGACGAGGTGCGGCGCTGGCGCGCGGGCGAGTGCCTGGTGTTCGACGACTCGCTCGTCCACGACGCGTGGAACCGCGGCGCGGGCCCGCGCACGGTGCTGCTCGTCACGTTCCGGCCCTGAGGCGGCGTGGGCCGCCGCTGGTGGCGCGCCCGCGGCCGTGGTATGCAGCGCCGCGCATGAGCCCGCTCGTCCGAACCGTCCTGTTGTTGTGCGCCTCGAACGTCTTCATGACCTTCGCGTGGTACGCCCACCTGAAGGAGCTCTCCGGCCGCCCGTGGTACGTCGCGGCGCTCGTGAGCTGGGGCATCGCGCTGTTCGAGTACGCGCTGCAAGTGCCGGCCAACCGCATCGGTCACACGCAGCTCAGCGTGGGGCAGCTCAAGCTGCTGCAGGAGGTGATCGCGCTCTCGGTCTTCGTGCCGATCGCGGTGGTCTACCTGCGCGAGCCGCTGAAGCTCGACTACCTGTGGGCGGCGCTGTGCCTGCTCGGCGCGGTCTACTTCGCGTTCCGCGGCGGGCCGGGCGCGTGAGCCGCGCGCGTCAGCGGTACTTCCAGTGGCGCGACTTGCCCTCGCGCAACCACTCGAGCGTCTGCGCCACGCGCTTCGCCCGCGTGTCGTCGCGCTTGGCCTCGGCGATCCACTCGTCGTACTCGCGGCGGTGGCTGGGCGGGAAGGCCGCGTAGGTCTTGCGCGCCTTGGCGTCCTTCGCGAGGGCGCGCGCGAGCTCGGGCGGCGTCTCGAGCGGCGCGCGCGGACCGGTCTTGGTGCGCGGCGCGCGGACGCCCTCCTCGTTGAGCTTCGCGGCGAGCTTCACCATGCGCTTCAGCTCGGCCTTCGACGGCAGGTCGGCCAGCTGCGTCAGGCGTCCGAAGCTGCCCATGGCCTCCTTCCAGCGCGCGTCGCCGGTGCCGACCACGAGCTCGTGCTTCCAGAAGCCGAACGCGCAGTGCGCCTTGAAGGCCGAGAGGTTGCACAGCGGGCCGTGGTGCTCGAAGGCCGGCCGGCTCCACTTCATCGTCTCGACGACGTCGGGGCAGCCGGCGTGCACGGCTTCGCGCAGGCGCTCGAGCAGCGGGCGCGCGAACTCCGGGGCGGCTTCGAGGTAGGCGTCGACGCGCGGATCGCGGGTGCCCATGACGTCAGAGCGTGACGACCTTCTCCGCGGCGGCCAGCTCGGTCAGGATCTCGTCCATCGAGCTGACCGCGCCGACGCCCGGCTCCAGGCCGTAGTGGGTGAGGCACGTGCCGCAGGGCAGCAGCTCGACGCCGTTCTCGTGCAGCAGTTCGAGTTCGCCGAGCACCGGCGAGCCCTGCGCGACGAGCTTGACGCCGCCGTTGACGAACACGAGCGCTTCGAGCTCGCCGAGGGCGCGAACCTTCTGCAGGAAGGTCTTGAGGATGCGCGCGCCGAGGTCGGCGTCGCCGTGCCCCCAGCGGTCCTGATTGAAGAGGACGACGGTCTTCATGGCGCGCAGCCTAGCCTGAGCTCCTCGGGAACGCGCACGCCGGGTCTCGCAATCGCCGGCGTCGCCGACCGCCGGGAAGCGAGGGGCCGCGCCCGGCGCACGCGCTCCCGATCCGACCGGGCGAGCGGCGCGTCGGCGACGTCCTCCGGCGCCGGGACGACCTCCGCCGCGACACGTCTTCGACGGGCTGCCGCCGCCGCGCCGTGACCGGCGCCGCGGCGCGCGCTACTGCGCCGATCCCCGCACGTTGGCGCCCTGCGCGCCGCGGCGTATCCTCGCGGATCTCTCCTCGGCCGCCGGCACCCACACGAGCATGAGCACCACCCTCTCCGCGCTTCGGACCGCGCTCCTCCTCGCGGCGTCCTTCGCGCCCGCCGCCGCGCAACAGCCGCCCGCGCCGGACGACGGCGCCGCGCCGCCGCCGCAACCGCAGCGCGGCCCGGCCGACCCCTCCGAGGACGCCTTCCGCTTCGGCTCGCCGCCGGCGCTGCCCGAGGGCACGACGCAGGAGCAGATGTGGCCGTCCGCGACCGCCGAGCAGTGGGCGCAGCCCTGCCTCGTGACGTGGCAGCGCACGTTCGACGACGCGCTGAAGGTCGCCAACGCGCGCCACCAGCCGATCCTGGTCGCCGTGAACATGGACGGCGAGATCGCCAGCGAGCACTTCGCCGGCGTGCGCTACCGCGAGCCCGAGACCGCCGCCCGGATGTCGCGCTACGCGTGCGTCATCGCGTCGGTCTACCGCCACACGCCGCGCGACTACGACCCCGACGGCAAGCGCGTCGAGTGCCCGCGCTTCGGCACGGTGACCTGCGGCGAGCACATCGAGGCCGAGCGCGAGCTCTACGACAAGTACTTCGACGGCAAGCGCATCTCGCCGCGCCACATCGTGCTCGACCTCGACGGCGGCGAGACCTACGACGTCTACTTCTCGTGGGACACCGACACGGTCTTCAAGGAGTTCGTCGCCGGGGTGGAAGGCTGGCCCGAGCCGCTGCCGCCCGCCGAGCCGACGATCGAGAACCTCGCGCGCAGCGCGGCCGTGGACGACCGCCTGCGGCTCGAGCGCACGTACGCCGAGGCCGACCGCGAGACGAAGCGCGCCATCCTCGTCGCGCTGTGCGAGCCCGCGGCCGTCGACCAGCTCGAGGTGCTGCGCGCCGCGTTGTTCGGCTTCGACCTCGAGCTCGCCAAGCTCGGGCGCCGGGCGCTCGCGACGTGCGAGACGGACGGCGCGCTCGACCTGATGGCCGAGGCGCTGAAGGTGCCGCTCGAGGCCGACGAGCGCGAGGCGCTGCTGGGCGCCGTCGAGCGCCTCTCCGCGACGCTGCCGCGCGCGCGCACGCTGGCCGCGCTGCACCGCGGCCTCGCGCAGGGCTCGCGCCTCGTCGCGCCGGCCGGGACGCCCGAGAGCTTCGCGCGCGAGTACGAGGCCAACGCGGCCGCGCTGGGGCTCGCGCGCCGCGCCGACGCGGTCGAGGCGGCGCCGGCCGAGCCCGCCGCGCTGCTCGAGCTGGCCGAGGCCTACCTCGACCGCGCGCTGCGCCGCGAGGACCGCTTCGCGCTCGTCAACCTGCAGGACGCGCAGCGCTGGCCGCGCGCGCGCAGGAGCTCGGCGCGCAGGGCCCGCGGCTCGAGGCCGTGCTGGCGGGCGTGGCCGACGAGCTGGGCGACTCGGCCGCCGCGACCGCGCACGCCCTGGCCGCCGTCGAGGGCGGGCTGCTCGCGCCGGCCGGCGACGCGCCGGCCGCGGACGCGCCGACGAGCGACGTGGTGCGCGAGCGCGTGCTCGAGCTCTTCGGCGCCGAGCGGCAGCGCGCGATCCGCGCCGCCTTCCGCGCCGGCGAGCCGTGGCCGCCCGAGTGGCTGGCCGACGTGAACGCGGCGTACGGCGTGCTCGCCGCGAGCCCGCGCACCGACGAGGACGCGCTGCTCGAGCACTACGACTTCCTGCGCTGGATCGGCGCGAGCGAGCGCGCCGGCGAGGTGCTCGAGCTCGCGCTCGCGCGCTTCCCCGACGCGCCGCGCCTGCACGAGCGCCTGCGCGGCCGGCTGCTGTGGCAGGGCGGCCCGGAGGAGCTCGAGCGCGTCTACGCCGAGCGCCTCGCGCGCCGCGCGGACCCCGCGACCGACGCGAGCCAGCTCGCCTGGTTCGCGGGCTACGCCGAGCTCGTCGCGGCCGAGCACTACCGCCGCCGCAGCCGCTTCGAGCCGGCGCTCGACGCGTACGAGCGCGGCCTCGCGCGCTTCGCCGAGCACGCCGCGCGCTTCCCCGAGAGCCGCGACGACGACCTGCACTACCAGGCCCTCGCGCACGCCGGGCGCGCGCGCGTGCGCATGGAGCGCGGCGAGCTCGCGGACGCGACCCGCGAGCTGCTGCGCGCGCTCGAGCTGCGCGCCGACTCGGCCGCCTCGCCCGACGGCCTCGGCATCACGCCGCTCGCCACGGCGACCATGCTGCAGGCGAAGCTGAACGAAGCCGGGGACGCCGAGCGCGCCGCCGCGCAGCACGGCGCGCTCGACGCGCTCGACCCGCGCTTGCTGGAGCCGTTGCCCTCGGAGCGCTTCGGGCGCGGCCGCCGCGGCCCGCGCGGCGGGCGCTGAGCGCCGGCGATCTTGGACCCGCGATCGACCGTCGGAGGCCGGGCGTGAGCGCGCTGCTCGCGCTCGCGCTCGCCGCCCTGGGCGCCGCGCAGGCGCCCGACCCGGCGGCGCTCGCCTTCGTCGAGGTCGACGCCGCGCCGCGCGAGGCGTGGGTGCACGGCGCGCTCGTGCTGCGCCTGCGCGTCGGCCTGGCGGCCGAGTTCCTCGACGAGCACGCCGTGCAGCCGTTCCGTCAGCGCCTCGACGTGCCGGTCCACGTGAGCGCGCCGTGGGCCGTCGCGCTGCCCGGACTGCGCGTCGAGCCGCCCGGGCCGGCCGAGGCGCCGGGCGAGCTGGCGACGCTCGCGCTCGACGGCGGGGTGGCGCAGGCGCGGCGCCTCGCGGACGAGCGCCGCGACGGGCGCGAGTTCCGCGTGTGGGCCTGCGAGGTGCGCGCGGTGCCGACGGTGGCCGGCACGTTGCGCCTGCCCGCGCCCGCGCTGGACCTCGCGTACACGACGGGCTTCACGAGCAGCTTGTTCGAGACGCGCCAGCCGGTCGATCGCCAGGACGTCGTCGTGCGCGGCGCCGCGCGCACGCTCGAGGTGCGCGCGCTGCCCGAGGCGGGCCGCCCCGCGGAGTTCGGCGGCGCGGTGGGGGCCGTGCGCCTGCGCGCGGAGGTGTCCCCGCGCGAGGTGCGCGCAGGCGAGACGCTGAAGCTCACGCTGCACGTCGAGGGCCTCGGCGACCCCGAGGCGCTCGAGCTGCCGCGCTGGCGCGAGCTCGACGCGTTCCGCGTGCAGGGCGCGCTCGAGCTGCGCGACGCGCACGAGTGCGTGGTGACGCTCGACCTCGTCGCGCGCGGGCCGGCGCGGCAGGTGCCCTCGCTCGCGCTGGCCTACTTCGACCCCGGACCGCCGGCGGGCTACCGCGTCGCGCGCAGCGACCCGCTCGAGGTGCGCGTGGACGCGGCGCCCAGCGTGGACGCGGCGCCCGTCGCGCCGCCCGCCGCCGAGGCGCCCGGAAACGGAGGCAGGACGCCGGAGGCGACCCTCGCGCTCGCGCTGCTCACGGTCCTCGTCGGTGTGCCCGTGGTGGTCCTGGCGTCGCTGTTCGTGCGCCGGCGCGCGCGCCGGGCCGCGGCGGTGGAGAGAGACGCCGGAATTCGTTGAGGGGTCGGCCGGGAGTCGTCGCTTCGCGGGGGAACACCTCACCCGGAGCCTCTCATGCGACTCGAACGACCCCGCCTCGCCACCCGCCTCACCCTCTCCCTCGGCCTCGTCGCGCTCGGCGCCTGCAGCGGCGGGGGCGGCGGCCCCAGCGCGCCCGGCAGCGGCGTCGGGACCCTCGACCAGGGCAGCTACGGCGTCGACGCCTTCGGCTACCAGAGCCCGCACCCGGCCGGGTTCCAGCCGCTCGGCACGGACACCGCCGTGCTGCAGGCGCGCGCCGAGGTGGCGTTCTTCGCGACCGCCTGGGGCGCGACGACGAGCGGCGGCCGGTTGCTCGACGACGCGACGAACGGCACGGCGGTGCTCGGCGTGGCCTCCGACGTGCTCGCGAGCGGCGAGGTCGTGCTGCGCGCCGCGGTCGGCAACGTCGACGACGACGGAGCGGACGAGCTCGCGCTGCTGACGCGCCTGGACGGCCAGCGCCACGTGCGCATCGTGGAGCTGAGCGGCGGGACGTGGTCGCTCGTCGACAGCCTGGACGTGCCGGTGGGCGACGAGGGCTGCCTCGCCCTCGGCGACGTCGACGGCGACCACCGCGACGAGATCGTCGTGACCTCGACCGCAGAGATGTGGCTCTACGACGACGCGACGGCGAACCACGTCGCGCTCGCGAGCGTGGCGGTCGCGGCGTCCGGCTACGACCGCGTCGAGGTCGCGCTGGGCGACCTCGACGGCGACGGACGCGACGAGGTCGGCTTCGCGAAGGTCCGCGACTCGTACTCGCGCGTGAAGGCCTTCGACTACGCGGACGGTCAGCTCCTGGGGCTCCCGGGACAGGTCGACGTCGTCCCGTACGGCCTCGGCTCCGGGTACGGCGGCGGGCGGCTCCTCGCCGGCGACCTCGACGGCGACGGACGCGAGGAGCTCGTGGCGGCGCACCTGGAGTTCAGCCTCCAGGAGCGGCGCTGCAAGCTCATGCGCGTCGACTTCGTCGAGGGCAGCGGCCTCGTCGAGCGCGGCGCCACGCAGAACGACTCGTCCTGGAGCTCCAGCTTCGACCAGGAGAGCATGTGGGACATCGCCCTCGTGGATCGTGACGGAGACGGGGCGCGGGACGTCGCCCTCGCGATGGTCGATAAGGACGGCTTCGGGCCGTTCGTCGAGTACGCGATTCAGGTGAAGCTGCTGCGCTCGAGCTCGCAGGACGGTCACTGGAGCGAGGTGGAGACGTTCTCCGTCCCGGACCAGTCGGGCGGCGAACGCTTCGCGCTCGCCGGCGCGGACACCGACGCGGACGGCGACGACGAGCTCCTGCTGGGCGTCACGAACAGCAGCCCCGCCGCGCTCGTGCGCGTCTCCTGGACGCCGGCGCGCCAGGGCGAGACGCTGCCGCAGGGCACCCTGTCCGCGGGCCCGGCCGGGGTGGTGCGGCTCGCCGTGGGCGACTTCGACGCCGACGGGCTCGTGCTGCGCTCGACCGGCGGCCACCGCATCACCGTCGCGGACCCGATCCCGCTGGTGCTGCTCAGCGCCGCGCCCACGAAGGCGGGCGTGGCGCAGGCCTACGACGAGTGCTCGACGTCCTACGCCGAGGAGACCGCGGCCGGCGTCGCCATCGGCGTCTCGACGGAGCTCACCAGCACGATCTCGGTCGGCGCGGGCGGGAGCTACTTCTTCTACAGCGCCTCGGCCTCGCGCACCGTCGAGAGCTCCTTCGCCACGAGCCAGGTCGAGACGCAGCAGGTCTCGAGCGTGCAGAGCTTCGTCGCGGGCGCGGAGAGCGATGTGATCGTCTTCCAGGGCACGCTCTACGAGTCGTGGGAGTACGAGGTGGTCGCCTCGCCCGACCCGAGCCAGGTGGGCACCGTCCTGACGCTGGACGCGCCGGTCCAGGCCAAGACCTACAAGTGGACCGTCGACAAGTACAACCAGGAGTTCGGCCCGCGGCACGCGCTCGGCGCGGACCTCCTGCCGCACACCGTCGGCGACCCCACGAGCTACCGCTCGCTGGCCGAGGTCGCGGCGCTCGTCGACGCGCACGTCGGCTGGATGGACCCGCTGGAGCACACCACCGGCGAGGGCGTCGGCTACAACGGGACCGAGGTGAGCCTGCAGACGCAGGTCGACGACACGACCGAGTTGACCTTCGGCATCACGAGCGAGGTCGAGTTCTCGGCGGCCTTCGCCACCGGCGGCCTGAGCAGCAGCGTGTCGCACAGTCACACCTACACGGTCACGACCTCGCACGCCACGACCTACGGCGGGACGGTGGGCGACCTCGCCGGTGACGACTGGGCCGCGTGGCACTACGACTTCGGCATGGCCGTGTACCAGCACGGCGTGGCCGCCGCGGGCGAGGCGCCCAGCGTGACGCCGCTGCAGGTCGTGACCTGGTGGACGGCGCCGCACGGCACCGGCTACTAGCCGTGCGCCGACCCGGGCTGGACAGCTCCACCGCGCGAGTCGACCATCGACGCGCCATGAGCTCCGGTTCCTCCGACTCGGCCCACTTCGACGCGGCCCGCGCGCTGTTCGCCGAGCTGTGCGACGTCGACGCGGCTTCGCGCGAGGCGCGCCTCGCGGGCGTCGCGCCGGAGCTCGCGCGGCTCGTGCGCGAGCTGCTCGCGGCCGACGCGGCGGCGCGCGGCCGGGCTCGACGCGCCACCGCTTGCGCGCGCGGCGAGTCGCGACCGGAGCGCATCGGCGGCTACGAGGTGCTCGAGCGCCTGGGCGCGGGCGGGATGGGCGTCGTCTACCGCGCGCGCCAGCGCTCGCCCGAGCGCCAGGTCGCGCTGAAGGTCGTGCGCTCCGCCGCGGTCAGCGCCGACGGGCTGCGGCGCTTCCGCCACGAGGCCGAGGCGCTGGCGCGGCTCGACCACCCGGGCATCGCGCGGCTGATCGAGGCCGGGACGCTCGACGACGGCACGGGCGCGGAGCCGTGGTTCGCGCTCGAGCTCGTCGACGGCCGGCCGCTGACGCGCTTCGCGCGCGAGGAGGGCCTCGACCTGCGCGCGCGGCTGACGCTCTTGATCGACGTGTGCGACGCGGTGCAGCACGCGCACGCCAAGGGCGTGCTGCACCGCGACCTCAAGCCCGCCAACGTGCTGGTCACCGCCGACGGGCGGCCGAAGGTGCTCGACTTCGGCCTGGCGCGCGTGACCGACGGGGACGCGGGCGTCAGCACGATGCACACGCACGCCGGCGAGGTGCTCGGCACGTTGGCGTACATGAGCCCTGAGCAGCTCGCCGGGGACCCGAGCGCGGTCGACGCCCGCGCCGACGTCTACGCGTTGGGTGTGGTGGCGTACGAGCTGCTCGCCGACGCGCCGCCGCACGACCTCGTCGGGCGCGCGCTGCACGAGGCCGCGCGCGTCGTGAGCGAGGACGAGCCGACGAGCCTGGGGCTGGTCGATCGCGCGCTGCGCGGCGACGTGGAGACGATCGTCGGCAAGGCCATGTCCAAGGACGCGGCGCGGCGCTACGGCTCGGTGGCGGAGCTCGCCGGCGACCTGCGGCGCTACCTGGCCGACGAGCCCATCGTCGCGCGGCCGCCGACGCTGTCCTACCAGCTCGGCAAGTTCGCGCGCCGCAACCGCGCGTTCGTGGGCGGCGTGGCCGGGGTCTTCCTCGCGCTCGTGATCGGCACCGTGGTCAGCACGCTGCTGTACTTCGAGAAGGAGCGTGCCGCGTCGGAGGCGAGCGCGGGACGGCTCGCGGCCGAGGAGGCGGGCGCGCGCGAGCGCGACGCGCACGCCGCGACGACCGCGGCGCTCGCGCGGGAGGAGCAGGCGCGCGTCCGCGCCGAGACCGCGCGCACCGAGGCGCTCGACGCGCTGGCGCTGCGCACGCGCGTGCTCGAGCACTTCTCCGACATCTTCGAGGCCGCGACGCCCTGGCAGGACGGCGACGAGCTGCGCGTGGTCGACGCGCTCGACCGCGCCGTCGAGCGCTCGCGCGACGCCTTCGCCGATCATCCGCAGACGCGGGCCAAGCTGCTCTCCACGTTCGCGGCGACCTACGCGGGGCTCGGGCTCTACGACCGCGCCCGCCCGCTGTCGGAGCAGGCGCTGGCGCTGATCGAGGCGTCCGACTCGCCGCTCGAGGCCACGCTGGCGCGCGGGCGGCTGGGCTACCTGGACGCGAAGCTCGGCGACCCCGGCGGCGTCGCGCTGCTGGAGCGCTCGATGCAGGAGCTCGAAGCGCTGGCCGAGCGCGACGGCGCCAGCGTGGCGCGCGTGGAGCGCGTGCGGACCGCCGCGCGCCTGTGCGAGGAGCTGCAGGTGCGCGGGCGCCCCGCGGAAGCCGAGCGCTGGGCGCGGCGCGCGATCGCGCTGGCCGAGGGCGTCGACGACCCCGAGCTCGGCGCGCCGTTGCTGACGGCGTGGAAGGGGCTCGGCGACCTGCTGATGGGGCAGGGGCGCCGGGACGAGGCGCGCGCGGCGCTGGAGCGCGCGTTGGAGCTCGCGAACGCCGAGCCCGACGGCGAGATGTACGCCGCGCTGATCCTCAACTCGCTCGCGGTGCTGCACGCGTACGCCGGCGAGTTCGACCAGGCGCTCACGTTGATGGACGACGTGCTCGCGCGCATGCGCGCGCTCGGCGGCGACCGGCACGAGTTCTACGCCACGCAACTCTCCAACGCGGCCACGTTCCACGCGATGGGCGGGGACGACGCGGGCAGCATCGAGCTGTTCGAGCAGAGCCTGGCGCTGCGTCGCGAGCTCTCGCCCGAGCCGACGCGCGGCGAGGCGACCACGCTCAACAACCTGGCCGAGGCGCTGCGGCGCACCGGGCGGGTGGAGCGCGCGCTCTCGACGGCGCGCGAGGCGCTCGCGCTCCACGAGCGCTTCTTCGGCCCCACGAGCGAGCGCACCGGCGGCGCGGCCTGCAACCTCGGCCTCGCGCTGCTCGACTCCGGCGACTACGCCGCGGCGGCCGAGCAGCTCGCGCGCGGCGTCGAGCTGCGCGCGGCCGCGGGCGTCGACCCGGTGGGCCTGGCGACCACGCGCACGTGGTTGGCCGAGGCGCGCCTGGGAGCGCGCGACTTCCGCGGCGCGGCGAGCGCGGCCGCGCAGGCGCGCGCGGTGCTCGCGCCGAGGCGCGCGACGCCGGCGACTCGCTCGCCTGGGCGGCGCTGTGCGAGGCCGCGGCGCGCGCGCTCCTCGGCGAACGCGAGGGGCTCGCGGCGCTGCTGGCCGAGGCGCACGCGCGCGTCGACGCGCAGGGCGAGGGCAAGTGGCTCTACTGGCTGGCGCGGGGCGTCGACGGCGCGGTGCGCGGGCTGGCGGGCGACGCGACCGGCCTCGCGGAGTGCACGGCGGCGGTCGCGGCGCTGTCGGAGCGTTTCGGCGCAGACGATGGGCGCACGCGACGCCTGGCGCGGCTCGACGCGTTCGCGCGGGAGCTCGCCGCGCGCTAGGAGCCCGTCCGAGAAGTCATCCGCCGCCGTCACGGCGTCCTCCACGCCGGCATCCGAAGCACTTCTCGGACAGGCTCCTAGCAGCCCATGGAAGTCGTGCTGCGGATGCCGTCGTCCTGGCGCCGGGTGACTTCTCCACCGGGCTGCTAGCGACCGGGTGCTAGACTCGCCGCGTGGTCGAGGGAGCGGGCGAGACGGAGGGCGCTGGGGCGCGGCCCGCGGACGACGAGCGCGTCTTGCGCTCGCTCGCCGACGGCGCGCCGGAGCTCGGCGGCGCGGAGCTGCTGCAGGTGGCGTACGCACAGCTCCGCGAGCTGGCCGAGCGCTACTTGCGGCGTGAGCGCATCGACCACACCTTGCAGCCGACCGCGCTCGTGCACGAGGCGTGGTTGCGCCTGGAGGGCGACGGCGCCTGGCGCGATCGCACGCACTTCTTCGCCACGGCGGCGCGCGCGATGCGGCACGTGCTCGTCGATCACGCCCGCGCGCGGCGGCGCGCGAAGCGCGGCGGCGGCTGGGCGCGCGTCGAGCTCGATCCCGGCCTGGGCTTGGACGAGCGCGAGCTCGACCTCGTCGACCTGGATCGCGCCCTGGCCGAGCTCGCCGCGCGCGACGAGCGGCAGGCGGCGCTCGTCGAGCTGCGCTTCTTCGGCGGCCTCGCCATGCCCGCGGTCGCCGAAGTCCTGGGGGTCTCGCTGGGCACCGCCGAGCGCGACTGGCGCTTCGCGCGCGCCTGGCTCGCGCGCGCGCTGAACGCGGACGACGAGGAGGAGGGCTGCTAGAGCCGGCGCGGCGGACGATCAACACCTGTCGCAATCGCGCCGCGGTCCGTAGGATGCGCGCCCATGGCCCGCGTCGAGCTCACCCGCCACCTGTTCGCCTTCTTCCCCGACCTCGAGGGCCGGGCCCTCGACGTGCCCGGGGACACGGTGGCGGACGTGGTGCGCGGCGTGGAAGCGCTCGCGCCGGGCTTCGCGTTCTACGTGTGCGACGAGCGCGGCAGGCTGCGCCAGCACGTGAACATCTTCGTGGGGGAGGAGCGCGTGAGCGACCGCCACGGCCTGACCGACCCGGTCGGCCCGGACTCGCGCGTGCTGATCCTGCAGGCCCTCAGCGGCGGATGATCGCGCCGCGCAGTCGGAAGGAGAGCGAGCGATGAGCGAGACGGTCCTGGTCGGTACCCGCAAGGGCACCTTCCTCGTCACGAAGTCGGGCGGGCGCTGGACGCCGCGCCTGGTCGGGCACCAAGGCGTCGGCGTGAACTACGTCGCGCGCGACCCGCAACGCGGCACCCTGTGGGCCGCGCTCGGACACGGGCACTGGGGCGCGAAGCTCTCGCGCTCGGACGACGGCGGCGAGACGTGGCGCGACGCGCCGCAGGTCTCCTACCCCGAGGGCGCGCGGCACTACCTGCCGCCGCCGCCCAGCGAGACCGGGCCGGGCGAGGGCAAGCCGGTGCTCAAGCCGGCCACGCTGCACAAGCTGTGGGCGCTGTCCTTCGGCGGCGACGGGCGCATGTGGATCGGCACGATCCCCGGCGGCGTGTTCGTCAGCGACGACGGCGGCGAGAGCTTCGAGCTGTGCCGCGGGCTGTGGGACCACGAGTCGCGCGGCGGCGACCTCTGGAACGGCGAGGGCAACGGCACGACCAAGTGGTACGGCACGCCCGCGGCCGAGGGCGAGTTCTCGCCCGGCCTGCACTCGATCGCGATCAACCCGCGCGACCCCAAGCACGTCTACGTGGCGATCTCCACCGCCGGCGTGCTCGAGACCACCGACGGCGGCGCGACGTGGCGCACGCGCAACCAGGGCCTGCGCATGGAGTACGCGCCCGACCCGACCGACGAGTGGGCCGGCCACGACCCGCACTACCTGGCGCTGTGCCCGGCGCAGCCCGACCACGTCTGGCAGCAGAACCACTGCGGCGTGTTCTACAGCAGCGACGGCGCGGCCACGTGGACGCAGGTCGACGCGAAGGAGCAGGGCGTGCACTTCGGCTTCCCCGTCGCCGTCGACGACCGCGACGGCCGCACGGCGTGGCTCGTGCCCGGCGTGGCCGACATGCAGCGCATGGCCATCGGCGGCGGCCTGTTCGTCGCGCGCACCACCGACGGCGGCAAGAGCTGGACGCAGCTGCGCGAAGGCCTGCCGCAGGAGTCGGCGTACGACGTCGTCTATCGCCACGCGCTCGACCAGAAGCACGGCGTGCTCGCCTTCGGCAGCACCACCGGCAACCTGTACCTCAGCGAGGACCGCGGCGACACCTGGCAGACGGTGGCCAACAACCTGCCGCCGGTCTACAGCGTGCGCTTCGCGTAGCGCGGCGACGCGCGAGCCGGAGGGCGCGGTCCGCGGTCGCGAGGGCGACGCGGGCCGCGCCCTCCGGCGCTTGCGGCTGGATGCGGCACTCGCGCTCCTCGCCGACGCTCGCGCTGCGTCTCCGTGTCGGCGCGTCGGCGCGTGTTGACCCAGCTCGGGGCGGCTCCAACGCGGGCGCACGACTCGCGCGAGCGTGGTGGACGGGGTTCAGTCGGAGGGCGGTCGTCGACCGATTGCGGCGGAGCCCTCGTTCCCCGGCAAACCATGACGCAGACGCACAGCACCATCCGCATCGCCAGGAGCCAGCACCTCGACCCCGTCCGCGCCGCCGCGGAGCTGGCGCAGGAGCTGCGCGGGGCGCCCGCCGCGCTGCGCGTCGTGTACGCCTCGTCGCTGTACGACCCCGACCTCCTGGGCACGGCGCTGTTCGCCGAGCTGTGCGACGCGCCGCTCGTGGGCTGCACGACCGCCGGCGAGTTCGGGCCGGGCGGCTACCTCGACGCGCCCGGGCTGGTCGGCCTGGCTCTGCCGAGCTCCGACTTCCAGGCCGACGTCGCGCACTTCACCGGGCTGCGGGAGCTCCCCGTGGGCGAGATGGTGCGCGGCGCGGCGGAGCTGCTCGTCGGTCACCAGAGCCGCAGCGGCACCGGGCGCTCCTTCGGCCTCGTGCTCGCCGACGGCCTGTCGGTGCGCGAGGAGGCCTTCGTCAGCGCGGTCAGCCGCGGGCTCGGCGAGTTGCCGCTGTGCGGCGGCTCGGCCGGCGACGACCTGGCCTTCCGCAGCACGCGCCTGCTCGTCGACGGCGGCTTCGTGGAGGACGCGGCCACGCTCGCGCTCGTGCGCACGCGGCGGCCGTTCGAGGTGTTCAAGCTGCAACACATCGAAGGTACGCCGCGCAAGCTCGTGGTCACCGCGGCGGATCCCGGGCGACGCATCGTGCACGAGATCGACGGTCTCCCCGCCGTCGAGGCGTACGCCGAGGCCGTAGGTCGCTCGGTGGACGAGCTCTCGCCCGAGGTGTTCTCGACGCACCCGGTCGTCGTGCGCGTGGGCGGCAAGGACTACGTGCGCTCGATCCAGCGGTGCGGCGAGGACGGGAGCCTGACGTTCTTCTGCGCGATCGACGAGGGCATCGTGCTGACGCTCGCCGAGAGCCGCGACATGGTCGCGAACCTCGAGGCCGAGGTGGACCGCCTCGAGGGGAGGCTCGGCGAGCTGGACCTGACCCTCGGGTTCGACTGCGTACTGCGCCGGCTGGAGAGCCGTCAGCGCGCGCTGACCGCGGGCGTCGACAGCCAGCTCCAGCGCCTGCGCGCCTGCGGCTTCGCGACCTACGGCGAGCAGTTCGGACCCATGCACGTCAACCAGACGCTCACCGGCGTGGCCATCGGCCGTTGACCCGCTCCGTCTCCATGGATCGACCTACCGAGATCGACCTGCTGCGCGCCGAGGCGACGCGCCTGCAACGCATCAACGCTGCGTTGATGAAGCGCGTCGAGTCCAGCATGGACGTGCACGGCGACGCGTACGCGATGTTCCAGGAGGCCATCGTGCTCGAGGAGCGCGTCAAGGAGCGCACGTACGAGCTCGAGGAGACGCTCCGCGAGCTCGCCCGCGCCAAGCACGACGCCGAGTCCGCGAACCGCGCCAAGACGCAGTTCCTGGCCAACATGAGCCACGAGATCCGCACGCCCATGAACGGCATCCTGGGCATGTGCCGGCTGTTGCTCGACGCCGGACTGAACGAGGAGCAGCGCGGGTTCGCCGAGACGGTCGTCACGTCCTCGCAGTCGCTGCTCGCGATCCTCGACGACGTGCTGACCTTCTCGAAGCTCGACGCCGCCGAGACCGTGCTCGCGCGCGTCCCGGTGGACCTCGCCGCGCTGATCGAGGACATCTCGCGCCTGCAGGCGAGCACCGCCCACACGCGCGGCGTCGAGGTGGTCGTCGCCCTGCACCCCGCGCTCCCCGCGCGCGTGCTGGGGGACGAAGGACGCCTGCGCCAGATCGTGAACAGCCTGGTCGGCAACGCGGTCAAGTTCACGCGCGGCGGCCACGTCGTCGTGAGCTGTGGGCCCGTCGGCAGCGGGGAGCTCGTCCTGCGCGTGCACGACACGGGCGTCGGCATCTCGGCGAAGGCGCAGGCGCGGATCTTCGAGCCCTTCCGCCAGGCCGACGACTCCGACGCGCGCGCCTTCGGCGGCACGGGGCTGGGGCTCGCGCTCTGTCAGCGTCTCGTGACCGCCGCCGGCGGTTCGATCGCGCTCGAGAGCGAGGTCGGTCGCGGCTCGACCTTCGAGGTGCGCTTGCCGCTCGCGGCGGACGCGCCGGCGCCGGACGACAGCGCCTGCCTCGCCGACCGAACGCTGGTCGTGCACGACCCGGACACCGAGGCGCGGCGCGCGCTGGTGAGCTGGCTCGAGGCGTGGGGCGCGCGCGTCGTCGCGCCCGACGACCCCGACGCCGCGGCCGCGGACGTGTGGCTCGTGGGCCTCGCGCCCCGCGCGAGCGTGGACGAGGTGCCGGCGCGCCTGGCGACGAACCGCTGGATCGAGCTGCGCTGCATCGGGCGCTGGTCGGGACCGCGCGCGGAGCGCGCCCCCGTGACCTCGCTCATCAAGCCGCTGCGTCGGCGCGAGCTGCGCGAGGCGCTCGCCCGCGCGCTCGAGCCCGCCCGCAGCGGAGAGCACCAGTCGACCGGCGCCGCCGAGATCCCGCCGCTCGTCGCGACGCTCGCGGGTCAGGTGCTGCTCGTCGAGGACAACGCCATCAACCAGCGCGTGGCGAAGCGCCTGCTGGAGAAGCTGGGGCTCGAGGTGCGCGTGGCGTCCGACGGCGCCGAGGCGGTGGAGGCCGTGCTGGCCGAGCGGCCGGACGTCGTCGTGATGGACTGCCAGATGCCCGTGCTCGACGGCTTCGAGGCCACGCGCGCGCTGCGCAAGCACGAGGAGCTGCGCGACCTGCCCATCGTGGCGCTGACGGCCAACGCGCTCGCCGGCGACGACGAGCGCTGCTACGCGGCGGGCATGGACGACTACCTCACCAAGCCCATCCAGCCCGAGCGACTGCAGGAGGTGCTCGCCAAGTGGCTCGCCGCCGTGGGGGAGGCCCGGGCGGAGCGCGAGAGCGCGTGAGGCGGCACGGCCCGCCTTCGCTTGCGGTGCCCCGGCGCCGCCGCTAGCCTCGCGTCGTCGGGTGAGCCCGCGCTCCCCGCTCGAACGACGCTCGATGGAGCCCCTCTACGACGCCCCGATGCTCGTGCGCGCTCACGCGCCGGGCGGGTTGTTGCGCGCCAATCGCGCGTTCCTCGAGCGCACCGGGCTCGAGCGCGCGACGCTCGCGGCCCGCGAGCTGCTCGAGTGGATCCACCCCGACGATCGCGCCGACCTCGTCGACTGCCTGCAGCGCGGGGCCGGCCGCGTGCGCGCGCGTCACGCGACGCGTTCGGAGGCCTGGCTGGCGCTCGAGTGGCAGGTGCGCAGCCACGACGGCGAGTCCGTCGCCTTCGCCCGCGAGCCGCGCGTCGGCGGCGCGCCGCCCTCGGCCGCGCACGTGCCGCCGCGGCACGCGACGATGAGCGACACGCTCGACGCGATGGCGCGTATCGTCGAGTCGAAGAACCCCGGCATGCGCTGCTCGATCCTGCTCGTCGACCCGGCGCGCGAGTACATCATCGGCGGCGCGGGACCGAGCCTGCCCGACGCGTACAACCGCGCGGTCGAAGGTCTGCGCCTGGGGCCGAGCGTCGGCTCGTGCGGAACGGCCGCGTTCTGGAACGAGCCCGTGGTGGTCGAGGACATCGGGCGCGATCCGCTGTGGGAACACCTGCGCGGCGCCGCGGCGCTGGCCGGCGTGAGCGCGTGCTGGTCGCAGCCGGTGACCTCGATGAGCGGTGACGTGCTCGGCGCGATGGCGCTCTACGCCGACGCGCCCGGTCGGCCGACGCAGCACCAGATGGAGGGCCTCGAGATCGCGGCGCGCATGGTCGGCCTGGCGGTCGAGCGCGACCGGCTCGAGGCGCAGCTCGAGCGCGCCTCGCGCATGGAGGCCATCGGCGTGCTCGCGGGCGGCGTGGCGCACGACTTCAACAACCTGCTCGCGGTCGTGATGGGCAACGCGGAGCTGGCGCTCGCGGTGCTGCCCGACGATGGGCCGGCCGGGCCGATGCTGCGCGAGATCGTGACGGCGAGCTTGAGCGCCGGCGAGCTGTGCAACCAGCTCCTCGCCTACGCCGGGCGCGGCGCGCTCACCGCGGAGGCCCTCGACGTCAACGCGCTGATGCGCGAGCTCGGCGGCCTGTTGCAGGTGGCGCTCTCCAAGAAGACGCACCTCGACTGGGCGCTCCACGGCGAGCCGCTGGGTGTGCTGGCCGACCGCAGTCAGCTCCGCCAGGTCGTGATGAACCTCATCACGAACGCGGCCGAGGCCATCGGCGAGGCGCCCGGCGCGATCGAGCTCGGCAGCACGGTGCGGCACGTCTCCGCCGCGGAGCTGGCGCGTCGCTTCCCCGACGCCGGGCTCGCCGGCGGCGACTACGCCGTGCTGTGGGTGCGCGACACCGGCGCGGGGATGGACGCGGCCACGCAGGCGCGCATCTTCGACCCGTTCTTCACCACCAAGGCGGGCGGCCGCGGGCTCGGGCTCGCGGCGGTGCAGGGCATCGTGCGCGGGCACCGCGGCGCGATCGAGCTCGAGAGCGCGCCCGACGCCGGCACGGTCTTCACGGTCTGGCTCCCGCGCGTGGCCGCGCCCGCGGCGGCCGGCGCGGAGCCCGCGAGCGGCGCGGTCGAGCCGGGCGAGTGCGTGCTGGTCGTCGACGACGAGCTGAACGTGCGACGCACGGTCGCGCGCTCGCTCGCCGCTGCGGGCTATCGCGTGCTCGAAGCCGGCGACGGCATCGAGGCCCTCGAGGTCGTGCGGCGCGAGGGCGAGCGCGTGCACTGCGTGCTGCTCGACCTCAGCATGCCGCGCATGGGCGGCGAGGAGACCTTCCGCGAGCTGCGTCGCCTGCGCCGCGACCTGCCGGTGATCCTCTCCAGCGGCTTCGCCGAGAAGGAGCTGCTCGAGCGCTTCGAGGGCGAGGGGCTCGCCGGCGTCGTGCAGAAGCCCACGCCGCGCGCCGTGCTGCTCGCCAAGCTGGCCGCCGCGCTGGCGGCGCGCGAGGGCGTCGCCGAGTAGCGCGGCGGGCGCGCTCAGCGCGAGACGAGCTCGTCCTGCGCGGCCGCGGCGCCCTCCGGCAGCACGCTGTCGAGCACGCCCTGCAGCTCGTCGAGGTGCACCGGCTTGGGCAGGCGCGCGGCGAAGCCGTGCTCGTCGAAGTCGGCCAGCACGGCCTCGTTGGAGTAACCGCTGATCACGACGGCGCGCACGTCGGGGTCGAGCGCGCGCAGGCGGCGCAGCGCCTCGCAGCCGCCCACGCCGCCGCGGACGGTCAGGTCCAGCAGCACGAGGTCGAAGGGCCGTCCGGCCCGGCGCGCGTCGGCCCAGCGCGCGACGGCCTCCGCGCCGTCGTGCACGAGCTCGACCTCGTGGTCGAGCAGGGACAGCATGCGGCCGAGCGTCTCGCGCACGGCGTCGTCGTCGTCCATGACGAGGACGCGGCACGCGCGGTGCCGGGCATCGACGACGTCGCGCGGGGCGGGCGCGTCCGCCGGCGCCTCGGTCGCCGCCGGCAGCTGTACGCGGAAGGCGCTCCCGCGGCCCGGCGTGGAGCTCACCGTCAACCGCCCGCCGTGGCGACGCACGATCGAGTGCGCCGTCGCGAGCCCGAGCCCGCTGCCGTCCGACTTGGTCGAGTAGTACGGGTCGAAGATGCGGCCGAGCTCGGACGCCGGGATGCCGCTGCCCTCGTCGGCCACCTCGATCTCGACGTACGGCGCCGACAGCTCGCCGTCGGCCGGGCAGTTGCGGCCGCGCACGCGCACGCGCCCGCCGGCCGGGCTGGCCTGCTTCGCGTTCACCAGCAGGTTCGACAGCACCTGGCTGATCTGGTCGGGGTCCATGCTCGCCGGCCAGAGGTCGTCGGGCAGCTCGCACTCGGCCACCAGGTCGCTGCCGCGCAGCGCGAAGCGCACCGACTCGCGCACGAGCTCGGCGACGCTGGCCGCGCGCAGGAGCGGCGCGCCGCCGCGCGAGAAGGTCAAGAGCTGTTGGGTCAGCGCGCGCGCGCGGTGGGCCGCGGCGAGGCCGTCGGCGCAGACCTCGTGCCGGTCGAGCCCGGGGCGCGGCGCGCTCTGCAGCAGCACGAACGAGCCGCTGATGACCGTCAGCAGGTTGTTGAAGTCGTGCGCCACACCGCCGGCCAGCACGCCCAGCGCTTCCAGGCGGTGCGCGCGCTCGTTCTCGACCTCGAGCGCGCGGTTCTCCTCGAGGCGGCGCTGCACCTCGCGCTCGAGGCGCTGCGTGTAGCGCAAGCGGCCCGCGGTGCGGACGAGCGCCGCGCTGAGCAACGCGCCGACCAGCGCCGCCAGCCCGAGGAACCACGGGCGCGTCCAGAGCAGGTGGGGGACCTCGAGCGGGCTCGAGCGCGCGACGTCGCTCCAGGGCTGCTCGACGCCGCGCGCCTGCAGCTCGAACGTGTACTCGCCGGGCGGGAGGTTCGTGTAGCGCACGCTGTCGCCCGGGATGCGCGCGGGCTCCGACCACTCCTGCTCGTACGGTGCGAGGCGGTAGCGGTAGAGCAGCCCGCGCTCGTCGACGAAGCTCGTGCCGCGGAAGTGGAACACGACGCTGTTGTGGTCGGCGCGCGCAGGCACCGGCGCGTCGGCCGGGCTCGAGACACCGTCGACGTCGACGGCGCGCAGCGCGACGAGCGGCGCGGGGCGCGCGGGCACCTCGAGGCTCGGGTCGTAGATCGCCAGGCCGCCCTCGGTGCCGAACCACAGACGTCCGCGCTCGTCGAGCAGCGTCGCGTCGCGATTCGCCTCGCGCGCGACGAGCCCGTCCTCGACCGTCAGGCGCCGCCACGCCGCGCCGTCCCACGTCTGCAAGCCGTCGTCCGTGCCGAGCCACAGCGCGCCGGAGGCGTCGAGGAGCAGCGAGTAGACCGCGCGGCGGTTGCCGTGCAGCGCGTCGGGGAAGGGCTCGAGGCGGCCGTTGCGGGCGCGGCAGAGCCCGCCGCGCGTACCGACCCAGACGTCGTCCTCGTCCTCGAGCACGGCGTAGACGTTGTCGAAGACGTTCTCGGCGCCGTGGACCCAGCGCTGCACCGAGCCGTCGACCTCGAACGCGAACAGGCCGTGCCGACTGGTCGCCCCGTAGACCCGCCCGTTCGCGCCGCGCGCGAGCTTGCGCAGGTAGAAGTTCTCGGGCACCTCGCCCAGCTCCGGCAGCGGCACCGGCAGGAACGCTTCACCGTCGGCCTCGCGGCGGAACAGCGCCTTGCCGGTCGCGACCCACAGGCGCTCGCGGTCGTCCAGCACGACCGACGTGGTGGTGTCCTCGTCGCTGGTGTCGAGCCGGAGCCAGGCGAGCTCGCCCGACGGCTCGACGCGCCCGAGACCGCGGCCGTAGCCGGCCAACCACAGCGTGCCGCGCGCGTCCTCCTCGAGGTCGAGCAGCCGCGCGCGCGCGTCGCGCGGCAGGTCGAGCGGCATCACCAGCATCTGCGGGAACCACGTGATGCTGTAGGGGTGGCCGACGAGGATCTGGCCGTCGCGCCGCCGCAGCAGCGAGGTGACCTCGCTCTCGGGGAAGCCGTGGTCCGCGTCGTAGCCGGCGAGGTGCAGCCCGACGATGCGCGAGAGCCCGGTCGAGCAGCCGACCCACAGGTTCTGCTCGCGGTCGCGCAGCAGCGCCGTCGCGCCGTCCTTCAGGAGTCCGGTCGCGTGCCCGACCCAGCGCACGCCGGTGCTCGGGTGGTAGCGCACGAGCTTGCGGCTGTTGCCGAAGTACACGCCGCCGAGCGCGTCCACCACCGGGCCGCAGTAGGGCACCTGCTCGCTGCGCAACTCGGGCAGGTCGTAGTCGATGCGCTCGAGCCCGTGCGCGTCGAGGCGCCCGAGGCCGCGCGGCGTCGCGAACCACAGCGCCCCGTCGCGGGGATCGACGCACACGCCGTGCACGAGCTCGCCGCGCGTCTCGGGCACCGGTTCGGCGCGCTTCGCGCCGGCCTCGAGGCACAGCAGGCCCGACGTCGTCGCGATCCACAGCCGCTCGCCCTGCTCCTCGAGGTCGGTGACCTCCACGTCGGCGAGTTCGGCGCCCCAGCACGGCCGCTCCCACGTCTCGCCCGACGTCGTCAGCACGCCCAGGCCCTGCGCCGCCGCCACCAGGAGCTGGGCGTCGCCGCGACTCCAGGGGGTCGCCGCGGTCCACGTGCGCGCGACGAGGTCGTCACCCGACAGGTCGGGCAGCTTGCTCCAGGTGTCCCCGGTGAACACCGCGACCGGCAGGTCGAGGCGCGCGGGCAGCGCCCACACGCGCCCGAGGCCGTCGACGCGCACGAACGACGGGTTCAAGCTGGGCACCGTCGACGGTCCGCCGTACGCGGTCCACTCGACGCCGTCGAAGGCGTGCAGGCGTCCGCGGCCGGCGACCCACAGCCTGCCGTCGGGGCCCTGGGCGAGGTCCGCGATGCGCGTGATGGGCAGGCCGTCGGCTTCCTCGAGCGTGCGGACGTCCCAGGACTGCGCGCGAGCCGGCGGCGCGCCGAACACCGCGGCGCACGACAGGGCCGCGATCAGGGCGCAGCGGAGCGGTCGGGCGGGAGTCAATCTCGGATGCGGAGCGAGGCGAACCGGATGCTAGCCGCGCCCCGGGAGCGATCAAGTCGATCCGCGCGCCGGCGGCGACATCGCTGGCCCCGTTCCGGGCAGGCCCCAAACGCGCGGCCCCCGCCGCGCCGCGGGAGGTCCGGGCGCGGCGGGGGCCGTCGGGCGCGTGCGTCGCGCGTCAGCGCTTGGGCAGCTTGAAGCCGTAGAGGCGCCAGTCGCCCTCGTCGTCGAAGACCCAGGAGGTCTCGACCTCACCCGCGTCGCCCTGCAGCACGAGCAGCACGCTGGCGCGGCCGGGGTCGCCGGGGGTCACGCGCACGTCGAACAGGCCCGGCAGCGCGCTCCACTCGCGCGTCTCCATCGACTTGCGCAGGCGGTCGACCCACTCGCTGCGCGACGCGGCCGGGAAGAACTCGGAGAGCAGGCGCGGGTCGGAGGTGGCCCACGCCGCGCGGAAGCGCTCGAGCGTCGCCTCGATCGGCGGCGTCGGCAGCTCGACGCCGACCAGCGACCAGCCGCGGTCGGCGCGCACGAAGGACGCCGTGAGCGTCAGCTTGCCGAGGTCGTAGTCGATCCACGTCGTGTCGTCGCCCTCGCGCAGGACACCGGTCGGCAGCGCGGGCCGCGTCGCGCTCCAGCCGTGGCCCAGGAGCAGCCGGCGCAGGCGCGGCGCCTCGGCCGCGCTCACGCGCTCGTCGAGCAGCGCCTCGAGCGCGCCCGCGTCGCCGCCGTTCCACGCCGCTTCGAACGACTGCTGCGCGAAGGAGAGCGGCGCGGTGCGCAGGAACTTCGCCACCAGCACGCTGCCGAGCAGCGCGACGACGATCAGCACGGCCGCAGCGACGATCGAGCGGCGGTCGGCGCGCGCCTCGGCGTCGTCGAGCACGTCCATCAGGCGCTCGTGGCGCTCCTTCGCGTTGCGGTGCGCCAGCGTGCGGCGCGTGGCCGAACTCGCGTGGTGCAGCACGTACTGGTCGAGGTGCTTGTCGATCAGCGCCGCGACGCGCTGCGTCGGTCGCACGAGCGCCCACGTGAAGACGGCCCACACGCCGCTGCCGACCGCGGCGAGGCCGAAGGGGTTGGGGCCGAGCAGGTGCACCAGCGTCACGAGCGTGGCGAGGCCGGCGATCACCAACGTCCAGCGGTCGGGTCGCAGCGTCACGTGCAACGCGCCCATCACGAGCGCGGCGGTGAGCGCGGTCGTGAGCAGCACGACGACGAGGCCTTCGCCCAGCGGCACGGTCGCGTCGCCCAGCGCGAGGATCGCCAGCAGCGTCGCGACGCCGTAGGCCACCGCGCCGAGGCGGTAGGCGAGCGTGATGCGGTCGAGGGTGCGCTGCGCGGCGTCGAGGTCCTTTCCGGCCTCGTGACGCAGGCGCGCCGCGGCTTCGCTGCCGGGCCGCGCGTGCGACTCGGGCAGGACGGTGCCGCACTCGTTGCAGAACTGGAGGCCGCCCGGGTTGAGAGCGGCGCACTCGGGACACGTGACCATGCCCTTGGGCGGTGCGATCGTGTGAGTCATCCCTTCGTCCTTGCTCCCCGAGGGAGCGCTGGGAGCAGAGCTCGAAGGTCGAGGGTAGGCGGCGCCCCCGGGAGCGCCATACGGCCAAGGAGGCACGCCGCCGGGGGCAAGCGCCCCAAGCCCGCCGCGGGGCCCCCGCGCCGGGCCCGGCCGCTCAGGTCAGGTGCAGCAGCGGCAGCACCAGCTCCACGGCGATCAGCAGGATGATGATCCACTCGAGCAGCTCGGAGCGGCGGTGGGCCGCCTGGTCGGCGAGGCTCTCGTAGACCGAGTGCAGCACCTCGAGCTTGCGCTGGATCGAGCGGTCCCAGGCCTCGAAGTGGAAGCGCGCGGCGGCCGTGCGGTAGACCCGCGCCAGGTAGTCGTCGCCGAACAGCTTGAGCGCGTTGTCGATGCCCTCGTGCACCAGGGCGTCGTCGGCCTGGATGCTCGCGACGTGCTTGAGCTCGCGGCGCTGGGCGCCGAAGGCCTCGAACAGCCCGTGGTCGCGCGCCAGCAGCGTGTTGGCCTCCTCGATCTCGTCGAGCAGGCGCGCGTCGAGCACGTGGAGCTGCTGCAGCTCGACCGTGGCGAGCTCGAGCAGCAGCCGCTCGTCCTCCGTGGCGCTGCCGAGCAGGAACGCGGCCAGCCAGTCGACGAGCAGCAGCTCGTCGCGGCCGTAGGCCACCGGGCGCGCGAGCGCGTCCTCGACCTCCTGCGCGGAGAGCGGGCGGTTCTCGGCGCGCAGCAGGCGCGCGAGCTCGGAGCGCGACTCCTCGAGCAGCCGCCAGGGGTCGCCCTCGACCGCGCCGACCTGGAAGACGACGTAGTCCTCGACGTGCTGCGCGGCCTTGGGCCGGTCGAGCGCGTCGCCGAGCGCGGCGCGCACCTCGGCCGCGACCTCGCGCGAGCGCGTGACGAGCTCCTGGTGGTCGTACAGCGCGGCGCTGAGCTCGGCGAGCGACTGCAGCGTCGCCTCGGCGAAGGGCAGCTCCCACGTGACGCACACGGCGCCGAGCTCGTACAGCGAGACCTCGACCGCCGCGACGGTCGCGTGACCGCCGACCTCGACCGCGGCCGTGCTCCAGCCGACGCGCAGCGGCGCCGAGAGCCCGGGGCCCTGCGGCGCGCGCAGCTTGTGCTCGAAGCTCGTGCGACGCGCGGCGGCGAGCAGCGTCTCGGCGCGCGCGAGGTCGATGCGGCGCGCGAGGTCGAGGCAGTAGAGGGCTCGACAGCGCCCTTGGAACAGCATGGGAGTGGGGGGAGTTCGGCGGTGAAGCGGGCGAGGACGCGCCAGCCTAACGTCACGCGTCGTCGGACTCCCGTCCCTCGGCCGGCAACGCGCGCAGACTGAGGCCGCCGGAGGGGCGCAGGCCGATCACGCGCCAGAGCACCTCGCGGCGTCCGGCGTGCGCGTGCTCGGGCAGCGTGCGCAGGAAGCGCGGCAACGCCAGCGCGACGGCGAGGCGGCCGATCGCGCTGAGCGCGAAGAGCACGCGCACCTCGGAGCCGACCGCCGTCGCGATCAAGCCGCCCAGCAGGCCGCCGGCGAGCTGCGCCGTGCCGTTGACCACGCTCTGCAGCGCGAAGACGTGCGCGCGCACGTTGCGGTAGCTGCCCTCGATCACGAGGCAGAACGCCGAGAGCTCGTAGCCGGCCCAAGACATGCCCGAGAGGCCCTGCGCGAGCAGCACCCAGCCCAGGCCCTTGGCCCAGATCCACGGGACCGGGATCAGCGCGAGCAGCACGAAGTCGAGCTTGAGCACGGCGCGCGGCCCGAGCTGGTCGACCGCGCGGCCCCAGGCCGGCAGCAGCGCGACCTTCGCGACCACGATCCACACGCTGACGAGCGTGAACTCGAGGTAGCTGAAGCCCAGGTCGCCGAGCATGAACGGCGTGAAGTAGGGGCTCGCCAGGTAGACGACGAACTGGAGCGTCGCGACGAGGCGCAGGAAGCGCCAGACCTCCGCGCCGCGCGGCGTGACGAAGTAGCGCGCGACGCGGCGCGGGCTCGTCGGGCCGCGGTAGGGCGGCTCGTGGATCGCGGTGTGCAGCCCGATCGACGCCACGCGCGCCAGCGCCGCCAGACCGAAGACGAGCGCGAAGGCGAAGCTCGGCGCGGCCGTCGCGAGCGCGGCGCGCGGCTCGAGGTGGTGCAGCGTCGTGCCGCCGGCGAGGATGCCGAGGCACGTGACGGCGTAGATCACGCGGTTGCGCCGCGCGAAGTAGCGCCCGCGCTGCGCCGCCGGCACCAGCTCGCCCATCCACGAGGACCACGCCGTGCCGACGGCCTGACCGCTCGCGTTGTACAGGCTGGCCAGCACGATCAACGAGGCCGGACTGGACACGCCCGTCCGGTCGGCGGCGGCGATCGCGAGCAGCGCGAGCACCTGCGCGGCCGAGGCCGCGAGCACCAGCGGCTTGCGCGCGCCGAAGGCCCGCAGGAGCCGCAGCGCGACGAGCGGGCCCAGCGAGCCGAAGAACAGCGGCAGCGCGACGACCAGGCCCTGCTCCACGCGCGAGGCGCCCAGGCGCAGCGCGTCGGCGACGAAGTAGACCTCGCCGAGGCCCACCATCAGGGCGAAGCAGAGCCCCTCGTACACGGAGAGCCGCAGGCTCCGCTCGAGCGGAGCCCGCGGCGTGTCGGGGGCGGTGGAGGAGGCCACCGCGGGAGCGTTCATCGTCGGCTCAGCTCGTTCGCGCGGTCGACAGGAGTCCGGCCAGCTCGGCGATGCGGGTCTCCAGGCCCTCGTGCAGGAACGCTTCGAGCGGCTGCGGCGTCTGCCGCACCAGCGGCAGGACCCCTTCGATGAGGGACTCCCAGCGCTCCTGGTGGATCGGCATGTCTTCGCGGCGCACGACGCCGCGGCAGTTCGCGCTGCCGCAGCGACAGGTCAGCTCGTGAGCGAGGTTCAGCGTCCCGTAGTCGTCGGTGATCTGATCGCCGGGGTGGATGTCCCGCAGGGCGATCTCGATCTCGGTGCCCGGCAACGTCAGCGTCGAGGGGTCGCAGGAGTGGTTCATGTAGCGACCGAGGTCGCAGCACAGGATCTTGTCGCCCTGCTCGTTGGCGTAGGCGTACTTGTCCAGGTAGGCCGAGTAGGCCGGGCCGAGGCCGCTCAGCGCCGCGGTGTCGAACACCTGCTCCAGCCGGCACATCACCCAGGTGATGGTGCCCCGCGGGATGAAGCGCGTCGCGAACAGGCCGTGGCCGATCACGGGGTCGACGAGCCGCAGCTCGACGTCGGGGTGGAGCATGGGTCAGCTCGCGAGGCGCCGACGGGAGCGGCGGAAGGGGCTCGAGGCGACCGTGGTCAGGCGGAACGAGTCTTCGTCGTCCTCGTCCTCGTCGTCCTCATCGTCGTCGTCTTCCTCCTCTTCGTCCTCCCACTCGTCGTCGTCGTCCTCATCGTCGTCGTCGTCGTACTCCTCGATTTCCTCGTCGTCGTCTTCGTCCCAACGCTGCGTGGACGAGGCCTGGGGCTGGCGGAGGTACCTGCTCTTGATCATGTCGGAGGGTCAGGGGTCGGGGGGAGCGACGGGGCCGCCGAGGCCCGACAGAGGTCCGCTCCCCTGTCCGAGCGCCGAGCATCGACGGAACTATCTTGATGTCAAGACGAAAAATCCGGGGCGGGGCGAGGGCGCGGCGCTACTCTCCGGCGCGTGGCGCGACGCGAGCCGACCGAACCCCGCGACGGGGTGCAGGAGATGCTGCAACAGTGGCGCGTCGAGCGCCCCGACCTCGACAGCTCGGGCTTGGCGGTGGTGCTGCGCGTCGGCGTCCTCGCGGGCGTCTTCGGCGAACGGCTCAAGCGCATCCTCGCGCCGGCGGGCCTCGCGCCGTGGGAGTACGACGTGCTCTCCGCGCTGCGCCGCGCGTCCGCGCGCGAGGGCGTCTCGCCGGGCGAGCTGTGCCGCTCGGCGCAGCTCACCTCGGGCGCGATGACGCACCGCCTCGACCGGCTGGAGGAGCGCGGCCTGGTGCGCCGCCGCGCCGCGCCGCGCGACGGTCGCGGCGTGCGCGTGCGCCTGACGCCGCGCGGCCGGCAGCTCGTCGACTCGATCCTCGGCGCGCGCATGGCCGACGCCGGCGACTCGCTCGGCGCGCTCTCGCGCCGGGACGCGCGCGAGCTCACGCGGCTCCTGCGCGCCCTGTGCGGCGGGCTCGAGGAGCCCGCGGCGGCCGAGACGCCCTGAGGCGCGCGCCGCTCAGAAGCCCAGCGTGCGCTGCGCCGCGCCCCAGGTCGCCAGGTACTCGTTCAGGCGCAGCTTGCGGCGCGTGTTGTCGCTGCTCATGTAGCGCACCTTGCCGAAGATCGCCCGCTCCGGCCCCCACGCGCGGTCGAAGCGCCCGAGCACCCAGGCGATGCCGCTGTAGGAGTTGGGGTCGCGGCCGTCGAGCGCGTACTTGTTGTTGAGCTCGATCATCGTCGCGAGCGCCTCGCGCGGGCTCGCGCTCCAGTGCAGGATCTTCTTGCCCCAGAGCATGCGCAGGTAGTTGTGCATGCGCCCGCTCTGCACGAGCTCGCGCTGCGCCGCGTTCCACAGCTCGTCGTGCGTGCGCGCGGCCTCGAAGTCGGCCGCCGTGTAGACGTGCGGGCGCGGGTCGGCGGCGTGCTCCTCGAGCGTCTCGCGCGCCCAGGGCGGCAGCGACTCGTAGCGGTCGTAGTCGTCGCGCTTCGCGCAGAAGTGCTGGCCGAGCTCGCGCCAGGTGACGAGCTCGTCGAGGAAGGCCTCGGTCGAGGGCGCGAGGCCCCACCAGCCGGCCTTCGCGCCGCTCGTCGTGCCGCCCGTGCGCGCCGGCGTCCAGCCCTCGGGTGCGGTCACCGCGGCGAGCACCTCGTGCGCGGAGACGTGGCCGAAGTGCAGCCACGGCGAGAGGCCGCTCGACACGTCGCGGTCGGGGTGGCTGCGCTCCTCGCCGTAGGCCGCCAACCGACCGGCCACGAAGTCGCGCAGCGCGGCACGCGCGGCGTCCTGCCCGCCGACGAGGTCGACCGGCTCGACGGCGTGGTCGAGGTCGAGCCGCGCCAGCGCGTCGCCGCCGCGCGCGAGGAGCTCGGGCGCGGCGCGCGGCCAGCGCCGCAAGGGCTCGAGCGCGAGCCCGCGCACCGGCGGCAGCGGCGCGGCCAGCGGGTCGGCGAGCGGCGGCGCCGCGAGGTGCGGGCGCAGGTTCCGCTGCAGGAAGCGGCGCAGGTCGACGGCGCGCGCGAAGACGCGCTCGGTCGCGGCGAGCGGCAGCAGGCCGCACGAGTCGACGCTCTCCAGTCGGGCGGCGAGCCGCGGCGCGACCGCGCGCAGCATGCGCTCCTGGAAGAAGCCCGGCGCCTCGTCGGTGACGACCGCGCAGGCCTCGCGCGCCAGCGCCTCGACGAAGCCGCGTCCGGCGCCGCGCTCCAGCTCGACCCACGGGTGGTAGAGCACGTCCTCGTCGGCCAGCGCCGCCGCGTTCGCGGCCATGCCGTCGAGCACGAAGCGATGGTGCCGCGCGCTGGCCCAGGGGTAGTCGAGCCGCAGCGCTTCGAGCACCACCAGCGGCCGGCCCAGCTCGCGCGCGAGCTCGGCGGCGCGCTGCAGGCCGTAGTTCCAGCCCGTGCGGCGCGCGGCGATCATCCAGTACAGCACGAAGCGCCCGGCGGGGCGCACCGCGTGCTCGTTGCGCGCGCGCAGGCGGACGGCGGGGACGGCGCTCATGCGTGGTTGCGGAGCATCAGCTCCTTGGGGTGGGGGTCGAAGTAGAGCTGACCTTGCAGGTACTCGACGCCGTGGCGCCGCACGAGGTAGCGCAGCACGGTCAGCGGCACGATCAGCGGCAAGAGCCCGGCGTGGTAGTCCTCGATGCAGGTGAGCACCTCCTGCTTCTCCGCCGGATCGAGCAGGCGCTTGAGGTGCCCGAGCGCGTGCTGCATCACGTTGACGTGGCGCTTGCGCGTCGCGTTCTTGCTCATCGCGGCCTGGAACTCGGCCTCGTACGCGCCGAACAGCTCCTCGTCCGGGAGCTGACCGGCGCTGCCCACCAGCCGCCCGAGGCGCCGGTAGCCGGCCTCGTCGTGCGCGAGCAGCAGCAGCTTGTGCGCACCGTGGAACTCGATCAGCGCGCGCCGCGAGAGCCCACGCGCGACGAGCGTGCGCCAGCGGTTGCGGCAGAAGGCGCGCTCGACGAAGCGCTCGCGCAGCCCCGCGTCGTTGAGGCGGCCCTCCTCCTCGACCGGCAGCGCCGGCCAGCGCTCGCGCAGTGCGCGCGCGAAGACGCCGGACTCGTTGCGCCCCGCCGGCATGCCCGCGCGGTAGACCTTGATGCGCTCCAGGCCGCACGAGGGCGAGCCGCGCTTCAGCACGAAGCCGTCGAGGTCGAGCGCGCGCAGCGCCTCGATGCGCCGCGCCGACCACTCCGCGAGCACGTCCGTCAGGTCGGCGCCCGTCGCCGGCTGCACCAGGCGCGTCCCCGCGCCCTCGTCGACCAGCCGCAGCGTGGCACGCGGCGTGCCGAGCCCGGCCTCGACCTCGGGGCACACCGGCACGAGCTCGAACCAGCGCCCGAGCACGTCGGTCACGTAGCGGTCGCGCGCGTGCCCGCCGTCGTAGCGCACCTCGTCGCCGAGCAGGCACTGCGACACGCCCAGGCGCAGCGGCCGCTCGTCGGCGTGCCAGTGGCTCCAGCTCCCCAGCTCGATCGGTGCGGCCTTCATCGCGTGCTCCTCACTCGCGCGCCCCCAGCACCGCGAAGTCCGTCAGCGCGCGGTCGCCCAGCGCCGCGTCGTCGGCCGCGCCCGCGAACGCCTCGGCCTTGCGGCGCAGGTTCCCCAGGCTCGAGCGCAGCGCCTCGGCGCGGTGCTTCGACTCGTCCGGCACGCCGTCGAGGTCGAAGCCGAAGTGGCGCACGAGCAGCCACGCGACGCGCGCGCCGGCGCTGTCGCGCACCGGCAGGAACACGTCGCGCCCGGCCAACCAGTGGAAGTCGTCGCTGGTCGAGTAGATGTCCGTGCGCGCCGTGCCGTCGGCCGCCCAGCGGTTGAGGATGCGCAGCTCGCAGTCGTAGTGCGTGAACGGGAACGGCAGGTTGCAGCGGAACTCGATCGCCAGCGTCGAGAACGGTCGGCCGGCGGCGTCGGTGCCGCGGCGGTAGCGGTCCGCGAGCGGGCGGATGAACTCGTAGTCGGCGCCCGTGTGCGCGGGGTAGGTGCGGTAGTCGTTCTCCACGGCCTTGATCGCCGAGAGCTCGGCGCGCACCAGCGTAGCGCCCTGCTCGAGCCGCGGCGTCACGTCGAGTCCGTTCCATGGCGCGCCGTCGGCCGCGCCCAGCACCCACGGCTCGGCGAGCAGCAGGCCGTCGGCCGGCGTGTCGCGCGCGGGGCTCCAGTCGTCGGCGAAGAGCTCGTCGTCGAGCAGCAGCGCGCGCTCGTCGTCGGGGCGCGAGGCTAGGGCCGGCGGCGCGCCGCGCAGCCGCCGCGCGAGCCACAGGCGCCGCGCGCCGCCGAGCGCTCGGACGCCTCGCGCACGAGGTCGCCGAAGCACAGCGGCGCGCCGTCGGCGTCCTCGCCGGCGAGCGCGACGAGCTCGCGCAGCTCGGCCAGCAGGTCGCGGCCCGCGCGCGCGCGCTCGGGCAGGATCCACGCGCGGTCGAAGGCCTCGCGGTCGAGCGCCTCCCAGGCGAGCGGGCGCGGCGGCACCTCGAACGACGCGCCGCCCGCGGCGAGCCCCATCAGCAGCGCCAGCATCAGCGCGCCGCCTCCACGTCGGCCCAGAAGCGCTCGAGCGCGCGCGCGACGCGCACCGGCCGCTCTTCCTGCGGATAGTGACCCGTGCGCTCCAGGAGCTCGACGCGCGCGTCCGGCAGAGCCGCCGCGAAGCCCCGCGCGTACGTCTCGGGGGGATAGGCGACGTCGTCGGCGCCCCACAGGAGCAGCACGGGTCGAGCGAGGCGGGCGAGCTCGGCCTGGCGCGTCCCGTTCTCGTCGCGCGCGAGGGCGATCATCGTCCGCCAGTTGGTCTCGTTGCGGCACACGAGGTAGACCTCCTCGACGCGGTCGGGCGGGAGCTCGCCCTGGTAGTGCGGCGCGAGCGCGGCGGTGATGCGCGCGCGCGAGTTCAGCAGCCAGCCGAAGCCGGCCAGCGGGTTCGCGCGCATGACGCGCTCCTCGTCGAGCCAGTCCTCGTCGCGGCGCTCGAGCCCCGACGCGTTCATCAGCGTCACGCTCGTCACGAGCTCGGGCGCGTCGAGCGCCGCGCGCCAGACGAACTCGCCGCCGTAGGACTGTCCGACCAGGTGCGCCCGCTCGAGCCCCAGCGCGCGCAGCGACGCGACGACGTAGCGCGCGCAGGCGTCGAAGCTCTCGGCGACCGGGCCGGGCTCGACGCCGTGGCCGAGCACCTCGAGCGCGTAGACCTCGCGCCGCGGATCGAGGCCGGGTTCCCCGTCCGCGCCGCTCAGCAACGCGCTCCAGGTGTACAGGGTCGCAGGCGTGCCGTGCACCAGCACGACCGGGCGCAGCGCGGGGTCGGCCGCGCCGGCGCGGTGCAGCCAGGTGAGCTCGAGGTCGCGCGGGCCGGCGCCGAGGTCGACGCGCAGCGCGCGGCGCTCGAGCGGGCCGATGCCGGCGTTCTTGGGCAGCGCCGCCAGGCGCGCGGCGAGCGCGTCCTTGGGCAGCGAGCCGCAGCCGCCGGCCAGGTACAGCGCTCCGCCGACCGCGGCCAGGAGCAGCCCGCGCAGCGCGCGGCGGGCGGGCGTCGTACGGGTCCCTCGCATGCAGCGGCCTTCGCGCCGCAGCGGGGCGCGGATGCAGCGCGCCCGCGAACTTCGCGCGCCGCGTGCATCCGCCGGGCGCCCGCGCGCGAAGCCTCCCGCGTGGACGGCTCCTGGACCCCGACGCTCGCCGCGCTGCCGCTCGTCTCGCTGGGCATGGCCGCGCTCTGGCGGCGTCAGCGCGCGGGCGGCAACGCGGGCTGGGTCGACCTGGCCTGGAGCGCCGGCATCGGGCTGCTCGCCGTCGCGCACGCCGTGCTCGGCGCGGGGTGGGGGCCGCGGCGCCTGCTCGTCGCCGCGCTCGCCGGCGGCTGGTCGCTGCGCCTCTCGCTGCACCTGTGGGAGCGCCTGCGCCGCGAGACGGAGGACGGCCGCTACGCCGCCTTGCGCCGCGCGTGGGGCGCGCGCTTCCATGCGCGGCTGTTCTGGTTCTACCAAGTGCAGGCGCTGCTCGTCGTGCTGCTCGGCCTGTGCTTCCAGGTGCTGTGCGCCGCGCCCGCCGCGGGCTGGCGCGCGACCGACGCCGCCGCCGTGCTGCTCTTCGCGCTGTCGCTCGCCGGCGAGAGCGTCGCCGACGCGCAACTGCGGCGCTTCCGCCGCGACCCGGCGCAGCGCGGGCGCACCTGCCGGGCGGGGCTGTGGGGCTGGTCGCGCCACCCCAACTACTTCTTCGAGTGGCTGCACTGGCTCGTCTATCCGCTGCTCGGTGTCGGGCTCGCGCACGGCGCGCTGCTGTGGTTCGCGCCCGCGCTGATGCTGCTGCTCGTGCTGAAGGTCACCGGCGTGCCGCCCACCGAGGAGCAGGCGCTGCGCAGCCGCGGCGACGACTACCGCGCCTACCAGCGCACCACGAACGCCTTCTTCCCCGGGCCGCCGCGCGCCGCGCGGGCGCACGCCCCACGCAACCCCTGACCACCGCCCCATGAAGACCGCCCTGTCCCTGGTCGAGCGCGGCTACGTGCCCGCGCCCGTCGTGCGCTTCGGCATCCGCCGCTTGCTGGCCGACCGCCTGCGCGAGCAGGCGCGCCTGTTCGACGGCCGCCGCGACCACGCGCTCGACGCCTGGGTCGAGCACATGCGCGGCGGCGACGTCGCGCCGGTGCCCGAGAAGGCCAACGAGCAGCACTACGAGGTGCCGCCGGCCTTCTTCGAGGCCGTGCTCGGCCGGCGCTTGAAGTACAGCAGCGCGCTGTTCGAGCGCGCCGACACGACGCTCGACGAGGCCGAGGACGCCATGCTCGCGCTGACGTGCGAGCGCGCCCGCCTGACGGACGGACAGGACGTGCTCGAGCTGGGCTGCGGCTGGGGCTCGCTGACGCTGTGGATGGCCGAGCGCTATCCGGCCAGCCGCATCACCGCGGTCTCGAACTCCGCGCCGCAGCGGCGCTTCATCGAGCAGCGCGCCCGCGCGCGCGGCCTCGCGAACGTGCGCGTGCTGACCCGCGACATGAACGCCTTCGAGGCCGAGGGCACCTTCGACCGCGTCGTGTCGGTCGAGATGTTCGAGCACATGCGCAACTGGGAGGCGCTGCTCGCGCGCGTCGCCCGTTGGTTGCGCCCCGACGGCCGGCTGTTCCTGCACGTCTTCGCGCACCGGCGCTACGCCTACCCGTTCGAGGTGCGCGACGAGAGCGACTGGATGAGCCGCTGGTTCTTCACGGGCGGGATGATGCCGAGCGTCGACCTGCCCGACCGGCTGGACGCGCCCTTCGAGACCGAGCAGCGCTGGGTCGTGCCCGGGACGCACTACGCGCGCACCGCGGAGGCCTGGCTCGCGAACCTCGAGGCGCGCCGCGCGCAGCTCGCACCGGTGCTCGCCGCGACCTACGGCGCGGACGCGGCCGACGTGTGGTACCACCGCTGGCGCGTGTTCTTCCTGGCCTGCGCGGAGCTGTTCGCCTACGGCGGCGGCGACGAGTGGGTCGTGGCGCACCACCTGCTGCGACCCGCGGCGCGGGGGGGCGCGTGAGCGTCGCCGGCGCCGCGCGCGGGGGCCTGCGCAGCTTCGCGCGCTGGTTCGACTCGTGGGCGCCCGACGAGCGCGACGCGACGCGCGACCCCGACGGCGTCGACTGGCTGCGTTTGGTGCCCTTCGTCGCGCTGCACCTCGCGTGCGGCCTGGTGCTCGTCGTCGGCTGGAGCTGGACCGCGCTGGCCGTGGCCGTCGGCTGGTACGCCGCGCGCATGTTCGCGATCACGGCCTTCTACCACCGCTACTTCTCGCACCGCGCCTTCGAGACCACGCGCGCGGCGCAGTTCCTCTTCGCGCTGCTGGGGCTCGCGGCGGTGCAGCGCGGTCCGCTGTGGTGGGCGAGTCACCACCGCGCGCACCACCGCGACTCGGACGGCGAGCGCGACGTGCACTCGCCCGAGCGGCGCGGCTTCTGGTACAGCCACGTGGGCTGGATCCTCGTGCACGCGAACTTCCGCACGCGGCTCGAGCTCGTGCCCGACCTGGCGGCCTTCCCCGAGCTGCGCCTGCTCGACCGCTACGACGTGCTGGGGCCGCTGCTCTCGATCCCCGCGTTCTACGGCCTGGGCGTCGCGCTCGCGGCGCTGGGGCTCGACACCAGCGGCGGCCAGGTGCTCGTGTGGGGCTTCGTCGTCTCGACCGTCGTGACCTACCACGCGACGTTCACGATCAACTCGCTGGCGCACCGGTGCGGCGCGCGGCGCTACGCGACGCGCGACCGCAGCCGCAACAACTGGTGGCTCGCGCTGCTGACCTTCGGCGAGGGCTGGCACAACAACCACCACCGCTACCCCGCCTCGGCGCGCCAGGGCTTCGCGTGGTGGGGGCTCGACCTGTCGTACGTCGCGCTGCGCGCGCTCGCGGTGCTGGGCGTCGTGCGCGGCCTGCGGCCGGTGCCGGCGCGCGTGCTGGCCGAGGGCGGGCTGCGGCCCCGGGGGCGCGCGTGAAGGTCGCCGTCGTCGGCGCCGGCATCGCCGGCCTGGTGGCCGCGCGCGAGCTGTCGCGCGGGCAGGAGGTGCACGTCTTCGAGGCAGCCGACTGGATCGGCGGCCACACGCACACCGTCGACGTGGACGACCCGCAGCTCGGCCGCATCCCCGTCGACACCGGCTTCATCGTCTTCAACGAGGCCACCTACCCGGGCCTGTGCGCGCTGCTGCGCGAGCTCGGGGTGGCGTGGAAGCCCAGCGACATGAGCTTCTCGGTGCGCGTCGACGCCGCCGACTTCGAGTACAACGGCACGAACCTCGACGGCCTGCTGGCGCAGCGCTCCAACGCGCTGCGGCCGCGCTTCTGGCGCATGGTGCGCGACATCCTGCGCTTCTACCGCGAGGCGCCGGCCGTGCTGGAGCGGCCCGACGACGGCACCACGCTGGGGGCGTTCCTCGAGCGCGGCCGCTACTCGCGCGAGTTCGTCGAGCACCACCTCGTGCCCATGGGCGCCGCGGTGTGGTCCTCGTCGCGCGCCGCGATGTGGAGCTTCCCGCTGCGCTTCCTGGTGCAGTTCTTCCACAACCACGGCTTCCTGAAGGTCGACGACCGGCCGCAGTGGCTCGTGGTGGCGGGCGGCTCGCGCGCCTACGTCGAGCCGCTGGTCGCGCCCTTCCGCGAGCGCGTCCACGCGCGCACGCCGGTCGCGCGCGTCGAGCGCGGCGCGGAGGGCGTGCGCCTGGTCACCGCGGCGGGGGAGGCGGCGTGGTTCGACCGCGTCGTGCTCGCGACGCACGCCGACACCAGCCTGCGCCTGCTCGCCGACGCGACGCCGCTCGAGCGCGAGGTGCTGGGCGCCTTCCGCTTCCAGCGCAACGAGGTGCTGCTGCACACCGACGCGCGCCTGATGCCGCGCCGCCGGCGCGCGTGGGCGAGCTGGAACTACCACGTCACCGACCCGCCCTCCGAGCTGCCGACGGTGACCTACTGGATGAACCGCCTGCAGTCGATCCCCAGCTCGACGGACTACCTCGTCACGCTCAACCGCGCGGCCGACGTCGACCCCGCGCGCGTGCTCGGCCGCTGGGTCTACCACCACCCGATCTTCGACCAGGCGGCCGTCGCCGCGCAGCGCCGCCACGCCGAGGTCGACGGGCGCGACCGCGTGCACTTCTGCGGCGCGTACTGGCGCTGGGGCTTCCACGAGGACGGGCTGTGGAGCGCGCAGGTCGCCGCGCGGCGCGTGCGGCCGGAGGCGGTGCTCGCGTGAACGGCGCCAGCGCGTTGTACGAGGGGCGCGTGACGCACCGCCGGCTCGAGCCGGGCGGGCACGGCTTCGCGTACCGCGTGTTCCTGCTGTACCTCGACCTCGGCGAGCTCGACGCGCTGACGCGCGCGGTGGGGCCCTTCTCGCACCGCGGCCCGGCGCCCGTGCGCTTCCGGCGCGCGGACTACCTCGGCCCCGCCGAGCGCCCGCTCGACGAGGCCGCGCGCGACGTGGTCGAGGCGCGGCTGGGGCGGCGGCCCGCCGGCCCGGTGCGCCTGCTCACGCACGCGCGCACCTGGGGCTACGTCTTCAACCCCGTCAGCTTCTACTACTGCCACGACGGCGACGGCGCGCTCGACGCCATCGTGGCGGAGATCACGAACACGCCGTGGGGGGAGCGCCACGCCTACGTGCTCGACGCGCGCCAGGACGCGGCGCCCGGCGCGCGCGCGCGCTTCGCCAAGGCCTTCCACGTCTCGCCGTTCCAGCCGCTGGAGCAGCAGTACGCCTGGCGCTTCGGCGCGCCCGGCGCGTCGCTGCGCGTGGACATGACGAACCTCGACGCCGCAGGCGCGCGCTTCCACGCGACGCTCGCGCTGCGCCGGCGGCCGCTGACGACGCGCGGCCTCCTCGGCGCGCTCGCGCGGCACCCGTTCCTGACCCACCGCGTCTGGCTCGCGATCTACGCGCAGGCCGCGCGGCTGTACCTCGGGCGTGCGCCCTTCCACGTGCACCCCGCCAAGCGCGCCGGCGCCGCGTCGGCCGGAGACCCCGCATGAAGACCCAGACCCTCACCACCGTCGGGCGGCCCGCCGCCCCCTCCGCGACGCGCACGCCCTGGCTGCAGCGCGCCGTGCTCGCGCGCCTCGCGCGCATCGACCAGGGCTCGCTGACCGTCGAGGTCGACGGGGCACGCCACGTGCTCGGCCGCCCCGACGACGCGCGCGCGCCGCACGGCGCCCTGCGCGTGCGCGACGCGCGCTTCTGGTCGGCCGTGGCGCGGCGCGGCAGCGTCGGCGCGGGCGAGGCCTACGCCGCCGGCTGGTGGACCAGCGACGCGCCGGCCGAGGTCGTGCGCGTGATGGTGCGCAACCAGGGCGCGCTGGTCGGCCTGGAGGGCGGGCTCGCGCGGCTCTCGCGGCCGCTGCTCGCCGCCTACCACGCGCTGCGCGACAACACCGAGCGCGGCAGCCGCGCGAACATCGCGGCGCACTACGACCTCTCGAACGAGTTCTTCGCGCTGTTCCTCGACGACACGATGACCTACTCGTGCGGCGTCTTCGAGCGGCCGGACGCGAGCCTGCGCGAGGCGTCGGTCGCCAAGATCGACCGCCTGTGCCGCAAGCTCGAGCTCTCGCCCCGCGACCACCTGCTCGAGATCGGCACCGGCTGGGGCGCGCTGGCCATCCACGCCGCGCGCGAGTACGGCTGCCGCGTGACGACGACGACGATCTCGCGCGAGCAGCACGCGCTGGCGGCCGAGCGCATCCGCGCGGCAGGTCTCGAGGACCGCATCGACCTGCGCTTCGAGGACTACCGGCGCCTCACGGGCACCTACGACAAGCTCGTCTCGGTCGAGATGATCGAGGCCGTCGGGCACCGCTGGTACGGCGCGTTCTTCCAGCGCTGCGCCGAGCTGCTGACGCCCGAGGGCACCCTGGCGCTGCAGGCGATCACCATCGCCGACCAGCACTACGAGGCGGCCAAGAACGCGGTGGACTTCATCCAGCGGCACATCTTCCCCGGCTCGTGCATCCCCTCGGTCACGGCGCTGTGCGACGCGGCGACGCGCGCCAGCGACCTGCGCCTCGTCGACCTCGAGGACATCGGCGCGCACTACGTGCCGACGCTCGCGGCCTGGAACCGCAACCTGCGCGCACGCTGGGACGACGCCAAGGCGCTGGGCCACGACGAGACCTTCCTGCGCCTGTGGGAGTTCTACTTCGCCTACTGCGAGGGCGGCTTCGCCGAGCGCCACATCGGCGACGTGCAGCTGCTGCTGCAGCGGCCGCTGGCCCGCCCCGCGCTGCGCGCGCGGCCGCTCGAGGCGTGACGAAGCTCGTGGACTTCGCGCTCTCCCAGGGCGCGTGGTTCGCGGCCGTGACGGGCGCCGCGGGCGGCGAGGCCTGGTGGGGGCCGGCCGCGGTGGCGCTGCTGCTCGCCGCGCGCCTGGCCGCGTTGCCGCGCGCGGAGCGCGGCGCCGAGCTGCGCTTCGCCCTGGCCGTCGGCCTCGCCGGGGGGCTGCTGGACTCGGGCCTGCGCGCGCTGGACCTCCTGCGCTACCCGACCTCCGCCGCGAGCGCGCTCGCGCCGCCCTTCATCGTCTCGCTGTGGACCGCCTTCGCGCTGCTGCCGCGCACCTCGCTCGCGTGGCTGCGCGGTCGCGCGGCGCTGGCCGCGCTCCTCGGCGCGGTGGGCGGGCCGCTCTCGTTCCTCGCGGGCGTGCGCCTCGGGGCGGTGGCGCCGGCAGCCAGGCGGCGCTCGCCTGGGCGGCGCTGGCGCTCGAGTACGCGCTCGTCACCCCGGCGCTCGTGCGCCTCGCGCCGCGCTGACGCGCTCGGCGAGCAGCGCGAGCACGGCGTGCACCGGCGCGTCGCCGTGCGCGGTGCGCAGGCCGGCGAGCCCCGGCGAGCCGTTGACCTCGGCGACGAGCGGACCGTCCTCGGACGGCAGCAGGTCGACGCCGCACACGTCGAGGTCGAGCACGCGGGCGCAGCTCTCGGCCACCTCGCGCGCGCGCGCGTCGAGCGCGGCGGGGTGGGCGCTGCCGCCCTGGTGCAGGTTCGAGCGCCACTCGCCCGGTGCGGCGCGGCGCTCGACGCCGGCCACCGCGCGCCCGCCGACGACGAACACGCGCAGGTCGCGCCCGCCGGCCTCGCGCACGAAGCGTTGGAGCTGCGCGCGGCGCGCGAGCCCGAGGGCGTCGAGCTCGGCGGTCAGCGCGTCGGCGTCGGGCACCAGGCGCACCTCGTTGCCCTTCGTGCCGATCGGGTCCTTGAGCACCCAGGGCGGCGGGCCGAGCTCGGCCTGCAGGGCGCGCGCGTCCGCGTCGCCCGCGGCGAGCACGGTGGCGGGCAGCGGCAGGCCGGCCGCGGCGAGCTCGAGGTAGGCGCGCGTCTTGTCGCGCGTGACGCGCAGCGGCGCCGAGCGGTTCACACACGGCAGGCCGGCGAGCTCGAGCCCGCGCAGCACGTCGAAGCCGCGCTCGGGCGTCGCGCTGCCCATGCGCGTGAAGACGGCGTCGGGCGGCGCGTCGAGCGGCAGCGCGGGCGCGCGGCCGGCCACGTGCAGGAGGCGCAGCGGGTTGACCAGCGTCACGTCGTGCCCGGCGGCGCGCGCGACCTCGAGGAACACCTCGGTGCCCGGCGAGCCCTGGAGCTGCGAGAGCACCAGGAGCCTCACGCGTCGCCCTCGCCGTCGAGCGGGTCGCCGGGCGTGCCCAGGTGGCAGAAGCGCGTGCCGGGGACGGCGACCGGGTGGCGCGACATGCCGATCACGACGCCGTCGGTCGGCGCGGTGTAGCTCTCGAGCTCGTGGCCGTACGGATCGACGAGGTGGGCGAGGCGCTGCTTCTTCTCGACCGACTCGCCGAGGCGGAACTCGTTGACGAGCAGGCCGCCGCCGCGCGTGCGCAGCCAGGTGGACTTGCGGCACAGGATCGGCGGCGCGTCGGGCAGCTTCTCGCTCGGCCCGCGCCACATCTCCAGCGCGGCGAGCACCCGCCGCACGCCTTGTTCGCCGCGGTCGACCATGCGGCCCTGGAACTCCTCCGGGTTGCCGGCCTCGACGGTGATGGCGTGCACGCCGCGGCCGCGCGCCGCGCTGCGCAGCGTGCCGTCGCCGCTCTTGCCGTGCAGCACGATCGTCGGGTGCATCAGCAGCGCGAGCTCGCGCGCCTCGGGCGAGGTCAGGTCGGCGCGCACGTAGAACGTGTTGATGCGCCCGCGGCTGGCCGTGTGGATGTCGACCAGGTAGTCGAGGTGCTCGACGAACACGGTCTGGAACGCGCGCGCGTACTGCTCCGAGGGCAGGCCGCCGGTCTTGCCGGGGAACACCGTGTTCAGGTCGCGGTGGTCCTCGGGGAAGCGGCGTTGCTCGGCCTGGAAGGCCGGCACGTTGACGATCGGCGCGCACAGCAGCGTGCCGTGCAGCGTCGCCGGGTCGATCGCGCCGAGCAGGCTGTGGATGATGCGGATGCCGTTCAGCTCGTCGCCGTGCACCGCGGCCGAGAGCCCCAGTGTGGGGCCCGGGTGCGCGCCGCGCAGCACGACGATCGGGCAGTAGAGCGGGTTGCCGAGCCCGTCCTCGTAGATCGCGACGCGCAGGTCGGTGCGCGTCGCGACGGGGAACGAGGCGGGGTCGACCGGCGAGACGCCGCGGCGCTTGGGGCGGCTCACGGCGTGCTCCCCTTGCTCGGCGCCGGCGCGTCCTCGCGGATCTCGGAGAGCAGCTCCGCGTCGTCGACCAGCGAGCGGAACAGGTCGCGCTTGAGCCCGCCGCCGCGCTTCTTGAGCTGCTGCGCCAGGTCGTCGATCGCGCGGTTCGCCATCACCGCCTGGATGTACGCGTCGATCAGGTCGTCGAGGCCCAGGCCGAGCTGCTGGAAGTCCTTGCGGTCCATCATCAGCAGGCGCGAGGGTTCGGTGTCCCACTGCTCGTCGGTCACGCGCTTGGAGAGGTTCGTGCCCAGCACGGTCCACGAGTCGCTGCCCTCGGGCGGGGCGGAGGTCACGGGCAGGCGTGCGCGCCGCGCGTACATCGCGACCGGGCGGTACTCGTGGTCCTGCCACGAGACCATCATGCGCATGTCGAAGACGTACACGCGCTCCTGCTTGTCGGGCACCGTGCCGATGTGGAAGACCTTGCCGTGGCTGCTGCTCGAGGACCACGGGAAGTTGCCGACGAGCTGCTGCACGATGAACGCGTCGTAGGGGTGGTCCTTCTCCATGAAGGCGTCGAGCTCTGCCTGGTCGACGATCGTGTAGATGCCCTGACCGGCGTTGAGGTAGGGCACCTTGACCACCGCGCGGCCGCCGAGGCGCTGGAAGAGCAGCGGCACCTCGGCCTTGCGCACGTTGAGGAACGACTCGGGCGTGCGGATCTCGAGCCCGCGCTCGCGGAAGGCCGCGTTGAACAGCTCGTAGGCCTTCGAGCCGGTGATCTTGTTGCGGCCGCCGGCGAGGCAGGCCACGATCGGGTTGAGCACCGGCGTGCGCAGGTCGATGGGCAGGCGCGTCCACGGGCGCTGCGTGACGTAGCGGAACGCGCAGGCCACGCGCCGGGTCTCGTCGGCGACCTTGACGTACAGCTCGCGGTCGCGCACCTCGAGGAAGCGCTCGGGATCGCTGCGCAGGCACGGCACGAGGTGCACCGGCCGCTCGGTCGTGTTCGCGATCACCTGCGCGTAGCCCGAGGCCTCCATCGCGTTCTTGTCGAACAGCACGATGAGCTCGTCCTCGGGGTGCTTGCGCAGGCGCTTGCGGATGAGCGGCAGGAAGGTGCGCTCGATCAGGCGCCGGTAGCCGCCCTCCTCCGCGTCGTCCGACGGCGGGAACGACTTCTGTCCCGACGGGCACGAGTTCGTCTCGACGATGTACTTGAGCTTGACGCCGGCCTCGGTGGAGACGTTGAACACGTCGCTGCCCGACCAGTGCAGGTGCTTCGGCGCCGTGCCCAGCACCTCCTCCAGCGTCGCGCGGTCCGTGGACGGGTGCAGGTGGCAGTAGCGGCTCACCATGCGCGCGGTCGACATGCGCAGGAAGCTCGCCACCAGCGGGTGCAGGCTCGCGTTCAGCGCGCGCGGGTAGTAGTGCCGCTCGGGGTCGAAGTGCCCCGGTTGCAGGGTCTCGACCTGGGTGGTGCTGGTCATCGCGGGTGGGGTGGAGGCGCGCCGCCGGGCGCGGGCCGCCATGCTACCAGCCGCCGCCCCGCGCGCACCCGCGTTCGCGCCGCGCGTCAGGCGAGGCCCAGCAGCGCGCGACCGGCCCGCGGCGCCTCGCGCACGTCGCGCGCCCAACCGTCGGCGCCCACCGCCTGCCACAGGTCGTCGATCAGCGCGAAAGGGCGGCCGCCGACGAGCACGGGCGGCGCGTCGGCGCCGAGCTGCGCGCGCAGGCCGGCGATCACGTCGTGCGTCTCGCGCAGGCTGAGCGTCATGGCGACCGAGAGCGCGACGAGGTCGGCGCGGAAGTCGCGCGCGGCGTGCGCCAGATCGACGTTCGGCAGGTTGGCGCCCAGGCGCAGCGCGTTCCAGCCCTCCAGCTCGAAGTGGTCGGCGACGATGCGCGTCCCGATGTCGTGCAGGTTGCCCTGCACCGACGCGACGAGCACCGTGCGGCCGTTGGGCGTGCGCGGCGGCATCTTGGTGCGCAGCAGGATGAGCGCCTCCTCGACGATGCGCGACCCGAGGTGCTCCTCGTGCACGGCGAGCTCGCCGCGCTGCCACATCGCGCCGACTTCCTGCTGCACGGGCACGAGCAGCTCGGTCTCGACCTCGGAGACCGACAGGCCCGCGTCGACCGCGCCGAGCACCAGGTCGAGCGCGTCCTGGCGGCGCGCCTCGAGCAGGCACAGCAGCAGCTTGCGCAGCAGCGTGCGGTGGGGGACGTCGGCCTCGAGCAGGCACGGCACGGCCGGCGCCGGCCGGTCGAAGCAGCGCGCGGCCTCGTCGAGCACCGCGCGCACCGGCGCGGCCGCGTCGGGCGGCAGCTCGCGCTCGAGCTCGGCGCGCAGGCAGGCGAGGTTGAGCGCCAGCCGCTCCTCCCCGAGCCCGCGCGCGGCGAGCGCGCTGCGCGACCACTCGAGGTGGTCGACGAACAGCCGCGGACGGCCGACCGCGAGCGCCTCGGCGAGCTGCAGCAGGCGCACCTCGGTGTCGCCCACCAGCTCCTCGAACACGCCCGGCTCCAGGCGCACGCCGCGCTCGCGCAGCTCCTCGCGCTGGCGCACCACGGTGCCCGCCGCGAGCGCCGCGAGGCCCGCGTCGAGCAGCTTGCCGATCCTGCGTCCGCCTTCGTCCATGTCGCGCGCGCCGCTCAGGCGCCCTCCTCCTCCAAGAGGCGCCGCACGCGCTCGAGGCCGCGCCGCGCCTGGCTCTTCACGGTGCCCAGGGGCGTGTCGGTGCGCCGCGCGATCTCGCGGTGCGAGAGCCCCGAGAGCGACATGCGCAGCACGGCGCGCTCCTCGGGGCGGATGCGCTCGAGCGCGCGCTCGGCCCACTCGGCCTCGTCGCGCAGCTCGACCGCGTCCTGCGGCAGCTCGTCCTGCGGCAGGTCCTCGGGCAGCAGCTCGGCGCTCGGCCGCGCGTCGTCGCGCCGCTGCCGATCGACCAGCCGCCGCCGCGCGATCATGCCGACGAAGGTCGCCTCCGAGGCCAGCGCCGGGTCGAAGCGCTCGGCGCTCTTCCAGAGCTGGATGAAGACCTCCTGCACCACGTCCTCGGCGGCGTCGTGCGGCACGCGACCGCGCACGATCGACCACACCAGCGGGCGGTAGCGCGCGAGCAGCTCGTCGACGGCCGCGCCGTCGCCCGCGGCGACGCGTTGCAGCAGCCCGGGGGGCTCGTCGGTCGTGGCGTCCCTGCTCATGCCCGCGGCGCTCGCGCCGCGGCGACGAGGATAGAGCGCCCGGCGCCGCGCGTCACGCGGGCGGCGCGCCGGCGGGCTGGCGACCCTCATCCGAGGCGCGCCTCCAGGGGAGACCGCCGCGGCGCCGCCGCCGGCGCCTCCCGCAGGGCGCCCGCCTCCGCGAGCGCGGCCGGCAGCACCTCGCTCCGGTAGGCGAAGATGCGCTCGACGTCGCGGCGCACGAAGAGCTGGCGCACCAGCGCCCCGCCCGGCACCGCGTACTCGACCCAGTCGCGCGCGAGCGTGCCCGCGCCGTCGCGCGTGAACGTGTGCAGGTGGCGCCACAGCGCGTACGGCCCGCGCACCTGCTCGTCGACGAAGCGGTAGGGCGGCTCCCAGCACGTGATGCGCGAGCACCACAGGAGCGGTACGCCGTGCACGCGCAGCGCGTAGTCGATCTCGGTGCCCTCCTCGATCGCGTCGGTCGTCGCGCCGAGCACGCGGAAGCGCAACCACGGCGGCGTGATGCGCTCGAGGTTGCGCGGGTCCGCGAAGAAGGGGAAGACCTCCTCCAGCGGGCGCTCGAGGCGCAGCTCGGTCGAGAGGTGCCAGGTGCGCATGCTCGGTCCCTCAGGCGGCGCGGTGCAGCACCGCGCGCAGGGCGCCCTCGAGCGTCGCGTGCTCCCACGCGAAGCCCGCCTGCTCGAGCGCGCGCGGTTCGACGCGCAGGCTCGCCAGCAGCAGCTCGTCGGCCAGCTCGCCGACGAGCGCGCGCAGCGCGAAGGCCGGCACCGGCGCGACCGTCGGGCGGCCCAGCACGCGGCCCAGCACCGCGGTGAACTCGTCGTTGCGCACGGGGGTCGGCGCGACGGCGTTGACCGGGCCGCTCAGGCGCTCGTCGAAGACGCCGGCGTGCAGCACGCTCACCACGTCGTCGAGCGAGATCCAGCTCATCCACTGCCGGCCCGAGCCCAGGCGTCCGCCCAGCCCCAGCTTGAAGGGCGTCAACATCTTCGCGAGCGCGCCGCCGTCCGCGGCCAGCACGACGCCGATGCGCGGGTGCACCACGCGCAGCCCGGCGTCGCGTGCGGGCGCGGCCGCGGCCTCCCAGTGCCGGCAGACCTCGGGCAGGAAGCCCGCGCCCGAGGACGCGCGCTCGTCGACGACCTCCTCGCCCGTGTCGCCGTAGTAGCCCACGGCCGAGGCGGAGACGAGCACCGCGGGCGGGTGCTCGAGCTGCGCCAGCGTGGCGGCCAGCAGGCCCGTGCCCCGGCGCCGGCTCTCGTCGAGGACGCGCTTGCGCTCGGCCGTCCAGCGCCCGCCGGCGATGTTCTCGCCGGCCAGGTGCACGACCGCGTCGGCGCCCTCGAGCTCGCGCGGGTCCAGCCAGCCCTTGGCGGGGTCCCAGGCGATCTCGGCCGCCTCGCGCGGCGGCCGCCGCACGAGCGGCCGCACGCGGTGGCCCTCCGCGCGCAGGCGCCGGACGAGGGCGCTGCCGATCAGGCCGGAAGCGCCGGTGACGAGGATCGTTCGGGGGGCGGGCGGTGTCTCTCGCGTGTCCATCGCGAGGGTCTTCGCCGCGCGCGCCCGGGTGGATGCGCGCGGCGCCGCCGTGGCCCCGAAAGAGCGGGGGCGGCGTACCCCCCCGGGTCGCCGCCCCCGCCGCAAGCCGTCCCCCTCGGGCCGGGCGAGCCGGAGTCTCTCTATCAGGGAGCGAGGTCGACGGTCACCGCGTCGGACGTGTTGAAGGTGCCCGCCGCCGGGTCGCGGAACAGGCCTTGGAAGGTGCGCGCCCCGGGCCCTTCGAGGGCCAGCACCGCGGCCGGCACGTCGAGGCTCATGTGACCCGCGGCGTCGAGCTGCTGCGTGTGGAAGCGGCCGAGGCGGCCGCCCGCGCAGAGCGTGCCGGCGCCGAAGGGCACCGCGACCTGCGCCGTGCCGTGCACGAACACGCCGGGCTGGTTCGGCACGCCGTTCGCGAGCTCGAGGCGCAGCGCGTCGGCCGCGAGGCTCGCGCTGCCGACCACGTCGACCCGCGCGACGTCGCCGCCCGAGTGGGGCGCGGCGGCGCAGCCGCGGCTGCCGAGCGACGGCGCGAGCTGGTGCAGCGTGACCTCCATCGCGAGCGCCTCGAAGGCCAGGAAGCCGGGGAAGTCGAGCGGCGCGCCGGGGCCCACGGCGGTGATGCCATCGGCGCTGCCGTAGCCCGCGCTCGTGCCGCGCAGGTCGATCGTGCGCAGCACCTCACCGGTCACGGGGTCGAGCGCGAACGCCTGGGTGTCGGTGTCCTGCACCGCGCCCTCGAGCACGACCAGGTCGGGGTGGCCGTCGCCGTTCAGGTCGCCCGGCTCGACGATCGCGCCGCCCATGCAGGGCGAGCCGTCCACGGCGCAGCGCCACTCGCGCAGCAGCGCGCCGTCGGTGCTCGAGTAGATCGCCACGAGCCCGAGGAAGACGCCGCCCACCGCGACGTCGCGCAGGCCGTCGCCGTCGAGGTCGGCGACGCTCACCACCGGCTCGCCGTTCTGCGTGACCTGCTCGAGGCCGGTCGGCGCGAGCGCGCGCAGCAGCGCGCCGTCGGCGCTCGAGTGCACCTCGAGGGAGCGCGACACGCCGTCGAGGACCAGCACCGCGAAGTCGTCGCGACCGTCTCCGTCCATGTCGTCCAGGCGCGCGACCTCGTTGGAGGCGAGCGTGCCGCTGGAGGGCGTGGCCCACCAGATCGGTTGCGCGGTCGCGCCGGAGAGCATCACCTTGCCGCGGCCGGTCGCCCCGGAGTAGCCCTGGCACAGCACGTCGTCGACGCCGTCGCCGTCGATGTCGCCGAAGGTCTGGTTCGCGCCCTGCTCGTGGCCCATCAGCAGCACGCCGGCCGGCGTCGTGAGCGAGCGCAGCAGCGCGCCGTCGGCGCCCGAGTAGACCTGCAGGCGGCCGTCGGGCGAGCCGGAGGCGAACGAGTGCTCGCCGACGAGCATCAGCTCGCCGACGCCGTCACCGGTCTCGTCCGCGAGCTCGATGATCTCGCCGCCCCAGAAGCAGGGCTCGAAGGGCACCGTGAGCGTGTAGAGGTGCGCGCCGGTCTTGCCCGAGTGCACGCTGCCGCCGAACAGGGTGGCGTGCTCGTGCGTGGAGACGGCGAAGTCGCGCGTGCCGTCGCCGTCGACGTCGCCGAGCGGCACGAGGGCGTGGCCCCAGCCGGACATCAGCGGGTCGGGGCGTTCGATCGTCAGCACGATCTCCGACTGGGACCAGGCGGGAGCGGCGAGCGCGAGGAGCGACGGGAGCAGGTAGGTCTTCATGGTCTCGAGGTTGGGGTTCGGGGTCCGGGAGACAACAGGTCACCGCCCGTCCGGGCGTTTCGCGGGGGGCTGGGAAAGCGCGCCCGCGGGCTCCAGGCGCAGCACCAGGCGGCGCGCGCCGTCGGGCGCCGTGTCGAAGGCGTCCGCGTCGCCGCGCCGCTCGGCGTAGCCCTCGGCCGCGACGCTCCACTCCACGAGCGTGCCCTCGGGCACGCCGCGCAGCGCGGCGGGGCCGGCGTGGCGGTTCCAGCGCAGCCCGCCGGCGAGCAGCGTCCAGCGCCGCGCGCCGCTCTCGGGGTCGCGGTCGGCGCGCCAGGTGCGCACCGGGCCGCCGTCGAGGCGCACGTTCAGGTCGAAGGCGTCGAGCGCCGCGTCGCTCGCGGCGTCGCGCACGTCGAGGGCCCAGTCGGCGCGCGGGCCGCCGTCGAGCAGGGTCACCGCGAGGCGCTCCTCGGGCGCGTGGAAGCGCGCCGGTTCGACGCGCGCGGTCACCGCGCTGCCCAGCGAGACGACGTCGAGCGTGAGCGCGCCGGCCGGCGCCGGGTCGAACTCGAAGCGCGCGACGCGCGCGCCGTCCTCGTCCGTGGTCCACGAGGTGGGGAAGACGCCGAGCACGTCCCCGGCCTCGCCGAGCAGGAACACGAGCAGTTGCTCGTCGAGCGCGCCGCTCTCGCTGCGCACCTCGCCGCGCACGGGGCCGGCGAGCTCGAGCGGCACGAGCTCGAGCTCCGCGCGATGCGTGACGCCCGGCTCGACCTCGAGCACGAGCTCGGCGCGCCGGAAGCCCTCCGCGCCGGCGACCAGGCGGTAGCGCCCCGGCGCGAGCCACGGCAAGCGGAAGGCGCCGTCGGCGGCCGAGAGCGTCCAGCCCTTCTCGCCGCGCGCCGCGTCGAGGCCCTCGAGCGTGACGAGCGCGGCGCCGTCCTCCGCGCGCGCGCCGAGCACGTGCCCCGCGACCGTCCCGGTGCGCAGGAGCGTCACCGCGACCGGCGCGCCGGGCGCGTCGTCCGCGCGGCCGGGCACCGGCGCCGAGCCGAGCAGGTAGCCCGCGTCGTCGCGCACCTCGAGGCGCCAGGCCTCGGCCTCGCGCGGCGCGGCGGCGAAGCGCACCCACGGCGCGGCGTGCGTCGCGTCGGCGGCGCGCAGCGGCGCGAGCGGCCAGGGCTCGCCGTCGGCGAGGTCCACCTCGGGACGCAGGCGCGCCTCGAGCCGCGCGAGGTCGAACACGATCGGCGCCGCGAGCGCGAGCGCGTAGGTCGGACCGACCTCGAGCGCGAGCTCGGCGGGCGGCGCGTCGCCGAGCTCGACGCGCGCGACGGCGCGCTCGGAGCGCTGGCGCAGGCCGTGGCGCGTGGCGACCTCCTGCGCGTTGCGCGCGTCGTCGAGCGCCTCGAGCGCGCGCGCGGGACCGTCGAGCGCGAGCTCGCCCGCCGCGTCGCTGACGAGCTCGCGGCCGTCCACGCGCACGGCGTAGTGGTCGAGCGGCGCGCCGTCGCGCGCGGCGACCAGGCGCAGGCGCGGCGCCGCGGCCGGCGCGGGCGCGTCCAGCGCGGTGCGCGCGTCGCGCGGCGCCTCGACGCGCGCGACCTCGGCCGCGCGTCGGTCGTGCGCGCGCCGGCGCCGGCGAGCTCCGCGGGCGCCGCGTCGCGCGCGCGCAGCGAGACCGCCAGCACGGCGCCGGCGGTCACGACCAGGCCGGCGGCCAGCGCGGCGCCGAGCGCCGGACCGACCCCGCGCCCGGCCGGCAGCAGCGGCAGGAGCGGCAGCAGCATCGCGCGCCAGGCCTCGCGGTCGCCGCCGTGCTCCTCGTCGAGCGTCGCGCGCACCTGCTCGAGGCCGCGGAACAGCCGCGTGCGCACCGTGGCGGCGGGGATCTCCTGCGCGCGGGCGATCTCGACGGGCTGCAGGCCCTCGTAGTAGCGCAGCAGGAGCGTCGTGCGGTACGGCTCGGCCAGCGCCAGCACGGCGCGCGCCACGCGCTGCTGCTCCTCGGCGCGCTCGACCAGGTGGTCGCCCGCGGGCAGGCCCTCGGGCCGCGCGACGGTCGCCTCGCGCGCGTCGCGGTTGGCGCCGCGCCGCGCGGTGAGGCCGGCGGCGTTGCGCAGCACGCGCGCGAGCCAGGGCCGCAGCGGCCGGTCGGTGTCGGGGCGCGCGCGCAGGAAGGCCAGCCAGGTCTCCTGCGCCAGGTCGTCGGCGGTGCCGGGGTCGCGCACCAGCTCGCGCGCGAGGGCCCGCACCCAGGCCATGTGCTCGAGCAGGCGGTCTTCGTTCAGGGAGAGCTCGGGAGAGTCCATCACCGCATTCATGCGCCGGCGGCGCGGGCGTTTCACGGTAGCCGCGGGCGCGCGGCGCGGGGCGGCGCCGGCGGAATCCCTGGTCCGCCCCGCGCGAGCGCGTATCCTTGCGGCCATGAGCCGTCCCCGTCGCGTCCGACGCCCGCCCGCGCTCCTGCTCCTGGCCGCCCTGGTCGGCTGCGGCGGCGACGCCGCGTCGCCCGCGCCGCCGGCGGACGGGACGCACGCGGAGGCGCCCGCGGACGACGACGCGCTCGCGCCCGACGACGAGCTCGCGGAGCGGGGGGGCGTCGACCTCGACGCCCTGCGCGCGCTCGGCTACGCCGGCGAGAGCGAGGACGTCGTCGACGCGGTCGGCGTCACGCTGCTCGATCCCGCGCGCTCGTCGCCGGGCTACAACCTGTACACGGTGCGCCCGCTCTGCACGGCCGTGCTGATGGACGCCGCGGGCACGCCGCTGCGCCGCTGGTCGCAGCCGCGCCAGCGCACGTGGTCCAACGCGCAACTGCTGCCCGGCGGCGAGCTGCTGGTCGTGACGCAGGAGCGCAGCCGGACGTACACCGGCGTGATGGACGAGCACCGCGCCCTGCTGCGCTTCGCGTGGGACGGCACGCTGCTGCAGCGCATCGCGCTCCCCACGCACCACGACGTCGAGATCACGCCCGCGGGGGACATCGCCACGCTCTCGTTCCGGCGCGTGAGCGGCCACCCGCTCGCGCCCGCGGGTGTCGACCTGCGCGAGGACCTCGTCGTGCGGCTCGACGCCGAGGGCCGCGTGCTCGACGAGCGCTCGATCCTGGCCGCGTTGACCTCGGGCGGCGCGCCCTACGAGCTCCAGGAGGTCGCGCCGCACGAGGAGGGCGGCGTGCGGTTCGTCGACCTCGTGCACGCCAACGCGCTCGAGTTCGCGAAGGTCCCCGCGCTCGAGGGCCAGCACCCGCTGTACGGGCCGGGCACCGTGCTCGTCACGATGCGCCACCAGGACGCGGTGTGCGCCTTCCGCTGGGAGACCGGCGAGCTCGTCTGGAGCTGGGGGCACGGCGAGCTCTCGGGACCGCACGACGGGCAGGTGCTCCCGAGCGGGAACGTGTTGTTGCTCGACAACGGCCTCGCGCGCGGGTGGAGCCGCGCCGTGGAGATGGACCCGCGCACCGGCGCCATCGTCTGGGAGTACCGCGCCGATCCGCCGGAGGCCTTCTACACCGCCAGCCGCGGCTCGGTGCAGCGCCTGCCGAACGGCAACACGCTGATCTGCGAGTCCGACCGCGGGCGTGCCTTCGAGGTGACGCCCGCGGGCGAGCGCGTCTGGCAGTGGACGAACCCCGAGCTCGCGCCCAGCGGCAAGACCACGACGGTGGTGCGGATGAAGCGCCTGCCGCTCGAGTACGTCGACGCGATCCAGGCCGCACGGCGTTGAGCGCGGTCAGCGCAGCTCGCGGAATCCGCCTCCGGGCTCCTGTTGGAGCACCCACACGCTCGGCCGCACGGCGAGGCGCGGCAGCACCTGCTCGAGCGAGCGCCGCACGCGCGGCTTGGCGGCCTCGGCGCTGAGCACGAGCGCGCTGCCCTCGGGCAGCTCCTGCGTGAGGCAGTCGAGGCTCGCGCCGCAGTCGACCACGTCGTCGCACGCCTCGCGGAAGTAGAAGCTCACGTGCGGGTTCAGGCGCTCGCCGTAGGCCTGCGTGTGCCAGAAGCCGACCGCCAGGAGGCGCGTGGTGCCGCGCGCGCGCAGCTCGGCGCACAGCGCGTCGACGGCGGTCGTGTTGCGCGTCTCGACGCCCGCGACGGTGGCGAGCGCGAGCGCGAGAGCGCCGGCCGCGGCGAGCAGCGCGGTGAGCGCGGGCGCGCGGCGGCGCGCAGGCCGGCGCGAGCGGCGCGGCGGCGAGCAGCAGCACGAGCGCGGCCGCGACGACGCCGGCGCGCCCCAGGGCGCCGCGCCGAACGCGTACAGCGCGTCGAGGTGCGGCCACAGGTACGACGGCCGCGCCGAGGGGGCGTAGTCCGCGCGCGCGCTCACCAGCGCGAGCCGCAGCGCGAGCGGGGCGGCCACGGCGAGCGGCGCGAGCCACGCGCGCGGCGAGCGCGCCAGGTCGGTCACGAACACCGCCGCCAGCACGCACAGCGCCGGCACCGCCGGCAGCACGTACCACGGCCAGGCCGAGTCGAGCAGGCACACGAAGGCCGGCAACAGCAGCGCGTAGCCGGCCAGCGTCCGGCGCGCTGCGCGCTCGTCTGCGCGCGCCGGCCACCCGCACAGCGCGGCGAGGGCGGCGACGGCGACGAGCGGCGTCCAGGGCGTGAAGCCGCGCGCCAGCGCCTCGAGCGGCGTGAACCAGCGCGCGCCCTCGTACGCGACCGCCTCGCCGTCCGCGCGGCCGAGGATCTCGTAGCTGACGTAGACGTCCCAGAAGTCGCGGCCGTGCGTCGCCAGGGCCCACGCGTGCCACGGCACGGCGATGACGAGCGCGGCGACCGCCCAGGTCGCCAGCCAGCGCAGCAACGCCGCGCGCCCGCGCGCGAGCTGCAGCGCGGCGAGCGGCAGCCCGACGAACCCGACCAGCGGGAGCTTGACCAGCATCACCAGCGCGCCGCACAGCGCCGAGCCGACCAGCGCGCGCCGCGACGTGCCGAGGCCCAGCACGAGCGCCGCGAACATCAGCGCCGTGAGCGGCGCGTCGAAGTTGGCCGAGCGCGCGCCGTGCTCGAACAGCCACTGCGAGTTCGACAGCAGCAGGAGGCCCGCGCCCAGGCCGGCCGCCACGCCGCCCAGGCGCCGCGCGGCGGCGTAGACGACGAGCACGAGCGCGATCGCGAAGAGCGCCGCGGGCAGGCGCGCGGCGAGCTCGACGTCGCTCGGCCCGAAGGCGAAGCTCGCGCTCGTCAGCCAGTAGATCAGCGGCGGCTTGTGCAGGAACGGCGCGCCCCAGTACGTCGGCGTGAGCAGGTCGCCCGAGCGCTGCATCTCGCGCGCGATCTCGGCGTAGAGCGCCTCGTCGCCGTCGTGGAAGCTCGCCGCGCCGAGGTCGCGCACGCACAGCGCGAGGGCCAGCGCGACCAGGAGCGCGGGGGCCAGGGCGTCGAGCAGGCGGCGGCGCGGCGAGGCGGCGGCGGGGGACATGCGCGGAGCGTACGGCGCGGCGCGTGGATTGGAACGCGCCAGCGCGTATCCTCGGGCGCCATGCCGCGCCGCCGCCCGCTCCTCGCCCCGCTGGTCTTCGCGCCGCTGGTCCTCGCCCCGCTGGTCCTCGGGGCGTGTGGCGGCGCGCCGGCGCCGGGCGGCGAGGCCGCGGTTGCGCGCGTCGAGGCGGCGCTCATCGGGAGCGAGGCGCTCTTCCGGCCCACGGCCGCCGGCGCGACGCTGCAGTGGGTGGCGGCCGCGCCGCTCGAGGCGCGCGTGCGTTGGGGCACCGACGCGACCGCGTTCGCGCACGAGCGCGTGCTGCCCGCCCGCGAGGGCGCCTGCGAGGTCGTGCTCGACGGCCTGCCGGCGGGGACGCACGCGCGCGTCGAGCTGGCCCTGCGCGCGCCCGGCGACGAGGTCTGGAGCGCGCGGCCGACGCACGCCTTCCGCACCGCGCCCGCGCCCGGCGCGCGCTTCCGCGTCGGCTTCGTGGCCGACACGCACGTGCCCGCGCTCGCGCTGCACGAGGGCTCGGCCGCCAACGTCGCCGCGTGCGTCGAGCGCTGCCTCGCCGACGACCTCGACTTCGTCGTGTTCCTCGGCGACGAGGCCGGCGTGCACTTCTACGGCGACACCGCGGACACGATGGACCCCGCCGCCGCCGACGCGCGCTGGCGCGCCTGGCGCGCGACGTACGGCGCGCTGCTGGCCGAGACGCCGGGCTTCCTCGCGCTCGGCAACCACGAGGGCGAGGCCGACTTCTACCGCGACCTCGCCGCGCCCGGCGGCGCGCTGCACCTCCAGCGCTGGGGCACGGCGGCGCGCAAGCGCTGGCTCGCCAACCCGCTGCCGACGACCTACCCCGAGGGCGGCGAGGACGAGGGCTGGCGCGACCCCGACGACGCGAGCGGCGCCAACGCGTCGCCGCTGCAGAACTTCTTCGCGTGGACCTGGGGCGACGCGCTGTTCGTCGTGCTCGACGTGATGCGCTACACGCGCGCCGAGCCGCTGCCGCTCGATCCCGACCGGCCGGCGGAGGAGGTGCGCCTCGGCGTGGACGACTGGACGCTCGGCGAGGCGCAGCTCGCCTGGCTCGAGCGCACGCTGCGCGCGAGCGACGCCAAGCACAAGCTGCTCTTCGCGCACCACCTCGTCGGCGGCTGGGGCTACGACCACGAGGGCCTCGACCCCGACGCGCCCTACAAGTACGGCCGCGGCGGCGCGCGCTACGCGCGGCGCGGCGAGCAGGCGCGGCTGACCGAGCTGATGAACGCGACCGGCGCGCGCTTCTTCTTCTACGGCCACGACCACGTCTTCGCGCACCAGGCCGCCGCGGGCGTCGAGTTCGTCTGCTGCGGGCGGCCGTCCTACCTCTCGCCGGGCTGGTGGCGCGCGCCGGGCTGGCGCGAGGCCTACGGCGACCGCAAGGAGCAGAGCGCGCGCGCCTTCCTCGCCACCGCCGGCTACACGCGCGTGACGGTCGACGCCGAGCGCGTGCTGATCGAGTTCGTGCGCACCGCGCGCGAGCCCGTGCGCGGCGAGAACGTCACACCCGACGCCGACGGCGTCGTCTACCGCTGGGACTCGTCCCAGCCCTCGCCGACGGTCGAGCTGGTGCGCTGACGCGGGGCGCGGGTGTAGGCTCTCCCGCATGCCCCACGCCCTCCGCGTCCTCGCCGCGCCGCTCCTGGCGGTCCTCGTGCTCGGGCGCGCGCCGGCCGCCGCGCAGGACCGCGAGGTCGGGCGCCTGCAGCCGGCCATCGACGCGGCCATCGACGGCGGCGTGGCGCACCTCCTGCGCACGCAACTGCGCGACGGCTCCTGGGAGCACGTCACCGACCAGTACCGCAACGGGAGCACCGCGCTGTGCGCGCTCGCGCTGCTGAAGTCGGGCGTGCCGCGCGAGCACGCGGCGCTGCAGCGCGCGCTCGGCTTCCTGCAGCGCGAGCTGCCGCAGCGCACCTACTCGGCCGGCGTCGAGCTGCTGTTGCTCGCCGCGCTCGACGACCCGGCGTACGCGGAGCGCGCGCGCGCGATCGCCGAGCTGCTCGTCGACTGGGAGCACGACGGCGAGCGCGGCGCGTGGGCCTACCCGCACGGCCGCGCCGACCTCTCGAACACGCAGCTCGCCGCGCTCGGCCTGTGGTCGGCCTGGAAGCTCGGCGTGAAGCCCGACCGCAACCTGTGGAAGCGCACGCTCGAGGCGACGATCGAGCGGCACCAGGAAGCGCCGCGCGAGGTCGAGTGGCTGACGCGCGGCCGCAGCGGCAAGCAGCGCGTCGCGGGCTTCCACTACCTCGGCCTCGAGGAGCCGCCGCCGGCGTCGGCCTCGATGACCACGGCCGGCCTGTGCGTGCTGAAGCTCGGCGAGCTCGTGCTCGGCAAGGACGTCGGCGGGCGCCTGCAGCGCGACGTCGACGAGCACGCGCGGCAGGCGCTCGCGTGGCTCGAGCACGACTGGGCCGTCGACCGCAACGCCGGGCGCGAGGACCCGCGCCAGTACCTGCACTACTACCTCTACGGCCTCGAGCGCGTCGCCGCGCTCTACGAGCTCGACCGCATCGGCGAGCACGCCTGGTACCGCGAGGGCGCCGAGTTCCTCGTCGCGGACCAGAAGGGCGGCGGCGAGTGGGGCGACCAGGCGCAGACCTCGTTCGCGCTCCTGTTCCTCTCGCGCGCGACGCACCCCTCGAGCGGGCCGCGCGCCCGCGCGGCCGAGAACGCGCGCGCCACCGAGCAGGGCAGCGTGCGGCTGCGCGGCGTGCTGGACGAGGACCTCGTGCTCACGCTCGCGGGCCTCGACCCGGCGCTGGTGGAGGACTACGTCGCCGGCGGCGGCGCGGGCGTGCGCGTGGCGCGCGTGGAGTACCTCGTCGACGGCGCGGTCGTCGCGACCGTGGCGGGGGACCCCGCGCGCGTGTGGAGCGGCGAGCGCTACCCGGCGCGCTGGAGCCCGGCGCGGCCGGCCGAGTACGAGCTGCGCGTGCGCGTCGCGCTCGTGCCGCCCGACGCCGACCCCGCCGGCGCGTACACGGCCGAGGTCTACGAGTCCGAGCCGCTGCGCTGGGCGCTCGAGCCGAGCTCGGCCGCGTGGCTCGCGCGCATGGCGAGCTTCGACCGCGCGGACGTGCTCGTCGGCGCGAAGGTCGCGAGCCTCACGGCGTCGACGCAGCGCTGGGACGCGAGCGGGCCCGACAAGCTGCGCGACGGCCGCGAGTCGACGCGCTGGGTCGCCGCGCCCGACGACCCCGCGCCGTGGGTGCGGCTCGCGCTCGAGCGCCCGGTGCGCGCCGCCGGCGTGCGCCTCGCCCCGGCGGTCGCCGGCCGCTCCCAGCGCGGCGCCTTCGACCGCTTCGTGCGCCTCGCCGTCGTCGTGAACCGCGACGCGCCGATCGAGGTCGTCGTGCCCGACGACGCGGACGAGCTCGACCCGCTGCTCGTGCCGCTCCCCGGTCGCCCGCGCGTGCGCCTGCTCGAGGTGCGCGTGCTCGAGTCGCGCCCCGCCGCGCCGGGCCGCCGCGAGGGCGTGGGGCTCGCGGAGCTGTCGCTGTACGACGCGTAGGCGCTACTCGTCGCCGTGCGCGTCGCCGTGCTCCTCGTCGCGGCCGGTGTAGCCCAGCGCGCGCATGCTCGCCTCGTACTTGGCCAGGTCGCGCGGGTGCAAGCTCTTGATCTCGGGCGTCGAGAGGAACTTCGCGCGCTGCTCGAGGTCGCCGTGGAACGCGCTGAGCTCGGCGTACAGGCGCCGCACGAGCTCGGGCTGCTCCGCCGCGAGGTCGTGCTGGCAGGCCGGGTCGACGGTCCAGTCGTACAGCTCGAAGGGCTTCGCGGCGTCGGGCGCGCGGTCCTGGATGAGCTGGTACTGCGCCGTGCGCCAGGAGAGCTTGTCCGAGCCGTAGAGCGTGCCTTGGCTGAAGGCGATGCGCGGCTCGTCCGCGGCGCCGTCCAGGAGCGGCTTCAACGAGCGGCCGGCGAAGCTGACCGGCGCTTCGAGCCCCTCGAGCTCGAAGAGCGTCGGCATGACGTCGAGCACGCGCACCTGGTCGGCGACCACGCGGCCGCCGTCGACGCCGCCCGGCAGGCGCACCACGAGCGGCACGCGGATCAGCTCGTCGTACAGCGTGTGACCGTGCTCGAAGCCGTGGTGGTCCCAGAACTCCTCGCCGTGGTCGGCGGTGAGCACGAGCGTCGTGCGATCCCAGCGGCCGAGCTCGCGCAGGCCGTCGACGAGGCGCCCGACGGCGCGGTCGACGAACGCGACCTCGCCCTGGTAGAGCCCGCGCACGTGGTCGACGTCGGCCTGCGCGGGGTGGTCGCCGAGCGCGCGGCAGGCTTGCATCGAGAGCGGGGCGGCCGGCTCGGTGCGGCCGCCGGTGAACTCGTACGTGTAGGGCGCGGGGGCGTCGTAGTCGAGGTGCGCGTCGAACAGGTGCACGAGCACGAACAGGTCCTGCCCCGGCCGCTCGGCGATGCCGCCCAGCGCGGCGTCGACGGTCGCGTCGGCGCGGCGGATCTCCTTGTTGAAGGCGTGCACGTGGTCGAACACGTCGAAGCCGCGGTTCAGGCCGAGCAGCGGCGAGAGGAAGGCCGCGTTGACGTACGCCAGCGTGCCCCAGCCGGCCTGGTGGAAGACCTCGGCCGCCACCGGCAGGTCCTCGGTGATGGGCGTCATGCGCGTCAGCTTGCCGGTCGCCTTGTGCAGCGTCGGCCACGTGCCGGTGAGCAGCGAGGCCACCGAGGGCAGCGTCCAGCCCGAGGCGGAGATGGCCTGGTCGAAGCGCACGCCCTCGGCCGCCAGCCGGTCGATGCGCGGCGTGTCGGCCCCCGCGCGGCCGTAGCAGCCCAGCGCGTCGCGGCGCAGCGTGTCGACGAGGACGACGACGACGAGCTCGCCGTCGTGCGGGTCGGCGGCGCGCGTGCAGCCGGGCGCGAGGGCCAGGGCGAGGAGCAGGGCGGACGTGAGCGAGGCGCGGGCGGGGCTCATGCCGAGAGCATACCCCGCCCGCGCCTCGCGTCGCGCGCCGGCGCCGCCTACTGCCCCGAGCTCTCCTCGGTCTTCGGCACCACGATCAGCGTCGAGGCCCGCTCCGCGCCGAGGAAGCGCGCGGCGAGCGCCGAGAGCGCCTCGGCGTCGAGGTGCTCGTAGAACGCCGCGAGGTTGCGGTGCTCGTCGAGCGACTCGGGCCGCGACTGGGCCGTGTCGATCGCGCCGAGCCAGAAGGTGTTCTCGCGCTGCAAGTCGCGCAGCTGCTTGAGCAGCGGCTCGGCCAGGCGTTGCACCTCCTCGGCGCCGACGCCGTTCTCGGCGAGGTCCTGACCGACGGCCTTGCACGCCGCGACGAGCGCGTCGACCTGGTGCGGCTCGCCGTTCGCCTGGATCATCAGGCCGCCGACGCCGTCCCACGTGCGCGAGGCCTCGGAGGCCGCGAAGGGCGAGTACGCGGCGCCCAGGCGCTCGCGCACCTCGACGCGCAGGCGGTCGTTGACCACCTGGCCGAGGAAGAACAGGTTGCGCCGCGTGGGCGTCTCGCTGCCGTCGGTGGTGGGGAAGATCATCACGACGGTGGCCTTCTCGTCGGCCGTCTCGATGGCGCGCTTCACCTCGACGCCGGGGACGACGCGGCCGCCCGCTCGCGCGGCGCTGGTGTCGGCCGGCGCGGCGCGCGTGGGCAGGGTGCCCAGCGTGCGCGCGGCGAGGGCGATGGCTTCGTCGACGTCGAGGTCGCCGACGAGCGAGACCTCGATCGGCCCCGTGGCGAGCTGCGGCGCGAGCAGGTCGCGCACGCCGCTCATGTCGACCTGCTGCAGCTTCTCGAGCGGCGCGTCGAGCGTCATGCCGAGCAGGCCGATGCGCGGGTTGCCCGTGAACAGCTTCGGCAGGAACTCGAACACGAGCGGGCCCTGCACCGTGTGGCGGTACTGCTCGAAGATCAGCGGGAGCTGCGCGTCGATCACGTTGAGCACGTCGGGGCGGTACCCGGGGTGCTCGAGGTACGCGCACAGGAGCTCGAGCTCGAGCAGCAGGTCCTCGCCGGTGGTCGAGCCGCCCAGCGCGAGGTGGTCGTCCTCGACGCCGAGCGTCACGCCCACTTGCTTGCCCGCCAGCAGGCGGCGCAGGTCGTCCGCGCTGTGCGCCTCGAGGCCGCCGCCCGAGAAGGTCGGGCCGGCCAGCTCGACCGCCGGGAGCTGCTCGGGCGCCGCGCCCAGGCGGCCGTCGCCGACGCGCGCGCGCACGAGGATCTGGCGCTCCTTGAAGTCGGTGCGCTTGACGTTGAGCTGCACGCCGTTCGCGAAGCGCACGAGGTGCAGGTCGAGGTCCTCGACGTGGTCGTGCTGCACGACCTCGCCGGTCCGTTCGGGGTCGGAGGCGTACGCGAAGGCCGCCGCGGCGATCTCGGCGGGCGCCTCGAGGTCGACGTCGAAGGCCGCCGCGCGCACGCGCTCGAGCTCCTTCGGCGCGTCGTCGAGCTTCAGGCTGCCGGCCGCCGTGAGCGTGCGGATCTCGCCCGACCACTCGTCGACCAGCGCGGCGTGGCAGTCCTCGACCGTCAGCGCCTCGAGCACGGGGCGCAGGATGTCGCGGTCGGTCTTCGCGTCGGTGGGCACGACGTCGTCCTCGGCGGCCTGCAGCAGCGCCTCGCGCAGCGCGGCGCTGGGCGCGGTGGGCTCGCGCTCCACGGCCTCGTCGAGCGCGCGCAGCATGCCGGCGCGCACCTCGTCGAGCTCCGGCTGCTGGAAGCCGAACTCGAGCGCCGTGCGCAGGTCGACGATCGCGGCCGTCAGCGCCTCCTCCCAGCGCGCAGGCTCGCACTCGACGGTCAGGTCGCCGCCCTCGAGCAGCTCGAAGCCGCCGGCCGTGCCGACGGTCGCGTCGAGGTAGGGCGTGCCCTCCTGCTTGACCTTCTCGAGAAGCGCAGGTTGACCATCTGGCGCGCGATGCCGCGCACGAGGTCGGCGCGGCGCTTCGCGATCGTGTCGGGGCGATCGACGTACGGCCGCGCGTGCGACAGCGAGATCTGCTCGGCCGGCAACTCGGCGTCGTAGACCGCGAAGCACGTCTCCTCGAGCGTCAGCTCGCCCTTGCCGGGCTCGACCGCGACGGGCGTGCCGGGCCCTGCATGTCGCCGAACAGCTCGGTGATGAGCGGCAGCGGGTCGTAGTCGCGCAGGTCGCCGACGACCACCAGCGTCATGTTCTCGGGCCGGTACCAGTTCGTGTAGAACGCGCGCACGCTCTCGGCGGTGAACGCGTCGCGCACGGGCTTGGTGCCGATCGGCAGGCGGTTGGGCGGCGTCGTGCCGGCGTAGAGCTTCTCGAAGACCTTGCGGAAGGTGCGGAAGCCGGCCGAGTCGCGCTCGCGCTCCTCGCCGTCGATCACGCCCTTCTCGTTCTGCACCTCCTCGTCGGCCAGCGTCAGCCCGTCGGCGAAGTCGCGCAGCACGGTCAGGCCTTCGCGCAGCGTCGTCTCGTCGCGGTTGGGCAGGTCGAGCTTGTAGACCGTCTCCGAGAAGGCGGTGTGCGCGTTGGTGTCCGCGCCGAAGCTCATGCCGTGCTCCTGGAACCACTCGATCAGCGTGCCGGCCGCGAAGTGCCGCGAGCCGTTGAACGCCATGTGCTCGAGGAAGTGCGCCATGCCGACCTCGTCGTCGCGCTCGGCGAACGAGCCCGCGTCGACGTGCAGGCGCACGTACACGCGCTCCTTCGGCTCGGCGTTGTTCGCCCAGGCGTAGCGCAGGCCGTTGTCGAGGTGGCCGAAGTGCACGCGCGGATCGACGGGCACGTCGGAGGTCGCCTGCGGCCACGGCGCGGCCGTGCCGGCCTCGCGCGGCGCGGCGCCGTGGTCGGCGCTCTGGAGGAGGGCGGGCAGGCAGAGGAGCAGGGAGAGCAGCTTCATCGCGGACGGAGGGTGGGGGAGTCGTTTCCGGCCGAAGAGCGTGACGCGTCGGGCGCGCGGCGTCCATGCGGAGATCGGCGCAGCTACGCAGCTCGAACGCGCGCGGCCGCCCCCCTGGCGTGTCACCGGGGGCGGCCGCGGCGGGCCGCAGGCGCGCTCGCGCGCCGCGCTCAGCGGCCGTGGGCCGCTCTCACGGCACGAACGTCGCCGTCAAGCCGTCGGAGAGGTTGAAGGCGGCGCCGCCCGCGGCCGGGTCGCGGTACCAGTACTGGAAGTGGAAGGTGCTGCCGGCCGCGAAGGCGCCCGCGCCCGAGCTCGCCGGCGGCAGCGCGTTGTCCACCGCACGCAGCGCGGTGCCGGCGCCGTTCGCCACCTGCGGCGGACCCAGGCGGAAGGTCGTGCCGCCCACGCAGCGCACGCCGTTGCCGAACGGGACCTGCACGGCGTTCAGGCCGTAGTAGAACAGGCCGACGTTGTTCGGGATCGCGCCGTCGCAGCGCAGGCCGAAGTCGTTGGCGAGCACGCTCGTCGAGCCGGTGGCCGACATCTCGGCGCCCGGCCCGGCGCTGTTGGGCGTCGCGACGCAGTAGGTGCTCCACGCGGCCGTGTCGATCACGTCGACGCCCTCGAGCGCCGGCAGGCTGACGACGACCTTGTGCAGCGCGGACGAGACGTCGAGGCCCAGGCCCAGGCTGTCGAGCGCGTAGAGGTCCGTCACGCTCGAGCTCGCGCCGGCGAGCGCGACGCGCGCGACCTCGTAGACCGGCGCGCTCGGGTCCTCGAGCAGCAGGTACAGCGCGTTCTCCGCCGGCGCGAGGCGCGCCTCGCGCACGCGGCCCACGGGCAGCACGGCCGACAGCACCATCGAGTTCGCGTCGACGACGTACAGGCCGCCGGCCGTGCTCGAGTAGCTGCCCACGTACACCCACGCGCCGGACGGGTCGACGTCGACCGTCGCCGGCAGGTCGATGCCCGCCGTGGTGCCCGTCAGGCTCGAGGCCGCGCCGTTGACGTCCACGCGGCGCAGGTCGTCGCCGAAGGTGCTGATCGAGAAGCAGCGCGCGCCGTCGGGCGAGAAGCGCGCGCGGATGGGGAAGTCGCCCACGGGTACGACCGCCAGCGTGCTCTGGCCGAGCGCGTCCACGAGGCGCAGGTTGTCGTCGAAGCTCTCGCACACCGCGAGCACCGCGCCGTCGGGCGAGAGCGCGATGCCGGAGAACTCGGAGTTCGAGTAGCCGAAGGACGAGCCCATCTGCCCGGTGACGAGCGAGCCCGCGCTGGCGCTCGCCGCGCCGGCGAGGTTCACGAACCAGATGCGGTCGCTGCCGGCCATCGCCGCGACGTAGGCGCGCTGCGAGTCGGGCGAGAGCACGACCTTCGACGGCCGCGAGCCGAGCACGAGCTCGGTCGCCACGCTGTCCGTGTCGAGGTCGACGATCGTCACGCGGTCCGTGTCGGTGCCGAGCACCACCGCGGTCGAGCCGTCGGGCGTGATGGCCGCGTCGAGCACGCGCTCGCCGGTGGGCAGCGTCGCGCGCACCGTCTCGGTCACGAGGTCGACGACGCTCAACGTGCTCGACAGGCCGTGGCCCACGACCGCGGTCGCGCCGTCGGCCGAGATCGCGACGGGGCGCGGCGCGTCGACCTCGGGCGGCGGGCCCGAGCCGAGCTTGGCCACGACCGCGCCGCTGCCGGCGGTGTCGTAGAGGTGCACGTCCTCGCGGAAGCGGTTGTTGAGGCCCGCCGCGCGCGCCGAGACCGGGCTGACCGCCAGCTCGGCCGTGGCCGCGACGCTGAGCGTCGCCGTCACCGCGTGCGTGGCGAAGGAGATCACGCGCGTGTTGAAGTTCGAGACCACCACCGACTGCCCGTCGGCGGTCACCTCGAGGTCGCCGACCGTGCCGGTGTTCACCGTCGCGGTCACGGCGCCGGTCGCCAGGTCGACGAACACGACGTTGTTGGAGATCGCCGCGACGGCCTGCGTCTTGTCGGGCGACACGCGCACGGACTGCGCCGTGAACGCCTGGCCGGTGACGTGCGTCGCGCTGATCGTCTTGGCGACGAGGTCGATCACCGACAGCGTGCCGGTGCCGTCCTCGTGCGCGACGACCGCGAGCGTGCCGTCCGCGCTGACGTCGACCGACGTCGGCTGACCGCCGGTCGCGAGCGCGGCGACCTGCAGGCCGCTGGCGACGTCGTAGAGGAACACCTGACCGCTCGTGCGGTCGGGCAGCACGATCGTGCTCCCGTCGGGCGTCAGCGCCCACTTCGTGTACAGGTAGCCGCTGATCGCGAACTCGGTGGTGCCGAAGAAGCCCAGCACGCCCTGCGACGCGCTCGGGATCACGCGCACCTCGGTCAGGCTCGAGAGGTCGACCACCGAGAAGCTCGACGTGACCGCGTCGTTGATGACGGCGACGATCGCGTACTGGCTGTCGGGCGTGACCTCGACCGAGAACGGCTGCGAGCCGGTGATCGGCACCTGCGCGAGCAGCGCGTGCGAGGCGACGTCGACGACGGAGATCGCGTCGCTGAACACGTCGGCCGAGACCGCGGTCATGCCGTCGGGCGTCACGGCGACGTCGACGGGGAAGTCGCCGACGGTCACGGCGTGCGTGACCTGTTGCGTGGCGAAGTCGACGAAGGTCAGCGTGTCGCTGTCGCGGTTGGCGACGACGACGGTGTTGCCGTCGGGCGTGAAGCAGAGCTCGCGCGGCATGTCGCCTTCCGGCGGCACTTGCAGGTCGACGAAGCGCACGTCGCCGGCGAGGCCCAATGCGCCGCTAGCAAGACTCTGCGCGCCGGCCGGCAGCGCCGCGGCCGAGCGCGTGACGGGGACGGGCCGCAGCCAGGTCGCGTGCGTCGCGTCGGGCGCGGCGGAGTCGCTGGTCTGGGCGGTGAGGGGCGCGGCGAGGAGGAGCGGCAGCGTGGACAGCAGGGAGGACGCTCGCATGGGGCGCGGGGGCGGGGGACGCGGGGATCGGGACTCGGGAGGCGGCGGGTGCCGCGCCCCCAAGCTACCCGCGACGTCGCGATCCCGCGCGGTCCCGCCCGCTCAGCGCGTCGCCAGGGCGCGCAGGCCTTCGAGCTCGGACGTCAGCTCCGCCGTCGCGCCCAGCTCGAGCGCGTCACCGGCGAGGTCGGCCGGCACGTCGCGCGGCGGCCCGAACGCGACCGTCACGCGCGTGAACGGCAGCGGCACGAGCAGCCGGTCCCAGGTGCGCAGGCGCCACGCGCGCCGCGGCCGCACCGACAGCGGCAGCAGCGGCATGCCCGCGAGCTGCGCGAGCATCAGCGCGCCGGCCTTGGCCTCGCGCGCCGGCCCGGTCGGACCGTCGGGCGTGAAGAAGGGCGACGCGCCCTGCTTGCGCATCAGCCGGTAGAGGTCGCGCAGGCTCTTCACGCCGTTGCGCGTCGCCGAGCCGCGCACGACCACGCCGCCCGCGCGCAGCACGACCTTCTCGACCAGGTCGCCGTCCACCGACGGGCTGACGAGGAACGCGAGCGGCCGCCCGCGCCGGCGGAACGCGTCGACGAGGAACGCGCAGCCCGCGACGAGCTCCTCGTGCCACAGCGTCGGCACGCACGCGGGGTGCGCGGCGAGCGCGGCGTCGAGGTGCTCCGCGCCGACAACGACGCGCACGCGCGCGGTGGCCCACAGCGCGCGCACCACTCCGTGGATCAGCGGCGCCGCGACCGCGTAGCCCGCGCGCCGCAGCGGCGTGCGCTTGCGCTGACTCGCGGGCGGCAGCGGCGCCGGCCCGGCGAGCAGCGGCCCCGGCGGCGGCGGGTCGTGCGGCGCGAGCGGAACCGGCTGCTTCATCCGCCGACGCGCGCGACGTAGGCGAGCACGTCGCCCACGGTCTTCAGCCCGGCCGCGTCCTCGTCCTCGATCTCGACGTCGAGCCGGTCCTCGAGCTCCACGAGCAACCGCAGCGCCTTCGGGCTGTCGATGCCGAGGTCGACGACGAGGTGCTGCTCGGGCGCGAGCGTCGCCGCGTCCACCCCCGCGATGCGCGCGAGGGTCTCGAGGGTCTCTTGGCGGGTGGTCATGAGTGGGGGCGCGCCTCAGCGCGGTGGCGCCATTGTCGTGCCGTCGTCGAGCCGTTCAAGCTCGCCCGCGAGGTAGCGCCGGCGCAGCTCGCGGCGCTGCACCTTGCCGCTGGTCGTCTTCGGCAGGCGGCCGCGGCGCACGAGCACGAGGTCGTGCAGCGCGAGGCCCAGGCCGTCGGCGACGGCGCGGCGGATCGCGTCGGTGAGCGCGGCGTGCTGCTCGGGCGGCGCGTCGGTCTCGACCGCCAGCACGGCGACCTCGCCCTCGGGGCCGCCGGGCACCGAGAACGCGCCGGCGCGCGCGTGGCCGCCGCCGCCGCCGGCCTCCTCGGCGCACCACTCGAGCTCGTGCGGCATGACGTTGTGGCCGCGCAGGATGAGCACGTCCTTCTCGCGGCCGGTGACGTGGAGCTCGCCGTCGGCGAGGAAGCCGAGGTCGCCCGTGTCGAGCCAGCCGTCCGCGAGGCACTCCGCCGTCGCGGCGTCGTCGCGCCAGTAGCCGTCGAAGAGCGCCGGGCCCGCGACGTGCACGCGGCCGACCTCGCGCTCGCCGAGCTCGCGGCCGTCCGCGCCGACGATGCGCACGCGCGTGTCCCGCACCGGCGCACCGACGCAGGCCACCTCGCGCGGCACGTCGGCGCGCGCCGGGCCGGGCACCGGCGCGGTGCGCACGCCGGCGTCGCGCACGTCGAAGGTCACCGCGAGCGTCGCCTCGGCGAGGCCGTAGCAGGGCCGCAGCGCGCGCGCGTCGAAGCCCAGCGGCGCGAAGCGCTCGGCGAAGCGCGCGAGCGTGTCGGGCCGCACCATCTCGGCGCCGCACAGCGCCGTGTGCCAGCCCGAGAGGTCGAGGCCGGCGAGGTCCTCGTCGCGCAGCGTCTCGACGCACGCGTGGTAGGCGAAGTTCGGCGCGGCGCTGACCACCGGCGTCGGGCCGGAGAGCGCCTTCAGCCAGGTGAGCGGCCGCGCGAGGAACGCGCGCGGCGGCATCAACGTCAGCTCGAACGCGCCCGCGATCGTCGCGAGCAGGATGCCGACGAGGCCCATGTCGTGGTGCAGCGGCAGCCACGAGACCACGCGCTCGCTCTCGGCCAGGAAGTCGCGGCCCCAGGCGCGCGCGATCGCGTCGTGGATCGCGGCGGCGTTGGCGCACACCGCGCCGTGCGTGATGCGCACGCCGCGCTGCGTGCCGGTCGAGCCGCTGGTGAGCTGCAGGAAGGCGAGGTCCTGCGCGCGCGGCGCGGCGAGCGGCGCGTCGCCGGCGGGCGTGTCGGCGAGCTGCTCCTCGGTCAGCGCGGCGGCGGCCACGCGCGCGCAAGCCGCGCGCCGCGCGCCTCGCGCTGCCACGCGGCGCCGCACAGGAACAGCCGCGCCTCGAGCCGCTCCAGCGTCGCGTCGAGCTTGGCGAGGACGCGCGTCGCCCACACCGAGCGCGGTCGGCGGCGCGAGCACGACCGGCAGCGCGCCGAGCAGCACCGCGCCGAGCCACGCGTCGACGAGCGCCCGACGACGTCGAGGCTGAGCAAGGCCACGTCGCCCGCGCCGAGCCCGCGCGCCGCCAGCCGCGCCGCGCCGTCGCGCGCGCCGGAGAGCAGCTCCGGGTAGCTGCGCCGCAGCGCGTTGCGCCCGCGGCCGTCGAGGATCGCCACGCCGCGCTCGGGCTGCGCCGCGGCCGCGCGCTCGAGCAACGCGGGGAGGGTGCCGGGGAGGGACGTCACGGCGCGGAGGATAGCCGCTCGGGCCGGCCGGCTCACGCGCGGCGCGCCTCCCCCGGTGCCGGTTCGTCCACCCGGCGCGCCTCGAGGTCGCCAGGGAGTGCCGCGGCCAGCACGCGCCGCACGGCGTCGATCACGCGCTCCACGGCTTCACGGTACGCACGACGCCCTATGGACTCCGGCGCCGCGCGCCCCGACACTCCGCGGGCGACCTGCGCCTGCCCGGAGCTACCGTTGAAGACCATCATCGAGCCCTTTCGTATCAAGAGCGTCGAGCCGATCCGCATGACCACGCGGGCGGAGCGCGAGCGCCTGATCGAGGCGGCCCACCTGAACCTGTTCGCGCTGCACGCCGACGACGTGCTCATCGACCTCCTGACCGACAGCGGCACCGGCGCGATGTCGAGCGAGCAGTGGGCCGCGGTGATGCGCGGCGACGAGTCCTACGCGGGCTCGCCGAGCTGGTACCGCTTCGAGGAGGCGGTGCAGCGCGTCTTCGGCCTCGAGCACGTGATCCCCACGCACCAGGGTCGCGCGGCCGAGCACCTCCTGTTCGGCGAGCTGGGCGGGCCGGGCAAGGTGATCCCGAACAACACGCACTTCGACACGACGCGCGCCAACGCCGAGGACACCGGCGCGGTCGCGCTCGACCTGCCCTGCGGCGAGTCGCTCGACACGGCGAGCGACTTCCCGTTCAAGGGCAACATGGACCTCGACGCGCTGCGCGCCGCGCTCGTCGAGCACGGCGACGCGGTGCCGCTCGTGATGATCACCGTCACGAACAACGCCGGCGGCGGCCAGCCGGTCAGCCTCGCGAACCTGCGCGCGGTGAAGGCGCTCTGCGACGAGTTCGGCAAGCCCCTGTACGTCGACGCCTGCCGCTTCGCCGAGAACGCCTACCTGATCCAGCAGCGCGAGCCGGGCCAGCGCGAGCGCAGCCTCGAGGACATCGTGCGCGACGGCTTCGCGCTCGCCGAGGGCTGCACCATGAGCGCCAAGAAGGACGGCATGGTGAACATCGGCGGCTTCCTCGCCGTGCGCGACGCCGAGCTGGCGCGCCGGCTGCGCGAGCGCCTCGTCGTGACCGAGGGCTTCGCGACCTACGGCGGCATGGCCGGCCGCGACCTCGAGGCCGTCGCGCAGGGCCTCGCCGAGGTGCTGCGCCCCGAGTACCAGGAGTACCGCCACGCCTCGATCCGCTACGTCGTCGAGCGCCTGCACGAGCGCGGCATCCCGGTCGTGCGGCCCGCCGGCGGCCACGCGATCTTCCTCGACGCGAAGCGCTTCCTGCCGCACCTCCCGTGGCACCAGTTCCCGGGGCAGGCGCTCGCGATCGAGCTCTACCTCGAGGGCGGCGTGCGCTCGTGCGAGATCGGCAGCCTGATGCTCGGCGCCACCGACCCCGCCACCGGCGCGGGCAAGCCCGCCGCGCGCGAGCTCGTGCGCCTCGCGATCCCGCGCCGCACCTACACGCAGAGCCACATGGACTACGTGCTCGAGGTCGTCGAGGCCGTGTGGCAGCGCCGCGACGCGATCGCCGGCGTCGAGATCGCCGAGGCGCCGCCGGTGTTGCGGCACTTCACGGGCAAGTACCGCCGCCTCGCCGCGCAGGGGGCCGCGCGATGAGGGGCTTCCTCGAGGAGCGCGCCCACCTCGACCCACGCACGTCCGCGCGCTTCGAGACGCTGCGCTGGCTGGTGGGGGACACGCCGCTGCTCGCGCTGCACGTGCGCGTGCGCGGCCGCGAGCTGACCGTGTACGCCAAGAACGAGATCCCGAGCTTCACGGGCTCGATCAAGGATCGCATGGCGCTGCACATGCTCGACGACGCGTACCTGTCGGGCACGATCAAGCCGGGCGACCGCATCGCCGAGGCGACGAGCGGCAACACCGGCATCTCCTTCGCGGCCATCGGTCGCGCGCTCGGCCACCCGGTGCGCATCTACATGCCGGACTGGATGAGCCGCGAGCGCGTGCTCCTGATCCAGGGCTACGGCGCCGAGGTCGTGCCGGTCTCGAAGCAGGAGGGCGGCTTCCTCGGCTCGATCGCGATGGCCGACGCCTACGCCGCCGAGACGCCGGGCGTCTTCCGCCCGCAGCAGTTCTCGAGCGTCGCCAACGTCGCCGCGCACTACCACTCGACCGGCCCCGAGCTGATCGCGCAGCTCGGCCGCCTGCGCAAGCGCCCGACGGCCTTCGTCGCCGGCGTCGGCACCGGCGGCACGGTGATGGGCGTGGGCCTGTGCTTGCGCGAGACCTTCGGGGACGACGTGGGCGTGCACCCGCTCGAGCCCGCCAACTCGCCCACGCTGCGCACCGGCAGCAAGGTCGGCAGCCACCGCATCCAGGGCATCTCCGACGAGTTCATCCCCGACATCGTCCAGCTCGAGCGCCTGAGCCCGATCGTCGACGTCTGGGACGGCGACGCGATCCTGATGTCGCAGCGCCTCGCGCGCGAGCTCGGCCTCGCCGTCGGCATCAGCTCCGGCGCCAACATGCTCGGCGCGATCCAGGTCGCCCTCGAGCAGGGCCCCAAGGCCGTCGTCGCGACCGTCTTCCCCGACTCCAACAAGAAGTACCTCTCCACCGACCTGTGCGGCGCCGAACGCGTCGACGACGGCTACCTCAGCCCCGACGTCGAGTGCCTGGGGTTCGACATCGTGCCGCGGCTGGGGACGGGGTACGCGGGGCTCGGGCGGGGGGTCTAGCGTGCGGGCCGCGCGCAGCACGCTGGGCGTCGTCGGCCTGTTCGCCGCGCTCGTCACAGCCGGCTGCGGCGGCGAGCCGGAGGTCGAGGTCCTCGAGGAGCCCGCGTGGACGCCGCGCGTCGTCGACGCTGCCGAGCCGCCGGTCGAGGACGCACCCTGGGAGCCGCTCTCGCTCGACCTCTCGTCCGACGGCGTGCTCTGGGCCTCGTCGTGGCGCGCGCTCTACCGCTCGGAGGACCTGGGCGCGAGCTGGCAGGCCGTGGTCGCGTGGTGGCCGCCCGCTTGGGTCGATGCGTGGGCCGCGCCCGACGGGTCGAGCGTGTACGTCGAGTGCTGGCACTCGCGCGCGCTCTGGGACCGCGCGACGGACACGGTCGCGCGGATCGAGGGGCTCGAGCCCGCCGGGCTGAGCGTCGAGTTCCGCCGCGGCGCGGTCTGGCTCGCGCGCGGCTACTACGAGACGGGCGCCGCCGCGGAGCGCCCGCACTCGAGCTCGGGCCCCTCGTTGGCCGTGGCCGGCGTGATCGGCTGCACGGCCTGTTCCCTCGACGCGGGGCGGACCTGGACCCTGGTCGACGCGTACGACGGCGCGGCGGTCGCGGACCTCTTTCTCGAGGACGACGACACGCTGCACCTGCTGCTCAGCGAGCTCGGCGTGCGCAGCGGCGCGCTGCGGACGACGGGAGCTGGGGCGCCGAGTGCCGAGCTGACGACCCTGCACGCGTCGCGCGCGCTCGTCCCGCTGTCGACGCCGCTCGAGTACTCCTTCCTGTGGGAGTGGATCTTCGTGCAGGGCGAGCGCGGCTGGATCGGTGCGCGCACGCATCACGGCAGCGACGGCGTGCTGCTCGAGACGACCACCGGGGGGACGAGCTGGGAGCTGCACGTGCTCGACGAGACGCCGCGCACGGCGGTCTTCCGCCTCGGCGACGGGCGTTGGTTGAAGCACCAGTACACGTGGGGCGAGCCCGACGTCTACCTCCAGTGGGCGGACGGTGCTTTCACGGACTTCCCGGCGCTGCCCACGCAGGGCGGGTCGAGCGCGCGGCGCGTGGAGGTCGCCGCGACCGGCGACCTGCTCGTGCTGCTCGAGGACGGCGAGCTGTGGCTCTACGAGCTCGCGGGCGACGCATGGCGCAGGCTCTGGGAGCGGCCCTCCGGCGGAGCCGCGCTGCCAGGCCGCTAGGCCCGCCGCGCGCGCCTCACTGCGTCACTGCGCGCACCTCGAGCGAGTCCACGTTCAGCTCCGTCATCCTGGGCAAGCGCGGCAGCGCGGCGAGGACGTCGCCCCAGGCGAACGCGCGCTGCCGCGCGGTGGCCTGGTCGAGCGGGTGCTTGCGAGCGCGCCGTCTGCGCATGGCCTCAGGCTAGCGCCTCGCGCGCGGCGCGGGGCCTCCTTCCTCGTCGGGCGCCGGCGGCGGCCCGTGCTCCGCGATCCACGTCGACGGCCGTAGCCACTCCGCGACCGTCGCCTCGTCGCCGTAGCCCTGACACCAGCCGGCGATGTCGGCGGGCACGTAGCCGGGCGAGGTGCTGCCGGTGAGCAGCGACATCCAGGTGTGCTCGTGCGTGCCGACGAAGTCGACGCGCACCTGTGCGTGCGGCGCGTCGAGCGTCAACGCGATCTCACCCTTCACCAGACGGCCGTCGGGGCAGCAGGGCAGGCCGTACTCGCGGGCGTCGCGCTCGAGCTCGCGCTTCCACGCGGGCGCGATCTGCAGGTAGCGGCCGCGGTGCAGGCCGAAGTGCAGGTGCGCGGGGTAGCGGCCGTTCTCGTCGCTCTTTTGCGCGCCCACCGTGCCGAGCACCTGACCGCGCGCGACGCGCTCGCCCGGCTTCACGCGGCGGTCGGCGCCGAGGTGCACGTAGACCGAGCAGATGTGCTCGTCCGGCGAGAGCTCGTGCTCGAGCACGATCACGTTGCCGAAGTTCCAGTGCACGCGCCCCGCGTCGTCGGTCCACGTCGGGCTGAAGTCGGAGTAGACCACCTCGCCGTCGGCGACGGCGCGCACCGCGGTGCCGCCCTTCACCCAGACGTCCTCGGCGAGGTGCCACGAGCCGGCGAAGGCGGACGTCGTGCGCGCGGGGTCGATGTACGCGCCGAAGTTGCCCGCGCCGCGCAACGCCTTCGCGTAGCCGTCGCAGGGCAGCTCGAAGACGAGCGGCGCGGGCGGCGGCGGCTCCGCGGCGGGCGGGGCGTCCTGCGCGAGGAGCGCGAGGGCGAGCAGGGCGAGCGGGGAGGGTGTCACGTCGAGAGCGGTAGCGTCGCGCGTCCCCCGGGTAACCGCGCGACCTCAGCGCGGCGCGTCGAGCACCTCGAGCGCGGCGAGCTCGAGCGCGGCCCTGGGCGGCAGCTCGGGCAGCGCGTGCACGACGTCGCCCCACGGGACCTCGGGCGGGGCCGCGAGGGTGAGCGGCTGCGGAGGGAGGGCGCGCCACGACGGCTCCACGCGCTCGGGGACCTGCGCGAGCGGCACCGGCACGTCGTCGAGCGTCACGGTGCGCGACGCGCTGTCCGCACCCCCGGAGAAGCTGAGTCGCAGCACCTGCGCGTCCTCCTGCTCCCGAGCGGTCAGCGGGGCGAGGGGCAGGTAGAGGCGGAGCGCGTGCTCGCCGCCGAGGCCGCGCTGCTCCGCGGGGAGCGCGACGAGCCACGCGAGCTTCCAGCAGCCGCGCGCTTGCGCCGCTGCGACGAGCTCGGCCACCGCGCCGTAGGGCGCGCGCGCGTCGGCCGCCAGCGCGAGCGCCTCGACGTCGCGACCCTCGCTCGCGAGCGCGGCGTCGAGTGCCGCGCCGAGGCCGCCGACGTCGACGCGCACGTCGTCGACGTAGAGCGCACCGCTCGCGTCGACCGCGCCGAGCACGGGGCGCGCGCCGTCGTCCGGCAGCCACGCTCCCGCCGAGGCGACCTCCACGAGCTGCACGTCCGCCGGGACGTGCGACGCGCGCGGCGTGAGCAGCAGGCGCTCCTGGATCCACGTCCACGAGAGCGACCACGCGAGCACCGCGACCGCGAGCGCGCGCCCGCGCTCGTCGCGGCGCCATGCGAGGCCGCGCACGAGCGCGAACGCGGCGAGCAGCGCGGCGACGAGCAGCACGTTCTCGCCGTAGCGCGTCGCCGCGACCACGCCGGCGCCGCTCGCTCCGGTGCTCAGGAGGTTGGCCGTGAGGACACCGAGGTGACCGCCCACGACCGCGACGCACGTCGCGGCGAGCGCCCAGGGCGAGACGCGCCGCGCGTCGCCGCGCTGACGCCAGACGATCCAGGCGCAGAGCGCGACGAGCGGCCCGAGCACCACCCACGTGTTCGGCCTCGCCCAGTACGCGGTCGAGACGGAGACGTCGGCCGGCAGCTCCAGTGGCTCGACCGCGTGGAGGCCGAAGGGCAGCACCGCGAGGAAGGTGCAGATCACGAGCCCGACGAACAGGCTCGTGCCCCAGGCGAACAGACGGACGCGCCAGGTGACGTCGTCCAGCGAGTGAAGGCGAGCGCTCGTCGTGGACATGGCTCCAGCCTAGCAAGGGTCGGCGAGTCGCACAGCCTGAAGGGCTCCGGCTGCCCGGCGGGGCAGGCGACGCCTTCGCAGCCGGGTGCCCGCGCGACGAGTTGCTCGGGCGAGGACGCGCGCACGGCGTCCGGCGCGCCCCGCCGCGCTTTGCGGGTGAATACGGGCCCCGCGGCTCCGTAGCATGGGCCGCGCCCTCGGCGCTCCCGCCGCGGGCGGTCCCCGCGCACCCCTGGAGGTGGACGATGCTCTCGCGCTTGTTCGAAGCGGACGTGCTGTGGTTCTCGCTGCCCGCGCTGATCGGTAGCGGGCTCTTCGCCGTGCGCATGGCGCTGATGCTGCTCGGCGGCGACGACGGCGGCGGGCACGACTTCGGCGACGGCGGTCACGTCGGCGGCGGTGACTTCGGCGATGGCGCGGGCGGCGACGGCGACTTCGGCGACGTCGACCACGGCCAGGACCACGCGTTCCAGATCCTGTCGGTGCAGAGTGTGGCCGTTTTCTCGATGGGCTTCGGCTGGACCGCGATCGGTTGCCTGTTCGGCGGCGGCCTCTCGCACGGCGCGTCGGGCCTCCTCGGGGTCGTCGGCGGCGTGGTGCTCGTGTGGATCCTGGCGCGCGCGCTCGGCGCGATGCGCGAGCTCGAGTCCAGCGGCAACGTGGCCATCGGTGCGACGCTGGGCCTCGAGGGCGAGGTCTACGCGCGCGTCCCCGCGCACGGCGGGGGCAAGGGCCAGGTGCGCCTGATCGTCGGGCAGCGCCAGCGGCTGTACAACGCGGTCTCCCAGGCCGCGGAGCTCGACACGCGCACGCGCGTGCGCGTCGTGAGCGTCAACTCGGACAACACCCTGACGGTGGAAGCGGTCTGACCGCAAGGAGACTCCATGCCCGTCCTCGCCCTGCTCGCGGACACCAACACCGACCCGGTCTGGTGGTTCGGCATCATCGGCGCGGTCCTCGCGCTGTTCCTGTTCGTCGCGATCTTCGTCTCGCGCCAGTACAAGCGCTGCCCCTCGAACCGCGTGCTCGTGATCTACGGCAAGGTGCGCGGTCAGGAGGCCTCGCGCTGCCTGCACGGCGGCGGCGCCTTCGTGGTCCCGCTGATCCAGGACTACGACTACCTGTCGCTCGAGCCGCAGGTGATCGAGATCCCGCTCGAGGGCGCGCTCTCGCTGAACAACATCCGCGTGAACGTGCCCTCGACGTTCACGGTCGGCATCAGCACCGACCCGGTGCTGATGAACAACGCGGCCGAGCGCCTGCTCGGGCTCGCCGACAGCAAGATCCGCGAGCAGGCCCAGGACATCATCCTCGGCCAGCTGCGCCTCGTCATCGCGACCCTGTCGATCGAGGAGATCAACAAGGACCGCGAGAAGTTCATGAACCTGATCAACGAGAACGTCGCCCAGGAGATCAACAAGATCGGCCTGGAGTTGATCAACGTGAACATCCGCGACATCACCGACGAGTCGGGCTACATCGTCGCGATCGGCCAGCGCGCCGCGGCCGAGGCCATCAACAAGGCCAAGGTCGAGGTCGCGCAGCAGGACCGCGATGGCGCCGTGGGCCAGGCGCAGGCGGTGCGCGAGCAGACCGTCTCGGTGGCGGCGGAGAACGCGCAGGCCATCGAGGGCGAGAAGGTCGCCGAGGCGCGCCAGCGCATCGCCGTCTCCGCGCAGGAGACCGCGGCGGTGACCGGCGAGAAGGAGGCCGAACAGTTGAAGCGCATCCAGATCGCCCGCGCGGACGCCCTGGCCATCCAGGGCGAGAAGGACGCCGAGCGCGAGCGCCGCATCCAGGTCGCGAAGGCCGAGGCGACCGCCATCGAGGGCGAGAACCTCTCGCGCGCGCAGGTGGCCGACTCGAACGCCAAGCTGCTCGAGGTCCAGGCCGCCGCCGAGCAGCGCGCGCAGGTCGCCGCGGCCAAGGCGCGCGAGGCCATCCTGATCGCCGAGCGCGAGCAGGAGCTGGCGCGGCTCTCGAAGGAGACGCTGGCCGGGCAGGAGATCGAGAAGCAACGCGTCGAGATCGCGGCCGAGGCCGAGGCCGAGAAGCGCCGGCGCGAGGCGCGCGGCGAGGCCGACGCGATCCTGGCCAAGTACGCGGCCGAGGCCGAGGGTCTGCGCAAGGTGCTCGACGCGAAGGCCGAGGGCTACCGCGCGCTCGTCGCGGCGTGCTCGACGCACCCCGAGATGGCGCCGACGCTGCTGCTCGTCGAGCAGCTCCCGCAGATCGTCGCCGAGCAGGTGAAGGCCATCCAGAACCTGAAGATCGACAAGGTCACCGTCTGGGACTCGGGCGGCGGCGGAGGCGGCGGCAAGGGCGCGACCTCGGGCTTCCTCTCGGGACTCATCGGTTCGCTGCCGGCGGTCCACGAGCTCGCCGCGCAGGCCGGCATCCGCCTGCCCGACGCGCTCGGCAGCGTGGTCGACCAGGCGCCCGAGGAGGACGCGGACGCCGGCTGATCGTCGCCGGGGGAGGCGCGCGAGCGACTCGCCGCCAACACGACGCGGAGGGGCTCGTACGGTCGGGCTCCTCCGCGTTCTTCGTCCTCTGAAGCAACACACTGCGAGACGACCATGAACACCCCCCTGACTCTCTCCGCCTTCCTCTGCGCCGCCGCCGTGGGCGCGGCGCCCCTCCAACAGGCCCTGACCCCCGTCACCGGCGCCGCCCCGCAGGGCCAGGTCGCGCCGGACGCCTTCGACCTCGGCGCCGCGGCCCTGTCGCTGCGCGCCGACGACCTCGGGGCGCGCATGGAGGCCTACGACCGCTTGCTCGCCGAGGCGCGCAAGAACCCCGCCGTGCGCGACGGCGTGCGCGCCTGGGCCGACGACGCGAGTCGGCGCGAGCTCGCCTGGACCGCGCAACTGATGCTGCGCGAGCTCGACGCCGCGCCGGCCCACGGCGGCTTGCTCGGCCAGCTCGACGACCCCTTCTCCGGCTTCGGCCTCGGCGCGCCGGGCGCGGGCGGCCCCGCGCTGCAGGACCTCATGCAGCGCCACGACGAGCTGATGCGGCGCTTCGACGACCTGATGGGCGGCGTGCCGCAGCTCGACCTCCAGCACCTGCAAGGCCTGCCGCAGGGCGGCGGCTCCTCGAGCTCCGAGTCCTTCTCGCTCCAGCAAGGCCCCGACGGCGTCAAGCTCGAGCTGAAGGAGGACGTCGACGGCCAGGAACAGGTCAAGACGTACGAGGCCGAGTCGATGGAAGCGCTGCTCGACGCGCACCCCGAGTTGAAGGACAAGATCGGCGGCGGCGGTTTCCAGCTGCGCCTCGGTGCGCCGCAGGGGTTCGACCCGCGTGACTTCGACTCGCCCTTCGGCGGCCTGTTCGGCGACGCGCCGCGCACCGACCGCCTCGGCGTGCAGGTGCTCGACTCGACGCACTTCACGCGCGCCGTCGCGGGCCTCGACGCCGGCGTCGGTCTCGAGGTCGTCTCGGTCCTGCCCGGCTCCCTCGGCGAGGCGCTCGGCCTCGAGGTGGGGGACGTGGTGACCACGGTCAACGGCCGCACCGTGCACGGCGTGGCCGACGTGAAGGCCGCGCTCGCCGCGCGCGCCGACGGCGCGACGGTGACGGTCGAGTCCATCGGGCTCGACGGCCAGACGCGCACCCGCACCTGGACCCCGGCGGACGACGCGCCGCGGGGCGTCCAGCCTCTGACGCCTCTCTGATTCCTCCTCCTGTATCTCCCTTCCCCCCCGCGCCCCCCGCAGGACTCCGCGTCCTGCGGGGGGCGCACTCATCAGCAGCGGCCCCGCAGGACCCCGTGTCCTGCGGGGGGCGCACTCGTCGCCGCGAAGCCCGAACGCTCGGCCAGGGAAACGGCGCGACAAGGCTTGCGCCTGCGGCGATCGGGCGCCGAGAATCCTGGCATGCCCGCCTACCGCCTCGGCCAGGCCGCGCGCCTCCTGGGCGTCAGCGTCGACACCGTCCGGCGCCACGCCGACGCCGGCCACCTCGCCACCGAGCGCACGCCCGGCGGCCAGCGCCTCGTCGACGGCGCCGACCTCGCGCGCCTCGCCGAGCGCCTCGACGAGGAGCAGGCGCACGAGGGCACCTCGTCCGCGCGCAACCACCTGCTCGGCATCGTCACCAAGGTCGTCGCGGACGCCGCCGCCGCGCACGTGGAGCTGCGCTGCGGGCCGTTCCGCGTGGTCGCGCTCGTCACGCGCGAGTCGGTCGACGCGCTCGGGCTCGCGCCCGGCGTGCTGGTGAACGCGGTCATCAAGGCCACCAACGTCGTCGTCGAGCTCGAGGGAGGGCGCGCGTCCTCCTGACGCGTACGCGGACCCGTGCGCCGACTCGCGACGCTCCTGTGCGCGACGTTGTTCGTCGGCTGCGGGCCGTCGCGGCCGCCGCGCGCTGCGCTGGTCTTCGCGTCGGCCTCGCTGGGCGACGCGTTCGAGGAGCTGGCGGCCGAGTTCGCGCGCGCGCACCCGGGCGAGCGCGTCGAGGTGCACGCGGCCGGCACGCCGCAGCTCGTGCTGCAGCTGCGCGAGGGCGCGCGCGCCGACCTGTTCGCCTCGGCGGACGAAGCCAGCATGGAGCGCGTCGTCGCGCTGGGCCGCGCGGCGGAGGCGCCGCGCGCGTTCGCGACGAACCGCCTCGCGCTGCTCGTCGCCGCCGGCAACCCCGAGCACGTGCGCGGTCTGAGCGACCTCGCGCGCGCCGACCTGCGCGTGCTGCTGTGCGGCCCCGAGGTCCCCGCCGGCCGCTACGCCCGCGCAGCCCTCGCGCGCGCCGACGTCGTGGCGCGCTCCGCGTCGGACGAGCCGAGCGTGCGCGCGGTCGTCAGCAAGGTCGCGCTGGGGGAGGCGGACGTCGGCGTCGCGTACGTCACGGACGCGCGCCCCGAGCTCGGCCTCGTCGAGCTCGGGGCCGCGGAGAACGTCGTCGCGCGCTACACGCTCGCGGTCCTCGACGGCGGGGACGCGCCCGCGACGGCCGCGGACTTCCGCGACTTCGTGGTGTCGGAGCGCGGCCGCGAGGTGCTCGCGCGCCACCGCTTCGGAGGCGCGCCGTGACGCCGCGCCGCCCGCTGCCCGCGGCCCTCGCCGCCGCCGCGCTCGTCGCCGCGCTGCTGTTCGCGCTGCCGCTCGCCGGGCTCGTCGCGCGCGCGCCCTGGCCGCGCCTCGGCGCGGAGCTCGCGCGCGCGGAGGTGCGCGACGCGCTCCTGCTCTCGCTGCGCTGTTCGCTCGGCGCCGCGCTGCTCTCGCTCGTGCTGGGCCTGCCGCTCGCGCTGTGGCTGGCCGAGGGCACCTCGCGCCTGCGCGCGCTCGTGCGCGTGCTCGTGACGCTGCCGATGGTGCTGCCGCCGGTGGTGGGCGGCGTCGCGCTCCTGCTCGCGTTCGGCCGCCAGGGGCTCGTCGGCGCGCCGCTCGCGCACGCGTTCGGCGGCGCGCTGCCCTTCACGACCGCGGGCGTGGTGGTGGCCGAGGCGTACGTCGCCATGCCGTTCTTCGTGCTGACGCTCGAGGCCGGCCTGCGCGCGCTCGACCCGCGTTACGCGCAGGCGGCGGCGAGCCTGGGCGCGCGACCGTGGCGCGTGCTGCGCACGGTGACGCTGCCGCTGGTGGCGCCGAGCCTCGTCGCGGGCCTGGTCGCCGCGTGGGCGCGCGCGCTGGGCGAGTTCGGCGCGACGATCACCTTCGCCGGCAGCCTGCGCGGCGAGACGCGCACGCTGCCGCTCGCCGTGTACGCCGCGCTCGAGACCTCGCCCGACGCGGCCATCGCGCTGAGCCTCGTGCTCGTCGCGGTCGCCGCGCTCGTGCTGTTCCTCTTGCGCCGGCAGTGGTTCCCGGGAGGCGCGCGGTGAGGCTCGGTGCGGACCTCGCGCTCACGCGCGGCGCGCTGGACCTCGAGGCGTGCTTCGAGGTCGCCGCGGGCGAGACGGTCGCGCTCGTCGGGCCCAACGGCGCGGGCAAGACGACGTGCCTGTGGGCGCTCGCCGGCCTGCTGCGCGTCGACCGCGGACGCATCGCGTTGGGGGAGCGCGTGCTCGACAGCGGGCCGGGCGGCGCGTTCGTGCCGCCCGAGGCGCGTGGCGTCGGCCTCGTGTTCCAGGACCACCTGCTCTTCGCGCACCTCGACGCGCGCGACAACGTCGCCTACGGCCCACGCAGCCGCGGCGTCGCGCGGCGCGAGGCGCGCGCGCGGGCGACGCAGTGGCTCGCGCGCGTCGGGCTCGACGCGTCCCTGCACGCTGCGCGGCCGGCGCAGCTCTCCGGCGGCCAGGCGCAGCGCGTGGCGCTGGCGCGCGCGCTCGCCGCCGAGCCCGCGCTGCTTCTGCTCGACGAGCCGCTCGCCGCCGTCGACGCCTCCGCGCGCCTCGCGCTGCGCCGCGAGCTGCGCGCGCACCTGGCGACCTTCGCGGGGCCGCGCGTGCTCGTCGCGCACGACCTGACCGACGCGCTCGCGCTCGCCGATCGCCTGCTCGTGCTCGAGGGCGGCCGCCTGGTGCAGAGCGGCACCGCGCGCGAGCTCGTCGGCAAGCCGCGCTCGCGCTACGTCGCGGATCTCGTCGGCGTGAACTGCCTCGAGGGTCGCGCACACGACCACCACGTGCAGGTCGGCGCGGCGGAGCTGACCGTCGCGACGGGCCTCGCCGGCGACGTGCTGATCACCTTCCACCCGCGCGCCGTCTCGCTGTACTCCGCGCGCCCCAGCGGCTCGCCGCGCAACGTCTGGCGCGCGCCGGTCGTGGCCGTCGAGCCGCTCGTCGACCGCGCGCGCGTCGAGCTCGGCGGCGCGCTGCCGCTCGTGGCCGAGGTGACGCCCGCGTCGGTCGCCGAGCTGCGCCTCGCGCCCGGCGTCGAGGTGTGGGCCGCCGTGAAGGCGACCGAGCTCGTCGTGAGCGAGCGCTGAGCGCGCGGACTGCTAGGCTGGCGACGCTTCGTTCGCCCTCCACCTCGCCGCCGCCATGTCCCAACCTCCGCCGCCCGGTTACCCGCGCCTTTCGCCCTACCTCAACTACGAGGACAGCGGCGCCATGCTCGCCTGGCTCGCGCGCGCGTTCGGCATGACCGAGCGCCACGTGATGCGCGCGGGCGACGGGACGGTGCAGCACGCCGAGATGGCGCTCGACGAGGCGGTCGTGATGCTCGGCACGCCCGGCCCCGACTTCCAGAACCCGCTGCACCTCGGCGCGTCGACCGCGAGCCTCTACGTCTACGTCGACGACGTGGACGCGCACTGCGCGCGCGCGACGGCCGCCGGTGCCGAGCTGCTCGAGGCGCCCGCCGACCAGCCCTACGGCGACCGCCGCTACGGCGTGCGCGACCCCGAGGGGCACCGCTGGTACTTCGCGCAGCGGTTGGCGCGCTGACGGGGCGGCGGTGACCGGCCGCCTCCGGTAGGCTACGAGCCCCATGTCGATCCGATCCTCCGCGCTGGTCCTCGGCGTCGCGCTCGCGTTCGGCTGCCGGAGCTCGCGCGACGGCGCGCCGCCGCTCGAGCCCGGCTTCGTGAGCTTCGACGGGCAGGTCGGGCGCGGGATCGTGCCGGAGGTCGGCGCGGACGGCGGGGGCGGGAGCTACTTCCTGCTCTACGATCTCACGCCCGACGGCGCCGCGATCACGACGCGCTTCCGCGGGTCGTCCGAGCCCATCTCGGCCCGCTTCGGGCTGCGCACGGAGACCTCGCTGGACGGCGAGCGGCGGCTCGTCGCATGGAAGGGCGCCGACCTCGCGGTGGTGCTCGCGCGCTGGGAGCTCGACGCGCACGGCCGCGTCACGAACGCGCGCGTGCGCACGGCGCCGTTCCTCGAGTGGCGGGCGCTCGGCCGGAAGCCATGGCAGAGGGTGACGGACGTCGAGTGGCGCCCGCTCGTCGACGGCGTCGGGCCGTGGCGCTCGGACCGCGCGGCGGCATCACCACCGAGCGGCCCGAGCGGCGACGAGCACCCGCGCCTCGAGCTGTCGGAGTGAGTCGCGCCGCGCCGCGCGCTCAGCGCTCGTACCGCAACGACGGCGCGAGCCAGCGCTCGACCGTCGCCACGTCCGCGCCGCGGCGGCGGGCGTAGTCCTCGACCTGGTCCTTGTCGATCTGACCGAGGTGGAAGTAGTGGGCCTTGGGGTGCGCGAAGTAGAGGCCGGAGACGCTCGCGGCGGGGAGCATGGCGAAGGACTCGGTCAGCGAGAGCTCGACCTCGTCGGCGCGGAGCAGGGCGAAGAGGTCCTGCTTCGGCGAGTGGTCGGGGCAGGCCGGGTAGCCGAAGGCCGGGCGGATGCCGCGGTGCTTCTCGGAGGCGAGGCCCTCGGGGTCGAGGTCCTCCTTGCCGCCGAAGCCCCACTCGCGGCGCACGCGCTGGTGCAGCAGCGAGGCGTAGGCCTCGGCCAGGCGGTCGGCCAGGGCCTTGGCGAGGATCGCGCTGTAGTCGTCGTGGTCGCGCTCGAACTCGGCCACGAGCGCGTCGAGGCCGTGGCCGCAGGTGACGGCGAAGGCGCCGACGTAGTCGTCGAGGCCGCTGTCCTGCGGCGCGACGAAGTCGGCCAGCGAGCGGTTGGGCGTCGCGTCGTCCGGCGCGCCCTGCTGGCGCAGCATGGGGAAGCGCGCGACCTCGCGACCGGAGTCGTCGTCGGCGAAGAGCACCACGTCGTCGCCCTGCGCGGTCGCCGGCCAGAAGCCGTAGACGGCGCGCGGCGAGAGCAGCTTGCCGTCGACGATGCGCTTCAGGAGCGCGCGCGCGTTGTGGAACAGGTCGCGCGCCGCGTCGCCGTAGACCGGGTCGTCGAGGATCGCCGGGAAGGTGCCCTTCAGCTCCCACGCGGTGAACAGGAACGTCCAGTCGATGTAGCGCGCGATGTCGGCGAGCTTGGTGTCGCGCAGCACCTTGCGGCCGGTGAAGGCCGGCGTGGCGAGGTCCTGCGCGCGGAAGTCGATCGCCACGCGGCGGCGCTTGGCCTCGGCGTAGGGGCGCAGCGGCTTGCGCGTCTTGCCGGCGAACTCCTCGCGCAGCTTCTCCTGCGCGACGCGGTTCGCGGCGTCGAAGGCCTTGCGGCGCATCGGGATCGAGCAGATCGGAGACGGTGCTCACCGAGCGCGAGGCGTCGAGCACGTAGGCGACCTCGCGGCCGTAGACGGGCGCGATCTTCACGGCCGTGTGCTGACGCGAGGTGGTCGCGCCGCCGATCAGGAGCGGCAGCTCGAAGCCGCGGCGCTGCATCTCGGAGGCGACGTGCACCATCTCGTCGAGCGACGGCGTGATCAGGCCCGAGAGGCCGATCATGTCGACGCCCTCCTTGACGGCGGTGTCGAGGATCCGCTCGCAGGGCACCATCACGCCCAGGTCGAGCACCTCGTAGTTGTTGCAGCCCAGCACGACGCCGACGATGTTCTTGCCGATGTCGTGCACGTCGCCCTTCACGGTGGCGAGCAGCACCTTGCCGGCCGAGCGCTGCGTGCTGCCGGACGCGGCGCGCTCGGCCTCCATGTGCGGCTCGAGCCAGGCGACGGCCTTCTTCATGGCGCGCGCGCTCTTGACCACCTGCGGCAGGAACATCTTGCCCGCGCCGAACAGGTCGCCGACGACCTTCATGCCGTCCATCAGCGGGCCCTCGATGACCTCGAGCGGGCGGCCGAGCTTCTCGAGCGCTTCCGCCGTGTCCTGCTCGATGTAGTCGGTGACGCCCTTCACGAGCGCGTGCTCGAGGCGCTTCTCGACCGAGTCGTCGCGCCAGGAGAGGTCGACCGTCGCGGTGGCGGCCTTCTCGCCGACCGTCGCCGCGAAGTCGACCAGGCGCTCGGTGGCGTCGGGGCGGCGGTTGAAGAGCAGGTCCTCGACGTGCTTCTTGAGCGCCGACGGGATCTCCTCGTAGACCTCGAGCTGGCCGGCGTTGACGATGCCCATGTCCATCCCGGCGTGGATGGCGTGGTACAGGAAGCACGAGTGGATCGCCTCGCGGACGCGGTCGTTGCCGCGGAAGCTGAAGGACAGGTTCGAGACGCCGCCGGAGACCTTCGCGCCGGGGCAGCGCTCCTTGATGAGGCGCGTGGCCTCGATGAAGGCGAGGCCGTACTCGTCGTGTTCCTTGATGCCCGTGCCGATGGCGAGGATGTTCGGGTCGAAGATGATGTCGCCGGCGGGGAAGTCGAGCTCCTCGCGCAGCAGGTCGTAGGCGCGCTCGCAGATCGCGACCTTGCGCTCGGTCGTGTCGGCCTGGCCGACCTCGTCGAAGGCCATGACGACGACGCCCGCGCCGAAGCTCTTGATGACGCGCGCCTTCTCGAGGAAGTCGGCCTCGCCCTCCTTGAGCGAGATCGAGTTGACGATGCCCTTGCCCTGCACGCACTTGAGCCCGGCGAGCACGACCGACCACTTCGACGAGTCGATCATGATCGGGATGCGCGCCACCTCGGGCTCGGCCGCGATCAGGTTGAGGAACGTGGTCATGCAGCGCTCGCCGTCGAGCATCCCGTCGTCCATGTTGACGTCGAGGATGTTCGCGCCGCCGCGCACCTGCTCGAGCGCGACGCCGACGGCGTCCTCGTACTGCTCCTCGCGGATGAGGCGCCGGAACTTGGCCGAGCCGGCCACGTTCGTGCGCTCGCCGACCATCAGGAAGTTCGAGTCGGCGTGCAGCGAGAGCGTCTCGAGGCCGGAGAAGTGGGTGACGGCGCGGTCGACCTCGGGCAGCGCGCGCGGCCCGACCGCGGCGACGGCCTGCGCGATCGCGCGGATGTGGTCGGGCGTGGTGCCGCAGCAGCCGCCGACGATGTTGACGAGGCCGCTCTGCGCGAACTCCTGCAGCAGCGCGCCGGTCTCGGCCGGTTGCTCGTCGTACTCGCCGAAGGCGTTCGGCAGGCCGGCGTTGGGGTAGCAGGACACGTGCGCGTCGCTGAGCTTGGCGAGCTCGGCCACGTACGGCCGCATGTCGCGCGCCCCGAGCGAGCAGTTCACGCCGATGGAGAGCGGGTCGACGTGCGACACCGAGCGCAGGAAGGCGTCGACCGTCTGGCCCGACAGCGTGCGCCCCGACGCGTCGGTGATCGCCACCGAGATCATCACGGGCAGGTCGACCGCGAGCTCGCGGAAGACCTGGTCGATCGCGACGAGCGCGGCCTTGGAGTTGAGCGTGTCGAAGATCGTCTCGACCAGCAGCACGTCGACGCCGCCCTCGATCAGCGCGCGGGCCTGCTCGGCGTAGGCCGCCTGCAGCGCGTCGAAGTCGATCGCGCGGAAGGCCGGGTCGTTGACGTCGGGCGACAGCGAGAGCGTCTTCGAGGTCGGGCCCATCGCGCCGCACACGAAGCGCGGCTTGGCGGGCTCCTTGGCCGTCCAGCGGTCGGCCGCCAGGCGCGCCAGGCGCGCGGCCTCGAGGTTCAGCTCGCGCACCAGGTGCTGCATGCCGTAGTCGGCCTGCGCGACCGACGTCGCGTTGAACGTGTTCGTCTCGATCAGGTCGGCGCCCGCCGCGAGGAAGGCCTCGTGGATCGACGTCACGACGTCCGGCCGCGTCAGGCACAACAGGTCGTTGTCGCCCTGCAGCGGCACCGGGTGGTCCTTGAAGCGCTCGCCACGGAAGTCCGCCTCGACGAGCTTCCGCGCCTGGATCATGGTGCCCGTCGCGCCGTCGAGCACGAGGATGCGCTGGCTCATCAAGCCCTCGAGGCGCTGGCGCACGTTCGAGCGCTTGCCGCGCAGGTGACGCTCGCGCGCGGGCTCGTCGGCGGGGGCGGAGGGCGGCGGAGTGGCGCTCTCGGCGCTGGTGGGGAAGGTCATGCTCGCGGTGAGGTCTGGCCACGCGTGCGGCGCGCGGTCGGGGGGAACGGGTCGCGCGTGCGTCGCGCGCGGCGGGCCGCCGTCCGACGGCGACGAGGGTCATGAAGTGCGGCGGGTGCGGGTCGCGCGCGGCGCGCTGGACCGACACGTCCTCGAGGCCGGCGGCCTCGAGCAGCGCCGCGAGGTCCGGCTCTGTGAAGCCCTGGTGGCGGTCCTGGAGCTGGTCGCGCACCCAGTCCTCGCCGTGCGCCAGGAGGTCGATGACGAGCACCTGCCCGCCGGGGCGCGTCACGCGCGCCGCCTCGACGAGCGCGCGCGCGGGGCGCTCGGCGTGGTGCAGCGCCTGGCTCAGCACGACGACGTCGAAGCGCCCGTCCTCGAGCGGCAGGTCGTCGAGCTCGCCCTCGACGGTCTCGATGTTGTCGAGGCCCTTCGCCGCCGCGCGCTGCGCGAGCTGCGCGAGCATCTCGGGCGAGAGGTCGACGGCGGTGACCGACTCGGCCACCTCGGCGAGCATCATCGTGAGCAGGCCGTCGCCGATGCCGAGGTCGGCGTAGCGGCCGCGCGGCAGCAGCTTGATGAGCGAGCGGCAGAGGCCCTCCCACGTGCGGCCGGGCAGCATCTCCTCGCCGAACTGCGCCGCGACGCGGTCGAAGTAGCTGCGCGTCTCGGCGCGGCGGCGCGCCTCGAGCGCCTCGAGCCCGGCGAGGTCGGCGATCAGCTCCGGGGAGCCCGCGCACTGCGCCAGCACCTCGTCGAGCAGCCGCGTGTCGGCCGCCGCGCGGTACAGGCTGCGCCGGCCGGCGCGTCGGTCGGACACCAGCCCGACCTCCTTGAGCAGGTTGAGGTGCGTCGAGACGCGGCTCTGGCCGAGGTTGAGGATCTCCATCAGGTCCGAGCCCGACAGCTCCTCCCGCGCCAGCAGGCTGAGGATGCGCAGGCGGTTCTCGTCGCCGAGGGCCTTGAGCAGGCGGGTGGAGCCGGTGAGTTCCATCGACGTATCCAGATTGCACGATATGTCGGCCGAGTCCACCCCGTCCTGGAGGCTTTCCAGGCCGCCTGGAGGGGCAAAGCGGACCGCGAGGGTCCCCTGAGGCCGGCTCAGCGGGGCCCGGACCCGAGCTGGATCCGCGCCGTGCGCGGCTCGAGCGCGACGTCGAGCGGCAGCTCGCCCACCGCGGGACCGCGCTGCGCGACGAGCAGGTAGCGCCCCGGCGGCACCCGCAGCACGCCGTTGCGCACCGCCACCGGATCGCCCTGCTTCAGGTGCACGCCCGCGGGCAGGCCGGCCGGCGGCTCGGTCCAGCGGTAGAGCTCGACGCGCGTGTTCCGCCACCGCCACGCGTCCGCTCGGGGTCAGCACCTCGACGCGCACGGTCGTCGCCTGCGTCAGCCCGAGGCGCAAGGACGCGTCGCGGCCCGCGACGAAGGGCGCGCTCGCGTCGCCGGCGTTGAAGGCGCCGTCGACCAGCGTCAGGCGGTAGCGCTCGCCGGGCTCGAGGCCCTCGACGACGAAGCGCGCGCGCTCGTCGAGCGTCGCGCGCCCGTTGCGCGCCTCGCGCGAGCGGTCGCGCGCGTCGAGGTGCTGGAGCAGGTAGCTGAGTTGCGGCGGCGGATCGGCGGCGCCGCGCAGCACGACCTCGACCTCGACCTGCGCGCCGCGCAGCCACGCCGCGTCGACGCGCACGACGAGCGCCTCGTCGCCAGGCCGCACGTCGTCGACCACGAGCTGCCGCGTGCCGCGCAGCACGCGCTTGCGCGCCGGCCGTGCGCCCGGGTCCGGCGCGCGCGGAAGCAGGAAGGTCAGCTGCAGCGGCGGCGTGTCCGGCGGGAGCGCGGCGAAGCGGAAGCGCCCCTCGCCGTCGGTGTAGCGTCGCGAGCGTCGGCCAGCGCACGCCCGCGCTCCAGGGGCCGCGCGCCGCCTCGGCGGCGCCCTCCATCGGGCGCGCGACGACGTGCGCGGCGCCCAGGGGCGCGCCGTCGGGGCCGAGCAGCACGCCGGCGACGTCGTGCCCGCGCTCGAAGCGCGAGCGCGACCTCGGCCTCGGGCGCCTGCGGCGTGAGCGTGACCGCCGTGACGCTCGTGTCGCGCTCGCGGAGCGCGAGGTCCGGCGGCACGAGCGCCGCCGCGCAGCAGCTCGTAGCGCCCGGGACCCGGCACGACGAGGTCGAAGCGTCGCGGGCGTCCCACCCGGCGCTGCGCCGGAAGCGCGCTCGCCGGCTCGCCGCCGACGAGGTGGACCTGCAGGCCGGCGCCGAGGGTCGCGAGCAGCGTCGCGTCGTAGGCGCGCACCTCGCCGCGCACGCGGTAGACCTGCGCCGCGCCAGCTGGTGCGCGCGTCCGTCGGCCTCCGCGCGCGCGCGGCCGACGAGCTCGGCTCGATCGACGACGCCCGCGCGGCGCGGCGCGGCGAGCTCGCCCGTGGCGACGGCGCGGTGCGCGCGGGACGGCCCGCGTCGGCGCGGCCGGCTCGAGCGCGACGGGCGCGCGCCGGCGGGCGCGCTCCAGCGCACGGCGAGGATGGCGAGAGCGACGACGGCGAGCGCGAGGAGCGCGGCGAGCGGGCGGCGGTGGGGCATGGCGCGCACAACGCGAGCCTACCCGATGGGTCTCGCGCTCAGGGCCGCGTCAGCGCTTCGTCGAGCTCCAGCGGCTCGAGGTCGTCGCGCCGCGCGAGGTGGGCGCGCAGCGGCGCCTGGCTCCACGCGTCGAACAGCACGACGACGCGCACGCCGTCGCCCGACCACAGGTCCAGCGCCTGGTCGACCAGCGAGGCGTGTGCGCGCTGCAGCGCGCTCCAGCCGCCGGGGCCCAGGTCGCGGCCGAACAGGCGCTCGTACGGCTCGAGGCCCTCCGCGGCCAGCTCGCGGAAGCGCGCCGAGTGCACGCCCTCCACGCTGTCGAACAGGCCCTCGCGCTCCATCGTCGCCTCGGCCTCGGCGCGCGCGGCCTCGACCTCGCGCGTGTCCTTGGGGCGCGAGAAGCGCCACTGCGAGCGCAGCTCCTCGCGCCGGCGCTCGAGCGGCTCGGTCCAGGCCGAGCAGGGCACCACGCGGAAGCGACCTTCGAGCGCCATCGGGAAGAGCACCCGCGTGTACTCGGGGAAGCGCGCCACGTAGGGCTCGGTGACCGCGCCGGTGCGCACGAACTCGTCCCAGGCCTGCTCGTAACGGCCGGGCGGGAGCTCGACCAGCACGACCTGCGGCGCGAGGTCGCGCAGCAGCCGCTCGAGGTCGTCGAGCCCGTAGCCCTGCGAGGTCAGGTGCCGCGCGCCCAGCGTGCCCACGACGACGACCTGGTTGGGCAGCACCTGCGCCGGGCGACCGGCGAAGATGCGGCAGCCGGCCAGGAGGGTCAGCAGCGGGAGGAGCGGGAGCAGGCGGCGCATGGCGAACGGCGCAGAGCATGCCACGCGCGGCGCTCGCGCCCAACGCCGAGCTCGGCGGGGAGAAATGGGCCAGTCGTCCCTGGCGGCGCGCCGAAGAGCGGCGTAGGATTGAGAGGCCCGCGCTCGCGGGCCCGCCGCCGCAGCCTCCGCGCCCATGCCTCCGCGCTACGCCAAGACCCTCTGCATCGCCTGGATCGCCCTGGTGCAGCTCGTGCTGCAGCCCCTGGGCGCGGCGGCGTGGTGCGCGGTCGAGGCGCGCGGCGGGTCCTGCTGCTGCGCGCGCGAGGAGGCCCGCGAGGCCGCCCTGCCGCCGTGCTGCGCGGCGCAGGCCGCGCGGCCGCGCCGACTGCGCCCGCGGGCCCGCGCTCGAGCGCGCGCCCTGCGCCTGCGGCCGCGAGCGCGCGCCGCTGCCCGTCTGGCACGCCGATCCGCCGCCGCCCGCCGTGGCCGACGCGCCGCGCGCGACCTGGCTCGAGCTCGCGCTCGCGACGTCGCGCCCGCGGCGCGCGCCGCGCTCCTCGTGACGCACCCGCCGCGCGCGCCGCCGCCCGCGCACCTGCAGGTCTGGCGACAGTGAGGGCGTGCCGCTCGTGCGGCACGGCCGCGGCTCCGTCGTGAGCCGCCGCGCGCGGCACCGCGAGGTGCGCGCCGCGCGACCCGGTCCGCAGGCGTCCCGCGTGGACGCTCCGCCGCCCGAGCGGCCCCGCGTCGTTCGCGTCGCGCTGCGTGCGCGCCGCGAGGACCCGTCGCCTCCCTCGTCCGCGGAACCGTCATGTCCGTACCCCCTCCGCGCCGCGCCTCGGCGCGGCGCGCGCTCGTCGTCCTCTGCCTCTGCTGCGCCTGCGCGCGCGCGTCGCGCCGTCGCGTCCCCGCCTCCGCGCCGCGCGTCTCACGCAGGAGCGCGCTCCGCGTCGCCGGCGACGCCGAGCGGTCGTCGCGCCGGCGCGCCGCCCGCGCCCCGCGCGACCTCGCCGGCTACCTCGCGCACGCGCTCGCGCACAGCCCGGTGCTCGTCGCCGCCGAGGAGCGCTGGCGCGCCACCGCCGCGCGCGCGCCGAGCAGGCCGACACGCTGCCCGAGCCGCGCCTCAGCTACGGCGAGTTCGTCGAGAGGAGGTGCAGACGCGCACCGGCCCGCAGGAGCGACGCGTCGGCCTCTCGCAGGCGCTGCCCTGGCCCGGCACGCTCGCCGCGCGCCGGCGCGTCGCCGACGAGCGCACCGACGCCGCGTGGCAGCGCGCGCAGGCCGCGCGCCTCGAGGTGCGCCGCGCCGTGACGGCGGCCTACCACGAGTACGCCTTCCTCGGCCGCGAGCTGGCGCTGCGCGCCGAGCTGCTGTACGAGCTGCTGCGCGGGCTCGAGCCCGTCGTCACCAGCCGCGTGCGCACCGGCGCGCGGCAGGAGGATCTGCTGCGCCTGCAGGTCGAGCTCGGTCGGCTCGAGGACGAGCTGCGCAGCCTCGAGCGGCGCCGGCCGGCGCTGTCGGCGCGCCTCGCCGCGGCGGCGTGGCTCGAGCTCGGCGGCGGCGAGCCGCTGCCGTTCCCCGAGGCCCCAGCGGCCCGCGGCCGTGGCGCTCGACGTCGCGCGCGCTGCGCGAGCGCGCGCTCTCCGACAACCCCGACGTGCTCGCGCTGACCGCCGAGCTCGGCGCGAGCCACGAGGCGGGCGCGCTGGCGCGCCTCGCCGGCCGCCCGGACCTCGCCTTCATGGTCGACTGGATCCAGACCGGCGCGGCGCCCAGCCAGGCACGCCCGGCAGCGGCGACGACCCGCTGATCGTCGGGCTGTCGCTCGACCTGCCCGTGTGGCGCGGGAGCTACGCCGCCGGCGAGCGCGAGGCGCGCCACGGCGAGCGCGCGGCGCGCGGGGCGCTCGACGCGCGCATCGCCGCGCTCGGCGCCGAGCTCGAGGACGCGGCCTTCGCGGTCGACGACGCGCGCCGGCGCCTCGCGCTCTACGAGGACTCCCTGCTGCCGCGCGCGCGCGAGGCCTTCGAGCTCACGCTCGCGGCCTACCGCACGGGCGGCGCCACGCTGCTCGACCTGTTCGACGCCGAGCGCGCCTGGTTCGAGTTCGAGCTCTCGCTGTGGCGCGCCGCGCGCGACCACGAGCTCGGGCGCGCGCGCCTCGAGGCCCTGATCGGAGGATCGCTGGAATGAGACTCACCCCGACGCACAAGCTCCTGACCGCCGCGCTCGCCGCGGCGCTGGTCTTCGCCCTCGGCCGCTGCACGGCGCGCGAGGCGGCGCCCGCGCCGGTCTCCGCTCCCGCGAGCGCGCCGCCCGCCGCGCCCGAGGTGTGGACCTGCCCGATGCACCCGCAGATCCACCTGCCCGAGTTCGGGCCCTGCCCGATCTGCGGCATGGACCTCGTGCTGCGCGGCGCGGGCCCGGAGGACGCGCCGCGACGCCTGGCGATGACGGCCGAGGCCGTCGCGCTGGCCGGCGTGCGCACGACGCGCGTCGAGCGCCGCGCCGTCACGCGCCCCGTGCGCCTCGTCGGCAAGGTGGCCTTCGACGAGACCGCGGTGCGCACGATCGCGGCCTGGGTGCCCGGGCGCCTCGAGCGGCTCTTCGTCGACTACGAGGGCGTGCGCGTCCAGGTCGGCGACCACCTCGTCGAGCTGTACAGCCCCGAGCTGTTCAACGCGCAGGAGGAGCTCCTGTCCGCGCGCGAGCGCCTCGCCGACGTCGAGACCGAGGCGACCGCGTTCCTCGCGCAGGGCAACCGCGCGGCCTACCAGGCGGCGCGCGACAAGCTGTTGCTCTACGGGCTCACCGACGCGCAGCTCGAGGAGCTGGAGACGCGCGGCACCGCGAGCGAGCGCATGACGATCAACGCGCCGACGGCCGGCGTGGTGATCGAGAAGCGGCTCGACGAGGGCGCCTACGTCACGACCGGGACGCCGATCTACCGCATCGCCGACCTCGACCGGCTGTGGCTGCAGCTCGAGGCCTTCGAGCAGGACCTCGCGTGGCTGCGCTACGGCCAGGCCGTCACGATCGAGGTCGAGGCGCTGCCCGGCGAGCTGTTCGAGGGGCGCGTGACCTTCCTCGGCGACGTCGTCGACGCGCGCACGCGCACGACGGAGGTGCGCGTGCACGTGCCCAACGAGGACGGCCGCCTCAAGCCCGGCATGTTCGTGCACGCGGTCGTCGCGGCGCGCCTGGGCGCGGGCGGCGTCGTCAGCGGGCCGAGCCTGGCAGGCAAGTGGGTCAGCCCGATGCACCCCGAGGTCGTCAAGGACGAGCCCGGGCAGTGCGACGTCTGCGGCATGGACCTCGTGCCGGCCGAGGAGCTGGGGCTCGTCGAGCCGGCGGCCGGCGGGCCGCTGCCGCTCGTCGTGCCGCGCGGCGCGGTGCTCGTCACCGGCGAGCGCGCCGTCGTCTACGTCGAGGTGCCCGGCGCGCAGCGGCCGACGTTCGAGGGGCGCGAGGTGCTGCTCGGGCCGCGCGCGGGCGAGGACCAGGTCGTGCTCGCCGGCCTCGCGGAGGGCGAGCGGGTGGTCACGGCCGGCGCGTTCCGCATCGACGCGTCGATGCAGATCCAGGCCAAGCCGAGCATGATGAGCGTGCCCGGTCAGGGGCCGCGCCTCGCGCTGACCGAGGCGAGCTGGTTCCTGCCCGAGCTCGAGCCGCTGTACGCGGCCTACCTCGAGCTGCAGGAGCACCTGGCCGAGGACGAGCTGGCCTCGGCGCGCGGCGCGGCCGAGCGGTTGCTCGCGGCGCTCGACCCGGCGGGCTCCGCGGACCTGTCGAGCGGCGTGCGCGAGCTCTGGCGCGAGGAGCGCGCGCGGCTCGCCGAGGCGGCCCGCGCGGCCGCGGCCGCGCAGGACCTGGCCGGCGCGCGCAAGGCCTTCGACGACCTGTCGCGCGCCGTGCGCACGCTCGTGCGCGACCTCGGCCAGGCCGGCGCGGCGCCGCTCGTCGAGGTGCACTGTCCCATGGCCTTCGGCGATCGCGGCGCGTCGTGGTTGCAGCGCGGCGAGGCCGTGCGCAACCCGTACTTCGGGCGCGCGATGTACACCTGCGGGACGGTCGAGCACGCGTACGCCCCGGCGCGGGTCGAGCCGCGCGAGGTCGCGCCCGCGGAGGGGGGCGAGGGGGCTCCGGGCGCCGGGCCGGCCGATGCGCCGGAGCACGAGCACGAGCCCGAGCCCGCCGTGCCCGACGACGCACCCCTGCCGGGCGGGGCGCGCGGCGGCCGACGCCCGCTCGCCGCGCTGGCGGACGGCGCGGTCGCGGTGGGCGTCGCGCTCGCGGCCGACGACGCCCCGGCGACGCGGCGCGCGCTGGACGCGCTGGCGCGGGCGCTCGCCACCGCCCGCGACGACGCGGCGCTCGCGGCGGCCCTCGCGGACGTCGGCGGCGCGCCGCCGGGCGACGACCTCGAGGCGCTCCGCGCGTGGTACGACACGCTCTCGCGCGCGCTCGTGCCGCTGGTCCGGGCGCGCGGCAACCCGCTCGCGGCGACGCTGCGGGTCGTCCACTGTCCGATGGCCTTCGACGGCCGCGGCGCGGACTGGTTGCAGCGCGAGGCGCGCGTCGCCAACCCGTACTACGGCGCGCTCATGCTGCGCTGCGGCGCGGTGACCGACGAGCTCGAGCCCGCGGGGGGGCCGCGATGAGCGCGGAGTCGAGCTCCGCGGTCGACCGGCTGATCGGCTTCTGCCTCGGCAACAAGCTGGTCGTCGGCCTGCTGACGCTGCTGGCCGTGGTCGCCGGGCTGCGCGTCGCGCCCTTCCCGTGGGACCTCGGGGACCTGCCACGCGACCCGGTGCCCGTCGACGCGATCCCCGACACCGGTGAGAACCAGCAGATCGTCTTCACCGCGTGGCCCGGGCGCTCGCCGCAGGACGTCGAGGACCAGGTCACCTACCCGCTGACGGTCGCGCTGCTCGGCGTGCCGGGCGTGACGAGCATCCGCAGCTCGTCGATGTTCGGCGTCTCGTCCATCTTCGTCGTCTTCGACGAGTCGGTCGAGTTCTACTGGTCGCGCAGCCGCCTGGTGGAGAAGCTCGCGAGCCTCCCGAGCGGCACGCTGCCCGACGGCGTGCAGCCCGCGCTCGGGCCCGACGCGACGCCGCTCGGGCAGGTGCTGTGGTACACGCTCGAGGGCCGCGACGAGGACGGCCGCCCGACCGGCGGCTGGGACCTCGACGAGCTGCGCAGCGCGCAGGACTGGTACGTGCGCTACGCGCTGGCGAGCGTCGAGGGCGTGGCCGAGGTGGCCTCCATCGGCGGGCACGTGCGCGAGTACCAGATCGACGTCGACCCCGACGCGATGCGCGCGCACGGCGTGATGCTGCACGACATCTTCCGCGCGGTGCAGGCCTCGAACGTGGACGTCGGCGCGCGCACGATCGAGCTGAACCAGGTCGAGTACGTCGTGCGCGGCCTGGGGTTCCTGAAGTCCGTCGAGGACCTCGAGGCGATCGTCGTGGCCGAGCGCGAGGACGTGCCCATCACGATCGGGCAGCTCGCGCGCGTGGGCCTGGGGCCCGCGCTGCGCCGCGGCGCGCTCGACAAGGACGGCGCGGAGGCCGTCGGCGGCGTCGTCGTCGTGCGCTACGGCGCGAACCCGCTCGCGGTCATCGAGGGCGTGAGGCACAAGCTCGCGGAGATCGCGCCCGGCATGCCGAGCAAGGTGCTCGAGGACGGCCGGACCTCGCGCCTGGTCGCGGTGCCGTTCTACGACCGCAGCGGCCTGATCCACGAGACGCTGGGCACGCTGGGCGACGCGCTCGAGCTCGAGGTGCTCGTCACGCTCGTCGTGGTGCTCGTGATGGTCGGGCACCTGCGCAGCGCCGGCCTGATCGCGGGGCTGCTGCCCCTCGCGGTGCTGCTGTGCTTCGTGGCGATGAAGGCGTTCCGCGTGGACGCGAACATCGTCGCCCTGTCCGGCATCGCCATCGCCATCGGCACGATGGTGGACATGGGCATCGTGCTCACGGAGAGCATCCTCGGGCACCTGACGCCCGGGGAGGCGCCGCGCGAGCGCCTGGCCAGCATCCGCCGCGGCGCGGCGGAGGTCGGCGGCGCCGTGTTGACGGCGGTGCTCACGACCGTGGTGGGCTTCCTGCCGGTGTTCACGATGGTGGGCGCGGAGGGCAAGCTCTTCCGCCCGCTGGCCTTCACCAAGACGTTCGCGCTGATCGCCTCGATCCTCGTGGCGCTGGTCGTGCTGCCGGCCGCCGCGCACGTGCTGCTGCGCGAGGGGCGCCGGGTGCGCGGCGCGCTCGCTGCCCTGCGCGCGGGGGCGCTCGTCGCGCTGGGCGTGGTGGTCGGCGCGCTTTGGCGCGTCGAGGCCGGCGTGGCGCTCGCGATCGTCGGGCTCTGGCCGGCGCTGACCGGGCTCCTGCCAGAGCGCGCGCGCGGCGTCGTGCAGCGCGCCGCGGCCCTGCTCGTGGCGCTCGCCGTCGCCGTGTTCCTCGCGGGGCGCTGGGAGCCGCTCGGACCCGGCCACGAGCTCGGCAACGTCGCCTTCACCGTCGGCGTGCTGGGCGGCGTGCTGCTGCTGTTCCAGGCCATCGTCTGGGTCTACGAGCCGGTGTTGGGGTGGTGCCTGCGGCACAAGCTGCTGTTCCTCTCCCTGCCGGCGCTGATCACCGTGCTCGGGCTGTGCGCCTGGCGCGGCTTCGACGCGCTCGCCGGGCCCGCGGCCGCGCCGCTCGCGCGCGCGGCGAACGTCGTCCGCGCCGCGCTGCCGGGCGCGTGGGTCGGCGAGGGCGCGCTCACCGCGGCGGACGTCGAGGCCTGGGGGCCCTGGGCCGCGCTCGAGCGCACCTTCCCCGGCCTCGGCCAGGAGTTCATGCCCGCGCTGGACGAGGGCTCGTTCCTGCTCATGCCGGTCACGATGGCGCACGCGTCGATCAGCGAGGCGCTCGACCTCCTGCAGCAGCAGGACCTGCGCATCCGCGCGATCCCGGAGGTCGACCAGGTGGTCGGCAAGATCGGCCGCGCCGAGAGCCCGCTCGACCCCGCGCCGGTGTCGATGGTCGAGACGGTCATCACCTACCTGCCCGAGTACCGCCAGGACGAGGCCGGTCGCCGCCTGAGCTTCCGCTGGGACGACGCGAGCGGCGCGTTCGCGCGCGACGCGCACGGCGAGCTGATCCCCGACGAGGACGGCCGGCCGTTCCGCCAGTGGCGCGACGAGGTCCGCTCGCCGCGCGACATCTGGGACCGCATCGAGGCCGCCGCGCGCGTGCCCGGCATGACCACCGCGTCGAGGCTCCAGCCGATCGAGACGCGGCGCATCATGCTGCAGACCGGCATGCGCGCCCCGATGGGCATCAAGGTGTACGGGCCCGACCTCGAGACGATCGAGGAGGTCGCGCTCGAGCTCGAGGCGCTGCTGAAGGAGGTGCCCGCCGTGCGGGCGGAGACGGTGCTCGCCGACCGCGTGATCGGCAAGCCCTACCTGGAGCTCGAGATCGACCGCGAGGCCATCGCGCGGCACGGCCTGTCCGTGCGCGCCGTGCAGGACGTGATCGAGGTCGCGGTGGGCGGCCGCCCCTTGACGCGCACCGTCGAGGGGCGCGAGCGCTACCCCGTGCGCGTGCGCTACCCGCGCGAGCGGCGCGACAGCCCCGAGGAGCTCGCGAACGTGCTCATCGCCGGGCCGGGCGGGGCGCAGGTGCCGCTCGGGCAGCTCGCCGACCTGCGCTACACGCGCGGGCCGCAGGTCATCAAGAGCGAGGACACCTTCCTCACCGCGTACGTGCTCTTCGACAAGCGCCCCGAGGTGGCCGAGGTCGACGCGGTCGAGGACGCGCGGGCCTTCCTCGAGGCGCGCCGCGCGAGCGGCGAGCTCGTGCTCCCCGAGGGCGTCTCGTACCGCTTCGCGGGCAACTACGAGAACCAGGTGCGCGCCACCGCCACCCTGCGCGTCGTGCTCCCGCTGGCGCTGCTGCTGATCTTCCTGCTGCTCTACCTGCAGTTCCGCTCGACGCTCACCACCGGCATCGTCTTCTCGGGCGTCTTCGTCGCGTGGTCGGGCGGGTTCCTGATGCTGTGGCTCTACGGCCAGGGCTGGTTCCTCGACGGCGCGCCCTTCGGCGTCGACCTGCGCGAGCTCTTCGGCGTGCGGCCCTACAACCTGTCGGTCGCCGTGTGGGTGGGCTTCCTCGCGCTCTTCGGCATCGCCTCCGACGACGGCGTGGTCATGGCGACCTACCTCGACCAGAGCTTCGCCCGCGCGCGCCCCGCCGACCGCGCCGCGATCCGCGCCGCCGTCGTGCGCGCGGGCAAGCGCCGCATCCGCCCCTGCCTGATGACCACCGCGACGACGCTGCTCGCGCTGCTGCCGGTGCTCACGTCGAAGGGCCGCGGCAGCGACGTGATGATCCCGATGGCCATCCCGTCGATCGGCGGCATGACCGTCGAGCTCGTGACGCTCTTCGTCGTGCCGGTGCTGTACTCGCTCGTGCAAGAGCTGCGGCTGCGCCGCGCCGGTCCGCCGCCTCCGTCCGGCGAGGACTCCGCCGAGAGCGGTGCGCCTCGCATGTCCCCGTGACCCCCTGTCTCCAACTCTGCCATGCACCGCATCACCACGATCCTCCTGCTCCTCTCCAGCCTGGTCGGCCTCTCCGCGGCCGCGATCCAGGAGCCCGCGCCCGCCCAGGAACCCGAGGCGCCCTTCACAGGCGACGCCTACTCGCTGGCGACCTGCCCCGTGAGCGGCGAGCCGCTCGGCGGGATGGGTGACCCCGTGCGCGTCGAGCTCGAGGGGCGCGCGCTGCTCGTCTGCTGCAAGGGCTGCGTCAAGAAGCTCCAGACCGAGCCGACCAAGTACCTCGGCGCCGTCGACGAGGAGCTCACGCGTCAGCAACGGGCCTACTACCCGCTCGACACCTGCCTGGTCAGCGGCAAGTCGCTGACCAAGGACGGCAAGGACGTCGCCGTGGAGGGCATCGTCCTGAACCGCCTGTTCCGCGTCTGCTGCAACAAATGCCTGGACCAGGTGCGCGCCCACCCGAAGACGTACTTCGAGACGCTCGACGCGAGCGTCGCGAAGGCCCAGCGCCCGACCTATCCGCTGACGGCCTGCATCACGAACGCCAAGAGCCCGCTGGGGGCGATGGGGGAGCCCGTCGAGCGCGTCGTCGGCAACCGGCTGGTGCGCTTCTGCTGCGAGGGTTGCCTGCCGAAGTTCGACGAGGACGTCGCCGGCCACCTCGCGCGACTCGACACGGCCTGGGAGGAGCAACGCGCCAGGCAGGCCGCCGAGGCGGAGAAGGAGTGAGCTCCCGCTCCGCGTGCGCCCGGGCTGGACCCCGGGCGCGTGCCGCCGCGTGACCCGGCACCACCGCTCACGTCTCGTGCGCGTGGCGGTGGTGCAGGTCGGGCCAGTGCGGGTGGCGGTGCGACCGCCGCCCGTGCTCGTGCTCGTGCGTGTGGCGGTGATGGGGCGGGAGCCCGTCGTGGACGTGGTCGTGGTGGCCGTCGTCGTGGCGATGCGCGTGCGTGTGTCGCAGCGGCTCGTGCACGTGCTCGTGGTCGTGGCCGTCGAGCGCGAGCAGCGCCAGCGCGAGGACCAGCACGAGGAAGGCGACGCCCTGCAGCGGGCTCAGGTCCTCGCCGAGCCAGAGCACCGCCAGCGCGACGCCGAAGAAGGGCGCGGTGGCGAAGACCATCTGCGAGCGCGTGGCGCCCAGCACGTGCGCGGAGGAGATGTAGAGCACGATGCTCGCGCCGTAGGCGAGCGTCCCGACGCCGAGGGCGACGAGCCACGACGCCGACGGCGCCTCGTGCGTGAGCGCGAGCCCGATGGCGAGGTTCGTCGCCCCGGCGGCGAGGCCCTTCCAGAACGTGCTCTGCACGGGCGTGATGCCGTCGATCAGCGCGGTCAGGTTGTTGTCCAGGCCCCAGCACAGGGCGGCGGCGGCGACGAGCAGCGCGCCGACCAGGTTCGGGCGCCCGCCCTCGAGGCTCAGCAGCAGCCCGGCCGCGAGCACGCCCGCGTTGCCGGCCCAGGCCCAGCGGCCCAGGTGCTCGCGGAACAACAGCACGCCCAGCACCGCGGTCGCCGTCGTCTCGAGGTTGAGCAGCATCGACACCGACGCCGAGCGCGCCAGCTCGAGGCCCGCCAGCAGCAGCAGCGGACCGAGCACGCCGCCGAAGACCACCGCGCCCAGGAGCCGCAGCCGGTTGCGCGCGTCGCGCGGCAGGCCCAGGCGCGCGCCGTGGCGCGGCCCGCGCAGCAGCGCCGGCACGAGGCCGAGCGCCGCGCCCGCGTAGAACAGCCCCGCGAGCACCTGCGGCGGCACGTCCGCGAGCAGGCGCTTCGACAGCGGCGTGGCCGCGCCGAACAGCGCCGCGGCCAGGAGGCCCTGCGCGAGGCCGCGGCGCCAGTCCGTGCTCACGAGCGGTGCCGAGGGTCGGGACGCCGCGCGCCTCAGTCCTTCAGGAACTCCATCGCCCCCTCCGGCAGGAGGTAGACGATCAGCATCGTGCCGCCGCGCACTTCGGGCACGTGCACGGAGTCGGGCGGCATCACCACCCAGCCGTTCGTGCAGCCCTCGAAGCTCGGCGCGCCCTCGAGCGCGACGCAGTAGTTGACCTCGCCCTGCGGGTGACGGTGCCGCGGGCCGGCGCCGTTCATGTGCACCGTGTCGATCGAGAAGCCGAGGCTCGCCTCGCTCGGCTTGGCGGCGCGGCTCCAGCGCACGGGCAGCTCGCCGCGGTCGCAGATCGCGCCCTCCTCGAGCAGGCGCACGAGGTCGGCCGCGACGGCGCGGCCCGCCGCGCTCGCGGGGTCGAGGCGCGCGTTCAACGTCGCGACGGCGGCGGCGGGGTCGGTGAGGTCGAGGCCCTGGGCGGCCTCGAGCAGCGGGCGGAAGGTGTCGAGCATCGTGAGGGTGGGGCTGGGGTCACTCCCAGCGATGGTAGCGCAGGAGGCGTAGCTCGATGTGCTCGCCCGGCAGGTCCGCGAGTCCGTCCTCGGGGAGCACCGGGTAGGGCTCGAGGGTCACGCGCTTGGAGAGCGGGTTGTGGTTCCAGCCGCCGGGCAGGCCGTAGTCCGGCGGTGCGCCCGCCGGCACCAGCACGCTGCCGAGGTACGTCGGGTGCCGGTCCTCGAAGAAGGTCTCCGGCACGCGCACGTCGTGTCCCGGCGAGGACTTGGCCAGCGGCTCCGCACCCGCGATCACCGAAGGCGTCACCAGCCCGTAGAGGTCGAAGAGCTCGAGCTCCGAGTAGTAGCCGATCGCGCCGATCGCGCCCGCGACGTAGGTCTCGCCCGGCTGCGTCACGCGGCCGAGGGCGCGGCCCTGCACGGTCCACTGCCGGGCGCGCTGGTACATCGCGTCGTGCATCTCGATCTCGCTCTGCCACTCGTCGCGGTCCTGGCGGAAGCGGAAGCGCTCGCGCATCGACGCGGGCACGACGTTGTGATCGAAGCAACCGAGCGCGCCGACCGCGCACAGCGCGAGCGCGATGCCTGTGAGCGGGACACGTCCGCCGCCGCGCGCGAAGCGCGCCCACGCCGCGGCGACGAGCAGCGCGAGGAAGGGCACCGACGGGAACAGGAAGCGCCCCATGGGCATGAAGTCTCCGCCGACCCAGATGCCGTAGGCCCACGTGCCGAGTACGACGCCGACGGCGGGCAGCCACAGGCCGAGCTGCACCGCCGGCCAGCGCCGCGCCGCGCTCGCCAGCGCGACGAGCACGGTCGGCACGGTCAGCACGTACGCCCCGAGGTACTGCAGGCCGCGTACCAGGCGGTAGGTGGAGAAGCCGGCCTTCACGCGCGCGGTGTTCGGCAGCCAGTCGCCGTAGTAGCCGTGGCGCCAGACGACGTGCGCGCCGACGACGGCGAAGAGCACGAGCGTCGCCTGCGTCAGCGCGCGGCAGAGCTCGCGCTTGCGGCCGCCGAGCGCCCACACGAGCCCGCCCGCGCCGAGCAGCATCAGCGCCCACACCGCGCCGTCGGCGCGCACGAGCCCGGCGAGCGCCGCGAACGCGCCGGCCTGCCAGCCGCGCGGGCGTTCGGGGTCGCCGAAGAGCCGCTCCCAGACGCCGAAGACGAACAGCGCCGTCGGCATCGTCGCCAGACCGCCCGTGGCCCACAGCGCGAACGGCGGCAGCGTGGCGAGGAACAGACCCGTCAGCGCCGTGCCGAGCGCGTCGAGGTCGAGGCGCCGGCGCGCGGCGGCGGTGACCCACACGACGAGGCCCGCGCCGCACAGCGCCGAGCTCCAGCGCGCGGCGAGCGGCACGTCGAGGCCGAGCTTCTCGAAGAGCGCGAGCCACACGACCCACAGGAAGTTCGAGTAGCCTTCGACCGGCGCGCCGAGCGTGAGGTTGTAGCGCAGGCCCTCGCCGGCGGCGAGGTGCTTCGAGTAGCGGAACGAGATGAACGCGTCGTCGCAGAGGAACGCGAGCTTCCAGGCGAGCAGCGCGTAGGCGACGAGCGCGGGCAGCGCGAGCAGCCAGGTGGCGGGGCGGCGCGGGGCGGCGACGGTCATGGGGGAGAGAGTAGTCTCCGCGCGGCCTTCGATGTAGGCGCGGCGCGCGCGGCGAGCGGGAATTGGCGGGACTCGCCCGGCCACCGAGCGTAGGCTCCCGGCATGACTCCCAGCGGGCGCCTGTCGAGCGTGGAGCGCGTGCGCGCCTGGTGGCTGCTGGTCACCGTGCTGCTGCTCGCGGTCTACACGCCGCTCTTCGTGGCCGGCCCGGTGGGCGAGGACTACCCCGTGCTGGCCGAGGTCTCGCGCAGCGTGCACGCCGAGCTCGGCGGCGGCACCGATCGCGGCGCGGACCTGTTCGCCGAGCGCGCGAGCAGCGGCGGCCGCCCGCTCGCGGCGCTCTCGCTCGGTACGAGCGCCTGGCTGTGGACGAGCGACGGCGTCTGGACGCGGCCCGCGCTCGCGCTGCTGCGCGCGGAGAACCTGCTGCTGCTGCTGGCGTGCGCGTACCTGCTCGGCCGCTTCGTGCGGCGGCTCGTCGTGCCCTGGACCGGCGTCGACCAGGCCGTCGCGGCCGGCTACGCCGTCTGGCTGCTGCTCTGCCTGCACCCGCTCTCCGTCTCGGCCGTCGCCGCGCCGGCCGCGCGCGGCGACCTGCTCGGCGGCCTGTTCGCCGCCGCGGCCGGCACCGCCTTCCTGCGCGGGCGCCAGGAGCGACGCTACCGCTTCGTGGGCCTCGCGGGGCTGTGCACGCTCGCCAGCGTGGCCGCGTCGGAGCTCGGCTTCCTCGTGCCCGTGTGGCTCTCGCTGATCGAGTTCTACTCGTCGCGCCGCTACCGCCCCGGCCACGTGCGGCTGCGCACCGCGCTCACCACGCTGGTCGTGTTCGGCGCGGTGGTGACGCTCGACCCGCTCGTGCGCCTGTGGCAAGGGCTGCCGGCGATGCCGATGCACCTCGAGAGATCGCTCGACCTCGTGCTCGACTTCGAGGGCTTCTGGCTCGCGCTGCTGCACGTGCTCGAGAAGGTCGGCGTGCTCATGGCGCCGGTGAACGGCGGCGGCGAGGAGGGCCTCGGCTGGCTCGTCGCCGGGCTCGTCGTGGTGACCGCGCTGCAGCCCGCGCTGCACGCCGGCCGCAACGCGCCGCGCTTCTGGGCCACCGTGCTGTTCGCATGGCTGACCATCGTCGTGCTGACCATCCTGGGCCGCTCCGCGCCGCGCGTCGTGCCGGGCGACTTCAGCGCGGCCTCGACGCTGTTCCCGGCCGTGCTCGTGATGTGCCTCGGCCTGGCGCTGGGCAGCACCGCGATCGCGGGCCGCCGGCGCTATGGGTTGCCGCTGATCGCGGCGCTGCTCCTGGGCGTGCTGGCGCGCACGAACGCCGAGGCGTACCGCAGCGCGAGCGACCTCGCCGGCGATCTGCGCCAGCAGGTCGGCGAGGTGATGGCCGAGGGCGGCTTCGGTCAGCAGTACCTGCTCGTCGACCCGCCCGACCTGCAGCGCGGCTACCGCGTGCTGCCGAACGACGTCGTGGCGCTGTACGACCCCGCGCACGGCGAGCTCGCGCTCGAGGGCACGCCGCGCCTGAGGAGCGTGTCGGCCGCCGCGCTGGTCGCCTTCGCGCGCGAGCCCGAGTTCGACGCGCTGCGCGCCGAGGGCGTCGTGCTCGTGCTGCGCCGCACGCGCCGCGAGAGCGACGTCGAGCGCGAGCGCTGGTGCGGCCAGGCGCTCGAGTTGACCGGCGCGGTGCCGAGCGTGCGCGGTTGGGCCAACGCAGCGCTGGACGGCGGCACGGCGCCCGACGGCGTCGGCCACGGCCACTGGTACGGCGCGGACGGCCAGGCCCTGCCGCGCGGCGACTCGGCCGCGATCGCGAGCCTGCGCGTCGTGGTGGGTGAGCTCGACGCGACCGAGCTCGAGGAAGCGCCGCTGCTCTTCTGGCGCGCGCGCGGCGCGCTGGCGCGCGGCGGCGACCTGCGCGGCGCGTGGGTGCGCGACGAGGCGAGCGGCTGGAGCGCGGCCTTCGACCCCGGCGGCAGCCTCGAGTGGCTGCTCGGACCGCGCGTCGACAACCTGCTGCTGATGGGCCCGCTGGCCGACACCGCCGGCGCGCGCGCGCTGGCCGCGCCGCCGCCCGTGCCGGGCGTGGAGAGCTACGAGCTGCGCGACGAGGACTGGTGGTTCACGCCGACGACGCTCGCGCCCGAGCTCGCCGCGGACGCCGAGGTCGAGTGGGCGCTCGTGCTGCTCGACCTGGCCGAGCTGCGCCGGCTCGACGTGCCGTGCGAGCTCGAGGACGACACCTGGGTCGTGGCCGAGGACGTCGAGGCGCTGTTGCCGCACGTCTGGAGCGGCGCGGGCCGGCTGGCGTGGGCGCTCGAGCTGCGCGTCGACGGCGTCGTGCTCGCGCGCAGCGGCGGCCGCCTGTGAGCGCGCGCCTCTGGTAAGCTCTGCGCCCTCCCAGGCCACGAGCACCCCCCGGGCATGACCACGCAGCCGTCCAAGACCCTCGAGACCTTCCCGAACCCGCACCCCGCGCGCGAGTACGAGGTGCGCTTCGAGTGCCCCGAGTTCACCTGCCTGTGCCCGAAGACCGGCCAGCCCGACTTCGCCACCTTCCGCATCCGCTACGTGCCGGACGCGCTGTGCGTCGAGCTGAAGAGCCTCAAGCTCTACCTCTGGTCCTTCCGCGACGAGGGCCACTTCCACGAGGCCGTGACCGGTCGCATCCTCGAGGACCTCGTCGCCGCGCTCGCGCCGCGCCGCCTGACCGTCGAGGGCGACTTCATGGTGCGCGGCGGCATCCACACGGTGGTCGAGGTCTCGCACCCCTAGCGGCAGCGCCGCGCGCCCGCGCGAGTTCCGCGCCGCGCCGCGGTCACGCCGCCGAGGGGCCGCCGTAGCGCGGGCCCATGAGCCGAACCTCGAACCGCCTCGCGTGGGCGCTGCAGCTCGTGGCCGCGCTGATCCTGGCGCAGACCCTGTTCTTCAAGTTCAGCGGCGCGGCGGAGTCGCGCTACATCTTCGAGACGCTCGGCGCGGAGCCGTGGGGGCGCTGGGGCTCGGGGCTGGTGGAGCTCACGGCCGTGGGGCTCCTGCTGCGGGCGCGCACGGCGGTGCTCGGCGCGGGCCTCGCGGCGGGGACCATGGCCGGGGCTCTGGGCGCGCACCTGACGACGCTCGGCATCGAGGTGCAGGGCGACGGCGGGACGTTGTTCGCCCTGGCGCTGGTGACCCTCGCCTGCGCGCTGGGGGTGCTCGGCCTGCGGCGGGCGGACCTGGCGCGCTGGATCGAGCGGCTGCGTCCGCGCGCCTCGTAGCGCTCCGCGGGCACCTGGCCCGCCTCGGGGCCAGGGCCGGCGCCGCGCCGCAAGGAGCGCGGCTCGGCCTCAAGCGAGCGCACCGGCCGCTCCGATTCAGGGGCATCCCTCAGGCTCCGCCCGCTTGCCCCTCCGGCCATGACGTCCCACCCGCTCGACGCCCACACGATCACTCCCGACTCCCTGCTGCGCAGCCTGACCGAAGAGGTCCGGTCGCTCGAGGCGCGCCTCGCGACGCTCGAGGGCGGCGACGAGGACGCGGGGCGCATGCTCTCCGAGGAGGCCGCGCTGATGGCGCTGCGCACGCGCTCGCGCTTCCTGCTCGACCTGACGCGCCGCGCGCGCACGCCGCTGACCGGTGCGCTGGGCATGCTGGAGCTGCTGCAGGAGACCAAGCTGACCAAGAAGCAGCAGACCTACGTCGAGGAGGCGCTGCAGTCGAGCCGCAGCCTGCTGCGCGTGTTCACCGAGATCCTCGACTACTTCCAGATCGAGAGCGGCGACCTGGTGCTCGAGGAGGACGAGTTCGACCTCGTCGCGTCGGTGACCGAGCGCGTGGAGAGCTTCCGCGACGCGGCCGAGGAGCGCGGCGTCTCGCTGTGCTTCACGCCGGCCGAGGGCCTGCCGCGCACGCTGCGCTCCGACCGCTCGCGCTTCGCGCGCGTGCTGACGGAGCTGATCGAGAACGCGCTGCAGCACACGACCGTCGGCGTGGTGCAGGTCGGCGCGCAGCTCGTCGACCCGACCCAGCCGCGCGGTGCGCTGCTCTTCTGGGTCTCGGACACCGGCTGCGGCATCGAGGCCGAGCGCCTGACGAGCATGTTCGACCTGTGGAACCACGACGAGTCGAAGGGCAACGTGCTGGCCATCGGCCTGCCCGCCGCCAAGACGCTCGTGCAGGCCATGGGCGGCCGCATGGACATCGAGAGCGAGCCGGGCGAGGGCACGACCGTGCGCTTCACCCTGCCGCAGCCGCGCGAGCTGCGCCCGATCGAGGCGCTCGCCTTCCCGCCCGCGCACGGCGCGCTCGGCGGCGAGGGCAGCGAGCGCCGGCCGGCGCGCGTGCTCGTGGTCGAGGACGACCGCGTCAACCAGCGCGTGGCGATGGGCTTCCTGGCCAAGAGCGGCTACGAGAGCACGGGTGCGCGCGACGGCCGTGAGGCGCTCGAGATGCTGCGCGCCGGCAGCTACGACGCGGTGCTCATGGACTGCGCGATGCCCGAGCTCGACGGCTACCAGACGACGCGCGCGATCCGCGACGGCGAAGTGCCCGGCTGCGAGCCGATCCCGATCATCGCGCTGACCGCCGAGGTCTCCACGCAGGCGCGCCGCGGCTGCCTCGAGGCCGGCATGAACGACTACCTGACCAAGCCCATCCGCCGCGAGGAGCTGGACCACGCCATCCGCGCCTGGCTGCCGATGCACCTGCGCCCCGCGCGCAAGGCCTGACGGGCCGCCGAAACTCTCGCGCGCTCCGCGCTCGCTGCGCCCGCCGCCGGTATCGCACCGACGGCGGGCGCACTATGCTTCGGGCGATGCTCACGCTGCTCCTCCCGACGCTCCTCGTCGCCGCGGCCGCGCCGCAGGACGAGCGACCGCCGCTGCGCCGGCCCTTCGCGCAGGTCGACGACCTGGCGGAGCCCGGCGGCGTCGCGCTCGACGACGACGGCGCGCTGCTCGTGACGCTGCGGCTCGCGGGCGAGCTCGTGCGCGTCGCACCCGACGGCGCGCGCAGCGTCGTCGCACGCGACCTCGCCGGCCCGGAGGACGTCGAGCGCGACGGCGACGGCTGCTGGGTGGTCGAGCGCTTCGCGGGGCGCGTGCAGCGCCTGGGGCCCGACGGCGCGCGCGGCGCGAGCGTGGGCGCGGGCGTGCTGCTCGCGCCGCACGGCCTCGCGCTCGACGCGGAGCGCGTCTACGTGACCGACCTCCTGCGCCACAGCGTCGAGGTCTTCGCGCGCGCGGACGGCGCGCACCTCGCCACGTTGGGCGGCCACGGCCACGGCCCGGGCGAGCTGATCGAGCCGCGCGACGTCGCGGTGAGCGCGGACGGCCGCGTGTACGTCAGCGACGCGGGCAACGCGCGCGTCGAGGTCTTCGACGCCGCGGGCCGGCGCGTCGGCGGCTTCGGCGACTGGGGGCCGTACCCGGGGCTGTTCATGGAGCCCGAGGGGCTCGTCGTGCGCGGCGCGGACGTCTTCGTGTGCGACGCCGGCAACCACCGCGTGCAGGTCTTCGACCTCGACGGCAAGGCGCGCGACCAGTTCGGGCTGCACGCGCTCGCGCCGCGCGAGGGCGCGGGCAAGCTGCACTACCCGCGCGCCCTCGCCGTGTCGCCCGACGGCGAGCGCGCGGCGGTGACCGAGCCGCTCGTCGACCGCGTGCAGGTCTTCGCGCGCCGCGGCGGCGAGGACGAGGACGCGCTGCGCAAGCAGGTCTCGGGGCTCGCGCGGCCCTCGGCGCACTTCGGCCGCGCGCTCGCGGCGGCGGGGCCCTACCTCGTGATCCCCGAGCCCGAGAGCCACACGATCCTGCTGCACGAGACGAGCCTCGACGAGCCGCGCCGTATCTCGCGCGTCGGCGGACTGGGGCGCAAGCCGGGGCTGTTCGCGAGCGTGGCCGGCGTCGAGCTCGACCGCGCGGACCGCAGCCTCTACGTCTGCGACCCGGTGCTGCGGCGCCTGTCGCAGTTCCGCTTCTCGGGCAGCGAGCAGGACGAGGTCGCCTTCGACCCCTTCCTCGGGCGCTTCGTGAAGTGCTGCGACTTCGAGCGCGCCTTCGCGCTCGGCGAGCGCGCGGGGCTGGTGGCGGTGCCGGAGCCCGTCGCGGTCGCGCGTGACGCCGCCGGGCGGCTGTACCTGCTCGATCGACGCAACCGCGCGGTGCTGCGGCTCGCGCGCGACTTCACGCACCTCGAGCGCGTCGGCGGCGAGGGCTTCGTCGCGCCGGCCGACCTCGCCGTCGACCGCGCCGCGCGGCGCGTCGCGGTCAGCGACCCGGGCGCGCGCTGCGTGCGCGTGACGCGGCTCGACGAACCCGGCGAGCTCGCGCTCGGCGCGGACGAGGGGCTCGTCGAGCCGTGG
>JACKHS010000008.1 GCA_020638875.1 Planctomycetota bacterium
CCTACTGGGCGTTGCTCGGCGTCGCGTGGGGTCTGGACAGCTTCCTGCGCCAGCGGAACGAGGAGCGCGAGCGCGCCGCGCTGGCCCTGCGCGCGAGCCGCCTCGAGCGCGACCTGGTCGAGGCCAACCTGTCGAACCTGCGCGAACAGCTCCACCCGCACTTCCTGTTCAACGCGCTGCACTCCGTGGGCGGCCTGATCGACGAGGGCCGCGGCGAGCTCGCGGCGAGCCTGCTGGCCGAGCTGGGCGAGCTGCTGCGCGCGCTGCTCGACCGCGAACCGGAGCAGCTCGCGCCGCTCGGCCAGGAGCTCGAGCTCGCCGAGCGCTACCTCGAGATCGAGGGCGCGCGCCTGGGCGAGCGCCTGTCCGTCACGTTCCGCGAGGAGGTCGACGCCTCGCGCGCGCTCGTGCCGAGCTTCCTGCTGCTGCCGCTCGTCGAGAACGCCGTGCGCTACGCGATCGCGCCGCGCCCGGCCGGCGGCGTGCTCGAGGTCGACGTGCGCCGCGAGGGCGACGCGCTCGTCATCGAAGTGCGCGACGACGGCCCGGGCTTCCCGCCCGAGGTGCTGGCCGGCGAGCCCCGCGGGGACGGCGAGCGCCGCTCGATCGGGCTCGCGAACACGCGCTCGCGGCTCGCCGCGCTGTACGGCGACGCCGCCGCGCTCGAGCTCACCAACCGCGTCGAGGGCGGCGCGCGCGTGCGCGTGCGCTTGCCCTACGACGACACCCGGACGCCCGGAGGTCCCCCCGCATGAACGGCCCCGCTCCCCTGCGCGTCGTGATCGCCGACGACGAACCCATCGCGCGCGCGTTCCTGCGCCGCCTGCTCGCCGAGGTCGCCGACGTGCGCGTGGCGCGCGAGTGCGCCACCGGCCCCGAGGTCGTGCCCGCCGTGCGCGAGGAGCGCCCCGACCTGCTCTTCCTCGACGTGCACATGCCCGGCGGCAGCGGCCTCGAGGCGCTGGCCGAGCTCGCGCCCGAGGAGCGGCCGGCCGTCGTGCTGACGACCGCCTTCGATCGCTACGCGGTGCGCGCCTTCGAGGAGCAGGTCGTCGACTACCTGCTCAAGCCCTTCGACCGCGAGCGCTTCCGCCTGGCGCTCGAGCGCGCACAGGAGCACCTCGCGCTGCGCTCGCTCGCGCGCCCCGAGCTCGCCGACGAGCCGGGCTACGCGCGCTGGCTGGGCATCGCGCGCCAGGGCGGCGTCGAGCGCGTCGAGGTCGACCGGCTCGTGTGGATCGAGGCCGCCGACCAGTACGTGCACCTGCACACCGCCGACGGTTCGCACCTCATGCGCGAGTCGATGAACGAGCTCGAGCGGCGGCTCGACCCCGAGCGCTTCCTGCGCGTGCACCGCTCGGCCCTCGTCGCGCTCGAGCACGTGACGCGGCTCGAGACGCGCCCCGGTCACGCGGGCCGGCTCCTGCTCGACGGCGGCGCGTGGGTCCCGGTCAGCCGCGTGCGCGTGCCCGCGGTGCGCCGCCGCCTGGCCGCCTGGGGCCGGACGCCGCCGCGTCGGGACTGACGCCGGCGGGGCCGGCCCGCCGTCTCTGCGAGGGCGCGCGCAGTCCTGAAGGGACCGCGCTAGAGCGAGAAGCGCACGCCGAACTGCAGCGACTGCTGTTCGCCGAAGTAGGTGTAGGTCGCGTCCACGCCGAAGTTCTGCGTGACGCGCGCGAGCGCGCCGAGGCGGCCGCCGAGCTCCGTCTTCACCAGCCCGCGGAACTCGAGCCCGCCGTGCACCTCGAAGTGCTCGTTGACGAGCCCGCGCAGGCCGCCCTCGATCCCGTAGCCGACCTCCGTGCTCTTGTCGCCGTAGGCCTCGAGCTCCGCGCGCAGGAACTTGAAGTCGAGCGTGGCGTCGAGCTGCCGGTTGATCGAGTCGTGGAAGCCGATGCCGAGCTCGAGGTCCCGCCGCGATGCGTCCACGCCGCCCGCGTCGCCGGAGGCGTCCGCGAAGCGCCCCAGGATGCGGATGTCGTGGTTGGACTCCATCGAGAACTCGAAGCCGTAGCCGTCCAGCCACTCGTCGGCGCGGTCGAAGTTCGTCAGGTGGTAGTCGAGCTCGACGTAGTCGTACGAGAACGGGCTGCCGATGTACTGCGCGGCGGCGTCGGGCGCGAAGGCCGCCAGGGCCGGGAGCACGGCGAGGAGCATGGGTCGCATCGGCGAAAGCCTCGCGGCTCGCTGGCGGGGAGTCAAGCGCCGCCGCTACCCTGACGCGCCCCGCCCCGCCGCCCATGCCCTCGAGCGACGCACAGCTCCCCGTCGGACGCCTCGCGCCCAGCCCCACCGGCCTCCTGCACCTCGGCCACGCGCGCTCGTTCCTGCTCGCGTGGCTGTGGTCGCGCGCGCGCGGCGGTCGCGTCGTGCTGCGCATGGAAGACCTCGACGCCACCCGCGCCAAGCCCGAGCTCGCCGCGTGCGCGCTGCGCGACCTCGAGTGGCTCGGTCTCGACTGGGACGGCGAGGTGCTCTACCAGAGCCGCCACCACGACGAGCTGCGCGGCGCCGCGGAGGAGCTCTGCGAGCGCGGCCTGGCCTACCCGTGCGTCTGCACGCGCCGCGAGGTGGCCGAGGCCATCGCCGCGCCGCACGGGCCGGGCAGCGAGGGCGTCTACCCCGGCACGTGTCGCGACCGCTACGCGTCGCTGGCCGAGGCGCGCCGGCGCACGGGGCGCGAGCCGTGCCTGCGCTACCGCGTGCCCAGCGGCGAGGTGACGGTGCGCGACGAGTTGCTCGGCGACTACGTGCAGGACGTCGCGCGCGAGGTGGGCGACTTCCCCGTGACGAGCCGCGACGGACAGGTGGCCTACCAGCTCGCGGTCGTGCTCGACGACGAGCGGCAGGGCGTGACCGACGTGCTGCGCGGCGAGGACCTGCTCGAGAGCACGCCGCGGCAGGCGCTCCTGCTCGAGGACCTGTGGTTCGAGCGCCCGCGCTGGGCGCACGTGCCGCTCGTGACGGACGCGAAGGGGCGCCGGCTCGCCAAGCGCGCCGACGACCTCTCGCTGGCCTCGCTCGCGGCGGGCGGGCTCGACCCGCGGCGTCTCGTGGGCTGGCTCGCCGGGACGTTCGGCGCGGCGCTCGCGGAGCCCGGCGACGCGCCGCGCACGCCCGCGGAGCTCGTCGCGGGCTTCGACCTCGCGCGCCTGCCGCGCGGGCCGGTGGCCTTCGACCGCGCGACGCGGCGCGCGCTCGGCGCCGACGCCTGACCCGCGCCGCCGCGACCCGAGGCGCGAGGTCCACCTCGGCCCGGGGCTCGCTATCCTCGGGGCGCGAGGGGTCGACGCGTCGTCGGCCCCGCCTTCGACTCACCTGATCCGAGACGACCCCATGTCCATCCTCACTGCCGGAACGCAGGCGCCGGACTTCGCGCTCGAGAGCCACCTCGACACGACCGTCCGCCTGTCCGAGTTCGCGGGGACGAAGAACGTGCTGCTCGCGTTCTACCCCCTCGACTTCACGCCCACCTGAAGCCTCGAGATCCCCGGGCTCAACGCGCTCCTGGAGCGGTTCGAAGCCTGCGATACCCAGGTCCTGGGTATCTCCGTGGACTCGAAGTACTGCCACAAGGCCTGGTCCTCCGGCTTCGCCGGGATCAAGTTCCCGCTGCTCGCGGACTTCCACCCCAAGGGCGCGGTCTGCAAGGCCTACGGCCTCTGGCTGGACGGCCCGGGCATCGGCGATCGCGCCACCGTCCTCGTCGGGAAGGACGGCAAGGTCTTGTGGGCCGAGTCGGTCACGCCGGGCGGCGTCCGCAACCCGAGCGTCCTCTTGGCCAAGGCTCAGGAGCTCGGTCAGTGACGAGCCGCGGGCGCGCGTCGCGCCCGCACCTGCGAGCGGCGAGGGCCGGGGCGCGCGCTCCGGCCCTCGCGCCGTGTCAGGCGGGCCGCGCCGGCACGCCGTCGAAGGCCGCACCGGGCGGCACGCGCTCGCCCTTCGAGGCCACCGCGTGCGGCGCGACGCGCGCGCCCTCGCCCACGTCCACGCCGTAGAACAGCACCGCGCCGGCGCCGACCGTCGCGCGGCGGCCCACGCGCACGCGGTCGATCTTGAGCACGCGCTCCTCGAACGTGTGCGCCTGGAACAGGCCCGCCACCGTCGCGTCGTCGGCGAGCTCGAGCATGTCGGGGTCGACGACCTGCGCGAAGCCGGCGCCGAGCAGCACGCGCTTTCCGACCCGCACGCCGAAGGCGCGCAGCACCGGCGCCAGCAGCAGCGTGCCTTCGAGCTGCGCGAGCGCGCCGCGCGCGAGCTGGCCCCACGCGACGTAGAGGAAGTCCCAGCGGCTGCACCAGCACGACCACAGCGCGTGACGTCCGGGGCGCACGCGGCCGAGCAGCAGCCACTTGAGCGCCACGATCCCCGCGACCGCGGCGGCGCCCGTCGCGACGGTCGCGCTGCCGAGCGCGAGCACGCCGCCGCCCAGGCGCGCGGCGAGGTCGAGCCACAGCACGGCGAGCGCCGCGCGGGGCAGCGGCAGGGCGAAGCGCGCGAGCTCCCACGTGACGCGCGTGACGCGCCGCAGGAGGTCGGGCTCGTGCGTCAGCCGGCGGTCGAGGGCGCGCACCGGCGGCCGCGCGAGCGCCAGCGGCGGCTGTCCGAACCACGCGCCCCCGCCGCGCATCGCGGCGCCGTCCGCGACCGTGCTCACGCCGACGAGCACGTCGCCGGGCAGGCGCGTGCCGGCGGGCACCACCGCGTGATTGCCGAGGAACGCGTCGTCTCCCAGCGCGCCCGGCGCGAGCACGGCGCCGCCCGGCTCGAGGCGCGGACCGCCGAGGTAGACGCCGTCGGCGAGGAAGCAGCGCGCGCCGAGCTCGGCCTGCGACGGGACGAGGTCGACCACGGTGCTGACCTCGCTGCCGCGGCCGACGCGCATGCCGGCGAGCCGCAGCCACGGCGGCCAGAACAGCGAGCCGCTCAGCCACGTGCCCGCGCGCTCGGTGAGCTCGAGCGCGAGCAGCAGGCGCAACCACGCCGCGCTCCCGCGCGCGACGCGCCCCTCCGGGCAGGTCGCCCAGCGCGCGGACGCGAGGGCGCTGCCGGCGAGCGTCAGCGGCGGCGCGAGCGCCAGCGCCGCGCGGCCAGCGCGGGCCACCCTGGCGCGAGGCGCGGCGCGGCGAGCCACGCGCCGAGGTCGTCGGCGCTCCAGCCCGCGTACCGCGCGCACGGCGAGCACGAGCAGCGCGGCCGGCAAGCCGAGCGCGACGCGCAGCAGCGCGCGCGCCGCGACGAGCGCCGCACCGGGACCCAGCTGCGAGCGCGCGCGGTAGGCGGCGCCGGGCGGCGCGTCGCCCGCGCGCGCGCGGGCACGCCGGCCCACAGCTCGCCCTGCGGCACGCGCGCGCCCGGCGCGAGGTACGCCAGCGGCGCGAGCCGCGCCCCGCGCCGAGCGTCGCGTCAGGACCCAGGCCCGCGCGCGTGTCGACCACCACCGCGCGCGCGCCCACCGGACCGGGCCGACGACGACGAGCGCGCCGTCGTCCAGCTCGACCGGCCGCGCAGCGCCGCGTCGCGCGCGAGCACCGCCTCGTCGCCCAGCTCCAGCAGGTCCCAGCCGCCGCCGGCCAGGTCCACGCCGGCGTGCACGTACACGTCGCGTCCGACGCGCGCGCCGAGCGCGCGCAGCACGAGCCCGGTCGCGCCCGTGCCCGCGAGCAGCCGCCACGGAATGCGCCGCGCGCAGCGGCACACGATCCAGTGCCGCAGGTGGACGCCGCTCCACGCGGCGTAGCGCCCCGGCCGGTACGCGCCGAGCAGCGCGCGCTTCGCCGCGACCGTGACCCCGACGGCGAGCGGCGTCCAGGCGAGCGCCAGCAGCGCGGCGGCGAGCGGCGCGAGCGTCAGGCTCGCGGCGAGCCCGAGCGCCTCCGCGAGGCGCGGCAGCAACGCGAACACGACGAGCCGCGCGAGCGCCGCCGCGCTGAGCAGCTCGAGCGCCAGCCACGCGAGGAGTTGCCCCAGCGTGAAGCGCCGCGGGCGCGCGCGCGGCCCGCGGCGGGCGGCGGCGCCGTGCGCGGTTCCGCCGCGACGGGCCCCCGCCGCGCGCAGGCGCTCGGCGAGCGCGCGCGCCGTGCTGCGCGTCTCGTAGAGGTCGCGCACGGCGACGCGCGCGGTGGCGGCGTCCTCGCGCAGCCTCGCCACGAGCTCGGCCGCCGCGAGCGAGTCGGCGCCGAGGTCGAGGAACACGTCGGCCTCGACGCTCGGCGGACGCGCGAGCCTGAGCACCTCCGCGAAGGCCGCGACGCAGCGCGCCTCGAGCGCGTCGCGCGGCGGCGCGGCGTCCGCAGCGCGCGTCCGCGCGCGACGAGCTCGGGCAGCGCGCTGCGCGGTCGAGCTTGCCGCTCGTGCCGCGCGGGAGCGCGTCGAGCCACGCGAGCTGCGCCGGGACGAACGGCTCCGGCGCGCGCGCGCGAGCGCGGCGCGCAGCGCGTCGAGCGCCAGGCGGCGCGCGGCGTCCTGCGCGACGAGGAAGCCGACGAGGCGCGCGCGGCCGCCCCTCGCCGCGCACGACGCACAGCGCCTCGCGCACGCCGTCGAGCTCGACGAGCCGCGCCTCGACCTCGCCCAGCTCGACGCGGTGTCCGCGCAGCTTGACCTGCTGATCGGCGCGGCCGAGGGACACGATCGCGCCGTGCGCGTCGCGCCGGCCGAGGTCGCCGGTGCGGTACAGGCGCCCGAGCGTCGGGTGCACGGGGAAGCGCGCGGCGGTGAGCGCGGGGTCGCCGCGGTAGCCGCGCGCGAGGCTCGCGCCGGCGATGCACAGCTCGCCCGCCGCGCCGTCGGGCACCTCGCGCAGCGCCTCGTCGCACAGGTGCACGCGCGTGCCCTCGATCGGATGGCCGAGCGTCACCGGCGCGCCCGGCCGCACCTCGGCGCGCAGCACGACGACCGTCGCCTCGGTCGGCCCGTACCCGTTCACGAGGCGCCGACCGCGCGACCAGCGCGCGGCGACGTCCGCGGGCAGCGCCTCGCCGCCGACGTACAGCAGCCGCAGCGCGGGCAGCGCGCGCGCGGGGTCGGCGCAGGCCATCGCGCGCAGCAGCGTGGGCGGCGGCCCGAGCGCGGTGATCCCCTCGCGCACGAGCCACGGCACGAGGTCGGGGCCGAGGCGCACGACGTCCTCGTCGAGCACCACCGACGTCGCGCCCGCGGCGAGCGCGAGCCAGGTCTCCTCGAGCGACGAGTCGTAGGCCGGCGAGGAGAGCTGGCCGACGCGGTCGCCCGGACCGAGGTCGAAGTAGGCGCGATCCGACGCGACGAGACGCGCGAGGCTGGCGTGCTCGACCTCGACGCCCTTCGGCCGGCCGGTCGTGCCCGAGGTGTGGATCACGTAGGCGAGCCGGTCGCCCCGCGGCGGCGGCGGCAGCGGGGCGTCGCCCGGCTCGTCGCGGTCGGCGCGCACCACGCGCTCGCGCGGCACGCCCCACGCCGCGGCGCGCGCGCGCGCCGGCCGCGTCGGTCACGAGCAGCGCCGCGTCGAGGCGCCCCCCACAGCGCCGCCAGGTGCGCGTCGGGCGCGCCCGGCTCGAGGCACGCGAAGGCCGCGCCGGCCTTCCACACCGCGAGCTGCGTCTCGAGCAGCGCGGGCGTCGCGCGGCCGAGCAGCACGGCGACGACCTCCTCGGCGGCGACCCGCCCGGCGAGGCGGCGCGCCAGGGTCGTCGAGGCGGCGTCGAGCTCGGCGTAGGTCCGGCGCGCGCGCGGACGCCCGGGGGCCGCGGGGACCTCGAGCGCCGGACGCGCGCCGTGCGCCGCGACCGCCTCCGCGAAGAGCGCGAGCACGCTCGCCGCGCCCCCCGCTCCGTCCGTCGCCCGTTCCAGCGCCTCGCTCTCCATGCTCGCGCGGGCCTCGGCCCCTCGGCGGCGGATTCTCGCCTCTCGACGGGCGAAGGCGAGCCCCGGCCGCGATCTCCGCGCCGAAGCGCGGCCGGCCTCCAGTCCCGCCGGCCTCCCGTCCGATCTTCGGGCCCGGGACGCGTCGCGCGTCCCAATTCACGGGTCCCAACTTGACCTCCGCCCGGCCCGGGCTAGTCTTTGCGGCCCCAACGTTCCCCGATAGCTCAGTTGGTAGAGCAACCGGCTGTTAACCGGTTTGTCGTAGGTTCGAGTCCTACTCGGGGAGCCACCCTCCTCCCCGCGCGCGCGACGCGCTCCCGAGGGTCGCCCCGCGCCCGACGCGGCGGGGCTCGCCGCGCGACGCCGCGGCTGCGGACGACGCGGTCCGCCCTCCCTCCTGCCGTGCGCCGGAGGTACGTCCGCGCGACCTCGCGGCGGAGCTTTGGCCTCGGCGCCCGGTGGGGCTAGCCTGGTCCGCGCGCCTCCCGGCGCGCCCGCCAGGTCCTCGCCCCGGAGCCGCATGCGCCGCCTCGCCTCGCTCGCCCTCGCCCTCCTCGCCTGCGCCCTCGTCACCAGCGGCTGCTCGACGGACGTCAGCACCGCCGGTCCGCGCCCGCGACGCGCCGACCCGCCGCCGCCGCTCGTGCTCGGCGACCTCTCGAACGAGGCCGTGCTGCGCCTGCTCGACGCGCGCTGGTCGCTGCCGCAGGACGCGCGCGTCGCGCTCGTGCAGCTGTCGCACGAGTCCGAGTACGCGCCCTGGCGCTTCGACGACGCGAGCTTCGTCACCTCCGCGCGCGCGGCCGCCGCGCTCGCCGCCGAGCCCGAGGTGCACGACGCCGTCTACCTGCCCGCGTTCCTCTTGCCGAAGGGCGCGAGCCTCGAGCAGGTGCGCGAGGCCGGCGCGCGCGCGCAGGCCGAGTGGGTGCTGCTCTACACGAGCCGCGTCTCCATCGACACCGAGCCGCACGTCTTCGTGCCCGACGTCGTGTACCTCGCCTGCCGCCTCGAGTGCGCGCTCTTCGACGTGCGCACGGGCCTGGTGCCCTTCACCTCGCGCCGCACGCAGACGTTCGAGGTCGAGGAGCAGGGCCGCGAGCGCTGGAGCGAGCAGATCCTGCGCTCCGAGCAGGAAGCCGTCGAGGGCGCGCTGCTCGCGACCGTCGCCGACCTGTCGAGCTTCCTCGCGGCGTGCCGCGCGCAGGCGGCGGGCGCGAAGTAGCGCAACGCGCCTCGGGACGCGCCTACCGCCCCGCCCGCTGCGCGCGGATCGCGAGGCCGCGCAGGCCGAGGCGCGCGGCGTCGACCTCGTAGCAGGCGAGCTCGTAGGCGTTGCCGTCGGGGTCCTTGAAGTAGTAGCTCAGCGCGTCGCCGTGGTCGACGACGTCGGCGGCCGTGAGGCGCGCGCCGTCGGGCGCCTGCATCGGGCGCTCGTCGAGGTCGACCGCGAAGGCGAGCAGCTCCTCGGCGCCGACGGCGAAGGCGACCACGCGGTTGGGGTCGGGCTTGACCTTCGACGTGAAGAGCGCGAGCGCGGTGCCGCCGCCGTCGCCGCTCAGCACGAGCGGGCCGTAGGGGTCGGCGGAGACCTCGCGGCGCTGCAGGCCGAGGTGCAGCTCGTACCACGCGGCGGCGAGCTCGCGGTCGGAGACCAGCACGTGGACGTGGTCGAGGCGGTACGGGGCGCGGGGTCGCATGGGGGCTCCTGGGTTGCGGGGAGCATCGCGTCCGCGCGGCCCGGGCTCAAGGGTGCGGCTCGGGCTTCGCCCGGCTCGCGGGGGCGCCCATACTGTGCGGGCCATGACCGCGACCCTCGAGCTCACGCGCCCGTTCGACGCCCACCTCCACCTGCGCGACGGCGCGGCGCTCGACGCCACGGTGCCCGCGTCGGCGCGCGACTTCGCCGGGGCGCTCGTGATGCCGAACCTGGCGCCGCCGATCACGACCGTGGCCGAGGCGCTGGCGTACCGCGAGCGCGTGCTCGCGCGCGTGCCGGCCGGCGCGGACTTCACGCCGCGCTTCGCGCTCTACCTGACCGACCGCACCGCGCCCGACGAGGTGCGGCGCGTCGCCGACTGCGAGCACGTGCTGGCCTTCAAGCTCTACCCCGCCGGCGCGACGACGAACTCCGAGCACGGCGTGACCGACCTCGCCGGCCGCCACGCGGTGCTCGCGGAGATGGAGCGCCAGGGCGTGCCGCTGTGCGTGCACGGCGAGGAGACCGCGCCCGAGGTCGACGTGTTCGACCGCGAGCGCGTGTTCCTCGAGCGCACGCTCGCGCCGCTCGTCGAGCGCTTCGCCGGCCTGCGCGTCGTGTTCGAGCACGTCACGACGCGTGAGGCGGCACAGTACGTCGAGGGCGCGCGCGCGGGCGTGGCGGCGTCGCTCACGCCGCAACACCTGCTGATGAGCCGCAACGACCTCTTCGTCGGCGGCCTGCGCCCGCACCACTACTGCCTGCCGGTGCTGAAGCGCGAGGAGCACCGCCGCGAGCTCGTGCGCGTCGCGACGGGCGGCGACCCGCGCTTCTTCCTCGGCAGCGACTCCGCGCCGCACGCGCGCGGCCGCAAGGAGAGCGCCTGCGGCTGCGCGGGCTGCTACTCCGCGCCGGCGGCGCTCGCGCTCTACGCGCAGGCCTTCGAGGCCGCCGAGGCGCTCCCGCGGCTGGAGGCCTTCGCGGCGCTCCACGGCCCCGCGTTCTACGGCCTCGCGCCGAGCGCCGCGCGCGTGACGCTCGTGCGCGAGCGCTGGCGCGTGCCCGAGCGCCTCGACTTCACCGCCGACGACGCGATCGTGCCCTACTGGGCCGGCGCCGAGCTCGCCTGGCGCGTGGCCTGAAGCGCGCCGACGCGGCGCGCGTACGTCAGCGCCGCGAGCACCACGGCGAGCAGGGCCGCGCCGAGCACGAGCAGCACCGCGTGCTGCCCGTGCCGGTCCATCGCCGCGCCGACTGCCGGCCCCAGCGGCAGGAAGCACAGGCGGAAGGCGAAGCTGCGCAGGCTGAGGAAGCCGGCGCGGTCGCCGCTCGCGATCAGGCGCTGCTCGACGTGGCCGAGCGGCGGGCCGAACAGGCCGCGCATCGTCGTCAACGCGAAGTAGAAGAGCACGCCCGCGACGCCGTGGACGAGGCCGAGGCCGGCGTAGCCCAGCGCGATGAGCGCGACGCACAGCAGCAGCAGGCGCCAGAGGCCGAGCCGCGTCTCGACGCGCGTCGCGAAGAGCGAGCCGAGCGCGACGTTGTAGTTGCCGAGCGCCCACAGCACCCCCAGCCACGCGGCGGTCAGCCCGGCGTCCTTGGCGTAGAGCTGGATCGTCCACACGGGCACGAAGGAGCACATGCCGAGCGCCATCGTCAGCAGCATGACCGCGCGCAGGCGCGGCGACTCGCGCACGACGTGGCGCACGATGGCGCGCACCTGGCGCCACGAGGAGGTCAGCTCGGGCCGGTGCCGCGCGGGCTCCACCAGCTTCCACGCGACCCACAGGTTGACGACCCACACGCCCACCTCGAGCGCGAACGGCAGCCGCGCCCAGAACGCGTACACGACGCCCGCCACGAGCGCGGCGGTGCCCTCGCCGAGCTGGCCCCAGAAGCGCACGCGCCCCATCCACGTGCCGTACTCGGCCTCGCGGCCGTCCTCGAGCAGCGACTCGTAGAGCAGCGCCGCGTCGGTGCCGGAGACGAGCGAGATGCCGACCCCGAGCATCACCTCGGCCACCACGACGCCGACGACGCTCTGGGCCGCCGTGTAGACCGACCAGCCCGCCGCGTTCAGCAGCGCGCCGACGACCAGCGAGCGCCGGTAGCCGATGCGGTCGGCGAGGAAGCCCGAGGGGAACTCGAAGGCCGCCATGGCCGCGCCGAAGCCGGCCTGCACGAGCATGATCGTCCGCAGGCTCATGCCCAGGTGTTCGCTGTAGAACACCGTGAGCACGGCCATCGGGAAGAGGCTCATCTGCAGCGCGTGGAAGACGCACAGCAGCGCCGGGTTCGGGCGCGTGGCGGACACGGGGCGCGAGAGGGTACTCGGGCGAGTGCCGAAACGCAGCGCGGGAGGGCCCTCGAGGACCCTCCCGCGCCGCGTGCGGACCGAGGCGGTGCGGCTACGGCAGCCAGGTCACCTCGAGGCCGTTCGAGAGGTTGAAGCCGGTGCCGCAGGGCGAGGCCGACGGGTCGCGGTACCACCACTGCAGGCGCTTGACGTCGCCTTGCACGAGGCCGCACTTGGCCGACACGGAGATCGACGAGGCGAGGTCGCCGAACAGGTCCGCGGTGCGCACCTGCACGCGGCAGACGCCGCCGCCGGCGCAGCGCAGGCCGTCGCCGAAGGTCACGCCCGCGCCGCCGTTCACGGCGTTGTCGCCGAGGAAGAAGATGCCGGGCTGGCCGGGCGTCGAGGCGGTCACGCTCAGCACGAGCGTGTCGTTCGAGACGCTGGGCACGCCCGAGGCGCTCAGCTTCGCGCCGCTCGTGTAGGTGCCGTTCGCGCAGCCGCGACCCGTCGTGCCGGGGTTCGTGCAGGGGCAGGGCGTGCCGCTGCCGTCGCCGAAGCAGTAGGCCGCGAGGACCTGGACGCCGTCGGCCTCGTAGGCGCCGATGTCGACGATCGGGGCCGTGCCCGCGCCGGTGTCGGGCGCCGCGCCGTCGTCGACGAAGCGCGGGTTGCCGCCGAGGTCGAGCGTCGTGCCGGCCGGCACCGCGCCGTTGTTGCCCGCGTCGATGGCCGGCGAGCCGAAGGCCAGGCGGTAGTCCCCCGTCGTCGGCGCGAAGAACTGCGGGTCGAGGCCCAGGTTGCCCGTGCCGGCGAGGCCGCCCTCGACCACGCAGTAGGTCACGTTGGTCGAGCCGCTGAGCTGGTTCGTCGAGCCCTGCGCGCCGCCGGGGCCCTCGTTGTCCCACAGGATCGTGTTGGCGACGCTCGCGCTCGCGGCGCCCGAGACCATGATCCCGCCGGCCACCTGCGCGGTGGAGCGGTTCTTCACGACCGTGCAGCCGCGCACCTGCGCGTTGCCGCCCGAGCCGATCCACAGGCCGCCGCCGCCGCCGCTGCCGGTCGCGACGTTGGCCTCGAACAGGCAGTTCGAGACGACGGGGCCGGTGCTGCTGAAGATCTCCAGCGCGCCCGCGCGCGCGGCCGTGTTGCCGGTGAACGTGCAGCGCTCCCAGCGCACCGCGCCGGCGGTGGCCACGTCGAAGGCGCCGCCGAAGGAGCCGCCCACGTTGTCGACGAACTGGCAGTCGGTGAAGCTCGGGGCCGACGAGTTCACGTAGCCGGCGCCGCCGCCGAAGGTGCAGCGGTTGGCCTCGAAGCGGCAGTTCCGCACGGTCGGGCTCGCGCCCGACAGGCACAGGATGCCGCCGCCCTTGTTGTTGTTGCCCGAGCCGTTGGCGTTGCCGTCGCGGAGCGTGAAGCCGTCGAGCACGCTGGCGGCGGTGGCGCCGGCCGCGTTCACGACGTGGAAGCTGTTGTCGGTCACGACGCCGAGCGTGCCGAGGTCGCCGGAGAGGACCGTCGGCGCGCTGCCGATCGGCGGGCGCTGCGCCGGGTCGCTCTCGCCGCCGGCGAAGCCGCCGTAGACCTCCACGCCGGCGGGCAGCGTGAAGGAGATCGTGCGCGTCGCGGTCGTCGTCGGGACGTACGTGCCCTGGCGCACGAAGACGCGGTCGCCCGCCGTCGCGGCGGCCAGCGCGGCCTGCAGGCCGTCCGGGCCCTGGAAGGCGTCGGCCCAGGTCGAGCCGTCGTTCGCGCCGCTCGCCAGACCGGCGTCGACGTGGAGGTCGGCCGCCGCGGCGAGCGGCGACAGGGTCAGCACGAGGGCGAGGGGCGCGCGGGTCGCGCGCGCGAGGGCGGGCAGCATGGGCATAGCCGGGGGTCGGGGGCGATAGGACCGCGCGGCCCCGTCCTGCCGGAGCCGCGCGCGAGCGACCCAGGATAGACCGAGCGGCGCGAGGCCGCCACCGCCGCCGTCACGCGCGCGGGCGGCGCGCGGGTACGAGCTGCGTGCGCGCGCCGCGCGCGCCGGTCCGGCGCCCCCGCGCCCGCCCGCGGCTCGCGCTCCCCCCGCCGCGGGGGTACCCTGTCCCCCGACCCACGCTTGCCATGAAGAGCTCCACCCTCCTCGCCCTGGTCCTCGCCTTCCTCGCCGCCGCCTTCGCCGCACCCGTCCAGCAGGTGCTCGAGAAGGTGCCGGACGTGACCTTCACCCGCGAGACCGAGGTCGACGCGAACGGGCTGCAGCAGTTCAAGCCGCTCTCGATCGAGTGCGAGGCCTGCCGCGGCCGAGGCGAGTGGGACTGCCCGGTCTGCAAGAACTCCGAGGCGCCGCGCCCCGACTGCGTGATCTGCGGCGGCGACCAGAAGGCCACCTGCTCGGCGTGCGCCGGCCAGAAGAAGGTGCTCGATCCGCTGGTCGAGCTGATCTGCCCGTACTGCCAGGGGCTGGCGTGGTACCCCTGCGCGCTGTGCGGCGGCGGCGGCCAGATCCAGGAGAAGAACGCCAACGGCGAGAAGACCCTCAAACCCTGCGGGGGCTGCAAGAGCGTGGGCTTCTTCGCGTGCACCGTCTGCGAGGGCGCGCGCAAGATCCCGGCCGTGCAGGTGAAGAAGAAGCCCGCGACCGAGGCCAAGCTCAAGGAGCTGCAGGCGCTGCGCGAGGAGCTCCACGCGCTCGACGAGGCGCTGATGCCCTGGGAGCCCGCCAACGGCTGGTCCAAGAGCTTCAAGTCCCTCGAGGCCCTGCTCAAGAAGTCCGGCAAGGCGCTGCCGCCGCTCAAGGACATGCTGCCCCTGCTCGAGACCGTCGAGAAGGGCCAGGTGAAGGCCGGCTCCGGCTACCAGAACTTCGAGGAGAACCTCGACCACCAGATGCGGATCTTCCGCAACCGCTCCGTCTACCTCGTGCGGCACTCCGTCCGCGTGCTGGACCAGTGCATCGCCCGCGCGGAGTTCAACGAGAACGCCGCGGCCAAGAAGTGACGCCCCCACGGGGCCCCTCCCCATGATCTCCACCCCCCCTGGGCCCGCGCTGCGGGCCCGTCTCGTTCTCGCCCTCCCCTTCGTCCTCGGCGGCCTGCTGGCGGCGCCCGCGCCGGCCCAGACCGCGGTCAGCGCGGCGGCTCGCGAAGCCGGTCCCGGCATCGTGCACCTCGCCGTGCTCTTCACGCCCGAGGGCGCGAAGGAGGAGACCGCCATCGTGCGTCCCGGCTCGGGCATCCTGCTGACCGACGACGGCCTGCTGCTCACGAACCTGCACCTCGTGGCGGAGATCGACGAGGACGGCGGCACGCGGCTGCCCGGCGCGCGCGTCGTCGCCGTCGCGCGCGGCGGCTTCGGCGAGTACGAGGCCGACCTCGTGGCGCGCGACCCGCGCCTCGACCTGGCCGTGCTGCAGATCCACTCGGGCGAGGGCTTCGAGGCGCTCAGCCTGGCCGACCTCGGCGAGGCGCGGCTGGGCGAGCGCGTGCTCGCCATGAGCCTCGCGGGCGTGAAGAACCACGACCTCTTCGCGGGCGTGCTGGCCTTCGCCGACGGCCCGGTGCGGCTGCGCGAGGCGCTGCTCGACCCGGACGAGGTGCTGCTCACCGACGCGCGCTTCCACGACTCGCTCGACGGCGCGCCGCTGCTCGACGACCGCGGCGCCGTGCTCGGCATCTACAACGCCTCGCACGTCAGCGCGCTGCCCGAGGGCTTCTTCAAGGAGGACGAGCAGGACCCGGACCCCGAGCCCGACCGCGACTACGCCGTGATCGTCTCGGCCACCGCGATCCAGCGCAGCCTCGGCGCGTTGATCGCCGAGCACGGGCTGCCCGGGCAGCGCCTCGCGCCGCCGCAGGAGCAGGAGTCGATCGAGCCCGTGGCGACGATCGCGCCCGCGGTCGTGAGCGTCTGGACGGGCGCGGCGGAGGAGCACCCGCAGCACCCCGACCCCAGCGACCCGCCGGCGCGCCTCGGCCCGGACGGGCTGCGCTCGGGCGTGATCGTGAGCGCCGAGGGCCTGGTGGTCACGGCGGCCTCGCTGTTCCCCGAGGGCACCACGCGCGCGCACGTGCGCCTCGCCGACGGCCGCGCCTTCGAGGCCGAGCTGCTGGGCACGCACGAGAAGCGCCAGGTCGCGCTGCTGCACCTGCTGATGCCGGCCGAGACCAGCCTGCCCGTCGCGACGCTGACGGACTCGCACCAGGCGCAGCGCGGTGAGCTGCTGGCGGTGGTCGGCCGGCCGTACAGCGCGCCGACGCTGAGCGTGGGCGTGCTGTCGGCGGCCGAGCGCAACGACCTCGTGCAGGTCGCGTCGTGGATGCACGCCGGTCACGTGGGCGGCGCGGTGGTCGACCGCTTCGGCCGCCTCGTCGCGGTCGCGGCCGACACGCCCGAGATGCAGATGAAGCCGCACTCCTTCGGCGAGCTCGACCCGGCCTCGCGCGTGGACGAGAAGAGCTTCCTGGGCTTCGCCACGCCGCTCGCGAACGTGCTCGACGCGTTCGAGCAGCAGCTCGCCACCTTCGAGCCGCTCGCCGTCGTGCACGACGACGAGGCCACGCTCGCGGCCCGCCGCAGCGTCGCCGTCGAGGTCGCCACGCGCACCGAGCACTCCATGGTCAACGTGCTGGTCAGCAAGGCGCTGCCGCAGGACGACTCCTTCGACCCCTTCGCGGACGAGGACGAGAAGCGCTTCCTGCTGCACAGCATGGGCTCGGGCGTGATCATCGACGCCAGCGGGCTCGCGATCACCAACTGGCACGTCGTCGACGCGTCGCTCGACCGCGCGACGGGCGCCCCGAGCGAGGACTTCCTCGTCGAGGTGACGCTGCCCGACGGGCGCCGCTACCCGGTCGACGTGCTCTCGACCTCGCGCGACGACGACCTGGCGCTGATCTCGCTGCGCCTGAACCCCGGCGACACGGTCGAGCCGGTCGTGCTGGGCGACTCGAAGAAGCTCGTGCCCGGCCAGCCGGTCTTCGCGATCGGCAACCCGCTGGGCCTGGCCAACTCGATCAGCGCCGGCGTGGTGAGCGAGCTGAATCGCGACTCGCTGATCCAGGGCCGCCTGCACAAGTACTACGGCCTCGTGCAGACGGACGCGTCGATCAACCCGGGCAACTCGGGCGGAGCGCTGCTCGACGCCAAGGGCCGCCTCGTCGGCATCAACAGCGCCGGCCGCTCGGGCGCGGGCATGGCCATCCCGGTCAACCGCGTGCGCGACGTCTTCAGCGGCCGCCTGATCTCCGTCGGCGAGATGCGCTCGAACTACCTCGGCTTCGAGGTCGTGGAACGCGACGGCAAGCTGGTCGTCGAGAGCGTCGACGAGCACGGCCCCGCCGCGGCCGCCGGCATCGAGGTCGGCGACACGCTGCTGGCCCTGGGCGACGACGGGATCGAGGACCTGCTGACCTACGCCCAGGTCCGCCGCGGCCTGGTCGCGGGCGCGGACCTCGCGGTGCGCGTCGAGCGCGCCGGGGACGAGTACGGCTACACGCTCGTGCCGCGCTCCTACGCGTCGTGGCGCCTCGAGCAGCAGAGCGGGGTCGTGCTGAGCGAAGTGCCGGCCGACGAGGTGGCGGCCCTCGCGGAGCCGGCCTCGGTCCTGCTCTTCCGCGCCTACACGGGCGTCGACGGCCGCCCGGTCAAGCTCATGCAGGGCCTGCTGCGCGTCGACAGCGCGCGGCAGCTCGAGGAGAACCGCGAGAACGCGCTGCGCCCGGGCGACCTGTTGCTGGCGATCAGCCAGCGCAAGCGCACCGCGATCGGCGACGAGTACGACCTGCGCCGCCTCGAGAGCCTCGAAGAGGCGCGCGACGTGATCGACCCGCTCGTCACCAAGGACGGTGGGCGCGTCGAGTGCTGGGTGCTGCGCGACGGCGAGGTCGTCAAGGAGCGCCTCTGGGTCAAGCGCCCCTCGCGCGACGTGATGACGAAGTAGGTCCCCCGCGGGACGCGACGCCAAGCGAACCGCCCGCCGCGGAGTCCCCTCGGGGTCCGCGGCGGGCGGTCGCGTTGCGGGGCGGCGCGTGCCGCCCCCTCGAGGCTACATGCGGAACTCGCCGCTCTTGGTGAAGGTGTTGCCTTCCTTGTCCTGCCAGACCCACTTCACCTTGACCTCGCCGCCCTTGGGCAGCGGGGCCAGCGGGTAGAAGACGATCAGGCCGGGCGCCGAGGTGTGGCGGTTGGAGCCGCCGTCCGCGATGTGGATCAGGCCCTCGACCTTCTGCCCGCGGATCTCGACCTGGCACTGGTAGGTCGACGGCTCGCCGTGCACGCCGCCGATGCCGAAGCGGTGCAGCGAGATCGGGTAGCCGACGACCTCGAGCCCGCCCTGGCCGTGCTTGGTCAGGAACTCCTTCAGCTCGGGGCCCAGGTCGGCGACCTTCACCGAGGTCGGCACTTCCTTGGCCGTGTTGTCGGGGTACATGCGCAGGCCGCCTTCGCCCGCCTCGGGTTGGCCGATGCCGCGCATGACGTCCATCACGAGCACATCGTCCTGCACGTAGAGGCCGACGATGCGCAGCGTGTAGTTCAGCAGCACGTCGCGGTAGCCGGGGTAGTCGAGCCAGCGCCGGAAGCTGTCCTTGGGCTTCTTGGCGTCGGTGTCGACGATCGCCATCTGCGCGAACAGGTCGCCCAGGTGCGTGCCGCCGTCGAGGTCGATGTTCTCGTGCTGCTCGAGGTCGGGGCCGCGCTGGTCCTCGTGCGCCAGCAGGTACTCGACGTGCGAGCGGCAGCGGCCCGAGTAGTCCGAGCTCCAGGTGACCGGCGACAGGCCGCGCTCCTTGCGGGCCTCGTTCAGGTCGCCCAGCCAGTCCTTGACCTCCTTGGTCACGGCGCTGAGCGGCTCGGTGTTGTTGCGGATGGCCTTCAGCACCGGGCTGGCCTCGGTCCAGAAGTCCTTCCACTCCTTCTCGAGCTGCTGGAGCGTGACGTCACCCTCCTCCTTGTTGAACTTCTCCTGCACGCGCAGGTACGTGCCCTGGTCGCCGAGCTTGTCGAGGTCGTGCAGCAGGCCGGGATCCCGGCGCACCATGTAGTCCACGAACGACCAGGCCTTGATGCGCGCGTCGTCGGTGAACTTGTCGGCCTTGATCAGCGGGAGCTGGCCGGCCGGCGTCTCCTGGGTCAGGCGCCAGGCGCTCTCGACCGCCAGGTCCTTCCAGGTGTCCATGTTCGGCGAGTAGGCGTCGACGTCCTCCTCGCCCGTGCTCGTGCGCTGTTGCGTCTCGCGGTCGACGATGAACGCGCGGTTGTTGTTGAACATCATGCCCACGACCGTGTGGCCGATGCCCTCGCGCAGCGCGACCGAGACGAAGCCCGAGGCGTCCTGCGCGACGTTGCGCACGGCGCCGTCCTCGACGCCCTTGGCGTTGTTCGGCGCCTGCAGGTCGATGAAGGCGCGGTGCTCGTTGTCGACGAGCGCGGTGCCGCGCGTCTGCTCGGTGATGAACTTGAGGCGCGCGTCGTCGCCGATCAGCTCCTTGTTCGAGTTGACCACCTGGATGTAGGTGTTCTGGTCCTGGAAGAAGGCCCAGTCCGTGATCCAGCGGCGCGGGTCGAGGCTGAAGCGATCCTCGTAGCCGCTGGCGACGGCCTCCATCACGCGCATGGCGCGCTCGCCCAGCACCGCGGCCTCCTTGAGCAGGTCCTCGTCGAAGTCACCGCGCACGATGAAGTGCTCGGACTTGACGCTGATGTAGCTGACGTTGGCCTTGTCGAGCAGCGGGTTGCGGTTCGAGTCGGGCAGACGCTCGACCGGGTAGTCCTTGTGGGCCTCCTCGGCCACGGCGCGCTCGATCAGCTTCGAGCGCTCGTAGAGCTTCTGCTCGAGGTCGGTACCGCTGAGGCCGGCCACTTCCTTGTAGTCGAGGGCCTGCTGCGCGGTCTCGTTGTCCGGCTCGAAGCGGACGACCTTCTCGTAGTGCGGCCGCGACTTGTCGGTGCGCCCGGCCTTGTCGTACTCGGCCGCGAGCTTCATGTGCTCGCCGGCGACCTTGTGGGCCACGGCCTCCCACTTCTTCTTCAGGGCCTTGGCCTTGTTGACGTCGGGGTTGTCGTCCTTCGGGTACGGCTTGGCCTCGGGATCGGGGATCCACTTGCCCCCCTGTTGGATCTCGCCGAGCGCCTTGTGCGCGCTGGCGTTGTCCGGGTCGTACTCCGACAGGAGCATGAGCCAGATCTTCTTGGCGACCTTCGGGAAGCCCTGCTTGAAGGCGTCCTCGGCGTAGTCGTTGAGCGCCTTGGCGTTCTTCTCGCGCACGGACGCCTCGAGCTTGTCGAAGTTCTGAGCGGTCGCCGAGGGCGCGAAGAAGCAGAAGAGGAGGGAGAGCAGGAGGGCCCAGCGGAGCATGGAGAGCACGAGGGTTGGGGTCGGGCGAGGGGGGCCTGTGGGACCCGGCATTCTCCACGCGCGCCGGGGCCGGCGCCACCCCCGCCGGGCCGCGAATCAGCCCCCGTACTCCTCCGCGGGGTCTCCGACGCGCGCGCCGAGGTCGCGCCAGCGCGTCAAAGCCGGCGCGAGCGGCACGCCTTCGTCCGCGGTCAGCGCCGCGCCCGACTTCGTATCGCCTTCGTTCGACTTCGACGCGCCGGCGTCGCGCTCGCCCGCCAGCGCGCGCGCTTCGGCCAGCCAAGCGGCCGCGTCGTCGCGGCGGCCGGCGAGCCACGCGACGCGGCCCGCGAACCAGCGCGCCTCCACCGAGCGCGGGTTGAGCCGCGCGGCGTCGGCGAGGTGCGCGGCGGCGACGTCGAGCTCGTCCGCCAGCATCGCCACCACGCCGAGCATCACCTGCGGCCGGCTCTCCTCGCCGTTGAGCTCGTGGCAGCGCTCGAAGGCCGCGCGCGCCGACGCCAGGTCGTCCAGCGTCGGGTCCCCGCCGGGCAGGCGCAGCATGCCGATCTGCATCCAGGCCTGACTGCTCTGCGGCTCGTAGTGCGCGCGCCGCTCGAAGGCCTGCAGCGCGAGGGCTTCGCGACCGAGGTGCGCCTCGCAGTTGCCGAGGTAGTACAGGCAGTCGCCGTGGCCGGGCCACAGCGCGAGCGCCTCGAGGTACGCCGCCGAGGCCGCCCGCAGGTCCCCCGCCAGACGCGCCTCGGTGCCGCGCTTGCGCGTCTCGAAGAAGCGCCGCTCGTCCTCGACGCGCGCGGGCCGCTCGACGTCGCGGGTCGCGCGGCCCGGGTAGGCCTCCACGCGCGGCGCGCTGCCGCGCTCCCAGGTCACGATCGAGCGCGTCAGGAAGGGCCCCGCGCGCTCGGTCGTCCCGTCCGGCCAGGTCACGCGCAGCTCGTCGACGAGGCGCGCGTCGCCGAGGCCGAAGGCCAGCTCGCCGACGGCGTGCTGCGAGAGGTAGGAGCCCTGCGTGCCGACCCAGTCGAGCCGCGCGCCGGCGCTCGTGACGAGCTCGACGCGCGCGCCCAGCGCGAAGCGATCGCCGCTCGGCTGGCGCAGGCGCACCCGCAGCGCGGGCCGCGCGTCGCCGCCGTCGTTGCGCAGCAGCGCCGCCGCGCCGCCGTGGCGCACCACGACGAGGTCCTCGTCGCCGTCGAGGTCGTAGTCGAACGTCGCCGCGCCGCGCGCGACCCACGGCTCGCGCCAGAAGTCGCCGCTCACGGCGCCGACCTCGTGGAAGTAGTGCCGCGGGTCGGTCGCGTGCCAGAAGAGCTGCGGCCGCATCGGCTCGAGCTCGCGCGGGCGCGCTTCGAGCGGGATCGTGTGGCCGTTGACGACGAAGAGGTCGAGCCAGCCGTCGTTGTCGTAGTCGAAGAAGCGCGTGCCCCACCCGACCCGGTCGAGCGCGGTGTGGCCGAGCCCCACGCGGTCGGCGTCGTCGAAGAACAGCGGCGGCCCCGGGTCGCCCGCGGCGCGCGGCTTCTGGCTGTAGAGCGCGTTCTCCTGCGCGATCCAGTGCGTGATGAACAGGTCGACGTCGCGATCGCCGTCGTAGTCGGCCGCCGCGAGCCCCATCGCGCCGCGGTAGTCGCCCACCAGCGCCTGCGCCGTGACGTCGCGGAAGCCGCCCGCGCCGTCGCCCAGGAAGAGCGCGTTGTCCGACACGTCGTTGGCCACGTACAGGTCCGCCGCGCCGTCGCCGTCGACGTCGCAGAAGGTCACGCCCAGGCCGCGGCCCTGCGCGTCCGCGACGCCGCGCTCGGCGGCCACGTCGCGGAAGGTCCCGTCCCCGCGGTTCTCGAGCAGCAGGTTCGCGGCGGGCTCGAAGGCCGAAGGGTTGAGCTGGGCGGGAAGGACGCGGCCGTACTGCGAGCCCGATTCGCCCGCGGCGCCGACGCTCGCGTCGTAGCGCACGTAGTCGCACACGTACAGGTCGACGTCGCCGTCGCGGTCCATGTCGGCCGCGCCGATGCCGGTCCAGAAGCCCTCGAAGGCGGCCACGCCGGCGGCCTCCGAGACGTCGCTGAAGCGCGCGCCGCCGTCGTTGCGGTACAGCCGGCAGCGCGGGTAGCTCGTGACGAACAGGTCGAGGTCGGCGTCGCCGTCCACGTCGACGAAGGCCGCGCCGTTGCCGAGCGCGACCAGGTCGATGCCGCTCGTCGCGGTCACGTCGCGGAAGCCCTCCGGTCCGCCGAGGAAGAGCCGCGAGCGATTGGCCTCGTCGTCGGCGCCCTGCGCCGCGAGGTTGACCAGGAACGCGTCGACCCAGCCGTCGCCGTCGACGTCCCCGAGCGCGACCCCGCTGCCCATGTCCTCGGTCAGCAGGTTGCGCCGCTCCCCGGGGAAGTGGCGGAAGACGAGCCCCGCGCGGCGGGCCACTTCGCTGAAGACGACGCGCGGGTGGTCGGCGGGCACGTCGACCGCGAGCGTGTCGACGATGCCCTCCGTCCGCTCGCCGGCCTCGTAGCGCGCCTCGCGCTGGCGCAGGAGCTGCGCGAGCGCCACGGCCGCCAGGACCAGCGCGGCGCCGACGGCCAGGGCGGTCTTGCGGCGCCGACGCAGCAGCCTCACAGGCCCTTGCCCTCCGTGCCGCCGTCCAGCGCGATCTGCGCGTGCGCGCTCGAGAGCTCGGTGACCGTCGCGGCCAGCCCGGCGTCCTCGCCGAAGGCGAAGTTCAGCAGGTACTGGTCGAACTTGCGGTAGTTCAGGCGCGCGTGCACCTCGAGCGGGCCGCGCAGGCCGCCGGGCAGGTCGAAGGCGACGCGCTCGCCGACGGCCGGCGCCTCGCCGTGCGGCGTCTGGCCCGAGCAGTCGAAGCTGAAGCTCGCGACCTCCTCCGAGCCGGGGAACAGCGAGCGCTTGAAGCGCACGCCGACCATCTCCCACAGGTTGTGACGGTCGATCAGGTTGCCGTAGCGGTCGATGGGCTCGGCCTTGAACATGAAGGAGCCCGTCTGGATGAAGTTGCGCTCGTCGCGCTTGCCGGTCTCGAACACCACGCGCCCGTCGGCGTCGGTGACGTCGAGCTCGATCCACGCCTGGATGATGTCGAGCGGGCCGGTCGGGAAGTCGTGGCCGACCTTGTTGTTGACGATGCGCACGCGCACCGCGACCTCCTCGCCGGCGCGCGCCGACGCCGGCACCTCGAGCTCGATCGGCACCGCGGGTCCGTCGGTCCACTTGAAGTCGATCTCGGGCACGTCGTACTCGCCCCGCAGCCAGCGCTCGACGTCCGCCACGTGCTGCGCGTGACCCGGCAGGTCCATGATCGCGGGGATGTACTGGTTGGCGCCGAGGAAGCTGTGCGAGCGGTGCTTGCCGTCGTCCGCGCTGCGGTTGGCGTCGGCGAGGTCGCCGGCGGCCGGGTCGTGCGAGTCCTTGAGCGGCATGTGGCACTCGCGGCACTCGATGGTGCGCTCGGGGCTGTCGGGCCGGTGCCAGCGGCTCGCCTTCCAGTTGTCGAACTGGTTCTGGAGCTGCACCCAGCCGACCTCGTTGACCTCCTCGTCGATGAACTGCTTGTGGCAGGCGGCGCAGAACTCGGGCGTCTTGAACATGCGGCGCGAGAGGGTCTCGACGTGCCGCTGCGGGTAGGCGCGGATCAGGAACTCCGACAGGAAGCCGGCCACCGGCCCGTCGCGCAGCTCCCACACGTAACGCTCGGGCTGCGCCATCACGTAGTTCGCGTTGCCGGCCACGTCGGTCTTCTGGATCGCGTGGCAGGCCAGGCACGAGATGCCCTCCTGGTAGCCGGACAGCCCGGTGAGGTCGTCCACGCCGATGTTCTTCGTGCCCGAGAACAGCGAGATCGGGTCGTGGCAGCCGCCGCAGTAGCGCGTCGTCACCGCGCCGTTCTGCTGCGCCATGACCGACTGGATCTTCTGGAAGCCCACGTCCATCGAGGCGTAGCGGTGCGCGCTGGGCAGCCACTCCTCGTAGATCTGCTGGTGGCAGCCGGAGGTGCCGCAGGACTCGGAGCCGGCCAGGCTGCGCGGGTCGAAGGCGCCGCCGCTGGCGGTCATCGCGAGGCTGGGCGAGAAGGGCGTGGCGCCCTCGTAGGGCGTCAGCTCGTAGTCGGTCGGGAACTCGTTCGTGAAGCTCACCGGCCGCAGGACGAGCGTCAGCGCGCCCGTGACGAGCAGCAGGCCGGCGCTGCTCCCCAGGGTGAGGGCGCTGAAGCCGCGCGCCGCGCGGGCCAGCTCGCCGCCGGCCTCGCGCTTGCGCAGGACGAGCGCGACGAGGTGCGCGCCGAACAGCAACACGATGCCGAAGGTCGTGACGACGTGGACGGTGCGCCACAGGTACTCGATGCGCGTGCCGAAGGCGCTCTGCCAGGTGAGCACGACGCCCGAGACGCTGCAGGCGAGCGTCATCAGCGCCGCGCCGTAGCCGGAGAACTTCACGTGCGTGAGCGGGAAGTCCCAGTAGGCGCGGACGTGCCGCACCGCGTAGACGAGGAAGGGCGCCAGGAACAGCAGCCCGACGAGCGTGTGCAGCACGACCGAGTGCTGCGCGAAGACGCCGAACGGCAGCAGGTAGATCACGAGCCCCGAGAGGGTCAGGTAGAGCAGCCCCCCCGTGACCCAGCGACCGCCGCGGTCGCGCCATCCGGCCAGGCGCTGGTCGTTCCACTCTTCGCTCGAACGCTTGCTCATCACGGGCTCCTCGTGGGTGCGGGACGTCGTCGTCCGCAAAGCATACCCGCAACTCTGGAAAGCGCCGGGGACGGCGTGCCTCCACCTCGACTCGCCCCGTGGGACCCCCCGGAACGGGCCGCGCCGCGCCCCGGAGCGGCTCCGGGGCGCGGCGCGCGTGCGGGGCGGCGCCCCCATGGGGCGCCCGGGCGGGACTAGTGGTCGCGGTAGGCCTTGTGGCAGGCGCTGCAGTCGGCCTTGAGGGCCAGGAAGGTCTGCACGGCCCGCTCGCCCGAGCCCGCGTCGCCGCCGCGCGCGGCGCGCAGCTCGTCCACCAGGCGGCTGGAGAGGTCGCGCGACTCGGCGAACCAGTCGCGCAGGTCCTGCGGCCCGCGCTTGACCTCGCTCAGGTCGACGGACTGCGCGAAGGCGTCCTTGATGATCTCGGCCTCGTTGAGCGCGTCGATGTCCGGGTGTTCGGGGTCGAGCGCCCAGGCGCGGTCGCTGAGCAGCGCCAGGTTGTCGTGGGCGCGCGAGAGGGCCACCATCACCCCCACCAGGCCCTGGGCGCGGTGCTGGGACTCGAAGTCGAACGCGTAGGCCGCGGTGGCCTCCGGGCTCGGCATCGAGCCCTCGGCGATGACCTCGTAGAGGCCCTCGTACTTGGAGGAGGTGCCGCTCCACTGCCGCATCTCGGCCAGCGCCTTCTCGCGCGGCACGCCGTCGAGCACGATGCGGCCCACGGCCGCGCCGGCCGGACCGCGGTGCTTGCCGTGGAAGCAGTGCACGTAGAACGGCCCTTCGAGCTCGCGGAAGGTCTTGGCGAGGCGCAGGCGCTCGTCCTCGCTGATGCCGCGGTACTGGATCGGCACGTGCACGTAGCGGATGCCGTACTTGGCGGCCTCCTCGACGTCGGGCGCCTTGCCGTCGACGGAGACGATGGTCTTCACGCCCATGCGCTGCAGCATCTCGAAGGCCTCGTCGCCGTGCGGCTCGGAGCCGGACACGATCGAGTGGCTGAGGTGGAAGACGTTGTGCAGACCGGGGCCCTCCTCGGGCTCCTGCGCCTCGAGCTCGACCTGGCCGGCGAAGTCGTAGCAGGTGCCCTCGATGTCGAGCGGCGGTGCGATCTCGGGCGCGTACGCGGCCCGCGACTCCTGCGGCGGCGCGGCGTCGTCGGCCGAGCGGCAGGCGGCGGGCAGCAGGAGGGCGAGGAGCAGCGCGGTGCGGTAGCGAGGAAGCGTCATGGATCGGCGTCGGGGGTCGGGCCGGAGGGCCGGCGCAAGGGGGGGCGCCCCCCTTAGCGCCGACAGGGATACCCTCCTACACCGCGCGGGCCAAGCCTCGCGCCGGGCTTCACGGCCCGAGCGTGAGTTGCAGACCGTTCGAAGCGTTCGCGCGCGTGCCGCAGCCGCCGCTGGCCGTGTCGCGGTACCAGACCTGGAAGGTGCGCGTCACGCCCGCGGGCAGCGGGACCGTGAGGCCGAGGCCCGGACCCCACCACGCCTGGCCGCCGGAGGTCGCCAGCCGCGCCGGACCGACGCGCCGCAGCGTGCCGCCCAGGCACGAGAGCCCGTCGCCGAACGGCGCCGCCGGCGCCAGCGTCTCGCCCATCACGAGCTGCGCCAGCGTGCCGGACACGGGCCACCCGCTCGTGTGCGTGAGGTGCTCGACCGTGAGCACCAGGTCGTCCGCGGCGGCGCTGCCCGAGCCGTGCGCATCGAGGTTCGCGCCGCGGCCGTAGGCGTTCTCGCAACCGTAGCCGTAGCTCGGGTCGCTCTCGTTGCCGCACGGGCAGGGACCGTCGCCGCCGTCGCCGCGGCAGACGCGCGCGCCGAGCGGGGCGTCGAGCTCGTAGAGGTACACGTGCCCGCTACCCGGCGTGAGGCCGAGCCAGGCCGGGGCGCCGACCGCGAGGTGGCCGTCCTGCCACGCGACCGCGTCGCCCAGCACGTCGCCGGCGCGGCCGTCGCGCGCGAGCAGCAGGTAGACGGGCCGCCACACACCGCCGACGCGCTCGAAGACGCTCGCCGAGCCGGCCGAGTCGTCCAGCGTCCAGTCGAAGATCGAGCCGGCCACCAACCGCTCGCCCTCGAGCGCCACCGCGCTGCCGAGCTGGTCGAGGCCCGCGCCGTAGGGCCAGGCGAGCTCGGCGCCCGCGTCCCACCCGCCGCCGCCGTGCTCGTAGACGAACACGCGCCCGGCGCCCTCGACGCCGCCGTACGGCATGCCCACGGCGAGGCGCTCGCCCTGGAGGTCGAGGCGGTGGCCGTAGGTCCCGTTGGGCACGGTGGGCGCGAAGCTGTGCTCGAGCGTCCAGGCCCCCGCCGCGAGACGGAAGGCGTGCGCGGCGCCCGACCAGGCGTAGGCCGCGTCGGCGTTCGCCTCGCCAAGGACGACGAGCTCGCCGTCGAGCGCGGCCGCGTTGCCGAACCAGCCGTCGACGCGCGGCGCCGGCGGGCCGAGCGTCGCGGTCTGCGTCCACGTCGCCGCGCGCTCGAACACGAACGCGGCGCCCGCCTGCGCGACGCCGGCGACGTCGGCCTTCTGCGCGCCGACCACCGCGCGGTCGCCGTCGAGCGCGACGCTCACGCCCAGCTCGTCGCCGGCGGCCTGCTCCGCGGGCACGAGTCGCTGCTCGAGGCCCCAGCTCACGCCGTCGAAGGCGAACACGTAGGCCGCGCCCGCGCCGCCGTGCCGCGGCGCGCCGACGAGGCAGCGCGTGCCGCTGGCGGCGATCGAGTAGCCGAACCAGTCGCCGGCGTGGCCGTCGGGCGCGGTGAGCTCGGCCTCCAGCGTCCAGCCGCCGCTCCAGCGCAGCACCTGCACGCGCGAGCTGCGGAAGAGCGCCACGAACAGCCGGTCGCCGGCGATCGCCAGGTCGCCGCCGTAGTCGTCGTCGGCCGTGGCCTGCCAGGCGCGCAGCTCGCCGCTCTCGAGCACGATGGACTGGGCGTGCGCGACGCCGAGCGCGCTCGCGAGGAGCAGCGCCGTCGCGCCGAGGGTGGTGGTCCTCATGGTCGTTCCTCCTCCGCGCCGCGGCGCGGGACCGGACCCGTGGAGACGTGCGCGTCTCCCCCACGATCGTCGCGCGGCGCGCCCGCCGCGCGGGTACGCGCGAGTGCGAGCGAGGCGCACAACGCGTGCGGACGAGCCGACCGGGGCCAGCCGCCGACGGGCGCGCTCGGGGGCTCGCACCCGCGGTCGGATCGTGTAGCGTCGCGCCCATGAGCCTCCGTCCCGCCGCCGTGTGCCTCGCCCTCCTCGTCGCCGCGCCGCTGCACGCGCAGGGCACCGCCGCCGACTACCGCCGCGCCGACGACCTCGCCGCGCGCGCCGCAGCGCGCTGACGGGGCTCGAGCCCGCGTGCGCGTGGAGCGCCGACGGCGCGCGCTTCGCGTGGCTCGCGCCGGGTGCGGGCGAGGTGCGCGAGGTCGACGTCGCCGGTGGCGCGCAGCGCGTCCTCGCGCAGGTGCCGGGCGGCGCGCGCTGGATCGCGCTGGCCCACGACGAGGCCCGCGGCTGGTGCGCGCTGCAGGACGACGGCGAGCGCGCGCGCGTCGCGCGCCTCGAGGGCGACGCCGAGGCGCCGGTCGAGGTCCAGCGCGACGGACCGTTCACCGTCGCGGCGCGCCGCGAGGGCGTGTCGACGAACGGCGGTGCGCCGACGCGCCTGTGGATCCACAACCCGACGGCGGAGCCGCTCGAGCTGGCCTGGGCGCGCCCCGACGGGACGCTGGCCGAGTACGGCCGCCTCGCGCCCCGGCGACTGGCGCGCGCAGCGCACCTACGCGGGCCACGTCTTCGTGCTGCGCGAGATCGGCGGCGACGAGCGGGCCCGCTTCACGGCCGAGCGCGACCCCGCGGTGGCGCTCGCGCCCAGAAGCACGCCCGCCGCGGGCGCGCGTCGCCGCGACCCCGTCCCCGGCGACGGAGCGCGCCTGGGGGCCGAGCTGCGCGTCCTGCCCGACGCCGTGCGCTGGCGTGCGCCGGGCGGCGAGCTCCGCGAGTGGCCGCGCCCGCGGAGCTCGCGGCCACGCCGCTCCAGGGGCCCGCGACGCTGGCACCCGACGGCGCGCACGCGCTGCTGCACGCGCGCACGCCGGGGCTCGGCCGTCGCCTCACGCTGGTCGAGAGCGCGCCCGAGGACCGGCTCCAGCCGCGCACGCTCGAGCTGGACTACGACAAGCCCGGCGACGCGCTCGCCACCGACTGGCCGATCCTGCTCGACCTCGCCACGGGCGTGTTCCACGCGCTCGACCGCGACCTGCTCGCCGAGCCCGATCGCCTCGACCACGAGACCTGGTCGCCCGACGGCGCCCGGCTCTACTTCCGCTACGTCGCGCGGGGTCACCAGTGCGCGCGCTGGCTGTGCGCCGACGCGGCCAGCGGCGCGCTGCGCGTGGTGCTCGAGGAGCGCAGCGACACCTTCCTCGACGACACGCAGAAGGGCTGGGTGCGCTACCTGCCGGCGACGGACGAGGTGCTGTGGATGTCGGAGCGTTCGGGCTTCAACCACCTCTACCGCTTCGCCGCGAACGGCGACGGCGCGCTGCACGCGGTGACCGCGGGCGACTGGCTCGTGCGCTCGGTGGAGTCGGTCGACGCCGCGGCCGGGACGCTCGAGTTCACGGCGCTGGGCGTCTACCCCGACCAGGACCCCTACCACGTGCACTACGGCCGCGTGCACCTCGACGGGTCGGGCCTGACGTGGCTGACCGAGGGCGACGGGACGCACGAGCTGCGCTACGCGCCGGACCGCGCGAGCTTCGTCGATACCTACTCGCGCGTCGACCTGCCGCCGGTCGCGGAGCTGCGGCGCAGCGCGGACGGCGCGCGGCTGGCGGAGCTCGGCGCGGCGGACGTGGCCGCGCTCGTCGCCACGGGCTGGCGCGCGCCCGAGCGCTTCGCGGCCCCCGGCCGCGACGGCGTGACGCCCATCTGGGGCGTGCTCCACGTGCCGCAGGACTTCGACCCGGAGCGGCGCTACCCGGTGATCGAGCACGTCTACGCCGGCCCGCACGGCTGCTTCGTGCCCAAGCGCTTCGCGCCCTTCCACGGCGTCGAGGACCTCTGCGAGCTCGGCTTCGTCGTCGTGCAGATCGACGGCATGGGCACGAACTGGCGCTCGAAGGCCTTCCACGACGTCTGCTGGAAGGACCTCGCCGACTCGGGCTTCCCCGACCGCATCGCCTGGATGCGCGCCGCCGCGGCGACGCGGCCGTGGATGGACCTCGCGCGCGTCGGCATCTACGGCGGCTCGGCCGGCGGCCAGAGCGCGCTGCGCGCCGTGCTCGACCACCCCGACGTCTACCGCGCCGCCGCGGCCGACTGCGGCTGCCACGACAACCGCATGGACAAGCGCTGGTGGAACGAGGCGTGGCTGGGCTACCCCGTCGACGCGAGCTACCTCGCGAGCTCCAACGTCGCCGACGCGCACCGCCTCGGCGCGCCGCTGCTGCTCACCGTCGGCGCGCTCGACCGCAACGTCGACCCGAGCTCGACGCTGCAGGTCGTGCAGGCGCTGATCGACGCCGACAAGGACTTCGAGCTGGTCGTGTTCCCGCGCGGCGGTCACGGCGCGGGCGACTCGGCCTACGGCGTGCGCCGCCGGCGCGACTTCTTCGTGCGCCACCTGCTCGGCGTCGAGCCGCGGCGCTAGGAGCCTGCCCGAGACGAGCCCTGGAGGACGCCTCGGACGGGCCGGCTAGCGCGCGTCCGCCGCGACCGCGTCGTCGAGCGCGGTGCAGCCCAGGACCTCGCCGAGGGTGCCGGGCATCGCGTAGTACACGTCGTCGGGCCACGCGAGGCAGACGCGCGCCGCGCCCGGACCGACCGTGCGCAAGAGCCCCGCGAGCATGCCGTCGGTCGGGTAGGTCGCCAGCGAGGCGCACGTGAGCCCCGCCGCGCGCACGGCGGCGACGAGGCTGCGGCGGTGGCTCTCGCCGTAGCAGACGAGGAAGCGCCGGTTGGGCTCGGCGAGCGCCTGGGCCACGAGCGCGGCGCGCACCGCGGCGTCGCGGGCCTGCGGCGTGGCGTGGAAGGCCAGCGCGTCGTCCTCGAGCGTGCGCACCTCGACGCCGAGCTGGTGGGCGGCCGCGAGCAGCGGCTCCTGGTACTCGAGCACGGGGCGCTCGCAGACCAGCACGAGCTCGTCGCCGTGCGCGGCCTGCAGGTCCGCGAGCAGCGCGAGCTGCACGGCGCGCGGCGAGACCGCGGCGTGCTGCTCGCCGGTCACGACGACGCGCACGCGGCGCAGCCGTCCGACGAGCGCGCTCCACGCGAGCGGGACCGGCGTCGCCGTGCGCAGCGATGCGTCGCGCCAGCGCGCGTGGAACTCCTCCAGCGTCTCGCCCGCGGGGAGCGGCGCGCCGTCGAGCGTCGCGAGCGCGCGGCGCCCGAGCAGCGCGAGGTCCTCGTCGGCGCCGATCGCCGCGTCGGCGAACCACGCCCGGAAGCGCTCGTCGGGCCGGCGCGCCAGCGCGGGCAGCGCGCACGGGACCCACCCCGCACCGCGCTCGAGCGCCACGTCGTACACGTGGTGCGCGCCCTCGGCGCCTTCGTGCGCGACCAGCGCGAGCGCGGCGAGCTCGAAGGGACGCGCGAGGGTGCAGGTCTCGAGCGTGTCGAGCACGGCCGCGCGCACCTCGGCGCCCCAGGGCTCGAGCTCCGGGGCGCGGCGCAGGCCCAGCGCGCGCAGCGCCGGGACGGGGTCGCGCAGGCACTCGAGCAGCCACGCCTCACGCTCGGGACCGGGCACGCCGAGCAGCGTCGCGGCGCAGGCCCGCCGCACCTCGACGTCGGCGTCGTCGCGGTAGGCGCGCGCGACGGCGAGCCCGGCCGGTGTCGGCTCGTCGGCGAGGAGGCGACACACGGCGCGACGCAGGCGCGGGCGCTCGGCGTAGCGCGCGAGCTGCGCCTGGAGCGCGACCTCGTCGACGGCCGCGGGTGCAGCGCGCTCCGCCGGCGGCGCGGCGCACGCGGCGAGGACGAGCAGCAGCGGGAGCCGGCGGGCGGTGCACCTCATGCGCGTCTAGTCCCCGCGGCCGGCGTCGTCACGCGCGGCGCGCCCAGCAGGCTGACGAGCACGAGCGCCGCGAGGCTGACCAGCACGGCCGGGAGCGCGGCGTCGAGGTCCCCCACGAAGGCCGCCGCCTGCGCGTGACCGCCCGCGCGCAGCGCCTCGGCCAGCCGCGCGCCGAGCCCGACGTGCCACGCGACCGCGCTCCCCAGCCCGACGACCATCGAGGCCAGCGCGCCGGCGGTCGTCGCGCGCTTCCAGAACAGCGCCGCGAGCAGCGGCGGCGTGATCGCCGCGCCGTAGAGCGTGTAGGCGAAGAGCGCGACCTCGAAGAAGCGCTCCGAGGTGAAGGCCAGGCCGAGCGCCGCGGCGCCGAGCAGCGCGACGACCCAGCGACTCGCGCGCACGAGCTCGCGGCCGTCGGCCTGCGGCCGCAGGAAGCGCTGGTAGAGGTCGCGTACGACAGCGCTCGCGGGCGACAGCAGGTAGGAGTCGGCCGTCGAGACGACGACGGCGAGCACGGTCGCGCACAGCACCGCGCCGAGCCCGGCGGGCAGCGCCTCGAAGGCGAGGTGCACGATCGTGTGGCCGCTGTTGGCGGGCGCGGAGAGCTCGCCGCGGTGCACGAGCGCGGCGGCGCACACGGCCAGCCCCACGATCATCCAGTCGAGCAGCAGCACGCCGAAGAACATGCCCGCGGCCGCGCGGCGCGCCGTCAGCGGGTCGCGCGCCGAGAAGAAGCGCTGGTACATGTTCGCGTCGCCGAGGATCAGCAGGAAGGCGGGCAGCAGGTAACTGACCACCTTGGCCGGTCCGTAGTGCCACGGGTCGCGCTGCGCGGGTTCGAGCTGCTCGAGCACGGCGGCGGGCCCGCCCGCGTGGTGCAGCGTCCACGCGAGCGCCGCGCCCAGGCCCAGCACCATCAGCACGCCGTTGGCGAGGTCGGTGTAGGCCACCGAGAGCATCCCGGCGAGGGCCGTGTAGACCACGACGAAGAGCGCGACCGCGGCGACCGCCGCGGGCCCCGCGAGCCCGGGCACCACGCGCTCGAGCACCGCCGCGCCGGCGCGGTACTGGTAGGAGACGATCACGAGGTAGCCGGCGAGCAGCGTCAGCGTGCCAGCGACGCGCACGACGACGCCGAAGCGCGCATCGAGGATGTCCTGCACGGTGACGTGCTCCATGCGCCGCAGCCGCGACGCGAGCAGGAACAGCACGACGATGCCGGCCGCGCTCGAGAGCGGCAGCACGAAGGCGGCCAGCCCGTCCTCGTAGCCCTTCTGCGCGTTGCCGAAGATCGAGCCCGTGCCGATCCAGGTCGCCAGCAGCGTGCCGCACAGCACGACCCCCGACAGACCGCGGCCGGCGAGCGCGAAGTCCTCCTGCGTGCGCACGCCGCGGGCCTTGCGGGCGCCGAGGGCGACCAGCGCCAGGAGGTAGAGCGCGAGGACGGCGGGGAACATCTCGGGCAGGACTAGACGCCCTGGGCGCGGCCCGCGCAAGCGTCGGCCGGACGCTGCCCTCGGGCGCGCGCGTCCTCTACCATGGCGTCATGGAAGGGTCGCCCGCCCCCGCGCCGAAGCTCAAGAAGGAGCTGCGCCTGTTCGACGTCTACGCGCTCGCGACGGGCGCCACGCTCTCGGCCGGCCTCTTCCTGTTGCCCGGCCCGGCATTCCGCGAGGCCGGCCCGGCGATCGTGCTGTGCTACCTCCTGGCCGCGGTGCCGCTCGTGCCGGCCATGCTGTGCATCGCCGAGCTCTCGACCGCGATGCCGCGCGCCGGCGGCGCGTACTACTTCCTCGAGCGCAGCCTCGGGCCGCTGGTCGGCACCGTCGGCGGGCTCGGCACGTGGCTGGCGCTCGTGCTCAAGACGAGCTTCGCGCTGGTCGGCCTGGGCGCCTACTCGGCGCTGTTCTTCGAGCACGGTCCGTGGACCGAGAAGGGCATCGCCGTGGGCTTCGCCGTGCTCTTCGGCCTGCTCAACCTGTGGGGCTCCGAGAAGAGCGGCAAGGCGCAGCGCCTGCTCGTCGTCGCGCTGCTGGCGGTGCTCGCGCTGTTCCTCGCGCGCGGGCTGCCCGAGGTGCAACCCGACCACTTCCGCGGCTTCTTCGACGCGGGCTTCGAGCGCATCCTCGCGACGACCGGCATGGTCTACATCTCCTACGTCGGCGTCACCAAGGTGGCGAGCGTGTCCGAGGAGGTGCGCGACCCCGAGCGCAGCCTGCCGCGCGGCGTGTTTCTCTCGCTCGCGACCGCGCTCGTCGTGTACGCGCTCTGCACGATCGTGCTGGTCGGCGTGCTGCACCCCGCCGACCTCGCCGAGAGCATCACGCCCATGGCCGCGGGCGCGCTGAGCGTGGGCGGGACGCTCGGCGAGGTGCTGGTCGCGGTGGCCGCGCTGCTGGCCTTCTTCTCGGTGGCGAACGCGGGCATCCTGGCCTCCTCGCGCTACCCGCTGGCGATGAGCCGCGACGGGCTCGCGCCGGAGCGCTTCGGCCGCGTCTCGGCCAAGAAGGGCGTGCCGGTGCAGGCGGTGCTGCTCACCGTGTTCGTCATCGTGCTCGTCGTGCTGGCGCTCGACCCGCTCAAGATCGCCAAGCTCGCCAGCGCGTTCCAGCTGCTCATGTTCGCGCTCCTGTGCGGCGCGGTGATCGTGATGCGCGAGAGCGGGCTCGACTCGTACGACCCGGGCTACCGCGCGCCGCTGTATCCGTGGTTGCCGCTGTTCGGGTTCATGGCGCCCTTCCTGCTGATCTTCCAGATGGGCTGGCTGCCGACGCTGTTCTCGTTCGGCCTCGTGGGCGCCGGCGTCGGCTGGTACACGTGGTACGCGCGCGCCCGCGTCGAGCGGCACGGCGCGATCTTCCACGTCTTCGCGCGCCTGGGCGAGGCGCGCCACGACGCGCTCGACACCGAGCTGCGCGGCATCCTCAAGGAGAAGGGCCTGCGCGACCACGACCCGTTCGAGTCGATCGTCATGGAGGCGGTCGTGCTCGACGTCGAGGGCGCGCCCGACTTCGGCCGCATCGTCGATCAGGTGGCGCTGGCGCTGGCCGTGCGCTCGGGCCACTCGCCCGACGTCTTCGCGCAGGGCTTCACGCAGGGCACGCTGAAGGGCGCCACGCCGGTGGCTCACGGCGTCGCGCTGCCGCACATGCACCTCGAAGGACTCGAGCACCCGCTGCTCGTGCTGGTGCGCGCGCGTGAGGAGCTGCGCTTCGAGACCGGCGACGTGTTCGGCAAGACGCACCTCTCCGAGCCCGTGCACGCCGCGTTCTTCCTGGTCAGTCCGGGCGAGGACCCCTCGCAGCACCTGCGCATGCTGGCGCAGCTCGCCAGCCGCATCGACCAGGCCGACTTCCTCGAGGAGTGGCTGTCGGCGGAGAACGAGCTCGCGCTGCGCGAGGTCTTCCTGCGCGACGATCGCTACGTGTCGGTCGACGTGACGGCGGCGCGCCAGGAGACCGACTGGGTCGACCGCGAGCTGCGCGAGCTCGGCCTGCCCGAGGGCTGCCTCGTCGCCGCCGTGCGGCGCGGCGCGCGCACGCTCGTGCCGCGCGGACACACGCGGCTCGAGGAGGGCGACCGCTTGCTGATCTTCGGCGAGCCCGAGGTCGTCGCCGGGCTGCGCGAGCGCTTCGCGCACCCCGAGGCGCGCGACGGCGAGCTGCAGCCCGGCTAGGAGCCTGCCAGCGCGTCCATGCGGCGCGCGAGCTCCACGTCGAGTCGCGTCACCGCGCCGGCGTCGTGCGTCACGAGCCGCACCTCGACGGTCGCGTACACGTTGCGCCAGTCGGGGTGGTGGTCGAGCGCCTCGGCCGCGACCGCGACGCGCGCCATGAAGGCGAAGGCCGCGGCGAAGTCGGCGAAGCGGAACGTGCGCGCGAGGGCGCCGTTCGCGAGCCGCCAGTCGGGCAGCGCGGTCAGCGCGGCCTGCAGCTCCTCCGCGCGCAGCGGCGACGGGCGCGTCACGCTCGCGCCTCCGCGTAGGGCGCGCGCGTCACGATGCGCGTGTCGAGCAGCGGGCCGCCGACGGTGAAGTGGTAGAGGCTCTGCCACGCGCCGCCGGCGAGGCCCAGGGCCGCGTGCACGGCGTCGTCGAAGAAGCAGCCGATGCCCGTGCCGGCGAGCCCCGCGCGCTCGGCCTCGAGGTAGAGCACCTGCCCCAGCGCGCCGGCCTCCCAGTAGAGCCGCGGGTAGCGCCACGCGCCGTCGGCCAGCGCGGCGTCGAAGTCGCTCAGCATGCCGACCGCGAAGGCGCCCGCGCCGGCGATCTCCTGGTGGCAGGAGACGTGCGCCGCGAGGCCGCGCACGCCCGACGCGTGCAGGCGCACGAGCGGCAGCTCGGCGGGCACGCCGGGTACGGGCTCCCAGGTGAAGCTCGCGCGCAGCGCGGCGCGCAGCCGGTCGCGCGCGGCCTCGTCGCGCAGCAGCAGGTAGACGCCCGGCTCGAGGCCGTCGACGCGGTGCACGAAGAGCACGAGGTGCAAGCGCGCGGGTCCCGGCAGCACTTCCCAGGGCGGCAGGCCGGGCCGGGGCAGGCAGGCGTCGCACAGCGCAATGAAGTCCGCGAGCGAGAGGCGGCTCGCGCCGTCCATCGCCACGGCGCTGCGGCGCGCGCGGGCCAGCGCGCCGAAGGGCGCGGTCGACGCGGCGCGCGGCGCCGGCCGGTCCGCGAGCGCCGCCGCCCGCGCGTCGGTCGCGGGCTTGCGCGTCGCCTGCGCGACGACGTCGATCACCTCCCACGCGACGTGTTCGGACGAGAGCGCGCTGGGCGTGCCGCGCCACGCGAGCGCGCGCGCCGCGTCGAGGTCGCGCCACGCCGCGCTCGCGGGCGCGCCCGGCGCGTCGCGCGCCTCGAGCGCACAGACGAGCGCCGGCACCTCGGCCTCGGGGCCGGCGGTCGCGGCCGCGCCGAGCCACGCCTCGAGCGACTGCGTGTCGAGCTCGTCGAGGGCGCGCAGGCGCCAGCCGCGCGCGGCCGCGGCCAACGAGAGCGCCGCGAGCGCGTGGCCGGTGTCGTGCTGGCAGTAGCGCCACGCGCGCTCACCGTACTTCCAGGCCTCGCGCCAGTGGATCGAGGTCAGCGCGACGAAGGCGTGCACGCGCGCGTCCCCGCCGCGCAGCGCGTCGAAGCGCGCGTCGTCCAACTCGGCGCGCAGCTCGAGCGCGTGCGCCTCGGGGTCGTAGTGCGCGACGCAGGCCGCGTCGGTGAGCCCGTCGAGCGCGGGCAGCACGAGGTGCGCCTCGGTCGGGTGCAGGTTGCCGCTGGAGGGGTTCACGCGCAGCGTCCAGCGCGACGCGCCGTACTCCTTGGCGGCGGAGAGCGCGAGGCTCTCGTACAGGAGGCGCGCGAGCTCGCCAGCGTCGAAGCGGCGCGCCGGCGCCTCGCCGCGCAGCACCTGCGCCCACGTCGGGCCGTCGTCGTCGAACGCGCGCGCCAGCGCCACGCGCGGCGCGTCCGTCCAGTGGCGGAAGGGCGCCGGCTGCGTGGCCCAGTCGAGGTCGGGCGGGCCGAGCGCGTAGCGGTGCGGCTGGTGCTTCGTGCGCTCGTGGTACGCGCGCACGACGCGCGTCGGGTCGACCTCGCGCGGCGACTCCGCGGGGCGCGGCGTGCGACGGAAGAGCCCCATCGCGCGTCAGTCGGCCAGCGCGCGGGCCACCGCGGCCGGGTCCGTGAGCGGCTCGTGGCAGGTGTAGTGGCGGCAGATCCACGCGCGCGGCTCGGACCCGATGCGGCCCTCGAGCAGCGGCAGCTCGGTCGCGTCGGCGCCGGGCGCCGCGAGCGCGACGACCTTCGCGGGCGCGAAGCACGTGCGCACCGCGCGCAGGAGCGCGCGCGTACGCGCGTCCTCGGGCGCGCCGCTGACGACGACCTCGCGCGGGCCGACGGCGAGCCAGTGCACCGCCATCAGGAGCTGGCTGAAGGCCGCCGGGTAGCGGCCGACGAGCTTGGCGAGCGAGCGCAGCGTGCGCTCGGCGCGCTCGCCCAGGTCGCCGCGGCCGGTGAGCTCGGCGAGGCGCAGCAGGTTCTCGGCGTGCACGCCGTTGCCCGAGGGCAGCGCGCCGTCGTGCGGGTTCTTGAGCCGCGCGATGAGCTCCTCGTGGCGCGCGCCGGTGGTGAAGTAGCCGTCGTGGTCGGCGTCGTGGAAGTCGCGTTCGACCACGTCGGCGAGCTCGAGCGCGGCCTCCAGCCACGTGGTGTCGAAGTCGCTCTCGTACAGGTCGAGGAGCCCCGCGATCAGGAACACGTAGTCGTCGAGGCAGCCTTCGTGGCGCGCGCGTCCGTCGCGCCCGGTGGCGAAGAGCGTGCCGTCGTCGCGGCGGTGGTGCGCGAGCAGGTAGCGCGCGGCCCGCGTCGCGGCGTCCAGGAAGCGCGGCTCCTCGAGGGCCTGGTACGCGCGCGCGAGCGCCCCGATGGCGAGCCCGTTCCACGCGGTGAGCACCTTGTCGTCGCGCGCCGGGGCCGTGCGCTCGGCTCGCGCCGCGAACAGCCGCTCGCGCGCCTCGCGCATGCGCTGCTCGAGCTCGGCGACGTCGAGGCGCAGCCGCGCGGCGACCTCGCCGGCGGGCTCGGGCCGCCACAGCGCGCTCGTGCCGTGCTCGAAGTTGCCCGCGTCGGTGACGCCCCACCACGCGGCCGCCTGACGGCCGAGGTCGCGGCCCAGCAGCGCCTCGAGCTCGCGCGGCGTCCAGACGAAGAACTTGCCCTCCTCGCCCTCGGTGTCCGCGTCCTGCGTGCTCGCGAAGGCGCCGCCCTCGGCGACCATCTCGCGCAGCATCCACTCGCACGCGCCGCGCGCCACGTCGGCGTAGCGCTCCTCGCCCGAGAGCTGCCAGGCCTCGAGGTAGGCCGGGACGAGCAGCGCGTTGTCGTAGAGCATCTTCTCGAAGTGCGGGATGAGCCACTTCTCGTCGGTGCTGTAGCGGTGGAAGCCCCCGCCGAGCTGGTCGTGGATGCCGCCCTCCGCCATGCGGTCGAGCGTGTCGAGCGCCATGCGCCGCGGGGCCGCGTCGCCGGTGCGCTCGTGGTGGCGCAGGCACAGGCGCAGGTCCATCGCGTGCGGGAACTTGGGCGCCGAGCCGAAGCCGCCCCACTCGGCGTCGTAGTTCTGGGCGAGCGCCTCGAGCGAGCGATCGAGCACGGTCGGGTCGAGCGCACCGCGCGCGTCGACGCGGCCCTCGGCGGCGATCTCGCGCGCCAGGCGCTCGCCCTGCGAGGTCACGCCGTCGCGGTCGCGCTCCCAGGCCTTCGCGAGCGACCACAGCACGTCGGCGAAGCCCGGCCGGCCGTACGCGCCGCGCGGCGGGAAGTACGTGCCGCCGTAGAAGGGCAGCAGGTCGGGCGTGAGGAACACGCTCATCGGCCAGCCGCCCGAGCCCGTCAGCCGCATCACCGCCTTCATGTAGATCTCGTCGAGGTCGGGGCGCTCCTCGCGGTCGACCTTGACGTTCACGTAGTGCTCGTTCATCAACGCCGCGATCGCGTCGTCCTCGAAGGACTCGCGCTCCATCACGTGGCACCAGTGACAGGCGCTGTAGCCGATCGACAGGAAGATCGGCTTGCCCTCGGCGCGCGAGCGCGCGAGCGCCTCGGGCCCCCACGGGTACCAGTCCACGGGGTTGTGGGCGTGCTGCAGCAGGTAGGGACTGGTCTCGCCGGCGAGGCGGTTCGTGGGGCGGTTCGTGTCGGTCATCGCGCGTCGGGGTCGGAGCGCGGAGCGTAGCCCACGCACGCGGCGCGGCGCCCGCGCGCCGCGCGGGAATCCCCGGCGGTCATGCGGCTTCAGGGGAGCGCACCGTCCCGTGCTCGACACGCGCCGAGCGGCGCGGATCCCGCGTGACGACGGGCTCGTCGCGCGACGTCGATCCAGGCAGGGCGAGCGAATCGCGTCGCCGCGTCCGGCCGGCCTGCAGTCGACGCGCAGCGCCGGTCGATGTACGCGCGTTCCACCGGCCTCCCACCCACCGAGGCAGCATGACAACCCAGCGTCCCCTCCTCGCGCTCCGCGGGCTCGTGCTCGCGGCGGCGCTCTGCGACCTCGGCCTGGCAGGCGAGGTCACCGAGATCCTGAACTCCAGCGGCACGGGCGCCGCGGGCTTCGGCGGAGCCTACCAGCTCGCCGTGACGCCCGCGGGCGAAGTGCTCGCGCCGGGCTTCCTCACCGACAACCTGATCGGCGTGAACGCCCAGGGGCAGCGCCGCCTGCTCGTCGACGCGAGCGGCGACGGCCAGGGGCACGGGCTCGACGGGCCCATCGCGACGGCCGTGGACGCGAACGGCACAGTCTACGTCGCCGGGTGGTTCTCCAGCAACGTGCTCGCGGTCTCGCCGGGCGGGGTGGTCAGCGAGGTGCTCGGTCCGGCGGGCGACGGCACGTCCACGCTCGACGCGCCCTACGGCCTGGCGCTCGCGCCCGACGGCACGCTCTACGTGTCGAGCTCGGGCACGCACCACGTCTTCGCCGTCGCACCGAGCGGCGCGGTCAGCGTGGTGCTGGGACCCGCCGGCGACGGCCAGGGCCACGCGCTCTCGAGCCCCTACGGCCTCGCGGTGGACGCGGCGGGGACGCTGTTCGTCTCGGGGTGGACCAGCTCCAACGTCTTCCGCGTGACGCCCGGCGGCGCGGTGGACGTGGTGCTCGACGCGAGCGGCGACGGCCAGGGCCACGCCTTCGGCGGCGGCGCGTCGCTCGGCCTCGACCTGGCCGGCAACCTCTACGTGACCGGCAAGGTCACGAACAACGTCTTCCGCGTGGCGCCGGGCGGCGCGATCGCGCAGGTGCTCGACGTGAACGGCGACGGCCTCGGCAACGCGGCGCGCGAGCCCTGGGGCCTGGCCGTCGCGCCGCACGGCAGCGTGATCGTCGCGTGCGCCTACACGAGCAACGCCTTCCGCATCGACGTCGACGGCACGGTGACCGAGGTCGTCGGGCCGCAGGGCGACGCGAACGGCGGCGTGCTGTTCAACAGCGCCGGGGTGGCGATCGACCTGTTCGGCCAGGCCTACGTCGCGGGGCTCTACAGCCAGAACGTGTTCCGCGTCCAGGGGCCCGCGGTGAGCTACTGCCACGGCGACGCGCAGCTCGCCTGTCCGTGCGCCAACGCCGGCGTGCTCGGCGAGGGCTGCGCGAACAGCACGGGCAGCGGCGGCTACCTCGGCGCGACCGGCGCGGCGTCGGTGGCCGCGGACTCGCTGACCTTCCGCGTGCAGGGCGCCGTGCCGTTCCAGCCGGGTGCCTTCGTGCAGGGCGTGACGTCCGCCAACGGCGGCGTCGGCGTGCACTTCGGCGACGGCCTGCGGTGTACGGAGGGCACGCCGTTGGTGCTCGAGTTCACCGTCGCCGACGGCGCGGGCGAGGCGCGCTCGAGCGTCGCGCTGGCGAACGCGGGCGGCGTGCTCGCCGGGGAGGTGCGGCACTACCAGTTCTGGTATCGTGACCCCCACAACGGCCCGTGCGGCTCGGGCCACAACCTGACCAACGGACTGCGCGTGAGCTGGACGCCCTGAGCCGCGGGGCGCGCGCCGCGCGCAGGAGCCCGCGCGGCGGGCGCAGCGAGGCGCGTGCGCGACCTGATCGTCATCGGCGGAGGCCTCGTCGGCCTGGCCACGGCCTGGCGCTACCTCGCCGCGCACCCGCGGCGCGACGTGCTCGTGCTCGAGCGCGCCGACGCCGTGTGCCGCGGCCAGAGCGGCCGCAATTCGGGCGTGGTGCACTCGGGCCTCTACTACGCGCCGGGCTCGCGCAAGGCGCGCCTGTGTCGCGCGGGCGGCGCGGCGCTCGAGGCCCTCTGCCGCGAGGCGTCGCTGCCCTTCGCGCGGCGCGGCAAGCTCGTCGTCGCGATCGAGGAGGCCGACCTGCCGCGGCTCGCCGAGCTGGAGCGCCGCGGCGCCGCGAACGGCGTCGCGACGCAGCGCCTCGCCGGCGACGAGCTCCAGCGCCACGAGCCGCACGTGCGCGGGCGCGCCGCGCTGTGGGTGCCCGAGACGGCCGTGTGCGACTTCGGCGCGGTCGGCGAGCACCTCGCCGCGCGCCTGGCGGACGGGGGCGGCGCCGTGCGCTGCGGCGCGGCGGTGCGCGCGGTCGACCCGACGCCGGCCGGCGCGCGCGTCGTGCTCGACGGCGAGGAGCTCGCCGCGCGGCGCGTCGTCGCCTGCGCGGGGCTCGAGGCCGATCGGCTGGCCCGCGCGCGCGACCTGCGCGTCGTGCCGTTCCGCGGCGAGTACCGGCGCCTCGTCGCGCCGCACGACGCCTGCGTGCGCGGCCTCGTCTACCCCGTGCCCGACCCGGCGCTGCCCTTCCTGGGCGTGCACTTCACGCGGCGCGTCGACGACGTGGTCGAGGTCGGGCCCAACGCCGTGCTCGCGTGGCGGCGCACGCCCGACGGCGGCGCGGCCGACGCGCTGGCGACGCTCACGTGGGCGGGCACGTGGAAGCTGGCGCGGCGGTACCTGTTGCGCGCGGGCGGCGAGTACCTGCGCGCGCGCAGCGACGAGCTCTACGCGGCCGCCGCGCGGCGCATGCTGCCCGCGCTCGAGACGAGCTGGCTCGCGCCCGCGCCCAGCGGCACGCGCGCGCAGGTCGTCGGCCGCGACGGCGCGCTCGTGGACGACTTCGCCTTCGAGCGCCGCGGCGCCGTGCTGCACGTGCTCAACGCGCCGTCGCCCGCGGCGACCTCGGCGCTGGCCATCGCGGACGAGTTGGTGGCCGAGCTGGACGCGCGCTAGAGTGCCCGCGCCCATGAGCGCCCTCGATCACCCCGCCGCCGCGAGCTTCCCCGGGCTCGACCCCGCCGTCGCGTTCCTGAACGCGGCCTACATGACGCCCAAGCCCGCCGCGGCGCTCGCCGCGCTGCACGCCAGCGTCGACCGCCTGGCCCTGCCGGACTTCGGGCTCGACGACTTCTACGGGCCACCCGAGCGCGTGCGCGCGCTGCTGGCGCGGTTGGTGGGCGGCGCCGCCGAGCAGTACTCGCTGACCGGTGCGGTGAGCTTCGGCGTCGCGACGCTCGCGTGGAACCTGCGCGTGCACGCCGACGCGCTCGTCGGGCGGCGGCGGCGCGTGCTGGGTGTCGACGGGCAGTTCCCGAGCAACGTGCAGGGCTGGAAACGGCTGCACGAGGCCGGCTTCGCCTTCGAGCTCGTACCCGGCGGCGCGGGCGCGACCGAGCGGCTGCTCGCGCGGCTCGGCGAGGACGTCGCGTTCGTCGCGGTCGAGCCGCTCTCGTGGACCGACGGGCGCCGGCTCGACCTCGCGGCCGTGTGCGGTGCCGCCCGCGAGCACGGCGCGCTCACCTGCGTCGACGTGACGCAGAGCGCGGGCGTCGACGCGCCGCTCGACGACGCGCTCGGCTGCGACGTCGTGGTCGGCGCGGGCTACAAGTGGCTCCTCGGTCCGTACGGGACCGGCTTCCTGCGCCTCACGCCGGACCTGCAACGACGCCTCGAGCCGCTCGAGGCGAGCTGGAAGAACTTCGAGAACTCGCAGGACTTCAACCGCCTGACCGAGTACCGCGAAGGCCCCTACTCGGCCGCCGCGCGCTTCGACCACGGGCAGAGCTCGGCCTTCGCGCGGCTCGCCGGCTGGGAGGCGGGGCTCGCGTGGCTGGACGCGCTCGGGCCGCAGGCGGTGCGCGCGCACGCGCGCGCCTTCGGTGCGGCGCTCGCGGCCGGGCTCGACCCGGCGCGCTACGAGGCGAGCGACCTCGCGGCCTCCGACCAGGCCGCGCACCTCTTCCGCGTCGCGCCGCGCGACGCCGCGAGCTTCGCGGCGACGAGCGCGCGGTTGGCCGCCGCGGGCGTGCGCGTCTCGCAGCGCGCCGGCGGCTGGCGCGTCTCGCCGCACGTGTACAACGGCGCGGCGGACCTCGCGCGCGCGCTGGAGGCCTTCGCGTGAGCGCCGAGAGGCTGACCGACCTCGAGATGAAGCTGGCCTTCCTCGAGCGCACGGTCGAGGACCTGCACGAGGTGCTGCTCGCGCAGGGCGCCGAGCTCCAGCGCCTGCGCGAGCGCCTGACGCGGCTCGAGGCGCGCGGCGAGCGCGGCGGCGACGAGGTCGGCCCGCAGCACGACCCGCCGCCGCACTACTGAGCGCGACGCGTCAGTCGTGCTTCGCGTCCGCCGCGCCCGCCGCCTCGAACAGCGGCAGGTAGCGCCCGAGGCCCTCCTTCTCGAGGTCCTCCACCGGCACGAAGCGCAAGGACGCCGAGTTGATGCAGTAGCGCAGGCCCGTCGGCGCCGGTCCGTCGGGGAAGACGTGGCCGAGGTGCGAACCGGCGCCCTTGCTCTTGAGCTCCTGGCGCGCGTAGCCGAGGTCGTAGTCGACGCCGACCTGGATGCCGTCGGCCTCGAGCGGGCGCGTGAAGCTCGGCCAGCCGCTGCCCGAGTCGTACTTGTCGAGCGAGCTGAACAGCGGCTCGCCGCTGACCACGTCGACGTAGATGCCGGCGCGGTGCTCGTCCCAGTAGGCGTTGCGGAAGGGCGGCTCGGTCCCGCACTCCTGCGTCACGCGGAACTGCAGCGGCGTGAGCTGCGCGCGCAGCTCCTCGGGCGTCGGCCGCGGGACGCCGGTCGGACGGTAGTCGGCCTCCGCGCCCCACGCGCGCTCGCGGAAGTCGTCGCGGCCCGAGCCGGCGCGGTACGAGCCGTAGCGGCGCGGGTCCTTGTCGTGGAAGTCCTGGTGGTAGTCCTCGGCCGGCCAGAAGTGATCGAGCGGCTCGATGGCGGTGACGATCGGCTTCGCGAAGCGGCCGCTCTCGCCCAGGCGCTGCTTCGAGGCCTCGGCGGCCGCGCGCTGCGCGTCGTCCTGCACGAAGATCACCGTGCGGTACTGGCTGCCGCGGTCGACGAACTGGCCGCCAGCGTCGGTCGGGTCGATCTGGCGCCAGAAGACCTCGAGCAGGTCGTCGTAGCTGACCCGCGCGGGGTCGTAGTGCACCTGCACCGCCTCGGCGTGACCGGTGCGGCCGCCGCAGACCTGCTTATAGGTCGGGAACTCGGTCGCGCCGCCGGCGTAGCCCGAGATCACCGCGCTCACGCCGTCGAGCTGCTCGAACGGCAGCTCCATGCACCAGAAGCAGCCGCCGGCGAAGGTGGCCAGGGCCTCCTCGACCGGCGCGGCGTTCGCGGGCGCCGCCGGCGTGGCGGCCTGGTGGGTCGCGTGCGCCTCGTCGGAGACGTCGGCGCGGCAGGCGGAGAGGGCGAGGAGCAGCGGCAGGGCGAGTCGGCGCATGGCGGTCGGCGGGTCGGGGTGCGGACCAGTGTAGTCCGCCTCGGGCCCGCGCATACTCGCGCGCGCGGCGAGCGTGACCGACCGACTCGCGGACGTCGCCGCACTCAGCCCTTCCAGGGCGGCACGTAGCGCAGGCCGAGGTTCACGAGCTTCTGCAGGAGCTGCGGGTAGTCGTAGCCGCGGCGCTCGAAGGACTCGGCGAAGTCCTCGCCGAAGCAGAGGTCCGGGTTGGGATTCGCCTCGAGCACCCAGATGCGGTCCTGGTCGTCCATGCGCATGTCGATGCGCGCGTAGCCCGAAAGGCCCATGGCGCGGTAGATGCGCCGCGCGAGGCGCTCGATCTCGGCCTCGCGCGCGGGTCCGAGGTCCCGCGCCGGGAAGGTCTTCAGGCCCACCTCGGCCTGGTAGTCGAGGTCCCACTTCACGCGCGACGTGACGATGTTGGGCTTGCCCTCGGGCAGGTTCGGCATCGCCAGCTCCCACACCGGGCCGGTCTCGAGCCGGTTGTTGCCCAGCACGCCGATCGTGAGCTCGCGGCCCTGGATGTACTCCTCGCAGAGCGCCGCCGTGCCGACGTTGCGGTGCACGAACTCCACGCGCTCGGCGAGCTGGTCGAGGCTGCGCACGACGGAGGCCTGCGAGATGCCCGTCGAGGCGTGCTCGGAGGCCGACTTCACGATCAACGGGAACTCGAGCCGCCCGGGCAGCTTCGTCGCGCGGCGCCCGCGCGGGACCGAGAAGAAGCGCGGCGCGCGGATGCGGTGGTAGGAGAGCACCTTCTTGCCCAGCGCCTTGTCGTTCGCCACGAGCAGCCCGCGCGGGTTGCAGCCCGTGTAGGCGAGCTTGTTCAGCTCGAGCCACCCGACCACCGCCGAGTCGTAGATGCCGGCCTCGTGGAAGTGCGTCAGCAGGTTGAAGACGATGTGCGGCCGGTGCTCGCGGATCGCGCGCCGCAGCGGCGCGAAGTCGTCCTCCATGCCCACCCCGAGCACGTCGTGGCCCAGGCGCTCGAGGGTGCTGAGCACGTCGTACTCCGCCTTCCAGGCGTGGATCTCCGACTCGCTGAGCCCCTCGGTCGTCTCCGGGGGCACGAGCTCGGCGTGCATCATGACGATGATCCGCAAGCGCCTCATCGGTGGTAGTGCGGGTGGGCTCCGTAGAGGAACTGGGAGGACAGGGAGGTCAGCAGGATCGCGGCCGAGACGCGCGCCTCCGCCGGGGCCATCGGCACGCGCAGGTCGCCGCCCTTGCAGCGCGCGATCATCTCGCGCACGACGTGGTCGAGCAGGTAGCTGTGCTGACCGGTGGCGGTGGCGACGCTGCGCACCAGCGCCGGGCGCTCGCGGCGCAGGAAGGCGGCCGCGCGCGGGCGGCGCTCGCCGGGCGCCGGGGCGGTGAAGACGCGCCGGAGCTGGCCGTCCAGCGCCGGGCTCGTGTCCTCCGAGTAGTAGGCGCGCTTGCGCTCGTAGTACTCGCCCAGCGTCAGGTCGACCGACCCGAGCGGCTCCTCCTGCGCGCGCGTGCGCAGCCGCGGCGGGACGGCGCGCACCTCGGCCATCAGCGCGTCGACGAACTCGAGCTTGCGCAGCGCCGGCCAGCCCGCGTACCGCGCGCGCCAGCCGCCGTGCGGCCGCAGCCAGACCGCGAAGGTCTCGGCCCAGTCCTCGAGCGGGTGGCTCTGCGAGTACCAGTGGTCGAGGTTGAGCACGTGCTCGCGGCTGGTCGGGTCCGGCGCGTAGCTCGCGCGGTAGGCGAGCGAGGGCGGGCCGAAGGTCTGGCGCCAGGACTTGCGCCGCCGCAGCCCGTAGGCGTTGTCGATGGCGTGCGCGGTCTCGTGCCGCATGATCTTCAGGCACTCGTCGCGCGTGCCGCCCTCGACCTGCAGCATCTGCGCGCGCTCGAGGCGCGCGAGGCGCGGGTGCGCCAGGTAGAACGGCACGGCGAAGCCGGTCAGGTGGTCGGGCGTGAACCACTCGGTCGACAGCCACGCGTAGGGCTTGAAGACCAGCCCGCGGGCCCGCAGCTCGCGCAGCAGCTCGTCGAACAGCCGCGCCGGCGGCGAGCCGACGAAGCGCAGACCGAGGTCGCAGATGCGCCACTCGAGCAGGCGCGCGTCCGACAGGCGCGCCCAGCGCGGGCTGCCGTCTGCGTCGCTCATCGGCGGCCGCGTCCGTCCTCGGGTCGCGCGAAGTCCATGCTCGAACTCTAAGGGATCGCGCGCGGAGGCGCCAACGCGCGTGACGCGCTGCTATCCTCCCGCGCGCGCGGTCGAGCGGCCGCCGCCGCCCCATGCCGTCGAAGCGCCCCCTGCTCGAGATCCTCCACCGCTACCGCTGGCGGTACGCCCTGGGCGCGGTGTGCGTGGTCGCCACCACCGCCCTGCGGCTGACGATCCCGCGCTTCCTCTGGTCGGGGCTCGACGCGCTCTCCGTGGCGCAGCACGCGCAGGGCACGCTCAGCGCCGCGGAGCTCTCACGGCTCGAGGGCGTCGTCGCGCGCGCCGCGCTGTGGATCGTGCTCGCCGCCCTGCTCCAGGCGCCCGTGCGCACCGCGAGCCGCCTGGCCGTGCTGGGCGCGAGCCGGCGCGTGGCCCACGACCTCCTGCAGCGCGTCTTCGACGTCCTGCTGCGCCTCTCGCCGAGCTTCTTCCTGCGCAACCCGACCGGGCAGTTGATGTCGCGCTGCATCAACGACCGCAACTTCGTGCGCGGGCTCAGCGGGCCGGTCTTCATGTACATGGCGGAGACGATCACGCTCTACGCCATCGCGGTCCCGCTGCTGCTCTCGATCGACGCGCGCCTGGGCGGGCTCGCGCTGCTCCCCTACCCCGTCTTCCTCGTGCTGGCCCGCGTGATCGCGCGCGGCATCCAGGAGGAGGCGCGGCTGGCCCAGGAGGCGCTCAGCGACGTCTCCGAGAAGGTCGACGAGAGCCTGAGCGGCGAGCTCGTCATCAAGACGCTGGCGATCGAGGACAGCGACTACGCGCGCTTCGACGAGCGCTGCCGTGCCTACCGCCGCCACAACCTGCGGGTGGCGTGGCTGCGCGCGCTCTTGACGGGCTCGATGATGGCGCTGGCGGGGCTCTCGACCACGCTGGTCGTCTGGATCGGCGGACCGCGCGTCGTGCGCGGCGAGATGTCGATCGAGGACTTCGGCCTGCTGCTCACCTACCTCGCGTGGCTCGCCGGGCCGACGCGCACGCTCGGCTTCGTGATCAGCTCGATGCGGCGCGGGCTCGCCGCGTACGGGCGCATCGCGGAGATCCTCGAGGCCGAGCCGGAGCTCGCCGACCCGCCGCGCGTCGGGCCCGCGCCGACGGTCGGCGCCGGCGCCCTGAGCCTGCGCGGCCTCACGCTGACCTACCCGCCGCTCTCCGAGCAGCCGCACCTCTCCGGCAGCCTGCCCGAGCACCTCGTCGGCAGCGCGCAGGATCGCCCGCGCACCGTGCTGCGCGACGTGACGCTCGAGGTGCCGGCCGGGACGACGCTCGGGGTCGTGGGCCACACCGGCGCGGGCAAGACGACGCTCGCGCGCGTGCTCGCGCGCCAGCTCGCGATCGAGCCGGGCCAGGTCTTCCTCGACGACGTGGACCTGTGCGACTACGACCTGGCCGAGGTGCGCCGCCACACGGGCTTCGTGCCGCAGGAGGCCTTCCTGTTCAGCGCGACGCTCGCCGAGAACGTCGCGCTCGGCCGGCCCGACGCGCCGCGCGAGGAGGTCGCGGCGGCGGTGCGCGCGGCGCAGCTCCAGCAGGACCTCGACCAGCTCCCGCAGGGCCTCGACACGCTGCTCGGCGAGCGCGGCGTCAACCTGTCCGGCGGCCAGCGCCAGCGCACGGCGCTCGCGCGCGTGCTGCTGCTCGACCCGCGGCTGTTGATCCTCGACGACACGCTCTCGGCGGTCGACCCCCCCACCGCGGACGCGATCCTCGCGCACCTGCGGCCGTTCGCGGCGCGGCGCACGACCCTCCTCGTCGCGCACCGCCTCTCGACCGTGCGCCACGCGGAGCAGATCGTCGTGCTCGAGGACGGCGCGGTGGTCGAGCGCGGCACGCACGCGCAGCTGCTCGCGCTCGGCGGCCGCTACGCCGACACGTGGCGCTCGCAGGAGGACGGCGCCGCGCAGGCGCGCCGTGCGCGCGAGCTCGAGCCGCGGGGGGAGCCGTCGTGAGCGGCCCCGACCGCGAGCGCCGCGAGGGCGGCCTGCGCGACGACGCGCGCCTCGCCGTGCGCCTGTGGCACTTCGTGCGCCCGCACCAGGCGTGGCTGTGGGGCTCGCTCGTGCTCCTGCTGCTGGCCTCGGCCGCCGGCCTCGCGCAGCCGTGGCTGTTGCGCCTGGTGCTCGACCAGCACCTCGCGCCGGGGAAGCTCGAGGGCCTGGGCGCGCTGGTCGCGACCTTCGTGGGCGCGCTGGTGCTCGAGCTCGTGCTGCGCTCGGCCCAGGGGCTGCTGCTCGAGGTCGCCGGTCAGAACGCCCTGCTCGACCTGCGCCGCGCGGTGTTCCGGCACCTCCAGCGCCTGGCCACGGCCTTCTTCGACCGCACGCCCACGGGCAAGCTGATCGGCCGCGTCACGACGGACGTCGAGGCGCTGCAGGAGCTGTTCGCGTCGGGCGTGGTGACGATCCTGGCCGACCTGCTGACCCTGACGGCGATCGTCGGGATCCTGCTCTGGATGAGCTGGCAGCTCACGCTCGTGACGCTGCTGGTCGTGCCGGTGCTGCTCGCCGTCACGATCTTCATCCGCCGCCACGTGCGCGACGCGTACGGCGTGATGATCGGCCGTCGCTCGCGCCTGAACGCGAGCCTGCACGAGAAGTCGTCGGGCATGTCGCTGATCCAGGCCTTCCGGCGCGAGGCGGACATGCGCGCGGACTTCGGCGAGGACAACGCCGGCCTGCGCGACGCCGAGCTGCGCACCGTCCTCTGGGAGTCGGTGCTCTCGACGGCCACCGACCTGCTGAGCTCGCTGACGAGCGCGCTCATCGTGTGGTACGGCGGCGGGCTCGCGATCGAGGCGCTCGGGCTCGAGCAGGCCGCCGCCGAGCTGCGCGGCGCGGTCACGGTCGGCGTCCTGTTCGCGTTCCTCCAGTACATGGACCGCTTCTTCGGGCCGCTGAACGACCTCAGCCTGAAGTACACGGTCATGCAGAGCGCGCTCACCGCCGCCTCGCGCATCTTCGAGCTGCTCGACCAGGACCAGGTGTTGCCCGAGGCCGCGCAGCCCGTCGACCCCGGCCCGCCGCGCGGCGAGATCCGCTTCGAGGGCGTCACCTTCGGCTACGACCCCGCGCAGCCCGTGCTGCGCGAGCTCTCGTTCCGCGTGCGGCCGGGCGAGAGCGTCGCCATCGTCGGCGCGACCGGCGCGGGCAAGACGACGATCCTGAAGCTGCTCTCGCGCCTCTACGACGTGCAGACCGGCCGCATCCTGCTCGACGGCGTCGACCTGCGCGAGTACGCGCTGCACGACCTGCGCCGGCGCGTCGGCATCGTGCCCCAGGACGTCTTCCTGTTCCGCGGCGACGTGCTCGAGAACATCCGCCTCGGCCACCCCGAGGTCAGCGAGGAGGAGGCCCGCGCCGCCGCCGACCAGTTGCACCTCGACGAGGTCGTGGCGCGCCTGCCCGGCGGCTACCGCGAGCTCGTGCGCGAGCGCGGCGCGAACCTGTCGGCCGGCGAGCGCCAGTTGATCGCCTTCGCGCGCGTGCTCGCGCTCGAGCCGGGCGTGCTGGCGCTCGACGAGGCCACCTCGAACGTCGACACGCGCCTGGAGGAGCTGCTCCAGGAGGCCGTGGCGACCGTGATGGGCGGCCGCACGTCGCTCGTGATCGCGCACCGCCTGTCGACCATCCGCGACGTGGACCGCATCCTCGTCTTCGCCAAGGGCCGGCTCGTCGAGGAGGGCAGCCACGACGAGCTGCTGGCGCGACGCGGCGCGTACTGGCGCCTGCACTCGATGCAGTTCAGCGAGCCGGCCTGATCCTCCCGACGCGCTGCCGCCGCGGTCCGCGCGGCGTGGTACCGTTCGCGGACGAGCGGCTCCCATTCGCAACAGGTCGGCCTCCGGTCCCGCGTCGCGGCGCACCCGCAGGAGACAGGGCCCGTCGGACGCGGTACCTCTGAGCGTCCCCAGTCGCGAGATCCTTCGACCCAAGGCTCCTGACCCATGAGATTCACCACCTCCGCCTCCGCCCTCCTCGTCCTCGCCGGCTCCGTGCTCGCTCAAGGCGGCCCGCCGCCGCCGCCGCCCCCGCTGGGCAACCCGATCACGGCCGACAAGGCGCTGCTCGGCAAGGCGCTGTTCTTCGACGAGCAGCTCTCGTCGACGCGGCTGACGGCCTGCGCCACCTGTCACATCAACGGCGCCGGCGGCGGCGACCCGCGCTCGCTGGGCAACGCGGCCAGCCGCAACCCCGGCCCGGACGGCCTGCTCGGCACGCCCGACGACGTGGTCGGCTCGCTGGGCGTCGTCGAGTCGAACGCCGACGGCAGCTACCGCTCCACGACCTTCTTCGGGCTGGCCCAGCAGGTCACCACGCGCCAGGCGCCCACCATGATCAACGCGGCGTTCTTCCCGAACGCCATGTTCTGGGACGGCCGCGCCGACGGCGTGTTCGAGGACCCGCTGACCGGCGTCGTGCTGCTCAACGGCGGCGCCGCGCTCGAGAGCCAGGCCGCCGGTCCGCCGACCTCCACCGCCGAGATGGGTCACGTCGGGCGCGACTGGAGCGACGTCGCGGCGCGCGTCGCGGCCGCGAAGCCGCTCGACCTGGCCTCGAACCTGCCGGCCGACCTGTCCGCCTTCGTCAGCGGCAAGTCCTACCCGCAGCTCTTCCAGCAGGCCTTCGGGACGGCCGACGTGACGCCGGCGCGCATCGCCATGGCGATCGCCACGTACGAGCGCACGCTGCTCGCCTTCCAGACGCCGTTCGACGCGTTCCAGCAGGGCGCGCCCGGCGCGCTGACGCCGCAGCAACTGCTCGGTCAACAGATCTTCACCGGCCCCGGCCGCTGCATCGTCTGCCACGGCGGCCCGGTGCAGTCCGACGGGCTGTTCCACTACATCGGCGTGCGTCCGCAGACGGACGACCTCGGCCGCTTCAACGTCACGAACAACCCCGCCGACCGCGGCGCGTTCAAGACGCCGACGCTGCGCAACGTCGAGCTCACGGCCCCGTACTTCCACAACGGCCGCTTCGACACGCTCGAGCAGGTCGTCGACTTCTACGACCGCGGCGGTGACTTCACCGCGCCGAACAAGCCGCCGGCGATCGCGCCGATCGGCCTGACGGCGGTCGAGAAGGCCGCGCTCGTCGCCTTCCTGCGCGCGTTCACCGACGAGCGCGTGCGCAACGAGCTGCCCCCCTTCGACCGCCCGACGCTGTACGGCGAGTCGACGCGCGTCCCGCAGCTCTACGGCGCCGGCACGCACGGCACCAACGGCTTCGTCCCGCGCATGGTGGCCCTCGAGCCGCCGCGCATCGGCAACGCCAACCTGACGCTCGGCGTCGAGGGCGGCTTCGGCAACCACCAGGCGATCCTCGCGGTCAGCCCCAACGCCGACGCGGCGGGCACGCTGTTCCAGGGCGCGACGCTCTACATCGGCCTCACCGGCGGCGTGCAGCTCCACCGCATCGCGCACATGGAAGGCACCGGCCCGGGGAACGGCTTCGACTCCGTGAACCTCTCCCTGCCGCTCGACCCGAACCTGATCGGCTCGCGCCTCTTCGCGCAGTGGTTCGTCTTCGACCTCGGCGCGCCGGTGCGCTTCTCGGCCAGCGAAGCGGCCGCGATCGAGATCTTCTGAGGGCTCGCGGGGGCACCCCGCGTCCCCGACTCCCGCGAGTCCCGTGCGAGCCGCCTCCCCCAGGGCGGCTCGCGCCCTTTCGCGGGAGCCGCGCGGAGCCCCCCGGACGGGCGCCTAGGGCGGGAGTGCGGCGCGCATCGCGCGCACGAGCGCGGCCGAGGTCGCGCGCCGCTCGTCGTCGCGCGGCAGCGCGCGCGCGCTGAGCGGCACGTCGGCGGCGCGCGCCCACGCCGGGCCCGGCGCCGGCTCGAAAGCGGCGCAGTGCACCGCTCGCGCGCGCCCGTGGCGGCGACGAGCCAGGTCCGCCGCGTTGTGGCGGCCGGACGCCGCCCGCGACGACGACCTCGAGGCGCCTGGCGGCCGCGCGCACCAGGGCCGCGGCGAGGCGCGCGGCGCCGTCCTCCGCCCGCGCCGCGCCGCCGGCGGTGAGCACGCGCCGCACGCCGCCCGCGACGAGATGCTCGAGGTCGGCCTCGGGCTCGCGCGACCAGTCGAAGGCGCGGTGGAAGGTCAGCGGCAGCCCGTCGGCCGCCGCGACGAAGTCCGCGAGCGCCGCGCGGTCCACGCGCCCCTCCGGCGTCAGCGCGCCGACGGCCGCGCCGGCGGCGCCGAGCTCGCGCAGCGCGGCGAGATCGCGGCGCACCTCCTCCAGCTCCAGCGGCGTGTACTCGAAGTCCCCCGCGCGCGGCCGCACGAGCACGATCACCGGGCACCCGGCCTCGCGCACGGCGAGCTCGATCGCGCCGCGCGAGGGCGTCGTGCCGCCGCGATGGAGGTCGGCGCACAGCTCGACGCGGTCCGCGCCCGCCTGCGCGGCGACGCGCGCCCCGGCCGGCGACTCGACGCACACCTCGAGGATCACGCCGCGCCCTCCACGGCCCGCTCGAGCTCGCCGAGGTAGTGCGTCAACGCGCCCTCCAGCCAGCGCTCGACGCGCAGGCCGGCGCCGCGCGCCAGGTAGCCGACGTGGCCGCCGCTCGACTCGAGGTGCAGGTGCACCGCCGCCGAGCGCGGCGCGCCGACGAGGTCCTCGGCGCCGACGAAGGGGTCGTCGGCCGCCGAGACGATCACGGTCGGCGTGTCGATGCGGGCCAGCAGGTCGCGCGTCGAGCAGCGCGCGTAGTAGTCGTCCGCGTCGCGGAAGCCGCCCAGCGGCGCGGTGACCTCCTCGTCGAGCTCGCGCAGCGTGCGCGCCCGCGGCAGGACGTAGCGCTCGGGCAGCAGCCCGGCGTCGCGGCGCCGGCGCAGGCTGGCCGACAGGCGCCGCACGAAGCGGCGGTCGTAGACGCGGTTCCAGCCGCTGGAGATGCGCGCGGAGCAGCGCGCGAGGTCGACCGGCGGATTCACGGCGATGGCCGCGTCGGGCAGCGCCCGTCCGCCGCGCGCGAGCAGCAGCAGCAAGGCGTTGCCCGAGAGCGAGAAGCCGACGGCCAGCGCGCGCGCGCCGAAGCGCCGGCGCGACCACGCGAAGACCTCGCCCAGGTCGTCGGCGCGGCCCGAGTGGTACACGCCGCGCGCGAGCCCGGCGCCGTCACCGCAGCCGCGGTGGTTGACCGCCAGCACGCCGTGCCCGAGCCGCCGCGCGACCTCGGCGGCGAGGCGCACGTAGTCGGCGTTCGCGTCGCCCGAGAGTCCGTGGAAGAGGTGCACGAGCGCGCCGCTCGTCCCCGGCCGGTACAGCGCGCACAGCCGGTCGCCGCCGGGCAGCGGGACCTCGTGCCGCTCCACGCCGTCGCGCCCGGCGACCAGCGCCGGCGCGGCGGTCGGCAGCACGTGCGCCAGGATCGTCTGGGCGTGGCCGCCGCGCGCCCAGACGGGCGGCGTGCACGGGCGGGCGTAGGCGCGCAGGGAGGTCATGCGGGAGCTCGGGGGAAACCGCGGCGGCGGGGCCCTGTAGACTACCGCCCCCGGCCATGACGCTCTCCACCCTCGCCGCACCTCTCTGCGCCACCCTGCTCGCCGCGTTCACGCTCGCGCCCGCCGCGAGCGACACCGTCGAGGTCTACTGGCCCGACGGCAGCGTGCGCGCCAAGTACGGCATCGACGACCAGGGCCGCCGCCAGGGGCCCTACCTCGAGTACCGCGAGGACGGCAGCCTGTCCGTCAAGGCGCGCTACGTCGCGGATCGGCTCGACGGGCGCTACGAGAGCTTCTGGCCGGGCGGCGAGCGCGAGCTGCGCACGAGCTACAAGGGCGGGCTGCTGCACGGCAAGCACGAGACGTGGGACGCCGAGGGTCGGCCGCTGCTGCGCGGCAAGTACCTGGACGGCGAGCGCGACGGCGAGTTCGAGTGGTTCCGCGCGGGCGCACCGGTCAGCGCGCAGCGCTGGAAGGCCGGCGAGCTGATCGAGCTCGAGGGGCTCGCGCCCTACCCGCGCCCGCTCGCGGAGCTGCGCGCGACGCTGGTCGAGGTCTACGACCCCGAGCGCACCAGCACGACCGCGGCCGGCAAGCCGCCGGGCTTCTCGATCGACGCGGACGGCGACCTCTCGGCGGCCGAGCGCGCGGCGCAGGACGTCGAGCGCGACGCGGCGCTGCGGCGCCTGATGGCGTACCGCTCGCTCGTCGGCCTGCCGTGGAGCGACATGCGGCTCGACCACGAGTACAACCACTTCTGCTCGATGGCCGCGCGCCTGCTCGTGAAGGTCGGCAAGCTCGACCACACGCCGGCGAACCCGGGCATCCCCGACGACGAGTACCGCGCGGGCTACCAGGGCACGAGCAGCTCGAACCTGGCCGTGGGCTCGAACCTGCCCGGCTCGATCGACAGCTACATGGACGACTCGGACGAGTCGAACATCGACCGCGTCGGCCACCGGCTGTGGTGCCTCAACCCGCGCATGCTGCGCACGGGCTTCGGGCGGCGCGGGAGCTTCTCCGCGATGTGGTCCTTCGACCAGGGCCGCGGCAAGGTGCCGAGCTACGATGCCATCCGCTACCCGGCCGCGGGCTGGTTCCCGTGCGAGTACTTCGGGCCGCGGCACGCCTGGACGGTGCAGCTCGGGCCGGGCGGCACGTGGCCCAACGACCTGGGCGCGATCGCGGTCCGCGTCTACCCGCTCGACGCCGAGCACGTGCGCGCCGACGCGCCGCTCGAGCTCGACCACCTCGGCACGCGCGACACGGCGTTGATCTTCCGCCCCGTCGGCGTCGTCGTGCAGCCCGGCCAGGCCTACTGGGTCGAGATCGACGGCGTGCGCGGCTCCAAGTTCAAGGGCGGACTGCGCTACCTGGTCGAGTTCACGAGCGAGGCCGAGGCGCCCGACGGCGAGTGACGGGCGCCCCGGCGTAGGCGCTACTCGCCGTCGAGCGCGCGCACCTCGAGGCGCTCGAGCTCGAGCACGGTGCCCTCGTGGTGCTGGTACAGCGCCAGGCCGTCGCCGAGCGGCGCGCCCTCGGCCAGCACGTCGTTCACGACGACGCCGTTGAGCGCGACGCGCAGGCGCGTGCCGCCCTCCTCGGCGCGGCACGTCACGTCGACGTCGAACCACGTGTCGGGCGGCACGAAGTGCGTGTGCAGCTCCGCGAGACCCAACAGGCTGCCCGTCTTCTCGGGGCTCGGGAAGCTCGCGTTCAGCACGAGCTCGTAGCCGGTCGGTTGGCCGGCCACGTCGCGCGCGCCGAGCACGAGCGCCGCGCGGCCGCCGTCGTTCAGCTTGCAGCGCGCGCGCAGCTCGACGTCGCGCGGCAGCCCGTGCTCGCGGAACAGCCAGCCGCGGCCGCCGCCCGAGACGAGCGCGTCGGCGTCGTCCAGGGTCCAGGACGCCGACATCACGCGCGTCCAGCCGGCGAGGTCGTCGTCCTCGGGCAGCAGCGACGTCCAGCCGCTGGTGGGCGGGGCCTCGCCGTCGGGCGCGAGCGCCTTCACGCGCACGTTGCCGATGCCGACGGGGCCGTGGTCGCCCTGGAGGCGCAGCGGGCCGCGCGCGACCTCGCCGGGCCAGGCGCCGCGCGTGGCCTCGGGCACCTCGACGTCCTCCTGCACGGTCACGTCGTCGATGGCGACGCGCTCGAAGCGCGCGTTGGCGACCTTGTTCCCGGCCGCGTCGAAGCGCGGCGCGCGGAAGGTCACGTCCAGCTCGTGCCACACGCCGGCGCGCGAGTAGGCGTTGCGCAGCGGCGGCGAGCCGGGCCAGGTCGGGCCGGCGTAGATGCCGCCGCAGTCGCCCGGGCCGGGCTCGAGCACGCCCGCGCTGTCGCGCAACTGCACCTCGTAGCGGCCCATCAGGTAGAGCCCGCTGTTGCCGCCCTCGGGCAGCATGAAGGCGAGGCGCACCTGCACGTCGCCGAACTCGGCCTTCGAGACGTACTCGCTGGGGTGTTCGGCGGCGGTGTTGCAGAGCGCGTTCACGCCCTTGGTCGTGACGAAGCGGTGCGGGTCGGCCGGGTCGAGCTCCGCGTCGCACAGCTCCCAGCCGCTCGAGTCCCAGGCGTCCAGCGCGTCGCCGTAGGTCAGGCGCAGCCACCCCTGCTGGCCGGTGGCGCGCTTGGGCGGCGGCGGGACGGTCTTGGCGACGCGCTCCTGGCTGACGTGGTGCCCGGGGATCTGGTTGACCGTGTAGGCGAACTCGTCGGTGAGCAGCGCCTTGCCGCTCGCCGAGCGCAGGCCCGCGAAGCGCCCGCGCATCACGCGGCCCGCGGTCAGGTCCGGCACGACGAAGGTCAACCAGCGCCCGTCGTCACTGACGCTGACGCGTTCCACCGCGAGGTCGCGCTGGTCGCGCACGGGCGAGCCGTACTCCCACCAGTAGTCGTAGTCGTAGTCGTAGAGCTTCACGTCCGCCGCAGCGGGCACCGTGGCCGGGTCGACCGGCTCGGTCAGCTCGACGACGAAGCCGGTCTCGCGCAGCCGCACGGTCTTCATCGAGAACGGCGTGACGCCCGTCCAGCGCACGCGGCCCACGCCGTCGGCCGGCGCGACGCCGCCCCAGCCGCGGTTGGTGAGGCCCGTGAAGAGCGTGCCGTCCGGCGCGAAGCGCACGCGGATCGTCGAGCCCACGCCCTCGAGCAGCGGGAACACCGCGCCCTGGTACTCGCCGCGCACGCGCTCGAAGTCCGCGCGCAGGATGCGGCCGTTGGTGAGCTCGGAGACGATGAGCTGGTCCTCGAAGGGCCCGAAGCGCCCGCCCGTCGTGTCGGGCACCAGGTTGCCGGTCGAGCGCGACCAGTCGTACGGGATCCACGCGGCGGCGCGCTCGCGCGCGCGCTCGGGCGGCACGGTGTCACTCGCGATCGTCTGGCTGTCGAGGTAGGCGTGCGTCCAGTTGAGCGCCGCCGGGTGGCCGTAGAAGCGGCCGTACTGCGCGTGGAAGATCGGACACACCGGCATCCAGTCGCCCTGGTTGTCGGTGTAGAAGAGGTTGCCGTGCGTGTCGAAGCCCAGGCCGCACGGGCTGCGCATGCCGAACGCGAAGGGTTCGGTCACGCCGTCGGGGTGCACGCGCAGCAGCCAGCCGCGGTCCTTCACGACCGACTTGCCGTGCCACCACTCGGGGTTGAAGAAGCCGACGTTCAGCGACAGGTAGAAGTTGCCGTCGGCGTCCACCGGCAGGCCGTAGGCGAACTCGTGGTAGTTGCCCGAATAGCCCCAGTCGTTCGAGACGCACTCGACGTCGTCGCACGTGCCGTCGCCGTCCACGTCGACGAGCTTCGAGAGCTCGGTGCGCTGCAGCACGTAGAGCTCGTCGTTCACGATCTCGAGGCCCAGGCCCTCGAAGAGCCCTTCGGCGAACAGGTGGAAGCGCGCGTCGGCCGGATCTTCGGCCATGGCGTTCTCGACGATCCAGACCTGGCCGCGGCGCGTCGAGACGGCCAGCCGCCCGTCGGAGAAGAAGTCGAGCCCGCCCACCTCGAGCACCTCGCCGGGCGGCGAGGGCAGGAAGTCGACGGTGTAGTAGTCGGACTGCGTCGCCTGCGGCAGCGCGGCGAGCGCGAGGGTGAGCGCGATCACGGCTGCACCTCCTCGAGCACGCGGCGCAGGAAGGCCTGGCGCTCCTCGGGGCTCGCGGGCGCGAGCTCGTGGGAGACGAGCACCGTCACGCGCAGCTCGCCGACGCCGGCCCCATCGAGCGCGACCTCGTGGGCCGGCGCCTCGGGGCGCTCGAGGCGGAAGCCGGCCGAGCCGGCGACGAGGTACAGCTCGAGCCGTCCGTCGGGTCGCACGCGGTAGCCGGTCGCGCCGGCCGACTCCCAGGCGCCGCCGCTCGGGTCGAGCGCGCGCAGGAGCAGCGGCGCGGCCTGAGCGGCGTCGCGCACCGCGAAGCTGCGCCGATAGCCCGAGGCGAGGCTCGAGGCGACGCTGGCGCACTCCTCCTCGACCCGCGCGAGCGGCGCGTCCTCGGCGCCGCGCAACTCGTAGCGCAGCCCGGCGCGCGCGCCGCGGATCCAGGTGCCGCGGAACACCGCGCGCAGCGGCGCGGCCGCCTCGGCCCCGCTCGACCAGCAGGCGTCCGGCGCGCCGCCGGCGAGGGTGTAGACCACCTGTCCCAGCGGCGCCAGCGGCGTGCCGCCGCGGCCGACCCAGTCGGTGCGGTCGACGAAGCGCCCCTGGCGCACGCCGAGCAGGCGCACGTCGTCGGTGCGGTACTCGAAGCACATGCCGCTGGGCAGGCCGATGGCGAGGCCGCGCGGCACCGGCACGGCGAGGTCGGTCAGCGGCGGCAGCATGCCGCGCACGACCACCGCGCGCTCCCCGACCACCAGCTCGCTGTTCTCGGGCGGCGGCGGCAGGCCCGGCCCGAGCGAGATCACGTAGGCCGCCAAGGCCTCGCGCTGCGCCGGCGGGAAGGCGCTCTCGAAGGCCGGCATGGGCGTCCCGGGGATGCCGTAGGTCACCGTGCGGAAGATCGCGTCGGGCGTGTTCCCGTAGGAGAACCCGCCCGCCCGGAAGCTGCGCGCGGGCCGGTCGAGCTCGGTCGTGCCCTGGCCGTCGCCGTTCTCGCCGTGGCAGGGCGCGCAGTTCGCCAGGAAGAGGGTCCGCGCGTCGTCCGCGCCGGCCGCCGGGCTCGGATCCTGGGCCAGGGCGGTTGCCGCGGCGGCCAGGAGGGTTAGGGTCAGGGCCGCCGCCAGCGGGGCGCGGCCGGGAGTCGCATCGTTCAAGGTTCGTCTCTGGGCTGGTCCGTCACGAGCCGCGGCATGATACGCAAGCGTTCCCTCGAGCGCCCCCCGGCCTCCCGCGGGTCTTCCCCCGAGACCTCGACTTTCCCCAGATGCGCCTCCTCACGCCCCTCGTCTGCCTGCTCGGCGTCCTCGCCCTCGCGCCGCGCTCCCATGCCCAGGTGATCGCCGTCCACTTCAAGGACGAGAAGGCCGCCGGCAAGTACAAGGACCACCTGACCGAGTACCGCGGCGAGCTCGTGGTGATCGGGGAGCCCAAGGTCGGCTTCGTCTACTCGGAGCAGAACCACAACCTCTCCTACGTCCCCAACGGCTCGAACGAGCTGTTCGTGGTGGACCCCAAGGACCCGGGCAAGTTCGCCTACTTCGTCGTCGACGGCGAGCGCGTGGAGGCCTCGAAGAAGAACAAGCTCGTCATCCAGGGCGCGCACGTGAAGGGCCTGACGATGCTGATGCGCGACCAGACCCTCCCGGGGCTCAGCAAGGAGTACAACATCCGCACGCAGCAGATCGAGGAGTTCCGCGCGGACCGCGATCGCTACGACAAGACCTCGCGCGAGTGGCAGGCGCGGCACGTGCGGCTCGTGACGGCGATGGAACGCCTGGTCGGCTGGCTCGAGAGCACCGGCTTCCCGGCCGCGATCAAGTCGCTGCAGAAGGACCTCGCCAAGGAGAACAAGGCGGCGCGCGACGAGGCCATCCGCGCGCGCGGCCAGGCGGCGCTCGACTCGGTGGAGGCCTGCGAGGTGCCCGAGACGTTGAAGTCGCTGTCGCAGGAGGCCAGCGGCGGTCACGACGTCTTCCACGGCTTCCAGAGCCAGCACCTGCGCATCTACTACTGCGACCCGATCACCGACGCCGAGGCCGAGGCGGCGCTCGAGCTCGGCGAGCGGGTCATCGAGGGCTTCCGCGCCGAGTTCGTCGACCCGTACCTCGCCGAGGACTACGTCGACCACATCCCCGACCGGCGCTTCCACGAGTTCCTCTTCGTGCCGGACGACATCCCGAAGTACGAGAAGTACACGACCGGCTTCTACGGCGTCTCGTGGCGCGAGAACCGCGAGCAACGCCTGGCGATGGGCGGCGGCCGCACGACGGGCGGGCGACCCGAGCCGATGTTCATCGACTTCTGGAAGATGCGCGACAACGACCTGCAGGGCATCGTCTGCCACAGCCTGGGGCACTCGCTCGCCTCCCTGCACTACGGCGGCGGCATGAGCCTGAACCAGGACTGGCTCGCCGAGGCCGTCGGCTACCAGGTCTCCTTCGAGCACCTCGGGCGCAACAACGTCACCTGCAAGGCGTTCGACAAGGAGAAGTCGGGCTACCTCAAGCGCGACAAGCAGGAGCGCAAGGAGGGCGAGAAGACGGTCGGCGAAGGGCGTCGCGACGTCTACAACCAGGTCGCGCTGAGCGAGGGGCGCAGCATCGACCAGATCGCGCTGAAGACGCTCTTCGAGCTCGAGGACGCGGACCTGGCCAAGAGCTGGAGCTTCTACGACTACGTCTGTCGCAAGGAGGGCAAGGCCGGCCAGGAGTGGCTGCGCGCGGCCGGCGAGTGCTCGCGCAATCGGCAGACCTTCCTCCAGAAGTGGCGCGAGGCCGCGGCGAGCATCCTGACGGTCTCGCCCGGCGAGGCCTTCCGCTCGCTCGAGGAGCGCTGGCGCAGCTACGCCAGCACCGAGCAGTCGACGGACTGAGCGCCGCTCAGGCCACCCCGGGCGCGACCGCTTCGCCGGTCTGCACGGCCCACAGCGCCGCGTAGCCGCCGCCGCGCGCGACGAGCTCCTCGTGCGTGCCCGACTCCACCACGCGACCGTTCTCGAAGAGGTGGATGCGGTCGGCGTGCCGGATCGTGGAGAGCCGGTGCGCCACGACGAGCGTGGTGCGTCCGACCGAGAGCTTGGCCAGCGAGCGCTGGATGGCCGCCTCGGTCTCGTTGTCGACCGACGAGGTGGCCTCGTCGAGCACGAGCACCGGCGCGTCGGCGAGCACGGCGCGCGCGATCGAGAGGCGCTGGCGCTGGCCGCCCGAGAGCTTCTGCCCGCGCTCCCCCACCACGGTCGCGTAGCCCTCGGGCAGCGCCTGCACGAAGGCGTCGGCCTCGGCGAAGCGCGCGGCGGCGCGCACCTCCTCGTCGCTGGCGTCGGGCCGGCCGTAGGCGATGTTCTCGCGCACGGTGCCGTGGAACAGGAAGACGTCCTGGCTGACGAGCCCGACCGCGCGGCGCAGGTCGCCCAGGTCGAGCTCGCGCAGGTCGATCCCGTCGAGCTCGACCGCGCCGCCCGTCACGTCGTAGTAGCGCAGGAGCAGCTTGAGCAGCGTGCTCTTGCCGGCCCCGGTCGCGCCGACGATGGCGGTCGTGCGCCCCGCCGGCAGCTCGAGGTCGAGGTGCTCGAAGATCGGAGCGCGGCCGCCGTACGCGAAGGAGACGTCGCGCAGGCGGAACGCCCCGCGCACCGCCTCGCGCGGCAGGCGTCGCGACCCGCCGCGGATCGCCACGGGCGTGTCGAGCAGCTCGAAGATGCGCCGCGTCGAGGCCGCGGCGCGCTGGTAGAGGTCCACCGTCTCGCCCAGGCGGGTCAGCGGCCACAGCAGGCGCTGCGTGAGGAACACGAGCGTCGTGTAGGTCGCGGCTTCGAGCTCGCCGCGCAGCGCGAGGCGCCCGCCGGCGACCATGAAGGCGATGAAGCCGGCGACGATCACCATGCGGATCAGCGGCGAGAAGGCCGACGACAGCCGGATCGCGCCGCGGTTGGCCTCGACGTACGCGCCGCTCACGGCGGCGACGCGCCGGGCCTCGCGCGCCTCGGCCGTGAAGGCCTTGATCGTCGCGATGCCGCCCAGGTTGCCCGCGAGGTCCGCGTTCAGGTCGCCCACGCGTTCGCGCACCTCGCCGTAGCGCGGCGCGATGCGGCGCTGGAAGTGCAGCGAGCCCCACAGGATCACGGGCATGGGCAACATCGCCATCCACGCGATCGTGGGCGCCAGCCAGAAGAAGTAGCCGCCGATCACGACCACCGTCGTGCCGACCTGCAGGAGGTCGTTCGCGCCGCGGTCGAGGAAGCGCTCGAGCTGGTTGACGTCGTCGTTGAGCACGCTCATCAGGCCGCCGGTGTTGCGGTCCTCGAAGAAGGCGAGCTCGAGCTCCTGCACGTGCCGGTAGGCGTCGAGCCGCAGCTCGTGCTGCACCGTCTGCGCGAGGTAGCGCCAGGCGAGCGCGTACGCGTACTCGAAGACCGACTCGAGCACCCAGATCACCAGGGTCAGCGCGGCCAGCAGCCAGAGTTGCTCGTGCGGGTCCTGCGTCCAGCGGCCGAAGAACGAGTCCTGCTTGCGCACGACCACGTCCACCGCGAGACCGATCAGGAGCGGCGGCGCGAGGTCGAAGACCTTGTTGAGGACGCTGAACAGCGTCGCGACGAGCACGCGCGGCCGGTGCCGGCGGCCGTGGTCCCAGAGGCGGCGCAGGCCGGAGGCGGCCGGGGCGGGGGGCGGCGACGAGGAAGCCATCGGCGGAGTCTACGCCGGGGCCCGCGCTTTCCGAGCCTCGCCCGGCCGGTCGGCGCCGCGGAGCCCTATGCTGTTCGCCTCGAACGCACCGCAGCACCGACCCGGAGCCCCCCGTGGAGATCACCAAGGACAAGATCGTCGCCTTCGACTACACCCTCACCGACGCGGAGGGCCGCGTCCTCGACACGTCCGAGGGCCGCGCGCCCCTCGCCTACCTGCACGGCCACGGCGGCATCATCCCGGGGCTCGAGGCCGAGCTCGAGGGCAAGCAGGCCGGCGACGCGCTGAAGGTCACCGTGCCGCCGGAGAAGGCCTACGGCCCGCGCAACGACCAGCTGCTGAACCGCGTGCCGAAGGAGGCCTTCGCCGGGCAGCTCGAGTTCGAGCTCGGCCTGCAGTTCCCGGTGCGCGACCAGAACGGCAACCAGCTGCTCGTGACGATCGTGCACATCGAGGACGACGCCGTGATCCTCGACGCGAACCACCCGCTCGCCGGCGTCGAGCTGACCTTCGACGTGACGATCGTCGAGGTGCGCGAGGCGACCGCCGAGGAGCTCGAGCACGGCCACGTGCACGGAGCCGGCGGTCACCACCACTGAGGCGCGGCGCAGAAAATCCCGGCGCGGGGGCTTGTGCCCTCGGCGTCGACCTGTAGTGTCCATGCCTCGCCCCCACCCCGGCAGGAGCAGAACCATGCGCAAGAGCTATCCCATCGACGTGCCTCAGGAGGTCACCTCCTGACCCGAGCGGACCTTGCGCCCCGCGCCGACGACGTCGTCGGCCGCCCCGAGGAGCCCGCTCGCTGAGCGGGCTTCTTCGTTCTCGCCTTCCGAAGTCCTCCCCCGCTCGGCCCTCCGTGGGCCACCTCGCACCCGAAGGCGCGAACCGAGCACGAGGACTTCGACCTTGAACGCCCACCGATCGCCCCACGAGGGCCACGACCAGCAGACGCTCTGGGGCCTGTCGGCCGGCCAGCGCGCGCGCTACCTCGCCGCCCTCGCGGCGATGGCGGCCGGCATCGCCCTCTCCTTCGGGGTGCCGCTGGTGACGCGCGCCGCGATCGACGGCCCGCTCGCGAGCCTGCCGCGCGCCCCGCTCGCGCCGCCCTACGCGACGGAGCTCTGGCCGGCGCCGGCGCCCGGTCTGCTCGAGCTCGCGCTCGAGCGGCGCACCTTCCTGCAGGAGGTCGGCGCGCGCCTCGGCCTGGACGCGGGCGGCCAGCTCTGGCTCGCCGGGGCCCTGCTGCTCGCGCTCGCCGGCGCGTCGGGCCTGTGCTTCTACCTGCGCGGCCGCCTCGCGGCGCTCGCGTCGGAGGGCCTGGTGCGACGTCTGCGGCAGGCCGTGCACGACCACCTGAACCACCTGCCCACGCCGTGGCTCGACGCCGCCGACACGGGCGACCTGGTGCAGCGCTGCACCTCGGACGTCGAGACGGTGCGCACGTTCCTCGCGACGCAGGTGATCGAGATCGGGCGCGCCGCCCTGCTCGTCGGGCTCGTCACGCCGGTGATCTTCCACCTCGACTTCGAGCTCGCGTGCGTCGCGCTGGCGTTGTTGCCGGTGCTGGTCACGTCGGCCTTCCTGTTCTTCCGCCACATCAAGGCGCTCTTCCAGCGCATGGACGAGGCCGAGGGGCGCATGACGACGGTGCTGCAGGAGAACCTGACCGCCATCCGCGTCGTGCGCGCGTTCGGCCGGCAGGAGCACGAGCGCGAGAAGTTCGCCGCGGCCAACGCGGAGTTCCGCGATCACCACGTGCGCTTCATCCGCCTGCTGGGCCGCTTCTGGTCGAGCTCGGACGTCCTGACGATGAGTCAGCTCGGGCTGGTGCTCGTGGTCGGCGCCTGGCGCGTGCGCGAGGGCGCGCTCAGCCTCGGCACGCTGGCCGCGTTCCTCGAGTACGAGGCGCTCATCATCTGGCCCGTGCGCCAGCTCGGCCGCGTGCTCGCGGAGGCCGGCAAGGCCGTCGTGTCCATGCGCCGGCTGCGCGAGGTGCTCGACGTCGCCGAGGAGTCCGACCTGGAAGGAGCGGCCACCGCGGCGCTGCCGGCGCTGCGCGGCGCGCTGGAGGTGCGCGACCTCGGCTTCGGCTTCGCCGGCGGCGCTGCGGCGCTCGACGGCATCTCGTTCCGGCTGGACCCGGGGCAGACGCTGGCGCTCATCGGGCCGCCGGGCGCGGGCAAGACCACGCTGGTGCAGTTGCTCCTGCGGCTCTACGACTACGAGCGCGGCTCGATCCGCCTCGACGGCCACGAGCTGCGCGAGCTGCCGCGGCGCTTCGTGCGCCGCCACTTCGGCGTCGTGCTGCAGGAGCCCTTCCTGTACTCGCGCAGCGTGCGCGCCAACCTGGTGCTCGGCATGCCCGACGTGACCGAGGAGACGCTCTGCGAGTCCACGCGGGCGGCGGCGGTGCACGAGGCCATCCTCGAGTTCCCCGGCGGCTACGAGACCGAGATCGGCGAGCGCGGCGTGACGCTGTCGGGTGGTCAGCGCCAGCGCATCGCGCTCGCGCGAGCCCTGCTGAAGGACCCGCCGATCCTCGTGCTCGACGACGCGCTGTCGGCCGTCGACACCGAGACCGAGAGCCGCATCCTCGAGGCGCTCGCGGCGCGGCGCGGCACGCGCACCACCATCATCGTCGCGCACCGGCTGTCGTCGGTGCTGCACGCGGACCTGACGCTCGTGCTCGAGCGCGGCCGCATCGTGCAGGCCGGCCACCACGCCGACCTGATCCGCGCGGAGGGCCCCTACCGCCGCCTCTGGGAGATCCAGGGCGCGCTGGAGGCCGAGATCGAACGAGACCTGCAGACGGCCGCGGAGCCGGGAGGCCGGGCATGAACCCCGAGGAAGAACTGCAACAGGACGTGGCCGCGCTGCGGCGCGGCGTGGACCTGCAGCTGTGGCGCCGCCTGTGGAGCTTCACCAAGCCCTACCGGCGCAACGTGCGGCTGCTGGCCGTCTTCGCGCTCGGCACGGCGCTCAGCGACACGGGCCTGCCGTGGGTCACCAAGCTGGTGGTCGACGACCTGACGCAGCCCGACGTCGCGCGGCCGCTCTGGCTGTACGCGCTGCTCTACGGCGTGCTCGTGCTGACGCTCTCGGGCAGCGTGCTCGGCTTCATCACCGCCGGCAGCCGCGTGCGCACCGGCGTGGTGCACGACATCCGTCAGGCCGGCTTCGCGAACCTGCAAGCCCTGTCGTTCTCGTACTTCGACCGGCGCCCGGTGGGCTGGTTGATGGCGCGCATGACGTCGGACTGCGAGCGCCTCAGCAACATCCTCGCGTGGGGCGTGCTCGACATGGTCTGGGGCGGCACCGTGATGACCAGCGTGACGGTCGTGATGTTCGTCGTCGATTGGCGCCTGGCGCTGACGATCCTCGGCGTGACGCCGGTGCTCGCGCTCGTCTCGCGCGTCTTCCAGCGCAGGATCCTGGCGAGCTCGCGGCGCGTGCGCGAACAGAACTCCAAGCTCACCGCCGCCTACAACGAGGGCATCATGGGCCTGCGCACGACCAAGGCGTTCGTGCGCGAGGACGAGAGCGCGACCGAGTTCGGCGCGCTCGCCGGCGCGATGCGCGAGGTCTCCGTGCGCAACGCGCTGCAGTCGGCGGTCTACCTGCCGCTCGTGCTCACGCTCGGCAGCCTGGCGGCCGCGCTGGTGCTCGGCGTCGGCGGCGGGCGCGTGCTGGCGGGCGTCATCCCGCTGGGCACGCTGGTGCTGTTCCTCTCGTTCAGCCGCCTGTTCTTCGAGCCCATCCAGGAGCTCGCGCGCCTGTTCGCCGAGATGCAGATGGCGCAGGCGTCGGCCGAGCGCGTGCTCGGGCTCGTCGAGGCCGTGCCCGAGGTCCAGGACGGCCCGGAGGTGCGCGCGCGCCTGGCGGCGCACGCCGGGCGGCCGCTCCCCGACGGGGTCGCGCCCGACGGGCTGCCCGACCGCATCGGCGAGATGCGCTTCGAGGGCGTGGGCTTCACCTACGCGGGCGGCCAGCGCGTGCTCCACGGGCTCGACCTGACGGTCCAGCCGGGCGAGACGGTCGCGCTCGTGGGCGCCACGGGCGGCGGCAAGTCGACCATCCTGAGCCTGCTCTGTCGCTTCTACGAGCCGACCGAGGGGCGCATCCTGTTCGACGGCGTCGACTACCGCGAGCGCAGCCTCGCCTGGCTGCAGCAGAACCTCGGCATCGTGCTGCAGACGCCGCAGCTCTTCAGCGGCACCGTGGCGGAGAACATCCGCTACGGCAAGCTCGACGCGACGGACGCCGAGGTGCACGCCGCGGCCCGGCTCGTCGGCGCGGAGGACTTCGTGCTCGCGCTCGAGGACGGCTACGACACGCAGGTCGGCGAGGGCGGCGGGCGGCTGTCCACCGGGCAGAAGCAGCTCGTGTCCTTCGCGCGCGCGGTGCTGAAGGCGCCGCGCATCCTGGTCATGGACGAGGCCACCTCGTCCATCGACACGGAGACCGAGCAGCGCATCCAGGCCGGCGTCGAGCGCGTCCTCTCGGGGCGCACGAGCTTCGTCATCGCGCACCGCCTCTCCACCATCCGCCGCGCCGACCGCATCCTGGTCATCGACCACGGCGCGATCGTCGAGAGCGGGACGCACGCCGAGCTCATGGCCCGGCGCGGCGCGTACCACTCGCTCTACACGCAGCAGAGCCTGCGCGAGGGCGCGTCCTACTCGACCGTGATCTCGTAGGTGACGGTGCCCTCGAAGTCCTGCTTCTGCGTGATCTCGATGGTGTGACCCGAGCCGTGGATCTCGCTGTCCTCGGTCAACTCCATCCCCACGTCGCCGGAGAGCGTCAGCGCCGCGCAGTGCCCTCCGTCGACGTCCCAGCGCAGCTCCCCGGTGAGCTCGAACGAGAACTCGAAGGTGCGCGTCAGCTCGCCCTCGCCGTCCTCGATCTCGAGGTCCTCGGTCTGCTCGATCTCGGTGGTCAGGTCGGCCTGGATCGCGATCACCGCGATGCGCCGCCCGTCCTCCTCGACGACCTCGACCAGGCGCCCTTCCAGCTCCCCGTCGAGGTGGTCGTCGAACTGCTCGCCGAAGTCGTCGTCCGGGTCCTCCTCGTCGCCCTCGCGCACGATGTGCAGGTCGCCCGAGAGGCCGCCGGTGTGGCGGAAGGCGTCGAGGTCGATCGGCCAGGTGTCGTCGACCTCCACCGCCTCCGCCGGGAGGTACCACGAGAAGTCGGCCACGGCGTCCAGGTCGGCCAGCAGCGCTTCGTCGCCGTCCTCGACGTCCTCGGCGTACGCCACGCCGTAGCTCCCGTCGTCCTCGTCCAGCGTGAAGACGACGGTGGTGCCCTCGAGCTCGCTGGTGCCCGGCGTCTCCTCCTCGTGCTCCTCGCCCTCGGGGTCGGTCAAGCTCTGCTGCGACGTCGTGGCCAGCGTCTCGAAGTGGCGCGTGATCGAGCCCGCGCGGCCCTCCGAGAGCTTCGCGTACTCGTCGCGGAAGACGAGCTCCTCCTTCTCGACGAGGGTCAGCTCGACGTCGGGGGCCTCACCGCCGTGCTCCTGGCCGTCGAAGTTCATCGTGAGCTCGCCCTCCTGCAGCTCGAGGGTCAGCACGCGCTCGGAGCTGGTCGTCAGCGTCGTGCCCTCGGTCACGTGGAAGGCCAGGCGCACCTCGCCGGGAGCGAGGGCCAGGGACGGGAGGAGCAGGGCGCCGAGCAGGCTGTAGGACTTGAGCATCGCAGTGCGGGTCGGGGGGAGGGTCGGAACGGGACGAGTCTAGCCCGCGGAGTCACGCAGGCCGGCGCGCGCGCCCGCGAATCGCTCGCGGGCGCCGCTGCGCGCTCGCGCTCACGGGCAGAAGTCGACCACGAGGCTCGAGGAGAGGTTGAAGCCGCTCCCGCCCGGTCCCTGGGGATCGCGGTACCAGAGCTGGAAGACGTGGGTCGAGCCCGCCGTGATCGCGCCCGGCCCGGCGGCGGCCGGCGCAGCCGTGAGGTCGAGCGCGCGGCTCCCGTGCCCGGCCGCGTCGAAGGCCACCGGCGGCTGCAGGCGGTAGGTCGCCCCGCCCACGCACAACGTGCCGTCGCCGAACGGCGCGGCGGCGGGCGCGGCGCCGTAGAAGTACACGCCGAACTGGCCCGGCACGCCGCCGCTCGCCTCGAGCACGAGGTCGTTCAGCCCGAGGGCGGGCGCCCCGCTCGCCGACAGCACGCACCCGGAACCGCTCGAGTTGGGCGCCGCGGCGCAGCCCGGCGCGACTCCGCAACCGCACAGGGCCTCGACCACGCGCACGTCGTCGACGGCCGCTTCGACCTCCGAGTTGACGTTCAGGTCCGCCGCGACGAAACGCACGCGCGTCGTCGCGCTCGGCGTCACGAAGGCTGCGAGCCGGTAGCTCGCGAAGCGCCAGGTGGCCTCCGAGGCGTGCGAGGTCGTCTGGATCGACTCGAGCAGCGTCCAGCTCGCGCCGTCGTCGACGCTGACCTCGACGCGCAGGCGGTCGATGGTCTGCGGGTTGACCTGCTTCTTGTCGAAGAAGTACCAGAACTCGAGCAGCGGGTCGCTCGCCGTCGAGAGGTCCACGGCCGGCCCGACGAGCGAGGTGCTGCCGCCGTCGACGTCGACCCCGGCGGCGAGTCCGGTCGTCCAGCACAGCGTGCCGCCCGGCGTGTGGTCGTCCTCGGGGCTGGCGAGGCCGCCCTGCGGGTCGCCCAGCTCCCACGTCCCGGCCGTCGCGTCGTCGCCCGGCGCGCCGACCGTCCAGCCCGCCGTCCCGCTCTCGCAGTCGTCCGCGAAGTACACGCCCTCCGCGTCGGACGCGAGGCTGCGCAGGCTCGTGAAGGGCGCCTCGGGCGGGTAGGTCCACAGCACGCCGCCGGCGTCGCGCGCGCCGAGGAACCAGCGCACCTCCGCGCCGCACGGCGTCGCCGGCACGTCGGCGCGCCACGCGTCGCCGCCCAGCGGCACGAGCGGGAGCTGCACGAGGCCGGCGCCCGCGTCGAGCCACAGGCTCGCGCTCCCGGCCAGGAGGTCCCCCGGCGCGGCTTCGTGCAGCGTCACGGTGAAGGCGTCGCCGGCCGCGTCGAAGCGCGTCGGCGCGCCGCCGGGCACGTCGAAGGCGAGCGGCGGCGTGCCGACGTGCCAGACGAACAGGCCCTTCTCGAGGTCGCTGCCGAGCACCAGCCCGCTGGGCAGGTACGGGTAGCAGCTCCACAGGCCGTTGAACGCGTCGTGGTCGTCGCTCGGCCACGTGTCGAAGGCGGCCACCTCGACGCCGTGCAGCGGGTCCGTCAGGTCGAACACGCGCAGGCCGCTGCGGTAGTTGGCCTCATACACGCGGTCGCCGAGCACGTAGAGGTTGTGTCCGATCGCGCCGTTGCCGTTGGTGAAGGTCGACACGCGCACCGGCGCCGAGAGGTTCGAGACGTCGATCACGTGCGTCGTCGTCGGCAGCGTGCCGTTCTCGTCGAGCTCGTCGTCGAGGTACAGCAGCTGGCGATCCGCGCTCAGCCAGGCCTGGTGCGAGTAGCGACCGCCCGGGTAGCTGTACTGCGCCAGCACGACCGGCGCGTTCTTGTTCGTCACGTCGAGGATCGTCAGCCCGGTGCCGACGCTGCCGTTGCCGAAGCCGCCGCACGCGAAGGCCACCTGCTTGCCGGCGTACGGCCCGCTCGTGTACGTGACGATCTGCGCGTCGTGCACGTAGCGCCCGTGCCACGCGCCGACGTACTGCGGCGCCGCGGGGTTCGCGAGCGAGTACATGCGCAGGCCGGTGTCGCTCGCGCCGCCGCAGCGGTAGAGGTAGCCGCTCTGCGTGTCGATCGCGACGTTGTGCGAGCTCGTCACGCCGCCGGTGGTGATCGTGTTGACCAGCGACACGGTGCCGGCGTCGATGGCGGCGAGGTCGAAGACCTGGATGCCGCTGCCGCCCTCGGAGACCGCGTAGGCGTAGTGCTGGTACGTCTTGACGTCGCGCCACAGGCTCGGCGGCCCGGGCTGGAAGGAGACCACCTGCGGGTCGGACGGATCGGCCAGGTCGACGAAGGCCGTGCCGTCGGACAGCCCGATCAACGCGTACTCGCGGCCCGAGCCCGAGACGTAGCCCCAGCAGTCGTTGCCCGAGGTGCTGCCCGGATCGAGCTGACCGAGCGGCAGCCAGGACACCAGCGTGACGCCCTGCGCCGGGAAGCTCACGTCCCCGCCACCGACGCCGCTGACGAGCGCGGTGCTGCCGCCGGGCGGCGCGGGCGCCAGCCGCGCGGGGCGGCCGGGCCGGGGCAGGCCCGCGCCGGGCGCGTACCCGGGCCCCACGTAGGGCGGCACGCGGTCGAGCAGCTTCGGGTCGTCCTCGTGCGCGACGGCGGACGCGGCGGCGAGGAGGAGCAGGCAGAGGGCGTGGAGGGGTCGCTTCAAGGGCACGCGGGGGTCGGGGACGCGGCGCCGAGCCTACCAGCCCGCGCCGAAGCCCGCATCAGCGAGCGATCCAGCCGCGCCCGAGCAGCTCCGCGGTGAGCTGCTCGGCGAAGACGCGGTCCCCGAGCGGGCTGGGGTGCACGGCGTCGAGGTAGACGTCGTACTGCGTCCAGCCCTCGCGCCGCATCGCCGCCCGCAGCGCCGGCAGCGGGTCCACGAGCGCGACGCCCTGCTCGCGCAGCGCGGCGGCGAGGCGGCGTTGCGGCGCGTCCCAGCGGCGCGCGTCGGGGTCCTCGAGCTGGATCGTGTAGGGGAACACCGTCACGAGGAACTTCACGCCCCGCTCCCGGCACCACGCGGCGACGGAGGCCACGTTCGGCAGCGTCAGGTCCCAGGCCTGCGCGACGTCGGCGTCGTCGGGCCGCAGCATCAGGTCGTAGACGCTGAGCAGCTCGCGCTCCTGCGCGCCCTCGCGCGCCGATCGCTCGCCGCGCAGGCGCGCCGCGAGCTCGTGCACGAGCGCGTACCACGCCGTCGCGCGCACCCACCCGGCGACGCCCGTCGGCCGCGCGTGGCGCAACTGGAAGCTCACCTCGTCCCCGCCGAAGCGCTCGAGGGAGAGCTTCTCCACCACGTCGTTCAACACGAAGCCGAGGATCACCACGTCCGGCGCCAGCTCGTCGCCGCGCGCGCGCAACCAGGCGTCCTCCTGCCAGGGCGACCACCCGCCCACGCCGGCGTTGAGCACCTCGACCGGGCGGCCGGTGGCCGCGCGCAGGTCCGCTTGCAGTCGCTCGGGCAGCGTGCCCTCGCCCTCGCCGATGCGGAAGCCGAACACGACGCTGTCGCCGAGGACGAGCACGCGCTCGGCCCCGGGCACGCGCGGGTTCGCCGGCGGGGCGCCGCGCAGTCCTGCGGCGTTGATGGAGACCGGCGCGCCGAACCACTCGGCGTCGATCCCCGGACGCAGGCGCCACCCGAGCGCGGCATCGGGCACGAAGATCGGCGCAGGCGCGTCGAAGAAGGGCGCCGCGGCGAGCTCGACCGCCGCGAGCGGCGTCGCGCCGAAGAGCAGCACGAGCAGCGCACGGCGCGTCCGGCGCGCGGCGAGGCGCGCGGCAGGGAGCGCCGAGGCGAGCCCCAGGGCGAGCCCGCACGCCAGCCCGGTCCAGCGCAGGCGCGCCAGCTCGCGCAGGGTCTCCGCGCTGGGATCGCCGCCGCGCCCGAGCGCCGCGAGCACCGCGGGCGAGGCCGCCAGCGCGAGCGCCCACCACACGACGGCCCCCGCGGCCAGGAAGGCGCGCAGGGGCCGGGGATCGGACGGGTCGGGCGCGGCGATGACGGCTCAGGCCTGCGGCGCGGACGTCAGCGCGGGCGCCACCGGGGACTCCCCGCGTTGCTGCGCGTCGACGACCACGAGCGAGGTCATGTGGATGAGGTCCTCGACCTCGATGTGACCGGGGTGCAGCACGCAGACCGGCCGCTCGAAGCCGAGCAGCATCGGGCCCATGGCCGGCACGTCCGCGAGGCCGCGCACGAGCCCGTAGCCGATGTTGGCCGCCTCGAGGTTGGGGAAGACGAGCACGTTGGCGCGCTTGTCCCCCAGCGCGAGGTCGCCGTAGCGATCGCGCAGGAACGGGTTCAGCGCGAGGTCCACGCGCATCTCGCCCTCGACGGCCAGCGTCGGGTCCTCGGCGCGGGCGAGCTCGACCGCGCGGCGCACCATGTCGCTGCGCGGGTGCGGGCTGCCGCCGAAGCTCGAGAAGGACAGCATCGCGACGAGCGGCTCGATACCCAGGCGGCGCACCGCCTGCGCGGCGAGCAGCGCGATCTCGGCCAGGTCCTCGGCCGAGGGCTCGATGTTGATCGCCGTGTCGGACAGGAACAACGCGCCCTGGTTCGTGATCAGCATCGAGAGGCCGCACGCGAGGCGGATGCCCGGCTCGAGCGGCAGCACCTTCAGGATCGGCGGCATCGTCTTGCGCACGTAGCGCGTGACGCCGCAGACCATGCCGGCCGCGTCGCCGTTGCGCAGCAGCAGCGGCGTGAACCACATCGGGTCCTTGACGCGCTCACGCGCCTCCTCGAGCGTCACCCGCGCGCGGTGGCGGCGGATGGCGAAGAGCTCCTGCGCGAAGGCCTCGGAGCGGCCGTCGGTCAGCGGGTCGATGATCTCGATGCCCTTCAGGTCGACGCCGTGCGCGGCCGCGACCTCGCGGATCTCGCGCTCGTCTCCGACGAGCACGGGGTGCGCGATGCCCTCGCGCTGCACGGCCTGGGCCGCGACGAGCGTCTTCGGGTGCGTGGCCTCGGGGTAGAGCACGCGCTGCGGGTTGCGCTGCGCGCGGTGGACGACGCGCCGCATCAGGTCGCGCTCGGGACCGAGGCGCTCGTTGAGCTCACGCTCGTAGGCGTCGAGGTCCACGGTGCGGCGGGCGACGCCGGACTCCATCGCGGCCGCCGCGACGGCGCGCGTGACGTGCGGCAGCACGCGGGCGTCGAGCGGCTTGGGGATCAGGTACTCGGCGCCGAACTCGAGCTTCTCGAGGCCGTACACGCGCGCCACTTGCTGCGGCACGGGCTCCTTCGCCAGTTCGGCCAGGGCTTGCGTGGCGGCGTGCATCATCTCGATGTTGATGCAGCGCGCGCGCACGTCGAGCGCCCCGCGGAACAGGAAGGGGAAGCCCAGGACGTTGTTGACCTGGTTGGGGTGGTCGGAGCGTCCGGTCGCCATGATCACGTCCGGGCGCGCGGCGATCGCGTCCTCGTACGGGATCTCCGGGTCGGGGTTCGCCATCGCGAGCACCACCGGGCGCGGCGCCATCGAGCGCAGCATCTCGGGGCTCACGACGTTGCCGATCGAGACGCCGATGAAGACGTCGGCGTCGATCATCGCGTCGGCGAGCGTGCGGCACGCGGTCTCGACGGCGAAGGGCTCCTTGTACGCGTTCATGCCCTCCGTACGGCCCGCGTAGATCACGCCCTTGCTGTCGCACATCATGATCTTCTCGCGCGCGATGCCGAGGCTCATGACGTAGTTCGAGCAGGCTATGGCGGCGGCGCCCGCACCATTCACCACGACGCGCACCTCGCTCATCTTCTTGCCGGCGAGCTCGAGGCCGTTCAGCAGCGCGGCGCCCGTGATCAGCGCGGTGCCGTGCTGGTCGTCGTGGAAGACGGGGATGTCGAGCACCTCGGTGAGGCGCTTCTCGATCTCGAAGCAGCGCGGGCTCGAGATGTCCTCGAGGTTGATGCCGCCCACCGTCGGCGCGATCGCGCGCACCGCGGCGATGATCTCCTCGGTGTCCTGCGTCGCGAGCTCGATGTCGAAGACGTCGATGTCGGCGAAGCGCTTGAAGAGCACGCCCTTGCCCTCCATCACCGGCTTGCCGGCGAGCGGACCGATGTTGCCGAGGCCGAGCACGGCGGAGCCGTCGGTCACGACGGCGACGAGGTTGCCCTTGGCCGTGTAGTCGTAGACCTTCTCGGAGTTCTTGGCGATCTCACGACAGGGCTCGGCCACGCCGGGCGTGTACGCCAGGCTCAGGTCGATCTGCGTCAGACAGGGCTTGGTCGCGGCGATCTCGATCTTCCCGGGGCGTCCCTGGGCGTGATAGTCGAGCGCCTCTTTCGTGGTGGTCAGGGGCTTCATGGCGCACCATTTTGCCGCGCGACACGCAGCGCGAACAGCGCCCGTCGGGAATCCCTGAGCGCGTCGAACGCGCGCGTTCTTCACACGCTGCGCTCTTGTGCGCAGCGCGGGCAGGCCGCCTTGCGCAGCCCGACGTGGACCTCAGAAGAGGTGCTTCGCCAAGCGCGCGGAGAGCCGCGACGCCATCCAGCCGGGGAGACGCGACCACGCTTCGCGCAGGAAGCGCGTGCGCGGGTTGGACGGCGTCAAGCTGGGCAACGCCTTGGAGCGCACGAGCCCGTACGCGTAGTGCAGAGGCTCGGCCTCGAAGCCTTGGTTGCGCTTGAACGTCACCGCGCCGGCGTCGCGGCGCGAGCGGCCGAGGTCGAAGCCCGTCAGGCCGCGCTCGAGCCCCCAGCGCTGCAGCTCCGCGATCAGGAAGCTGGTCGTCGCGTAGGCGCGGTTGGCGTCCTCGGTCGTGCCGATGTAGTACATCCGCAACTCGCCGTGATCGACGAAGGAGAGGCTCACCGCGAGGAGCTCCGACCCGCGCCGCACGCCGTGCACCACCGCGCCGTCGCCGAGCTCGCGCAGGAGGTGCTCGAACCACTCCACCGGCAGGCCGGGCGAGCCGAGGCGCTGCTTGCTCTCGAGGAACAGGCGCGCGAGGTCGGACACGAACCACGGGCCCTCGCAGAGCTCGAGCCCGTGCGTGTCGGCGGCGCGCCGCACCAGCCGGCGCTCGTCCTTCTTCATGCCCTTGAGCACCTCGTCCCACGACGCGGGCAGCGGCTTGCGGAAGGTCACGTACAGGTCCGAGGGCACGAGGCCGGCGTGCTCCAACCGCTCGCGCGTGCGCAGCTCGAGGCGGCCCACGCCCAGCCCGCGCGCCTCGTCCAGCGCGCGCTCGACGAGCGCGGCGCGGACCTCGTCCGCGTGCGCGAGCGGGCCGCCGTAGACGGCGTAGGGCGCCGAGACGAGGTGCGTCGTGCCGGTCAGGCCGCGGCAGCGCATCAGCGGCAGCACGCCGACGAGCTCCTCGCCGCGCCACGCGGCGAGGTCGGCCGACGCGTGACCGAAGCTCCGCTCCACCGCCCGACGCCAGGCCGGACGGTGGAAGGTCGTGCCGCGCGGGTGCGCGGCGACGAACGCCTCGACCATCGCGTCGTCGACGAGCCGCGCGGGACGCACGTCCAGCTCGGACGCGCTCGCGGGCGCGCCGGCCACGGGGGGGCGAGGCTCGGTCACGGTGGAGAGGGTAGGCATCGCGGCGACTGGCGACCAGATCGGCCCGGGGACGCACCCCGGTCGAGTCCGACCCGGGAAAACGCGCCGCCGCGCGGCCTCAGCCCTCGGTGCCCGTGTCCGCCAGCTCGCCGGTCCCGACGCCGTCGTGGCGCCGCTGCTTCGCGAGGTGCTCGTGGAGCTGGCGGCGCATCGCCGTGAAGGCGTCGCGCAGGGCGAGGTGCATGCTCTCGTGGCCCTGGTCGTCCGGGGCGGCACGGTTGGCCACCAGCTCGGCACCCGGCAGGCCCAACTCCACGCTGACGTGGTAGTGGCCGCCCTTCTTGTGGTGCGGGCTCGGCGCCTCGATGGTCACTCGCGAAGTCAGCAGGCGGTCGGTCAGCTGCGTCAGCTTGTCGACCTTCTCGCGCACGTAGCGCTCCAGACCAGGGGTGCGGGTGACGTCTCTGAGGATCAGCTCGTGTTGCAGGTCCAAGGGGGACTCCTGTTGGTCTCAGGCTCCACCGGGCGACGTCGGGCGTCCCACTCGGGACCCTCCCGCGCGTCACCGCGGGTCGACTCCAGCATCGGCGCGAGGTGCGCGACTCGGCCATACGTCACGGGACGTAAGGCGGGACGCCCAGCCGCGCAGCGACCCGCTCAGAGGCCCTGGACGCGCGCCATCTCGGCCCGCAGGCGAGCCAGGGCGGAGGCCTCGGTGGCCGTGAGCTGCGCGTGCGCCGGCGCGAGCAGGTCCTGCACCTCGTAGCGATCCAGCCCCAGGTCGTAGAGCTCGTCGCCCCCCGCCGCGCGCGACGTGCGGATCAGCTTGTAGCGCGCGTCCCGCACCATCGTGCGCTGCAGGTGGTGCGGCGGCGGCCCGTTCGGCCGGAAGTGCTCGGCGTAGGCGAACGCGCGCAACGAGGGCCGGCCCGGCGCCGCGAGGTACGGCGCGAGGCTCACCGAGTCGGCCGGGACGAGCCCGGGCGGCAAGCTCGCGCCCGCCAGCTCGAGCGCGGTGGCGAACAGGTCGGTCGTGCACACCAGCGCGTCGCACCACTGCCCCGGCGCCTGCACCGCGGGGCCCCACACGACGAGCGGCACGTTCACGCCGCCCTCGTACGGCGTCAGCTTCGCGTGGTTCGGCAGGAAGGGCGGCACGCACACCTCGCGCGGCGTGCCGTTGTCGCCGAGGAACACCACGTTGGTCGCGCCGCTCATCACGCCCACGCCGCCGAGCAGCCGGCCGAGCTCGCTGTCCAGCGCCTCGATGGCCGCCTTGTAGAACGGGCGCGGCACCTCGCGCGGGTCGACGTTCGGGAGCGTGACGTGGTAGAGCCCCTGCGGCGGCGCGTGGAACGGCGCGTGCGGCGCGTTGAACGCGACGTAGCAGAGCCACGGCTCGGGCGCGGTGGCGATCCACGCCAAGGCCTCGTCGACGGTGTCGGTGGTCGGGTAGGTCGTGGAGACCGAGCTCACGCCGTCGACCACCTTCGTCCAGGTCGCGTAGCCGCCCACCGGGCCGAGGTTGCCGAGGCTGCCGCTGAAGTGGCCGTACCCGGAGAGGTTGGGGTGCAGCGGATGGTCGAGGCGCCCGAGGTGCCACTTGCCGATGGCGGCGGTGGCCCACGCGCCGGGCGTCTGCAGGTTGAGCGCCTCGGGCAGCGTCAGCTCCGCGAGCGGCAGCTCGTAGGTGCCGCCGTCGACGACGTGGCCCATGCCGGTGCGGAGCGCGTAGCGCCCCGTCTGCAGCGTCGCGCGCGTCGGCGAGCAGGCCGGGTTCGCCCAGCAGTTGCGGAAGCAGAGCCCGCCCGCCGCGAGCTGGTCGATCACCGGCGTCGTCGGCAGATCGTTGCCCTCGGCGTAGGCGCTCAACCCGTCCACGCCCAGGTCGTCCGCGACGACGATCAGCAGGTTCGCCTGGCCGCGGGCGGCGGCCGCGAAGAGGCACAAGGCCAGGGCGGGAGCGAGCGTGGACGTCGGCATGGCGGGCGCACAGGACGAGTGCGAGCGCGCGGAATGTGCCACGAAAGATGCGGAACGGCCAGGGAACGCCGCAGGCGCCCCGAGGTCGAGCCCCGGGGCGCCTGCGGGACGGGCCGCGGCCCGCGCGATCAGTAGACGGTGAGGTAGCGGTCGGTCTCCCAGGGGTGCACCGCGGCGATGTACTCCTGCCACTCCTGACGCTTGGCGGCCACGAACTGCTCGAAGATGTGGTTGCCGAGCGCGTTCTTCACGACCTCGTCCTTCTCGAGCAGCGACACGGCCTCGCCCAGGTCGGCCGGCAGGCTCTTGATCTTCAGGCGGCCGCGTTCGCGGGCGCTCATGTGGTAGACGTTGGCCGACACCGGCTCCGGCGGTTCGATCTTGTGCTTCACGCCGTCGAGGCCGGAGGCCAGCATCGCGGCGAAGGCCAGGTACGGGTTGCACGACGGGTCGGGCATGCGCACCTCGCAGCGCGTGCCGAGACCGCGGCGCTCGGGCACGCGGATCAGCGGCGAGCGGTTCTTCATCGACCACGCCAGGTGGGTCGGCGCTTCGTAGCCGGGCACGAGGCGCTTGTAGCTGTTCACGAGCGGGTTCGTGATCGCGCAGAAGCCGCGGGCGTGCGTCAGGATGCCGCCGACGTACCAGCGCATGATGTCGCTGATGCCGCCGTGCGAGCCCTTCTTGTCGTAGAACGCGTTCTTCTCGCCCTCGAAGAGCGACTGGTGCACGTGCATGCCCGAGCCGTTGATGCCGTGCACGGGCTTGGGCATGAACGTCGCGTGCAGGCCCATCTCGCGCGCGACGCGGCGCACGACGAAGCGGAACGTGCTGAGGCGGTCGGCGGTGCTCACGGCGCTGCCGTACTTGAAGTCGATCTCGTGCTGGCCCGGCGCCACCTCGTGGTGCGCGGCCTCGATCTCGAAACCGAGCGCCTCGAGCGCGATCACGATCTCGCGGCGGCAGGCCTCGCCGAGGTCGATCGGCGCGAGGTCGAAGTAGCCGGCCGAGTCGTGGGTCTGCGTGGTCGCGCCGCCGTCGGCGGTGCGCTGGAACAGGAAGAACTCCGCCTCGGGGCCGGCGTTCATCGTGTAGCCGAGCTCGGAGGCCTGCGCGCACACGCGCTTGAGCGTCTGACGCGGGCAGCCGATGAACGGCGTCTCGTCCGGCGAGTAGACGTCGCAGATCAGGTGCGCGACGCGCCCGTGCGCGCGACCGCCCTGACCGACGGAGACCCACGGGTCGATGCGGTAGGTCGACAGGTCGGGCTTGAGGAGCATGTCCGACTCCTCGATGCGCGTGAAGCCCTCGATCGAGGACCCGTCGAACATGATCTCGCCGTCGAGCGCCTTGCCGAACTGGCTGCTGGGCACCTCGACGTTCTTGTTGATGCCGGTGATGTCCGTGAACTGCAGGCGCAGGAAGCGCACGTCGTGCTCACGCATGTGCTCGACGATCTGCTTCTTGTCCATGCTGTGCGTGGCGCTGCGGCAGACTTCCAGGTCCTCGTCCTTCAGGGCTTGCGTCATGGCGTCGGTAAGCGGACCTATGGAGTCCGCTGAGGGTGCTCGTTGAGGGGGTCCGTCGCGCCGGAAGTGCAGAAACTGCACCGGACTCGGCTCGCGACGGCACAATCATCGCCCGGCGCGCGGCAGTCGCGAAGCGAAAAGTGCAGATTCCGCAGCAACTGCGACTCGTCGCTCAGGACGGCAACAACCGCGCGAGGCCCGGCAGGACGCCCTCGTAGCCCGGACTCCGCCGCTGGAAGGCGCGCAGCGCGCGGTGCGCGGGGTCGCGCACGAGCTCGGCGAGCCAGGCGTGCACCTCCTCGACGAGGCGCCCCCGCTCGAGGCACGCCTCCGGCGCGGTCGGCCGCCCGGCGACGACGTCCAGCACCACGCGCGCGGCGGCCTCGAGCAGGTCGGCCGCGGGGAAGTCCGGCGCGGGCGCGACGCCGGCCTCGACGAGGTCGGCGATGCGCTGCCAGGCCGCGGCGGCCGAGCGCGTCGCCGGGCTGCGCTCGGCCTGCGTCCAGAAGCCGCGCGCCGCGTCGCACTCGCCCTGGTTCCAGGCGAGCTCGGCCGCGAGCAGCGCGACGTGTCCGTCGCCGGGCGCCTCCTCGAGCAGGACGCCGAGCGCCTGCCACGCCTCGCTCTCGCGACCGGCGACGGCGCGGAGCCGCGCCGCGAGCGCGCGCGCCTCGCGGTGCCCCGGCGCGAGCTCGAGGGCCTCGCGCAGGGCGTCGCGCGCCAGCCCCGGGTCTCCCAGCAACGCGGCGACCTTGGCCAGTCCGACGAGCGGCTTCACGCCGCGCGTCGCGGGGTCGCCGCTGTACAGGTCCGTCCACGGGCCGGCGGTGCGCGCCGCGACGTACGCCTGACGCGCCAGCTCGAAGCGCCCGCAGCGTCGCTGCCACTCGCCGACCTGGTAGAGCAGCTCGCTGACGCCGGGCGCCTCGTCGAGCGCCTCCTCGAGCACGGCGCCGGCGGCGACGAGCTCGCCCGCGTTCATGCTGAGACGCGCGAGCTCCGCGGCGACCAGCGGCAGGAAGGGCAGGCGCGCGCGCACCGCCGGGCGCGCGGCGCGCAGGCGCTCCCAGCTCGCGCGCAGCACCGCCAGCGCCTCGTCCTCGCGCTCGAGCGTCGCGTAGGTCGCGGCGAGCTTCCAGGCGTTGAAGGCGTCCTCCGGGTCGCGTTGCGCCTCGAGCAAGGCGAGGTTGCGCTCGCGCTTGCCGCGCGCGCGCACGACCTCGGGCAGGTAGCCCGAGTGCACGAGGCGCAAGGCGCAGGGTTCGGGTTCGGGCGCGCCGAGCGCGGCGAGGCTGCCCATGATCGACTCGTGCACGCGGCGCTCGTAGCGCACCTCGGGGCGGCGGCGGAACAGGCGCGGGATCGCCACCGAGTGCACGCGCGGCGCGCCGCCCGCCGCGGCCGGCTCGCGCAGGTTGTCGATCCACACGAGGAAGGCCTGCGCGTCCTCGGCCTCGTCGAGCAGCGCGTGCAGCCCGACGGCGCTCTCGGGGTCGAGCAGCTCGTCCGCGTCGACGACGAGCACCCACTCCTTCGTCGCGAGCTCGAGCGACGCGTTGCGCGCGGCGGCGAAGTCGTCGCACCACGCGAAGCGCCCCACCACCGCGCCGGCGGCCTCGGCCACGGCGACCGTGCGGTCCGTGGAGCCCGTGTCGAGCACGCACAGCTCGTCGACGAAGGGCGCCAACGCCGCCAGGCACAGCCCGAGGTTCGCCTCCTCGTCGCGCACGATCAGGCAGGCCGAGACGCTGCTCATGGCCGCATCCTCCCACAGCGGCCCCGGCGATCCAACGCGGCCGCGCGATCTCCGGTTGCCGTCTCGGGCCGCGGGCCGCAAGATCACCGGCCCGACGCGCGCCCGCCCGCGGCCGCGCTCCGTCCCGCACCCCCGAGGAGTCCCTTGAGCGCCAGCCCGTCCGCACCGCGGCCCTACCGCGAGATCACCTGGGAGGCCGTCGTCTTCGGCGTCCTCATCGGCGTCGTGATGAACGCGGCGATCACCTACTCGGGCCTGAAGATCGGCTTCACCATCGGCGGCAGCGCCATCGCGGCCGTGCTCGGCTGGGGCGTGCTGCGCGGCCTGCTCGGCAAGGGCACGGTGGTCGAGAACAACATCGCGCAGACGGTCGCCTCCTCGGTGAACACCTCGAACAGCGGGGTGATCTTCACCGTGCCGGTGCTCTACCTGCTCGGGCTGTACGCCAAGGTGGACCTCGTCTGGCTGACCGCCGCGACGATGGCGGGCGCGATCCTCGGCGTCGCGTTCATCATCCCGACGCGCAAGCAGATGATCGACTACGAGCGCCTGCGCTTCCCGACCGGCACGGCGGTGGCCTCCGTGCTGCGTTCCCCGGGCGAAGGCGTGCGCAAGGCGACCGTGCTGATCGTCGGCGTGCTCGTGGCGATGGTGGTCTTCTTCTTCACGCAGTCGCAGGAGGTCTTCGGGATCTCCGGCTACGCGGAGTGGGGCCGCGAGCTCTCCTTCCTGCCCGACGGCGTGCTCGGCGCGGACACGATCGACGTCGGCAAGTGGATCCTCTCGACCGAGTGGGGTCAGGCGCTCTGGAACCCGGCCTTCGACTTCAAGTGGGCCATCGCGCCCTTCGCGCTCGGCGCGGGCTTCATCACCGGCCGCCCCGGGCTGGTGGTGCTCGCCGGCGGCCTGCTGGCCTACTTCGTCATCTCCCCGGTGGCGCTGTCCTCGGGCTGGATGCCGGCCGACGTGGACGCCTCGGGCGCGGCCGGCTGGGCGCTCGTGAACATGAATCGTCCGCTGGGCATCGGCCTGCTCACCGGCGGCGCGTTCATCGGCCTGTGCTTCGCGTTCCCCGCCATCGGCTCGGCGCTCAAGTCCATCGCGCGCTCCGGCGGGCGCGACGGCGAGCGCGAGGAGCTGCCGCTCTCGGCGCTGCTGGTGACCGCGCTGGGCGCCTTCGCGCTGCTCTTCTTCGCGGCCGAGCACTCGGTCGCCGACGGCGACCCGGCCAAGTCCGCGCTCATCGCCGGCGTCGGCACGCTGTGGATGTGGTTCGCCGGCATCGTGATCGCGCAGTGCACCGGCATGACCGACTGGAGCCCGATCTCCGGCATCGCGCTCCTGACCGTCATGGTGTGCCTGTTCCTGACGGACAACCAGGTCGTGCCGGCGGTGCTGATCGGCGCGGCCGTGTGCGTCGCGATCACCGAGTGCGCGGACATGATGCAGGACCTCAAGACCGGCTCGATGGTCGGCGGCTCGCCCGTGCGGCAGCAGCTGCTCGAGCTCGCGGTGGTCTGGATCGGGCCCGCGGTCAGCCTCGCGGTGGTGGGCATGCTCGCCGCGACGAACTACGCCAAGTTCGGCGTGTACTTCGGCCCCGGCACCGACATGCCCGCGCCGCAGGCCGCCGCGCTCGAGGGCGTGATCAACACGATCCGCGGCGGCGACGCGCCGGTCGAGCTCTACGGCATGGGCGGCCTGGTCGGCGCGCTGCTGAGCCTGTCCGGCATGGCGGGCCTGGGCGTGCTGGTCGGCCTCTCGATGTACCTGCCGCTCAAGTACCTGCTGCCCTACGGCCTGGGCTGCCTGATCCAGATGCTGTTCACCAAGGCCAAGGGCGCCGCGTGGACCGAGAGCTGGTGCGTGCCCTTCGCCGCCGGGATGATCGTCGGCGAGGGCCTGCTCGGCATCCTCTTCGCCGGCATGTCGCTGCTCTCGGGGGGCCAGCTGTGAAGAAGCTCCTCGCCGACCTGTTGCTCGTCGCCGGCGTCGTCGTCGCGACGCTGTCCGCGGCCGAGAGCCGCCGCGTCTCGAAGGTCGTTCCGCTCAGCGGAGACCTCTCGGGCGAGGTGCTGCACCAGCCCGTCTCGAGCGCGCTGCGCGAGCAGCACCCCGACGTCTACGTCTACGCCGATCGCACCCTCGCGCCCGGCACGCCGCTCGACGCCGACGCGGTCGCGTGGCTGCGCGGCCTGGGCCTCACGAGCGTGTCCGTGCTGCGTCAGCCGCGCGCCAGCGAGACGCTGCCGGTGGCCGGCGACGCCGCGCTCGGGCGCGTGCTCGCGGAGCCCGTGATCCTCACCGCCGAGCCCGAAGCGGCCAGCGCGGGCCGCCTGATCGACGAGGGCTTCGTCGCGCGCCTCGAGGCGAGCGAGCTCGACGTCGTTCGCATCAGCGTCGCCACGACCGACGGCAAGGGCCGCCGCGAGGTGCACTGGGACCTGCGCGACGCGTCCAAGAACCCGAGCGACTGCGAGCTCGTCGGCGCCAAGCTCGCGCTGCCCGTCACCGTGCCCGTGCGCCTCAAGCGCGGCAGCTACCTCGACGAGGAGACGCTCGCGCGCCTGGCGCAGTCGGGCTACGCGGATGTCGACGTGAAGATCCCGCTGCACTTCGACTGGCGCCGCTGGGAGCTGCGCTGGGTGTTCGCCTTCGGCGTCGCGCTGACGCTCGCGGGCGTGCTGCTCAAGCGCGGCAAGCAGTCCGCCGCCGAGGTCGAAGCCGGCGCGCAGCACGTCGGCGCGCTGCGCGGCGAGCTGGTCGGCGTGCGCGACACGCTCGCGAAGCTGTTGCCGCGCCTCGACCACCTCGACGCCGCGCAGCTCCACGAGGCCGTCGATCCGCTCGTCGCGGGCCCGCTCTACCGCTTCGCGGAGGGCCGCGAGGCGATCCGCACCGCGCACGGCACGCGCACCTACCTCGCGGTCATGGACGCCTTCGCGCGCGCCGAGCGCAAGGTCAACCGCGCCTGGTCCGCGGCCGTCGACGGCTACCCCGAGGAAGCGCGCGACAGCCTGCGCGCGGCGCTGCCGCCGCTCGAGGAAGCCTGCGCCGCGCTGCCCGGCTCGGCCGCGCCGCCCGGCGAGGGCCTGCTCACGCCCGACGGCGCGCTGCGCGTCCCGCCCGACGTCCCCCACTTCCACGACGCCGACTGAGGGCGCGCGCCGCGCTCCGCGCCCGTCCCCACCGCGCCGCGGCGCCGCGCCCTGGTCCTCGGCGCGCCCCGCGGCTACCCTCCCCGCCCCGCATCGACCCCGACCCAGGATGACCATGTTGCGCCCCCTCGCCGCCGTCGCGGCTCTGTCCCTCTGCGCCACCGCCGCGCTGCCGCTGCTCTCCCACGACTACGCCGAGCTGCCGCCGGCCGCCGCCGACGTGCGCGCCGGCCTGGACGCGGCGGGCCTCGACCTCTCCGCCGCCGTCGCCGCGGCCCAGACCGCCGCGGGCGGCAAGGCCTCGACGGCCTCCATCGACGCCGCGGCGAAGACCGCCACGGTGCGCGTCTACGGCGAGACGCAGTGCTGGGACGTCGTCGTCGGCGCCGACGGCAAGGTCTCCGGCAAGACCGAGGTGTCGCGCTTCCCCGGCGAGGCCGTCAGCGGCGAGTGGACCGAGACGGACTCGGGCCTGCGCTACTTCGACATGAAGGTCGGCGACGGCGCCGCGCCGGCCAGCCGCGCCGCGCGCGTGAAGGTGCACTACACGGGCTGGCTCAACGACGGCACCAAGTTCGACTCGTCCGTCGACCGCGGTCAGCCGATCGACTTCGGCCTGAACCAGGTGATTCCGGGCTGGAGCGAAGGCGTGGCGACCATGAAGGTCGGCGGCCGCCGCAAGCTCATCATCCCGCCGAACCTCGGCTACGGCGCGCGCGGCGCGGGCGGCGCGGTGCCCCCGAACGCCGTGCTGATCTTCGACGTCGAGCTGATCGACCTGCTCTAGGAGCCGCTCCGACGGAAGGAGGCCCGGGTCCCTCGCGCGAGGGGCCCGGGCCTCCTGCCTTGCGACGAACGACCGCGCTAGCGCTCGTCCTCGACGGGCGCCGGCTCGAGGTGCACATCCTCCTCCGGGATCACGACGTCCTCGACCTCCTCCCACTCCTCGAAGTCCATCTCGTCCTCGCTCTCGAGGGTCCGGGAGTAGACGTAGGGGTAGTCGTCCTCGGTGGCCGGCGCGTCGTAGCCGTAGGGCGCGCCCCACGGGTCGGTCAGCGCGTCCTCGCCGCCGTCCAGGTAGACCGCGCCGTTCTCGTCCGGGATCACCAGCGTCATCAGGCTCACCGGGAAGTGGCCGTCGTTGTTGGCGGAGTAGGCGTACAGCGCCTCGTAGAGCGCGGCGAGCTCCTGGTCGACCTCCTGGTACTCGCTGCCCTCGTAGTCGTCCCAGACCATGCCCGACTCCATCTGCTGCTGGCGCTCGGCGACGATGCCGGCGGCCATCGCGCCGACGAGCGGCAGGAGCGGCGAGTTCTGCACGAAGCCCGCCACGCCGGCCAGGTTGACCAGGTGCGAGCGGTCGGCGCGGCACTCGCTGACGAAGTCGTCGCCGTCGACGTAGCCCAGCGCGAGGATTGGCTTGGCGTCGCGCGCGAGCGTCGCGTAGGTCGGCACGACCAGGCCCGGCTCGCGGCTCGCGTCGCGCGGGGAGCGCACGGCGTTCGCCAGCATGCTGCCGACGAGGCTGACCGTGCCGTAGCCGTCGCGGAACAGGCGCGGCGTGTCGATCCACTGCAGGCTGGTGAGCTGCTTCCCCGCGGCGCCGCGCTGCGCGCGGAAGCCGGGGTTGTCGAGCAGCGATCGCTCGGGCGCGGCGAGCTGCGCCAGCGCGGCCTCGACGGCCTGCGGCGTGAGCCCGGCGACGAGGTAGCCGTCGCGGTCGGCGAGCGTGATCTCCAACGGGATGGGCAGACCGGGGAAGGTCAGCGTCCAGCGCTGCAGGCCGCCGGCCTCGTGGTGCGCGAGGCGCACGTAGCCCTTCGTCTCCTCGTGCAACGAGGCGACGAGGTCCTCGAGGCGACTCCACGTCGCGTGGAAGCGCTCGGCGTCCTTCAGCTCGAGCACCAGCACCGAGGACAGCGTGCCGCCGCCACCGGTCGTGTCCGACGCGTAGACCGCCATGCGCTGACCGATCGGCGCGAGCAGGTCCTCGCGCACGCTCATGCCGAGCGCCTTGTCGAGCTCCGCGACCACGTCGACGCCCAGGCCCTGGAACATGCGCTGGTACATGTCGAGCAGCCCTTCGAGGTCGAACGCCGCCGCCATGGCCCAGGTCGCGTCGGCCGGGATCGCGCGCAGGATGCTCTCGCCGAGGCCGGCCTCGGGCACGACGTTCTGCGCCCGCATGGTCTCGGCGAAGCCGGGCATGCGCACGACCATGTACTGGCGTTCCGCGTCGCTGCCGATGGCGAACTCGTAGGCCAGCGCGTCGAAGCCGGACTCCGAGAGCATGCCGAAGACGGCCTCCATCTCGGCGCTGCCGCCCTGCTGCTCGGCCATCTCGAGCATGAAGTCGAGCATGCGGCCGTAGTCGAGGCGACCGCGCAGCGCGGTTCGCGCGCCGGCGGGCAGGAGCCCGTTCGGCAGCGCCGGGTCGAAGCCCTGCTCGAGGCCGAGGCGCGCGACGAAGTCCCCGCCCTCGGCGTTCATCCAGGCCGGCACCGGCGCGGGCAGCACCCACGCGCCGCCGTTCGCAGGCGGCTCGACGCCCGCGCCCGCCTGGTTCATCAGGTCGGCGAGCTCCTCGAGGAACCCGCGCGCCGTGCCCGCCGCGCCGCGCGTGCTGCGCAGCTCGGCGACGACCGGCACCGGCATCGCGGGCAGCGGCTCGGGGTTGAGCCCGACGGCGAGGGTCATCGGGCCCTGCAGCAGCCGCAGCGCCATGTCGAGCGCCGGCGGCGGCACGTCGAAGTCCGGCACCTCGCCCGGTAGATCGCGGAGGCGGTCGTCGACGAGCTGGAGCGCGTTGAGGAAGGCCGCGTCCTTCTCGTCCACGAAGAAGGCCGGCAGGCCTTCGCAGCGCAGCGAGAACAGGACGTCGGGCGGGGCCGGCGCGGCGGACTCTTGCGGAGCCGCGACGGCGAGGGCGATGGCGAGCCACATGGGGGTACCTCCTTCGGAGTTCGGGTACGGCCGGAGACGGGCGCGCGGCGGCGCCGCGGGGCTCCGCGCCGTGAGCTGCGTTCGCTCGGGGATCTTATTCGGCGCCGACCAACGTCACGTTGCGGAAGCGTGCAGGCGCGGCGCCGTGACTCATTTCGGCCACCTGCATGGGGTTCCCTTTGCCGCAATTCGGCACGCCCCACAGCTCCCAGTGCGCCGGCGAGCAGATCGCATCGCACGACGCCCAGAAGTCCGGGGTGTTGCCCTGGTACGTCGGGTTGCGCAGCAGGCGCGCGAGCTTGCCGCCCTGGATCTCCCAGCCGATCTCGCAGGTGAACTGGAAGTTGAGGCGGCGCTGGTCGATCGACCACATCTTGACCGTGTCGACGAAGACGGCGCCGTCCTCGCAGTCGGCGATCAGGGCGTCGAAGTCCCACGTGCCCGGCATGAGCGACAGGTTCGTCATGCGGATGATGGGCGGGTGGTACCAGCCCTGCGCGCGCGACGTGCCGCGGCTGCGCGCTTCGCCGATGCGGCCGGCCCACTCGCGGTCGGTGTGGTAGCCCTGGAAGACGCCGTCCTTGACGACGTGCCAGCGTCCCGAGGCCACGCAGTCGTCGTCGAAGCCGCGCGTGTCGAGGCCGCCCGGCACGGTCGAGTCGGCCACGAGGTTCACGAGGTCCGAGCCGTAGCGGAAGCCGCCCAGCTTGTCGGTCGTCGCGAAGGACGAGCCGGCCAGGTCGACCTCGGCGCCGAAGACGCGGTCGAGCTCGTTGGGGTGCCCGACCGACTCGTGGATCTGCAGCATGAGCTGGCTGCCGCCGATCACCAGCGTGTGCGGGCCGCTCGGGCAGGGCGCGGCCGAGCACAGCGCGACCGCCTCGTCGCGCACGCGCGCGCCGTGCGCCGGCAGGTCGAGGCCGACGACGTGTTCCCAGCCGGCGCTCTTGTAGTTGCCGCCGAACGACGCCGGGTACGAACGGCGCTGGACCTGGCCGTGCGCGGCGGCGGTGCTCGAGATGCCGGCCCCGCAGCGCGTCAGCACCTGGTGCAGCCGCGCGCCCTCGCTCGACGCCTGCCACTGCTCCTCGCGGCGCAGCGAGAGCGAGCCCTCGCGCACGACCGTCTCGGGCGCGCCGCTCATCGCGGCGTCGGCGGCCAGCAGGAGCGCGAGGCGCTCGGCGCGCGGGACCTCGAACGGATCCTGCACGAGCGGCGTCGACCAGTCGGCCTGGTGCGCGGGCTCGTCGGCCCACGGCCGCGGCGTCGTGCGCGCGGCGCCGAGCTGGCGGGCCATCGCCACCGCGCGGCGCGCGAGCTCGCCCGCGGTCGCCGGCGACAGCTCGTCGTCGAGCGGTGCGGCCGCGAAGCCCGCGCAGCCGTCCACCTCGACGCGCACGCCGAGGCCGTACTCCTCGTCCGCGCTCGCGTTGCCGACCGCGCCGTTCTTCACGACGAGGTCCTCGGTGCGCAGCCGGTTGACGCGCGCGTCGGCGTACGCCGCGCCGTCCTTGCAGGCGGCCTCGACGGCGGCCCGCGCCAGGTCCATCTCGCGTTCGCTGCTCATGGCGGTGCTCAGAAGTCGGTGGTCGAGGTGAAGCGGAAGTTCTCGAGGCGCAGCGCCGGCGTCAGCACCTCGCCGTCGAACAGCGCGCCGGCGACCGCGCGCTCGCGGCCGACGCCGCTGAGGTTCCCGAGCGCGCGCACGAGGCTCTCGGTGAAGCGCAGGTTCTTCACGGCCGGCCCGAGCTCGCCGTTCTCGATCAGGAAGGTGCCGTTGCGCGTCATGCCCGTCAGCAGGAGCTCCTTCGGGTCGATCAGGTTCGTGTAGTGGAACTGCGTGACGAGCAGGCCCCGCTCGACGCCCGCGACGAGCTGCGCGAGGCTCTCCGCGCCGGGGTGCACGACGAGGTGCTCGGCCTTGGGCCCCGAGGTGTTCGGCCGCGGCAGGCCGTGGCCCGTGTTCGCGCAGCCGAGCTTGTGCGCCCAGAGCGCATCGGTCACGGGCCCGACGAGCACGCCGCGCTCCACGAGCGGCGCGCGCCGGCGCGGCGAGCCCTCGCCGTCGAAGGGCAGCGCGGGGTTCTCCGGCGCGTGCGCGTCGTCGTCGATCGAGAGCGCCTCGGGGAACAGGCGCTGACCGACGCGGCCGCACAGGAACGAGCTCTCCTCGGCGACGTCCTGCGCGCCGAAGCCCTGGTACGCGGCGAACAGCAGCAGCGCGCTGACCGCGTTGGGTTCGAGCACGACGGTGTACTCGCCCGCGGCCACCGAGCGCGCCTCGCGCCCCGCGGCGGCCTTGTGCACGGCGCGCCGGACCACGTCGTCGGCGTCGAGCTCGCTGGCCCGCGCGGCCCTGGTGTCGGCGAAGCCCGCGCCGTGCACGAAGTCGGGGCCGCTCGCGGTGAGCTGGAACGAGGCGCGCGAGCGCGAGGCGTGCACCTCGCGGCCGGCGGAGGTCACGAGCGTGCGCGAGGTGCCCAGCGTCTGCGCGAGGCCGGCGGGCACGAGGCCCTCGGCGCGGCAGGCCGCGGTCGCCGCCGCGATCCAGCGCGCCTTCTCGGCGAAGGCGTGCTCGACGGTCGCGAGGTCGGCCGCCTGCGCGCGCACCTCGACCGGCCCGCCCAGCGGGAGCTGCTCGGGGTCGGGCGGCGCGAGCGCGGCCAGCTCGCAGGCGCGGCGCAGCGTGCGCAGCGTCTGCGCCTCGCCGAGCCCGTCGCACGAGGCCGACGCTTCACGCCAGCCGTCGGGCGTGCGCAGCCGCGCGCGAACGCTCACACCCGCGCCCTCGCGGTCCGCGCTCTGCGTCGGTCCGTCCGCGGCGAAGCGCGCGAAGCGGTCGCGCGTGCCGTGCACCACGACCTCCGTCTCGTCGGCCGTGCTCGCGTCGACGAGCCGCCGCGCCACCTCCAGGGCTTCCTCACGCTGCAACATGGAGCTCCTCCTGCCGCCGTCAGCGGACCACGAAGTTGACCAGCTTGCCGGGGACGACGATCTCCTTCACGACCCGCTTGCCGGCGAGCTGCTCGCTCACCGTCGCGCGGGCCAGCTCGAGCAGCTCGTCCTGCGACGCCGCCGCGGGCGCCTTGACGCGACCGCGCAGCTTGCCGAGCACCTGCACGACGACCTCGACCTCGTCCTCGACCAGGAACTCCTCGCGCAGCCGCGGCCACGCCGCGTGCGCCAGGCTGCCGGCGTGCCCCAGGCGCTGCCACAGCTCCTCGGCCACGTGCGGCGCGAAGGGCGACAGCATCAGCACGAGGCGCTCGGCCTGCGAGCGCGTCAGCGCCGCGGTGCGCTTGGTGGCCTCGTTGACGAAGCTCATCATGCCGGCGATGCCGGTGTTGAAGTTGAACGCGCCGAAGGAGTCGTCGAGGCGCTTCAGCGCCTTGTTCAGCTCGCGCTCGAGGTGCAGCGCGTCGCCCTCCAGCGGCCCGGCGTGCTCGCGCAGCAGGTGCGGCCGGAGCGGCTCGGCGCCGTCTGCGTCGACGAACAGGCGCCACAGGCGGTCGAGGAAGCGCCGGCAGCCCGGCACGTCGCGCGGGTTCCAGGGCTTCGACTCGGCCAGCGGGCCCATGAACATCTCGTACAGGCGGAACGTGTCGCAGCCGTACTCCTCGATCACGGAGTCGGGGTTGACGACGTTGCGCAGCGACTTCGACATCTTGGCGATGACCTGCTCGAGCGGCGCGCCGTCCTTCCCGAAGGCCTTGCCGTCGCGCTCCTCCACCTCGTCGCTCGGCACCAGGCGCCCGGTCGGGTCCTTGTACGCGAACGCCGTCAGCATGCCCTGGTTGAACAGGCGCTTGAACGGCTCGGGGCTCGAGACCAGGCCCTCGTCGAACAGCACCTTGTGCCAGAAGCGCGCGTACAGGAGGTGCAGCACGGCGTGCTCGACGCCGCCCACGTACAGGTCGACCTGGCCCCAGTAGCGCTCCGCGTCGGGCGCCCACGCGGCGCCGGCGTTGTGCGGGTCCATGAAGCGCAGGTAGTACCAGCACGAGCCGGCCCAGCCGGGCATCGTGTCCGTCTCGCGCAGCGCGGAGCGGCCGCTCGTCGGGTCCTTCGTCGCGACCCAGTCCGTCGCGCGGTTCAGCGGCGCCGAGCCGTCCTCGGAGGGCGTGAAGTCCTTCATCTCGGGCAGCTCGACCGGCAGCGCGTCGTCGGGCACGCGCACGGTGCGGCCGTCCTCCAGGTGGAGCACCGGGAAGGGCTCGCCCCAGTAGCGCTGACGGCTGAAGAGCCAGTCGCGCAGGCGGTAGGTCGTCTTGGCCGCGCCGTGGCCGCCGGACTCGAGCAGCGCGATGACCTTGCGCTTCGCCTCGGGCGTCGCGAGGCCGTCCAGCGGGCCCGAGTTCACCGCCGTCCCGTCGCCGGTGAAGCACACGCCGTCGGCCAGCCCGGGCGTCCCCGCGGGCGGGCGCACGACCTCGACGATCTTCAGCCCGTACGTCTCGGCGTACTCGTGGTCGCGCTCGTCGTGGCCCGGCACGGCCATGATCGCGCCGGTGCCGTAGCTCGCCAGCACGTAGTCGGCGACGTAGACGGGGATGCGCGCGCGCTCGTCGTCGGGCGGCAGCAGCGGGTTCAGGCAGTAGCCGCCGGTGAAGACGCCGGTCTTGCCCTTCGCGAGGTCGGTGCGCTCGAGGTCGCTCTTCAGCGCGGCGCGGCGCACGTAGGCCTCGACCTCCGCGCGCTGGGCGTCGGAGGTCAGCTTCGCCAGCAGCGGGTGCTCGGGCGCCACCACCATGAAGGTCGCGCCGAAGACCGTGTCCGGCCGCGTGGTGAAGACGATCAGCGGTTCGACCACGGTCCCCTGGATCGGGAAGGCGATCTCCGCGCCGTGCGAGCGGCCGATCCACTCGCGCTGCATGGTCTTGACCGACTCGGGCCAGTCGACGAGGTCCAGGTCGTCGATCAGGCGGTCCGCGTAGGCCGTGATCTTCAGCATCCACTGCTTGAGCGGGCGCCGCTCGCAGGGGTGGTCGCCGCGCTCGGAGCGGCCGTTGATGACCTCCTCGTTGGCCAGCACGGTCTTCAGCTCCTCGCACCACCACACCGGCACCTCGGCCTGGTAGGCCAGGCCGCGGTCGTACAGCCGCGCGAAGATCCACTGCGTCCAGCGGTAGTATGCCGGGTCGCACGTCGAGAGCTCGCGGTCCCAGTCGTACGACAGGCCGATCATCTGGAGCTGGCGCCGGAACGTGGCGATGTTCGCCTCGGTCGTCTCGCGCGGGTGCTTGCCCGTCTGAATCGCGTACTGCTCCGCGGGCAGGCCGAACGCGTCGTAGCCCATCGGGTGCAGCACGTTGCAGCCGTCCATGCGCTTGCGCCGCGCGACGATGTCGCTGCCGAGGTAGCCCATCGGGTGCCCGACGTGGAGACCCGCGCCCGAGGGGTACGGGAACATGTCGAGGATGTAGTACTTCGGCTTGGCGGGGTCGAAATCGGCCTCGCCGGGGTTCGGCGTGCGGAAGGTCCGCTCGGCCGCCCAGCGGGCCTGCCACTGGGTCTCGATGGCGCGCGGGTCGTAGGCGTTGCTCACGGGTCCGGGGCGTGGGTGAGGTCTGCGGGCGAGGGCCGCCCGCGGCGGTGCCGCACTCCGAGGAACGGGGCGCGGGGGCGAAGCGCGGCATGATAGGCGGTGCGCTCCGAAAAGCGTCGCCGGTAGTTGACGGCGCCCGGCGCCCGCGGCATTCTTCCTCCCCCGCTCGCGCGGCCAGCCCGCGCGCCGCTCCTTCCAGACGCCCGCGCCCGGCGCGGTCACCGCAACCGAACCCGCCACGGCTTCCGAGACCACGGGCCGCGGCGAACGTCGTCCGACGTCGTCTAGAGCCCCGCGTCCCGCGCGCGGATCGTCGTCGGTCGACGCGGAGCTCGGCGCTCCCCCGGCCTCGCCGGTGGTGGCGCGTTCACGGCTCCGCACGGGGGATTAGCTCAGTTGGTAGAGCGCTTGAATGGCATTCAAGAGGTCAGGGGTTCGACTCCCCTATCCTCCACCACCTCCGACCGGTCGGCGAGGCCCCACGGCCGTCGCCGGCCGGTTTCTTTTTTGTCCCGCGCGCGACCGGCGGAGTCCGCGCGTGACGACTCGGGCGAGGCAGCCCTCGGCCCGCCGCTCGCCAAGCCGTAGACTCCTCGGCTCCGCCCCCCGCTCCCCGCGCACCGGCATGACCGACCTCGCTCACCCGGATCGCCTCGCGAAGATCGAACAGCTTCGCGCGGCCGGCCAGGACCCCTACCCCGCCCGCGGCGTGGCCGCCGAGCCCATCGCCGAGCTCGTCGCCGCCGCCGGTACGCCCGAGGCCCCCGGGCCGCGCCTGGGCCAGACCGTGACGGTCGCCGGCCGCGTGCTGGGCCTGCGCGACTTCGGCAAGCTGATCTTCGCGCCGCTGCTCGATCGCAGCGGCCGCATGCAGGTGGCGCTGCAGAAGAACGCGCTCGCCGAGTGGTGGCCGCAGCGCAAGGTCCTCGACGGCGGCGACCTGATGGCCTTCACCGGCGAGCTCGGGCACACGCAGAAGGGCGAGGTGACGGTCTGGGCGAAGGAGGTGCACCTCTTGGCCAAGGCCGTCGCGCCGCCGCCCGAGAAGTGGCACGGCCTGGCGGACAAGGAGCTGCGCTACCGCCGGCGCTACGCCGACCTGTGGGCCAGCGAGGGCGTCGCGGAGGTGTTCAAGAAGCGCAGCGCGATCCTCTCGGGCATCCGGCGCTTCCTCGAGGCGCAGGGCTACCTCGAGGTGGAGACGCCGACGCTGCACCCGATCCTCGGCGGCGCCACCGCGCGGCCGTTCGTGACGCACCACAACGCGCTGGGCATGGACCTCTACCTGCGCATCGCGCCCGAGCTCTACCTCAAGCGGCTGATCGTCGGCGGCCTCGAGCGCGTCTTCGAGATCGCGCGCAACTTCCGCAACGAGGGCCTCTCGGTGCGCCACAACCCCGAGTTCACCATGCTCGAGCTGTACGAGGCGCAGGCCGACTACCGCCGCATGATGGAGATCTGCGAGCAGATGATCGAGACGCTCGCGCGCGACGTGAACGGCACGACCGAGGTGGTCTTCCGCGGCGCGACGTACGACCTCGCCGCGCCCTTCCAGCGCAAGCGCTACATCGACCTGTTCCGCGAGTACGCGGGCTGCGAGTTCGACGACCAGCCGGCGGTGCGCGCCAAGGCCGCCGCGCTGGGCCTCAAGGACCCGGGCGACTACTGGAAGCTGATGAACGACGTGTTCGAGGCCACCGTCGAGGAGCACCTCAGCGGCCCCGTCTTCGTCACCGACTACCCGGTGCAGATCTGCCCGCTCGCGAAGCAGAGCCCCGACGACCCGCGCCTGGCCGAGCGCTTCGAGGTCTTCCTCGCCGGCATGGAGCTGGGCAACGCGTTCAGCGAGCTCAACGACCCCGCCGAGCAGGAGCGCCGCTTCGCCGAGCAGGTCGCCAGCAAGGACCCCGAGGCGCCCGGCGAGGTCGACTACGACTACGTCATGGCGCTCGAGTACGGCATGCCGCCGACGGGCGGCCTGGGCATCGGCGTCGACCGCCTCGTGATGGTGCTCACCGGCCAGGACTCGATCCGCGACGTCCTGCTGTTCCCCGCCATGCGCCCCGTGCAGGCGGCCGAGCCCGTCGCCGAGGACGCCCCCGTGGAGGCGGGCAGCTAGGCCCCACTCGTGTACCGCAGGTTCCTGAGCTGGCGCTACCTGCTGCGCCGCCCGATCAACTTGATCGGCGTCACGGGCATCACCGTCGGCGTAGGCGCGCTGATCATGATCATCTCGATCATGTCGGGCTTCCTCGAGGAGAGCCGGCAGACGGTGCGCGGCAGCCTCGCCGACGTCGTCGTCCAGCCGACGATCCTGCCGCGCAGCGACGGCACCTTCGTGCCGCGCGAGGCGGAGCCGCTGCTCGAGGCGCTCGACGCGGACCCGCGCGTCGCCGCGGCGAGCCCGCACCTGACCTGGGGCGCGATGGTCACGCAGGGCGGCTGGGACGCGGCGCAGACCGAGCATCGCATCAAGGACCCCGATCGCAGCGACCTGGTCTTCGCGCAGCTCGTCGGCGTCGACGTCGCGCGCGAGTTCCAGGCCACCGACCTGCGCCGCGCCCTCGAGCACGAGAGCGAGTTCGGTAGCCGCGTCGACGACGTGGAGCACCCCTTCGCGCGGCCGGCGAGCTACGACGGCGAGGAGCCCTGGGCCTGGATCGTCGTCGGCGAGCAGCTCGCGCAGATCCACGACCTGCACAAGGGCTCGGTGGTGAACCTCGTCACCGCGATGCCCGACTCGCTGACCGGCAAGGCCTACCCCTCGAACCGCAAGTACCTCGTCGCGGGCACGTTCAGGACCGGCGAGAACGAGATCGACGCCTCGCGCATCTACATGGACCGCTGGGAGCTCTCGGACTTCCTCAGCGACCAGCGGCAGTACACGCAGGTGCTCGTCAAGCTCGTCGACTACGCGGCGGTGCGCGACACCATCGAGGCCGACCTCGGCCGCGAGCTGCACGACCTCGGCCTGCTCAACTCGGCGCGCTCCGGGGAAGTGCGCACGTGGGAGTCCTACCGCCGCAGCCTGCTGGGTGCGATCGAGAACGAGCGCGCGCTGATGGGCGTGATGCTGGGCCTCATCATCCTCGTGGCCGCCTTCACGGTCTTCGCCATCCTGATGATGATGGTGACCGAGAAGCGCCGCGACATCGGCATCCTGACGGCGCTCGGCGCCACGCGGCGCTCGATCCTGTCGATCTTCCTGATGATCGGCATGTGGAACGCGCTGCTCGGCTCGACGCTCGGCGCGATCCTCGGCGTGCTCGGCGCGTGGCGCATCGACCAGATCGAGCGCTGGCTCTCGAGCACGTTCCACGTGCAGATCTTCGACCGGACGGTCTACCTGTTCGACCACATCCCGGCGCAGGTCAGCCCGCTGATCGTGGTCTCGACCGTCATCGGCGCGCTGTTCTTCACGGCGCTCTTCTCGAGCATCCCCGCGTGGCTCGCCTCGCGCACCCACCCGATCGACGCGCTGCGCGCGGAGTGAGCCCATGGGAACGCCCCCCGACCCTTCGCTGGCCCTGTGCGCGCGCGACGTGCGCAAGTCGTTCCAGATCGGCGGCCGCGAGATCGAGGTGCTGCACGGCGCGCACCTCGAGCTGAAGTGCGGCGAGCGCCTGTGCCTGATGGGCGCGTCGGGCGCGGGCAAGTCGACCTTCCTGCACGTGCTCGGCCTGCTGGAGGAGCCGACCGAGGGCGAGGTCTGGCTGCAGGGCAAGAGCGCCTGGACACTCTCGATGGCCGACCGCGCCGCGCTGCGCAACCGCCACATCGGCTTCGTCTTCCAGGCCTACTACCTGCTGCCCGACCTGTCGGCGCTCGAGAACGTCGTGCTGCCGGTGCGCATCGCCCACAGCTACGGCTCGGTGCGCTTCAACAAGTCGCGGCACGAGGCCGAGGCGGCCGAGCTGCTCACCAAGTTCGGCCTGGGCGAGCGCCTGCGCCACCGCCCGAACCAGCTCTCGGGCGGCGAACGTCAACGCGTGGCCGTGGCGCGCGCGCTGATCCTGGGCCCCGAGATCCTCATCGCCGACGAGCCCACCGGCAACCTCGACACCGGCACCGGCGAGCGCGTGCTCGACCTGATCCTCGACGAGCAGCGCGAACGCGCCCTCTCGCTGCTGCTCGTGACGCACGACCAGCGCCTGTCGCGCCGCTGCGATCGCACGCTGATCATGGAGGACGGCCAGATCCAGGCCGACTCCACGGTCGTCATCCCGCAGTAGCGCGCCGCCCGCTCAGCGCTTCTCGTCGTAGAAGTCGATCTGGTCCAGCGGCAGGACGAGCGAGGAGACGATGTTGCTCGCGTGCGTCTGCACGCGCTTGAGGAAGCGCAGCGCAAGCACGCGCGCGGCGGCGTTCTCGCCCGTCGCGGCGAGCCCGGCGTTCACGAGCGCGTCCAGCTCGGCGGTGATGGCCTTGGACTCCTTCATGAAGGCCTCGCCGCCCTCCGCGTCCTCCGTCGCGTACAGCTCGCGCGCGATGCCCAGGCCCTTCGAGATGCGCGCGCCGAGGCGCTCGAGCGCCGCGCGGTCCGCGGCGCTCCCGAGCTGGAGGGACTGCTCGCCGAGCAACAGCAGGTTCTTGCCGTAGTCACCGATGCGCTCGGCGTCCTTGACCAGGCTCATGATGACGAGCAGCGACGGGAACGTCTCGGTGCCGTGCACGGTGCCGTGCACGACGAGCTCGCGACGCACCGCCGTCGCGGCCTGGTTCACGCGCTCGTCGGTGGCGAAGACCTCCGCGTGCAGCGCCTTCGCGTCCGCCCGACCCAGCAGCCCGTCCAGCGCCTTGTCGACGACCGTCTTGGCGTCGCGCAGCATCTCCTGGAAGTGCCCGTGGATCGTCTCCAGGCTGCGGGACTCGGGTCCGAGTTTCTTGAACCAGCTCATGTGAGGCTCCTCAGGAATCAGCGAGTGAGGTGGGGTGCGGGCGCGGTCACTGCCCGCCCAGGCGGTTGAAGATCCAGATACCGGCGAGCGGCATCAGCACGAACACGCCGCCCACGTAGCCCGCGACGTACAGCGGGTTGCGCGAGGCGAGGATGGCGAGCTGGCGCGCCAGGCGGATGGGCACCTGGCGCAGGCGTCGCACCGGGAAGAAGATCAGCGTGCCCACGACGTTGAAGAGCGTGTGCACGATCGCGATCGTCAGGCCTTCCTTCGAGTCGGCGGCGGTGCTGGCCAGCAGCGCGGTCACCGTGGTGCCGATGTTCGCGCCCAGCATGATCGGGAAGGCGTTCTCGAGCGAGAGGATGCCCGCGGCGCACAGCGGCACGAGCAGCGACGTCGTGATGCTGGAGGACTGTACGGCGACCGTCACCAGCACGCCGACCACGATGCCGATCAGCCCCGAGCGCCCCAGCGAGCGGTTGAGCGCGGCCTCGAGCGGCCCGGCGATCAGCGCGCGCATGTTCTTGGTGATGAAGATCAGGCACACGAACGTCATCGCGATGCCCAGCACGAGCACCGCGATGGCGAGCGCCGTGCCCTCCAGCCCCAGCCCCTGCAGCCCGTGCAGCACCTGCTTGTAGGCGAACTTGACGGCCGTCTTGACCGGGCTGTGGAAGCTGCCGCCGCCGGCGCCCGCGAGGTGCCGCGTGAGGAACTCGGCCGTGTGCGACAGCGCGCCCGTGCCTAGCTCGAGCGGCAGCAGCACGACGACGCACAGCAGGTTGAAGAAGTCGTGCACGGTCGCCGCCGCGAACGCGCGCCGGAAGGGCGCGCTCTGGCGCACGTGCCCGATCGAGACCAGCGTGTTCGTGATCGTCGTGCCGATGTTGGCCCCCATCACCATCGGGACGGCGTACGCGAGCGGCAGCTCGCCCGAGCCGACCAGCGCGACGATCATCGACGTGGTCGTGCTCGAGCTCTGCACCAGCACGGTGGCGAGGATGCCGACCGCCAGCGCCGCGAAGGGGTTCTTGACGTTCTCGAAGAGCGCCTCCGACGCGCCCTCGCCCATCAACTTGAAGGCGTCGCCCATGCACTGGATGGCGACGAGGAAGCCCCCGAGCAGGAGCAGCACGAGGACGAGACGGAGGAAGACCTCCGCCCGGAAGCGGGGTGCATTCGAGTCCATGCGCGTGGACGGGGGTCGGTCGGATACAGGCGGGCGCGGCGCGCTCCGCGAGACCGCGTCCCTCAGAGCACTTCGCCGTGCCCCGGCTCGACCAGCGGGTGCCGGCCGTGCGGGGCGTCGCCCTCGGCTTCGGGCTCGAACGTCCCCCGCCACCCGAGCCGCTCGCGGATGCGCGCGTAGGGGTCGGAGTCCGGTCGAGCGAGCAGAGGATACGGAACCGGGTGTCGGGAAACGAGCAACGAGTCCCCGACGTGCATGGGATAGAAGCCGTGGCCGTCGACGACCAGCGTCGTCAGACCGCTGGCCTTCTCGACGCGCACCGTCAGGCGGCTGTCGGGGTGCACGACCAACGGCCGGTGCGAGAGCGACTGCGGTGAGATGGGCGTGACGACGAGGCCGCGCATCGAGGGCGCCAGGATCGGCCCGCCGGCGGCCAGCGAGTGCGCGGTCGAGCCGCTGGGCGAGGCGACGATCAAGCCGTCGGCGCGGTAGTCGCTGACCCACGTGTCGCCGTCCCACAGCGAGACGGTCAGCATGCCCTGCGCCGCGCCGCGCTGGACGAGCACCTCGTTGAGCGCGACGGACGCCGCCGGGGCCGCGTCGCGCACGCGCAGCTCGCCCGCGAGCCGCATGCGCGGCTCGAGTACCGCGCGCCCCTCGAGCACGTCGGCGAGGGCGCCGCGCCACTGCGTCGCGCGCACGGAGGCCAGGAAGCCGATGCGCCCGAAGTTGATGCCGAGGATCGGCACGGGGTCGGCCCCGAAGGCGCGCACCGCGGACAGGATCGAGCCGTCGCCGCCGAGCACGACGATCACGTCGGGCCGCGGCGGGAGCGGCAGCGCCGCCAGCTCGACCTGCCGGCAGAACTCGCGCAGGTCGCGGCGCAGCTCGAGCTCCGCGACGCGCGGCGTGAGCCACGGCACGAGCTCGTCGAGCAGCTCGGAGACGCCGGTCTTGCCCGGATCGGCCAGCACGAGCACGCGCTCGACCGCCTGCTCGAAGGTCTCGCGTCCGACCAGGTTGAAGCCGTTGACGGCCGGCGGCTCCGCGCGCCCGCTCGCGCTCATCCGATGCGCGTGGAGACGAGGAGGCCTTTGACGAACTGCTCGACGCCGTCGGCGTCCAGGCCCAGGCTCGCGAACTGCTGACCGCGCGTGGTGCGGTGCTCCACGAAGCGGTCGGGCAGGCCGAGCACGCGCACCCGCGCGCCGTCGAGCGGCAGGCGCGACTGCGCCTCGAGCACGGCCGAGCCGAAGCCGCCCATGCGCTGGTGGTCCTCGAGCGTCACGAGGTGCCGGTAGCGCTGCAGGTCGCGCGCGAGCAGCTCCTCGTCGAGCGGCTTGGCGAAGCGCGCGTCGACCACGCCGATCTCGACGCCTTGCGCGCGCAGCCGGTCGGCAACCTCGAGCGCGGTGGTCACCATGCTGCCGTACGCCCACAGGCACAGGCGCTCGCCCTCGCACAGGGTCTCGGCCTTGCCCAGCGCCATCTCGCGGCGCTCGCCGGGGTGGATGCGCGCGTTCGCGGGCGACGCGTCGCGCGGGTAGCGCAGCGCGACCGGTCCGTCGTGGCGCAGCGCGACCGCGAGCATGCGCTCCATGTCGGCCGCGTCGCGCGGCGAGCACAGCACCATGCCCGGCAGCGTGCGCAGGTACGCGATGTCGAAGCACCCGTTGTGCGTCGGCCCGTCCGCGCCGACGAGGCCCGCGCGGTCGAGGCACAGCAGCACCGGCAGGTGTTGCAGCGCGATCTCCTGGAAGACCTGGTCGTAGCCGCGCTGGAGGAAGGTCGAGTAGATCGCCGCGACCGGGCGCGCGCCGGCCTTCGCCAGGCCCGCGGCCATCGCCAGCGCGTGCTGCTCGGTGATGCCCGTGTCGTGGAAGCGCGACGGGAAGCGCTCGGCGAAGGCGTCGAGGCCGGTGCCCGAGGGCATGGCCGCGGTGATCGCGTGGATGCGCAGGTCGCGCTCGGCCGCCTTCACCAGCGCGTCGGCGAAGAGCTGCGTGAAGGCCGGCCCGCTCGGCTCGGCGTTCGCGCCGGGCTGCACCTTGCCGTCCTCCTTGCCGGTGCCCTTGGGCGCCGCGGCCTTGCGCGGCTTGACCGCGTGCACGTGCTCGGGGTGCTCCTCGGCGCCGGGGTGGCCCTTGCCCTTCTGCGTCAGCGTGTGCACGAGCACGACGCCGTCGAGTTCCTTCGCGCGCTTGAAGGTCTCCACCAGCCGCCGCACGTCGTGCCCGTCGATGGGGCCGATGTACGTCACGCCGAGCTCCTCGAACACGTGGCCCGGGACGAGGCTGTGGCGCACCACCTCGCCGATCTGGTCGAGCGTGCGGTCGACGCGCTCGCCGATCACCGGGATGGCGGTGATGAGGCTCTGGATCTCCTGCTGCGCGCGCTGGAGCAGCCGGGCGGAGCGCAGGCGCGAGAAGTAGCGCGCCATCGCGCCGACCGACTTGGAGATCGACCACTCGTTGTCGTTGAGCACGACGAGCAGGTCCTGGCCGAGCGCGCCGGCGTGGTTGATCGCCTCGAAGGCCACGCCCGCGCCCATGCTGGCGTCGCCGATCACCGCGGCGACGTGCGGCGGGTCGGGGTCGCCGGTCGAGCCGAGCGCGAGCCCGAGCGCCAGGCTGATGCTCGTGCCCGCGTGGCCGGTGTGGAACAGGTCGTACTCGGACTCCTCGGGGTGCGTGAAGCCGCACAGGCCCTCGGTCTGGCGCAGCTTCGCGAAGCCCGCGCGGCGGCCCGTGACGAGCTTGTGCGTGTAGCACTGGTGGCTGACGTCCCAGACCAGCCGGTCGCGCCGGAAGTCGAAGACGTAGTGCAACGCGGCGGTCAGCTCGACCGCGCCGAGGTTCGAGCCGAGGTGCCCGCCCGTGATCTGCACGCTCTCCAGCAGGAACTCGCGCGCCTCGCCGCACCAGGCCTCGAGCTGCTTGAGGTCGAGGGCCTTCAGGTCGGCCGGCGACGCGACCTGCTCGAGCAGGCGCGGGGCGTCGTCGCCGCTGGGGCCGGCGGGGGGCGTGGACGGAGAGGAGGAGGGCTCGCGGGTCATGTCGGGGGCTCCCTGGAGTCCTCCAGTCTCCCCCACACCCGGCGGAGCTTCCAAGCCCCCGCCCGAACAAATGCGGTGGCGCGCGCCGCTCAGTGACTGCGGTGGACCAGCGCGCGCACCAGAGCCGCGGGTAGGCTGGCCGGGCCGTGGCCCAGGCGCGCGGCGGCCTCCAGCGCTTCGCCTGCGCGCGCCTCGGCCTCGCCGCGCGCACCCTGCAGGCCGAGCACGGCCACCATCGTCGCGCGGTCGAGCTCGCGGTCCTTGCCCGGCGTCTTGCCCAAGGTCGCCGCGTCACCGGTCTCGTCCAGCACGTCGTCGACGGCTTGGAAGCCCAGCCCCAGCGCCTCACCGTACGCGCGCGCCAACGCGCGCCGCTCGGCGCTCGCGCCCGCGGCGAGCGCGCCGAGCTCGCACGCGACCGCGATCAAGGCGGCGGTCTTCAGGCGGTGCACGGCGCGCACGCCCGCCGCGTCGGCCGCACTCCCGGCCAAGGTCATGTCGAGCACCTGACCGCCGACCATGCCCGCCCCGCCCGCCGCGCGCGCCAGCAGCGCGCACATCGCGCCGCCCGCCGCGCCGACGCCGCTCAACACGGCGAAGGCCTCCGTCAGCAGCGCGTCGCCGACCAGCACGCCGACGGCCTCGCCGTAGACCTTGTGACAGGTCGGCCGCCCGCGGCGCAGGTCGTCGTCGTCCATGCAGGGCAGGTCGTCGTGCACCAGGCTGTAGGTGTGCAGCATCTCGACGGCCGCGGCGGGTCGCTCGGCGGCCTCGGGCGCGCCGCCCTCGAGCTCGCAGAAGAGCCGCACCAGCGCGGGCCGCAGGCGCTTGCCGCCGGCGAAGAGCGCGTAGCGCGCGGCCTCGGCCAGCGGCGCGGGCCAAGTGTCCGGCGCGGGCGCGTGGCGCTCCAGCGCGGCCTCGCTCCAGCGCCGGGCCGCCTCCAGCCAGGCCTCGAGGCTCTCGTCCTGCGGCGCGCCCACGAATCAGACGTCCGGGTCGTCTTCGTAGGGCCGCAGGGCGGCCTCGGCGCCGCGCGTCAGCTCCTCGACCTGCTTGCGGTAGCCGTCGAGCACCTGGCGGCACCCGGCGAGCAACGCCACGCCCTCCTTGTAGCGCTCGAGGGTGGCCTCGAGGCCCAGGCCGCCGTCCTCCATCTCCTGCACGATGGCCTCCAGGCGCCCCAGGCGCGCGTCGAAGGCCTCGGCGCCTGCCTGCGCCGCGCCCGCGGGGCCGGCCGTCTCGGACGAGGACGCCGTCTCGGACGAAGACTTGGGAGCTCTGCTCATGCGGCCCATCCTAGCTCCCCCGGCCCGCCGGAGAAGGCCCCGACCGCCCCCGCCGCCGGGGGGTAGACTCCTGCGGGAGGCCCCTCGGGACCTCCGGGCCCGCGCGTCGGGCGCCGTGAAGGCACCCGACGCGCACCGTGAAAGGCCCGCGAGGACCCGGTCGGGGTCAGCCCGCGCACCGTAGAATCCGATACAATCGGGCGCCTTCCGGGATGGATCCTCCAGCTAACGGAAGCGTTCGACTTCACCCGAAGCCTCCCCCGCACACCGCCCCGACTCGCCGGCATGAAAGTCGCCCTCATCTACGCCAAGGCGCAGAACCTCAAGCAGAAGGCCGCCGAGGTCTTCGCCGACGACGACCTCACGAAGGGCGAGCTCGCCCGCGACGAGATCTATCCGCCCCTGGGCATCACCATCCTGGCCGCCTGGCTCGAGCAGAACGGTCACGAGGTGCGCCTCAAGGACGACTCGATCGACGAGCTCGACGTCATCCGCAAGGACATGGAGTGGGCCGACGTGGTCGGCATCTCCTCGCTGACGCCCAACGCGCGCCGCGCGCGCGAGCTCGGTCAGCTCTGCAAGGCGGAGTACGGCAAGACCGTCATCATGGGCGGCCCGCACCCCACCACGAACCCCGAGTTCTTCCTCGACTCCGGCGCCGCCGACGTCTGCTGCGCGGGTGAAGGCGACGAGACGCTGCTCGAGTGGCTCGCCGTCCACGACCAGCCGGAGAAGTGGGACACGGTCCAGGGCATCACCTTCCTGCGCGACGGCGAGCAGGTCTCCACGCCGCGCCGCCCGCTGTTCAAGGACATGGACGCGATCCCGCGTCCCGCCTATCACCTGTGGGACATCCCGCGCTACATGCGCCTGATGATCAACCCCGGGGTGACCTGCATCACGAGCCGCGGCTGCCCCTACGCCTGCACGTTCTGCGACGCGGAGATGACGCCGCGCCAGTACCGCGCGATGAGCCCTGAGGCGACGGTCGACCTGCTCGAGTTCCTGCTCAAGACCTACAACCCGCCGCAGCTGACGCTCTTCGACGACCTCTTCACGATCCAGCGCAAGCGCGTGATCGCGATCTGCAAGGAGATCGTCAAGCGCGGCCTGTTCTTCGAGTGGATCTGCGAATCGCGGGTCGACACGATGGACTTCGAGATGCTCCGCTGGCTGCGCAAGGCCGGCTGCGTGAAGATCTACTACGGCCTCGAGTCGGGCTCGCCCAACATGCTCGTCACCATGAAGAAGGGCGTCACGCCCGAGAAGGTGCGCGCGGGCAGCAAGCTGAACCGTCAGGTCGGCATGTACTTCAAGTTCTTCATCCTGTACGGCTTCCCCGAGGACACGCGTCAGGACCACGAGTACACCGAGAAGCTCATCGAGGAGACGCGCCCCGACGCGATCTGCGTGTCCGTCCTCCAGCCGATCCCCGGCACCGAGGTCTACGAGCAGCTCAAGCCGATGCTCACGAAGGACGTCGCCGAGATGGACTTCCACTACTGGCACTCGACCGAGAGCTTCAAGCACCCCACCTTCACGCACGAGGAGCTGCACCAGGAACGCGAGCGCCTGCTCAAGGTCCACGCCCGCACCCTCAACCTGAAGAACAAGCTGCTGCGCAAGTTCGAGCGTCTGGCGGCGATGATCCGTCACCCCGAGCTGATCGGCGACCTCTTCGAGGTGCGCCGCCGCCGCAAGGACTTCCTCAAGCGCGTGGCCTCCTCCGAGTGGAGCTACTCGTACGACCAGCAGCGCGACCGCGTCGCCTTGCAGGTTCCGAACGTGCGCGCGGACTGATCGCGCGCTAGAGTTCCCGCCAAGGCGGGCAGCCGGGAAACCCGACGCCCGTCAGAGACGACCTCCGAGGAAACCTCGGGGGTCGGTCTCCTTTCAGGGGGGCCGGCGAGGAGCCGGCCCCGCTGCGTGCGGCGTCACTCCGGCAGGCGGTGCCAGGCGAGCTCCCGCCGGTAGCCCTCGAGCAGCGCCGCGCCGACCTCGGCCGGCAGGCTCGCGCAGTACGCCTCAGCGCGCGCGGGGTGCACGCGGAAGCGCTTGTGGAGCCAACGGCCGAGGCCGCGCAGGTACGCCGCGCGCTCCGCGGGGGCCAGGTCGGCGCCGCGCGCGACCTCGCGCGTCACCTGGGCGTCGAGCGGGTGGCCGCCCGCGCCGAAGCGCCCCAGCGCCTCGAGCAGCACGAGCCGGCGCGGCGGCGCGTCCTGACGCACGAGGCTCAACGCCCGCCCCGCGTCCCAGCCGCACGCGATCACCAGCGTCGGCCCCAGCCCCAGCCAGTAGCTCTGCCGCCGCTCGGGCGCGTAGGCCGCGACGGAGGCCAGTGCGCGCCCCAGCGCGCCCGCCGGGTCGCCGCGCCCCTCCTCGCGCCAGAGGTTGCCGGCCGCGTCGGCGCGCAGCCAGTCGCGCGCGGGCTCGTCGAAGCCCTCGACGAGGTCGAGCTTCTCCGCGAGGTCGCCGTCGAAGTGCCACAGCACCTTCGCGAAGTACTGGTCGTAGTCGTAGCCCTTCGTCTCGACGAGCGTGCGCCAGTTCGCGCCGAGCGTGGTCGGCGAGCCCGCGCGCACCGCGCGCAGCGTGCCGGCCGCGCCGCCGGCGAGCAGCAGCGCCGCCAGCGCGCTCGCGGCCCAGCGCAGGCGCGCGCCGCCGCTCCAGGCGCGCGCGACGCCCGCCGCGACGAGCAGCGTCGCGAAGCACCACAGCGGCGCGAGGCGCAGCAGCAGGAAGAAGTGGAACACCTCGCCCTGGACGAAGCCCGTGCCGAGGTACGCCGCGAGGAAGAGCGCGAGGTAGCCGCCCGCGTAGACCAGGCCGCGTCGCGCCGCCGCGGCGCCCGGGCCGTCGCGCAGCAGCCACAGCGGCGCGACCAGGCTCGCGACGAGCCAGCTCCACGCGCTGACGAGGTGCCCCGCCGACGCGTCGACGAAGACCGAGCGCGCGAACGCGCCCAGGAGCTCGGACTTCGCCGGCGCCGCCGCGTCGCCCGCGATCGCCGCGCCGTGGATGTCGAACACGCGCTCGCCGACGAGCGCGTACATCAGCAGCAACGGCGTCGCGCCGAGCAGCGTCCCGACGAGCCCCAGCGCGCCGCCGGCGCCGAGCACGCCGCGCGGCCGGCGCACGCAGAGCACGACGAGCACCCACGCCGCGGCCAGCGCGACCTGGTAGCTGAAGTACAGGCCGAACCCGGTGACCAGCCCCAGCGCGAACCACTCGCGCCGCGGCCGCGCCTCCCCGAAGGCCAGGCGCCAGCCCAGCCCCAGCACGCCGAACGCGAAGAGCAGCGCCTCGTGGTGGATGCCGAGGTCGATCAGCGCGAGCTTCTGGAACGCCTCGGGCGCGAGCACCAGCAGCGTCGCGAAGAGCGCGGCCGCGCCGGCGCCGAACAGCGCGCGCGCGAAGCGCCAGCCGGCCGCGACGATCGCGAGGCCCCACGCCAGCGTGACGAGCTTGTGCGCCAGGAGGCACGGCCCGACCAGCAGGAAGGCCACGGCGGCGAGGTGACTCGCGACGAAGCCGCCGCCCTCGTAGTAGTGGTACGCGAGCTGATGGTGCGGCACCGCCAGCCCGTCGAGCATGGCTTTCGCCGCGGTGCCCTTCTCGAGCTCCTCGCCGTAGAAGAAGACGTCCGCGAGCGAGAGCACCAGCGCCGCCTTGACCGCGAGGGCCAGGCCCAGGACGAGCAGCAGGGTGCGGCGCGAGCTCGAGGCGGCGGGCATCGCGCAAGCCTAGCTCCATCGACTCGCGAACGCGCACGCCGGGCTTCGCAAACACCCGGCCTCGCCGACCCTCGGGTTCGCGCGGGACACCGCCGGGAACCGAGTCGCCGTGCGCGTCGCGCGCTCCGCGCTCGACCGGGCCGCCGCGGAAGGCGCGGCGCGTCCCCGTCGGCGCCGACCGACTCCACGGCCCCGCGCTGACCGCCGCGCGCCGCGCTGGTAGAGTCGCGCCGTGGACCTCGAGCAGCGGCGCTTCGGCTGGCGGCGCGCGGACCCCGCGTGGCTGGGGCTCGTGCTGGTCGTGCTCGTCCTCGCCGGGCTGCGCGGAGGTTGGGCGCTGGACGACCGCGAGCTCGTGCTCGAGAACCCCTTGGTGCGCGGCGAGCTGCCCTGGTGGCGCGCCTTCGACCGCGACTACTTCCACCACCTCGGCGGCGCCGGCCAGTGGCGGCCGCTCGCCACGCTCAGCCTGCGCCTCGACCACGCGCTGTACGGCGCGACGAGCACCGGCTACCACGTCACCAACGCCCTGCTGCAGCTCGCCGTCGCCGCGCTGCTGCTGCCCTGGCTGCACGGCGCGGCCCGCGCGCGCGCGGCGGTGCTGGCCGGCTCGTGCGCCTTCGCGCTGCACCCGGCGCTCTGCGACGCCTTCGGCTGGATCGCGGGGCGCACCTCGATGCTGTCGGCGCTGGGGCCGCTGGCGGCGGCCGCGTGGTTGGCGCGTCGCGAGCGCGCGCCGGCGCCCGCCGCGCTCTGCGTCGCCGGGCGCCGGCCTCCTGTGCGGGCTGCTCGGCAAGGAGGACGCGCTCGTGCTCGCGCCGCTCGTCTGGTGGAGCGCGCGGGCCGCGGCGGCGCGCGGCGAGCCTGGGTCTCGCGGCGGCCGCGCTCCGCGCCTTCGTCGGTCGCTGGTGCGCGCTGGGCGGGCCGCTCGTCGGCGCGACCACGCCCGCGCTGGTCGGCGCGCCGCTGCTCGAGCGCCTGCAGGTCAGGAGCGCGGCGTTGACCGAGGCGCTGCGGCTGGCCCTCTGGCCGCGCGACTTCCCGCCGCTCTACGACGCGCGCCTGCTCGCGGCGCGCGTCGGCGACGCTGGCCGCTGGGCGGCGCGCTCGCCGCGTCGGTGCTGATCGCGGCGCTGTGCGCTCCGCGCGCGCTCGTCTGCGCGCGAGCACCCGCCGGCGCGCGCGTGGGCGCTCGGCGCGCTGCTGGCCTTCCTGCCCGTCGCGCAGCTCGTGCCGATCGGCGAGGTGTTCGCGCCGCGCTTCCTGTACCTGCCGCTGCTGTACGCGGCGCCGCTCGTCGCGCTCGGCCTGCGACCGCGTGCGGCCGCCGCGCCTGCGCGCGCTCTGCGCGGCCGCCGTGTGCCTCGCGTGCGCCGGCGGCACGCTCGCGCGCGCGGAGGTGTGGGTCGATCGCGGCAGCTTGCGGCGCGAGCAGTTGCGCCACGCGCCCGACGACGCCGCGTCCTGGAACAACCTCGGGCTGCACCACGAGGAGCGCGGCGAGCTCGACGCGGCGCGCGCGGCCTGGACGCGCGCGACCGAGGTCGACCCGCGCTACTCGAAGGCGTGGAGCAACCTCGGCCGGCTGGCCTTCGCCGCGGGCGACCTCGACGCGGCCGAGGCGGCCTGGACGCGCGCCCTGGCCGAGGGGCCGCGCAACGCCGTGGCGCACGTCAACCTCGCGTCGCTGCGCCTGCGTCGCGCGGACGCGCGCGGCGCGGCCGAGCTCTACGCGCGCGCCGTCGAGCTGGCCCCCGGCCTCGCCGCCGGCGGTGGCGCGGCCTCGCGCAGGCGCGCGCTCGCGCTCGGCGAGCTCGACGCCGCCGACGCGGCGCTGGCGCGCGCCCTCGCGCTCGCGCCGCGCGACCCCGCCGCGCGCGCGCTGGAGCGCCGGCTGCGGGACGCGCGCTGATCCGACGCTGTCGAGCGCTGCCAAGTCGCGCCGGACTCGCTAGGGTCTCGGGCATGCGCCGCGCCCTGTTGCTCCTCGCTCCGCTCGTCACCGCCTGCGACCGCGAGCCGCCCAAGCCGCTGTCGGAGATGACGCCGCGCGAGCTGTTCCTCGAGGTGCGCTGCGACTCCTGTCACGGTTCCGACCGACGCGGGAGCTGGATGGGGCCGCCGCTCGTCGACCTCGAGCAGCACTGGACGGCGCCGGACCTCGCGCGCTACCTGCGCGACCCGCTGCCCGTGATCGAGGCGACGCCGCGGCTCACCGAGCTCAAGCGTCAGTACACCAACCCCATGCGCGCCTTCCCCGAGCTGCCCCAGGCCGAGCGCTTGCGCCTGGCCGAGTGGCTGCTCGTCGTGACGCGCCGCGACCAGCCATGAACGCACGCCGCACCGTCCTCGCGCTCGCCGTCCTCGCCCTCGCCTCGAGCTGCTTCCACTTCCGCCGCTGGCGCGTGCCGGACGACGCCACGGCCGAGGTCATCTACGTACGCGCCGCGTGCGCCGACTGCCACGGCGAGGACCGCTGGGGCACCGAGCGCGCGCCCGGTCTGCGCGAGCTCGAGGCGCACTGGACGGTCGAGAGCCTCGCCGCCTACGTCGCCGCCCCGGGCGAGAACCGCGACGCGCGCCTCGACGCGCTCGACGCGGAGTACGAGACCGACATGCCCGGCAGCGCCTTCCTGAGCCTGGCGCAGCGCACGCGCCTCGCGCGCTGGCTACTGGGCTACGAGTAGGCTCTCCCGGCGACGCCCGGCCCGCCCCCGCGGGCCTCCCCGGGGTGGCGCACCGCGCCCGTCCTCCGGGCCGGTCCGCGGCCCCGCCGCGCGCGTTCCCGTGCTAGCCTTGGGCGGTCCCTTTCCCGGTTCCCGACCACTCACCCCGACTCCCATGCGCACGCTGCTCCTCGCCTCCGCCCTCCTCGCCGGCTCCGGTCTCGCTCAGGCGCAGGCCGACTACACGCTGCAGATCGACTCGACCCTGACGAGCTTCACCTGGTCGGGGACGACCAGCGTGGGCGACATCAACGAGAACCCGGCGACCTTCACGCTCACCGGGACGACCGTCATGTCGCTGGACACCGGCGGCGCGCCGGTCGGCGCCGGGACGTTCGTCGGCGGGGACGCGGCGGTCACGCCGGACCTGCACGGCACGATCCCCGGCCCCTTCGGCTCGACGCTCGCGTCGATCGACCTGACGAACGCGCACGTGCGGCTGATCTCGTCGCCCTTCGTGGTCGACGGCGCGGGCAACTTCTCCGCGAACGTCGTCGTCGAGATGCTCTCGGGGACGATCACGCTCAACTCGCTGCTCGGCAACTCGGTCACCGACCTCGCGGGCGCGGTGTCGAACCCGACGGTCGCGGCGGGGAACATCGGGCTCGCCGGGCCCAACTACCACCTCACCGTCCCCGTCAACGGCGTGTTCCCGTTCTCCGACCCTGGCACCGGCATCACCGCCACGCTGACGATCAACGGCACGCTGCACGCCGACTACGCCTGGACGGCGCCGGCGAGCTTCTGCCCCGGCGCGGTCAACTCCACCGGCGGCAGCGCGACGCTGAGCGCCAGCGGCACGCCGAGCCTCGGCACCGGCGACCTCGTGCTGCACTGCAACGGCCTGCCGGCCAACCAGCCGGGCATCATCTTCTACGGCCCGAACCAGGTCAGCCTGCCCTTCGGCAACGGCACGCGTTGCGTGGGCGGCACGCTCGTGCGCCTCTCGCCGCTGAACTCCGGGCCCGGCGGTCAGATCAGCCAGCCGATCGTGAACGGCGTCGCGCCGATCTCGCTCGCGGTGGGCGACGTGCGCCACTTCCAGTTCTGGTACCGCGACCCCGCGGCCGGCGGCGCCTTCTTCAACCTCTCGAGCGCCGTCACCGTCGAGATGGCGCCGTAGGCGCCCTGCGCCTCCCGACCGGCACGGCCCGCGCGTCCTCGCGACGCGCGGGCCGTGCGCGTTCCGGCGCGCGCGTGCCGGCGCCGTTCGCAGCGGGTACGCTCTCGGCCCGCGCTCGCGCGAGCGCCCGCCCGGGCGCCCGCCGGAGAAATCCGCCCCGTGACGGTGCTGTGACAAGCGCCCGGACGAGAGGGCCTACAACGCGCCTCTCGGACCATGGAACGCATCGGAGTCGTCGGACTGAACTGGAAGGCGGGCGGGCCGCAGCGCCTCGCGGCCTTCACCGTGCCGCTCGAGGAGCGCCCCGCGCGGCTGCGCGCGATGGCCGCCGCCCTCGGCGCCAGCGAGCTCGTCTACCTCGCCACGTGCAACCGCGTCGAGGTGGCCTTCGTCAGCGACGACCCGCGGCCCTGCGCCCACGCGCGGCCCAAGCTCTTCCGCGCGCTGACCGGCGCGCAGCCCGCGCCCGGCGAGGCCGAGCGGGTGCTGCGCGCGTGGCAGGGCGAAGGCGCGGTCGAGCACCTGTTCCTGGTCGCCGCGGGCCTCGACTCGGCCAAGCTCGGCGAGAGCGAGATCAGCCGCCAGGTGCGCGAGGCGCTCGAGCTCGCGCGCGGCGCGGAGCTCGTCGGGCCGCGGCTCGAGCTGCTCTTCCGCGAGGCGCTCAAGCTCGGCAAGGACGCGCGCACGCAGACCGCGCTCGGCGAGGGCCGCACGTCGCTGGCCGAGATCGGCCTCGACGCCGTGCGCGCCGCGCTCGCGAAACGCCGCGGGCCGGTCGCGCTCGTCGGCGTGTCGCCGATGACCGAGCGCTGCGCCGCCTCGCTGGCGCAGGAAGGCGTGGAGCTGATCGTCGTCAACCGCACGCGCGAGCGCGCCGAGGCCTTCGCGCGCACGCTGGGCCGCGCCGCGCGCGCGCTCGACCTGGCGAGCTTCCGCGCCGACCCGCCCGCCGTGCGCGCGCTCGTCAGCGCCACCGGCGCGCCCGGCGCGCTCTTCGGCGAGCCCGAACTCGTGCGCCTCGTCGCCGCGGCTGGCGCCCCCGCACCGGTGCTGGTCGACTTCGCCGTCCCGCCCGACGTCGACCCGGCCGTCGCCGCCCGGCTGGGCCTCGAACGCCTCGGCATGGAGGACGTCATCGCCGTCGCCGAGCGCAACCGCGCCGAGCGCCTGCTCGAGGTCGGCGAGGCGCGCGCGCTCGTCGACGACGCGCTCGCGACCTTCGGCCAGCGCCTGGCCGAGCGCGCCGTCGACCAGGCCGTGCGCTCGCTGCACCAGCGCTACCAGGCCGTCGCCGACGACCAGATCGAGCGGCTGCTGCGCGCGAAGCTGCGCGACCTCGACGAGGCCGACCGCGACACGCTGCGCCGCTTCGTCGGCCGCCTCGTCAAGCACTTCGCCCACGTGCCCACCAGCGGGCTGCGCGAGATCGCGCGCGCGCACGGCGCCGAGGCGGTGGGCCTGTTCTTCGCACACGCCGAGGACGAGCTGCGCCGCGAGGTGGAGCTGGCCCTCGAGGAGGGCGACGTGTTCCGCGCCCTCGACACCCCCCAGCCGGAGGAGACTCCCTCATGAAGCTGCGCCTCGGGACCCGCGGGTCCGCCCTCGCTCTGGCCCAGGCCCGCGACATGCGCGCCCGGCTCGCCGCGCTCGGTCACGAGGGCGAGATCGTCGTCGTGAAGACGCGCGGCGACGGCGACCAGGTGCGCCCCTTCGCGCAGGTCGGCGCGCCCGGCCTGTTCGTGCGCGAGCTCGAGCACGCGCTGCTGGACGGCGCCGTCGACGTCGCGGTGCACTGCTACAAGGACCTGCCCTCGGACTCCCCCGCCGAGCTCGTCGTGACCGCCATGCCCGAGCGCGAGGACACGCGCGACGTGCTGCTCGTGCGCGCCGAGGCGCACGACGCCGGCGCGGCGCACCTCCCCGTGCGCACCGGCGCCTGCGTGGGCACGGCGTCCGCCCGGCGTCAGTCCTTGGTGCGCCACCTGCGCGGCGACCTCTCGACCGAGCTCCTGCGCGGCAACGTGCCGACGCGCGTGCAGAAGCTGAAGGACGGCGCGTACGACGCCATCCTGCTGGCCGCGGCCGGCCTCGCGCGCCTCGAGCGCGCCGCCGCGGGCGGTGCCGGCGAACCGATCGACCTGAGCGGCGTCGTCGTGAGTCCGCTGGACCCGGCCGACTTCGTGCCGGCGCCGTCGCAGGGCGCGCTCGCGCTGCAGACGCGCGTCGACGACGACGACGTGCGCGCCGCGCTGGTGCCGCTCGACGACGCGCGCGCGCACGCCGCCGTGCGCGCCGAGCGCGAGCTGCTGCGCCTCGTCGAGGCCGGGTGCCAGGTGCCCTTCGGCGCCTGGGCCGAGCTGCACGACGACGGGACGCTGACCCTGCACGCGGCGCTGGAGGTCGACGGCGCGCTGCGCCGCCACCGCGCGCGCGCGGCGTCGACGCGACCGAGCTCGCGCGCGCGTGCCACCACGCGCTGCTCTCTCGGCGCCGGAGGTCCGGCCGCGTGACGCGCGCGCGCGCTCGAGGGGCGCCGCGTGCTGCTGACGCGCGCGGAGGACGACCAGGCGGCCTGGGCCGAGGGCCTGCGCCGCGCCGGCGCGTTGCCGCTCGAGTACGCCTGCATCGCGACGCGCGCCCTGCCGCTCGACGCCGACGCGCTCGCGCGCGCGGTGGCCGGCGCGACGTGGCTCGTGTTCGGTTCGCGCCGCGCGATCGAGGCCGTGACCGCCTACGCCCCGGCGCTGCTGCCCGAGGCGCCGCGCCTCGCCTGCGTCGGTCCGGCGACGGCCGACGCCTGCGCCGCGCAGCTCGCGCGCCCCGACCTCGTGCCGGGCGGCGGCACGCTGCGCGACCTCGCGCGCGCGCTCGCCGCGCTGCTCGGCCCCGACGAACCCGTCGCGCTGCTCGGCGCCCGTGAGGGCCGCGACGACCTCGAGCTGGAGCTCGGCGCCGCGCGCGTGCGGCGCGTCCCCGTGTACGAGACGGTGCTCGTGGAGGGCGGTGAGGCGCCGCCCCTCCACGACGCCGTCGTCTTCGCCAGTCCGTCCGCCGTCGCCGGCTTCGCCGCCCGCGCCGGCGCGCCCGCGCCCGGGACCTTGTGCGTCGCGCTCGGCCCGAGCACCCTATCGGCCCTCGAAGCGCGCGGCTGGGCCCCGCGCGCCGCCGCCGCCACCCGAGACCTCGACGGCGTGCTCGCCGCCCTCGAGCACGGCCTCGCGGCCCACGCCCCCCGAACGACGTCATGACCGCCGAGTACCTCCTCCGACGCCCGCGGCGCCTGCGCCGCAGCTCCCTCCTGCGCGACCTGGTCGGCGAGACCAGCGTCGAGGCGCGCCACCTCGTGCAGCCCCACTTCGTGCTGCCGTCGGCGAGCGGCCGCGAGCCCATCGCCTCGATGCCCGGCATCGAACGGCTGGGCGTGGACGAGCTCGTGAAGCAGGTCGGCGCCGACCTCGAGCTGGGCCTGCGCAGCGTGCTGCTGTTCGGCCTCGCGGCGCCCGGCGAGAAGTCGCCGCGCGGCGAGGCCTCGGCCCACGCCGACGGCGCCGTGCAGCGCGGCGTCGCGGCGCTGAAGCGCGAGTTCGGTGGCGAGCTGGTCGTGATGACCGACGTCTGCCTGTGCGCGTACACCGACCACGGGCACTGCGGCGTGCTCGAGGCGGGCGCCGTGCTCAACGACGAGAGCCTGCCGCTGCTCGCCGACATGGCGGTCTCGCACGCCGCGGCCGGCGCGGACGTCGTGGCGCCCTCCGACATGATGGACGGCCGCGTGCGCGCGCTGCGCGACGCGCTCGACGCCGGCGGCTTCAGCGACACCGCGCTGATGAGCTACTCGGTCAAGTACGCCTCGGCCTACTACGGGCCGTTCCGCGACGCGGCCGACTCGGCGCCCGGGCACGGCGACCGCCAGAGCTACCAGATGGACCTGCGCAACGCGCGCGAGGCCGAGCGCGAGGCGCGCCTCGACGAGGCCGAGGGCGCGGACGTGCTGATGGTCAAGCCGGCGCTCGCCTACCTCGACGTCATCCGCCGCGTGCGCGAGGCCAGCGACCTGCCGCTGGCCGCGTACAACGTGTCCGGCGAGTTCTCGGCCGTGAAGGCCGCCGCCGAGCGCGGCTGGCTCGACGAGCCGCGCGTCGTGCGCGAGAACCTGCTCGCCATGCGCCGCGCCGGCGCCGACATCCTGATCACCTACCACGGGCGCGAGGCGCTCCAAGGAGGCTGGCTGTGAGCGACACCCGACTCGACCTCGACCTGACGCGCTCCGCGGAGTGGTTCGAGCGCGCCAAGCGCGTGCTGCCCGGCGGCGTCTCCTCGCCGGTGCGCGCCTTCGGCGCGGTGGGCGGCGTGCCGCCCGTGATCCGCGAGGCGCGCGGCGCGCACACCACGGACGTCGACGGCAACACCTACCTCGACTTCGTCGGCTCGTGGGGCCCGCTGATCCTCGGACACGCGCACCCCGACGTCGTGCGCGCCATCACCGAGGCGGCCGCGCGCGGCACGACCTACGGCGCGCCGACGCCCGGGGAGGTGCAGCTCGCCGAGCGGCTCACCGGCATGCTCCCGCACCTCGAGCAGGTGCGCTTCGTGTCGTCGGGCACCGAGGCCACGATGAGCGCCATCCGCCTCGCGCGCGGCGCGACCAGGCGCGAGCTGCTCGTCAAGTTCGCCGGGTGCTACCACGGCCACGCCGACCACCTGCTCGTCGCGGCCGGGTCGGGCCTCGTGACCTTCGGCAAGCCCAGCTCGGCCGGCGTGCCGGCGGCGTTCACCGAGAAGACGCTCGTGCTCGACCTCGACGACGAGGCGCAGCTCGAGCGCGTCTTCGCCGAGCGCGGCCACGAGATCGCGGCGGTGATCGTCGAGCCCATCCCGGCCAACAACGGCCTGCTGGTGCAGCGCCCCGAGTGGCACGCGCGCCTGCGCGAGCTGACCGCGCAGCACGGCGCCGTGCTGATCTTCGACGAGGTCATCAACGGCTTCCGCGTCGCGGCCGGTGGCGCGGCCGAGCTGCTGGGCATCACGCCCGACCTCGCCACCTACGGCAAGATCATCGGCGGCGGCCTGCCGGTGGGCGCCTTCGGCGGGCGCGCCGACCTGATGGGCGAGCTCGCGCCGCTCGGCGGCGTGTACCAGGCCGGCACGCTCTCGGGCAACCCGGTCGCGATGGCCGCGGGCCTCGCCACGCTCGACGTGCTCGAGCGCGAGGACGCCTGGACGCGCCTGGAGGCGCTCGGCGCGCGCCTGCAGGAGCGGCTCACGCCGCTGCTCGCGGCCGCGGCCGAGCCCGTCGAGCTCGTGCGCGTCGGCTCGATCTTCTGGCTCTCGCTGCAGGCCGGCCCCGCGCCGCGCCGCGCCGACGCCATCGCGGCCACCGCGGCCGAGCGCTACCGCGGCCTCTTCCACGGCCTCTTGCAACGCGGCCTCTCGATCGCGCCCTCGGCCTACGAGGTCGGCTTCCTGTCCCTGGCCCACGAGCCCGCGCACGTCGACACGCTGGTCGACGCGCTCGGCGAGCTGCTCGCGTGAGACGATGAGCTTCCGCGTGCGCAACCTGCGGGCGATGCAGATCGGCGTGATCGGTCTGCTCGTCACCTGCGTCGCGCAGGTCACCTACTGGGTGGCCGAGGAGGCGGACTACACGCGCCGCATCGTCGAGCGCCTGTCGAAGGAGTACGACGACGAAGTGCCCGTCGCCGAGCGTCTCGTCGCGCTGGGCGTCCCCAAGGACGAGGTCGAGCGCTTGCTGCCGCACGTCACGCTCGAGGGGCTGGACGCGAAGGTGCCGAGCGCGCTGCTCGACGAGCTCGAGGACTCGCGCCGCCGGCGCCTGCGCCGCTACGGCTGGGAGGGCAGCTTCTTCTTCGCGGCGTTGCTCGCCAGCATGGGCATCGTCGCGCAGGCGCTGCGCCAGCGCTCGGAGCTGCACCGTCGCCAGGAGAACTTCATCGCGGCCGTCAGCCACGAGTTCAAGAGCCCGCTCGCGAGCCTGCGCCTCGCGGCCGAGACGCTGCAGTTGCGCGAGCCCTCGCCCGAGAGCCGCGAGCGCCTGACCGCCCGCATGGTCAGCGACGTCGAGCGCCTCGAGGGCATGGTCTCGAACACGCTCGACGCGAGCCGCATCGCCGAGGGCCGCCTGCACCTCGAGCCGCGCGCGCTCGACGTCGCCGGCGAGGTGCGCGCGCTGCTGGCGCGCGAGGGCTGCCAGGCGCACGTGCAGAACGTCGCCCTGACCAGCGAGGTGCCCGACGGCCTGGTCGTGAAGGCCGACCCCGTCGCGCTGCAGACGGTCCTGCGCAACCTCGTCTCGAACGCGCGCAAGTCGGTGCAGCAGAAGAGCGGCGGCGCGATCGTCGTGCGCGGCGCGCGCGAGGGCCGCGAGGTGCGCATCGACGTCGAGGACGACGGCGTGGGCTTCGAGCGGCGCGAGAACGAGCGCCTCTTCGAGAAGTTCTACCGGCCCGGCAACGAGCTGCGCCGCAAGACCAAGGGCTCGGGCCTCGGGCTGTACATCGTGCGCCGCTTCGTCGAGGAGAGCGGCGGCCGCATCCGCGCCCACAGCGACGGCGAGGACCGCGGCGCGGTCTTCAGCCTGTGGCTGCCGGCCAGCGAGGAGGTGCCCGCGTGAGCGCCGAGACCGATCCGGTGCGCGTGCTGGTCGTCGACGACGAGGAGCACCTCGCGCTCGGCATCGCCGAGAACCTCGAGGCCGAGGGCTACGCGACGGCCGTGGCGCACGACGGCGTGGAGGCGCTGCAGGCCATCGGCGCCGAGCCGTGGGATCTCGTCATCCTCGACGTGATGATGCCGCGGAAGGACGGGCTGACCGTGTGCGCCGAGCTGCGCGCCGCGGGCGAGATGGTGCCGGTGCTGTTCCTCACCGCGCGCGGCGACCTCGACGACCGCGTGCGCGGCCTGGAAGCCGGCGGCGACGACTACCTGCCCAAGCCCTTCTCGCTGCGCGAGCTCCTGCTGCGCGTCGCGGCGATCACGCGGCGGCACCGCGGCTACCTGGATCGCGCGCGCACGGACAGCCCGCTGCGCTTCGACGACAACGAGATCGACTTCCACACCTACAAGGCGCGCGCGTGGTCCGGCCACGAGCACGACCTCACGCACAAGGAGGCGATGATCCTCAAGACCCTCAGCGAGCGCGAGGGCGAGGTCGTCTCCCGCGAGGACATCCTCGACGCGGTCTGGGGCTACGAGGTCTTCCCCTCGACCCGCACCATCGACAACTTCATCGTTCGACTGCGCAAGCGCTTCGAACGCGACCCCGAGACGCCGCGCCACTTCCACACCGTGCGCGGCGTCGGCTATCGCTTCACCCGTGAGGCGGAGGACCCCCGATGAACGACCTGTACCTGCGCACGCTGCGCGGCGAGGCCACCGAGCGCCGCCCCCTCTGGATCATGCGCCAGGCCGGGCGCTACCTGCCCGAGTACCGCGCGCTGCGCGCCCAGCACTCGTTCGAGGAGCTCTGCGCGAGCCCCGAGCTGGCCGCCGAGGTGACGATGATGCCGATGGAGCGCTTCCCGCTCGACGCGGCCATCGTGTTCGCCGACCTGATGACGCCCGTCGCGGCGCTGGGCATCGACGTGCGCTTCGACCCGGGCCCGGTGATCGACGCGCCGATCCGCTCGAGCGCCGACGTGCGCAAGCTGCGGGTCCCCGCGGGCGAGGAGATCGCGCCCGAGGTGCCCGCGACGCTGCGCCTCGTGAAGGAGCGCCTGGCGGGCCGCGCCAACCTGATCGGCTTCACCGGCGCGCCCTTCTCGATCGCCGCGTACCTCGTGCAGGGCCGCGGCGGCAAGGACTTCGCCGACCTGCGCGCGTTCCTGCGCGCCGATCCGGTGGCCTTCGGCGAGCTGATGGACGTGCTCGCGCGCCTCGCGGCCGCGTACGGCATCGCGCAGCACCACGCGGGTGCCGACGCCGTACAGGTGTTCGACTCCTGGGCCGGCCTGCTCTCGCTGGCCGACTGGGAGGTGCACGTGAAGCCGCACCTCGTGAACCTGCTCGAGGCGCTTGGCGCGGCCGGCGTCCCGCGCGTCTTCTTCGCCAACGGCGCGCCGCACCTCGCGCGCGCGCACGCCGCGCTGCCCAGCGAGGCGCTCGCCGTCTGCTGGCGCAGCGACCTCGCCGCGCTGCGCGCCGAGCTCGGCCCGCACACCGGCACCGGCAAGGCGCTGCAGGGCAACCTCGACCCGGCCTACCTCTCGGCCGGCCCCGAGGCGACCGCGCGCGGCACGCGCGAGCTGTTGGGTCGCGTCCCCGCGCGCGGCCACGTCGTCAACCTCGGCCACGGCATCACGCCCGACGTCCCGCTGGAGAGCGTCGCCGCGATGATCGAGGTCGTCCACGCCGAGGCCGCCACGTCGGCCGGGAGCCCCTCGTGAACCAGAGCCCCAACGACCGCGCGGCCATCGCCGCCCTGCTCACGCGCCACGACCGCCCCGGTCCGCGCTACACGAGCTACCCCACGGCCGTCGAGTTCAGCGAGGAGGTCGGGCTCGGGCAGTACGAGGAGCACCTCGCGCGCGCGGACGCGCTCGGCGACGCGCCGCTGTCGGTGTACATGCACCTGCCGTTCTGCGAGGAGCGCTGCCTGTTCTGCGGGTGCCACGTGATCATCACGCCGCACAAGGAGAAGGCCGCGCCCTACCTGGCGCTGCTCGAGCGCGAGATCGACCTCGTCGCGGCGAAGCTCCCGCACCGCCGCAAGGTCAGCCAGTTGCACCTGGGCGGCGGGACGCCGACCTACCAGTCCCCCGCCGAGCTGGACCGCCTGCTCACGCACTTCTTCCGCTCGTTCGAGGCCGTGCCCGGCGCCGAGCTGGCGGTCGAGTGCGACCCGCGCGTGACCAGCCCCGAGCACATCGACACGCTGGCGCGCCACGGCTTCAACCGCATCTCCTTCGGCGTGCAGGACTTCTCGCCCGCCGTCCAGGAGGCCATCGGCCGGATCCAGACCGTCGAGCAGACCGAGGCGCTGATGATCCGCGCGCGCGAGCGCGGCTTCACCGGCATCAACGTGGACCTGATCTACGGCCTGCCGCACCAGGAGCCCGCGAGCTTCGAGCGGACGCTCGAGACCGTCATCCGCCTCGGCGCCGATCGCTGCGCGGTCTACTCCTTCGCCTACGTGCCGTGGATCCGCGGCCACCAGAAGAAGCTCGACGAGGCCGACTTCCCCGGGCGCGACGAGAAGTTCGCGCTCTTCGGCCTGGCGCGCGAGAAGTTCCTCGCCGCCGGCTACGTGCCGATCGGCATGGACCACTTCGCGCGGCCGGAGGACGAGCTGGCCGTGGCGCGCCGCGAGCACCGCCTGCGCCGCAACTTCCAGGGCTACGCGGTGATCCCGGCCGAAGACGTCGTCGGCCTGGGCATCTCCGCCATCGGCGACGTGCGCGAGGGCTACTTCCAGAACGCCAAGAAGATCACCGGCTACCGCGAGGCCATCGAGGCCGGGCGCCTGCCCGTCGAGCGCGGCGTGCTGCTGAAGGGCGAGGACGCGCTGCGCCGCGCCCTGATCCACGAGCTGATGTGCAACTTCCGCGTCGACAAGCGCGCGCTCGAGCAGCGCTTCGGGATCGACTTCGACGCGACCTTCGCCGAGGACCTGGCGCGCCTCGCACCGCTGGTCGAGGAAGGCCTCGCGCTCGTCGACGACGAGCAGGTGGCGGCGACGCCGACCGGCGAGCTGTTCGTGCGCAACCTCGCCATGTGCTTCGACACCTACTGGCGCGAGAAGCACGAGTCCGGCGACACGCCGGTGTTCAGCAGGACGGTCTGATGCAGGCGCGCATCGCGGTCGTCGGCGGCGGGATCAGCGGCTTGGCGGCGGCCTGGGCCGCCGTGGAGCGCGCGCAGGAGGTCGGCCTCCCGCGCCCGGACGTCACGGTCTTCGAGGCCGGCGACGCCCCGGGCGGCAAGGCGCGCAGCCTGCGGCGCGACGGCTGGCTCGTCGAGGCCGGCCCGACGGGCTTCCTCGACAACGAGCCGGTGCTCGACGAGCTGGTGCAGCGCGCGCGGCTCGCGAAGCTGCCCGCCGACGAGGCCGCCGCGCGGCGCTTCCTGGTGCGCGATGGGATCCTGCGCGAGATCCACGCCAACCCGCTGCGCTTCGCCGGCAGCGGCATCCTGTCGCCCGCCGGCCTGCTGCGCGTCGCGCGCGAGCGCTGGGTGCCGCGCCGCACCGACCCGGCCGACGAGAGCATCTGGGCCTTCGCGGAGCGGCGCCTGGGCCGCCAGGCCGCCGAGCGGCTGATCGCGCCGATGGTCCTGGGCGTCTTCGCCGGCGACGCGCGCAAGCTCTCGCTCCCCGCGGCCTTCCCGCGCATGGCCGAGCTCGAGGCGACCTACGGCTCACTCTTCCGCGCCATGGGCGCGCTGCGGCGCGAGCGCAAGCACGCGGCCCGGCCGACCGGCGGCCCGAGCGGCCCTGCCGGCGCCCTGACCTCCTTCGCGCACGGGCTCGAGGAGCTCCCGCGCGCGCTCGCCGAGCGCGGCCCGTTCGAGGTGCGCTGCCACGCGCGCGTCGAGGCCTTGGACCACGACGGCGATCGCTGGCGCCTGCGCGCGACGGGCGACGCCGAGGCGCTGCCCTTCGACGCGGTCGTGCTGGCCGGCGAGGCCTGGCACATGGCGCCGCTGTGCGCCGCGGCCGCGCCGAGCGTCGCCGACGAGCTCGCCGCGCTCACCGCGCCGGGCCTGGCCGTCGTGGCGCTCGGGTACGGCCCGGCCGACCTCGCGCGCACGCCGCGCGGCTTCGGCGCGCTGATCCAGCGCGAGGAGGGCTTCCGCATCCTCGGCGTCCTGTGGGACACGCACCTGTTCCCCGAGCGCTCGCCCGCGGACCACGTGCTGGTGCGGTGCATGATCGGCGGCGCGACCGACCCCGAGGGGGCGCGGCTGTCCGAGGACGAGCTCGTGCGCACGGCGGCGGCCGACCTCGCGCGCCTGCTGGGCTACTCGGCCACGCCGGTCTTCCACGAGGTCGTGCGCTGGGAGCGCGCGATCCCGCAGTACGAGCTCGGCCACCTGGCGCGCGTCGCGCGCATCGACGCCGCGCTCGCGACGCTGCGCGACGCGCGGCCGGGCCTGCACCTGGGCGGCAACGCGCGCACGGGCGTCGCCTTCGGCAAGGCCGCGCGTCAGGGCTGGGACGCCGGACGCGCGGCGGTCGAAGAGCTCGCCGCGCTCGCGCCCGCGCGCTGAGCGACCCGCGCGCTCAGGCGTCCCACTCGAAGCGGAACTCGCGCACGATGCGCTCGCCGAGGCTCGCCTCGACGGGGCACGTGAGCGCCGCGTGCTCGAGCGTCTTGCGCGCGCGCTCGTCGAGGTGCGCGCCGCCGCGCACCTCGATCACGAGCCGCTCGATGCGCCGCACGGGGTCGGCGATCATGTGCTTCTCCACGCGCACGCGCAGCGGCGTCAGGTCCCACGCGTGCTTCTGGGCCGTGATGCCCATGATCGTCAGCGCGCAGGCCCCGAGCGCCGTGGCGACGAGGTCGGTCGGCGAGAACGACTCGCCGCGGCCGCAGTTGTCGACCGGCGCGTCGGTGACGAGCGCGCGGGACGAGGGAGCGTGGGTGGCGGAGCAGCGCAGCTCGCCGTCGTAGCGCAGGTGGATCTCGACCATGGCGTCGGGGGCTGGGAGGGCGCGCACTCTACCCGAACGCGCGCGCTCCCCGCGCGGGTCCGCGCCGCGGGCGCCTCAGCGGGTCCAGACGACTTCGCCGTCGACGATCGTCATCAGCACGCGGGCCGCCGCCAGCTCCTCCGAGGTCGCCGTGACGGGGTCGACGTCGAGCACGGTCAGGTCGGCGCCGAAGCCGGGCGTCAGGCGCCCGCGGCGGCCGTCCTGGTGCGCCGCGAAGGCCGGGCCGCCGCTCAAGCAGTACAGCAGCTCGAGCTCCGAGTTGGCCGGTTCGCGGTCGAGGTCCCGGTTGCGCAGCGACTCGTACTGCAGGTCGCGCATCGCGACGAGCGCCACCAGCGGGTCGTGCGTGCCACTCGCGGGGCCGGTGCCCAGCGCGAGGCGTCCGACGTCGCCGACGAGCCGGCGCCAGACCTCGGCGCTCTTCAGGCGCTGCGGCCCGAGGCGCGCCTCGAGCCACGCACGCGCGGCGCGCTGCACGACGGGTTGCATCGAGGTGACGACCTCGTACCCGGGCACGCGCGCGAAGTCGCGCGGCGCGATCATCGTCGCGTGCTCGATGCGCGGGCGCAGGTCGACGAAGCTCTCGTCCACCTGGGTCATGCGCTCGTACACGTCGAGCGCCACCCGGTTGGCGCGGTCGCCGACCGCCGCGACGGCGGGTTGCCAGCCCGCCTGCCAGCACTCGTGCACGAGCGCGGTCAAGCGCTGTTCGGTGAGCAGCAGGCGGCCCGTGTTCTGCGGCGCGTCGCTGTAGGGCTCGACGAGCGCGGCCGCGCGCGTCTCGAGCGAGCCGTCCAGCCGGAACAGCACGCCCGCCACGCGGAACAGGTCGCGCGTGTCGCCGGGCGGCGCGGACCAGCTCGCCATGCGCGGCGGCATGCCCGCGTTCCCGTCGAGGTAGCCGACGACGCGCAGCTTCAGGCGTCCGTCGTCGCGCAGGCGCGCGAGCGCGCTCGCCACCGCGGGCCGCTCGCCCATGTCGTGCACGCAGGTCCAGCCGCGCGCGAGCAGGCGCTCCTGCGCGGCGAGCAGCAGCGCCTCGAGCTGCGCGTCGTCCGTCGTGCGGAAGGCCGCCTCGAAGACGCTCAACGCTTCCTCGACCACGCGCCCGTTCGCGCGCTTGTCGCTGTCGCGCTCGAGCCCGGGGCCGACGTTGCGCGGCGGCGGGTCGACGACGCCGGCGAGGCCCACGCGCTCGAGCGCCGCGCCGTTCACCCAGGCCACGCGACCCGTCGCGCGGCGCAGGAACACGGGGTGCTTGGGCGCGACGAGGTCGAGCCGTGCGCGGTGCAGGCCGCCGCCCGCTTGCACGACCTCCTCGCTCAGGCCGCAGCCGATCAGCCACGCGCCGGCGGCGAGCGACTTCACCTGCTCGGCCAGGAGCTGGTCGAGCTCGGCGAGGTCCGCGACGCCCGAGAGGTCGAGCGCGCGCAGGTCCTCGCCCAGGCGCTCGAGCTGCGCGTGCGCGTCCTGGAAGCCCGGCACGGCGACGGCGCCGTCGAGGTCGACGCGCACGAGCTCCTCGCCCGCCACGCGCCCCTCGAGCGCCTCGGCCGTCCCCGCGGCCACGACGTAGCCGTCCTCGACCAGCAGCGCCTCGACCACCCCGCCGTGCTCGTCCCCCAGACGGATGCGGCCGCCGGTCAGCAGCAGCCGGTGCGCCACGGCGGGCGCGGGGGCGGTCTCGGGAGCGGCAGCGGTGCGCTGCTCGCCGAGCGGCGCGGCGAGCAGGGAGGCGAGGACGAGGGCCGGGAACATCGCGCTCCCTATCGGCGCGCCGCGCCCCCGATCCGTTGCCCGCTTCGGGATTCGCGCCTCGCGGGGGCCGCGCGATCGCCGGGAGGGCCTCGCCGCCCCGGCGCGGGGCCTTTCGGCCCGCCACGCGGGGCCCCGCCGGGCCGCCTTGGAGTAGAGTCTCGCGCCATGAACGCCCTCGACCGCCGCCTCGCCCTCGTCACCGGCGCCTCCTCCGGCATCGGCGCCGCCACCGCCCGCGCCCTCGCCGCCGAGGGGGCGCGCCTGCTGCTCGTCGCGCGTCGCCGCGCGCGCCTGGAGGCCCTGGCCGCCGAGCTGCCCGACGCGCGCGTGCTCGAGGCCGACGTGCGCGACGCCGCGGCCCTGGCCGCGCTCCTGCGCGACGAGCCGGTCGACCTCGCCGTGCTCAACGCCGGCATGGCGCTGGGCACCGAGCCGCTCCAGGCCGCCGACCCGGCCGAGTGGAGCACGGTGATCGACACCAACGTCAAGGGCTACCTCAACGTGCTGCGCGCCGTGCTGCCGGGCATGGTCGCCCGCGGGCGCGGCGACGTGGTCTTCCTGGGCAGCGTGGCCGGCCGCTGGGTCTACCCCGGCGGGGCGGTCTACTGCGCCACCAAGCACGCCGTGCGCGCGCTCTACGAGGGCGCCCGCCTGGACGCCGCCGGCTCGGGCGTGCGCTTCACCACGGTCGACCCCGGCATGGTCGAGACCGAGTTCAGCCGCGTGCGCTTCCGCGGGGACGAGGCCAAGGCCGCCGCGGTCTACGCCGGCATGACGCCGCTCGCGCCGGAGGACGTCGCCGACGCCATCCGCTACGCCGTGACCCGGCCGCCGCACGTCAACGTCGGCGAGCTCGTCCTGTGGCCCACCGACCAGGCCTCCTGCACCGTGGTGCGCCGCGACCGCTGACGCCGTTCCCAGGTAGACTAGTCGGCCCCTACCACCTTCCCCCGCCATGACCCGCGACCCCAAAGAAGCGATCGACGCCGAGATCGAGGCGGCCCTCGACGGCATCGACCTCCAGAGCCTGAACCCCAGCGAAGAGGCCCCCGCCGCGGGCGGCCCCGCGCCGCACGCCAAGCACGGCAAGAGCAAGGACCTGCACCCCGGCACCGTCGTCGGCGTGACCGGCCCCGACGTGTTCGTCGAGCTCGGACCGCGCATGCAGGGCGTGATCTCCGTCTCCGAGTTCGAGACGACGCCGAAGGTCGGCGAGACCTTCCAGTTCGCGCTGCGCGGACAGGACGAAGGGCTGTGGCTGCTGAGTCGGCGCGAGGCGCTCGAGCTGGCCGCGTGGGACGAGGTCGAGGTCGGCTCGCTCGTCAAGGCCAAGGTCACCGGCGTGAACACCGGCGGCCTCGAGCTGCGCGTCGGTCCGATGGCGGCGTTCATGCCCGCCTCGCAGGTCGCGCTGCACCGCGTCGAGGACCTCGGCGCGTTCCTCAACCAGAGCTTCCTGTGCCAGGTGCTCGAGGTCGCGCGCGAGCGCAAGCGCATCGTGCTCTCGCGCCGCGCCGTGCTCGAGCACGAGCGCGAGCAGACGCGCGCCGATGCGCTCGACGCCCTGACCGTCGGCGCGCTCGTGCGCGGCAAGGTCACGCGCGTGGAGAAGTTCGGCGCCTTCGTCGAGATCTCCCCCGGCGTCGAGGGCCTGGTGCACGTCTCCAACCTCTCGCGCCAGCGCGTCGACGACCCCAGCGAGTTCGTCAAGACCGGCCAGGACGTCGAAGCCGTCGTGCAGGAGATCAAGGACGGCGGCAAGCGCATCGGCCTGTCCATGAAGGCGCTCGAGCCCGACCCGTGGGACGAGGTGCCGGACAAGTACCACGAGGGCACCGTCTTCGAGGGCACCGTGGTGCGCCTGATGGAGTTCGGCGCCTTCGTCGAGCTCGAGCCCGGCGTCGACGGCCTCGTGCACGTGTCGCAGCTCAGCCGCGACCGCGTGGCGCGCGTGCGCGACGCCGTCAACATCGGCGACACCTTCCCGGTGCGCGTGCTCTCGGTCGACGTGCACGGCCGCCGCATCTCGCTCTCGCGCCTCGACGATCACGGCGCGACGCTCGGCACCGAAGAGGCCGCCGACGCCGGCGCGGTGCGCGAGGCGTTGCGCGACACGCAGGCCAAGCCGCTCGGCACGAACCTCGGGAGCCTGTTCAAGAAGGCCCTCGAGGGCCGCGGCTGAGCGCGCCGCCCCCGGAACGACGCCGGCCCCCACGCGCGAGCTCGCGCGTGGGGGCCGGCCCCTTCCTTGGCGCCCCGCGCTACTCGACGCCCGTGAGCTGCGGCAGCATCACGAGCATCTCGAACTCGGGGAATTCGTGGATCTTGGACTTGGCGCGGCCCACGACGAGCGTGTCGCCCTCGTTGTAGAGCAGCGCCGGGCGCACGTCGGGGCGCACGCCCTGACAGCCCTCGGAGCGCACCTTGGCGATCGCGCCGACCGACTCGCGCAGCGCCGCGTCGGCCGCGCCGCCGATGAAGTTGCCGACCTCCAGCATGGCGTCCTTCAGGGTGCCGTCGAGGTCCTTGACCGAGCGCTTCGCCTTCACGCCGTCGTCCGGGACCATCATCAGGTAGCACGCCAGGCTGATGGCGTCCGGCAGCGGGATGAGCAGGCAGCCGTGCTTCAGGCCGTCCGGCTGCTCGAAGCCCAGGCGGAAGGAGATGTGGATCTTGCCCTTGCCCGCGGGGCGCGCGGTCACGTGCTCGGTCTTGTGCACGTTCACCGTGAGCTCGCGGTCGGTGATCATCGAGAGGTCCGCCGCCACGCGGTGGAGGATCTCCCCGACGAGTTGGGCCTCGACGTCGGTGCAGGACTCGGTCATTCGGCGGCCTCGCTGAGCCAGATCTCCACGGCGAAGTTCCCCTGCCCCAGCGAGAAGACGAGGCGTCCGCTGTGGTGGGCGTGGTCGACGTGGATGCGCGTGTCGATCGTCGGCGTGCCGAGCTGGAAGTTGCCGCACGGGTCGAGGGCGCGCGTCTTCAGCGACCCCGTCACCATGTTGGCGCACTCGCCGAGCGCGTCCTTGATCTCGTCGAACTCGACGGACTCGCCGTCCTCCATCATGAGCAGCTTGCGGGCAATGTCCGCGGCGCCCTCGGTCGTGGCGCGCAGCACCACGGCGCCGTTCGGCTCGCCGTGGAACTCCACGACCGCCTCGACGTCGATGCGATCCTCGGGGCAGGCGGAGCCGTCACTCCCCTCGCACGGCTCGACCAGCGTCGCGACCGTGTCCAGCATGGTGCTGAACACCCCCTCGACTGCTTCCCTCACCTGCTCGAGAATCTCTTGCGAGCGGATCTTCATGGACTTCCTGGGTCGGGGCCACGGTGGCTGAGCTCGCGCTCAACCCAGGAAGGGCTCGAGGGCGTTGCGGATGCTGTCGGGGGTGAAGGGCTTCGTCACGTAGCCGTTGGCGCCGCTCTCGAGGGCGCTCGTGACCATGGCCTCGCCGCCTTCGGTGGTGACCATGATCACCGGGAGGGCGTCCTTGGCGCGGGTCTCGCGGACCTTCTTCACGAGGTCGATGCCGTTCATCTCCGGCATGTTCACGTCGGAGAGGATCAGCGCGATGTCCGGGTTGGCGACGAGCTGCTCGAGCGCTTCCACCCCGTTGCTCGCCTCGAGGATGCTGTCGACGGCCACCTCGGCCTGGCGCAGGACGCGCATGATGATCTTCCGCATGGTGGACGAGTCATCGACGATCATGAGCTTGTT
>JACKHS010000009.1 GCA_020638875.1 Planctomycetota bacterium
GTCGTCGCGCTCCTCGCGGCGCGCGCGGCTCTCGCGGCGCGGGCGTTCCTCGCGGTCGTCGCGGCGCGGACGCTCGTCGCGTTCCCGGCGCGGGCGCTCCTCGCGCTCGCCGCGCTCCTCACGGCGCGGGCGCTCCTCGCGCTCACGACGGTCGTCGCGACGCGGGCGCTCGTCGCGCTCGTCTCGCCGCGGACGGCGCGGCGCGCGCTCGGGCGCGGAGACCTCCTCGATCTCCCACGTCGCGTCGCGCTGCAGTTGCTTCCAGCGGCGCATCTGCTCGTGCGTCACCAGCGTCACGGCGGCGCCTTCACGGCCGGCGCGGCCGGTGCGGCCGATGCGGTGCGTGTAGTCGGTGATCGAGCGCGGCACGGAGTAGTTCACCACGTGCGTGACGTGGTTCACGTCGAGGCCGCGCGAGGCGACGTCGGTCGCGACGAGCGCCTTGACCTCGCCCTCGCGGAACGCGCCCATGACGCGGAAGCGCGCGGCCTGGTCGTAGCCGCCGTGCAGCGCCTTGATCGAGTAGGGCAGGCGCTCGAGGCGGCGCATCAGGCGCTCGACCTCGGTGCGGCGCTCGCAGAACACGAGGAAGCAGTCGTCCGGCTCGCTCTGCTCGAGCAGGCGGATGAGCGTCAACGGTCGGTCGTCCTCCGACACGACGATGTAGCTCTGGCTGATGTTGTCGACCGTCTTCACGCCGCTCGCCGTGGCGACCTCGACCGGGTCCTTGGTGTGCTCGCGCGCCAGGCGCAGGAGCTGGTCGGGGAAGGTGGCGGAGAAGAGCAGCGTCTGCCGCTCCTCGGGCGTGAAGCGCAGGATCTTCTTCACGTCGTCGATGAAGCCGATCTCGAGCATCTCGTCGGCCTCGTCGAGCACGACGAACTCCGTCCACGGGAACGAGAGGAACTTCTGCTCGTAGAGGTCGATCACGCGGCCGGGCGTGCCGACCACGACCTGCGCGCCGGCTTGCAGCGCGGCGACCTGCGGGCCGGCGGGCTCGCCGCCGACGATCAGCGCGACCTTGAGGCCGCGCGGCTCGCCCAGCTTCTCGAGCACGACGGCGACCTGCTCGGCCAGCTCGCGCGTCGGCGTCAGCACGAGCCCGAGCACGCTCGCGCGCTGGGCGTCGATGCGCGACATCATCGGCGCGCCGAACGCCAGCGTCTTGCCGGTGCCGGTCTCGGCCTTCGCGATCACGTCGCGGCCGCGCAGCACGGGCTCGATGGCCAGCGCCTGGATCGGCGTGGGCTTGACGATGCCCATGGCCGCGATGGCGGCCTGGATGTGCTCGTCGAGCGGGAGCTCGCGGAAGCTGTCGATCTTCGGCGGGTTCGCGGTCGGGTGCAGCGGCTCCACGGGCGGGAGGTCGCGGCGCGGGCGCGCCGGTCCACCGCCGCCGCCGCCGCGTCGGGGTCTGCGGCCACCGCGGCCGCCTCTGCGTTCGTTTTGTCCCAAGGCTACTCCTGACTTCAGGGGCGGCGATTCTATCCTCGGCGCCGCGCGAGACGCCCTCCGCGCGCCGAACTCCTATGGAAATCGCCACTTGGAACGTGAACTCGATCCGCGCGCGGCTGCCGCGGGTGCTCGAGTGGCTCGACAGCCGCCGCCCCGACGTGGTCTGCCTGCAGGAGACCAAGTGCGAGGACGCGCAGTTCCCGCGGGCCGAGGTCGAGGAGCTGGGCTACACCGCCCAGCTCCACGGGCAGAAGACCTACAACGGGGTCGCGATCCTGGCGCGCGCGCCGCTCTGCGACGTCGTGCGCGGCTTCCCCGACGACGAGCCCGACGCGGACGCGCGGGTCCTCGGCGCGACGGTGGGGGACGTGATGGTGCTGGACCTCTACGTCGTGAACGGCCAGGAGGTCGGCAGCGCCAAGTACGCGTACAAGCTCGAGTGGCTGCGCCGGCTGCGCGAGTTCGTCGACCACCACTACCCGAGCGCGGGCGGCCGCCTGGCCCAGAAGCTCGTCGTCACCGGCGACTTCAACATCACCTTCGACGACCGCGACGTGTACGACCCGGACGCCTGGCGCGGCAAGGTGCTGTGCTCCGAGCCCGAGCGCGACGGGCTGGCCGAGGTGATGGCGCTGGGCCTGCGCGACGGCTTCCGCAAGTTCGACCAGGACGCGGGCAAGTACACCTGGTGGGACTTCCGCACGCGCGGCTTCGCGCGCAACGCGGGCCTGCGCATCGACCACTTCCTGCTGTCGGACGAGGCCTGGGAGGCCTGCACGGGCGTGCGCGTCGATCTCGAGGCGCGCGGCGGCGACAAGCCCAGCGACCACGCGCCGGTGATCGCGAGCTTCGCCTGAGCGCCGCTCAGCGCCGCGCGCGGTGCTCGGCGAGCGCGTACTCGGCGCGCTTCTGCACGACCGGCTCGGCGAAGGCCGCGCTCATGCGGTCCACCGGCAGGTCGAGGTTCTGCAGCAGCAGGTCGGACAGCGGCCCCGCCGGCAGGTCGGGCGGCAGCTCGAGGAACACCTCGCTGCGCTCGAGGATCGCGTCGCGCAGCTCGGCGCGCAGGCGCTCGGCCGCCTCGCCGTCGGGCTGCACCTCGTGCAGCGGCTCGAACGCCACCTGCCGGTACGGCGTCTCGCACGGCACCTCCTCGATGCGCACGCGCATCAGCCCCGCGAGCGTGATCAGGAAGCGCCCGTCGGGCAGGCGCGTGTGCTTGACGATCTCGCCCAGCCCGCCGACGGGGTAGACGGGCGGCGCGCCGGCCGCCTGGTCCTCGAATCCGGCGCGGATCGGCGAGATCACGATCCAGCCCTGGCGGTCGAGCAGGTCCTCGACCATGCGCCGGTAGCGCGGCTCGAAGACGTGCAGCGGAAGCACGACGCTCGGGTACAGGAAGACCTTCGGCAGCGGGAACAACGGGGCGACGCGCCGCGGACGCACGCTGGGCAGCGATCCTTCGGGAGTGCTCACGCGAGAGATCCTACCCGCGCCGCGGCGCGGCGTCCGAAGAACCCGCGCGGGCGCTACTCGTCGTCCCGCGCGCCGTCCTCGCCGGCGCGCGGCGCGAACAGCGCGAGCACCGCGGAGAGCCTGCGCGCGCGGTCGACGCGCCCGATCCCGACCAGCGAGTTGCGCAGGTTCGCCACCTGGCGGCGCAGCAGCACGTCGTCGGGCGCGCGCTGGAACCACACCGGGCGGAACTGCAGGCCGTGCTCGGCGAGGTACTCGCGCAGGGCTTCCTGCGTGCGCGCTTCGCCGCCGTGGAACGGATCGACGATCAGGTTCCGCTCGCGGCCGTACAGGCGCAACATCACGTGGCCGGGCAGCGGCAGGAGGCCCGTGCGCAGGCCGGCGCGGCGCGCGACGGCGGCGTACAGCGCGCACAAGGTCAGCGGCAGGCCGCGCTTGCGCTCGATCGTGCGGTGCAGGAAGACGTTGTCGGGGCTGGTGTAGCTCTCGATGTCGCCGGTGTAGCCGAGCTCGCGGCCCAGGTAGTCGACCAGCACGCGCGCGCGGTCGAGCGGGTCCGAGTAGATCGCGGCGCGGTTCTGCACCTCGCGCGCCATGGCGTCGAGCGCGCGGCGGTAGGGGCGCGCGTCGAAGGCCGGGTGCTCGAGCGCGGCGAGGCGCCACATGCCGGGCTCGAGGCGCACCGCGCCCGCGGCGACGTAGCGCGCCAGGCGGCGGCGCGCGCGCTCCACGCGCGGTCGTCGTCGAGCAGGCGGCGCGCGACGGAGCGCGTCTGCGCGTCGCTCGCGCGCGCGGCGCGGCGCAGCAAGCGCAGGCCGGCGAGGCCAGGCGGCGCCGAGCTCGCGCGACGGCGCGCGCGCACGCGCGGCGATTCGTCGCCGAGCAGCGAGGCCGCAGCGCGCAGGCGCGCGTCGTCGTCGGCGCGCGCGACGAGCAGCGCGTCGGCGGCGCTGCGCCGCACCGGCAGCGCGGCGTCGGCCGCGGCCTGGAGCGGCGCGCTGGAGTCGGGATCGGCGGGGCGCTGCATCGCGGGGCGGCAGTATCGCGGGTGGTGGGGCCTCGCTCCAAGGGCCTTCTGGCGACGGCGCGCGAGCGTTAGGCGGGCGTTAGGGTGCGGCGGGGCTCGAGCCTTGCCCTGGCGAGGCCTCGGAACTACTCTGTTTGCCTCGAAAACGCGGCGCACCCCCCCGACGCCGCGGATCGACTCCCCCCCGCGGCGCCTCCGCCTGGCGCCGCCTTCCGCCCCTCGCGCGAGTCCGCGCGGCGCACCGACGCGGCCGCGCGCCGCGCGCGTTTCCAGCCCCACTTCGCCATGAGCCCCACGCAGCAGAGCGGCGCGGACGTGGTCATCACCCACGCCCTGCGCACCCCGATCGGCAAGTACCTCGGGGGTCTGGCCGACCTGACCGGCGTCGAGCTCGGCGTCAGCGTGGTGAAGGATCTGTTCGCGCGCGCCGGGCTCGACCCGCGCGAGGTCGACGAGGTGTTCCTGGGCAACGGGCGCCAGGCCGGCGCCGGGCCGAACGTCGCGCGCCAGGTCGCCTTCCGCGCCGGTGTGCCCGAGACGGTCTGCGCCACGACGGTCAACATGGCCTGCGGCTCGGGATTGAAGACTCTCCAGATGGCGTCGGACGCCATCCGGCTCGGCCGCGCCGAGGTCTGCCTGACCGGCGGCTTCGAGTCGATGAGCGGGCTGCCGTTCTTCCTGCCCGGCTTCCGCCGCGGCTACCGCCTCGGCCACGACCGCGTGGTCGACGCCATGTACAAGGACGGCTTCGACTGTCCGCTGGCCGGCATGGTCATGGGCGGCACGGCCGAGAAGCTCGCGCAGCAGTACGAGATCACGCGCCGCGAGCAGGACGAGTTCGCGCTCGCGAGCCAGGACAAGGCCGCCGCCGCCGTCGCGGGCGGCGCGTTCGCCGACGAGCTCTCGCCCGTCGAGGTGCCCGGCCGCAAGGGCCAGGTGACGGTGATCGACGCCGACGAGCACATCCGCTTCGGGGCGACGATGGAAGGTCTGGCCAAGCTGCCCGGCGTCTTCGGCGGCAAGGAGGGCACGGTCACCGCGGGCAACAGCTCGGGCATCACCGACGGCGCGGCCGCGCTGCTGGTGATGAGCGCCGAGAAGGCCGCGCGGCTCGGCCTGCCCGTGCTCGCGCACCTCGGCCCGATGGCGCAGAGCGGCGTCGACCCGACGATCATGGGCATCGGCCCGGTGCCGGCCTGCCGCAAGCTCTCCGAGCTGACCGGCCGCGGCGTCGCCGACTACGACCTGATCGAGCTGAACGAGGCCTTCGCCGCGCAGGTGCTGGCGTGCCACCGCGAGCTGGACCTGCCGATGGAGCGCGTCAACGTGCACGGCGGCGCGATCGCGCTCGGCCACCCGATCGGCGCGACCGGCGCGCGCATCGTCGTGACGCTGCTGCACGCGATGAAGCAGCGCGGCGCCGCGACCGGCCTCGCCACGCTCTGCATCTCCGGCGGGATGGGCCTCGCCGCCGAGTTCACGCGCCCGTAGGCGCCCACGGACCAGCCCGGCCGCCGCCGCGCGCGGTCGAACCGAACCTCATCACTGAAGAAGGAAGCGAACCATGGAGATCAAGAAGGTCGGCGTCATCGGCTGCGGCCTGATGGGACACGGCATCGTGCAGGTCGCCGCGCAGGGTGGCTGCGAGGTGATCGCGGTCGAGGCGCAGCAGGACTTCCTCGACAAGGGCCTGGCGCGCATCGAGAAGAGCGTGAAGAAGCTCGCCGAGAAGGCCGTGGAGAAGGGCAAGGCCACGCCGGAGCAGGCCGAGGCGCAAGCCGCTGCGACGCTCGGGCGCATCCACGGCTCGCTCGACAAGAAGGATCTGGCGGACTGCGACCTCGTCATCGAGGCCATCGTCGAGAACCTCGACGTCAAGAAGGCGCTCTTCAAGGAGCTCGGCGGCCTCTGCGCCGCGAAGACGATCTTCGCCTCGAACACGTCGTCGTTCCCGATCGGCGAGATGGCCGCGGCCTCGGGCCGCCCGGCGCGCTTCGTGGGCCTGCACTTCTTCAACCCGGTGCAGCTCATGCGCCTGGTCGAGGTCGTGCGCACCGACGCGACCGACGAGGAGGTCTTCGCCGCCGCGCGCGCCTTCGGCGAGGCCTGCGGCAAGTCGCCCGTCTCCTGCAAGGACACGCCGGGCTTCGTCGTGAACCGCCTGCTCGTGCCCTACATGGTGCAGGCGCTGCAAATGCTCGAGCGCGGCGACGCGACCAAGGAGGACATCGACACGGCGATGCAGCTCGGCTGCGGCTACCCGATGGGCCCGCTGACGCTGACCGACTACGTCGGCCTGGACACGACGCTCTTCATCCTCCAGGGCTGGAAGGAGCGCTACCCGAACGAGCCCGCCTTCGAGGTCCCCGCGCTGCTGGTGAAGCTCGTCGCGGAGGGCAAGCTCGGCCGTAAGACCGGCGAAGGCTTCTACAAGTGGGACGGAGACAAGCGGAGCTGAACCCATGATCGCCACCTTGCTGCTGTGCCTGCCCGTCGTGGCGGGCTCCCCGAAAGTGACCTGGGACGCGCCGACCTTCTACGCGGAGGGTGCGCCCTACAACGTCGAGCTGACCATCGAGGCGCCCGAGGACGGCGCCGAGCTGCCGACCTGGGCGCTCTCGCCCGCGGCCTTCACGCTCGACGGCAAGCCGCTCGCCAAGCGCGAGGGCAAGGACTCGATCCCGCTCGCGGCGGGCGCGAAGCTGACCTACAGCTTCGACATCTCGGCGGCCATCACGGCCTCGAAGGGCTACTCCGGCAAGCCCTTCTCACTCGCCGTGGACGAGGCGTACAGCACCGCGCCCGCCGTCTCGGTGAAGGTCGGCAAGGCCGCGCCCGCGGACCTCGACTTCATGACGATGCCCGAGGAGGACCTCGGCAAGTACAGCGTCCTGCTGTCGACCAACCGCGGCAACATGCTCGTCAAGTTCTGGCCCGAGGTCGCGCCCAACCACGTGCGCAACTTCCTCGACCTGTGCGAGCACGGCTTCTACGACGGCCTGTCGTTCCACCGCGTGATCCCCGGCTTCATGATCCAGGGCGGCGACCCCAAGGGCGACGGCACCGGCGGCAACGACCGCAAGGTCGACGCCGAGTTCAGCCGCGACCCGAAGTACAAGCACGTGCGGGGCGTCCTCTCGATGGCGCGTCTCGGCCACGACGTGAACTCGGCGACGTCGCAGTTCTTCCTGATGCACGCGACCTACCCGAGCCTCGACGGTCAGTACAGCGCGTTCGGCAAGCTCGAGTGGGGCGAGGAGGTCATCGACCTGATCGTCAACGTGCCGACCGGCCCCAACAACAAGCCGCTGCAGAAGCAGTACATCAAGTTCGCCAAGGTCCTGCTGGCCGAGTAGCCCTGCCCCCAGAAACACCATGTCCGACTACGCCAACGCCACCGCGACCCTGCACACCGAGGCCGGGGACATCACCCTCGAGTTCTTCCACGACAAGGCCCCCGGCCACGTGAAGAACTTCATCGACCTCGCCGAGAAGGGCTTCTACGACGGGACGATCTTCCACCGCGTCATCCCGAACTTCATGATCCAGGGCGGCTGCCCGAACGGGAACGGGATGGGCGGCCCGGGCTACAACATCGACGCCGAGTTCAACGACGTGCACCACGCGCGCGGCGTGCTGTCGATGGCCCGCGCGGCGAACCCGAACTCCGCCGGCAGCCAGTTCTTCATCTGCCACGGCGACGCGGGCTTCCTCGACCGCCAGTACACGGCGTTCGGCCGCATGACGTCCGGCGACGACGCGCTCGACACGATCGCCACCGCCCGCTGCAAGCCCGGCGGCGAAGGCTCGAGCCCGGTCGAGCCGGTCAAGATCACCAAGGTCACCGTCACGCGCGGCTAGGGGCACGGCGATGAGCTACGAGAACATCACGTGCGAGGTCACCGGCGCGATCGGCCGCGTGACGATCAATCGCCCGAAGGTGATGAACGCGCTCAACCGGCAGACGCTGGAGGAGCTCGCGCACGCCTTCGACGCGCTGCGCGACGACGCGGCCGTGCGCCTGGTGCTGGTCACCGGGTCCGGCGAGAAGGCCTTCGTGGCCGGCGCCGACATCAACGAGCTGGCCAAGATGCAGGCGATGGAGGCCAAGGACGTGGCCTTCTTCGGCCAGCAGGTCTTCGCGCGCCTCGAGAAGATGGGCAAGCCCTCGATCGCGATGATCAACGGCTTCGCGCTCGGCGGCGGCCTCGAGCTCGCGCTCGCGTGCACGCTGCGCACCGCGAGCACCAAGGCCCGCGTCGGCCTGCCCGAGGTCTCGCTCGGCATCATCCCCGGCTACGGCGGTACGCAGCGGCTCGGCCGCATCGCGGGCCCGGGCGTGGCGCGCGAGTGGGTGCTGACCGGCGAGATGTACGGCGCGGCCGAGGCCCACCGCGTGGGCGTCGTCAACCGCCTGTTCGAGCCCGAGGAGCTCGAGGTCGGCACGCTCAAGCTGGCCGAGACGATCCTCACGCGCGGCCCCGTCGCCGTGCGCCTCGGCATGGAGGCCATCAACCGCGGCCTCAACATGACCCAGCAGGAGGGCGAGATCATCGAGTCCGACATGTTCGGCCTGGCCTCGACCACCGCGGACATGCGCGAGGGCATGACGGCCTTCCTCGAGAAGCGCGCGCCGGTCTTCACCGGCAAGTGACGCCACGGCGCGCTCGCTCCCCGCGGGCGCGCTCCCCCAGCACGACGAGGGCGGCGGCGACGCCGCCCGCGACACACCAGCAGTTCCAGATGACCCAGAAGATCGTGATCGTCGGCGGGGCGCGGACCCCGATGTGTGAGTACTCGGGCACGCCGGGCTTCGGCAAGCTCAAGGACGTCAGCGCCATCGACCTCGCCGCCCACGCCGGGAAGGCCGCCATCGAGCGCGCCAAGGTCGACCCCGAGTCGATCGGGCACGTCGTGATCGGCAACGCGATGCAGACCTCGCCGGACGCGCTCTACGGCGCGCGCCACGTCGGTCTCAAGGCGGGCGTGCCGCAGGCCTCGGGCGGGCTCACCGTCAACCGCCTGTGCGGCTCGGGCATCCAGTCGATCGTGAACGGCGCGCAGATGATGCTGCTGGGCGAGGCCGAGACCGTGCTCGCCGGCGGCATGGAGAACATGAGCCAGGCGCCGTACTCGCTGTGGGGCGCGCGCGAGGGCTTCCGCTTCGGCGTGCAGCCCGAGCTCAAGGACACGCTCTTCGCGTCGTTGATGGACCCGTACGCGGGCCTGTTCATGGCGCAGACCGCCGAGAAGGTCGCGAGCAAGCGCGGCATCACGCGCGAGGAGCAGGACGCCTACGCGCTGCGCAGCCACCAGCTCGGCGCCGCGGCCGTGAAGGAAGGCCGCTTCGGCGAGGAGATCGCGCCGTTCGTGTTCCAGACGCGCAAGGGCGACCTCGTCGTCGACACCGACGACCACATCCGCCCCGACACGACCGCCGAGGGCCTGGCGAAGCTGCGCCCCGCGTTCGGCAAGGACGGCACCGTGACCGCCGGCAACGCGTCGGGCATCGTCGACGGCGCCGCGGCGGTCGTGCTGACGACGGCCGAGCGCGCCGCGGCCGACAAGCTGGACGTGTGGGCCGAGATCGAAGCCTGGGCCTACTGCGGCGTCGATCCGACCGAGATGGGCATCGGCCCGGTGCCGGCCATCACGCAGTGCCTGAAGAAGGCCGGCCTCGCCATCGGCGACGTCGACTACTTCGAGATCAACGAGGCGTTCGCCGCGCAGTACCTCGGCTGCGAGAAGGACCTCGGCCTCGACCGCGACAAGTGCAACGTGAACGGCGGCGCGATCTCCCTCGGTCACCCGCTGGGCGCGACGGGCACGCGCCTCGTGCTCACCCTCATGTATCAACTGCGCCGCAGCGGCAAGCGCTACGGCGTGGCCTCGGCGTGCATCGGCGGCGGTCAAGGGATCGCCATGCTGGTCAAGAACCCCCGCGCCTGATCCCCCGCTTCGCGCCCGCCACCAGGTAGCCGGGGTGACCCGGAGACCCGCGCGTTGGGCGCCACGATTCCGATGAACCCTCTCCTCCACACCACGGAAGACGGCCGCCGCGTCGTGCGCCTGACGCCCGGCAAGCGCGTGCTCTTCCTGACCAAGGACCTCGAGCAGATCCGCGCGCAACTGCGCGGCGAGCTGGACCTGACGCTCGCCGACGTGCGGCCCGAGGACCTGCTCGACGACATCAACACCGACACGATGACGCCGGCGTGGGTGTGCTTCCGCCACCGGCCGGAGGACATCGCGCTCGACGCGTACGCGGGCCTGCTCGACGCCGAGGGCCAGCGCGTGTTCGGCACGCGCGCGCTGATGGACGGCGGCTTCGAGGTGATCGTCTCGGGCCAGCGCAAGGGCACCGGCTCGTCGCGCGAGACCGCGCCGCAGTGCGAGAAGTGGTCGGGCATCCACCTCGTGATCGCGTCGTCCTTCGCGCCGATCCACGAGCGCAACAACCTCAACCTCGGCCAACTGCTCGGCGACCACGCCCAGCTCGCGCGGCTGATGGCGGGGGAGGCACTCCCGCTCGACGAGTTCACCGCGGGCTACGACCCGGTCACGCGCGCGATGATCGAGGCCGGCGGCCTGTTCCCCTTCGCGGCCCAGGTCGCGAGCGGCGCGGTCGTCATCCCGCCGCCGAGCACGGCGCCGCGCCCGATGACGATGGCCGAGAAGATCCTCTCGCGCCACCTCGTCGGCGCCGCCGGCGCGCCCGTCGCGCCGGGCGACTCGTGCCTCGTGAAGGTGGACGGCGGCTACAGCCACGAGTTCACCACCGCGCAGGTGCACCACTTCCTGCAGCAGGAGTACGGCCCCGGCTACCGCGTCCAGAACCCCGACAAGTTCGCGGTCTTCGAGGACCACCTGCTCTACGCCGACGGCGTCAAGAAGATGATGCCGTTCATCACCCAGATCCAGACGCTGCGCGACCTGCAGCGCGAGTTCCAGGCGCACACCGGCGTGCGCGACTACTCGGCGAAGGACGGCGTCTCGCCCGGCATCTGCCACCAGGTGGCGCGCGAGGAGTTCATCGACCCGGGCGAGTTCATCCAGGCGACGGACTCGCACACGTGCATGGGCGGCGGCCACAACGCGCTGACCTGGGGCGTGGGCGCGACCGAGTACGCCGGCCTGATCCACGCCGGCTTCACCGCGGTGCAGGTGCCCGAGTCGATCCGCTTCGAGCTCACCGGCGCCCTGCCGCCCGGCGTGACGGCGAAGGACCTGATCCTGCACGTCCTGGCGACCTTCGCGGTGCGCGAGGACACGCTCGACCGCGTCATGGAGTTCGGCGGCCCGGGCCTCGCCTCGCTGTCGATGGACGAGCGCGCGACGCTGACCAACATGGCGACCGAGTGCTCGGCCAAGTCGGGCATCTGCGAGGCGGACGACGCCACCGTCGCGTGGATCGTCGCGCACCGCCCCGGCACGGACGCGCAGGCGCTGCGCGCCGGCTTCGTGACGCCCGACCCCGGCGCCGAGTACGCCGGCGGCGTGCACGTGATCGACCTCTCGGCCATCCGCGCGATGGTCGCCGAGCCCGGCGACCCGACCTACGGCAAGGACGTGGCCGACCTCGGCGAGGTCGCCATCGACATCGCCTACGGCGGCTCGTGCACGGCCGGCAAGGAGGAGGACCTCGACTTCTACGCGCAGGTGCTCTCCGAGGCGCGCGCCGCGGGCCAGGGCCTCGCGCCCGGCGTCGCCATGTACATCCAGTACGGCAGCGAGGGCGTGCAGCGCTACGCGGAGCAGCGCGGCTACGCCGAGCTCTTCCGCGCGCTGGGCGTGCGCGTGATCGACCCCGGCTGCGGCGCGTGCATCGGCTGCGGCCCGGGCGTCAGCGAGACCGCCGATCAGGTCACCGTCAGCGCCATCAACCGCAACTTCCAGGGGCGCAGCGGGCCGGGCAAGCTCTACCTGGCCTCGCCCCTCACCGTCGCCGCCAGCGCCATCGCCGGCCGCATCACCAGCTACCAACCCGGCATGTTCCCGCTCGGCGTGCCGCAACACGCCTGAGCGCAGGAGGAACGAGATGAAGGACTACAGCATCGCCCAGATCGGCGGAGACGGCATCGGCCCGGAGGTCACGCGCGAAGCCATGCGCGTGCTCGACCTGGCCGCCGACATGTACGGCTTCAAGGCCACGCGCACCGTGTACCCGTTCGGCAGCGAGCACTACCTCGCCACGAACGAGATCTTCCCCGAGGCCGCCTTCGAGGAGGTCAAGGGGATGAACGCGATCTTCCTGGGCGCCATCGGCGACCCGCGCCTGCCCGTGGGCCTGATCGAGTACGGCATCATCGCCAAGTGCCGCTTCGACCTCGACCTGTTCGCCAACGTGCGGCCGATCCAGCTCTTCGACGAGCGCCTGTGCCCGCTGAAGGACAAGGGCCCGGCCGACGTCGACATGGTGATCGTGCGCGAGAACACCGAGGACGCCTACACCGGCATGCACGGCTTCGCGCACAAGGGCCACCACAACGAGGTCGCGACGCAGACGATGGTCTACACGCGCGAAGGCACCGAGCGCGTGATCCGCTACGCGTTCGAGCTGTGCCGCGAGCGCAACAAGACCAACACCGTCACGCTGATCGACAAGGCGAACGCCGTGCGCGCGCAGGACCTGTGGACGCGCACGTTCGAGGAGGTCGCGCGCGACTACCCGGACATCAAGACCGAGCACGCCTACATCGACGCGGCGTGCATGTGGATGGTCAAGAACCCCGAGTGGTTCGACGTGGCCGTCACGCCCAACCTCTTCGGCGACATCATCACCGACCTCGGCGCGATGGTGCAGGGCGGCATGGGCATCGCCGCCTCGGGCAACATCCACCCGGGCAAGGTCAGCCTCTTCGAGCCGATCCACGGCTCGGCGCCCAAGCACGCCGGCAAGAACGTCGCCTCGCCCGTCGCCGCCATCATGGCCTCGTCCATGCTGTGCGACTTCCTCGGCGAGAAGGCCGCGGCGCAGGCCATCGAGGGCGCGGTGCGCGAGCTCTTCACGAGCGGCCGCCTGCTCGGCGTCGGCACCGGCATGCACCCGACCGACGCGGTGGGGGACATGGTGCTCGAGACCCTGCGCGCCACGGCCAAGGCCTGAGCCCCCGGCGCTCCGCACGCGCGGCCCCGCTCCCGCCCCCGCGGGAGCGGGGCCGCGCGCTTGTCACCGCGGGGGTCGCGCGGGTCCAATCCGGGCCATGGCGCGGACAGCGGGATCGTGGCGCGCGGCGCTGGCGCTGGCGACGCTGCCGTGCGCGAGCTGCGGGCTGCTCGGCAGCACGACGCAGTACGAGCTGGTCGCGCACGACGCGCCGGCCTGCGTCGCCGTCGAGGACGTCGGCGGCCGCGTGGTCGGTTTCGGCCTGGTGTACCTCGCGACGGACGCGGAGCCGGCGTGCGTGCGCCTGCGCGAGCCGGACCTCGAGCTGCTCGTGCGGACGCGCGGCATCTCCTGGGACCAGTGGCTCTTCGGGCCCGTCGTCCCCTGCCTGCCGGTGCTGATGGGCGCTTCGACGTACAGGAGGGAGGTGCGGCTCGACGTCGAGGTGGTGCGGGCGACGGCGCCCGTCGTGCTCGACGCGGACGCTGCGACGCTGCGCTTGCCGCGGGAGGTCACCAGCCGGCTGGCCTCGGTCGAGCGCGACGACGCGACGGTCTTCGCGCGCGCGGAAGCGGGCGACGTGCCTTGCGCGCCGCAGACCCTGGCGGTGGGCGAGAGCTTGGGGTTGACCTTCGACTCCGCGGCCGACGACCCGCACGCGTTCACGGCCAGCCTCCGCTACGCGCCTGCGGGCGGCGAGGTCCGCGACGTGCAGCTCGAGTTCGAGCGCCACGAGCGAGTCCTGTTCCTCGGCGGGCTCCCGCTGTTGCCGCTGTGGAGCAACGAGGGCCCGTGAGCCGCGGCCTGCGCGACTACGCCGTCGTCACCGGCGCGTACTGGGTCTTCACGCTGACCGACGGCGCGCTGCGCATGCTGGTGCTGCTGTGGCTGCACGAGCTCGGCCGCAGCCCGCTCGAGATCGCGTCGCTGTTCCTCGCCTACGAGGCGCTGGGCGTGGTCACGAACTTCACCGGCGGCTGGGTCGGCGCGCACGTCGGGTTGAAGGCCACGCTCGTGGTCGGCCTCGCGCTGCAGGTGCTCGTGTGCGCGTCCCTGGGCTGGCAGGCGAGCGTGCTCTCGGTGCCGCTCGTGCTGGCCGCGCTGGCCGCGTCGGGCGTCGCGAAGGACCTGACCAAGATGAGCGCGAAGAGCTTCCTCAAGCTCGTCGTGCCCGCCGGCGACGGTCACGGCCTGCTGCGCTGGGTGGCGCTGCTCACGGGCTCGAAGAACACGCTGAAGGGCGTGGGCTTCTTCCTCGGCGGCGCGCTGCTCGCCGCGCTGGGCTTCCGCGGCGCGTGCTACGGCATGGCCGGCGCGCTCGTGCTCGCCGCGCTCGGCGCGCAGGCGCTCCTGCCGCGCGCCGCGGGCAAGGCCAAGCGCAAGCCCGACCTGCGCCAGCTCGTCTCCGCCGACGCGCGCGTCAACTGGCTCTCGGCCGCGCGCCTGTTCCTCTTCGGCGCGCGCGACGTGTGGTTCGTGCTCGCGCTGCCGATCTACCTCGCGGCCGAGCTCGGCTGGTCGCACGCCGCGGTGGGCGGCGCGCTCGCGGGCTGGGTGATCCTCTACGGCGTCGTGCAGGCCGGCGCGCCGCGCGTGGTCGGCACCGCGGCCGCCGCGGGCGAGCGCCGCGCACCCGACGCGCGCCGCCTCGGCGGCTTGACCGCCGCGTTGCTCGCGCCGCTGCTCGGCCTCGCGCTCGCGCTCGCCGCGGGCCTCGCGCCGGTGCCGACGCTCGTCGTCGGGCTGCTCGCGTTCGGCTTCGTGTTCGCGTTGAACAGCGCGCTGCACAGCTACCTGATCCTGGCCTACGCGCGCGAGGAGGTCTCGCTCGACGTCGGCTTCTACTACACCGCCAACGCCGCCGGTCGGCTCGTGGGCACGCTGCTCTCCGGCGCGCTGTTCCAGCTCGCGGGGCAGGGGCGCGACGGGCTGCTGACGTGTGCCTCGCCGCCGCGGCCGCGCTCGTCGCGCTGTCCGCGCTGGCGTGCGCGCCCCTGCGCCGCGCGGAGCTGCGACGCGCAACGGCCTAGGGCACCTCACGCGCGAGCCTCCGCCGAGCCGTGCGCACGGCGCGGTCGCGGGCCGCCCGCATCGCCCACTTCTCGCGCCGCCGCCGCCGCTTTCAGGCACGCGCGCGGCGCGGCGCCGCCGAAGAACACGCGGTCGCGCGCCACGTCGTCGCCGGTGACGGCGCGCGACGTCGGCGGCGAGCGGGAAGAGGTCGCCGCCGGCCAGCACGGCGAGCGCGCGCTCGAGCGTGGCCTTCAGCACCTCGTCCTGCGTCGCGTCGCGCGCGGCCTCGAGCACGGGCTGCATGGCCTCGTCGCGCGCCAGCGCCGCGCCGCACGCGGCCGCCGCGGCGAGCTGCGCGTCCGCGCCGCCGAGCAGCGTCCGTCCAGCGCTCGCGCACGCTCGCCTGACGCTCGAGCCAGCCGAGCGCCCACGTCGCCGCGGCGCGCTGCGCGGGCGTCGCGCCGTCCTCGCCGAGCGCGAGCAGTGCCTTGAGCGCTCCCTTGTCCTCCGGCGCGCACGCCGCGTACGCGCGCGCCCACGCGCCGACGAGCGCGGCGTCCTCCTCGCGCGCGAGCGACGCCTTGGCGAGCTTGGCCGCCGCCGGCGCGCCGAGCTGCTCGAGCGCCGCCGCGACCTCGCGTCGCAGCGCCGGGTCGTTCTCGCGCGCGAAGCCCTCGAGCACCTCCCAGAAGCGCGGCGGCGCGATCGTGCCGACCCAGCGCAGCGAGGTGGGCAGGCGATCGCGGCCGAACAGGCGCATGCCGTTCAGCGCGGTGTCGACGTACGGCACCGCGTCGGGCTCGTCGGTGAACATCACGCGGAAGGTGAGCTCGTAGTTCGCCATCCCCGTGAGGCTCTTCTTGCTCTCCTCGAGCGCGCGCTCGAGCTCGTCCGCGGTCATGCCGCGCGCGCTCGTGTCGCCCGCGCGCGCCTTGTACGTGCGGCTCGTCAGCAGCCGCCGTGGCGGACGCGCGCCGGGCCCCGGCGCGGGGCGCGCGGCGTCGAGCCGGTGCTCGGCCTCCTGGAAGCACCACGCCAGTCCGGCCGCGTCGACCTCGTACGGCACCGAGAGCAGCACCCGGCCCTCGCCGTCCAGCCACGCGCACTGCGGCGTCGCGAGCACGCCGACGTCGTTCGGCTGCAGCACGCCCTCGCGCAGCGCGGCCTCGTTGAGGCGGTGGTCGAGGCACGTCACGCCCTTGAAGCGCGGACACGCGCCCGACGCCTTGTGCTCGGCGATGGCCGCCGGCACGCACACCGCGCGCGCGGCGAGCGGCGCGAGCGCCTTGTCCTTCTCGAGCAGCTTCAGCAGCGCGTCGCTGCGCCCTTCGCCGGCGTGGTCGAGCAGCACGAAGACGACGCGCCCTTCCTCGGCCGCGACGCGCTTCGCCTCCGCGAGGCTCGCGCGCCATTCGAGCTTGGGCGCGGGACCGAGGAGCAGCAGCGGGGCGATCAGGGCGAGGGCGAGGCGCGGCATGGCGCGATCCTACCGCGGGCGCGGCGGGTCGGGCGACGCGCTCGGGCGTCCCGCGGGGCGCGGGCGCGCGGCTTTACACGGCCCGACCCGCGCCCGCGCCGCGCCGCCGCCTCACGAGCGCAGGATCTTCTCCATCGCCTTGCCCTTGGCGAGCTCGTCGACGAGCTTGTCGAGGTAGCGGATCTTGCGCATCAGCGGGTGCTCGACCTCCTCGACGCGCACGCCGCAGACGACGCCGGTGATCTTCTCGGCGTTCGCGTGCAGCCCCGGCGCCTCGTCGAAGAACGCCTCGAAGTCCACGGCGCGCTCGATCTGCCGCGCGAGCGCCTTCGGCGTGTAGCCGGTCAGCCAGCAGACGATCTGGTCCACCTCCGCCCGCGTGCGCCCCTTCCGCACGGCCTTGTTGACGTAGTGCGGGTACACGCTCGCGAACGAGGTCTTGAAGATGCGGTGGGTCTCCATGGGCTCCAGGGCGCTACCGCGCCTTCAACTGCTGCAACAGCGTCCGCGCCTGCTCGACCGTCGGGTCGTCGCCGCCGTGGTAGAGCCCGAGCAGCTCCTCGAGGCGCGCCTGAGCTTCCGCGTACTCCTTCAGCTCGCCGTGGGCGTTGGCGAGCCAGAAGAGCGCGAGGAGGTTCTTGTGGTCGATGTCGAGGGCGGCCTGGAGCTCGCGCTTGGCGCCCGGTGCGTCGCCGCTGAAGAGGCGGCAGATGCCGAGGTTGGCGTAGTTGTCCGCGCTGCGGAAGCCGAGGTCGAGGCTCTTCTGGAGGTACGCCACGGCCGCGCCGAACTCGCGCTTCGACATCTTCAGGAAGCCGTAGTGCGCGTTGAAGATCGCGTTCTCGGGGTCGTCGCGCAGGAGCTCGGTCATCAGCGTCTCGCCCTCCTCGACGCGGCCGGCGAGGACCAGCGCGCGGATGCGCTCCTCCTTCATGATGCGCTCGATGCCGTCCTTCGGATCGGCGAGCGTCTCGACCACGTCGCCGCTCGCGGCGGTGCCCGTGTACCCGAGGCTCGCGAGCGCGACGCGGTCGGCGTCGGAGAGCTCGCGCACGGCCGAGTGCTCGCGCTCCGGCGGCCGGTTGTCGCGCAGCACGGCCTGCAGCGCGGCGCGCAGCCGCGTCGCGGTCTCGGGCTCGGCGTCGAGCAGGTTGTCGAGCTCGCCCGGGTCGGCGCGCCAGTCGTAGAGCTCCGCGCGCGGCACGTCGATGAACTTGCGCTCGCCGACGGCCACGCCGGTGATCGGCGCCCAGCCGTAGTTGAGCAGCGGGCTCAGGCTCTCGAAGTAGGTCGGCACGTCGGGCAGCGCCTCGCCCGCGAGCAGCGGCGCCAGCGAGCGGCTCGGCGGCGGCTTGACCGGCGGCGCGAAGCCGAGCAGCGCGAGCGCGGTGGGGTAGACGTCGACGAGGCTGACCTTGTCCGCGTACGTCACGTCCTGCGGCAGGCTCGCGTGGCTCATCACGAGCGGCACGTGCAGCGTGCCCTGGTACGCGAAGAACGAGTGCGACTCCTCGCCGTGCTCGCCCAGGCTCTCGCCGTGGTCGCTCGTCATCACGACCAGCGTCTCGGCGCGGCGGCCGAGCGCGTCGAGGTGCGCGAGCAACTGGCCGAGCGCGGTGTCGGCGCGGTGGATCTCGCCGTCGTAGCCGTCGCGGATGCCCGGCGGCGGCGTGGCGGGGTAGGGCTGGTGCGGCTCGAAGTAGTGCACCCACAGGAAGAACGGTTGCTTCGGGTCGAGCGCGTCGAGCCAGCGCGTCGCCGACGCGTTGACCTCCTGCGCGCTGCGCTCCTCGACGCCGCCGTTGGCGCTCACGACCTCGTGGCGCACGCCCTCGTAGAGCTCGAAGCCCTGGTCGAGGCCGAACTGCGCGTCGAGCACGTACGCGGCGGTGAACGCGGCGGTCCGGAAGCCCTCCTCGTGCAGGATCTCGGCCAGCGTCAGCAGCTCGGGCACGGCGCGGTGCACGCCGTTGTCGCGCACGCCGTTGTAGGGCGGCAGCGTGCCCGTCATCAGCGCGACGTGCGACGGGAAGGTGACCGGCGCGACGCTGAAGCACGCGTCGAAGCGCACGCCGTGCGCGGCCAGCGCGTCGACCGTCGGCGTCACCGCCTCGGGGTGCCCGTAGCAGCCGATGCGGTCGGCGCGCGTCGTGTCGAAGGTGACCAGCAGGAGCGACCGCGGCCCGGGCACCTCCCCGGGGGAGGCGCCGCAGGCCGCGAGCAGCAGCAGGACGAGGGCGGGCGTCGCGCGACGCACGCTACTGCTTGCCGCCCTTCTCGGGTTGCGCGGGCGCCTTCACGCCGGGGTTGCCGGCCTTGCGCGGGTAGAGCGTCTCGATGAAGCCGCGCGGGTCCTCGTTGAACTGCTTCACGCAGCCCTTGCAGCACAGGCGCACCGCGCGGTAGCCGTACATGAAGTCGACCGGGTCGCCCATGCCGCCGAGCGTCTCGCCGCTGATGACGCAGGTCTCGCTCGGGTACGTGGCGATCAGCTTGGGCAGCACCGCCTTGTCGAGGTCGGCGAGGAACTTCTTCGGGTCGGCCTGGATGCGCGCGGCGCAGGCCGGGCAGCACAGCTTGACGTAGCGCGTGCCGACCACGACGTCGACGGACTTCTTGCCGTCCTGGTCGTAGGCCTCGCCGCTGACGGGGCACGTGTCGAGCGGCCACGCCTCCTTCTGCGCCGCGATCACGGCCTTGCGCAGGCGCTGGTAGTAGTTGTTCGTGTCGAGCTGCACCTTGCTGGCGCAGACGTCGCTGCACACGCGGTAGAGCTGGCCGTCGATCACGAGGTTGCGCGCCGGGTGCGCCGCGTCGAAGCGACCGCCGTGCGCCAGGCAGTACTCGCCCGGGTAGGACGGGAACTGCGTCGCGACGACGTCGACCGCCTCGGTGTCGCCGGTCGAGAGCGGCAGCGTCAGATCGGGCAGGCCCGCGCCCTTCTTCACCGCGCCGGGCTGCGCCTCCTCGCCCTTCTTCGACTCCTGCCCCTTCTTCTGCCCTTCGCCCTTCTGGACCTCGCCTTTCTGCACCTCGCCCTTCTGCGTCGGGGCGGTCGTGGAGCTCGAAGCGGGGGCCGTGGCGGCCAGGGTGCCGAGGGACAGCGCGAGGGCGGCGAGGGTGCCGAGGAGGGCGGTCTTCATGGTTCCGTGCGGGGTCGGGGCCGAGGGGCCGTGCGGTGGGCGGCCAGGATACACCAAGCCGCGCCGGCGGTGGGCTCTACGGCCTCGCCGGGGCCCGCGCTGGAGCCCGCCTCGCGAATTCTCCCGCCGCGCCCCGCGTCAGCGCTGCAGCACGGGCTGCGCGTACTTGATGCGGCAGCCGTACGACTGCCGCGCCGGCACCGCCACCGGCCGCCCTTGCGCGAGGTCGCCGAGCGCCTGCTCGAGGTAGTTCAGCGGCTCGCCGCCGCCGCGCACCTTGCCGAACGGCGCGTTGTCGAGCGCGCCCACGTACACGAGCACGCCGCGCTCGTCGATCAGGAACACCTCGGGCGTCGTCGTCGCGTCGAACATGCGCCCGACCTCGCCCGTCGGATCGAGCAGCACGGGGTGCTCGAGGCCCCACGCCTGCGCCGCCGCGCGACTCGCCGCCGCGCCGCCGCCGGGCTTCTCCTCGCCGGCCGAGTTCACCGCCAGCCACAGCACGCCTCGCGCCCGCAGCTCCCGCGCCAGCGTCCGCAGCGCCCCGTGCTCGTGCGCGAAGCGACTGAACGGACAGTCGGGGTCCAGCCACTCGAGCACCACGCGGTTGCCGCGCAGGTCCGAGAGGCGCACGCGCTCGCCATCGAGGTCGCTGAGGACGAAGTCGGGCACCTCCTGCCCGAGCTCGACCAGCGTGCCGGGCGGGATCGCGGTCGGCGAGGGCGGCCCGACGAAGGGGTCGTAGGCCGTGCGGTGGTGGACGAGGTCGCCGCGGCAGGCCGCGAGGGCGAGCGGGAGCAGGAGCGGGAGGAGGCGGCGCACGGGGGCAGGATAGCGCCCGCGGAACCTCGAACCAGGCCCGCTTCCCCGCGCTCGCCTCGAGAGCGATACTGCCGCGGGGCGAGCTCGACGGGACGCGCGACGCGGCCCCGGTGCGGCCCCCGGAGGACGCGGCGTTGAAGGACGACGACTCGAAGAGGCTCACCCCGCAGGCCCAGTTGCAGGCTCTCGTCGGCAAGTTCGACCCCGGCGCGCAGAGGCTGTTCCGGTCGCTGCGCACCGCGCTGCGCAAGCGCTTCCCGACGGCGAACGAGCTCGTCTACGACTACGCGCAGCAACTCGTCGTCAGCTACTCGCCCTCGGAGAACGGCATCGACGCGGTCGCGGCGCTCGCGCTTCGCGCCGACGGGGCACGGCTGTACGTGCACGGCGCGCGCTTGCCCGACCCGCAGAAGCTGTTGCAGGGCTCGGGTAAGCAGGCGCGCTACGTCCCGCTGGAGACGGCCGCGCGCCTCAGGCATCCCGACGTCGAGGCGCTGCTCGCCGCCGCGGTCGCGCAGGCGCAGGTGCCGCTCGCGACCTCGGGCAAGGGCCGGCTCGTCGTCAAGTCGAGCGCGACGAAGGGTCGGTCGGGTCGTGGGCGGAGCGGGTGACGATGGCGAGCCTTGGGCGAGCGCCGGACCTGGCTCGCTCTCACACCGCCTCGGGCTCGTTGCCTGCTTGCCTGGGACTAGCGGGGGGCTGCAAGCTGAATCTGGCTCGGAACGGCTATGTCGTTTGAGCGGGCCGCACAAGGGACCGAGACTCCCTACACTGGAATCCAGCAGTGCAGGAGGGTTGTAACCGAGACGCGAAGGGCCGCCGCAGTACTCCGACCTGACATGAGCAGCTGCAGGCCCGTGATGAACCGCCGAGCGCAAGGCACCCAATGAGACAATGGCCGCAAACTTCCTCGAGCAACTAGTCAGCGAGTGGTTCGAATACCAAGGGTACTTCGTACGGCGCAATGTTCATGTGGGCAAGCGAGCGAAGGGTGGCTACGAGTGCGAACTGGACGTCGTTGCCTTTCATCCGGGGAAGCCCCACCTCGTGCACATCGAACCCTCCATGGACGCCGACTCCTGGAAGACACGAGACGAGAGGTATCGAAAGAAGTTCAGGGCCGGTAGAAGGCACATCCCGGGGCTGTTTCCGCACCTGGACATTCCGGAGCACGTCGATCAGATCGCGCTCTTCGTCTATGGCAGTGATAAGAACCACACGACCGTTGGAGGAGGCAAAGTCTTGACGATTCGCAGGTTCCTCCGTGAGGTCGTTGGTTCGCTCTGTCAGAGGGGGCTCGCTACTGAAGCCGTCCCCGAGCACATGCCGATCCTACGCGCACTCCAGTTTGCCTCGGAGTATCGCCGTGACGTCATGGAGGCTTGGCAAGACAGCGCGCAGGGGAAGCAGGTGAGTTCCAGTGCACCTACCAGCAGCTGACTGTAATTGCGCAATCATGACGGCGCATGGTCGAGGTCGAAGTTCAGGGTTTGGCGCCATGGATACGTGTTGCGTCCTGAGATGGATTCAACCCGGTTCCCTAATTCCTCACACGTTCTGAGCTTCGTCAGGTCGGCTGTTGCTCTGACGTTCCGATGACCCGCGAAGCGCAGGAGGCCTTGGAACTTCGCTTGGTGAAGCTGTTCAGAGAAGGCTGCTCTGACTTCCCAGGCGGAGAACTGCGTCATCAGGACGCCCCCGACTTCGTTGTCGCGGATGGCGTGCTTGGCATCGAAGTGACGGGAGTCTATCGGCCGCGATCACCGGATGATTACTGCGTGAGGGAGCAAGAGTCCCTGCGCCGTCGGGTTATGAATAGCGCCCACGCGAAGTGTAGGCAGGCTGGGCTGCCCGGTCTCTACGTGTCCGCGATCCTAGGGCGCCTCTCAGTGGCCTCACTGCCGAAGTTGGTCAATACTCTGGCGGAGTTGGTGGAGTCGAACGTGCCGCCTCCTGGGGAGCGAATCAGCTTGGCGTACGCGTTTGCGGGGGCCTGGGACGATCCCGTCCTCAGCTCGCTGGCCATCACGAGGCCATTGGGTCTGGAGGACTCGCTTTGGTGCGCCACATCGGGAGCGGAGTTCCTCGCGCCCGCGACGCCAGCTCTCCTGCAAGAGCGGATTGACAAGAAGGAAGGCAGAATCGAAGCCTACAGAAGAAGTGCTCAGGCAGTCTGGCTCTTGATCGTCATGGATGATCACGCTGCCTCGGGGGACTTCAGTATCCCAACGGACCTGCTCAGGCATGAGTACAGCACGAACTTCGATCGTGTCTACCTGATGAGGACGTCAGACGGGTGGGCAGGTGCCCTGGCGACGAGAGCGTCCAGCGGGCCAGCTGACTATCGGTTGTGTTGTCGCTCGCGCCTTGCCAACCAGTGAGTCGAGCCATCACCAAGGGGCTTCAGCTCGAGGTCTTCCACCGAGCCGGCTGGCATTGCACGTACTGCAGTGAGCCGCTGTTCTTCAGTCCGACCCTCAAGCTGCTCGAAGCCTTGGCGCCAGGTCACGGCTACTACGACGCGCACGGGAGGCGCGGCGCCATGCTCGCGCTCCTCGAGAACAGATGCGCTTGCTGCGACCACGTCTCGCCGTACAGCCGCGGTGGAGAGACGGTGGCGGACAACCTCGTCGCAGCCTGCTTCGAGTGCAATCGCACGAAGAGTGACGGCCTGGCTCCGCTCGTCCTCGAGTCGAAGGACCAGCCACGCCCGCAGCACTGGGATGGTCTCTCGTCCCTGTATCCTCTGCTCCCCGGGGCCGATCCAGACTGGTGCCGCGCGCTTGCGTCCTTTGGCCCTCCATGAGAGTCGACACGCGTACCGTCAATCGACTGAGCCTCGCGTCGCAACCGGGTGAGCGAGTGCCCATCAAAACCACGCACGGTGCGTGGCCCGCCAGCCGTACACCCTGTCGGGGAAGTACCCCGGAGCGGGGCGCTCGGCGCCCTGGCAGTGGGTGTCTCCGGCGAGCCGTAGCTATCGTGACCGGGAGAGCGGCGAGTTGCGGCCTCACCACTTGCACGAGACCGTCGTGCAGCGCGCGATGCGTGAAACCCTCCTGCGCTCGGGCATCCGCAAGCAGGCGAGCTGCCACACCCCGCGTCACCCCTTCGCGACCCACCTGCTCGAGGACGGCCAGGGCATTCGCAGGATCCAGGAGCTGCTGGGGCACGGGGACGTGTCGACGACGAGGATCTACACCCATGTCCTGAACCGCGGCCCGCTGGGTGTCCGGAGCCCGGTGGATCGGCTGGATGGATGAGCGCTGCAGGTGATGGTTTGGGTTCACCTTGACGCCTCGGGGGCGCGGAGCTACACCGACCTGTCCCATGGCAAGACCGCTCGCAACGGAATGGCCTCGAGAGCCCGCCTGGAACCGCCGGAGAGGATCCTGGTGCCGCGCTCCGCCGCGCTGCGCGGACCCGTCCAACACCCCGTGGCCTCGCTAGACAGGGCTGTCGAAATCGATTTGGGCGGGTGAGGTGCCTCTACTCGTGAATGGACTCAGGCGAAAGGCGAAAGTAACGGTTCGAATCCGCAGGTCTCCGCATCAGTGGATGCTGCCGCGACCCTTGACTTCTCACAAACCAGTTGGCGTTCATCTTTCGAGGACACTCAACCCATGGAGGTAAGAATGAGAGAATCGCATCACATCCAGAAGACCGAGGTTCGCCTCGGATTCGCTGTTCGTATCCAGACCATCATCATAGGCCTGGTCGCAGCAGCGTTCCTGATCGGTGGATACGGGGATGGTCTTCCCCTTTCGCCTGAGGTCGTTTGCGGGTGAGTGCCCCGCCCAACCTACCGATCCAACGGAAGGCCCTTCGGGCCGCCGTTGATCGCCACCGCGTTGGCTGGACAAGGAGGCGAGATGTCCAAGCCAGTTAGAGTCTCAAGAGAGGAGATCGTGAAGGACGACCCTCTCGGAGAGTTCCACGTCTGGTGGGATGATGTCTCAGCCGGCCACGTCGAGAGATTCAAGCGGGCGCTCGATAACGCGACTCGCGAGGCCGACCTCCAGCGCGCACTCGAGGCGGAGCCAATGCTGCTGGTTCAGAATCTCACCGGAGGGCACGGTAGGTGGGTCATTCCCCTGCAGCGGCTCGGAGCGGAGTATGTGACCGACTTCGTAGTTGGTCAGAAGGACTCAATGGGGTTTTCTTGGACAGCCATCGAACTCGAGAGTCCGCTTGTGCCAATGTTCACGAAGCAGGGCGATCCGAGTCACCAGCTGACGCACGCGATCCGCCAAGTGCAGGACTGGCGGACTTGGCTGAAGACTAACCAGAACTATGCTGCCCGAAGCCGGGCCGAGAACGGGCTGGGGCTTACGCATATCAGTCCGTCACTCGAGGGACTAATCCTCATCGGTCGCAGAGTCGCGCTTGATGAGGCTACCAATCCTCGCCGGAGACAGATGTGCGAGGACCTGAACATCCAGATCCACACCTATGACTGGCTCGTGGAAATCTCGACCACACGTGCGGAGTGGGCCACCAGTTTCAGGGAGCGGCAACGTGGGTGAGCCAGCTAACCCACCGATCCAACGGACGACGCTTCGCGCCGCCGTTGATCGCCACCGCGTTTGCTGGAGGGAGCAATTGAGCTGATGACTAACTACAAGCGAATCGCTGTCGAAGTTGGGGACCTGATCAAATGGGACGTTTCCGAGCCCACAATCGGGAGGATGGGGGCCGCCGTGTTCTCGTTCACCCGGGACTCGTTCCCCAACGATTCGATCACCTCGGTGCGGGCTCGGGCTGTCTACGACTGGGTCCTTACCCTGGCTCGTCAGAAGTTGCCCGCCGATGTGCGCGACAAGCGCCTTGCCGAGTTCTGCGTTGGGATCGCTGGCGACGAACATCGCGGTGAGGTCGAGAGGATCCTCCTCACGAATGGCGTCAGCCCTTCGATTGTCAACAAGGAGAATCACGAGGCCCTCATTGGCCGAGATCTTCATCCAGAGGTTGTCCGTCATGCGCGTGAACTCTTCGTTCAAGGGCACTTCTTTCACGCCGTCTTCGAAGCCGCGAAGGCGTACAACAAACGCGTCCGAGAGAAGGCGCAGAGTTCCAAAGATGGGCAAGACCTCATGCTTGCCGTCTGGGGTTGCGAGAAGGGGGTCCTGAAGATCTCCGCTTGCGAGTCAGAGACTGACCACAATGTTCAAGATGGGGTCAAGTTTCTCTCGGCGGGCCTGATGCGGGCGATCCGAAACCCGACGGCGCACGAACCAGCCGCGGAGTGGCCGATTTCGAGGGCTGACAGCCTTGACATACTCAGCTTCTTGTCATTCCTCTTTCGGAAGCTCGACGATGCAGTATACCACTCCAGCTGACAAGGCGCTCCAGCCGGACGGCTGCTTCGCGGCCGCCGCTGACGGCCAAGGCGTTGGCGAACATGGCAAGGCATAGTCTTCTCTCATGTGGGCTAGATTAGACATCCACCTCGAGAACCTGATCCCGGGGCTTGCGACTCTTGGCGTCCTGGCGTTCGTGTGGAAAGTAGAGATCCCGGGTGGCGACTCGGCCTTCGGTGCGGTTCTCCTCGTTGGAATTGCCTACCTTGTAGGGGTGCTGGCCAATGTGCTGGCTCGATTGCTCATTGACCCGGTATCGAAGAAGTACACGCGAGTTCCCCTTCTGAAGCGGCTGACGAAGGAGAAGCTTGGCGAACTCGACACTAGAGATAGAGATCGTGTGAACGCTTACTTCTCACACGTTCTCGACGAGGCGCTGGCCTTCAAGGATGAGCGCCTCCGTGCGGAAATCGAGAAGCGAAGGCAAACTGGAAGGTTGTGCAGGTCGGCATTCTTCCCAACGATCGCTGCAGTTGCCAAGTTGGGGGCGTGGGGGGTAATTGCGGTTCCGGTGTCGACTGTTGGCTTACTTTTTCTCTACTCATCAGCCGAGGTGGCCCTCTTTAATGAAACGCATCGCGCGTACAGAATGAAGAGAATGGCGGGCGAGTCCGTTGGGCCGCGCTCAGGAAGAAAGGATGGCCCCGATGGAATGGCTGAGGATGGCGCCTAGCCCACCGATCCAGCGGATGGCCCTTCGCGCCGCCGTTGATCGCCTCCGCGTTAGCTGAACAGGAGGTGAGGCTGCCCCCGATTCCGGCCCACAAACGACTTGGACTCCGGGGATCATGCCTGGCCCGCAGCGGCGCACTGAGAGTCGAGGAGGCGCGCTGTTCGATCGAGTGAGTGGCCGTCGGCGAGCTCGCGGTGCTTCGCGCGACGGTCAGGATCGCGTGTGGGCCCCGGCTCGTTCGCCAGCTCGACGAAGCGCGAAACGAGCTCCTCGTCGTCCCGCCAGCACGGCTCAGCGCCCGCCAGGAGCTCCGGGTAGGAGAGGCGGTCGGGCAAGAGCGGCGTCGCGCCCGCGGCCAGCGCCTCGAGCACGCTGATGCCGTAGAACTCGTGGCGCGCTGTGCTCACCACGACGTCGCACGTGCCGAGCAGCGCCGCGTACGCCTCGCGCGACTCCGCGTAGCCGTCGTGCACGACGAGGTGCCGCACCGCCTCCAGCGCCTCCGCGCAGCCCTCCGGCAGCTCCGCGAAGCGCTGGCCGAGCAGCACGAGCTCGAGCGCGGCGCCGCGCTCCGCCGCCGCGCGCACCGCGCGCAGGAACGCGAGCGGGTCCTTGTCGTGCTCCCAGCGGTGGTTGAACACGACGCGCAGCGCGCGGCCCGGGCCGCCGGGGCCGAGCGGGATCGCGTCGAGGTCGACGCCCGGGCCGATCACGTGCGCGCGGGCGAGGGCGCGCTCGAGCTCGGCGGCGGGGTTGGGCGTCGGCAGCGCACGCACGAGCGCGAGCGCGGCCGCGCCGAAGTCGTCGAGGTGGAAGCGCGAGTTGAACACGAGCGTGTCGGCCGCGAGGCAAGTCAGCACGTTCGTGAAGCCGTAGTGGTGGTCGCGCTCGCGCGGCGCCTCGCCGGGGCGCGACGGGAAGGTGAGCTGGTTCTCGTGGAAGTAGACCAGCGTCGGCACGGCGCGCCAGGCCGGCGGCGCGAGGCCGCGGAAGCTCGGCAGGTCGAGGTAGTCCGTGGCGACGAGCACGTCGGGCGGCGCGAGGTCGGCGCACGCGCGCGCGAGCTCCCACGCGGCGCCGCGCATGCGCCACTTCCAGTGCCGCGCGGGGAGGCCCAGGATCTCGAGGTCGTGCACGGAGCGCGCGCGCCAGCCCTCGAGGAAGGCTTGGTGCGAGCCGCCGAGCCAGGGCTCGAGGGCCAGGAGGCGGAGGCGGCGCGTCACGCGTGCATCCTACGTGCGACGGGGTGGCGCGCCACGGCGGCGGCGCAGGCGCGGTCGTCCCGGCGGCGTCCTCGCGAGCGCGCGGCGCGCACCCGCGCGGTTGGCCCCGGCCCGGCCGAGACGCCACCGCGTCCCCCGGCTAGACTCGCCCCCTCGATCATGGCCGGCCGCAAGAAGTACAGCGTGATGCGCGACCCCGTGCACGGGGACGTCTACCTGACCCACGAGGAGCTCGCGCTGCTCGACACGCGCGAGATGCAGCGGCTGCGCGGCGTGAAGCAGCTCGGCACGGCGTACCTCGTGTACCCCGGCGCGGTGCACACGCGCTTCGATCACCAGATCGGCAGCCTGCACGTCACGCAGCAGATGATCGACGCGATCAACCTGTCGCGCTCGCTCGACCCGGTCGGGCTCGTCGGCGTGAGCGAGGAGGAGGCGCGCGTGATCCGCATCGCGGCGCTGTTGCACGACGTCACGCACATCCCCTTCGGCCACAACCTCGAGGACCAGGACGGCATCTTCCAGCGGCACGACGCGGCCTACCGCTTCCAGCGCGTGCTGTCGGAGGAGACCGAGCTCGGCCGCGCGCTGCGCGACCAGGGCGTGGCGCGCGAGGTGCTCGCCATCCTGACGCGCGGCCGCGCGGAGGGCGCGCCGCAGGTGCCGCCGTACTGGTGGCAGATCATGTCGGGCACGATCTGCTCGGACATCCTCGACTACCTCGCGCGCGACGCCTACTTCACCGGGCTGCGCCTGCAGGTCGACCCGCGCGTCACGAGCTACTTCAAGATCGACCGCGAGTCGCAGAACCTGTTCATCGACCTGACCAAGCACGAGCTGCTGCGCGAGGACATCCTCAGCGAGATCGTGCGCATGCTCGAGGCGCGGTACTACTTCTCCGAGCGCGTCTACTACCACCACGCGAAGGTCGCCTCGGGCGCGATGGTGGCGCGCGCGGTGCAGCTCGCGCTGGCGGCGGGCGCGGTGCGCGAGGAGGACTTCTACGCGCAGACCGACGCGTCGGTGATCGACCTGCTCGACCGCTCGACGCGCACGCTCGGTCGCGAGGTGCGCGAGCCGGTGCACCGGCTGGTGGAGCGCTTCGCGTCGCGCAAGCTCTACAAGCGCGCGTGCGTGTTCCCGCGCTACGAGAACGAGGCCGTGCAGGAGGCGCTCGTCGGCAAGTACTTCGCCGAGGGCGGCGCGGCCGCGCGGCGCGTCGCGGAGGAGCGCATGGCCGACCTCGTGCGCTTCGCCACCGGCCGCGAGGTGGACCTGATCGTCTACTGCCCGGCCAAGGAGATGCAGCTCAAGGAGGCCCGCACGCACGTGCGCTGGCCGGGCGAGCGCGAGGTGCACCCGCTGGCGCGCTTCGCGGCGCACGTGCCGCGGCTGGCGGATCTCGAGCGCTCGTACCGCGATCTCTGGAAGTTCTACGTCTTCGCCGATACGGACGACCCGGCCCTCCTGGCCAAGGTGCGCGAGGTCGCGGCGGAGGAGTTCAAGGAGGCCACCAACGCCTACTCGGGCGGCTGAGTCCCGAGCTCACTTCGCATGGCGCGCGTCCTCGGTGTCGGCGGCATCTTCTTCAAGTCCAAGGACCCCGCGAAGCTCGCGGGCTGGTACGCGGAGCACCTCGGCGTGCCGGTGGAGGCGGCGTGGAACGGCGCGAGCCTGAAGCCGGACGCGATGCCGCCGAAGGGGTTGACGGTGTGGTCGCCGTTCCCGGCGGACACGAAGTACTTCGAGCCGTCGGGGCAGGCGTACATGATCAACCTGGTGGTGGATGATCTGGACGGGGCGCTGGCGCAGGTGCAGGCGGGGGGCGCGGAGCTGGCGGGGGAGCCGCAGGATCACGAGTACGGGAGGTTCGGGTGGTTCTTGGATCCGGAGGGGAACAAGGTGGAGTTGTGGGAGCCGCGGTAGGCGGACCGAAGGGAGTGGGGCGGTTCGGCGGGGGAGGAGGCGCGGCGAGGTGAGCGGTGCGGGCGCTTCGCTAGGAAGGTGGAAGATCAGGAAGGGAAGGAAGGGCTGGAAGGGACAACGGCAGGCGAGGCGGGGCGGCGAGGTTCGAGGTTGCGGCAGGACGGGGTGGGACGGTTCGGCGGAGGAGGAGGCGCGGCGAGGTGAGCGGTGCGGGGGCTTCGGAAAGTTGGAAGAGGGGGAAGGGAGGAAGAGGTGGAAGGAGACAACGGCAGGCGACGCGGTGCGGCGAGGTTCTTGGGCCTGGATGTTGGAGGTAGGCGGCCTCGGACTTCGTCCTCGGCCTTCTCGGGGCTTCGCGGCTCGCGGGATCGGCGGAGGGCCGGATAGCATGGAGCCGCCCGCGACTGCGGGCCTTCGTCCGGACGATCCCCGGGCGGCGTCACGCTGCCTCCGTCGAAGTGCCATGAGTCTTCGTTCCCTCGTTGCCGGCGCGCTGGTCGGTCTGTCGCTCGTCGTGAGCGCGACCGCGCAGCACGCGGAGTCGGATGCCCGTCTCGTTCGGGCGCGCCAGGAGGCGCGCGCCGCCTTCGCTGCGTGGCAGCGCGCGCACCCGGGGACGTGGGTGCTGGATCTGGATCCGCACGGGGGGTACGCGGGGTTCGTCGGCGGGGGGCGCGCGCGGGTCGTGGACGGGCCAGTTGGCGAGGCGGAACTCGAAGGCGTCGCGCGGGCGGCGCTGCGGGAAGCGGAAGGGCTGCTCGGCGTGGACGAGCGCACGCTCGCGCTGCGGCGCGTGAAGTACCTGCCGCTGGGCCTCGCGGGCTCGACCGACAAGTGGACGGTGAGCTTCGAGCAGGCGTACGGCGGGCTCGCGGTGCTCGGGGCGCGCGTGAACGTGCTGCTGGACCTCGAGGGCGCGGTGCTCTCGTTGCAGTCGACGGCGCTCGGCGGGCTCGCGGGGCTCGCGCTCGTGCCGCGGCTGTCGGCGGACGCGGCGCGCGCGGCGGCGGAGCGGGCGTTCGAGGACGAGCTCGGCCTCGCGCCGACGTCGCTCGGCGTGCCGCGCCTCGCGATCGGGGACGCGCTGGTCGACGAGGTGCGCGAGCCGCGCCTCGTGTGGGAGGTGGACGCGCGCTGGGAGGCGCCGGGCCTCGTGCCGGAAGGGCGGCGCACGTGGATCGACGCGGCGAGCGGCGCGGTGCTGCGCAGCGACTCGACCGTGCACACCTTCGACGTCGGCGGCACCGTGCAGGCGCTGGCGACGCCGGGCCTCGGGCCCGACAGCGGCGCGAACCCGCCCGCGGCCGTACCCGTGCCGCACATGCGCGTGAAGAGCCCGGCCGGCAACGTCGTCACCGACGCGGCCGGCGGCTTCCTGATCCCCGGCGCCGTCGGGCCGCTGCAGGTCACGACCGAGTTCGTCGGCCCGTGGGCGCACGTCGACGACGCGACGGGGCCCGAGGAGGTGCTCGTGCAGAACCTCAGCGGCACGGCGAACCTCGTGCAGCACAACACCGCGGCGGCGCCGGCGATCACGTCGCAGGCCAACGCCTTCCTCGCCATCGGCGCGCTGCGCGACTGGGTGCGCGCGGTCGACCCGACCGACGCGACGGCGGACTTCCAGGCCTACGCGCGCGTCAACCTCGCGAGCGCCTGCAACGCGTACTACGACGGCTTCTCGGTCAACTTCTTCAACCCCGGCACGGCCGGCAGCTCGACCTGCGTCAACACCGGCTACTCGACGGTCGTGGCGCACGAGATGGGCCACTGGCTGAACGAGCTGTACGACACGGGCAACGGCTACGACGGCATGGGCGAGGGCAACGCGGACGTGTTCGCGATGTACCTCTACGACACGCCCGTCGTGGGCGAGGGCTTCGCCGGCGCCGGCACGAACGTGCGCACGGGCCTGAACCAGACGCTGTTCTGCGGCGACTGCTGCCCGGGCTGCCACGGCGGCGAGGTGCACCTCGAGGGCGAGCCGTGGATGGGCGCGGCGTGGAAGCTGCGCGCGCGGCTCAACACGACGTACGGCAACGCGCCGGGCGACCTGGTGGCCGACGCGCTCTTCTCCGCGTGGATGAATGCGTACGACCAGGGCCTCATCCGCTCGGTGATCGAGCTCCAGTGGCTCACGCTCGACGACAACAACGGCACGCTGGCCGACGGCACGCCGCACTACGCGGACGTCGACGGCGGCTTCCGCGACCAGGGCTTCCCCGGCTTCGACCTGCCGGCGGTGCTCTACAGCGACGTGACCGCGCTCGGGGACACGGTCGACGAGGTCGGGCCCTACGTCGTCTCCGCGACGGTCGTGCCGCAGACGAGCGCGTTCGTGAGCGCGGTCTCGCTCTCCTACCGCGTCAACGGCGGCGCGTGGACGACCTTCGGCATGGTGCCCTTCGGCAACGACCTCTACCAGGTCGACATCCCCGGCCAGACGTCGATCGCGGTCGTCGAGTACTACCTCAGCGCGCTCGACGCGAACTCGGTCGTCGTCGACTACCCCGAGGCGGGGCTCGCCGCGCCGCTGCGCTTCGTGGTCGGCTCGGTCAACGTGCTCTTCGACGACGACTTCGAGGGCGCGGGCGACGGCGGCTGGACGCACGGCACCTACGGCGACACGCCGAACCCGCACGACGACTTCCAGCGCGGCACGCCGGCCGGCCTCGCGGGCGACCCGTCGGGCGCGGCGAGCGGCGCGAACGCGTGGGGCAACGACCTCGGCCTCGGCGGCGCGTGGAACGGCGCGTACCAGGGCGGGCAGCACGACTGGCTGCGCTCGCCGGCGATCGACTGCAGCGCCGCGTCGAACACCGAGCTGCGCTTCCGCCGCTGGCTCAGCGTCGACCACGGCGACGTGGCGCGCGTGCGCGTGAACGGCGTCGAGGTCTTCGCGACCGTCCCGCAGTTCCCGACCGAGGACGACGCGTGGACGCTCGAGACGCTCGACGTCTCCGCCGCGGCGGACGGGCAGCCGTCGGTCGTGATCGAGTTCGAGCTCGCCGCGGACGCGACGGGCGGCTTCGGCGGCTGGAACCTCGACGACGTCGAGCTGCGCTACCTGCTGCCGTCGCCGCACGGCGTCGGCGCGACCTTCTGCCATGGCGACGGCAGCGGCACGGCCTGCCCCTGCGGCAACGCGGGCGCGAGCGGTGCGGGCTGCGCGAACTCGACCGGCCACGGCGCGGCGCTCGTGGGCGCGGGCAGCGCGAGCGCGACGCTCGACGACCTGCGGCTCGAGGCGAGCGGCCTCGTGCCGGGGCAGCCGGCGCTCTTGTTCGCGGGCCTCAACGCGGTGAACGGCGGCGCGGGCGCCGTCTTCGGTGACGGCCTGCGCTGCGCCGGCGGCGGCATCGCGCGCCTCGGCGTGCGCGCCGCGAACGCGAGCGGCGCCGCGACGTGGGGCCTGGGCCTGGGCGTCGCGGGCGGCTGGAGCGCCGGCGACACGCGCCGCTTCCAGGCCTGGTACCGCGACCCGGCCGGCTCGCCGTGCACGAACGCGTTCAACCTCTCGAACGGCGTCGAGGTGGCCTTCCAGTAGCGCGCCGCATGGAGCCCTCGCTGCGGGAGGTCGTCGAGCGCGGCGACGTGGACGCGTTGCGCGCGCGGCTCGCCGCCGAGCCCGCCGCCGCCGAGGCCGAGGTGCGCTTCGGCGAGGGCGAGCGTCACGCGGTGCCGGTGCTGCACTACGTCTGCGACGCCGCGTCGCGCGGGCTCGTGACGCCGGCGCAGGCGCTCGCGCTCGCCGACGCGCTGCTCGAGGCCGGCGCGGACCCCGCGCGCGCCTACGCGAGCTCCGGTGACACCTACCTGATCGCCGCGGCGAGCCTGGGCGTCGAGGACGTCGGCCTGCGGCTCGTCGAGCGCGGCGTCGACGTGCGCGCGCGCGGGCTGTTCGGCGCGACCGCGTTGCACTGGGCCGCGCTCACCGGCCTCGAGCGCCTGGCGCGCGCGCTGCTCGCCGCGGGCGCCGAGCTCGAGCTGCGCGACGCGCGCTACGCCTGCACGCCGCTCGAGTGGACGCTGCACGCCTGGCGCGAGGGCGCGCACCTCGCCGACCGCGCGGGCTTGCCGCGCGCGTCGCGCGCGCGCTCGTCGAGCACGGCGCGCGGGTCCCCGCCGACGCCCGCGCGCGCCTCGCCGGTCCCGACGACGCGCGTTGCGCGCGGCGCTCGCTATGGGATGAAGCGTCGCCTCGACGCCGTTCGAGAGGTTGAAGGCGCTGCCGCAGGGCGAGCCGGCTGGGTCGCGGTACCAGGCCTGGTAGCGGCGCGTCTCGCCGGGGGCGGCGGCCTGCAGCGCGGCGATGCCGGTCCACTGCGTCGCGCCGCCCGCGTTCGCGGCGTGCACGCCGAGGCGCACCACGCCGCCGCCCGCGCAGCGCAGGCCGTCGCCGAAGACGGTGCCCGCGCCGCCGTTCACCGCGTTGAGGCCCGCGAACAAGAGCGCCGGCTGGCCGGGGACGAGCTGCTCGGCGGCGAGCGTCATGTCGTTCGCGGCGACGCTCGGCGTGCCGAGCGGGCGCAGCTTGGCGCCGGCGCCGGTCGAGTTCGCGCAGCCCGCGTCCGCGCCGCCGACGTTGACGCAGGGGCACGCCGTCCCGCTGCCGTCGCCGAAGCAGTAGCGTCGCATGCCGGGCACGAGCGTCCACGCGCGCACGACGCCGGCGTTGATCGCTGCGGCGTCGGCACCCGGCGCGCCGACGAGCAGGTCGTCGCCGGCGAGCGCCAGCGCGGCGCCGAAGTCGTCGAAGTCCACGCCGCCCGGCGCGCCGAGCTGCGCGGCTTGCGCCCAGCCGCCGCTGCCGAGCTCGAACAGGTACACGGCGCCGCGCGGCGCGCTGCCCAGCAGGTAGTCGCGCGGTGCGCCGGCGACGCAGCGGTCCGGGCCGAGCGCCGCCGCGCGGCCGAGCTCGCCGAGCTGCTCGCCGGCGAGCAGGCGCGCGGTCTGCGACCACAGCCCGACGCTGCGGTCGAAGACGCACAGCGAGCCCGCGTCGAGGCCGTTGTCGTCGTCGAGCGGCGCGCCCGCCACGGCGCGGTCGCCGAGCAGCGCCACGCTCTCGCCGAAGCGGTCGCCGGCCGCCTGTCCGCTGTCGGTCAGCTTCGCTTGCTGCGTCCAGCTCGCCGCGGCGCCGACGAACACGTAGGCGCCGCCGCTCGCGCCGGGGGCGCCGACGAGCGCCGTGTCGCCGTCGAGGTCGAGCGCGCTGCCGAAGTAGGCCAGCGGCGTGCCGTCGTTGGCGGTGAGCTTGGCGCGCTCGGTCCACCAGCCGCCGGCGCGCGTGAAGACGTAGACCGAGCCCGACCAGTCGCCGAGGTCGTCGTCGCCCGGCGCGCCGACGAGCAGCGTGTCGCCTTGCAGCGCCACCGCGCTGCCGAAGCGGTCGCCGTCGGCGAGGTCGCTCGCGCTGAGCTTCTGCGCCTGGCTCCACACGCCGCCGACCTCGCCGAAGACGTAGACCGCGCCCTCGTTGCTGCCGAGCACGTCGGCGGTGGGGGCGCCCGCGACGAGCGTCGCGCCGTCGAGGTCGAGCGCGTAGCCGAGCTCGTCGGCCTGCGCGGCGTCGCTCGCGACGAGCGTCGCGCCCTGCGTCCACGCGCCGGCGCCGCGCGCGAAGAGCACCACCGCGCCCGCGTCCGGCGCGGCCGCGTCGCTCCAGCGCACGCCCAGCGCCGCGGTGTCGCCCGCGAGCGCCAGCGCTTCGCCGACCTGGTCCCACGCGGCCGCGGGGCTCGGCGCGAGCGCGCCGCCGTCGACGGCCAGGAGACCGCCCTCGCTCGCCAGGCACAGGAACGTCAGCAGGAGCGCGCTCATGGGACGAAGACGATCTCGACGCCGTGGCTGAGGTTGAAGGCCGTGCCGCACGCGCTGCCGGCCGGGTCGCGGTACCACGCCTGGAAGCGGCGCGTCTCGCCCGCGAGCCAGCCGCCCTGCGCGCCGAGGCCCGGGCCCCAGCTCGCCGCGCCGCTCGCGTTCGCGTGGCTCACGCCGAGGCGCTTTACGCCGCCGCCCGCGCAGCGCAGGCCGTCGCCGAAGACCGTGCCGGCGCCGCCGTTCGTCGCGTTGAGCCCGGCGAACAGCAGGCACGGCTGACCGGGCGGGAGCTGCGTCGCGTGGAAGACGACGTCGTCGGCGGGCACCACCGGGCTGCCGAAGGTGGCGAGCTTCGCGCCGGCGCCGGTGCCGTTCGCGCAGCCCTCGTCGGCCGCGCCGGCGTTGCCGCACGGACAGAGCGCGCCGCTGCCGTCGCCGAAGCAGTACGCGCTGCCGACGACGCCCTGGTAGGGCGCGAGCTCGAGGTCGTCGAGGAAGAGCTCGGTCGTGTGCGGCGCGCCGACCGCGTCGGAGAACAGGTCGACCGCGTCGATCTGCAGCAGGCCGTAGCTCGCGCCGCCGAACGGTCCGACGCTCCACGGCCAGCTCCCGACCGGCGCGCCGTCGTAGCTGAGGTCGACGAGGTCGGCGTCGAGGTCGACGTCGCAGCGCAGCTCGACCCACTGGTCGAGCACGAGCGGCAGCGTCGTCGGCGTGCCGGCGCCGCAGTTGGCCTCGAGCACGCCCTGGTCGCCGTCGAAGGCCACCTGCACCGACCACTGGTACGGCCCGCCGTCGACGTAGTAGTTGAGCACGAGGAAGTACGCGCGGCCGACGAAGCTCGACGGCGTGTAGACCTTCGCGCGCAGCGTCCAGTGACCGGAGTCGTAGCCGCTGAACTCGTGCACGGAGTCCGAGCCCGCGCGCAGCATCAGCGCGTGCGCGCCGGACGCGGCGAACTGGCTCGCGACGACGGCGTGCTGCGTGTCGACGCCGTCCCACCCGTGCCAGCCGCCCTGCCCGTCGAGCAGGCTGCCGTCGGCGTAGCTCTCGAAGCCCTCGCTCCACTGCGCGGCGGCCGGCGCCGCGGCGACGAAGGCGAGGAACGCGCACCACAGGGCGCGGCGGGGGCGGCAGGGGATCATCGGCCAGCTCCGGCGGAGGTCGTGCCGCGCGGGGCGGCGGGGATCGCCCCGACTGTACCCGAGTCGCGCGCCTTCGGGCAGGTGTGCGCGCGGCGCGGCGGTGCTACGGTGACGACCTCGCCCCGGCCCTCGCACCGCCACGCGCCATGCTCACGCTCCTCGCCGCTCTCGCGCCCGCGACGCTCCCGCAGGCCGGCGCCGCGCCCGGCGTCACCCTGCTCTCGCCCTTCTCGCAGACCGACACCGTGCTGCTCGACCGCGCCGGCGCCGTCGTGCACTCCTGGCCGAGCGACGCCTCGACGTACGCGGCCTACCTCACGCCCGACGGGCTCCTGCTGCGCTCGTCGGTGATCGCCACCGGTCACCTGTCGGCCGCCGCGACCGGCCGCATCGAGCTCGTCGCGTGGGACGGCACGCCGACGTGGCAGCACGTGTACTGGGTGCCCGACCAGTACTGCGCGCACCACGACGTCGAGTGGTTGCCGAACGGCAACGTGCTCGTCATCGCGTGGACGTGGAAGACGCGGCAGCAGGCCATCGACGCCGGCCGCGACCCCGCCTACCTCGACGCGAACCCGAGCGTGCCGTTCCTGCCCGACCACCTCGTCGAGCTGCAGCCGCAGCCGGGCGGCGGCGCGACGGTCGTGTGGGCGTGGCACGTGTGGGACCACCTCGTGCAGGACTTCGACCCGACGAAGCCGAACTACGGCGTCGTCGCCGACCACCCCGAGCGGCTCGACGTCAACTTCCCGCCGAGCGTGCCCTTCAACGACTGGAACCACCTCAACACGGTCGACTACGACGCCGAGCTCGACCAGGTGCTCGTGACGTCGCGGCACTGGAACGAGGTGTGGGTGATCGACCACGCGACGACGACGGCCGAGGCCGCGAGCAGCGCAGGCGGCGCGCACGGCCGCGGCGGCGACCTGCTCTACCGCTGGGGCAACCCGCAGGCGTACGGCCGCGGCAGCGCGGCGGACCAGCAGCTCTTCGGGCCGCACGACGCGCAGTGGATCCCGGCCGGGCGGCCCGGCGCGGGGCACCTGCTCGTCTTCGACAACGGGCTGAACCGGCCGGCGGGCGCGTACTCGACGGTGGACGAGCTCGCGCCGCCGCTGACGCCGCTGGGCGACTACGCGCTCGCGCCGGGCGCGGCCTGGGGGCCGACGTCGACGACGTGGGAGTACGCCGCGCCGAACCCGACCGACTTCTACTCGCCCTCGGTCTCGGGGTGCGAGCGCCTCGCCGACGGGCACACGCTCGTCTACAGCGGCGACCAGGGCTGGCTGTTCGAGGTCGACGCGGCCGGCGCGCTCGTGTGGCAGCACGTGAACACGCTGCCCGACGCGGCGCACAACCGCTTCTTCAAGGCGCGCCACTACGCGGCCGAGGCGCCGACGACCTACTGCGCGGCGGGGCCGAACAGCGTCAGCGCGAGCGGCGCGCACGTCTCGGCGAGCGGGCCGGCGAGCGTGACCGCGAACGCGCTGGTCGTGCACGCGACGGACCTGCCGCACGGGCAGCTCGGCATCTTCTTCCACGGCCCCGTGCCGCTCGACCCGGGCGTGAGCTTCGGCGCCGGCCTGCGCTGCGTCGCGTCGAGCGGGCTCGTGCGGCTCAACCCGCCGATCTCGACCGGCGCCGGGAGCTGCGCGCGCGCGCTCGACCTCACGAGCGGCTCGCTCGCCGGCACGCTGCCCGGCGACGTGCAGCACTTCCAGTTCTGGTACCGCGACCCCGCCGGCCTGCCGGCGCCGCCCTTCAACCTGACCGAGGGCCTGCGCGTCGCGTTCGCGCCGTAGTCGGCGCGCGCCTCGACCGGAACGCGCCGGGCTCCGTCCCCCGCGGTCGCGGACGACGGAGCCCGGCGCTCACGCGCGGCGCGCGTCAGGGTTGCAGCGTGAGCTCGACGCCGTTCGACAGGTTGTAGCCCGTGCCGCAGGGGCCGCCCGGGTCGCGGTACCAGCCCTGGAAGCGCACCGTCAGCCCGGCGCTCCAGCCGTGGCCGCCGAGCAGGCCGCCGTTCCACGAGGCTTCGCCCAGCGCGCTGCTCTGGTGCACGCCGAGGCGCTGGATCGAACCGCCCGCGCAGCGCAGGCCGTCGCCGAACAGCGTGCCGAGGCCGCCGTTCACCGCGTTGACGCCGGCGAACATCAGCACCGGCTGCGTCGCCGGGAGCTGCTCGAGCTGCAGCGCGAAGTCGTCGACTGCGAGGCTCGCCGTGCCGCCGCCGCCGAGCTCGGCGCCCGCGCCGGTCGAGTTGGCGCAGCCCTCGCCGCTGCCGCCGGGGTTGCCGCACGGGCACTGCGTCCCGCTGCCGTCGCCGAAGCAGAACGGCTGACCGGCCTGCTGCGCCCCGACCTCGACCGCGTCGACGATGGCGAAGAACGCGCCCGAGTTGGCGCCGCCGGTGCCGACGACGTGCAGCGCGTCGAAGGCGACGCCGCTGATCGTGAGCGCGACCGCGTGCGGGCCGAAGCTGGTCGGCAGCGCGAAGGTGTCGCTCGCCACCACGACGCCGCCCGAGAGGGCTTGCAGCGCGACCGCGTTGCCGCCGCTCGAGCCGGTCACCTGCAGGTGCAGCACGGCCTGGTCGAAGACGCCGGGCACGCCGATGTCGAAGGCGCCGCAGCGGCTCCAGGCCGCGCTCGGGCCGGGCGAGTAGCCGCCGAAGCCCAGCGCGTTGGGCGGCGTGAAGCCGGCGACGCCGGTGATCTGGTTCGTCGCGTCCTCGATGGTGAAGGGCTCGCTCGACGAGCCGAGGTAGCGGTCGAGGTTCGAGAAGACGAGGCCGTCCTCGCTGTAGACCGCGCCGACGCCGCCTTCGGGGACGAGGTCGAAGTCGGCGCGGTGGACCTGCGCCGTGGCGAGGGGGGCGAGGGCGACCGAGAGCGTCAGGCAGGCGAGGTAGCGCATCGGGGGTGGCTCGGGAACGAGGTGGGGGCCGGCGCCCGCAACGGACGCCGGCCCCCACTCTAGCCGTCGATCGCGAATCCCGCCGCTACTCGTGCCGCGGCAGCACCCAGACGTTGCGGAAGCGCACCGGGTTGCCGTGGTCCTGCAGCATCAGCGGGCCCATCGGGAACTCGTCGCCGCGCCAGGCGCCGGCGGTGGGGCCGGGGACCTCGATGTCGTCGTGGATCAGGCGGCCGTTGAGCCAGGCGGTGATGCGGGCGTTGGCGGTCTTCTCGCCGTTCGCGTCGAAGCGCGGCGCGGTGAACTCGATGTCGTAGCTCGACCACTCGCCGGGCGGGCGGTAGGGCGCGACGAGCGGCAGCGCGACGCCGTAGCACGCGCCGCAGTCGCCGAGCTGCGGCTCGAGGCCGTAGCTGTCGAGCACCTGCAGCTCGTACTGGCCCATCAGGTACACGCCGCTGTTGCCGCGGCCTTGACCGGTGACCTCGGGGCCGTGCACCGAGGGCGAGAACTCGACGTGGTACAGGCCGTCGGCGTAGCGCTCCTTGGTGAACAGGTTCCCCGCGCCGGGGTGCACGGTCCACACGCCGTTCGCCACGTCCCACGCGGCCGCGCGGCCCTCGCCGTGGCACCACGCGTCCTTGGCGTCGCCCGGCATCAGCGCGACCGCGCCGGCCGGCGGCGGCGGCGAGACGTCGGGACCGTCGAGCGCCCAGCCGATGCCGTCGACGAGGTGCTCGGTGAAGCGCGCGTCGCGCCACACCTCGGGCCGGTGGCCGAGCGCGGTGTAGAACACGCGGCCGCGGCCCCACGGCTTGCACCACGCGTTGGCGTAGTCGCCGTCGGCGCGCTTGCCCTTCGCGAGGTCGGCCTTCTCGCCGGTGAGGTGCAGCAGCACGTGGTTGGGGAAGCGGTGGAAGCCGCGGAACTGGTAGATCTCGTCGGTGAGCTCCCAGCGCGCGCCGAGGTGGTCGGTCGCGGGGTGCGTCGGGTCCTCGACGGCGAGCACGACCGGCTCGTGCCACGGGTGGCCGTCGAAGATCCCGCCGACCATCTCCTGGTACGGCGGGTACTCGTAGAAGGTGTCGGTGGCGCAGTGGATGCCGACGAAGGCGTGGCCGTCCGCGACCCAGTCGAGCAGCGCGGCGCGGTGCTCGGCGGGGATCGGCAGCTCGCCGGTGGTGTAGAAGACGACCGCGTCGAAGTCGGCGAGCGACTCGGGCGCGAGCCGCGCGCAGTCCTGCGTCGGCACGACCTCGAAGCGGCCGCGCGCGGCGTCGACGAGCACCTGCTCGGCGAGCGCGAGCTGGTCGGGCGCGGGGCGCTTGACCACGTCGTGCACGAAGCCGGCCGAGTGCGTCAGGAACAGCACGCGCGGCGTGCGGGTGCCGCGCACCTCGGCGACCTCCTTCGGCGGGATCTCCTCGAGCGTGTAGTAGGTCACGTCGTGCAGCGGTTCCTCGCCGTCGAGGTTGCGCACGCCGGGGTAGTGCAACTCGTGCACGTAGCCCTTGCGCAGCGGGTCGACGTGCAGGCGCACGCGGTTCGTGCCGACGACGTCGACCTGCGTGATCGCGAGCGGCTGCGTGTCGTCCTCCGGCGCGCCGTAGGCCTCGTGGTACTCGTAGGTGTAGCTCGTCAGCGCGTACGAGGCCGCGTCGCCCGCCGTCGCGAGGTCGACGTCCTCGGTGAACTCGAGCTCGAAGCCGTCCGAACGCGCGGTCATGCGCTTGACCTCGAAGGGCACCTCGCCGGTGTAGACGACGCGCTGCAGGCCGTAGCGCCGGCGGCCCACCGAGCCCCAGCCGCGGTCGGTCTCGCCCACGAAGAGCGAGCCGTCGGGCCCGAAGGCGAGGCGGTTCACGCCGCAGTCGAGGCCCTCGAGGAAGGGGAAGCACGCGCCCTGGTAGTGGCCGTTGACCTCCTCCATGTCGATGCGCACGACGAGCGCGAGCGTCTGGTCGCCGGCGAAGAACTGGTCGCCGAACGGCCCGAACTTGCCGCCGGTCGTCTCGAGCACGAGGTCGGCCGTCGACTGGCCCATCTTCTTGTACGGCAGCCAGACCGAGGCGCGCTCGCGCGGCGGCCGCGCGTCGCTGGCGTTGTCGACGTCGTCGCGCCAGCGCAGGCCGGCCGGGTGACCGTGCCAGGTGCCCTTCGCCAGGTGCGTGACGCGGTTCGTCGCCACGTAGTCGCCCTGGTTGTCGACGTAGAACATCTCGCCGTCCTTCCACATGCCGATGCCGTTGGGCGAGCGCATGCCGTCGCACCACGGCTCCATCGTGCCGTCGGGGCGGATGCGCAGCGTCCAGCCGCGCCAGGGCGCGATCGACTTGCCCAGCGCGCCGCAGAAGCCGACGTTCAGCGTGACCCACGCGTTGCCGTCGCGGTCGAACTTGGGCCCGAAGGCGAACTCGTGGTAGTTGCCCGAGACGCCCCAGTCGTCGCAGAAGGCGTCGTAGCGGTCGGCGACCTCGTCGCCGTCCACGTCGACGAGGTGCGTCAGCTCGCCGCGCTGCACGGTGTAGAGCCCGCCGTCGCGCCAGACGAGCCCGAGCGGCTCGTGCAGGCCCTCGGCGAAGCGCTGGAACTTCGCCTGCGTCGGCGGCTCGGCGTACGCGCCGTCGACGAGGTACACGTCGCCGCGGCGCGTCGCGACCGCCGGCCGCCCGTCGGGCAGCACGTCGAGCCCGCCGACCTCCAGCACCACGTCGCGCGGCAGCGGCACGGTGAAGACGCGGTAGTGCTCGCGCTCGCGCGAGGGCGGGAAGTCGCGGTCGAGGTAGTACTGGAGCTGCGCGTCGAGGCGCGAGTCCAGCTCCTTGCGCGTGTTGATCTGGAACTCCCAGCCGGCCACGCCGTCGACGATCTCGAAGAGCACGTCGTTCGCGCCCTCGAAGAAGTGGAAGCGCACGCGGTCCTCGTCCGGGTTCAGGCCGCGCGGCACGTCCTTGTCGTGGATCAGCTCGCCGTTGAGCCACACGCGCAGGCCGTCGTCGCTGCCCATCGTGAACTCGACCGTCTGCTCGCGCGGCGACTCGACCGCGACGTAGAGGTAGCAGGCGACGAAGTCCATCAGGTCGGGGTCGTCGAACGTGTGCAGGTCGACGCGCTCGCCGGCGATCGGCCCGCGCTCGACCCAGCGCGCCTCGACGCCCTTCTTGCCCGCGTACACGGCGCCGAGGTCGGGCGCCTCGCCGCGGCGCATCTTCGCCAGCTCGGCCTCGGGGCCCCACGCGGTCGCGAGGTCGCCCTTGCCGTGGCCGGCGTAGGGGAACGGCGAGCACTGGTACCAGGTGCCCCAGGTGACCTCCTCGGGCACGAGCTTCTTCAGCATCGCCGCGCGCGTCGCTTCGCGCGTGTCGAGCTTCACGTAGGGCACGTCGCCGACGACGTCGGCCGGCAGCGCGGCCGCGAGGGCGAGGATCAGCGGGGCGATCACGGCGCCACCTCCAGGGTCACGGTCAGGGTCGAGGACTTCGGGACGAGTTCCAGCCACGTCTCGCCGTCGGCGGCGGGGACGAGGCGCTGCGCGGCGCCGTCGACGGCGAGATTGCGCAGCACGGCGCCGGGGCGGACGCACAGCGGCGCACCGGGTTCGAGGCCGTCGAGCACGAGCGCGCGCTCGAGGTACGGCGTCGGCTCGGCGTGCGGCGTGATGGTCTCGTGCACCTCCACGCCGTCCAGCAGGTAGTGGAAGGTCGGCCCCGCGTCGCCGCCGCGCGCGTAGCCGCGGTAGTCGACGGTGCCGCTCGTCTCGGGCCACGTCGCGGGGGCCGCGCCGCGCAAGAACAGCGGTCCTTTCGGCGCCTTCCACAGCAGCGCACCCTCCGGGTCCGTGCTGTTGCCCCCGCGCCCGGCCCAGGCGCCCGACGCGTCGAGGAACTCGCCGCGCCAGACCTCGGCCAGGCGGCACTTCGCCGCGTCGAACGCGTAGTGCACGCCGACCGGGAAGCCCACCGCGATCGCGCGCGTGCCGGCGCCCTCGACGAACGTGCGCAGGATGCGCGGCGTGTCGCCGACCTGCAGCGTCAGCGACTGCTTCTTCGAGACGCCCTCGGGCGCGGGCATGAACTCGCCGAGCGTGAAGTACGACCACAGCGCGTCGGCCTGCTTCTGGAAGTCGCCGCCGGCGTACTGCTGGAACGCGGCCTGGTCGCCGTTCATGAAGCTCGGCATGCGCGTGCCGGGCTTCTTCGCGGCGGGGTCGCGGATGTACGCGTTCCACCACGCGTAGCGCAGGCGCTCGGCGAAGTGCGTGATGTCCGGGCCGGGCGTGCCGAGCGGCGGGTAGTCCTTGTACGTGTGGCAGTTCATGCAGGCCATCGCCTGCGGCCCCATCAGCTCGCGGCCGAGCAGCGCGGCGTCGTCGTCGACCACCGGCCAGAGCGCGTCGGAGTTCGGCTCGACGCCGTGCTTCCGCGCGAAGAGCTCGGGGAAGCCCGCGACCGCCGCGCCGTACTGCGGCATGCGCGCCGCGATGTACGGCCGCGCGCGGCCGGAGCGCTGGAGCACCTCCTCGAACCACGGCGTCGTCAGCTTCTCGCCGACGTCGTTGAGGTGCGGGGGCAGCCGGCCCTCGTCGCCGAGGTCGGCGTGGTCGTCGAGCGACACGAAGTACGTGCGCAGGCCCTCGGACACGCCGCCCTCGTGGTCGATCTCGTGGCAGGCCTTGCAGTTCAGGTGGTAGACGCGCCGCTCGAGCGCGTCGAGCTCGGGGTCCTCGACCTCGGCGTTCAGCGCGAAGAACAGCACGCCCTGGAACATCCCGCGGATCTGCGGCGAGGGGAAGTCGTAGCGCGGGCCGTCCCACTCGATCGTGCCCAGGCAGCCGCGCGGGTCGCGGTGCGCGCGCGCGGCGATCGTCGTGAGCGGCGCGGCCTGCACCGGCGCGAAGCTCTCGCCGCCGATCACGTGGCAGGCCTGGCAGCCGCGCTCGCCGAACACCTCGCGGCCGCGCGCGACGAGCGCCGCGTCGGAGGCGCCGGCGACGTCCGCCGCGCCGAGGCGCGTGAGCAGGTACGTCGCGACGAGGTCGGCCTCGGCGGCGCTGAGGTCCATCTGCGGCATGCGGCCGTCGCGGTGGACCTTCTGTGGCTCGCGCAGGTACGCCGCGAGCGCCGCGGGGTACCACTTGCCGGCCAGGTCGCCGAAGGGGTGCAGCACGAAGTCGGCGGGCACCTCGTGCGGCAGGAAGTCGTCGCCGTGCACTGCCGCGGGCGACTCGAGCGCGCCGTGACACGCGACGCAGCCGAGCGTGTGGTACAGCGTGCGACCGCCGTCGATCACCTGCGCCTCGGTCGCGACCGCGCCGCCGGCGGGGCGGCCCAGCGACGCGAGGTAGCTGACGAGCGCGTCGAGGTCGCGCTGCTCCTCGGCGCCCTCGCCGAACAGGCGCGGCATCGCCGGCGCGTTGCGCACGCTGGCGGGGCGCGCGATCCAGCGCCGCATCCACGCGGGCGAGAGGCGCGCGCCGGCCTCGCTGAGGTCGGGGCCCGGGCGCTGCGCGACGAGCGCGGCCTGCGCCTCGTCCGTCGCGTGACAGTTCGTGCAACCCCAGTGCTCGAGCGGCACGCGCATGAGCGGGTCGTTGGGGTCCATCTGCGCCGCGCCCGAGGGCGTCAGCAGGGCGGCGAGGACGAGCGCGGCGCCGACGGCGCGCCGGGCCGAGAGAGGGGGACGGGTCATGGCCTGGAGGCTGGGGATCTCGGGGTCTCGCGGCCCCGGGAGCGGCGATTCGGCCCCCGCGCGGGGGCCGCGGCGCCGATCCTACCGGCCCCGTGCGGCGCGCGCCTCGACGCGGCGGTCAACTCTGTGCCGCGCGGGCCCGCCGCCCGCGGACACGCTTCTCGCGTATCCTGCGAGAGCAACGCGACTAGGAGTCTGCCCGGGACGTGCTTCGGAGGACGCCGCGACGGCGCCGGAGGACGACTCGGACGGGCTCCGAGGAGCCCGCGTCGGCCCGACCCGCAGCGGCCCGGCACTCGCCACGGATCCCCGGAGGCCCCTCCCGCGGAGTTCGCTCCGCTCCCTCGCACCCCGGACCACCATGTTCCGACACCTCCTCCGCACCGCGCCCCTGGCGCTCGCCCTCACCGCACCCGCCGCCCTGGCCGCCGACTTCGTCGTGCCGGCCGGCACCGTGCAGGTCTACGACACCTCGCTCGGCTCGCTCGTCGTCGACCGCTTCGTCGTCGAGGCCGGCGCCGTGCTGCGCGTGCGCGGCCCCTTCGCCTTCCGCGTCCAGGCGCAGCTCATCCGCATCGACGGCGACCTCGACCTCGACGGCACCGATCACCCCGGCGTCCTCACGATCAACGTGCCCTCCGTCCCGGTGCCCGGCGCGAACGGCGGCCCCGGCGGCGGCCGCGGCGGCACGGGGAGCTGGCTGACCACGCAGACGACGCCGCGCGGCGGTCAGGGCTTCGGCCCCTTCCTGCTGCCCAACACCGGCGGCCTCGGCGGCGAGTCGGCCTACTCGACCGACACCACCGGCATCGGGCGCCGCGGCGCGGGCGGCGGCGGCGGTGTCTTCGGTCCGGCGGAGACGATCGCGCCGGGTCAGGAGTCGCGCGCGAACCTCGGGCGCATCGCGCTCGCCGGGCGGCCGGGCAGCGTGACGGGCTTCGGCGCCGTCTCGCTGCAAGCCCGCCCGCGCGGCGGCGGCGTGGGCCCCGCGGTCTTCGTCGACGCCAACCCGTTGAACGACTTCTTCGGCGTGAAGCCGCAGGTCCCGGTGCCGCTGGTCGGCGAGCTCCTCGCCCCGATCGGCGGGCAGGGCGGCGGCGCCGGCGGTGACTCGGTGCACAGCTCGGTCTTCCCGCCGCTGACGTTCAGCGCCTCGGCCAACGACCAGGGCTGCGGCGGCGGCGGGGGCGGCGGCCTCGGCCTGCTGCTCGCGCGCCGCATCGTCGTCGGACCGGCCGGCCGCGTACACGCCGACGGCGGCGCGGGCGGCGGCGGCGAGAACACGCAGTTCCTGAACCGCGTGGGCGGCGGCGGCGGCGGCGGCTCGGGCGGCATGCTGCTGCTGCAGGGCAACCTGATCGACCTGAGCCAGGCGCAGCCCGACGCGCTGCGGGCGCTCGGCGGCGAGGGCGGTGCGGGCGCGAACGACGTGTCGCGCGCCGAGGGCGGCGGCGGTCACGGCGGCCCCGGCCTCGTGCAGCTCCACGTGCCCGGCGGCAACGGCGCGTTCGTGCTGCTGCCCGGCGGCGCGACGCTGGCCGACGTCAGCGCGCCGCGCGCGCACGTGCTCCTGGTCCAGCCCGGGCTGTAGTCCGCGCCCCGATCAGCGGCCGAGGCTCGCGAGCACGAGCTCCACCAACGCCGCGCGCACGTCCCGCCACGCGCGGGGCGGGCGCGCGGCGATCGCTTGGTTGAGCTCGAACTCGAGGCCGGCATAGCGCCCGCGCGGCAGCTCGCGGCGCAGCCAGGTGCAGATGCCGTCGGTCACGCCGCGGTAGGGCGCGTTGCGGCGCACGCGCAGCTCGGGCCGCGCGCGCGCGAGCTCGCGCTGCCATGCGTGGGCCGTGGCGCGCTCGGCGGGGCGGCGCGGGTCGAACAGCACGCCGACGTCGACGCGCCGCTCCGCGCCGTTCCAGACCGGCGTGAAGCTGTGACACGAGACGTGCAGCAGGCGGCCTCGCGCGCAGGCCGCGCGCGCCTCGGCCAGCACCGCGGCGCGGTAGGGGCGGTGGTAGCGCGCGAGCAGCGCCTCACGCGCGTCGGGCGGCGTGAGCTCGGAGAACGTCGCGCGCGTGCCCTCGCGGCGGTTCAGGTCGACGAGCAGGCGCGTCACCTCGCCGAGGTGCGCCGTGGTGCCCGCGGCCGCCGCCAGCTCCTCGGCCAGCACGCGCGCGCCGGGGTCCCAGCCGCGGTGCGAGGCGAGCAGCTCCGCGCGGCCCGCGAACGCCGCGGCGTACGCGCGCGGCACGGCGCGCGAGGCGTGCTCGCACGTGACGAGCAGCGCGTCAAAGCGCGGCATCGTCGAAGAGCTCGCCGGTGGCGAGGCAGCGCGCGAGCTCGCGGTAGATCGCCGCGAGGCGCGCGCGCGTCGGCGCGGCGCCGGCGGCGCGGCGGATGCGCGTCGCGAGCGTGCCCTTGCGCTGCACGTGCGCGAGCGTCGGCCCGAACGTCGCGCGCGCGGCGCCGCCGTCCGGCAGGCCGCGCTCGATCAGCGTCGCCCAGATCTCGCCGACCGTGGCCTCGGCCGCCGCGACGCCCAGCGCGTCGAGGTAGGCGCGGTCGCGCACGACGTGCGTCTCGCCCGCGACGCAGACCTCGTGGAACAGCGCGGCGAGGCTCTCGGTGGGCCACGCCTCGAGGCGTTGCGGGTCGCCGGCGTGCTGCGCGAGCAGCGCCTGCAGCGCGCCGACGATCGCGGCGTGCACGGCGACGTCCGCCAGCGGGCACTCCTGCAGGTCGAGCACGCGGATCTCGATCGCCATGCGGTCGAAGCGCGCGATGGCGCCGCGGGCGTTGGCGTACTCGCCCGCGAGGTTGCCCTCCGGGTCGAACGGCGCGGTGGCCGTCCAGATCGGCTGCAGCACGTCGCGGTAGTACGCCTCGCGCGAGTAGACCGGCTCGGGCACCACGAGCCCCGTGGCCTGCGGGATGCGCGCGCTGTTGTTGGCGTAGGCGACCAGGCGGAAGTCGAGCGCCGGCGCGAGGCGCCCGTCGGCCACCGGCGTGCTGGCGGCGAGACCGGGCAGCAGCGGCAGCAGGAGGCGCACGACGGCGTGCAGGCGCGCGAACTCGAGGTCGTCGGCGAAGGGCAGGTTCAGGTGCGCGCTCTGCAAGTTCGACCAGCCGTGACCGCGGCAGTCGAAGATGCGGTTGTACGTCTCGTAGACGACGTTGTAGTCGTGCGGCCAGAGGCGCGTCTCGGCGAGCGGGTCGAAGAACGGGTGCATGCCCGTCGGCAGCAGGCACGCGCCGAGCGGCTCGAGCAGGCGGTTGGCCTCACGGACCTCGCCCTGGAAGAGCGCGGGCAGCGGCTCGAGCGCGGGCGCGGGGCCGTTGGTCTTGAACTCGACGACGTGCAGCACGAGCTCGTTGGACCAGGCGGCGCCGCCGCGCTCGAACTCGACGTAGTCGCCCGACGCGGCGCGGATCAGCTCGTCGGCGATCGGTCGCGCGGCCAGGGTGGCGCGGTCGACGATCATGTACTCGAGCTCGATGCCGAAGGCCTCGAACAGGTGCAGCGTCATGGGCGCGGGCCCCGCTCGAGGGCCTCGATGCGGCGCAGGAAGGAGCGCGCGAGCGTGCGCCACAGCTCGTCGCCGAGCGCGACGTCCTCGCAGCCGACGTCGACGTTCGGGTTGTCGTTGACCTCGATCACGTGCGCGAGTCCGCGCACTTCCTTGATGTCGACGCCGTAGAGGCCCTCGCCGATCAGGTCGGCGGCGCGCTGCGCGGCCTTCAGCACGCGCGGCGGCACCTCCTCGAGCGGCAGCGTGTCGACGCTGCCGTAGCGCGTACGGCTGCCCGTGTGCTTGGCGATCTGCCAGTGCTTGGCGGCCATGTGGTAGCGGCAGGCGAACAGCGGCTCGCCGTCGAGCATGCCGATGCGCCAGTCGTACTCGGTCGGCATGAACTCCTGCGCGATGACGAGCTCGGAGTCCTGCAGCATCTCCTCGAGCACGGCGCGCAGCTCGGCCTCGCTGGAGGCCTTCTTCACGCCGAGGCTGAACGCGCCGTCGGGGCGCTTGAGCACGCAGGGCAGGCCGATCTCGGCCAGCACCTCGTCGACGTTCTCGGCGTGCGCGATGACGGTCTTCGGCGCGCGCAGGCCGGCGCGCGCGAGCAGCTCGGCGAGGTAGACCTTGTTCGTGCAGTGCAGGATGCTCTGCGGGTCGTCGATCACCGCGAGGCCCAGGCTCGCCGCGCGCCGCGCGAAGCGGTAGGTGTGGTGGTTGACCGCGGTCGTCTCGCGGATCCACAGCGCGTCGAACTCGGCCAGGCGGCCGTAGTCGGCCTTGCCGATCACCTCGCAGTTGATGCCGAGGTCCCACGCGACGTCGGCGAAGCGCTTGACCGTGCGCTCGCTCGAGGGCTGGTGCGGCTCGTTGGCGTCGTGGAGGATCGCCAGCTCGTAGCGGCGCTCGGCCTTGCCGCGTCGTCGGCGGTGCGGGTGGCGCAGGTACTCGGCCGCGCTCTGCTGCGCGAAGTCGCGGTGCGACTCGGGGATCTCCGAGTACGAGATCAGCCGCACCTGCGTCATGTTCCAGCGGTCGCCGCGGCGCACGAACTCGGCGCGCAGGAACGGCGCGGGGAACGCGTTGAACAGGCGCAGCGCGAGGCGCTTGTAGCGCGCGGCCATGTTGCGCCCGAAGTACACGCTGAGCTTGAAGGCGTCGCTCTTCAGCGGGTGCAGCGCGCGCTGCAGCTCCTCGTCGAGCTCCTGCGACTCCGTGCGCGGCATGCTGAGGCCGCGCAGGTTCATCACCGTGTTGACGTCGGGCATCGGCCGGTGCCCGCGCGCCTCCGCCAGCAGCGACACGTAGTAGCCCAGCGACTGGTACGTGTAGTGGCGGCAGAGGTTGTAGACCTTCGTCCCGCGCAGCCGGCTGAACGCGCGGTCGGTCAGGTAGGTCTTGGCGGCCACCACCTCGACGCCCGGCAGCTCCAGGCGCCAGCGGGCCGGGTTGTTGACCACGAGCAGCGTACTCATCCTCGCTCTCCACGCGGCTCGATCACGAGCAGGTTCGCGTCGTAGGTCACGATGCCCAGCAGGACCGCCGCGATCAAGCGTTCGATGACGACGGAGTAGCGGTGGTCGCCCTCCGTGATCGGGTTCTGGTGCCACGGGTCGGCGACCTCGACCAGGCGCCCCTCGGGCTCGTAGCCCACGAGCACGACGAAGTGCCCCGAGGGCTCGCCGCGCACGTCGTCGTAGTCGTCGTTAGGCCCGAACTCGCGCGCCGTGCCGTAGAGGTACGTCGCGCTGAGCCCCGTGAGGATCGGCTTCTCCTTCTTGAGGAAGCGCCGCAGCAGCGCGGGCGTGAGGTCCTCGCACTCGATCTTGCCGCCCAGGTCGAGGAAGTCGACGTACGCGCGCGTCGCGGTGGCGAGCCGGTCGTCGCGCTTGAACGCCGCCTGGCGCAGCAGTCGCTCGCGCATGTCGACGTCCTCGCTGAACCACGTCGGGTCGAACACCTGCAGGTTGTAGGTGTACATCGTCGCGTCGAAGCCGCGTCGCAGCGCGTCGCGGCCGAGCAGCGAGCCCAGCGTGCCGCCGCCCTCGAGGTGCTCGACCTCGTCGATGAGCTGCGACAGCGGGATGTCCAGGCCGTGGTAGGCGTAGACCGCGTGCAGGCAGGTGACGCCGCACGTCTGGTCGTCGGGCTGGGGGAGGATCTCGAGCTCGAGCGGGCGCGACATGGTGTCCGCCGAAGGGCGGGTCCAGGGCAGGGGCCGGGGTGGCGGAACTCTACCCGTCCGGCCCCTGCACGCAAGGCACCGCGCGGGTTCAGGGGACGAGTTCGACGCGCAGCGCGTTCGTCGTGTTGAACGCGCTGCCGCACGGCCCGGTCGGGTCGCGGTACCAGAACTGGAAGCCGCGCACGTCGCCGGCGGCGAGCCCGCCCGCGGCGGCGAACAGCCCCGGGCCGGCGACGAGGTCGCCGACGGCGCTCGCCTGCTGCGGTGCGAAGCGGTGCGTGTGCGCGCCGCCCGCGCAGCGCAGGCCGTCGCCGAAGGGCGCGGGCGCCTGTACGTCGCCGAGGAACAGCACGCCGAACTGGTTCGGCGGCAGGCGCAGCGCGGCGAACGTCAGCGAGTCCTGCGCCACGCTCGGCAAGCCGTCGGTGAGGTACAGGTAGCCGCCCCAGCCGGTCGAGTTCTTGCAGCCGTTGTTCGGGAAGGCCTGCGCGTTGAGGCACGGACACAGCGCGAACGAGGTGCCGCCGCAGTACGCGTCGGGGCAGAGCGCGCCGGCCAGGAACGAGTACGCGGCGCCGCTGACACCGCCGGCCGCGTTGCCGGGAGCGCCGACGAGCAGGTCGCCGTCGTAGAGCGCGAGCGCGCGGCCGAACCAGAAGCCGTCGCCGGTGCCCACGTGGAAGCCCTCGTCCTGCGTCCAGGCCGTGGGGCCGGTGCCGGTCGCGCGGAAGGTCCACACCGTCGCCGTCCCGGGCTCGCCGACGGCGAGCAGGTCGCCCTCGAGCGCGATCGAGGTCCCGAAGGTCTGCCCGGGCGTGATCTGCCCCTCGGTGAACGTCGTCTGCGTCCACGCGCCGGCGAGCCGCGTCCAGGCGAAGAAGGCGCCGGTGGGGACGTGGTCGATGTTGCGGAACGAGTTCACCACGATGCGGTCGCCGTCGATCGCCACGCCGTAGCCGTACTCGGGCTGCGGGTCCCACGGATCGGGCTGCAGGCGCGTCTCGACCCACGCGCCGCCCGCGAGGTCGTACGCGTACGCGAGGCCGCGCTGGTGGTTGAAGCCGTAGCCCGGCGCGCCGACGACGACGCTGGCGCCCGACACGCCCACGCTGTGGCCGAACAGGTCCCCCGACTGCGCGTCGCTGCCCGTCAGCTTGGCGCCTTGCGTCCACGCGCCGCCCTGCAGCGCGAAGACGTAGGCCGCGCCCGCGCCCGGCTGCGCGCCGTCCGCGCCGCGCGCGCCGACGATCAGGTGCCCGCCGTCGTACGCGAGCGCGCCGCCGAAGCCCGCGCCCGCCGCGCCGTCGCCGGCCGTGAGCTTCGCCGCCGGTTGCCAGGCCGTGCCGACGCGCTGGTAGGCCCACACCGCGCCGGCGTCCGCGCCGAGGTCGTCGTCGCCCGGCGCGCCGACGAAGGCCCAGCCGCCGTGGAGGGCGACCGCGCTGCCGAAGCGGTCGCCCGCCTCGCCGTCGGACGCGTACAGCGTGGCGAAGAGCGACCAGTCGTAGCCGCTCTTGCCGAAGACGTGCGCCGCGCCCGCGTCGTTGCCGAGCGCGTCGTCACCGGGCGCGCCGACGTAGGCCGTGCGCAGGTAGAGGTCGACCGCGGCGCCGATCTCGTCCCCGACGGCGGGGCTCGGCGGCAAGAGCTCGTCGATGAAGCAGGCGCCGCCTTGCGGCGCGGCGAGCGCGGGGGACGCGAGGGCGAGGAGCGCGAGCGGGGAGAGCGAGGACATGAGTCACCTCCGCGGCTGGGGAGGGCGCGCCCCACGCAGCGAGTCCCGTCGGCGGCGGCCCTCCGTCGCGCTCCAGCCTACTCCGGACTAGCCGCGCGAGTTCGGGGCGATGGGACGTAGCGCTCGCGGGGAGCTGCGGACGCGCGGCTCCCGTGCCGGAGCTCAGCCCTCGCTCGCCGCGGGCAGCTCCTGCTCGGCCGTCTCGGCCCAGGTCGCCGAGCTCGTCAGCCAGCGCCACGCGCGCTGCACGTCGTCGAGGATGATGTAGCCGGCGGGGACGAAGATCAGCGTCACCACGGTCGAGAACATCACGCCCCAGGCGAGCGCGATCGCCATCGGGATCAGGAACTGCGCCTGCACGCTCTTCTCGAACATCAGCGGCGTCAGGCCGGCGAAGGTCGTCAGCGACGTCAGCAGGATCGGGCGGAAGCGGCGCACGCCGGCCTCGCGCACCGTCTTGAGCAACGTGCCGTGCTCCGCGCGGTGGCCGTTGATGTAGTCGACCATCACGAGGCTGTCGTTGACCACCACGCCGGAGAGCGCCACGAAGCCCATGATCGAGAGCATCGACAGCGAGTGGCCCATCAGCACGTGGCCGATCACCGCGCCGACGAGCCCCAGCGGGATCGCGGACATCACGATCACCGGCTGGATGTACGAGCGGAAGGGCACCGCGAGCAGCGCGTAGATCAGGAGCAACGCGATGACGAAGTCGCGCTGCATGGCCTCGAGCGTCACGCCGAGCTCCATCGTCTGGCCCTGCACCGACCACGTGACCGAGGGGTGGCGCGCGACGATCGCCGGCAACGCCTCGCGCGCGAGCTCGTTCAGCACCTCGGTGGAGGAGGTGCTGTTCGTGTCGGTCTCGGCGCTGACGGTGATGATGCGCTGCCGGTCGGCGCGCTGGATCGTCGCGTAGCTGCGCGCCGGCGTCACGCTGGCGATGCTCTCGAGCGGCACCGCGTCGCCGGCGGGCGTGCGCACGCGCATCGTCTCGAGCGTGTGCAGCGTGCGGCGGTCGGCGTCGGGGTAGCGCACCATGACCTTGACCTCGTCGCGGCCGCGCTGCACGCGCTGCGCCTCCTCGCCGTAGAAGCCCTGGCGCGCCTGGCGCGCGACGTCGGCCAGCGTGAGGCCCAGCGCCTCGCCCGCGGGCAACAGGTCCAGCCGCAGCTCCTGCTTGCCGCCGCGGAACGAGTCGGAGACGTCGTACACGCCGGGCAGGCGCCCGAGCTCGAGCTTGAGCTCGTCGGCCGCCGCGCGCAGCGCCGCGAGGTCGCGCCCGCGGAACTCGATGTTGAGGTCCGAGCTGCCGGCCATGATGCTCGAGCTGTAGACCAGCTCGACCGCGCCGGCGATCGGTCCGGCGGCCTCGCGCCAGCGGCTCAGCACCTCGGCGGTCGGCACGTCCTCGCGTTCCTCGGACGGGATCAGCTCGAGCACGACTTCCCCGAGGTGTCCGCTCGACGCGCCGTTCTGCCCCGGCAGGCCGCGGTTCTCCTGCGCGGCGCGGAAGGGCTGCGAGCCCACCGACGTGATCGAGTGGCGCACGATCTCGCGACCGGCCGAGGCCTCGAGCTCGTCGCGCACGCGCAGCGCCGCGGCCTCGAGCCGCGCGACCGCCGCCTCGGTGACCTCGGCCGGCGTGCCGAGCGGGAGCGTGAGCTGCGCGGAGACGATGTCGCCGTCCACCGCGGGGAACGGCAGCATGCGCACGTGCTTGCCGGCGACGAGGCCGACCACGACGAGCAACGTCGAGATCACGACCGCGTGCGTCAGGTAGCGCCAGCGCAGGCACACGTCGAGTGTCGGCCGGTAGACGCGCTCGGCGAACGCGAGCAGGCCGCGCTCGAACAGCCCCTGGAACGCGACCCACCACGAGAACGGCGGCAGCTTGCCGAGGCGCTCGGCGAGCTGGCCGCCGTGGCCGAGGTGCGCGGGCAGGATGATCTTCGACTCGACCCACGAGAAGACGAGGATCGGGATCACCACCGACGGGATCACGCGGAAGAACTTGCCGAACATGCCCGGCAGGCCGAGCAGCGGCGCGAAGGCGGCGATCGTCGTGAGGATCGCGAACGTGACCGGCACGGCGACCTTCTCGGCGCCGACGATCGCGGCCTCGAGCTGCGAGCCGCCCTTCTTCTGCTCGGTGAAGATGCTCTCGCCGACGACGATCGCGTCGTCGACGACGATGCCGAGCACGAGGATGAAGCCGAACAGCGAGAGCATGTTCACCGTCACGTCGAGCTCCGGCATCAGCCACATCGCGCCCATGAACGAGATGGGGATGCCCATCGTCACCCAGGCCGCGAGGCGGAAGCGCAGGAACAGCGCCAGCACCAGGAACACGAGCGCGAGGCCCTGCGCGCCGTTGTGCACGAGCAGGTCGAAGCGCGAGCGCAGCAGCACCGAGCGGTCGCTGTTGACCGTCATCGCGACGCCGGCGGGGAGCCGGTCGCGTTCGCGCTCGACGTAGGCGTGCACGGCCTCGGCGACCTTCAGCGCGTCCTCCTCGCCGACGCGGAAGACCTGGATCTGCACGGCGCGCTGGCCGTTGAGGTGCGAGCTCGCGTCGGTGTCCTCGAAGCCGTCGAGCACCGTCGCCACGTCGCGCAGCAGCACGCGGCTGCCGTCGTCGCGCGTGAGCACGACGAGCTCGGCGAAGTCCGCGCCGCGGTACGCCTGCCCCTTGGTGCGCACCAGCACCTCGCCCGAGGCGGTCTTCAGCGAACCGCCCGACAGGTCGAGCGAGCCGCGCCGCACCGCCTGCGCCACCGCGTCGAAGGTCAGGCCGTGACGCCGCAGCGCCTCCTCGGACAGCTCGATCGAGATCTCGTACGGGCGCGTGCTGGTCAGCTCGACCTGGCTGACGCCGTCGAGCGCGCTGATGTCGTCGCGCAGCCGTTCGCCGAGGTGCTTGAGCGCGTGCTCCTCCACGTCGCCCGAGAGCGCGACGTTGATGACCGGCGAGCGCATGAGCAGCTCCTGCACGATGGGCCGCTCGGCGAGCTCGGGGAACGTCGAGATCGAGTTGACGCGCGTCGTGACGTCGTCGAGCACCTTGCGCACGTCGGCGTCCTCGAGCACCTCGACCATCACCGTGCCGACGCCTTCGCCGGCCGTCGAGGTCACGCGCTTGACGCCGTCGAGCGCGTGCACCTCCTCCTCGATGCGCACGCAGATCGCTTCCTCGACCTCCTCGGGCGCCGCGCCGGGGTACACGACGCTCACCGAGATCATGCCGAGCGAGAACTCGGGGAAGAGCTCGCGCTTGATGTGGAGCGAGGTCAGGACGCCGCCCGCGAGCAGCACGATCATGACCAGGTTGGCCGCGACGGGGTTGCGCGCGAACCAGGCGAGGACGTTCTTCATCGCTGTCGCTGCCTCACTCCGCCGCCGGCGCGGGTTCGACCCGCGCGACCAGCATGCCGTCGGTGGCGGCCTCGAGCGGCGTCGTGACCACCTCGAGCGTGTCCTCGAGCGCCGCGCCGCGCAGCACGACCTCGTCGCGCGTGGCGAAGACGACCTCGACGTCGCGGCGCCGCAGCAGCACGTCGTCGCCGTCGTGCTCGAGGGCGAAGACCTGCGGTCCGTCGCGCAGCGCCGCGCGCGGCACCACCCAGACGTCCTCGAGCGTGCGCCCGGTGAGCGCGGCGTCGACGAACATGCCCACCGCGAGCGGCACGCGCTGCGCGTCGCCGACGGCCGCGCGGCCGTAGGGGTCCTCGACGCGTGCCACCAGCGTCACCATGCGCGTGCGCGGGTCGAGCTCGCCCTCCGTGCGCACGACGCGCGCGGGCCACTCGTGGCGCGCGCCGGCGAACTCGGCCGAGAGCCGCGCGACGAGGTCGCCCGCGGCGTCGGCGGCGGGGCCGAGCGGCACGTCGAGGAACGCGAGGTCGGCGTCCGCGAGCGGCAGCCGCACCTCGGCCCAGTCGACGGCGTACACGCGCGCGAGCACGCGGCCGGGCGTGACCCAGTCGCCCGGGCCGACCTGCTTCGCGCGCACGCGGCCGGCGTAGCTCGCGCGCACCTGCGTGCGTTCGACGTCGAGCGCGGCCTTCGCGCGCCCGGCCTCCGCGGCCGCGAGGCTCGCGCGCGCTTCGGCGAGCTGCGGCTCGCGCAGCGTCAGCGCGGTCGCCTCGCCCTCGCCGAGCTCTTGCCACTCGCGGCGCGCGACGTCGGCGTCGGCCTCGACCTCGGCCAGGTGTCGCGCGGCCTGCGCGACGGCCAGCTCGGCCTGCGCGAGCGCGAGCTCGTAGTCGGTCGCCTCGAGCTCGACGAGCACCTCGCCCGCGTCGAAGAAGCCGCCCGCCGCGAGCGCCGGCGAGACGGCCACGACGCGGCCGGCGACCTGCGCGGTGAGGTCGCTCTCGCTGCGCGGCGTGACCGTGCCCTGCGCAGCCACGACCACGTCGTACGGCCCGCGCTCGACGAGCTCGGCGCGCACGCGCGGCAGCACGACCTCGGGCGGCGCGGCCTCGAGGTGCGGCCGGTTCACGATCAACTCGAACGTGGCGCGGCCGCCGACGGCGAGGACCAGCACGGGGAGCAGGATGCGCAGCAGGGTCTTCATCGCGGAGTCGTGTCCAGGGTCTCGTCCTCGTCCGTCTGCTCGAAGCCGCCGCCGAGGGCGAGGTGCAGGTCCACGCGCGCCTCGAGCCGGGCGCGGCGGGCCTCGATCAGCGCGGACTCGGCCTCGAAGGCCTGCCGCCGCGCGGTGAGCACCGCGAGCACGTCGTAGCGACCGGCGCGGTAGCGCGCCTCGGCGAGCGCCTCGCCGGCCAGCGCGTGCTCGGCCGCCTGCGCGAGGCTCGCCACGCGCGCGTCGAGGTGTTCGCTCGCGGCGAGCGCGCTCTCGACCTCGCTGAACGCGCGCAGCGTCGCCTGCTGGTAGCTCGCCAGGCCCTCGCGCACGCGCGCCTCGGCCAGGTCGACGCCCGCGCGCAGGCGACCGCCCTCGAACAGCGGTTGCGTCAGGCTGCCGGCGAGGCTCCACACGTCGAACGCGCTGCGCGTGAGGTCCTCGAGGTCGGCGCTGCGCCGACCGCCGCTCGCGGTCAGCCGCAGCGAGGGCCACAGCGCCTTGCGCGCCTCGTACAGCCGCAGATCGGCCGCGCGCAGGCGCTCGACGGCGGCGGCGAGGTCGGGGCGGCGCACGAGCAGCTCGGAGGGCAGGCCGACCGGCACCGCGTCGGGGAGCGCGGGCAGGTCGGCGGGACCTTCCAGCGCGCCGGCGGGGTACGCGCCGAGCAGCGCCTCGAGCTGACGCACCAGGCCCTCCTGCGCGGCGCGTTGCGCGGCGGCGGCGGCGCGCGCGCTCTCGAGCTGCGTCTCGGTCAGGCGCAGGTCGAGCGGATCGACGAGGCCGTCGGCGTAGCGCGCGCGCATCAGCCGCGAGGTCTGCTCGAAGCTCGCCACGCGGCGCTCGGCCACCGCGAGCTGCAGGCGCGTCGCCGCGAGCGCGAGCCACGCCTTCGTCGCCTGCCCGGCGAGCGAGAGCCGCGCGCCGCGCAGCTCGGCCTCGCCGGCGTGCAGCCCGGCCTCGGCCGCGCGCGCCTCCGCGTCGAGCGCACCCCACAGGTCGAGCTCCCACGCGACGTCGAGCGACAGGCCGTAGCTCGTGCTCGTCGTCGAGAGCACGTCGCCGCCGCCGGGCAGCGGCAGGCCGACGAAGTTCTGGCGCTGGCGCTGACCGCCGAACGTGGCGCCGGCGCTGGGCGCGAGCGCGGCATCGGCGGCGCGCGCCTGCGCCGCGGCCTGCTCGACGCGCCGCCGCGGCCGAGGTCGCCGTTCGCCGCGAGCACGCCCGCGACCAGCGCGTCGAGCCGCGCGTCGCCGAAGCTCTCCCACCAGCGTTCGAGCGGCGCGTCGGCCGCGCCGGCGCCACGAAGGCCGCAGGCGCCGCGACCGCAGGTGCGGCGTAGTCGCGCGCTTCGGGCGCGTGGCAGGCGAGCGTCGCGGCGAGCGCCGCGAGGACGGGCGCGCGCTTCACGCGGCACCTCCCGCGGTCGGCTCCGGCGCGCGCAGGCCGCCGGCGAGGAAGCTGACCATGTGCGCGAGCGCGCGCTCGGTGTCGTCGGCGCTGGCGGTGCCGCCCGACAGGAACGCGAGGCGCTCGGCGTCGCTGAACGACATCGCGACCACGGGGATCATGAAGGTGATGCGCCAGTAGACGGTGACGGGGTCGACCTCGGGCAGCGCGCGCAGGAAGGCGGCGACGAAGCGCGTCGCGGTCGACTGGAACAGGCGGTAGTGCTGCAGCTCGGGGTCGCGCATCGTGCTGAGCTGCAGGAACAGGCGCGCCACGCGCTCGACCGCCGCGCCGTCGCGGTGGCGCTCGAGCAGCGGCGCCACGAACGCGCGCAGCACGTCCTCGAGCTGCGGCGTGCCGGCCGCCTCGAGCGCGTCGAGCCGCGCGAGGCGCTCCTCGTTGACCGGCCGCACGCGGCGCTCGAGCACGGCCAGCACGAGCGCCTCCTTCGTGCCGAAGTGGTAGTTCACCGCGGCGAGGTTGCAGCCCGCGTCCTGGGTGAGCTCGCGCAGCGAGGTGGCCGCGTAGCCGCGCTCGGCGAACAGCCGCTCGGCGCTGTCGAGCAGCCGCTCCTTGGTGCTGGGGTCGGACATGCGGGGGGCGCGGAGCGCGGGCCGGGCGAGCGGGTGGGGGAGGCGGCGAGGGGGCGTGAAACGAGCGTTTCAATCATGCGTTCGTTTCCGGGACGTCAACGCCGCGCTCCCCGGAACTGCCCCCCTTCGCTGGGCACGCCGCGGCGCAAGGCCTTTCGGCGGAGAGGTTTGGGCGGAGTCCCCGGGGCGGGGGGCCGGCGCCCCTCGGGCGCGGCGCCGGCGCCCGCCCGCCGCGCGAGTTCCGCGGAGGCCGTGCCCACCGAAGGGGGCCAGTCGGGAAGATCCGGCGGGGCGCGGCTTCAGCGCTCCCCGCACGACGCGCGTACCTCCCGCACATGCAAGGCGATCCCCCCTCCCCGGCCGCTCACGACGTGGCCGCGGTCCTCGCGAGCGACCCCCTGGCGCTCGACCGCTGGTACCGCGCGGAGCACCCCGCGGTCTGGCGCTTGTGCCTGGGCCTGCTGGGGAGCGAGGCGGAGGCGGAGGACGCCGCGCAGGACGCGATGTTGAAGCTGCACGACCACCTCGACCGCTGGGATCCGCGCCAGCCCTACGGGCCCTGGCGCAACACCGTGGTGCTGAACCTGTGCCGCGACCGGCTGCGGCGCCGCGAGGCGCGCGCGCGGGCCGAGGCGGCGGCGGCGGAGGCGCGCGAGCTCACGGCGCCGGCGGCGCAGGGCGCGGCGCTCGAGCAGCACGAGCTGCGCGCGAAGCTCGCGGCCGCGCTGCGACTGCTGAGCGAGCGCGAGCGCGAGGCCTTCGTGCTGCGCGAGCTCGAGGGCGAGAGCACCGCCGCCGTGGCGCGCGCGATGGACGTGACGGAGAGCAGCGTGCGCTCGCTGCTGACGCTGGCGCGCCGACGCCTGCGCGACCACCTCGCGCCCGCGCGGGGCGAGCTACTGGGAGGCGCCGATGTCTGAGCACGAACACGAGCACGACGAGCACGACGCGTTCGTCGACGAGCTGCGCGCGGCCTGGCGCGAGCTGCAGGCGCCCGCAGCGACGCCCGAGCGCGCCGACGCCGCGACCGAGGCGCTCGTCGCCGAGTTGCGCGCCGCGTGGCGCGCGCTCGAGCCGCCGGCCGCGCGGTGCCGTGGAGCTTGCGCCTGCGCGTGCTGCGCGGGAGCGCCGCGCCGCTCGTGCGCCTGGCCGCCGCGCTCCTGCTGCTGGTCGGCGCGGGCCTGCTGGTGCGCGCGCTGCTCGCGCCGGAGAGGCCTCACGGCGAGCGCGAGGAGCAGGCGCGCCTCGAGCCGAGCGCGCCCGTCGCGGCCGACGTCCCCGACGTCCCCGACGTCGCGCCGCCGACGATCGACGACCACGTGCGGGCGGTGGTGCCCGACGCGACCGAGAACGGCATCGTCCTCACGCACGGCAAGGTGCGGCTGGTGATGCTCGAACCCGTCCTCGAGACGTTCGAGGACCAAGACGACTAGGAGCCACGAACCATGCTGTTGACCTTCCTCCTGGCCTGCGCCCCGGGCCTGCCCGCCGCGAGCTTCGCCACGCCCCAGCAGGACACCCCCGAGAACCCGCACCGCGCCACGGTCACGTACTTCGCACCCCAGCGAGCCGACGCGCACGAGCTGCTCAGCGCCGCGCGCGACCTGTGCGCGATCGGGATGCTCACGCACATCTTCCAGGAGGGCGACGACCCCGCGCAGGCGCACGAGGGCCGGCCCGACTTCCTGCTGTACGGCGAGTCGCTGCTCGTCGTCGACTCGGCGAGCGGACTGCCGGAGACGCTCGCCATGCTGGAGGAGCTCGACGCGAACTACGTCGGCAAGCGCCGCGGTCCGGCGCCCGAGCCGCCCAAGTCGCTGCTGCAGTACGAGGTCAAGCACGCCAGCCTGCGCACGGTGACCTCGGCGCTGTTCGACCTCTACGGCGGCCAGGTCCAGCCGTCGCCCGCGGGCTACGGCGCGCCCCCGAAGATCAGCGTGGTCGAGGACAACGGCCTGATCCTGGTGCGCGGCACGGCCGAGCAGGTGGTCGAGGCGGAGACGATCCTCAAGCAGGTCGACGTGCCGCGGCCGAAGGTGCTGCTCACAGTCTACGTGCTGCGCGGGACGAGCACGGCCCAGGCCGACGACCGCGTGCCCGCCGACCTGACGAGCGACCTCTCCCCGCTGGTGCCGTACAAGGGCTTCGAGCTGCTGTCCTCCGCGCTCCTGCCGAGCGACACGCGCAGCCCGATTCGGACGCAGGCCTCGCTGGAGAACGACCTGGGCGAGTGGGGGCTGACGATGAAGCCCGCGGCGTACGACGAGCGCACCGGCACGCTGGCGTTCGACGGCGTCGACCTGGAGGTCAACACCATCGAGAACGGCGCGCGCACCCGCCGCACGCTGAGCACGGCGACGAGCCTGCGCCGCGGCGAGTACACCGTGCTCGGCGCGGTCGGCGCGAACCCGGTGTTCTGCGTGGTGAAGCTCACCGCCGCCCAGTAGGCGAGCGAGCGCGAGCGCGCGACGCCGGCGCCCCGCGGGTCCACTCGGACGCGCGGGGCGCCGCGCGTTCGGGCCGGACGTCGCGACGGCGCGCTGCGGTCGTCACGCGGCCGAGCGGGGACGACTCGCGGACGGCCTCGCCGCCGGCGGGCAGGCCGCGCTAGCGCGGCACCTTCGCGTAGCGGAAGTAGACCTCGAGCGAGAGCGCGCCCATCGCCGTCGCGTACGCGCGGCTCTGCGGCTGGCCTGCGGTCGTCACCGGCTCCCACGAACCGCGCAGCTTGCCCTTCTGCACCTGCGCCTCGAGCAGCGCGGCCTTGTGCGCGCGGTTCCAGGTGTTCCAGGCCTTGCCGCCGAGCTGGAAGCAGGCGTACGTGCCGTGGAACCACGCCTGCAGGTCGGTCGCGTCGGGCGCGTACGCGACCTCGCCCGCCGCGAGCGCCTCGCCGCGCGTCGCGAGCTGCGCCATGTCGCCGCGGCCGACGAAGATCGCGCTCATCAGCGCCGCCGCCTTGCCGGCCTCGCTCTTCGCGTTCGCGTCGAGCCAGGCCGAGAGCTCGGTCGCCGCGACCGCGTCGACCGCGAGGCCCGTCTCGCGCGCGGTGAGCAGCGCGAAGCAGCCCCAGGCCGCGGTGACCTCCGCGGCCTCGCCCTCGCCGTCCCACGCGGCGCCCTCCGCGCGCGTCGCGGCGAGGTGCTCGGCGGCCTTGCGCGCGCGCGGCTCGAGCAGCGGCGAGCGCGTGAAGAACGCCGCCTCGCACAGCGCGAGCGTCGCGACCGCGTGCCCGAGCGTGCCGGACGCGTCGCCCTCGAGCGCGATGCGGCCGTCCGCGTCCATCTGCTTCGTCAACCAGGCGACGCCCTTCGCGACCGCCGCCTTGTGCGGGCCCTCGACCGGCGTGCTGCCGTCGCCGAGCAGCGCGGCGAGCGCGAGGCCGGTCGTCAGCACGCGCTGGTCCGCGCCCCACGAGCCGTCCTCGGCCTGGTCCTTCGCGAGCCACTCGAGCGCGCGCTCGAGCGGCTCCTCCGTGTCCTTGCCGCCGGAGGCCCGCACGTTGCGCTTGCCGCCGAAGCGCCCGCCGTACGCGCCGCGGTCGCCGCCGCCGATGCCGACCGCGGGGCCGTCGACCTTCGGCTTCTCCTTCGGAGCCTCCTGCAGCGCGGCGGCGCGCGGCGCGGCGGCGAGCAGGGCGACGGACAGGGCGAGGAACAGTGCGGCGATTCGAGCGAGGCGTTGCATGGCTGCGAGGGTAGGGAGGGCCGGCGCGCCTGTCGAACGTCGGCGTCGCGCGGGGTCGTGAGGCCGTGCTGGGGCCCGCGGGCGGTGAGTCGGACGCTCCCTCGCCTGGTACCCTCTCCGCGCGATGACCCGGCCCAACGGCACCTCTCGCGCGGCTCGCCCGCTCCTCGTCATCGCGACGGTCTGCGCGTTGCTGATCGCGACGGCGATCGTCGCGCTCACGACCTACGTCGCCCGCGTGCGCGACGGTCGCGAGGCGGCGCTCGCGGCGATCCGCGCCTCCGGCGCGCCGGTGTCCGTCGAGGAGCTCGTGGCGGAGCTCCCGCGCGGGGATCCGCGGACGATGGACTGGGCGCTCGCCTTCGAGGAGCTCCCCGATCCCGCTTGGCTGGGGCGTGCGCCGGAGGAGGGCCAGTCCGTCGAGGCGTTCCTGGCGGAGGCGCGCGAGGCCGGTGCTTCGGCGCAGGACGAGGCGCTGCTGCGGGAGTGGCTCGAGTGCCTCGACGCCGAGCCCGAGGCGATGGACCTCGCGCGCTTCTGGGACGAGGACGACCAGACCCTTCGCCGCGACCTGCCGAGCCCGGCGGACGTCACGCCCTGCCAGATCGCGGCGATCCGGAACGCGGCGTGGCTCTCGCCGCAGCTCCTCGAGCACGCGCGGCTCGCGGAGCACCTGGGGCCGGTGGACGCCCGCGGAGAGCTCGAGCGGATGCTGGCGCAGGTGCCGGAGGGCGAGCTCGACGAGCTCTTCCCGAGATCGACGAACGGACAGCTCGGAGCCGTCCGGTGCCTCTCGAACGCCGCCGTGATCGCGAGCCTCGAGCGCCGTCCGGACGAAGCGCTCCACCTCCTGGAGCTCGCCTTCCACGCCGCCGGGCTGTGGCGCGGTCAGCCCAGGCTCATCGAGCACCTGAAGTACGTCGTGGCGGTCGGGGTCGCCGGCGAGGGGCTGGAGCGAATCCTCGCCGACCTCCCCGAGGACGCGGGCCTGTCGAGGATCGAGGCGTTCTACGAGGCCTTCGATCCGCGCGCGGAGCTGCGTCAGGCGCTCGTGGGGGAGCGCGCGATCTTCGATCGGGTCTTCCAGAAGCTGCGCGACGGCGAGATTCCGTTGGAGGAGCTCGGCGGACGGGCGCCCGGCCGCGCCTTCGGGTCGTCCTTGGCCGACCTCGTGGTCGACGTGAACCAGGCCGCCTACCTCGAGCTGATGGAGCTGGCCCTGGCCGAGTGCGCGAAGCCGCGCTTCGATCCGACGAGGCAGGCCGATGCGCGCGTGCAGGAGCGACTCGAGGCGACCTGGACCTCCAGCCTCGTGTCGGCCTTCGTCCCGAAGATCGGCAACGCGCACGCCGAGGCGCTGTACGGCGAGGTCCATCGCGACTTCGCTCTGGCCGCGCTCCGAGCGCACCGCGACGGCCTCGCGGCCGCGCGGGCCGAGCTCACGGCGCGCCTCGATCCCTTCTCGGGCGCCCCGTACCGCACGCGCGTCGACCCCGACGGCACCCTCGTGCTGTGGTCGGTCGGAGAGGACGGCGAGGACGAGGGCGGGCAGCTCGAGTCGTCCGACGACGTCGTCTGGCGCTACCGCCCGCGGAGGTGACCGCGCCGGGGAGCCGCCTCGCGCGCGGCGCCGAAGGCAGCGCGTCGCGGACGCGCGCGCTCGAAACGAGCGAGGGCCGGCGCTCGTGTCGAACGCCGGCCCTCGCGTGAGAGGGGCGAGCTCTCAGAGCCCGATCGTGAACTGCACCGCGTCCGAGAGGCCGGTGGCGCTCGCCGCCGCCGGGTCGCGGAACCAGTGCTGCGCGTAGACCGTCGCGCCGGGCACGAGGCCGGGGTCGACGCCGCTCTGGATGCGCGCGTTGAAGTCGAGCGAGAACGTGCCGGTGCAGTTCGCGCCCGCGGCGCCGCCCGAGTTCTGGACACCCGTGCGCACCAGGATCGGCGCGACGCAGCGCGTGCCGTCCTGGAAGGGCACGAAGGCCGGCGCGTAGCCGTAGAACAGGATGCCGTTCTGGTGGCTGACGACCTGCGCGCAGCCGACGAGGAAGGGCTGGGCCGAGGTCGCGCTCGGCGTGCCCTGCCACGTCGTGGTCGGCGTGCAGCCCTGGCTCGAGACCTTGCCGGTGCAGTAGCTCGCCGGGTCGCTCGCGACGGGCAGGAAGAAGACCGGGTTGGTGTAGGCGGTCTTGCTGCCCGACTCGCTGTACGCGCGGTACCACGAGCGCGCGCCGGTCTCGAGCGCATCGGCGCACGCGAAGGTGCCCGCGCCGGTGAGCGGCCCGCTGGTGCAGAGCACGCTCTCCGCGCCGTCGCCCACGCGGCCCTTGAAGATCGTGATGACGCCCGTGTCGGCGCCGAAGTCGTAGTGCACGCGCGGGGTGAGCGCCGCGGCCGGCGCGCCGGCGGGCACCGGGTGCATGGCGCCCATCGGCACGGCCGCGCCGCCGAGCCCGACCTCCATCACGAGGCTGTGCGCGTTGGAGACGTAGTTGCGGCCCGCGCGCAGCGCCGCGTGCACGTTGGCGATCGTGAAGGGCTGATCCGCGAGCAGCACGTGGTTCGCGCCGAACGCGAAGGCGTCGTCGTGCGTGTCGCTGCCCGAGTAGGCGTAGAGCAGGCGGCCGCCGAGCAGCCAGTCGACCCAGCGCGCGACGTGGCCGCCCTGGCCGCTCTGCGTCGCGCCGTTCCAGATCTCGACGCCGTGCGCGGCGTTCGCCTCGATGCCCTGCGTCGCGTCGCGGCTGTTCCAGCCGAACGACGAGCCGTCGGGGTGGTTGATGATCGGGTAGCCGCCCTGCGCGCGCACGGCCGCGATCGTCTGCGGGAAGGGGTCGAGCACGTCGCTGAAGAGGCCGTCGCAGAAGCCCAGCAGCCCGTCGCCGCCGGCCGCGATGCGCGTCGTGATCTCGTGCGCGCCCATGTGGTTCGCGGAGGTCGTCCACAGGCACAGCGCGTCGCCGAGGTCGCTGCCGATCTGCGGCCCGCTCTCGTCGCTGGAGACCTCCATGTCGCTCATCACGAGGAAGCTCGCGTCCGTCGCCGCCGCGCACTCGGCCTGCATGGCCTGGAACTCGGACGTGCTGTTGACGCAGTAGCTGTGGTCGGTGGCGGTGTACCAGTCGTAGCCGAGCGCCTGGTACTGGCCCTTGAGCTGCGCGTAGCTGAACGCGCCCGAGGTCTGCAGCGACTCGGCCGTGCAGTTGCTCGAGGGCGAGCACGCGCCGGCGGCCTCGCCGTGGCAGGAGTGCACGTGCAGGTCGCCCGCGTGCACCGTCACCGACGTGCCCAGGGCCGCGAGCGCGCCGGGCGCGAGCGGGCGGAAGGGCGCCAGCTTGGTGATCGTGCGCGGGAGCACGGTCGTGCGCGGCGCGCCGGCGGGCGTGCGCCAGGCGAGGCGCAGCTCGAGCCGTGCCTGAGTGCCCTCGGGCGCGTCGGCGAAGAAGAGCTGGTCGTAGGCCAGCGGGAAGTCGAGCTGCACGAAGGGCTGCGGCGCGCCGCCGAGGTACTCCGCGGCCAGCGCCTGCCAGCGCGCGTCGATCTCGCGCCGCGCCTCGAAGACCGCGTCGCCGGCGAACTCGGGCGCGTCGGCGGGCGCGAAGTAGCGCCGCTCGCGGTGGAGCTCGGTCAGCTCCTGCGGCAGGCGCTCGACGAGCGCGTTGACCTCGCCGTAGCGCGGGTCGCCGGGCAGCGCGCGCGCGAGGTCGGCGGCGTACAGCACGTCGCCGCCGGCCGTGACCTCGAAGCGCTCGAGCACCGCCGGCGCCTCGTCGGCGACGGGGTTGTAGACCAGGAGGGCCACCTCGGCCGTGCGCGGCTCGCGCACGTCGGTGGGGACGAAGGGCACCAGCACGAGCTCGGCCTCCGGCGCCGCGGCCTGGGTGCGCCGCGCGTTGACGACGGCGAAGCCCAGGAGCAGGGCGGCGGGGACGAGCAGGACGCTACGCGAACGGCGCGAGGGGCTCATGGTCGGCGCGGATCAGGGGCAGAAGAAGACGGAGACGCCGTCGCTCAGGTTGAAGGCCGCGCCGCCGCCGGCGGGGTCGCGGTACCAGCACTGGAAGTTCCACGTCTCGCCCGCGGCGATCGCGTGCGAGAGCGTGTTGTGGTCCAGCGGGCGCGTGTAGGTGCCGCTCGGACCGGAGTTCGTCAGCGGCAGGCGGAAGGTGCCGATGCCGCCCGCGCCGACGCAGCGCACGCCGTTGCCGAAGGGCGCCGAGATCTGGTTGGGGCCGTAGTAGAAGATGCCCCACTGGTTCGCCGGCGCGCCGGTGCCGATCAGCACGAGGTCGTTCGCGGTGATGCTCGTGCTGCCGGTCGTCGAGGCGAGCACGCCCGCGCCCACGCTGTTCGGCGAGGTGGTGCAGTAGGTCGAGACCGGCGGGCAGGTGAACTTCGCGACGGTCGTGCCGACCAGGTTGAACGTGCCGCTGATGTTGCTCGTCGGGTCGGTGAACGCGAAGTTCGTGTTCATCGGCGACGTCATCGTGAGCACGCCGCCGCTCGCCGTGATCGTGCCGTTCGTCACCGAGGGCGGGCCGACCGTGCCGGCGAGGTTCGTCACCGTCGGGCTGCCGGTCAGCGGCGTGACCGTGAGCGTGCCCGTGAGCACGACCAGCGTCGTCGTGCACGCGAAGGTGCCGCTCGGCGAGCAGACGAACGGCGTCGAGGTCATCGTGAACGACATGCCCGTGATGTCGACCTGCGCCAGCGGCGGCAGGAAGATCAGCGGGTTGGGGATCACGCCCGACAGGTCAGGGATCACCAGCGCGTTCGCGCCCAGCCACTGGCCGCCGGCGACCGGGTTGCCGCCCGCGTCGAGGTGTTGCGTCAGCGTGCCGGCGAGCTGGAAGGTCGTGTTCGGGTTGCCCTGCAGCGCGCCCAGGTCCGTCGTGCCGCTCCACTGGAAGTTCGAGCTCGACTGCTGGATCTGGAACACGAAGTCCTGCGCGGCGGCGCTGCCGGCGAGGGCCACGAGGGCGGCGAGGAGGCGGGGGAGTCGAAGGGCGCGCATGAGCTCGGGGTCAGGGGTCTGGTGGGTTCGACCGGAGCGCCTCACGGTAGCAGCGCGCTCGCGATCGCGGGAGCCCCGCGCGCGCGGGCTTCCGGCGCGGTCGCGCAGCCTCTACGCTGGGCGCGCATGTCCGTCCGCCCTCGGTTCCTCCTCGCGTGCTGCGCGCCGCTCCTGTGCTTGGCCTGCCGCAGCGCCCCGGAGGCACCACGTGCGGCGTGGGAGCCGACGCGCGCCGGCACCTTCGGCGTGGGGGCCAAGCTCGGCCTCGCCACCGGCTACGAGGTCGACTCGGTCGTCGCGATCGACGACGCGAACTTCGGCGAGCCGTCGGGCGTGCACGGCGAGATGAAGGGCAAGTTCGGCCTGGGCCTCGCCGCCGAGTACTGGGCGATCGACGACCTCGCCGTGTTCGCCGGCGCGGAGGTGCGGCTGTTCGAGCCCGACCTCGGCTCCGACCTCATCTCCTTCGGCGACATCGACCAGCTCGAGCTGTTCCTCGGCACGCGCTGGCTGCTGCCCTGCGGCTGGCGCGCGCGGCGCCTGCGGCCCTTCGTGCACGCCAAGCTCGCGTACATCCCCGGCGTCGACTTCGACATGACGACGACGCTGCCCTTCCCCGACCCGCTGAACGACGCGGTGCTCGTCTCGCCGTATCGCGGGAGCGGCTACTGGTCGCTCGGCGGGGGACTCGGGCTCGCGTACCAGCTCGACGAGCACTGGTACGCGTACCTCTCGGTGATCTACGAGTGGGCGTTGACCGAGTCGAAGGCCTACGGCGTGCCGACGACCTTGCAGGAGACGACGGGCAACGCCTTCGTCGACAACATCATGAACTCGCTGAGCTACGACATCACGATCGACCCGCAGGGCTGGATCGGGTTCGCGGGCGTCAGCTACGGGTTCTGAGCGCGCAGCGCCGCGAGGCGCGGCGCGAGGTACAGCCGCCAGGCCGCCGCGCCGAGCAACGCGCCGGTCCACACGTCGAGCGCGTGGTGCTGCTTGGTGGCGAGGATGCTCCACAGGAGCGCGATCCACGCCGGCCACCACAGCTCGGCCAGCACGCGCCGCCCGCGGGCGCGCAGGAACGCGCGCGACGTGAGCGCGAGCACCAGGCTCAGCGAGACGTGCAGACTCGGCCAGCCGTTGTAGGGCGCGTCGATCGCGTAGAGCGTCTCGTAGGCGCGCGCCCACGCGCCGCTCGCGCCCGCAAGCCGCGCCTCCATCTCGCCGCGCGAGAAGAGGTACGTCGGCGCGGCGAGGAAGGCGGCGAAGCTCACGAGCGCGAGCCCGACCTGCGTCTGCACGTTCGCGAGCAGCCCCGCGCGCCCCGCGTCGTCACGCGGCGCGCTCCACACCGCGAGCGGGAAGTACAGGTAGAGCGTCGAGTAGACCCAGAAGGCCCAGGGCGTCGGCCCGAACCACGTGTCGGCCACGGTGCGCGTGTCGCCGATCGAGACGGCGCGCGCCTCGGCGAGCCGCAGCACCACGAGGTAGCCGCCGCCGACGACGACCAGCGACGTCACGATCGAGCCGAGCCCGACGGCCAGGCCGCCGAGCGCCGCGCGCCGCCGCCACAGCGGACGCCAGAGCGGCCAGAGGCCGGCGGGGGGATCGTCGCGCGACACGGCGCGGAGGGTAGAGTCTGCGAGCCGCCGCCGCACGCCATGAGCGACCCGACCCCGCGCCCCTTCCTGACCACGCGCTGGTCCCTCGTGCGCGCCGCGCGCGGCGAGGGCGAGGACGCGCGGCGCAGCCTGGGCGAGCTGTGCGAGGCGTACTGGTACCCGCTCTACGCGTACCTGCGCCGGCACGGCGAAGCGCACGCCGCGGCGCAGGACGCGGTGCAGGGCTACCTCGCCGCGGTGCTCGAGCGCGGCGACCTCGCGCGCCTCGAGCCCGAGCTCGGCCGCTTCCGCGGGTGGCTGCTCGCCGGCCTGCGGAACTACGCGTCGAAGCAGCGCGCGCACGACCGCGCGCAGAAGCGCGGCGGCGGGCGCGTGGTGCTCGCGGTCGACTGGGAGGACGGGCGCGCGCGCTTCGGCGGCGGGCCGGCGTCGACGCGCACGCCGGAGCAGGAATTCGACCGCGCGTGGGCGCTCGCCGCGCTCGCTCGTGCGCGCGCGCGCGTCGCGGCGGACTACGCCGAGCGCGGCAAGGCCGAGCTGTTCGCGGCGCTCGAGCCCGAGCTCGACCCGGGCGCGCCCGGCCGCGACCGTGCCGAACTCGCCCGCGCGCTCGACCTGCGCGAGGGCGCGCTCAAGGTCGCCGTGCACCGCCTGCGCCAGCGCTTCGGCGCGGCCCTGCGCGCCGAGGTCGCCGAGACGTTGAGCGCGGACCGCGACGTCGACGACGAGCTGGCCGAGCTGATGCGCGCGCTGGGCGCCTGAGCGGGCCGCGCGCCGCTTTCGCGAGCGAGCGGCGCGCGTCCGGGCTACCTTCGCCGTGTCGGCGGCTCGCGCCGGCGCGTTCGCACCCCGACCCCGGGCCGCGCCCGAGGAGCACCTCGCATGTCAGGGACTTCCCGCCTCGTCCACGCCGCGCTGGGCGCGCTCGCCGCCGCGCCGCTCGCCGGCGCGCAGAACCTCCACGTCGACTTCCGCAACGTGGGCGGCACCTTCGGCGAGCCGAGCAACACCTACGCGGCCGACGGCGAGCTCGGCGAGTGGAACGCGGTCAACCTCGCCGTGCCCGGCGCCTGGTCGCTGATCGACACGCACGGCAACCCGCTCGCCGCGACGCTGATGCTCGGCCCGGGTTTCACGGGGGACGGGCAGCACAACGACTTCACGCTCTCCGGCGACGCCGCGCGGCTGCTCGAGGACTGGCTCGTCGCGGACGTCGCCGCGTCCTTCAGCTTCGCCGGCCTCGACGACGGACATTACGTCGTCAGCACCTACGCCTGGGCGAGCGATCAACCGACGAGCACGCTGACCAGCGTCTCGGTGCCGGGCTCGAGCGACCCGGCGCAGACCGTCGGCGGCGCGGGCTGGAGCGGCCTGATCGTGCCCGGCGTGACGCACGCGCGCCACGAGGTCGACGTCGTCGGCGGGACGTTGCAGGTGCAGCTCGCGACCGTCGCCCAGCGCGCCACGGTGAACGGCGTCTCGCTCGTGCGTGTCCCGCCGGGCTTCGCGCTGTACTGCTACGCCGACGGCGGCGGCGTCGCGTGCCCGTGCGGCAACTCCGGCTCGCCGGGCCGCGGTTGCGCCAACTCGACCGGCGCGGGGGCGCGCCTGAGCGGCCTCGGATCGGCCAGCGTGTCGAGCCTCACCAACCTGCTCCTGCAGGGCTCGGGCTTCACGCCGCAGCAACCCGCGTTGCTCTTCGCCGGCGCGAACGCGGTGAACGGCGGCGCGGGCGCGCCCTTCGGCGACGGCCTGCGTTGCGTCGGCGGCGGCGTGACGCGCCTGGGGACCTACTTCTGCGATCCCGACGGCGAGGTGTTCTGGTACGCCACCGGCTACCGCGCGGCGGAGGGGCCGGGCGTGACGCGGCGCTTCCAGGCCTGGTACCGCGACCCGCAGGGCAGCCCCTGCGGCAGCGCGTTCAACCTCTCGAACGGCGTCGAGGTGACCTTCGCTCCCTGAGCGCCGCCGCGCTCAGGCGTCGAGGTCGCGCTCGGGCGCGAGCAGGTCGTCGAGCGTCTGGCGGCGGCGCACCAGGCGCGCGGCGCCGCCCGTGACGAGCACCTCGGCGGGCAGCGCGAAGCCGTTGTAGTTGCTCGCCATCGCGAGGCCGTACGCGCCGACGTCGCGGACCGCGAGCAGGTCGCCGGGCGCGAGCTCGGGCAGCGGCACCGGCCGCGGCGCGCCGGCGGCGTCCTGCGTGAGCACGTCGCCCGCCTCGCACAGCGGTCCCGCGACGACCTGCGAGCGCGTCGGCGCGCCGTCGCGGCCGAGCGCGTCGATGCGGTGGTAGGCGCCGTAGAGCATCGGCCGCGCGAGCGTGTGGAAGCCCGCGTCGACGAGCACCCAGTCCCAGGCCGGCGTGCGCTTGGTCGCGCGCACCTCCGTCACGAGCGTGCCGGCCTGCGCGACGAGGTAGCGGCCGGGCTCGACCTCGAGCTCGAGCGGGCGGCCGAGCGCGGCGCTCCACGCGTCGCGCGCCGCGCGCCACGCCGCGCCGTAGCGCTCGACGGGGAACTCCGCGTCCTCGGCGCGGTAGGGCACCGGCAGGCCGCCGCCGGGCGACACGCGCGCGACGCTCGCGGGCGCGGCGCGCAGCAGTCGCCCCATCGCTTCCAGCGTCGGCGCGAGCTCCTCGAGCGCCGCACCCGAGCCGATGTGCACGTGCAAGCCCGTCACGACGAGCCCGGCCGCCTGCGCCCGCGCGCACGCCGCGGCGAGCTCGGTGTGCCAGATGCCGTGCTTGCTGTGCGGCCCGCCGGTGGTGACGCGCCGGCTGTGGCCGCCGCCGAAGCCCGGGTTGACGCGCAGCGTGCACTCGCGCGACCCGCCGGCCGCGGCGTAGGGCTCGATCAGGTCGGTCGAACCGAGGTTCACGCGCACGCCGTGGCGCGCGACCGTCGCCAGCGCGTGGCGGTCGAGCACGTCGGTGGCGAGCTCGATGCGCGCGGCGTCGAAGCCGGCGACGAGCGCGCGCTCGACCTCGTAGCCGCCGGTCGCGTCCACCGCGAGGCCGTCGGCCGCGAGCGCGCGCAGCAGCGCGAGCCCCGGGTGCGCCTTCTGCGCGTAGCGCACGACGTCGAAGGCGTCGAGCCGCGCGACCTGCGCGCGCACGCGGTCGAGGTCGAGCACGTAGAGCGGGGTGCCGTGTTCGGCCGCCAGTCGCGCGAGGAGGGCGTCGTCGATCATGGGCGCGCGCCTTCGCGGCCGCAGGGCAGCACGCGCTCGAGCACGTCCTCGAGGCGCGCGAGGTCGTCCGCGTCGTGTTCGCTCGTCACGGCGACGCGCAGGTCGCCCGCGCCGCCGCCGTAGCGCGTCCAGGGCACCACGAGACCGGCCTCGTCGAGCGCCGCCTGCGCCGCGCGCCCGCGCTCCGCGTCGGGGAGCGGCAGCGCGAGCACGGGGATCGGCCAGGGGTGGCGCGCGAGCCCGCGGCGCGCGCGGCGAGCGCGTCCAGGCGGCGCGCGTTGGCGCGCAGGCGCTCGAGTCGCGCGGGGTCGTCGGCCAGCACGCGCAGCGCCGCGCGCGCGCCGGCGGCGACGGCCGGCGGGACCGGAGTCGTCGTGTTGTAGGCGGCGGAGCTCGTGCGTACGCGCGCGACGAGCTCGGCGTCGCCCGCGACGAAGCCGCCGCCCGCGCCCAGCGCCTTGGCGAGGCTGCCGGTCACGACGAGGCGCGCGTCGCGCAACGCGAAGGCCTCGACCGTACCGCGGCCGTGCGCGCCGAGCACGCCCAGGCCGTGGCTGTCGTCGACGACGAGCGCGCCGCGCGACCCGACCAGCTCGAGCAGCAGCGGCAGCTCGGCGACGCGCTGCGCCATCGGGTGCACGCCGTCGCACAGGAGCGCCGGCCGGTGCGCGCCGCGGGCGTCGAGCCACGCGCGCGCCTCGTCGAGCGCGTGCGGCGCGTAGTCGTGCCGCGGGAGGTCCACGAGCCGCGCCGCCGCGCGCAGCGCCGCGTGCGCGTCGACGTCGAGCAGCAGCGCGTCGACCTCGGGCGCGAGCGCCTCGAGCGCGGCCGCGTCGGCGAGCCACCCGTCGGGCGCGAGCGCGACGGCTTCGACGCCGAGGAAGCGCGCGAGCTCCTCCTCGAGCGCCTCGTGCTCGTCGAACGTGCCCGTCGTGCCGCGCGCCGCGCCGGCCGACAGCCCGCAGCGCGCGAGCGCCTCGCGCGCCGCGTCGAGCACCGCCGGGTGGTGCGCGAGCCCGAGGTACCCCGTGCCGGCGAAGGAGAGCAGCGTGCGCCCGCCGCGGACGAGGCGCGTCGCGCTGGCGGCGGTGGCCGGGGTGGGGGAGGCGGACGGCATCGGCCGGCGCAGGGTAGCGCGCGGCACCGCGCGCACCAGCGCCCGCGTCGCGCGGGGGGCGCGCGCCTTTTTCGCGGCGGCCCTGTAACCTCCGGCCCGGTTCCCGTCAGTCGCGCGTGGAGGGGCGCCCGCTCCTCGAACGCCGACCCACGGAGCCCGAGCCATGACCCCTCTCCCGACCTGCGCGCGCTGCGGCGCGCCCCTCGCGTCCGCCGACGCCGCCTGCCCGCGCTGCCTGATGTCGTTGGGCTCGGGGCCCGCCTCCGCGCCGCCGCGCGCGGCGCACGCGGGGCGCGTGCCCGAGCTCGCCGAGCTGCAGCCGCTCTTCCCCGGCCTCGAGCTGCAGGGCGTGCTCGGCCGCGGCGGCATGGGCGTCGTCTACCGCGCGCGCCAGCGCGACCTCGACCGCGTCGTGGCGCTGAAGGTGCTGCTGCCCGAGTGCACCGCCGACCCGGCCTTCGCCGAGCGCTTCGAGCGCGAAGCGCGCGTGCTCGCGCGGCTCGACCACCCCGGCGTCGTGCGCGTCGTCGACGCCGGCCGCACCGGTACGTGGTACTGGCTCGTCATGGAGTACGTCGACGGCGTCAACCTGCGCAAGCTGATCGAGGAGCGCGAGGTCGCGCCGCGCGAGGCGCTCGCGATCGTGACGCAGGTCTGCGACGCGCTGCAGTACGCGCACGACCAGGGCGTCGTGCACCGCGACATCAAGCCCGAGAACATCCTCGTCGACCGCCTGGGGCGCGTGAAGATCGCCGACTTCGGGCTCGCCAAGCTCGTCGAGCGCGAGGCCGGCGCCGTGACGCTGACGCGCAGCGACCAGGCGATGGGCACGCCGCAGTACATGGCGCCCGAGCAGATCCGCCGGCCGCTCGCGGTGGACCACCGCGCCGACCTGTACTCGCTGGGCGTCGTGCTGTACGAGCTGCTCACCGGCGACCTGCCGCTGGGCAACTTCCCGCTGCCCTCGGACCGCGTGGGCATCGACGTGCGCCTCGACGAGGTGGTGCTGAAGAGCCTGGAGCGCGAGCCCGAGCGCCGCTACCAGCACGCGAGCGAGGTGAAGGTCGACGTCGAGCGCGCGTCGCAGCCGGACGCCGGCGGCGGCGCGCGCGCGCGGCGCGGCGAGGCGGGCGACGAGGCCTGGCGCGACCTCGCGCGCGCGGCCAAGCGCGTCCGCGACGAGCACGGCGAGACCTTCCGCTCGGCCTGGCACGAGGTGAAGCGCGACCTCAAGGCCGCGGCGCGCGACACCCGCCGCAAGCGCCGTGACGCGCGCCACGCGGAGCGCGCCGAACGGCGCCGCACGCGCCGGAGCTGGAGCGGCGGCGCGTGGGCGGCGACCGGGCTCGGCTGCTGCGGCCTGATCGCCATGCTCCTCGTGGGCTTCGTGCTCCTCTGGGGCGTGCGCAGCCAGTTCGCCGCCAACGAGGCCGAGCAGCGCAACCAGGCCGCGGTGGCGCGCCTCGAGGCCGAGCGCGCGCGGGATCAGGCGCAACGCGGGCACGTGCACTCGGATGGCTCCGTCGCGGCGCAGCGCCTCGCGCAGCGCGACCGCGTCGAGGCGCCGCAGCTCGTCGAGGGCCCGCTGCCGCCGCTCGTCCAGCGGGTGCGCGGCTTCGTCCAGGCCGGCGAGTACTTCGACGCCGAGCGCTTCGCAGAGTTCGAGCGCGAGGTCGGCGCGCGTTACCGCGCGGCGGAGGACGCGTGCGTCTCCCTCACGGTGAAGCACGGCGATGCGCTCGTCTTGAACCTGGACCCGTTCCCGAAGCAGGAGTTGCGCCAGCTCGAGGACGACCTGCGCGCGCGCCTCGCGCTCGCCGCGCCGCAGCTCTCCGACGCGGAGGTCGAGGAGGTGGGGCGCCGCCTGATGCCGTACGGCTGGTGTCGGGTCGAGCTCGAGTTGGCTCGCGCGGCCGCGGGCTGGCGCTGGCAGGAGCGGTACTACGACGACGCCGGCCAGGTCGTGTGGTCGGTCGAGCGCACCACGGCCGCGCTGCCGCCGCGCCTCGCGCGCTTCGGCGCGCAGCTCGCGCAGGACTTCTGACCCGTCCGCCGGCCGCGGACCGGCGTCACGCGCGCCGCTGCCCCCAGCACCACAGCCCCACGACGGCGGGGGCCACGGCGACGGCGGCGGCGCTCATCAGCAGCGCCAGCGACTCGAGCGACCAGCCGGTCTCGCTCGCCAGGCGCAGGTAGTCGTTCTCGATGCCGAAGCTGCCGTTCGAGGCGTACTCGGCGCGCGCGGCGTCGCTGGCGAAGAGGCCGACCGTCAGCGCCAGGTTGCGCCCGATGAGGTACCAGCCGACGACGGCGTAGAGCGTGCGCTCGCCCGGCGCGTGGCTGAAGCCGCCCGAGAGCGCGCGGCCGAGGAACAGGCCGCCGAGCATCAGCTCGAACGCGTGTCCGCTGACGAGGTGCACGACCTCGCGCAGCGACGTGAACGCGAGCGCCGGGTAGACGACGCACAGGAGCCCGATCCAGGCGCCGCGCAAGGCGACGTGCTCGACGCGCCACGCGGCCCAGCCCGCCGCGGCCCACACGCCGAGCGCCAGCGGCAGCATCTGCTCGCCGTGCATCGTGGCCGCCTCGGCCGTCATGCCGAGCGCCGGCACGGCCGGCACGCCGACGAGCCACGCGGCGCCGGCGTGGCCCATCTCGTGCACCAGCGAGCCGAGGAACCAGCCGATCAGCCGCAGGAGCGGCGTGAGCCCGAAGACCGGCGCGAGCGCGAGCCCCGCCAGCAGGTGGAACCAGGGCTCGGGCAGCCCGAGCACGCGCGGCGCGTCGTCGCGGGACTCCAGGGCGTAGGCCATGGCGGCCCTCTTCGGAGGCCGGCGCGGACGACCTGGAGCGTCGGCGCGGGAAAGGCGCGCGGGGCCTCGCGGGAGGCCCCCGGCGCGGGCGTCACTCCTTCGGCAGGACCTTCAGCGAGGTGGCGACGTACTCGTCGCCGACCAGCGTGCCGGTGACCTCGGCCTTCAGGCCGTGCTGGCCGCACCACTCCATGTGGCCGAGGCCCAGGTCGCCGCCGACGGGGTGCCACGCGCCGTCGACCTCGATGTAGTTGCCGCAGTGACCGACGCCGGTGTCCTCGCTGCAGCCGCACTCGACGCGGTGCACCTCGGCGGTCCCGGTGGGCGTGCCGACGGTGACGCCGGGGGCGGCGGAGCTGTGGGTCTCGGCGGTGCAGGCGAGCGGCAGCAGGGCGGCGGCGAGGACGAGCAGGGAGGCGCGGAGGTTCGACATGGCGGGACGGGGTCGGAGGTCAGCGAGAGAGGAAGCGCGCCAGCCGCTCGAGGCCGGCGTCGATGATCTGCATGGAGGTCGCGTAGCTCAGGCGCACGTGGCCGTCGAGGCCGAAGGCGGTGCCGGGCACGATGGCGAGGCCTTCTTCCTCGAGCAGCGCCTCGCAGAAGGCGTCCGCGTCGCCGCCGAAGCGCTGGCCGCGGATCGAGGGGAAGACGTAGAACGCGCCGCGCGGCCGCGGCGTCTCGAGGCCGAGCGCCTCCAGGCGCGCGAGCACGTGCCGGCGGCGCGCGTCGAACTCGCGCGCCATGGCCTCGACCTCCGGCGGCTCGGCGACGAGCGCGGCCTGGAAGGCGTCCTGGCCCACGGCGTTGGGCGCGCCGACGAGCTGCGAGTGCAGGTTCGCGACGGTGTTCGCGACGGCGCGGTCGCCGGCCACGAAGCCGATGCGGTAGCCGGTCATCGCGAAGGCCTTGCTCGCGCCGTCGACGACGAGCGTGCGCGCGCGCGCGTCGGCGCCGCACTGCACCGGGCTCACGAAGGGCTCGCCCTCGTACACCAGGCGCGAGTAGATCTCGTCGGAGACGATCCACAGGTCGTGCGCGCGCGCGAGCTCGCACAGCGCCTCCGTCTCCGCGCGCGTCGCCACCCAGCCGCTGGGGTTGTTCGGCGAGTTGACCAGCACGCCGACGGTGCGCGGCGTGATCGCGGCCTCGAGCGCGGCGAGGTCGAGGCCCATGTCGGCGCGCGGCGGCACGCCCACGGGCACGCCGCCGGCGTACTGCACCATGGCCTCGTAGCTCGTCCACGCCGGCAGCGGCATCAGCACCTCGTCGCCCGCGTCGACCAGCGCGAGCAGCGTGCCCGACAGCGCGTGCTTGGCGCTGTGGCAGACGGTCACCTCGGCCGCTTCGTAGGGCACGCCGCGCGTGCGCTCGAGGTGCGCGGCCACCGCGGCGCGCAGGTCGGCGCGGCCGGCGGCGGGCGTGTAGCGCACGCGCCCCTCGTCGACGATGCGCTTGGCGGCCGCGCGCACCACCTCCGGCGAGTCGAAGTCCGGCTCGCCCGCCGTCATGTTCACCACGTCGCGCCCCGTCGCGGCCAGCGCCTTGGCGCGCGCGTCGAGGGCGAGGGTGCGCGAGAGGGGCACGGCGGCGGCGCGGGGGGTGAGGCGCATCGAGCCATTCTCGCGCCGCGCCGGGGCCCGTCAAGCGGCGCCGATCGCGGGGAAGACGCGCCGCGCGAGTTCGTCCGTGCGCATTCGCCTCCCGTCGGGCATCCTCCCCGGTCCCCCCTCGCCCGCCCCCGCGCCGAACGCAGCCTCGATGAGCCGGAAGTCTCGCCTCCTTCGCATCCTCCTGATCCTGCTGGGTCTGGTCCTCTTCGTCGGGTACTTCGCGTTCTCGACCTTCCTCTTCAACCCGTTCGAAGGGCGCCTGGGCGTCGACGTGTCGGGCCTCGTGCCGCGCAGCGCGGACTTCTTCGTGGCGCGCGCGCGGCTGAACGACGTGTTCAGCGACTTCCCGACCTTCGCCGTGGAGGAGGAGCTCGCGAAGCAGCCCGCCTGGCAGGCCTTCGACGGCTCGCCCGAGCAGCAGGAGCTGGCCGAGCTCGTGCACTGGGACGAGCTGATGAGCGAGGTTCGGCGCGCGGTCGCCGACCTGCCGGCGGGGCTCGACCCGCTCTCGGTGTTCGGCGGCGACGACCTGGCGATCGCGGGCAACTTCCGCGGCAGCCGCCTGGCCGACGCGGAGTGGGCGGTCTACGGCACGCTCAGCAACACCGGCAAGCTCGCCATCGAGATGCTGAACTACCCGGGCGTGCTGGGCCTCGAGGAGCAGGGCGTCACGGTCACGGTGCTGGACGACTTCGTGACGCTGAACGGGCCCGCGCTGAGCCAGCCGCTGCACGTGGGGCGCGTGCGCGACGTCGCGGTGATCTCCAACAGCAGCCAGCTCGTGGCGCAGGCGATCGAGCTCGAGGCGCGCCAGTTCAAGGACTCCTTCCTGGCCGGCTCGACGTACAACGACCGCATCGCGGTGATCGACCGCAACGACCGCCTCGACGAGCTCGAGGTGTTCGTCAACGGCCGCCAGCTCATGGAGACGCTCAAGGTCTCCGGTGCCTACCCCGACGCGAAGAGCCCGGACGTCCTGCCGGCGCTCGTCGGCAAGTTCTTCCAGCTCGCCACGCTCAACCAGGTGGCCGGCGTGCTGGGCATCGACGAGGGCCTGCAGCTCGACCTGCACGGCACCTTCTCGACCGAGCTGATGACGCCGCTGCAGGAGCGCGTCTACCGCCGCCGCGCCGCCAGCGGCGAGGAGCTCGTCGACGAGATGGCGATCTTCGCGCCGTCCGACTCCGCGCTGTTCGTCTACGTCAAGTGCGACATGAGCGACCTGTTCACGCAGGTGCTCAACTCGATCGAGCCGGCCGCGCGCGGGCTGATCGAGGACGAGCTGCAGAAGACGGGCAAGTACACGAGCCTCGCGCAGGTGGTCGAGGAGCTCGACTCCGCGCTGCTCGACCGCTGCGTGCTGGTCGTGCGCGACAACGACTACCCGCCCGACCCCGACGGCCCGCCGCACGACGCGCAGCCGGTGCCCGCGGTGGGCCTCGTCTTCTGGGTGGCCGAGGGCGGCAACGAGAAGATCGTCAAGCTGCGCGACGCCATCGGCGGCCGCGGCCCGGCGATCGGCCTGGTCGGGCGCAAACCCGGCGAGTCGGGCTACTACAGCAACTTCGTCGGCGGCCACGAGATCCGCGAGTTCTGGACGCCCGCGATCCCCGGCACCGGCGTGATCGCGACGGGCATCACCGGCGAGGTGTGCCTCGTCACCAACTCGTTCCGCATGATCGACCACCTCTACAAGACGTGGACGCAGGGCGCGCCGAGCTTCCCGCGGCTCTCGGAGCGCCCCGACTTCGGCGCGCTCGCGCGCTCGAGCAAGTACGGCGCGAACCTCGCCGTCTGGGTCGACCCCGGGGCGGCGGTGCGCACGCTCGAGAAGCAGGCGCGGCAGCGCGCCGAGGACTCGATCGAGATCGACTGGGCCCTCGAGCGCGCGCAGACCGAGGCCAAGGTGCTGCGCGATCAGTACGGCGGCCGCTCGAAGGACGCGCTGGGCGAGGTGGAGCGCACCGACTTCGAGTCCGACGTCGACGCGAAGCTCAGCGAGATCGAGACCAACATCAAGAGCCAGCAGATCCCCGCGCTGATGGCGCAGTACGAGCGCGAGTTCACCTACATGAAGGCGGTGCGCGGTGCGCTGCTGATGCTGGCGCTCGACCCGAAGTTCTTCGACCTCTCCATGCGCCTGGTCGCGCCGCTGGAGAAGTAGCCCGCCGACCCGCCGCCGCGCGGCCCGCCCGGCGACGGCGTCGCGGGTAGAACGGGCCCCGCGGGTCCAACAGGCCCCGCGAAACGAAAAGGAGCCGCGAAACGAACAGGAGGCGCGACCCCGTGGGGGGTCGCGCCTCCTGCGCGTGAAGGAATGGTGCCCGGAACTGGAATCGAACCAGCATGGGATTTAACTCCCACCAGATCCTTAGTCTGGCGCGTCTGCCAATTCCGCCACCCGGGCACCTGGGAGTTCCCGCCCGCGCGGTGCCGCGCCGACGAGTGAGTCGTGTTGTCACGGGCCTGGCGACCCGAGGGGCGGAGGAGTGTAGCAGCGGCGCTCGGCCCGGCAAGTCCTTCCTGGGCCAACTCGCGTAGACTCCCCCGATGCGTCCGCCCGTCGTCCTCGTCACCGGCTTCGAGCCCTTCCTCGACGTCGCGCGCAACCCCAGCGGGCTCCTGGCGCAGCGCCTGGAGCACGAGCCGCCCGCGGGCGTGAGCGTGCTGGGCCGCGTGCTGCCGGTCTCCTTCAGCGCCACGCCGCCGGTCCTCGCCGGGGCGCTGGCCGAGGCGCGCGGCGCGGGAGCGCGGGCGCTGCTGGGCCTGGGCGTGCACCGCGGCGCGTGGTTCCGCCTCGAGCGCGGCGCGCGCGCGCGCCTCGACTCGCCCAAGGCCGACGACCAGGGCCTGTACGCCGCCGAGCTGGGCCCGCTGGGGGAGCGCGATCTCGCGACGACGCTCGACCTCGACGCCCTGGCCGAGGTGTTGCGCGCGGCGGGGGCGACCGACGTGCGCACCTCCGACGACGCGGGCGGCTTCCTGTGCGAGCGCGCCTACTACGACCTGCTCGCGGCGGGCGAGGCGCTCGGCGTGCCGGCGCTGTTCCTGCACGTGCCGCCGCTCGACGCGCTGGAGCTCGACGCGCAGGCACGGGTCGTGCGCGCGCTCGTCGCGGAGCTCGCGCGGCTCGGCGGCTGACGCGCCGCCTCAGCGCGTCGGCTTGCGCGCCTCCTCGGCGTGGCGCGCGACGAGGCCGCCGACCGCGCGCTCCAGGCTGGCCGTCGTGCTCGTGGTGAGCAGCCCGCGCTCGCGCGCGCGCTCGACGAGCTCGGCGTCCTCGCGCGCGCCGAACACCGCGACGAAGGCGTCGGTCTCGAGCGCGTCCGCGGCGCTCTGCGGCGCGCCGGGGAGTTCGCTCAACGCGGTGACCGGTACGCCGCCCTGCCAGAGCGCCTTCAACGTCGCGGCCTCGGCCACGACCTCGTAGCCGAGGGCCACCAGCGCGCGCGCGTGGTCGAGCACGAGGAAGTCCTGCTCGGCGGCCGCGTGCAGCCAGACGCGCCCGCTCAGCGGCACGTCGAGCCCTTCGCCGCGCCGCCCGGTGAGGTAGGCGCGGCCCGCGCGCGCGTCGTACTTGCCCAGGAGCCGCAGCTCGAGCGGCTGCGCGTGCGCGGGGAAGCCGAAGCGCACCACGACCTCGCTGCGGCGCATCAGCCAGACGCCGACGACGAGGCCCATGCCCGGGAGCAGCGCCGCGCCCCAGAAGGCGCCGTTGTCCAGTTGCGACGGGTTGCCGAGGCTGGCCAGCGCGAGCAGCACGACGACGTAGCCGGTGGCGAGCACGAGGAGCAGGCCGACCGTGCGGACGGCGACGCCGAAGAGGTCCTGGGGAGTCATGCGAGCGAGCGGCGGGGCGGTGGAGCGCAGCGGAGGCTCAGCGTATCCTGTTCGGCATGGCGAAGCGAATCGACTGGTACTACCACCGCAAGGGCTGAACGAGCTGCACGCGCGCGGACGCCTTCCTCGAGGCCCGCGCGGTCCCCGTCCGGGAGACGGTGGACGCCAAGAAGGTGCGCTACGGCGAAGGTGACCTCGACGAGGTGCTCGACGGCATCACGAAGGTCGTCGCGACGCGTGGGAAGAAGGAGCTCGTGTTCGACCTGAAGCAGGGCGCGCACGACCACGCGCTGCTCGTCAAGCACGTGCTCGGCCCCAGCGGCAACCTGCGCGCGCCGACGCTGCGCCTGGGCAAGACGCTCGTGGTCGGCTTCGGCGACGACACGTACGCGGGGATCTTCGGGTAGCCGCGCGCGCGGCGCGCCGCCTCGTCGACGACCGCTACTCCAGCACGATGCGCGGCCGCGCGTCGACGTCGGGGGCCGCGCTCGCGGCGAAGGCGCGGAACGCGTCGACCAGCTCGGCCACCGGCGCGCCCATGTAGCGCGGGCCGGCCTCGTCGGCGACGCGCTCGAGGCGCGCCGTGCCGAGCTCGGTCAGCTTCGCGAGGCCGCGCGGCTGACGCATGCGGATCTTGAGCGCGCCCGCGGCGCACTGGATCAAGCCCTGCAGGAGCTCGGCCTGCAGCGCGTCGTGCTTGGCCGCGTGCCACAGGCCCTCCCAGGCCTCGTGCGCCTCCCACAGGTAGCCGTGGTTGTAGAGGTCGACGCCGAAGAGGTAGTCCTCGTTCTCGCGCCAGCGCGCGGGCTCGTAGTACGCGGCCGGCGGCTCGGGCGCGCCGCGGAACGAGTGGCCGCGCGGGTCGCGCGTCGGGTGCGGGTCGACGCCCGGCAGGAACGCGTAGGCCGGGAACGGGCGCTGCGGCGCGTAGCGCGGCGACGCGGCGCTCACGGATAGCGCTCCACGACCGGGTCGACGAGGCGCGTCGCGCCGTCCTTCACGTACAGGCCCGCGAAGCGGCCCGTGGGCAGGTCGTCGGGCAGCGTCGTCTCGAGCGGCGCGCAGCCCGCGACCTCGACGCGCAGCGTGCGGCCGTCGCTGACGTGCGCGCGCACGGCGAGGTCGGCGTCGTCGGCCGGCGGCGGGTCGAGCTGGAAGCTCTCGATCTTCCTGGTCACGACGCCGCCGCCGCGCGAGAGCGCGAGGCGCCAGAGGCCCGCCTGGCCCTCGGTCAGGAGGCCGAACACGAGCCAGTCGCCGTCGCGCACGCCCGCGACGACGAGGCCCTGCACCGTGCTGCGGTGCTGCGTGCCGTCGCGCCGGAACGTCGCGCGCAGCTCGTACTCGTCGCCGAGCTCGAGCGCGGTGTTGACGTAGGCGGCCGGCCGCACCGCCTCGAGCCCGAGGAAGCCCGGCGCGAGCGTGAACTCGTCGGCCTCGGCCGAGTAGATCGTCTCCCACGCGGCGCGCGGCGCGACCAGGCTCGACACCTCGCCGCGCAGGAGGCCGGCCGCGCGCACCTCCGCGCGCAGCTCGGCCGCGGCGGCGCGCAACTCGTCGTCGTCGAGCGCCGCGCTCATCTCGGCCGCGAAGGTGTAGGCGCGCAGCGGCAGCGCGGGTTCGGCCTCGCGGTAGTCGCGCACGAGCCGCAGCGCGCCGCGCGCGAGGCCGCGCCGCGTGCTCACCGCGCGGCGCAGCGCGTAGTTCTTGCGGTCGAGCTCGGCCAGGTGCTTCTCGAGCGCCGCGTAGGTCGCCTCGTCCGGCTCCCACACACCCTCGTCGGCGAGCTCGAGCTGCAGCTCGACGAGCGGCGCGGCGCTCTGCGGCTGGCCGAGGTCCTCGAACAGCCGCGCCTGCAGCGCGATGACCTCGACGTCGGGAGCGTCCTCGCCGTCGAGCACGCTGCGCACGTACTCGACGTGACCGAGCGCGCGGCGCAAGAGGTCCTCGCGCGCGACGCGCGGGTGCTTCTCGGTCGCGGCGGCGTCGGCGGCGGCGAGGTAGCGCGCCACGCGCGCCATGCGCAGCGCGCGTCGCTCGCGCTGCGGCGCGAAGTGCAGCGGGCGCACCTCGCCCAGGATCCACGCGCGCCAGTCGCGGTCGAAGTCCTCGAAGCGCGCGTGGCCGCGCGGCGAGCCCTTGCCGAGGAAGACCTCGTCGAACAGCGCGCGCGCGTCGCCGCCGCGCGAGGTGATCGCCTCGCGGTAGCGCGCGTAGAGCGGGCGGTAGACGTACTCGAGCGTCTCGGGGTCCTCGTACTGCTGGAGGAAGTACACGAGCCCCCAGCCCCAGGCGTAGTAGCTCGCCGGGTAGGAGCCGCCGCCCTCGAAGCCGACGACCTTCGCGAGCGTGACCTCGTCGCTCCCCGACTGCAGCGCCGCGGCGAGGTTCTGCAGGCGGCCGAGCGCGGCGTCGGGCCACAGCACGCGGTGGTCGGCCATCGCGGTGGCGCCCTCGAAGAAGCTCGCCGTGCCCTCGTTGAGCCACGCGGGCGCCCAGCCGCCGCGGCGGCCGAGCAGCGTCATGAACTGGTGGCTGGCCTCGTGGAAGAGCGTCTCGAGCATCCAGTCGAGGCTGCCGGTGGTCGTGCGCGTGTCGTAGCAGGTGACGCGGTTCTCGCCGGGCGACCACCAACCCTCGGGCGCCTCGCCGCCGCGCCAGCCCGCGAGCATCGCGTCGCGCGTGGGGTGCACGCGGATCGTGGCCTTCTCGCTCTTCGCCGCGTCGACGTCGCCGTCGAAGTAGAGCTGCACGTAGTAGCCGTGGATGTCGTCCATCGTGTCGGCGACGAGGCGCGCGAGGTCCGGCTCGAGGTTGGCCGCGACGACGTAGTGCGCGCCTTCGTAGGTCACGAGCGGCCAGGCGCCGGGCTCGCCCGCGTCGCTGCCGGCGGCGTCGAGGTCGACCTCCTCGTGCGCGGCGCGCAGCTCGGCCAGCAGCGCGCGCACGCGCGGCGCGTCCTTGCCCGTCGCGGCCGGCGCGAGGCCCTCGAGCAGCGCGAGCGCGCGCTCGGCGTGGCCGTCCTCGTTCAGGCGCCGCGCGGCCTGCCAGAGCTTGCTCGTCGCGTCGCGGAACAGCCGGGCGCGGCGGCCCTGCAGCGCGTCGGCCTTGCCGAGGTCGCGCAGCACGAGCTTGGCGCGCTTGGTCTCGCCGGCGGCCTCGAGCAGCGCGAGCGCGCGCGCGAGGTGGTGCGCCGCGAGGTCCGGCTCGTCGAGCGCGAGCAGCGCGCGCCCGAGCAGCTCCTGCGCGTCCGCGTCGCCCGCGCTGCGCGCCACGTAGTCGTCGAGCAGCGCGCGCGCCGCGGCCCAGTCGCCGGCGTCCGCGCTGGCCCGCGCGTGCGCGACCTCGGCCGCCTCGCCGCCGCCGAACAGCGGCAGGACGAGCAGGGTCAGGCAGGCGAGGAGGCGGGGCGACATCGGGGACGGCGGGCGGGCGAACGGCGGGGCAGGATAGCCCGAGGGCCGCCCCGGCGGGACGGCCCTCGTTGGATCGCGTTCGTGCGGCGGGGTGCGCCTACTCGTAGCTCGCGGTGGTGTTCATCGAACCGGAGAACTCCATCGACTGGTCGATGTCCATGTCCATGCCCTGCGCGCTGATGCTCATCGACATGTCCATGACCATACCGAAGTCGCCGCTCAGCTCGAACGAGTGCGCGTGGCCGGCGGCCAGGTCCCACAGCAGCGTGGCCTCGCCCTCGAGCTCCAGCGCGAGCTCGATGCTGTTGAACTGCATGTCGTCGACGCCCTCGGGCGCCTCCGGCACGGCGTCGGCGACCTTCTCGGTCATGTCGACGGCGTTCGAGATCTCGTAGGCGATCGCGATCACGCCGACGGTGACGCCGTCCTCGGTCTCGCGCGTGCCCTTGAACGTGGCCGTGACCTTGCCCTCCATGTCCTCGGAGAACCAGTCGTGGAAGTTGCCCATGTCGGTGTTGCCCATGGCCATCTTGTCGGCGCCGTCCACGTCCTCGGGGACGAGCTTCAGGTCACCGCCCGGCGCGAGCACGCTGATCAGCTCCTTGGCGCCGATGCTCCACTCGTCGTCCTCGGCGACCTCGCCCGCCGGCAGGAAGGCGCGCAGGTCCATGTCCTCGGACAGGTTCTCGAGCAGCTTCTCGTCGCCGCCCTCCTCGGGGTAGCTGGTCTTGTACTCCCCGGCGTCGTCGTCCCACGTGAAGATCACGGTCTTGCCCGCGAGCTCCGAGCTGGACGGCATGGACATGTCGTTCTTCTGCACCTGCCCCATGATGTCCATCTCCATGGCCATGTCGGTGGACTGCTCGAGCTCGTCGAAGGTGCGCACGAGCTTCTTCGGCTTGCCCGCGCCCATGCTCACGTACTCGTCGGAGACCTCGATGCTGAGGTTGGTGGTCACCGTCATCTCCATGTCCGGGACCATCGGGCTCTCCTGACCGTTGATCTGCATGGACATCTCGTCCATCGACATCTCGACGGTGTTGTGGAAGCTCTTGCTGGAGGTCGCGCCGTCCGCCACCGAGAAGGCCACCTTCGTGCCGCGCGGGGCGAAGGCGAACAGAGCGGGCGTGAGGAGCAGCGTGGTGGCGAGGAGGTGCTTGTCGTACTTCATGGTCGGGGGTGCGGTGGGCCGCGGCGCGGCCGCGCGAGGAGGGGGAGGGGCTGTCGCGGGGGCGAGGGAGGACCGCCGCGCGCAGCGCGGGGCAGGAGCCTACGACGGGGCCCCGCGGGCGGGCCAATGGAAACCGTCCTACGCCGCGCGGCCGGCCTCATTTCAGGCAATCCGCGGCGGCGGCGGCGGCGTGTGACCGCCGCGCGCATCGCGCGCTACAGGCTGCGTGCCGCGGGGAGGACGGGGTGCTCCCTGACCCACAGGCTCCCGTCTTCGCCCGGCACGCTCGCGCTCACGGACACCACGTCACGGCGAGGCCGTCGCTGAGGCCGACCGCCGTGCCGTCGGGGTGCTGCGGGTCGCGGTACCAGAACTGGAAGTAGCGCGTCGAGCCCGCCGCGCCCGGCGCGATCGGGTACGCGAGCGAGGCGGCGCCGGCGCCGTCGAGCACGACCTGCGCCTCGCGCGCGAGCGGTCCGCCGACGAGGCGCGTGCCGTTGAACAGCGGCAACTCGGCCGAGCTCGGGCCGGAGAACAGCATCGCCGGTTGGCCGGGCGTGCCTTGCGCGAGCGTGATGCGGAAGTTGCCCGTCACCGCGCTGGGGACGCCGAGCGCGCCGATGTCCGCGGTCAGGCCGAGCGAGTTGGTCTTCGCGGTGCCGTAGGTCGTCGGCGGCGCGCACACCGTGCTCACCGGCGCGACGCGCCACAGCTCGACGTCGTCGAGCGTCCAGCCGCCGAACTCGTCGTCGCCGTCCGCGCGCAACGAGAACTCGAGCACCACCGAGGCGTCGCCGTCGGCCCAGCTCGAGAGGTCGACCTCGTGCGTCGCCCACGCGTCGTCGAGCGTGGCGCCGTTGGCCGGGTTCGTCCACACCTCGTGGCCGTCGACCGCGATGCGCGCCTGGTCGAAGAGGCCCTCCTCGACCGTCAGCCAGCGCGCGTAGCGCAGCGTCACGCCGACCGCGCCCGAGCAGTCGATCGCGGGCGAGCGCAGCCACAGGTGCACGTTCGGCTGGTACGCGCCGTTCATGCCGCCGACGCCCAGGTCGTTGCCCCAGACCTGCGTGCCGCTCGCCGCGGCGCTCGGGTCGCCGGCCAGGCCCTGCGGCGCGCCGCGCTGCCAGTCGTCCGAGCCGTTGGCGGTGTCGCCGAAGCTGGCGTGCGTCCAGCCGCGATCGACCTCGAAGTCGTCCGTCCAGAACGGCACGAGCGCGCCGACGCGGAACACGCGCGCGTCGGCCGGCGCGTCCTTGGGCCAGGTCGCCGTGCGCCCCTGGTCGTCGCCCGCCTCGACGTAGTAGCGCAGCGCGGCGGGGGAGGGCGTGCCCGGCAGCTCGCCGCTCCAGCGCGCGCCGCCGCGCCACGTCATGGGCGTCGAGCTCCAGCCCGCGTCGCCGCTCGCGCGGTAACGCAGCTCCGCCCAGGCGACGTTCGCGCCGAGCACCGACGCGACGTCCGCGCCGACCTCGTAGGGCCCGAGCTCGTCGAGCGTGTCGGCGAGCTCCGTCACGTTCGTCACCGTCAGCGGCGCGACGTCGAAGCCCGGGAAGCCCTGACGCCGGAAGCCGGTGTCGAGCTGCGCCCAGTGCGGCGTGCCGTTGTCCACGTTGCCGTCGTCGTCGTCGAGCGTGAGCCACTGCGTCTCGATGATCGAGCGCAGGCCTTGCTGGTCGAAGGCGTTCATCCAGCCGAGGAACAGCGCGTCGCTGATGCGGTCGGCCTCGCTCGCGCCGTAGGCGGCGCTCAGCTCCTCCACGATCTTCCAGGCGGCGCCCATCCACGGCTCGCCGTCGACGTGCACCTCGCCGTGACACCCGGGGTTCGTGTCGCCGCAGAACGGCCGCGTGTTCAGCCCCGTGCGCAGGCTGCCGCTGCCCGTGCCGTAGAAGTTCGCGCCCAGGAGCGGCGTGTCGTTCAGGTACAGCGCGAACACGTCGGCGTTGCCCTCGCCCATCCCGTCGGCGCCGTTGCCGGTGCCGTAGCGGTCGTTGAGCCAGTGGCCCATCTCGTGCACGACGATGGTCGAGTAGCTCGTGTTCGGGCACGCGCCGCCCGCGTGGTAGAAGCCCACCTGCGTGCCGTCGTAGAATGCGTTGCAGGCGAGCGCGATGTTGCAGGACGCCGTGGCGACGAAGTCGGCCGTGTCGTCGGCCGGGTTGACCGCGCGGATCCAGTCGCGCAGGCGGCCGATGTGGCGCTGGGCGTTGGCTTGCGCCGTGATCGAGCTGAACGCGCTCGGGTTCATCGTCAGCACGTTGTCCGCGCCGCTGATCGAGGCCGCGAGCACGTGCTCGCTGCCGGCGTCGTTGTAGACGTCGCTGAATGGTCCGCGGAAGCGCGCGACGACCGACAGCGGTCCGCTCGCGCCGGGGAAGACGAAGCGGCCGTCCGCGTCGGTGATCGCGACGCCCGCCGCGCCGCCGTCGACCTCGGCGTAGGGCACGGGCAGCGGCTGCTCGGGGTTGGCGAACTCGTCGGGCAGCAGGCCGGGCGAGGCGTTCGCGAGCAGCGTCCCGCTCACGTCGAGCTGGTGCACGAGCGACTCGCAGGCGAGCGTCGCGCCGTCGCGCGCGTCGATCCAGACGCGCCGGACCTCGGGCAGCGCGCCGGGCAGCTCCCAGCGCAGGTCGCAGGCCCAGGCGAGGCGCGCCTCGCGGCTCTTCGCGCCGGTCGCGTGGCGACGCAGCGCGCGGCGCGGCGCGGCGCTCGCGCGGCCGGCGACGCCGACCTGGTCCGCGAAGACCTCGGCCGCCCGCTCGAGCGCGCGCGCGGCGTCGAGCGCGGGCCGCGTGGCGAGCCCGGCCGCGTCCGGCAGCGCGGTCGACTGCAGCGCCAGCAGCCGCCCGTCGGCGCCGAGCAGCACGTTCAGCGCGCCGCCCTCGACGGGAACGCCGGCGACCTCCTGGCGGAAGCGCACCGCGACCTTGTCCGAGCTGCCGATCAGCCCCAGCGGCAGGTACGTCGTGCGCTCGAGCGCCAGCGTCGCGAGCTCCACGCCGTGCAGCGCCTGCGTGGCCTCGACGGCCAGCGCGGCGAGCTGCGCGTAGTCGGCGTCGTCGGCCGGCGCGAAGGGCGCCGGCGCGCTGCCGCCGTACAGCCCGCTCGCGTAGCCCGTCGCGGCGTCGACGTCCGCGCGCCAGGCGGCACCACGCGCCGCGCGCCAGGCGTCCGCCGCGGCGGCCACCGCGGGCGCGCGCGCCGGCGAGCGCGACGCTCGGCCCCGCGCGGGGCCGCGCCGAGCAGCGAGGACAGCAGGAGGGCCGCGACGGCGACCCGAGCGGGGCGCCGCGAGCCGTGCGGGGACGTCATAGCGAGGTGGGGGCGTGTGCCCCGATTGCGAGGACCAGCGGGAGGTGGGCCGGGCGCCCGTCGGCGCCCGGCCCGGGCTCGCGCTGGGGATCAGGGGGGAGGTGCGTCGACCGGCAGGGGGGACCGGGACGCGACCCTGACGCGAGGTTCCTCGTACCGGTCGCCTGGTGGTGCGTTGCGCTTCATGGTACGGGAAGTCCCGAAAAGCGGGGAGCCGAGCTGCGCGCTCGTGCGAAAGCGCCCGCAAGGCTCCCGCGAACCCCCGACCTCCCGATCCGCCCCCGCCGGCGGCGTGCGATGACGAACGTCCGAATCGAGTACTGCGGCATGTGAAACTACCTCCCGCAGGCGACCGGTCTGGTCGCCGAGCTGGAGGCCAGCGCCCCCGACGTCCGCTGCGAGCTGGTGCGCGGCAGCGGCGGCGTGTTCGAGGTCAGCCGCGACGGCGAGCTCGTCTTCTCCAAGCGCCAGCTCGGGCGCTTCCCCGCCTACCAGGAGATCCCCGTGCTGCTCGGTCTGCGCTGACCGGCCGCGCGCCGCGACCCGAGGGGGCCGCGCGCGCCGGTTCGGCGAGCGCGAGCGATCGCGGCGGCGAGCGCCGCGCTCAGCGCATGATCGAGAACGCGATCAGGGCGGCCACGATCACGACGACCACCATCGTCGTCGCTGCGGGCACCCGGTCGTGCTCGACTCGAGGGGCAGAGGCCATGGGGGAACAGAGCTTCGGGGTGGGGGAGCCACGGGCGGAATCGCCCGCCGAATCAGGCATACCACGGAATCGACGGCCGGGGGACCCTTCTCGAAAAAGTCACCCGTTGCGCACCGCGGCCTCCGGGGATCGTCGCCGAGAGTGTTGATTCGCCCGGCCCGTGCGCGTCCGATAGCCGCCCGCACCGCCCATGAACCCCTCCACGCCCAGCGCGCCCGTCCTGCCGGGCGTCGACCACACCAAGATCGTGGCCACCATCGGCCCGGCCTCCGAGCACCGCATCGGCGAGCTCATCGAGGCCGGCCTGAACGTGGCGCGCATCAACTTCAGCCACGGGAGCCTGGAGCAGCACCGCGAGCGCATCCTGCGCATCCGGGCCGAGGCCCACGCCCGCATGACCGCGGTCGGCATCCTGGCCGACCTGCAGGGCCCCAAGATGCGGCTGGGGCGCTTCGAGGGCGGCCGCCGGACCCTGAGCGAGGGCGAGGAGCTCGTCGTGCGCTCGGGCGGCGACGTGGCCGGGCCGGGCGAGGTGCTGTTCGACTTCGGCGGCTTCTCCGACCGCGTCGAGCCGGGCCACCGCCTGCTGCTCGCCGACGGCCAGGTCGAGCTCGAGGTCCTCGCGCACGAGGGCGGCGCCCTGCGCGCCGTGGTCACGCGCGGCGGCGAGGTGGCCGACCGCAAGGGCGTGCACCTGCCCGACTCGGACATCGTCTACGAGGTGCCGACCGAGGAGGACCGCCGGCACATCGAGTTCTGCAACGAGCTGGGCGTCGAGTTCCTGGGGCTGTCGTTCGTCGGCCGCGCCTCCGAGCTGCACGAGATCCGCGCCCTCGCGCCGAACGCGTTGCTGGTGGCCAAGATCGAGCGCCGCCTGGCCCTCGACAACCTCGACGAGATCCTCGAGGTCGCCGACGGGATCATGGTCGCGCGCGGCGACCTGGGCGTGGAGCTCGACCTCGAGCAGGTGCCCATGCGCCAGAAGGACATGCTCTCGCGCGCCCTGCGCGCGGGGCGCTTCACGATCACGGCCACCGAGATGCTCGAGTCGATGATCGAGAGCTCGCGCCCGACGCGCGCCGAGGTGGCCGACGTCGCCAACGCCGTGCTCGACGGCTCGGACGCGATCATGCTCTCGGCCGAGACCGCCGTGGGCGAACACCCCGTCGACGCGGTGCGCACCATGCGCAGCATCGCGCGCGCCGTGGAGGAGAGCGAGCGCTACCACGAGCTGCCGCGCACCTTCTGGCGCGCCTCCGAGCCCGACGCCGCCAACGCGGTGGCCATGGCCGCCGTGCGCGTGGCCGACGCGCTCGAGCTCTCGAAGATCGTCGTCTTCACCGAGACCGGCCGCACGGCGCGCCTGCTGACGCGCTACCGCCCGGGGGCCGAGATCATCGCGCTCTCGCCCAAGTCCTCGACCGTGAACCAGATGACGCTGCTCGCCGGCTGCCGGCCGATCCTGTTCCGGCGCGAGCCCAGCCTCGAGGACATGCTCTACATGGCCTCCGAGATGCTGGTCGTGCGCGGGCTGGCCGACTACGGCGAGATGGTCGTCTTCGTGGCCGGCGTGCCGCCCGGCGTGGCGCGCTCGACGAACGTCCTGAAGCTCTCGAAGATCGGCGAGGAAGTGCGCCTGCACTAACAACGACCACGGAATCTCGCAAGGCCCCCGGACGCGCCCACGGCGGGGAATTGGGGATGGAAAATCGGGCGTGGAAACGCTCAGATCTGGGCACGAGGCCGGCGGTGACGCCCGCGGCCTCGTCCTCGTTCCCCGGCGCGCTCGCGGCCTCCTGCGGAGACGACGAGCCGCTCCAGCGAACGGACTCTCGCCCCGCACCCATGCTGAACTTCTCGCGCTTCGATCTCTCCCGCATCCGCGCCCTGCGTCGCTTCCGCGAGGCCGATCGGCGCTACGGGGAACAGGTCGAGCTGGCCTCGCGCGTGATCTGCATCGCGAGCGGCAAGGGCGGGACGGGCAAGAGCGTGCTGGCGACGAACCTGGCGGTGCAGCGCGCCAGCCAAGGCGAGCGCGTGCTGCTGATCGACTTCGACGCCGGCCTGGCCAACGCGCACCTGCTGCTGGGCCTCGCGCCGCGCTACGACATCGGCGACCTGATCGCCGGCAAGGTCACCGCGGACGAGGCGCTGGTCGACGGCCCCTGCGGCATCCAGCTGCTCTCGGGCGGCGTGGGGCGCCCGGCGCTGGCCAACCCGACGCGGCGCGAGCTCGACAAGCTGTTCAAGGCGATGGCGCCGCTCGAGGACCGCTTCGACCTGACGATCATCGACCACGGTGCGGGCCTCGGCTACGGCACCGTGACCCAGCTCGCCGCGACGAGCACGCTCCTGCTGGTCACCAACCCCGAGGTCACCGCGCTGTCCGACGCGTACGCGCTCTACAAGCAGGCGCACGCGGTCAACCCGCACATCCGCGTCGGCCTGGTCGTCAACCGCGCGCCCGACGCGGGCGCGGCCGAGGCGGCCTGGGAGCGCTTCCGCTCCGTCGCGCAGCGCTTCCTGATGCACGCGCCCGAGTACATCGGCTGGGTGCCGCACGACGAGGCCATCTACCGCTCCGTGCAGCAGCGCGTGCCGGTCTGCCTCGCCTCGCCCGACTCGGGCTCCGCCCAGGCGATCCGGCGCGTGGCGGCCTGGGACCAGATCGAGCTCGCGCGCACCTCGCGCTCGTTCTACGACCGCGCTCGCCGCGCGCTGCGCTGAGCGCCGCCGCGCGAGGACGTCCCAGCCCGGGCCGGCGCGCCGCGGATTGGCCGGCTCGGCCTTGAACGGCGCGCGCGCTTGCGATGCAGTGGTCCCGGCGGCGCTGTGGGGCGCCGCGCCCCGAGACCGCATCGGACGGACCGCATGCACGTTCTCTCGTTCGTCAACCAGAAGGGCGGCTGTGGCAAGACCACGGCGGCCGTGAACCTCGCCGGAGCGCTGGCGGCCAAGGGCCGTCGCGTGCTGCTGGTCGACCTGGACCCCCAGGCGCACGCCACCATGGCGCTCGGCTGGGCGGCGGAGGACGAGCCGACCGTGCGCGAGGTGCTGCTCGGCGAGGCGCGCGCCGACGCGGCGCTGGTGTCCGGGCCGGGCGGCGTGTCGCTGCTCCCCGCGAGCGCCGCGCTGGCCGACTTCGAGGACGCGACCGCGCGCATGCTGCACGCCGAGGGCGCGTTGCGCGCCGCGCTCGAGCCGCTGGACGCGCGCTTCGACGAGGTGCTGCTCGACTGCCCGCCGCGCGTCGACGGCGTGCTGTGCGCCAACGCCCTGCGCGCCAGCGACACGGCGGTGCTCGTGGTCGAGACGGGGGCCTTCGCGCTGCAGGGCGCGGTCAAGGCGCTCGACGTGCTGGCCGAGCTGCGCGAGACGCTCGACCGACCCTTCGACCTGCGCGTGCTCGGCACGCTCTTCGACCGGCGCACGCGCTTCGCGCGCGAGCTCTTGATGGCGCTGCACGGCCGCTTCGGCGAGGCGCTCTTCGACACCGTCGTGCGCACGAGCGTGCGCCTGCGCGAGGCCGCCGCGATGGGCGTGCCGGTACAGGTGCTCGACCCCGCGTGCCGCGGCGCGGCCGACTTCGAGGCTCTGGCCGGCGAGTGGCTGGCGGACGGCGCGGGCGGCGACGGGGCCGCGCGCGACGCAGGAGCCTCGCGCTCCCCCGCGTTCCAGACCACCCGACCCTGACGGAGGCCGCGATGGATCGCCTGGCACTGCTCTGCACGCTGCACGCCGACGGACCGAAGACCTTGCGACGCTTGCGCGAGGCCGGCTGCCCCGACCTCGGCCAGCTCGCCGGCCTGGGCGCCGAGCGCGTGGCGCGCGTGCTCGGGCTGACGCCCGCGGCGGCGCGGCGCTTCCTGCGCGAGGCCGAACTGCTCGGCACGCGCCTCGACGGGCCGCTCGAGCGCGAAGAGGTGCTCTACCCGCCGAGCGCGGAGCCGGCGCCCGCCGCCGCGTCCGAAGCGCGCGAGGTCGAGCGCGTCCCGCGCGCCGCCGCCGCGCTGCCGCGCCGCTCGGGCCTCGACCTGCGCGACCGCGCGCTGCTCGACAAGGTCATCGACCGCTGGCGCCACGAGGAGGTCCCCGGCGACGACGCGCCGGCCGAGGAGCTGGCCGCGCCCGCGCCGCCGCCCGAACCGCGCGTCGCGAGCCTGCGCCCCGGCGAGCTCGCCGGTCTCGACGCCGCCGCGTGCGCCGCGCTCGCCGGGTGCGGCGTGGCGACGCTCGCGGAGCTGCGCGCGCGGCCCGTCGACGAGCTCGCCGCGCAGAGCGGCCTCGGCTTCACGCGCGTGCGCACCCTGCAGTTCCTCGCCGCTCGCGCGCTCGGCGCCGCGCCGACGACGCGCGACGAGCTGCGCCCGCAGCTCGCGCCCGCGGGCGCCGCGCCGCGCCGCGACGTCGCGAAGCGCGGTCGAGGAGCGCCTCTCGCTCGCCAGCCCCGCCGCCGGCTTCGCCCTCACCGAGCGCTTCGGCGAGGACGACGAGGGCGCGGGCGGGCCCTTCGCCTGATCCGCGCGGCGCGCGCCGGCTCGCACACCGGCGCGCGCGCTCGACCGCGACTCGCATGCGCTCGCTCCTGCTCGTCACGCTGGCCGCGCTCGCGGTGCTCGCGCTCGTCTGGTTCGTCCGCGACGACGGGGGCGCGCGCGCGCCGCTCGAGCAGGGCGCCGTCGCGCAGGAGTCGTCGCCCGTGGCGGGCGAGCTCGCCGTCGCGCCGCGCGAGGACGCGGCGCCCGCACCCGCGCCCGCCGAGCGCGCCGCGCTCGAGGCCGTAGCTCCGAAGCCGGAGCCGTCGCGGCCCGCGCCGAGCGTCGAGCGCAGCGTGCTCCGCGGCCGCGTCGTCGACGCGTGGGACGTCGGCGTCGCCGGCGTGGGCGTCGGGTTGCGGGGCGGCGCGGCCGAGGTCGTGAGCGGCCCCGGCGGCGCGTTTCGCCTCGAGCGCCCCGGGCGGCTCGAGCCCTCCCTAGTGAACGTCCTCGACGAGCGTCGCGCGCTGCTCTTCGGCTACCTCGAGGGCGGGGAGGCCGTGCTCAAGACCGCGCCGCGCGTGCGCGTCGACGGCCACGTGACCACGCCCGACCTCGAGCCCGTGGTCGGCGCCGCCGTGCAGATGTCGGGGTTCCACACGCTGCTGCAGGCGACGGGGGAGGTCCATCGCGACTACTGGTCGCACCAGCCGCGCGCGACGACGGACGGCGCGGGCGCGTTCCGGCTCGACGGCGTGCCCGCGCCGCCCGAAGGCGCCAGGCTGCAGGTCGGCGTCAGCGCCGCGGGTTTCGCGCCGGCGTGGCTCACGCTGCCGCCCGGCGGCCTGCCGGCGACGCGCATCGAGCTGCGTCCGACCGGCGTGCGCTTCCTGCGCGGCCTCGTCGTCGACGCCGGCGGCCCCGTCGCCGAGGCGGAGGTGGTCTTCGCGGGGCAGCGCGCGCACTCGACCGAGAGCGGCGCGTTCGCGCTCGCGTTGCCCGGGGACTGGCTCGACGATGCGTCGCTCGTCGCCTACCACGCCACGCGCGGCGCGGCGAGCCTCGCGGCGTACGGCGCGACGCTCACGGCGCTCGGCGAGGGCGACCCGCCGCCCGTGCGCTTGGAGCTCACCGCGCCGCTCGCGATCGCCGGCCGCGTGCTGGACGTCGACGGCGCGCCGCTCGAGGACTGGCGGGTCGATCTGCTCGACGGGACCGAGGTCGAACCGGGCGGTTACCCGCGGCGCACGGTCGAGCTCGTGCATGGCGGCGGGGTGTACCCCGTCACGAACGCGGACGGCGCGTTCCGCCTCACGGGCCTGCTCGAGCGCGAGTACCGCCTGCGCGCGATCGACCTGCGCACGTTGCAGACGATCCTGAGCGGCCCGATCCGCGCCGGTCGCGAGGGCGTCGAGCTCCGGCTCGAGCCCGCGTGCGCGCTGCGCGAGGTGCGCGGGCGCTTGGTCGACGAAGCCGGCGCGCCGCTGGCCGGCGTGAGCGTGCTGGTGCAGTTCACGCTCTTGCAGGACGGGAACGCGAACTACTCGCAGAACGGTGAGCGCGCGCGCAGCGACGAGCAAGGCGCGTTCACGCTCGCCCGAGTCCCCGGCGCGCGTGTGCGGCTCGAGGCGTCCGGCGGCGAGGCCGACAGCGCGACGCTCGCGATCGAGGACGTGCCGGTCGACGAGGAGCTCGTGTGGCGCCTGAAGACGCTCTGCCGGCTCCAGCTCGACGCGCGCGACACCGCCTGCACCGACTGCCAGTTCGAGGTGCTCGACCGCGCCGGCGAGCCGCTCTCGCTGCAGTGGGAGATCGGAGGCGGTCGCGCGGGCTCGACGCGGCCCTGGCTCGAGTCCGACCTCGGCTCGACCTACGAGGTGCGCACGGACGCCGCGCTGCTGCGCGTGCTGCGCGGCGGGCAGGTGGTCGCCGAGGCCCCGCTGCGGCTCGTGCGCGGCGAGCTCAACGTCGTCGTCGTCCCGCGCTGAGCGGGCCCGGAGCCCTGCGCGCGGGCCTTGCACGGCGCCGACGAAACGGCGCGCGCGCGGCGGGGTAGGGTGGAGACCCACCGCCGACCCGCCTCGCCATGAATCGACTCCGCCCCCTCGCCCCGCTGGCGCTCCTCGCGCTCGCGCTCGCGCTGCCCGCCGCCGCGCGCCAGGCCGACGCGCCGCAGGCGCCCGACGGCCACCCCGGCCTCGGCACCGCGCGCACGAGCCACGAGTTCCTGCAGCTCTTCGTCTCACCCGACGCGGACGAGGAGCGCCTGTTGCTGCAGCTCCAGGACCTCGAGAGCGAGGTGCGCATCCTGCGCGAGATGGCGCGGCGCACCTACGTCGAGCGCGGCTACTTCCGGCTCGTCGACCGCTACGGACCGCAGGACCTCGCCACGCTGCACCGGCGCTTCCGCGAGCAGACGCCGCACGGGCCGGAGCTCGCCGGGCTCGAGGGCCCCGAGGAGGAGGCGTGGGGCGACATGTTCGTCGACCTGCGCTTCCGCGCGCGCATGGACCTGCTCGGCGACTTCGAGCAGGAGGCGCGCGACCTGCGCAGCGGGCTCGCGCTGCTGCGCGGGTTGAGCGACGGCTGGGTCGAGATGAAGGACGTCGAGGCGCGCGCGATCGCGGCGCGCGTCGACCTGTCGGCGGCGCTGCTGCGCGCGATGCGGCTCGACCTCGAGGCGTTGCGCGAGCGCGGCGACGCGGACGCGCCCGGGCAGCCCGATCCGGCCTGGCGCGTCGAGCTGATCGGCATCACGAAGCTGCGCGGCACGGACGAGCGGCGCGCGGCGTTCGAGCGCCTGACCGAGAAGCTCGCGGCGCGCGAGGAGCAGCTCGAGTCGGTGCTCTTCACGCCGCGCTTGCGCGCGCGACTGGACACCGAGCTGCGGCGGCGCGACGCGCAGCGCGAGAAGGCGCGCGAGCTGCTCGAGGAGGCGCGCACCTACCTGCTCGAGCTCGTCGACACGCCGCCCGAGGTGCTGCGCCTCTCCAAGACGCAGCGCTACCAGATCGCGCTGCGGCTCGTGCTCGAGGGCATCGGCTACGACCCGTTCCTCGACGGCCTGGCGTATCGCGCCGGCGTGACGACCGACCTGCTCTACGAGGCGCGCGAGTCGCGGCAGTGGTACGACCGCTTCCTGGCGCTGCGCGGGATCCGGGTGCACCTCTCGGAGACGACCGAGCGCGAGCTGGACGGCGAGGAGCGCGAGGCGCTGGCGGCGGTCCTGCGCGGCGCGGTCCTGCCCGGGCGCTGAGGGCCCGGTCCGGGCCGCTTCCGCGTATACTGGGACCGCCCGCGGGCCGCCCCGGCCCGCCATCTCTCGCGAGAGGAAGCGCCTTGGATTCGACCACCACCGCCCACCCCCCCTTCGCCTTGATCGAGAGCGTCAGGAATCGTCCCGGCGACGATCCCATCTTCAGCTTGAACGCGGAGGCGAGCGCGCGCGCGGCCGCCGGCGAGTCGATCCTCAACGCGACCCTCGGCGCCCTGATGGACGACACGGGCCAGCTCTGCGTGATGCCCTCGGTGGCGGAGGCGATCACGCGCGTGCCGATCCAGCGCGCCGCGGCGTACGCGCCGATCCTCGGTCCGCCGGCCTACCTGAAGGCCGTGATCGCGGACGTCTTCGGCGACGGTCCGCTGGCCGCGCAGGCCACCGCGGCCGCGACCGCCGGCGGCACCGGCGCGATCCTGCACGCGATCACCACCTTCCTCGACGCGGGGCAGGCGCTCCTGACCAGCGACTACTTCTGGGCGCCGTACCGGATCATCGCCTCGCACACGCGCCGCGCCGTGGAGACCTTCCGCATGTTCGACGCGGAGGGGCGCTTCGACCTGCGCGCCTTCGAGGAGGCGCTGCTCGGCCAGATCGCGCGGCAAGGCCGCGTGCTCGCCGTGCTCAACGTGCCGTGCCACAACCCGACCGGCTACACGCTCGACGAGAGCGAGTGGAACGAGCTCGAGCGCGTGCTCGCGCGCCACGCCGGCCGCGCACCGATCGCGGTGCTGTTCGACATCGCCTACGCCAAGTTCGGCCACGAGGAGACGGGCGCGTGGGTGCGCCACCTCGCGGCGCTCGCCGAGCACGTGCAGGTCCTGGTCGCGTGGAGCGCGTCCAAGGCCTTCGCGCAGTACGGCGCGCGCGTCGGCGCGCTGATCGCGCTGCAGCGCGACGACGAGGAGCGCACGCGCATCCGCAACGCGCTGAGCTTCGCCTGCCGCGGCACGTGGTCGAACTGCAACCACCTGGGCATGCTCGCGGTGACCGACCTGCTGACCGTGCCCGAGCACCGCGCCGCCTCGGAGCGCGAGCGCGCGGCGCTGGTCGAGCTGCTCGCCCAGCGCGTCGAGGCCTTCAACGCCGAGGCCGCGCGCTACGACCTGCACTACCCGCGCTACGAGGGCGGCTTCTTCGTGGCGGTCTTCACGCCGGACGCGCCGGCGACGGCGGCGCACATGCGCGAGCTCGGCGTGTACGTGGTGCCGCTGGGCGGCGCGGTGCGCGTGGCGCTGTGCTCGACGCCCGTCGCGGAGATCCCGCGGCTGGTGCAGGCCCTGGCGGCCGGTGTGGCCGCCGCCGGCGCCGGCGCGGAGGCCTGACGTGGAGGAGACGGCGCGCGAGCTCGCTCACGGCTACGGGCCGCGGGTGCACCTGCTGGACAACCCGCTGCTCGGTTCGGCCCTGACGCAGCTCTCGCGCGCCGACTGCGCGTTGCCGCGCACGCTCGCGCTGCTGCGCGCGATCTACGAGGCGCTCTTCCACGAAGCCGCGCGCGAGCTGCCGCGCGTCGCGGTCGAGGTGCCGACGCGCATGAGCGAGGCGCACCCCAAGGCCGGCCGCGTGAAGGCGCAGGTGCTCGACCCGGCCGGAGAGGTCGTCGTGTGCGACGTGATCCGCGCGGGCATCGTGCCCAGCCAGGTCGTCTTCGAGCGCCTGCTCTCGGTGCTGCCCGAGGGGCGCGTGCGGCTCGACCACCTGACGCTCTCGCGCGTGACCGACGCGAGCGGCGCCGTGACGGGCGTGAACCTGTCCGGCAGCAAGATCGGCGGCACGGTCCAGGGCGCGACGCTGATCGTGCCCGACCCGATGGGCGCGACGGGCTCGACGCTGGTGCGCGCGATTCGCCACTACGAAGAGCACCACGGACGGCCGACGCGCGTGCTCGTGCTGCCGATGATCGTCACGCCCGAGTTCCTGCGGCGCGTGCTCGACGAGATCCCGCAGGCGGTGATCTACGCCGGCCGCCTCGACCGCGGCCTCTCGCCGGCCGACGTGCTCGCCACGCCGCCGGGGACGCATTGGGACCGCGAGTGCGGCCTCGACGCGCACGACTACATCGTGCCCGGGGCCGGCGGCATGGGCGAGGTGCTCAACAACTCCTGGTGCTGAGCCCGGCTCGCCCGCTCAGGCGACGTCTTCGCCGCGCTTCCGCGCGCAGCAGTGCTCCGCGAGGACCTCGGCCAGCTCGGCGCGCTTGAAGGGCTTGGCGAGGTAGCCGTTCATGCCGGCGGCGATGCAGCGCTCGTAGTCGCCGTCCATCGTGTTGGCCGTCATGGCCACGATCGGCGTCGCGTCGCACAGGCGCCGCGCGCGCGCCTCACGCGTCGCGTCGTAGCCGTTCATCACCGGCATCTGGCAGTCCATCAGCACGAGGTCGAACGGCTCGCGCTCCAGGTAGTCCAGGGCCTCGCGGCCGTTCGCGACGACCTCGACCGTGCAGCCGAGCTTGATCAGGGCGGCCGTGGCGACGCGCTGGTTGACCGGGTTGTCCTCGACGAGCAGGACGCGGGCGTCGAAGGACTGCCCGGCGCGGAGCGGCGTCCCGCGCGACGGCTCCACCGAGCCCGCCGCGCGCCTCAGCGGCAGCGTCACGCGGAAGGCCGCGCCATGGCCTGCGACGCTCTCGACGGCGATCGAGCCGCCGAGACCGTCGCAGATGCTCTTGCAGATCGCGAGTCCGAGACCCGTGCCGCCGAAGCGTCGCGTCGTCGTCGAATCGGCCTGCTGGAACGCCTCGAAGATGTGCTCGAGGTGCTCGGGCGAGATGCCGATGCCCGTGTCGCGGACCTCGAGCACGACGGGCACGCGGCCGTCCTGCTCGGTGCCTGCGAGGACGGTGACGCGCACTCCGCCCGTGGCGGTGAACTTGATCGCGTTGCTGACGAGGTTCATCACGACCTGGCCGATGCGCAGCGGGTCGCTCTCGAACTCGCGCGCGAGGTCCTCCGGCCAGTCGAGCTCGAGCGTGATGCCCTTGTTGAAGGCCTGCAGCCGCGACATCACGACGATCTCCTCGATCGTGCGGCGCAGGTCGAACGGCACCTGTTCGAACGTCAGCTTGCCGGCCTCGATCTTCGAGATGTCGAGGATGTCGTTGATGATCATCAACAGCGCGTCGCCGGAAGCCTGGATGGTGCGCACGCAGTCGAGTTGCTGCTCGTCGAGGGGCGTCTCGAGCAGGTGCTCCGTCATGCCGATGATGCCGTTCATCGGCGTGCGGATCTCGTGGCTGATCGTGGACAGGAACTCCGCCTTCACGCGCGAGGCGCGCAGCGCTTCGTCGCGCGCGTCGGCCAGGAGCTCCGACTGCCGCTTCAGCGCGTGAGCCTGCTCCTCGACGCGCCGCCGGCCCTCCTCGACGGCTTGCGTGTAGCTCAGGAGCTCCTCCTCGTGGCGGCGCCGCTCGGTGATGTCGCGCGCGATGATGGCGGTCCCGAGCACGGCGCCGTCCTCGTGGCGGATCGGCGACAGCGTCAGCGAGAGCGCGATGTTGCGTCCGTCCTTGCGACGCCACTGCGTCTCGATGTCCCCGAACGTCTTGCCGTGCTTCGCGCACAGGACGATGTCGTTCAGCTCGCTGCCGAGCGCGCTGCCCAGGACGGCTTCGAGCGGCTTGCCGAGCACCTCCTCGGCGCGGTAGCCGAGCATCTGCTCTGCCGCGGCGTTCCACGACTCGATGGTGTCGTCGGGGGCGTAGCCGATGATCGCGTCGTAGTTGCTGCGCACGATCGCGGAGAGCACGCTGCGCGAGCGCTCCGCGTGCTCGTGCTCGAGCGCCATGCAGGCCACGTTGGACAGGATGGCGAGCGCCTCGAGCTCGGGCTCGGACAGCGGCGCCTCGTAGGGCACGGTGACGTGCAGGCTGCCGAGGAAGCCCAGGCCCGCGGACTGCAGCGGCAGCAGGTGCTCGCTGCGGCCCTCGTCGCGCAGCGCGCGGCCCAGGTAGAGCTGCGGCGCCGCGTCGCGCGGGCGGAGCTCCATCCAGGTGCTGATGCGCGGGCTGAGCGAGAGGATGCACTCGAGCAGCCGCGAGAGCACCGTCTCGGTCGAGACGCGCTTCCCGAACAGCTCGAGCAGCTCCGCCTTGCGCTGCAGCAGCCACTCCGAGCGGCGGCGCGCGCTCAGCTCGCGCGACAGCGCGTCCTTCTGCTTGCGGAACGCGCGCACGCGCTCGGCGAGCGCGGTCGAGTCCTGGATCGTGATCAGCGCGCGCGGCTCGTCCGCCGGAGCGCCGGGCAGGCGCGCGATCGTCGTGCGGTGCGCGCGCGGGCTGCCGGGGCGGTCCGAGACAGGACCGCGGTGCAGCGGCGAGGTCAGCACCGCGGGCGGCCCGCCCTTCAGCACCGCTTCGAGCCGGCGCCGCGCGGCCGCGTCGCTCAGGAACGGCAGCAGCTCGACCACCGACCGCCCCAGCGCTCGCTCGCGCGAGACCCCGCTCCATCCCGCCAACGCCGCGTTCCAGACCAGCACGTTCCCGCGCGGATCGACGACGCAGGCGCCCACGGGCAGGGCCTCCAGCAGGGCGTTGGGGTCCTTGTGCGTCATGCCGAGTGGCGCCTCGGCGTGCCCCCGTGCACCAGTCGGTCGAGCGCCGTCCAGAGGTGTGCACGCGAGGAGGAGTCGAAGATCAGCAGCAGGTCGCCGTGGACCTCGATGCTCACGATCGTGAAGCGAGCGCGGACGAGGATGCACGAGTCCTGCGCGTCCGCGCCGGCGTCCGCGAAGAGCGCTTCGAACGGCGCTTCGCGGAAGGCGGGGATCGCGTAGAGCACCTCCTGGTCGAGCAGGTTGCCGATCGTCCCCATCACGCAGTTGAGGACGATGTTGCCGATCTCCTCGAGGGTCGCGACGCGCAAGTCGTCGAGGTCCATGTCGTCGCCCACGTCTCCGGTCACCGCGTTGACCAGGGCGGCCGCGCTCTCCGAGGGGAACAGCAGGTCGGCCGATCCGACCAGCGCACCCTGGAACGTCTGGCGCACGTCCGCGACCGGCCGGATGGCGTCACCGAGGTTGCGGTGGACCTCCGACAGCGGGACGTCGAAGACCTCGGGGACGGAGAGCCGCACCGGCTCGCCCGTCATCGTCGACAGCGTGGAGGCTGCGCGCCCCACACCGATGTTGATCAGCTCGCGCAGGGCGTCGAGCCGTAGCTCGTCGCCGTTCACGCCTCGGCCCCCCCTTGGATCAACTCCGCCAGCGTCCGGAGCAGTTGGTCCTCGGCCACCGGCTTGTTGAGGAAGCCGCGCGCACCGAGCTGCATGCAGCGTTCGCGCGCCGAAGCCTGGATGTCGGCGGAGATCACCACCGTGGGTACCGGGCGCTCGTGCGAGGCGACCGTCTCGAGGAACTGGAAGCCGTCGAGCACCGGCATGACCAGGTCGCAGAGCACGACGTCGGGGTGCTCCTGCAGACGTTCCAGTCCGACCTGACCGTTCTCCGCGAGGATCGGCTCGTGGCCGTGCGCGATGAGGAGGTTCTTCACCATCATGCGCTGGAAGCTGGAGTCGTCGACGACGAGGATGCGTGCCATGCTTTGCGAGCCGGGGCGGGGAGTTGCGGGAGGTCGGGCGGTCCGGCGCGACCGGGCCACGGCTCCCTGTTTCGGGCCCGGCTTTGCCTGGAGATGAGCCGAATCAGCTCTCCGGGAAGGCGCTGACCCGGCCTGGAGCCGCGCGGTGACCTCGCCGCGCTGCGGCGCTACCCTGGGGCGCCTCGCCCGCCCGGCGCGCGCGCCGGCGACGACGGTCGCGGCGCGGAGGCACGCGCCGCCCCGCGGGCCGCGCGAGCGCTCCACCTCGCTGCGCCCGCCGCGGCGCGGGCTGCGCGCGCCCGACGTGACCCCGCTCCACCCCATGAAGTCGCTCCTCGCCCTCCTGCTGCTGCTCGCCCTCGCCGCCTTCGGTCTCCAGAGTGCCGCCTCCGCTCATGGCGGCGCCTACCGCGGCCCGGGCGGCACGACGGCGGGCGGCGGAGACACCGCGCCGTCGTCCGGCTCCGGCGGCGGCACGAGCTCGGGCGCGAGCGGCGGGACCACCAGCGGCGGGACGCGCGGACCGGCGTCCCCGGGCGCCTCGAGCGGCTCGGGCGGCGGGGGCACGAACTCGAGCCGGCCCAACCTGCCGGGGACGTCGATGCCCACCGGCCCGCTCCAGGCGGAGTGGGAGCCGTGGTGGGCCTTCAACCGCGATCCCTTCCTGAACCTGAAGGCGATCCTGCACCACGGCGACCTGGTGCTCGGCAGCGACAACTACTTCCTCGGTCACGTGCCGGTCGACCTCGCGCGCGACCGACTCGCGCCCGACGAGGAGGAGGTGCGCACGCGCATCGCGCCCGCGCTCCTGCGCGTGCTCGTCGGCGAGACCGACAACGACCTCGTCTCCGGCGCGCAGGTCGCGCTCGCGAAGATCGGGGAGCGCGCCGGGCCGGCGGGCGTGCAGGAGACGACCGCGCGGTTGCGCGACCTGCTCGCGTCGCCGAACCAGGAGCTGGCCGAGACCGCCGCCGTCTCGCTGGGCATCCTCGCCGACGCGCGCAACCTCGAGCTCCTGCGCGAGCTCCTGTTCGACACCGAGCGCGGCCGCGTCTTCGTCGCCGGCCACGAGGTCAACTGGCGCACGCGCGCCTTCGCGGCCTACGGGCTCGGCCTGATCGGCTTCCGCTCCAAGGACCCGGTGGTGCGCCGCCAGGTCGTGCGCGACCTCACCGAGGCGCTCGACGGCGACGTGACGCACATGGCGCTCCCCGACGTCGCCGTGGCCTGCCTCACGGCGCTCGGTCTCGTGCCGCTCTCGGAGGATCCCAACTGCCTGCTGCGGCCCGAGGACGAGCTCGTGCCCACGCACTGCCGCCGCGGCCAACTGCGCTGGCTGCTCGACTTCGCCGAGCGCGAGCACCTGCACTACATGATCGCCGCGCACGTGCCGACCACGATCGTGCGGCTGCTCGCGGGCGCGAGCACCGACCTGGACCTGCGGCACGAGGTGCTCGCGCGCTTCATGGCGCAGGCCGAGTCGCGCACGCTGCAGCGCGAGCTGCGGGCCAGCGCGATCCTCGCCCTGGGCGCCCTGGGCGACGCCGGCGACGACGGCGACGACACGCACGTGCGCGCGCTCCTGCTGCGCATGGCCCGCGAGTCGCGCGAGCCGCAGACGCGCACGCTCGCGCTGATCGCGGCGGGCCAGGTCGGCGGCCGGCGCAGCGGCGACGTGTCGGCCGACGAGGAGGGCGCGGGCGAGGTGCGGCGCGCGCTGATGACCGCGCTCGCCAAGGGGCGCAGCTCCGACCGCGCGTGGGCGGCGCTGTCCCTCGCGCTGCTCGAGCGCAGCCGCCTCGACGCCGGGCTCGTCGTCGACCAGAGCGTCGCCGCCGCGCTGCGTCAGGCCTTCCTCGAGACGCGCGCGCCGGCCGAGATCGGCGCCTTCGCGATCGGGCTGGGCATCATGCGCGAGGCGGGCGCGGCGGGCCTGCTGCTCACGCGGCTGCGCGAGATCTCCGACGACCGCGCGCGCGGCTACCTCTGCCTCGCGCTCGGCCTGATGAACGCGCGCGAGGCGGTGCCGGACCTGCGCGAGCTGCTGGCGAACTCGCGCTATCGCCCGCTGCTGCTGCGCGAGGTCGCGATCAGCTTGGGCCTGCTCGGCGACAAGCTCGTCGTCGACGACCTCGTGGCTCAGCTCCAGACGGCGACGAGCCTGACGGCGCAGTCGACCATCGCCTCGGCGCTGGGCTCGATCGGCGACGCGCGCTCGGTCGGCCCGTTGCTCGAGATGCTCTCCGATCCCGAGCTCAACGTGCGCGCGCGCGCCTTCGCGGCCGTGGCGCTGGGCATCGTGGCCGACAAGGAGCCGCTGCCCTGGAACTCCAAGATCGCGGTGGGCGTGAACTACCTCGCCAACCCGCCGACGCTGACCGACGGGCAGGGCCGCGGCATCCTCGACATCCTCTGAGGGCGCGTCAGCGCGGCGCCGGACGCCAGTCCTCGCGCCGCAGGCGGTAGAGCACGCCGACGCCGCCTTCGAAGGTCATGCCGGGCAGCTCGAAGTCGCGCGTCAGCTCGGTGAAGCCGAACGGTGCGTGCAGGTCGCGCGAGACCTCGTTGCGCGCGTTCGCGACGTAGTGCACGGCGTCGACCTCGGGGAAGAGGTCGGCCAGGCGCGCCGCGGTGAGCGCGCTGCCGATGCCGCGCCGCCGCGCGAGCGGGGTCACGACGACCCCGCCGAGGTACCAGCCCGCCGGCGCCACGCGCGCGGGGGCGTTCGGCGCGCGGTGGACGACGTAGCTGCGGCCGTAGCCCAGCACGCGGCCGCCGGCCTCCGCGACGAGCAGCCGGTGCTCGGGGCGCGGCGCGGGCGCGTCGGCTTCGCGCTCGACGCGCGGGAGCACGACGCCGTAGGGCAGGTCCTCGCGCTCCGCGATGATCTCCGCCAGCGCGGGCGCGTCGGTCGCGCGCGCGTGGCGCACGAGCAGGTCCGGCGGCGCCGCGCGCCGCGGCTCCCCGGGGCGGTAGGCGGCGAACCGGCTCACAGGTCGATCTTGTGGCGCGCGATCTTCAGCAGCGCCACCTTCGCGCGCGCGTGCAGCATCGCCGTCGCGCGCGGCGTCACGCGCCCCATCTGCTCGGTGATGTACTCCCACGACGCGCCGGCGAAGTCGCGCAGCAGGATCACCTCGCGGTAGTCGGGCGGCAGCTCGGCCACGCACTCGTCGAGCAGGTCCTCACGCTCGAGGCGCGTGAGCTCCTCCAGCGGCTCCGGCGTGCGCGCCTGCGGCTCGTAGGTGTACTCGCCGCTGTCCATCGCCTTCTTCGCGCGCGTCATCGCGACCTCACGGCGCGAGTCGCGCTTGAGCGCGCCCAGGTAGTCGGACGCGCCGCGGAGCTGGTTCTCGGCGATCTGCGCGAGCCAGTGGATCAAGCTGCCCGGCTCGCGCATCTCGAACTCCTTGAGGCTCGTCATCGCCGCCCCGAAGGTGTTCTGCACGATGTCGACCGAGTCCATGCGCGCGCGGATGCGCTTGCCCATGCGGATGCGCACGATGCGCAGCACGCGGTCGTAGTAGCGCGCGAACAACTCCTCGAGCGCCGCGTCCTCGCCGCCCTGGTAGGCGGCGACGAGCTCGGCGGTGCGTTGCATCTCCCGCGAGCGCTGCTCGGCCAGCGCCGCCTCGTCCAGCACGGCCTCGTCGAACTCGGCCGGCTCGTCTCCCTGGGTGTCGCTCACGCCGCCGATCCTACCGGGCGACCCCGCGCGGACCCAAGTCAGGGCCGGTGGTAGACCCGGTTCTTGCCGCGGCCGTGGCCGACGAGCAGCCCCTCCTGCTCGAGGCGCGTGAAGACGCGGCGGGCGCGCTGCAGGCCCAGGTTGTACTCCGCGGCGAAGCGCGGGTAGGTCGCGTCGCCGCCGGGCACGTCGGAGCGCCGGCTGCGCTCGTCCACCCAGGTCAGCGCCCGCGCCTGGAGCGGGTCGCTGGACCCGCGGCCGTTGCGCGGCCGGCGCAGCGCGTCGAGCGTCGCGCCGCGCGCCAGGCGGTTCGAGGAGCCCACGCGCACCACCACCTCGTGGTCGTCGTCGCCGAGCAGCACCGCGTGCGGGCGCAGCGCCGAGGCCGGCACCTGCGCGGCGACCACGGCCTTGCCGTCGACGCGCACGAGCGTCGTCTGCAGCACGAGGTGCGGCGTGATCAGCTCGGTCGCGACGCGCCTCAGGTCGGCCATCACCTTGCGCGGCTGGTGCACGCCGTGGATGCCGCCCTTGTCGAGCACACCGACCAGCAGGATCCCGCCGCGCGTGTTGGCGAAGGCGCACAGCGTGCGCGCCACCTTCTCGTCCCGCGGCAGCCCGCGCTTGAACTCGAGGTCGCGTCCCTCGCCCTCCGCGACGAGCTCGAGCAGCTCTTCGGGACTGAGGTTCACGCGCGGAGTCTAGCAGTCGCGCGCGCGCGCACCGCCCGCACGCTGCGGCGAAGGTCGCGTGAAGCAGCGCGCCCCGCCGGGCGCGGAGCTCGGCGGGGCGCGTCGTCGGTCACTCGCGACGGATCACGGCGTGAAGGTCACCGCGAGCGCGTTCGAGAGGTTGAAGCCGTTGCCGCAGGGGCCGAACGGATCGCGGTACCAGCCCTGGAAGCGCACGGTCGAGAAGGGCACCCAGGGCGCGCCGCCGCCGATCAGGCCGGGCCCGTAGCTGATCGAGCCGCCGGCGCCCGAGTTCTTCGGGCCGAAGCGCACCACGCCGCCGCCGACGCAGCGCAGGCCGTCGCCGAAGGGGAAGGGACCGATCGCGGTCGAGCCGAAGTAGACGATGCCGAACTGACCGGTAGGCATGTTCGAGACGGTCAGCACGAGGTCGTCGTTGAAGACGCTCGAGGTGCCCGAGCCCGAGAGCAGCGCGCCGACGCCGGTGGAGTTGCGGCAGCCGGCGCTGCCGTCCCAGTTGGCGCACGGCGCCGGACCGCCGACGGGGCAGTAGCAGTAGCCCGAGGCGATCAGTTCGCACTCGTCCGGGATGCCGTTGCCGTTGACGTCGGTCGAGGCGCCCGACGCGATGTCGATGCTGTCCGGGACGCCGTTGCCGTTGCAGTCGGTGCCGGTCGAGAGGCTGACGGTGTCGAGCGCGTTCAGGTCGTCACCGATCGCGCCGGTGGAGCGCGCCGTCACGAGGCCCAGGTTCTCTGCCGCGCAGAAGATGCCGGGGAAGGGCGAGAGGCCGCCGAACGCCGTCGGCAGCGGCGTGGTGAGGATGTCGCCTTCTTCGATCGGGATGCCGAAGATCGAGTCGGGCATGCCGATCACCGCCGAGCCGCGGCGCACGGAGAACAGCACCATGTCGGTGTTGTTGCCCAGCCAGTCGTAGGGCTGCAGGCTCGGCTCGAAGACGCCCGTGCCGTTCTCCCAGATCGCCAGCGCGTCGAGGTCGTCGACCGCGCCCGCGAGGTTGAGGCCGAGCATCGGCGCGGGGGCCCACACCACCGGCGGACCGCCGGGCGCGACGACCTTCAGGATGTCGGCGCCGAAGAAGCCGTGCGCGGGCGCGGAGCCCGAGTTCGGCACGCCGGCCAGGAAGTCGAAGTAGCCCTCGTCGAGCGAGAAGTAGACGCCGGTGGGCGGGAAGAAGGCCGGCGACGGGTTGAGCTCGATGTCGAGCGCGTCGACGTTGTCGCCGATGTTGGGGAAGCCGGGGAAGTTCGGCTCGCGCAGGCCGAAGCCGGGGTACACGGAGCCGCTGCAACTCGGCATGCCGTCTCCGTCGTACACGGCCTTGTGCCCGGCCAGCACGGCGAACGGCGGCAGCGGACCGCCCGGCAGCGGCATCGCGTTCTTCCACACGTCGGCGGACGCGTCACCGCACGGCACCTCGGTGCTCATGTCCGGCGGGAAGAACGGGCCCATGTTGCCCAGCGCGTACTCGTCGGTGGAGAAGAAGTAGTCGCCCAGGAAGGCGGCGCTCTGCACCTGCATGCGGAAGTCGGTTCCGTAGGAGAGCGCGTCGACCTCGACGGCGCAGGGCGTGCCGCCCAGGTGGCCGACGCACGCGCCCCACAGCGGCAGACCGAGCCCGGTCGGGCCGGCGGAGATGACGGTGCCGGGAGGCGGCAGCGGCCCCAGCGCCGGCGTGATCGTGGCGGCCGAGAGGATGTCGCCCTCGGTGATCGGCAGCGCCGTGAAGCTGTCGGGCGCGGCGAGCATCGGGCTGTGCCAGTCGATCGAGAAGGTCACTTGCTGGGCGGCGGCGCCGGAGGCCAGCAGGGTGGCGCCCGCGGCCAGACGGGCGACGCGGCGGGCGGTGTTCAGGGAGGTGTTCATCGGAGCGAGGTGGGTCGTGGTTCCTGACGTCGCGCGGCGGGTCGTCCGCTCGCGACACCTCGAACTGCGCCCGCCGGCGCCGGCCGGACGACTTCTTCGAGGATTCTCACGACGCGACGGCGGCCCGCCGAGCCGTGGCTCGACGGGCCGCCGAAGAGGCCGCAGGCGCGCCCGCGCTCAGGGCGTGAAGATCACCGAGAGGGCGTTGGAGAGGTTGAAGCCGTTGCCGCAGGGGCCGGACGGATCGCGGTACCAGCCCTGGAAGCGCACGGTCTGGAAGGGCGCCCAGGGCGCGCCGCCGCCGATCAGGCCGGGGCCGTAGGAGATCGTCCCGGCCGTGCCCGAGTTCTTCGGCGCGAAGCGGATCACGCCGCCGCCGACGCAGCGCAGGCCGTCGCCGAACGGGAAGGGCCCGATGGCGTTGTTGCCGAAGTACACGATGCCGAACTGGCCGGTGGGCAGGTTCGTGACGGTCAGCACGAGGTCGTCGTTGAAGACGCTCGAGGTGCCCGAGCCGGTCAGCAGCGCCCCCGCGCCGGTGGAGTTCTGGCAGCCCGCGTTCGGGTCCCAGTTGGCGCAGGGCGCCGGGCCGCCCACCGGGCAGAAGCAGTACGGCGTCGCGATGAGCTCGCACTCGTCCGGGATGCCGTTGCCGTTCACGTCGGTGGAGTTGCCCGACTGGATGTCGATGTTGTCCGGCACGCCGTTGCCGTTGCAGTCCGGGCCGAGCGCCGGCCCGACGGTGTCGAGGGCGTTCAGGTCGTCCGCGCGCATCGCGTACGAGCGGAACGTGATCAGGCCGAGGTTCTCCGCGGCGCAGAAGATGCCGGGGTAGGGCGACAGGCCGCCGACGACCGGCGTGGTGAGGATGTCACCCTCTTCGATCGGGATGCCGAAGATCGAGTCGGGCTGCCCGATGACCGGCGAGCCGCGGCGCACGGAGAACAGCACCATGTCCGTTCCGCCGTTGACCCAGTCGTAGGGGAACGCGCTGGGCTCGAACAGGCCGGTGCCGTTCTCCCAGATCGCCAGCGCGTCGAGGTCGTCGAGCGCGCCGGCCTGATTGAGGCCGAGCTGGAAGCCCGAGGCCCACACGATCGGCGGACCGCCGGGCGTGAGCGTCTTGAGCACGTCGGCGCCCGTCGCGCCGATCAGCCCGGCCGAGCCCGAGTTCGGCTGGCCGACCAGGCCGTCGAAGAAGGCCTCGTCGAGCGAGAAGTAGACGCCGGTGGCCGGGAAGCCCGCCGAGCTCGCGTTGAAGTCGACGTCGAGCGCGTCGAGGTTGTCGCCGAGGTTGGGGAAGCCGGGGAAGTTCGGCTCGCGCAGCCCCAGGCCGGGGTACAGCGCGCCGCTGCAGCTCACCATGCCGTCGCCGTCGATCGCCGCCGTGTTGCCGGCCATGAAGAAGAACGGTCCGAGCGGACCGGCGGGCAGCGGCGCGCCGTTGTGCCACACGTCGGCCGAGGCGTCGCCGCACGGCACCTCCGAGCCCATGTCCGGCGGCCAGGACGGGCCGGCGAAGCCCAGCGCGTACTCGTCCGTCGAGAACCAGTAGTCGCCCAGCGAACCGCTCGACTGCGGGAGCATGGGGTGGTCGGTGCCGTACGACAGCGCGTCGACCTCGATGCCGCACGGCGTGCCGCCGGGGTGACCGACGCAGCCCGCCCACGCGGGCAGGCCCAGGCCGGTCGGGCCGGCCGAGATCGCGATGCCGGGCATCGTCAGCGGGCCGAGGGCCGGCGTCAGCGTGGCCGGGGCGAGGATGTCGCCCTCGGTGATCGGCGTCGACGTGAAGAAGTCGGGGATCGGCAGCGTCGGGCTGTGCCAGTCGATCGAGAACGTGACCTGTTGCGCGCCGGCTTGGCCGGCGAGGAAGGCGGCGCCGGCGACCAGGGAGGCGGCGCGGCGCGCGAGGGGAAGGCGGGTGGGCTTCATGGAAGCGAAGAGTGTCGAGGGTGGTGGGGCGCGCCGCGGGGACCGTCGGCGACCTCCTCAACTGCGCGTCGTCAGGCGCGCCGGACAGGGAAGTCGGACGAACTCGTTCCCGCGCGAGCTCCCGACCCGCGGCGCCGCGCCGGTCCCCGTGACCGGCCGCCGTCGCGGGCGTTCGCGTGGCTGCGCAGCGAGCTTCGGGCTCGCGCGCCCGCGCCGTGCGTGCGGCGCGGGGTGCGACCCGCGGGGGGAGCGGCGAGCGTGGGCCACCCGGCCGCCGCGCGCGGCCGTCGCTCGACGACCCGGCGACGCGAACGGAGGTGCGTGGCGGTCGACAAGGGCGTGACGACGAGGGCGGGGCCGACGGGGTGAGACGCGCTTCATCCCAACCGAGCGGACGCGTCCCCGCCAGAGGGGAACTCCCCGGCCTCGGCGGCGGTCCCGCGGCGGGGACGCCGCGCGGGTCGGCGGCGCTGCGCCGCGGCGCCGGGCGGCACGAGAGCCGCGCGTCGCGATGTGCTACAACCTCGCGCTCCCCCGCTTCCCGCGTCCCGAGCGACTCCTCCGCGCCATGTCCCAACTCGTCGGCAACGCCCTCATCGGTCAGTCCGGTGGTCCCACCTGCGTCATCAACCAGAGCCTCGTCGGCGTGATCGAGACCTGCGTCGGGAACGCCGCGGTCCGCAACGTCTACGGCGCCGTGCACGGCATCCAGGGCATCCTGCAGGGCAAGCTGATCGACGTGGGCCGCGAGTCGCGGGAGACGCTCGAAGCGGTCGCGAAGACGCCGTGCGCGGCGCTGCGCTCGGTGCGCAAGAAGCCCACCCGCGAGGAGTGCGAGCGCGTGCTGCAGGCGTTCAAGCAGTACGACGTGCGCTACTTCTTCTACATCGGCGGCAACGACTCGGCGGAGACCGCGCACATCCTGAACGAGGTGGCGATGGCCGAGAACTACGACGTGCGCCTGTTCCACGTCCCGAAGACCATCGACAACGACCTGCGCGTCACCGACCACTGCCCCGGCTACGGCTCCGCGGCGAAGTTCGTCGCGTCGGCGTTCATGGGCGACAACCAGGACAACCGCAGCCTGCCGGGCATCAAGATCGACGTCGTGATGGGCCGCCACGCCGGCTGGCTGACGGCCGCGAGCGCCCTGGCGCGCGAGTGCGAGGACGACGGCCCGCACCTGATCTACGTGCCCGAGCGCGTGTTCGACATGGAGCGCTTCCTCGGCGACGTCGACGCGATGTACGCCAAGCACGGCCGTTGCCTCGTCGCCGTGTCCGAGGGCATCCACGGCCCCGGCGGCGCGCTGATCGTGCAGAGCAAGGAGGTCGACTCGCACGGCAACGTGCAGCTCTCGGGCTCGGGCGCGCTCGGCGACTTCCTGGCCGCCGAGGTCAAGGCGAAGCTCGGCAAGGACCTGCGCGTGCGCGCCGACACGTTCGGCTACCTGCAGCGCTCGTTCGCCGGCTACGCCTCCGAGGTCGACGCGGTGGAGGCGCGCGAAGTCGGCCGCACCGCGGCGCGCGTGGCGCTCTCGGGCGACCGGCCGCACGGCTCGGTCACCATCCGCGCGACGCGCGACGGCGGCTACCGCGCCAGCTTCGAGGTCACCGACCTCAAGAACGTCGCGAAGGAGACGCGCGACATGGAGGACGCGCTGTTGAAGGGCGACAACGACGTCGCGCCGGCCTTCCTCGACTACGTGCGGCCGTTGGTGGGGGAGATGCCGCACGCGGCGCGCCTCTCCGACTTCCCCGTTCGCTGACGCGTGGCGCGCACGGGCAGACCTCCCGCGCTCGAAGCGGCGCGCGAGGAGTTCCTGGCCCAGTGGGGCGCCCTGGGCTCCGCCTGGGGCGTGAACCGCACCATGAGCCGCATCCACGCGCTGCTCATGGTGTCGCGCGAGCCGCTCACGACCGACGACGTGATGGCCGAGCTCGACGTCAGCCGCGGCAACGCGCACAAGAACCTGAAGGAGCTCGTGAGCTGGGGGCTCGTGCGCCCGGCGGTCAGGAAGGGCGAGCGAAAGGACTACTACGAGGCCGAGAAGGACGCGTGGAAGGTCGTGCGCCTGATCGCGCGGCAACGCCGCAGCAAGGAGGTCGAGCCGGCCGTGGCGGTGCTCGCCGACTGCCTCGAGCGCACCAAGGGCCTGCGCGACGCGGAGTCCGTCGCCTTCCGTAAGCAGCTCGGCGAGCTGCACGAATTCGCCACCCTGGCCGACTCCGCGCTGGAGAAGCTCGGGCGCGAGGAGCTCGGCAAGGTGCTGCCCTGGTTGCTGCGCTTCCTCAAGTGACGGCTCCGGCTGCCGCCTCCAGTTTTCGATAATTACCGAAAACAGGCTGCTCGAGGTCGCCGCCCGCGGCTAGCGTGGTGCCATGAGCCTGCACCTCGTCACCGGCGCCTTCGGCTTCAGCGGCAGCCGCATCGCGGCGCGCCTCGTGGCCGCCGGGGAGCGCGTCCGCACCCTGACCCACGATCCGCGGCGCGAGCACCCGCTCGCCTGCGCCGTCGACGCGCGGCCCTACGCCTTCGACGACCCGGCCGCGCTGCGGCACGCGCTCGAGGGCGTCGACGTGCTGTACAACACCTACTGGGTGCGCTTCGGCGCCGCGGGCTTCGACCAGGAGCGCGCCGTCGCGAACACCGAGCGGCTCTTCGCCGCGGCGCGCGACGCGGGCGTGGGGCGCGTGGTGCACGTCAGCATCACCAAGCCCGACGCGGCGAGCCCTTACGCCTACTTCCGCGGCAAGGCGCGGCTGGAGGCGGCGCTCGCCGCGAGCGGACTCGCGCACGCGATCCTGCGGCCGGCGGTGCTGTTCGGCGAGGACGACGTGCTCGTGAACAACATCGCCTGGCTGCTGCGGCGCTTCCCGGTGTTCGGCGTCTTCGGCGACGGCGCCTACGAGCTGCAGCCGCTGCACGTCGACGACTTCGCCGCGCTGGCGCTGCGCGCGGGCCGCGGCGAGACGGCGCGCGTCGTCGACGCGGTGGGGCCCGAGCGCTGGCGCTACCGCGCGCTGGTCGCCGACCTCGCGGCCGCGCTCGGGCTGCGACGCGCGCTGGTGCCGCTGCCCGCCTGGCTGGGTGCGTGGGCGGCACGCGGCCTGGGCGCGGCGCTCGGCGACGTGCTGCTCACGCGCCAGGAGATCGGCGCGCTGATGGACGGCCTGCTCGCGACCGACGCGCCGCCGGTGGGGACGGTGCGGCTCTCGCGCTGGGCCCGCGAGCACGCCGACCGGCTCGGCGCGCGCTACGCCAGCGAGCTCGCTCGGCGCAGCGCGGTGCCGCGCGGCCCGCGCCTGGCCCCGGCGGCGAACGGCGCCTGAGGGGCCTCGTCGGCGCGCCCCGCGCGGGGTCGGCGCGGCGGTTTCCCGGGCGTCGCCGTTCCGGCGCGGTGGGGGAGCACTATCCTGTTCGGCCTCGAACCCGGCCCGTCCGGCCCCCAGACCCGGCCTCGCGCCGCCCGAACGCCATGGAACGCCCCGAGTCGGCCGCCCCCCAGCCGCCCGAAGCCCCCCGCTCTCCCTACTCGACCCTGTGGATGCCGCTCGTGGTCGTGCCGGCGGTGATCGTGGGGGTGCTCGTCCTGATCATGGTGCTCTTCGGGCAGATCGCCGGCGGGCCCACCTCCATCGAGGACAGCCTGCGCGTCGTGCTGGACGGCGGCAAGAACGAGCGCACGCAGGCCGCCTTCCACCTCTCGCAGAAGATCGCCGAGAACAGCCGCGCGGCGCTCGAGGGCGAGGAGCTGCCCTGGCCGCTGCCGGACGACATGACCGCGCGGCTCGAGTCGGCCTGGACCACGCTGGACGAGGACGACGCGTCGACGCGCTTCCTGATCGCTTCGCTCATGGCCGAGACGGGCGACCCGCAGGGCGTCGAGCACCTGCTCGAGCTGCTCGCGAACCCCGGAGACGACAAGGACAACCAGCTGCGCTTCGAGGTGCTGCTCAAGCTCGGCGCGATCGGGGACGCCCGCGCCACGGCGGCAGTTGCGGAATACGCGAACAGCAAGGACGCCGGCCTGCGCTCGCTGGTCGCGATCGTGCTGCAGCGCCTGGGCGGGGAGCCGACGGTGCCGACCCTGCGCGGCCTGCTCGGCGACCCCGAGCTCGAGGTCAGCGCGAACGCGGCGATCTCGCTCTCCAAGCTCGGCGATCCGGCCGGGGCGACCGTGCTGCTGGGGATGCTCGATCCCGAGGTCTATCGGGCCGAGAACGAGGCCCACCGCGAGCGCTTCAGGACCGGGCGCTCGATCTCGGAGAGCCGCCGCGCCGCGCTCGCCGCGCTGGCGCGCCTCGGCCGGGCCGAGGACCGCGCGCGGATCGAGGCCTACCGCGACGACGAGGACCTCGACTTCCGCGCCGCGGTGCTCGCCGCCCTGGCGAGCTGGGGCGCCTCCGGCAGCGGCTCCTGAGGGCTGGAATCGAGCCGAAAGGCTTGCCATGGCGGGGCACCTGCCGCATCCTCCCTGCCCTCGAAACAGGATCTTCGGGGCTCCCGTACGCACTTCTGCCGGTCCGCGAGGCCGCGCAGGGCGCGCCGCGTAAGGCGTGCGCGAACGGGCGCCCGGCGACGAGACGCACCGGAACCGAGGCCCGCGCCGAGGCTCTCTGCCTCATGGCCGTTCCGGTCGCTTCGTCCACCCCCACCCTTTCGATCCCATGACCGACTCCGAGCCCGAGAACAACGAACCGAGCCTGATCCGCGCGCCGCTGCGCGGCGAGGTCTCTCGGCGCGGCTTCATCTCCGCCCTGGCCGTGGCCTGGGGCGCTTTCGCGGTCGCCAGCACCGCCATGCTCGGCGCCGCGGTTCGCTTCCTGTTCCCGAACGTGCTCTACGAGCCGCCGCAGGAGTTCAAGGCCGGCTTCCCCGAGGAGTACGCCGTGGGCATGGTCGACGAGCGCTTCAAGGCCGCCTACGGCGTCTGGATCGTGCGCGAGACCACGGGCTTCTACGCGTTGTCGACCGTCTGCACGCACCTGGGCTGCACGCCCAACTGGCTGCCCTCGGACGAGAAGTTCAAGTGCCCCTGCCACGGCTCGGGCTTCCTGATCTCCGGCATCAACATCGAGGGCCCCGCGCCGCGGCCCCTCGAGCGCTACAAGATCGTGCTGGCCGAGGACGGCCAGATCCTGATCGACAAGAACACCAAGTACCAGGAAGAGAAGGGGCAGTGGGGCCTGGACGGCGCCTACCTCTACTACTCCGCCTGAGCTCGAACGTCCTACGCCTGAGGCGCTCCACCGGGGCGCCTCGGTCGGTTTCCTCCCCACCCCTCACCAGCCTGCTTCAGCCGGAGTGATCGGAGTCCCCAGCACCCGATGAACAAGCTCTTCGACTACATCAAGAACACCCAGATCTGGCGCTCGATCATGCGCCACGGGTACCCGGACACCCCCCGGAACCGGACTCTGGCCGTTCTGTCGAACTTCTTCCTGCACCTGCACCCGGTGAAGGTGCGGCGCAGCGGTATCCAGCTCTCGTACACCTGGTGCATGGGGGGGCTGACGTTCTTCCTGTTCCTGATCGAGACGATCACCGGCCTGCTGCTGATGTTCTACTACCGGCCCACCGCGGAGCTGGCGTACCAGGACATCTTCGCGCTGCGCGAGAACGTGCCGCTGGGCATCATGCGCGAGCTGCACCGCTGGTCGGCGCACCTGATGGTCATCACCGTCTGGTTGCACATGTACCGCGTGTTCCTGACGGGCTCGTACAAACCGCCGCGCGAGTTCAACTGGAACGTCGGCGTGATCCTGCTGGTGCTCACGCTGCTGCTGTCGTTCACGGGCTACCTGCTGCCCTGGGACCAGCTCGCCGTGTGGGCCATCACCGTGGGTACGAACATGGCCCGCGCCACGCCCGTGCTCGGTCACGAGGGCCCCGGCGCCGCGCTGCTGAGCTTCGGCGGCCTCGACTTCATCCACGCGGGTGACGACGTGCGCTTCGGCCTCCTGGCCGGCCGCTTCGTGGGCGAGGGCGCGCTGCTGCGCTTCTACGTGCTGCACTGCGTCGGCATCCCGCTGGCCGCGGCGACGCTGATGGCCATCCACTTCTGGCGCGTCCGCAAGGACGGCGGCATCTCGGGCCCGCTGTAGCCCGCGCGTTCCCCGCTCGTCCGCGCGGCGAGCGGGGCGATCCCTCTCCCCTCAGCGCCCCTCTCGTCCCCGACCCAAGCCGCCCCCTCCTCCGATGGGTGACCTCATCAAGAACGCCGTCGACTGGGCCACGTCGCCGACGCTCTACTTCCTCGAGTTCACGCTGGCGATCGTGCTGGTGCTGCGCTTCCGCGCGTTCTTCACGAAGAAGATCGTCATCACGGGCTTCTTCGTGCTCGCCACCGCGTTCTTCGTGTTCGCGTTCGGCGACCCGAACTTCAACCGCATCGTCACGAAGCCCGACAACATCCCGATCGTCATCCTGCTGGCGACGGTGGTGTACTTCTCGTGGCTGGCGCTGCGGCGCGGCTACGTGAACGACGAGCGCGTGAAGCAGGGGCTGCCCACGGTCGAGGCCGAGATGGGCAAGCAGAAGGTCTTCACCTGGCCGGACCTCGTCTACATCGAGCTGATCTGCTTGGTGCTGTTCACGGCCGCGCTGATCGTCTGGTCGATCAAGATCCAGGCGCCGATCGAGGAGCCCGCCGCGTCGGCCCGGACGCCCAACCCCTCCAAGGCGCCGTGGTACTTCCTCGGCCTGCAGGAGCTGCTCGTGTACTTCGACCCGTGGATCGCGGGCGTGCTGCTGCCGAGCTTCATCATCGTCGGCCTGTGCGCGATCCCGTACATCGACATCAACCCGAAGGGCAACGGCTACTACACCTTCGACGAGCGCAAGTTCGCCATCAGCTTCTTCTGGGTGGGCTTCCTGCTCTTCTGGGTGTCCTTCGTGATCCTGGGCACGTTCCTGCGCGGTCCCAACTGGTCCTTCTTCGGACCCTTCGAGTACTGGGACCTGCACAAGCTCGAGCCGATGGTCAACGTCGACCTGGCCACGTACTTCTGGACCGGTCTCCTCGGTCAGCCGCGGCCGGTCGAGCCGCTCGTGCGCGAGCTGCCCGGCATCCTCGGCCTACTCGCCTACTTCCTGGTCCTGCCCAAGGTGCTCGAGAAGGCCCTGATGAAGGCGCTCTTCGACGGGAACCGCGCGCACCTCATCCGCTACCACGTGATGATGCAGCTCCTGCTCTGGTTCGGTCTGATCCCGATCAAGATGCTGCTGCGCTGGACCGTGAACCTGAAGTACATCATCGGCATCCCCGAGTGGTTCTTCAACGTCTGAGACGTTGAGCGAGCTCCCGCCCTTCCCTCCCTTCCGAAGCCCAAGCAGAGTTCACCGGCACCATGGCGGATCGCGGCGACACTCACTACCACGTCCCCACGCTCAACCGCTGGTTCGCCATCTCGGCGGTCCTGTTGCTCATCGCCTCCGTCTGGATGGTGATCGACGACTGGGACGCGCCGTGGAAGGCGTACCAAGCCGAGTTCCGTAAGATCGAGGCCGAGCGCACGCGCGAAGCCCTCGCGTCGGACGAGAGCCTGGCCCAGGTCGAGCACGCGGCCGCGTTGCAGGCCGAGGTGAACGACGCCCAGCAGCGCCTCGACCAGCGTCGCGGGGAGAAGGAGCAGCTCGAGCAGAACCTGTTCGAGGCCAAGGGCGCGCTGTTCACGCTCTCCGAGAGCACGAAGAAGGCCAAGCAGGAGCTCGCCTGGGATCGCTTCCAGGTCGAGGAGCACCGCGTGCACAGCGGCGACATGGAGTACGGCACCGAGCTCCTCGCCACGTCGCAGCAGCACTTCCTGGACCTCGACGGCGAGACGCAGGCGCAGCAGCGCAAGGTCGACGAGTTCCAGCAGCAGCTCAAGGCCATGGAGGCCGAGCTGGCCGAGGCCGACTCGCAGGTGAAGGGCGCGACGAAGGACCTCGCGCTGCTCGAGAAGAAGCTCGACAAGCTCGACCCCGAGGACACCACCAAGAAGATCGCCAACGTCATCCGCGACTTCCCGGGCCTCGACTTCATCGATCCGCGCAACAAGGTGCAGAAGCAGGTCCTGGCGGACCTGACCTTCGAGCTGAACTTCACCAAGGGCAAGCGCATCGACATGTGCCAGACCTGCCACCTCGCGTCGGATCGCGAGGGCTTCACGGCGGACTGGGTCGGCGCGGACGGCGAGACGCTCGAGAACCCCTTCCTGACGCACCCGCGACTCGACCTCTACCTGACGGCCAAGTCGCCGCACCCGGTCAACAAGGTCGGCTGCACGATCTGTCACCGCGGCTCCGGCCAGGCCCTGAGCTTCCAGCACGTCGACCACCGCGCGGCGAACGAGGAGCAGGCCGCCGAGTGGCACGAGAAGTACCACTGGCACAAGCAGCACCACTGGGACTACCCGATGCTCTCGTCGGAGTACGTCGAGGCGAGCTGCGTGCAGTGCCACAAGGACACGATGGAGCTCATCGCGGACGACGCGCCGCGCGTCGCCGAGGGCTACCGCCTGTTCGAGGACAAGGGTTGCTACGCCTGCCACAAGGTCGAGTGGTTCCCGACCAAGCGCAAGCCCGGTCCGAGCCTGACCAACCTGATGGCCAAGCTGAACAAGGACTGGATCGGCGGCTGGGTCAGCGACCCGACCGCGTTCCGCCCGAGCACGCGCATGCCGCGCATCTTCAACCTCTCGAACATCCGCGCCGACGAAGAGGTGGCCAAGTCCCAGTGGGGCGCCGGTCGCTCGATCAACGGGCGCGAGTGGGAGGACTCGGCGATCGCTTCCGTGACCGCCTACCTCGAGAGCGCCTCGCCGCGCCACGCCTACCCGAAGCCGCCCGTGGAGGGTGACGCCGAGCGTGGCCGCGAGGTCTTCCGCGTCGCCGGCTGCCTGGCCTGCCACAACATGGCCGGCTTCCCCGGCGAGGAGCTGGAGACCCGGGACTTCGCCTTCGAGCTGCACGGCGAGAACGAGCACGGCCCGAACCTGCGCGGCGTCGCCACGAAGGTCGACCGCAACTGGCTCTTCGCCTGGATCAAGAACCCGTCGGCCTACTCGCCGGAGACGCAGATGCCGAACCTGCGGCTCTCCGACCAGGACGCGGCGGACGTCACGGCGTACCTGATGGACGACCCGGACGGGATCTTCAAGGACGTCCCGCAGGGTTGGAAGCCGGGCACGCCCGAGGCGACGCTCGACGTCCTGCAGGAGCAGGCGCGCTGGTTCTTCGCGCGCCTCGGCCGCCCCGAGCTCGAGCGCCGCTTCGCGGGCGAGGTGCCCGAGGCGCGCTGGGACCGTCAGGCCGATCTGCTGGTCGCCGTGGGGGAGAAGTTCATCGGCCACCAGGGCTGCTTCTCGTGCCACCAGATCAACGGCTTCGAAGGCGCCAACCCGATCGGTACCGAGCTGACCACCTGGGGCTCGAAGACGCCCGACAAGCTCGACTGGGCGTTCCTGCCGAACCAGCTCGCGCACGAGCACGGCTGGTCGCTCGACCAGCGCGAGGAGTTCAAGCAGTACCGCGAGAACTGGCTCGAGTACAAGCTCGAGGACCCGCGCCGCTTCGACCTCGACAAGGTCAAGAACCCGATCGAGCGCCAGCGCATGCCCAACTTCGGCCTGAAGCGCGACGAGATCCTGGCCATCGCGACGTTCGTCGTGGGCCTGGTCGACGACGAGGTGCAGCGCGCGAAGATGGTGCCGACGCCGGGTCAGAAGGCCATGAACGACGGCATGCAGGTCGTGCGCCAGCAGAACTGCCGGGCGTGCCACATGGTCGACCCGGGCACGATCACCTTCCGCGACGAGGAGGGTGACGTGCGCACCGTGGCCGCCGAACTGTTGCCGCTGCCCGAAGACCCGCTGCCGCTGCACCAGCGCGACCTCGCCGCGCTCCAGGCGGACATCAAGAGTTGGGAGGACTACGCCGAGGAGACGCTCTCCGAGGTCGGCTTCCGCTTGCTCGACACCGCGCCGGAGGTCGGCTTCGCCGGCGACTCCGTCTACCGCCCCACGGCCGACATCCTCGACGTGCAGGGCCCGGACGGCGGCGACTTCGTCCAGGTCATCCAGCGCTACTACTCGGGCGGCATCGAGATGTACGACGCCGCGGCGGCGAACGAGGACGACGCGCACTGGTACTGGAACCTCGGCGAGAACGGCGAGGTCGAGGACGTCGACGGGCAACTGCGCCTCTACGCCGAGGAGCAGTACGACAAGGTCCGCTGGACCTTCGCGCCGCCCGTGCTCTTCAACGAGGGCCACAAGCTCCAGCGCGACTGGTTCTACGCCTTCCTGCGCGACCCGAGCCCCATCCGGCGCCAGATGCGCGTGAAGATGCCGACGTTCAACATCTCGGCCGCCGAGTCGGGCGCGGTGGCGGACTACTTCGCCAACAAGGCCGAGCTCGAGTGGGCGCCGCGCTACACGAAGTCGCTGCGCACCGCGCTCGGGACGCAGACGACGCCCGAGTTCCAGGGTCAGGGGCTGCCCTACCCGCAGCTCACCACCGCGATGGAGTCCGGCAACGGCATCGCGGTCGACGACCTCGCCGATCGCGCGGGTCTGAAGCCGGCGGTGATCGAGAACATCGAGGCCGGCTCGGCCCCCGACATCGCGGCCAACTTCCCGCGCGTGAAGTCCTTCGGCGACACGGCGGGCTTCCACCTGAACGGCCCGGTGAACCCCGAGCACGAGCTGATCGCGCGGCGTCAACCCAGCTACCACGCCAAGCTCGGCGCGGGCCGCGCGGTGGCCGTGGACGGCGTCAACTGCTTCCAGTGCCACTGGCTCAACGGTCAAGGCCCGAGCCAGATGGAGGCGCCCGTCGCGTGGGCGCCCGACCTCGGCAACGTGCGCAACCGCCTGCGGCCGGACTGGGTCGAGGAGTGGCTCTGGAACCCGGCGCTGATCTATCCCGGCACGGCGATGCCGGCGAACTTCTCGTCGGCTCCCGCGCAGTACCAGGAGGCCTACCCCGACTCGAGCAACGCGCAGCAGGTCAGCGCCGTCCTCGACTGGCTGTTCAACCTGGATCGCGCTCCGGTCGATACCCAGAACTGATCCGGCGGAGCGGGCTCACGCTCCTCCTCCGACTCCGTACGGAACTCCGCGAGCTTCCGTGCCTCCCTCGCGGCGGCACGGAAGTCCCGAAGAACCCGAGACCCGCCGCATCGCCGCCCCCTAGCTGGGTATCTTGAGCGGCGCCTCGGCAGGGGCCATACGCCATGGCCCGGCACCGCCTTCCAGCCGATCTGGAGCCTTGGGGCTCCCCCCCTACCCACCCGATCGAATCCACAGCGACATGAAGCTCCTCACCACCCTCGGAATCATGACCCTGGCCGGCGCCGCGCTGGCCCTCCAAGAGACTCAGAAGGACGCGCACCAGGAGACCGGCTGCTGCAGCTCGCAGGCCGCTCCGGTCGAGCGCCTCCAGTACAACTTCCTCCAGCCGACCCCGGTCCCCGCGGGCGTCGTCGCCGGCAAGGTCGGCGGCCGCATCGTGTTCGACGGTGACGCGCCGGAAGTCGAGCCGCTCAAGATCGGTGAGGACCAGTCCAAGGGCTGCACCGACGAGGGTGCCAAGGTCGACGCGACGAACCGCACGCTCCTGATCGGCAAGGACAAGGGCATCGCCAACTGCGTCGTGACCATCGAGGTTGCCGACGCGAAGGTGAACGTGCCGAAGGAAGCGATCGAGCTCGACCAGATGCAGTGCCGCTTCGAGCCCCACGTGATCATCATCCCCGAGGGCGCGACGGTGCTGTACAAGAACTCCGACAAGGTGTCGCACAACGTCCACACCTTCGCGACGAAGAACAAGTCGTTCAACCAGACGATCCCCGCCGGCGCCTCCCAGGAGCAGACCATGGAGAAGGCCGAGGCGGTGCAGCTCAAGTGCGACATCCACCCCTGGATGCAGGCCTACATGTTCGTCGCGGACACGAACTACGCCGATCTCACGGGTACCGATGGCGGCTTCACCATCGAGGGCCTGCGCCCCGGTGAGTACAAGATCGAGGTCTGGCACGAGACCCTCGGCAAGGCCAAGGGCACGGTGACGGTGAAGGAGGACGGTTCCTCCGAGCGCGTCGAGATCAAGATGAGCGCGAAGAAGGAGGGTGGCGGCCGCCGCCGCCGCTGATCCCAGCGCTCCGCAAGGCGAGCGGGCCGCTCCCCGAAGAGGGGGGCGGCCCGCTCGCGTTCTGCTCGAGGTCGGTGACGGCCCCCGGGCGTGGCCTCGCGCGGCCCCTGCGCAAGGCTGACGAGACGTTCACACGCGGGCCCGGGCCCTTCGTGGGAAGATGCCCAACAGCCCGGGCGTCGCTGGCGTACCCGCTGCGATCGCCCGCCCAGCCCCGGCGACCCTGTCCCGAACCCGGAGTCCGAGGAGTCTCTTCATGCGCGTGTCCACCCTGTCTCTGTTGCTGTCCACCCTGGCGCTCGGCGCCGGCTCCACCTCCGCTCAGATCCGCATCGTCCCGGCCGAGCCCGCCGCGCCGGCGACCCCCGCGACTCCCGCGACTCCCGCGACTCCCGCGCAGCCGGTCGTCGCCAAGTCCGCCCCGGCCGAGCACGGGGTGATGGGCGTGCGGCTCGCCGAGGAGGGCGGCAGCGCCGCGATCCAGTCCGCCCTCGACGGCAGCCCCGCGGCCCGCGCCGGTCTCCAGCCCGGCGACCGCATCCTGGCCGTCAACGGCCACGACGTGCACTCGGTCGCCGCCGTGATCGAGCTCATGCAGAGCTTCGCTCCCGGCGACGAGGTGCGCCTCGCGGTCGAGCGCGACGGCTGGCGCAAGCAGCTCACGCTGAAGCTGGCCGCCGCAGCCGAGCTGCAGGCCGAGGCTCCACGACTCGTCGAGCCCGTCATCACCTTCACGCCGGCCACGCCGCAGCGCGAGGTCGTCGTGGCGGAAGTCCTCGGCCAGGCCTGCGACGCGCAGGCCTGCACCGAGCCGCAGGCGTGCGAGCTCGTGATCGGCTGCGAGGCGGCGCCCGAGGCTTGCGCCGAGGTCGACGGCGGGAAGCTGCTGACGCGGACGCTCACGATCACCGGCCCCGACGGGGCCTGCTCCGCAGGCGTGTGCGACTCGGCCGAGGAGTGCGCCGAGCTGTGCGACGACGAGGCGCGCGCCCAGTGCGACGTGCTCTCCACCCAGGTGCAGGTGTTGACCATCGGTCCCGACGGCAAGATCCACACGTCGACCGCCACGGGCGGCCCCGCGGCGACGACCTGCACGCCCGGCGAGGGGTGCTGCTCCGAGGCCGCGCCGGACTGTCCGGTCAAGCAGGGCGCGCACGCGCGCCCCGGCGACGCCGAGATCCGCGAGCTGATCGGCGATCTCGACCTCGGCGCCCTCCTGAAGCAAGCGCACGCCGAGGGCGGTGCGCTGAGCTTCGGGCTCGCGTTCGGCGATGACGAGGGCGTGGAAGGCTGGTCTTGGGTCCTCGACGACGAGGACTGCGACGAGCCCTGCGCCGACGACTGCTGCGAGGACGCCTGCGAGACGCCGTGCGAGGCGTCCGGGTGCGACGACTTCGGCGTGGCCGCGCCGCACCCCGCGTTCCGCCCCGGCCAACCCCTGCGCCTCTCGATGCGCCGCGTGGGCGGCGGCCCCGCCGAGGTGCTCTTCCTCGGCGGCGAGGAGGGCGGCGAGTGCGAGCTCGAGCTGCGCTGCAAGGGGGACTGCAGCCTCGAGTGCGACGAGCCCTGCGATGTGCAGGAGATCGAGCTGCGCGACCTCGCGCTCCCGCGGCGCGCGGCCCCCTTCGCGCGCGGTCCGGTTCGCGAGCGCGCCCTGCCGGCGCCCGGCCGACCGCAGCTCGACTTCGCCCCCGGCGCCCCGCGCATCGCGCAGCGCCTGGAGGCGCGTCGCCAGGCCCAGGAGGCTCCCGGAGCCCAAACGCGCCGCGAGCTCAAGGCCCAATCGCGCCGCGAGCTCAAGGCTCAAGCGCGCCGCGAGCTGCAGGCCCTACGCGACGAGGTCCGCGCCCTGCGCGAAGAGTTGCGCGAGCTGAAGCAACTCGTCCGTCGCGCCAACGCCGGCCGCTAGCCGCCGTACCCCTCCTCGCTGAGGGATTCCGACCGCGGCCCGCGCCTCCTCCGGGGAGCGCGGGCCGCTCCCTTGATGCGCCCGTCCCCGGGCTCAGCCGCGGGTGGCGTCCTCGTCGCCCAGCAGCTCGGGCCGCTCGAGGTCGAGGCCCAGGAAGCGCTCCGCGGGGCTCCAGTCGTGCAGGATGCGCGCCACGGCGACCAGGACCGCGTGCTCGGCCGCGGCGTTCAGCGCCGCCCGGTGGGTCTCGGCGCCGTCGTCCGCCAGGGTGCGCTCCACGACCGCCAGGATGCGATCGCGCGAGTCGCGCGGGCCCTTGAGGGCCCATTGGACGAGGGGTAGCAGGCGCGCCCCCTGCTTCGGGTCCACGCCGTGACGGGCGCAGAGGCGTTCGAGGAGGGTCTCGGCATCCATGGCTGGGGGAGTGCGGCTCGCGCCGGCACCCCCAAACCTATCCCGCTCCCGCCGCCGGGGCGGCGCGGGCTCGACGACGGCGGCGCAGCCGGGGCGCGCGGCGCGGCCCCGCGCGGCGCCTCAGACGGCGATCGCGCCCTGCGCGGCCTTCACCGCCGCGACGATCTCGGGCACGCGCGCCGGGTCCAGGCCCAGGAACCCGGCGGTCTCGGCGTCCAGGGTGGCCGCGGCCTCCTCGAGCCGCCCCTCGGCCACGCGGTGCGCGAGCAGGTTCGCGTTCGCGACCAGCGCGACGACGGGGTCCTGCTGCACGTTCTCGCGCGGGCCGTGGTGGAACTGGATGGCGCTCGCCGCCGCGACCGGGAGCTGCCAGCGCGTCGCGACCAGCGAGCCCACGTCGGTGTGGTTGAAGCCGAAGCGGCGCTCCTCGACCACGTGGAGTCGTTCGCCGGAGCGCGCCGCCTCGAGGAAGGCCTCGAGGTAGCTCTCGCCCATCGCGTCGAGCATCACGACCTTGCCGAGGTCGTGCAGCAGGCCGCACACGTAGAACTCCTCGGGATCGAGCAGCACGCGGCCGGTGCAGTGCTTGGCGAGCTCGGCGCAGGCCGTCGCGGTCAGGATCGAGTGGTGCCAGAGCTGATCGATGTCGAAGCCCGCGAAGCCGCGCAGGTGCTCGAACTGCTGGATCACCGAGGCCTGCGTGACGACGTTCTTCAGCACGCGCAGCCCCAGCACGGACGAGGCCTGCTCCGTGGAGAGGCAGCGCTCGCGCAGGCCGTAGTACGCGCTGTTCGCGATGCGCAGCACCTTCGCGGCGAGCGGCGCGTCCTGACCGACCACTTCACCCACCTCGGCGGTGCCGACCTCGGGGTCGGCCATCAGCGTCGAGATCCGTTCGACGATCGCGGGCAGGGTGGGGATGTTCAGGTTGTCGCGGATCAGTTGCTTGGCGCGGAGGGTGCTCATCGTGGCTCGGGCAGGGGCGGGGGACACGCAGGACGCGGCATCGAGCCTCTATCGAGCGCCGGCTGCGGGGCGTCTTGAACCCGAGCGCGGCAATCCGCCCGCCGGGGTCGCACCAGCCGGGCTCAAGATCGGCGCCGCGGCGTCTCGAAGACGGGGGCAGCTTCCCGGGCGGCCCGCGCCGATCCCCACCGGGTCGGCTCCAGCACGCCTCCTATCCAACGCTATGAAGTGGCCCTCCCTGCTGGGGCTCGCGGTGCTCGGCCTCCTGGCCGGCGTTCCCTCCCGCGAGCCCGCCGGTGACGTCAACGCCGGCACTGCCCTGCGCCTCGAGCTCGTCGACCTCGTCGACGCGGCGGACCTCGTCCTCGAAGCGCGCGTGCGCGAGGCGCGCGTCGTGGAGACGCCGCAAGGGCGCATCGAGACCGAGTACGTGCTCGAGGTCGACCGGACCTTCTGGGGCGACGACCTGGCGCTGCGCACCGTGCGGCTGCCCGGCGGCGTGCTGCCCGACGGGCGCGGCCTCGTGCTGCCGGGCATGGCGACGCTCCAGGCGGGCGAGGAAGCGCTGCTGTTCCTCAGCCACCCCGGTGCGACGGGCGTGCGCGTCCCGGTCGGCCTGGCGCAAGGCAAGCTCAGCGTCGTCACGGAGCTCGACGGACGCCGCTCGCTGATCGGCGAGTCGAGTCTGCTCGCCACCGTCGACGCCCGCAGCGGCGCCGTGGACGAGGCGCCCGCCCGCGCCGTACTGAACTACGCCGAGACCATCGCCGAGCTGCGCGCCGCGGCCGAGCGCCGCGCGCTCACCGGCAGCGCCCGCGGAGGTGCGCGATGATGCGCCTCCGCCGCCGCGCGCTGGGGCTGGGGCTGCTCGGCGCTGCGCTGCTCGTGACGGCCGCGGGCGCGCACGTGCGCCTGCGCCACCCGAGCAACCGCAACCCGCTCTTCTGGAACGACCCGGCCAACGTCTCGA